>DATATM010000040.1:0-2657 GCA_036268775.1 Acidimicrobiales bacterium | reverse complement strand
CCAGCACGGCGACGATGAGGATACGGCGTCGGGCTCGACGTCGCGCACGACTCAGACGCAAACCGGGCCTCTCGTCTCCATGATCCGGGCCACACTACTGGCCGCCGTGTCGGCGTTGCCGTCACCGTGGGTGGGGGAGCGCAGTACCGGGCGTTTGGTCACGGCTGGAAGAATTGGATGACGAAGCGGACGGGCCCGAGCGGTTCCACCCGGTGGGTTAGCTCGGGTGGGATGGGCTGGGGTGCATCCGGCGTAATGACGACCTCGAAGACGGGATCGGTCTCCGACACGAAACGCATCCGGCCCTGACTCATGGCGATTCGTCCCCACACGCCGCGGGCCAATCGGTGGCTGCGCCGCAGTCCTGCGGGCATGGAGCCCTCGTCCCATGCTGTGCTGGTGCGGCCAAGACGGTACCCCTCGGGAATCTCGTACCGATCGCACAGCGGGCACTCGATGAGCTGACCCAGCCGCGCCTCCCGCCCGGTTGCCTCGAGAACCCAGGGATGCTCGAGGAAGGGAGGATTGTGCCGGATGTGCTGGCTGTGTCCACAGGACAGGTCGGCCACCCACTCGTCCGCGCGGTCCTGGTGGTACCCGACGATGGTGCGGTCCATGGCCGAAGGGTAATGCTCGGTCTACTCGGGTCGGGGTGCACAGACGGCGGCGATGGCGCGCCGCACGGTGGCTACCGGGCCAGTTCGCCTGGTGCTCCAACCGGCGCGGTGGTGGCCGATCGGGCCGTGAGGCGGGCGACGCCACGGTGCAGGACCAGCAGGGCCACGGTCAGGACGACCATGACCAGCCCGATGAGGTGCAGCAAGTCGTGGACGGCCGATGCCTGGGAGGTGCCGTTGCTCTGCAACGTTCGAGTTGCGGTGGCCACCGCGGCGACGGCCAAGCCGCCCATGCTGATCAGGACGGTCAGGGTCATCCCGGCTGCCTCTCCGGCCCGGGATGGATCCACCACCTGCTGGGTGGCGGCGCTGGCGAACGCCCATCCGACACCGACACCCAGCCCGGTCAGACCGAAGGCAACGACGTACACGAGCCAGTTGGAGCTGGCCGACAGAACGAGGAGGCCGATGCCACCCACACCGATGGCTCCGGCCATGACCAGGGTGGGTTGACCGAGCGCCACCAACCGACCCGACAGGGGACCGGCCACGGCGGCGGCGGTGGCCGGGGCCAAGAAAACCAGGCCGGCCTGGAGTGGGGATAGGCCGCGCACCTCCTGGAGATACAACGTGGAGAGGAACACGAACGAGGTGTAGGTCATATTGGAGAACATCCCGGCGATGGTGACGACGTCGTAGGGAACGTTGCGGAACAGTCGGAGGTTGACGAGGGGCCACCGCACCCGCTGCTCCACCAGGACGAAGGACGCAAGCAGGACGACACCGCCGGTCAGGCAGCCCAGCGTCGGGGCCGACACCCAGCCCCAGGCCGTGGTCCGATCCACCGCCAGGGTGATGATGGCTATTCCTGTGGTCAGCAGGACGACACCGGGCAGATCGAGGTGGCGGGGCAAGCTCTCATCGCGGGACTCGGGAACGGCCTTGAGGGTGAGGGCCACCGCGGTCAGGGCGAAGGGGACGTTGATCCAGAACACCCACCGCCAGCCCACCAGCCCGGTGAGGGTGCCGCCGGCGAACGGACCGAGGGCGATGCCGATGGCGCCCAGGCCGTAGAGGAGCCCGACGCCCCGCCCGATGAGCTCTTTCGGGAACGCATTGGCCACCACGGCCACCGCCGTGGGCCAGATCAGGGCGGCGCCCACCCCTTGCACCACGCGAAAGGCGATGAGCACCGAGGCACTCGGAGCCAGCCCGCAGGCCAGCGAGGAGGCGCCGAAGATGCCCAGGCCCACGAGTAGGACCCTCCGGCGTCCGAAGATGTCGCCCAGGCGCCCGCCGAAGACGAGCACGGCCCCGAAGACCAGCAGGTAGCCGCTGATCACCCACTGGAGCTCGTCGGTGGACACGGCGAACGAGCGCGCCATGTGGGGGAGAGCCAGGTTGAGGGCGAAGAGGTCGAGGTTGACACAGAACAGCGCAACCGCCGTGGCCGCCAGGATGAGGCGGAGCACACTGGTACCGGCTCGGCCCCCCGTCCCGGCCACGGGGCAACGCTATCCGGTCAGGTGAATTTGGCGCGGAAGGACGCTTGAAATCCTGGGTTAGTCGCCGCCGTGGTGTGATCCGGGACCACCACCGTTTCCATCACCGCCCTGTTTGCCCGGAGGAGTGGTCGGAGCGGTCGGCTTCGTCTTGGGCCCTGGCGTCGGCACCGTGGTGGGCACCGTCGTCGGCACGGTGGTGGGCGGTGGCGGGGTGACCGCCACCGAAACGGTGATAGTGGTGCCGACCTTGACCCGGCCGCTGGGCGCGACGCCGAGGACGGTGCCGGCCAATTCGTTCGAGTTGGTCTCTTGTCGAGCGGGGTGGAGACCGAGTCGGGAGACGGCCGTGGCCACCTGCGAGTACTGCTGGCCGATCAGTCCGGTGATGCGGAGACGGACGTACCCGCTGGCAACGGCCAGGCTCACCGTCGACCCGGCGCTGACCCGCGCCCGGGGCCGCGGGGCCTGTGTGACGACCCGGCCTGCCGGTTGGCCCCCGTCGACCGGGTGGGTGGAGGCTCGCAGGCCGGCTTTG
>DATATM010000039.1:0-129462 GCA_036268775.1 Acidimicrobiales bacterium | reverse complement strand
CCCGGTGTCAGAGCTGGTGAAGTGGACGGTGCCGGCATAGCCGGTGGCGGTGTTGCCGAAGGCGTCCTCGGCGGTGACGGTGAAGTTGAAGGCTCCCCCGGCGGTGGCGGTGCCCGGGGCGCTCACGACGAACTGGGTGGCCGGAGCCGGGTTCACGGTCAAGGTGAAGGACTGATTGGCGTCCGGGGAGATGCCGTTGGATGCCGTGATGGTGATCGGATAGGTGCCGGCAGTGCCGGCGCCCGGGGTGCCGCTCAGGGTGGCGGTCCCGTTGCCGTTGTCATGGAACGTCACCCCACTGGGAAGCGCACCTGTCTCTGAGATACCCGGCACCGGTTGACTGGTGGCCGAGGTGGTGACGGCGAAGGTCCCGAGGGTGCCGGACGTGAAGGTGGTGTTATCGGCACTGTTGATCGTCGGAGCCTGATTGACAGTCTGGGAGGCCTGAGCCACCACCCCATCGACGGTGGCCGTGATTCCATTCGGGGAGTAGATGCCTCCGGGACCGGCGGTCATGATGTCGGTGGCCTGGCCGTTGGTGGTCACGCCGCTGGTTCCACCGGCGTAGGTGCCGGCGCTCCCCCCGAAGGTGACCGGGGTGCCATCGGGGATGAAATGGGCGCTGAAGAGCGCATTGGTCTGGTTGTGGGTCAGGTCGGCGGTAACAGTGGTGTTGCCGCCGGTGAGCACCGGGTTGGGCGAGGACGAGACCCGGAGCTGGAGATAGTTGCTCACGGTGACCCCCAAGAGGTCACCGGCAATCGGCCCAGTGTTCGATGACCACCAGTTGTCCGCCGCGGAAACCACCGGTGTGTTCGAGGCGTCGGCGGACAGGGTCTTGCCGTTTGCGGCCGCCGCGGTGTTGGCATGGAAGCGGTTCCCGGCCAGGTTGGCCGTGCCAGCGACCACATTCACCGCGCCGCCCTCTCCACTGGCGGTGACCGAATTGGTGAGGAAGTTGTTGCTGAAGATGTCCATCGTGCCGCCGGTGTCGAGGATGGCCCCCCCGCCGGCGGCTACCCCCCCTCCACCAGTGGCCTGGTTGCCGGAGAAGGTGTTCCCGGTGAGGGTGACGGTGCTGCTGCCGGCAGCGGAATTGTCAATGAACACGCCACCTCCACCACCATTGGCGTCGGCGACGGTGTTGTTGGTGAAGGTCGAGCCGGTCACCGTCGCGGTGATGGCAGAGCCGTCGAGGGACGCCAGGTAGAGACCGCCGCCGTTCTTGTTATTCGCAGTTCCCGATGCGGTGTTATTGGTGAAGACGCAGTCGGTGATGGAGTACGTCTGGCCGAATCCGATGGAGATGCCGGCGCCGTCCATCTGCCCGCTGGGAGGGGCCGGGTCGAGCATGGTGTTGCCACTGATGGTGTCGTTGGAGAAGCTGTAGTTGTCGCCGGTCCCCCCCGCCAGGACCCCGGCTCCGCCGGCCCCTTGGAGCCCGCCACCGGCGGAATCGACCTCCCCGCCGGAGATGGTGAGATGGTTGAGGTCGAAGGTCTGGGTGCCGACGGAGTTGTTGTCGAGGCTGAAGACCCCGAAACAGTTGTTCGGGGTCGTCGGACAGCCAGATTGAAGTGCGGCGACGGTCGACCCGTTTCCGTTGATGGTGTACGTACCGCCAGGGGTGTTGAGATCCCCGAAATCGAGGGTACCGAGCGACTGGGAGAGGTCGTAGGTCAGACCCGCGGTTAGGAAGTTGATGGTGCCCCCGCCGCTGTTGTTGGCGGCCTCTACCGCGGCCCGGAGACTGCAGCCGTTGGGACTTACGCAGCTGGTGTTGGCGGGGTTGGTCAGGCTCTCGTCGACCGTGGTGGTGACGGTGAAGGGGCCTGCCGCACCCGCCGGGTGGACCCCGATCCCCGCCACCATGGAGCCCATCGCGACAGTAAGACCGAGCAAGGTCGCGGCCGCCAGGCTCCCGGCTCGCTGCCATCCCCGCCGGGTCGCTGTCCGGTTCAATGGATCACTGGCCGCGTCGGTCATGGAATGTCCTCTGCTGCTCGGGGCCATCCGTGCCGTTGCGGCGGCGCGTGGTCATCGTTGAACGGTCATTTCGGTCGATTGCCCTCTCCCCTGCCGAGCGCCCGTATCTCATGGACGGGATGGGAAGACGCCTGTCAGGGCGATGATGAAGGTGACGGTGAGATACGGGGGCATGTTGTTGTGGGGTCCGTTGCCGCCGCTGGGTTGGAGGGATGCCCCGGTTGTCGGCGAGGTTCCCGCGGCTGACGCGTACAGCTTGGTGGCCAACTTTTGCTTCTTGGACTCGGCGAACACCGTGCTGGTCGGGCTGGACTGGTCGCCGCCGTTGGTCGAACCCTCGAGTTGGTGGCTATGGGAGGCGTTCTGGTTGGCAGTGAGGGTGACGGCGGTCTCTCCGCCGGTTTCACCCAGGCCCCGGTCGGAAAGACCGGGGCTTTGGCCCTGTCCTAGGGGGGCCGTTCCCTCGAGGTTGGGCAGGCCGAAATTTGACTTGCCGTCGCCCCCGTAGTTGGTGCCGAGCAGGGAGAAGAGGGCGGTGTTCTGCGAGATCGGCAGGAGCTGTCCGTCACAGAGGGCATAGCCCACGGGAGCGAAGTCGCCGGCGAAGATCCGGATCTCGGCGAGGAAGGGGCTGGCCATGGTGTGTGGTCTCCTGTCGTCTGGTTCAGTTTCGAGCCGGGAAGGTGCCCACGAGCGCAACGACGAAGTTGAGAGCCAAGAAGGGGGATCGGTTCTCATGGGGCTGACCGCCACCGTCGTCAAGGACGGTGGCGGCGCCCAGGGTGGTGTTGGTGGCGGCCGTCCCGATGTAGTTGGCGTTGTTGCTGTCGGCCAGGAAGCCACCGACCGGGCTTGTGCTGTCGGCAGCATTACTGCTCCCGACGACTCCGTGAGTGTGACTCGGTAGCTCCATAATCGTCAGGGTGTGAGCTTCCTCTCCGCCCCTCTGACCGAGGACGAAGTCGCTACCCGTGTGTAGCGGGACCCGACCTTGCAGGTTGGGCAAGCCGAAGGTCGTTCGGCCGTCGCCTCCATAGGTGGTGCCCAGGATCGAGAACAGGGCTTGGTTCTGGTTGATCGCCAGGGTCTGGCCGTTGCAGAGCGCCCAGCCCCGGGGAGCGAATCCGAACGGGACGATCATGATCTGACCGATAAAGGGTTCCACGCCCATCAAGGCCCTCGTTTCGTCATGTCATCGGACCTCAACTTTGGGTCGGGAAGGTGCCGAACAGGGAGATGATGAAGTTGATGCCCAGAAAAGGCAGCATGTTGTCGTGCGGCAGGCTTGCCCCAGCCGGTTGCACTGCGGCTCCCATCGCCCCAGTGGGAGGGGCATCGCTGTACTGGTTGGAGCCCCAAGCCGCCGGGACGTTGCCGGCCGGGGACGTCGAGGTGCCAGACGCCGAACTGGCCGGGAGAAGGTGGTTATGGGCGGGGAGTTGGCTATTGGTGAGTGTCACCGATTCCTGTCCGCCGCTCTGGCCCAGCACGTAATTGGATGTGCCGTTGGGGCCGGTATGGATGGGCACCCGGCCCCGGAGGTCGGGCACTGCGAAGGTCTGCTGGCCGTCGCCGCCGTAGGTGGTCCCGATCAACTGGAAAAGGGTCTCGTTCTGGCTGATGGCCATGACCGCGCCGTTGCAGAGTGCCCAGTCCAAGGGGGCGAAATTCCCGGCGAAGATGCGAATCTCCCCTATGAAAGGATCCGACATTTAAGGTTTCCGGGACTGGCTGGGCGCGGCGAGGTGACTGAAACAGGCCTGATACTCCGTCTCCCTTTCCACGCGCCCGACCGGCACCAGAAAGATGTCCATCCCTCCGAGGGCCTCGTGGTCGAGGTGGTAAGTCCTCTGGTCCAATGGAGCATCCCCCTCCGCGCGGAAAAACAGAGCATACTGCACCTGCCTCGAGGAACTCGGGCCAACTTCTAGTCGGTCGAGGACGAGGATCAGCGGAGATCCGCCATCGGTGACGCGAAATCCCGAGCCGACGTGGCCCTCGAACAATTCCGGACTGAAGGCCGCATCGGTCACGAGCCCTTCACCGCCTGTCACTGGTCGGGACCACCCGCCGGGTTCGGAGCGTCTCCAGCCCAGCGTCGGCCCGGGCCATGTCACCGAATCGGTCTGCGCGCTCGGATCGGATGGCGCAGGCCCGCCAGACCATCTCGACGTGGAGTGCTCCCCCGATTCGAACCTGGAACCCAAGGCGGTCGTACAGCCGTCGGGCCGGATTCCCCGGTTCGACCGTCAAGGCCAGCGAGACATCGGCCGCCGCCGCATTCGTCTGCACCCAGCGGAGGAGGAGGGTCCCGAGCCCGCGGCCGCGGGCCTTAGGCGTTATGGCGATGTCGAGGATCTCGCATTCGGTGGCTCCAAAGGCGACCAGAAGTCGTCCAGCCGGTCGGCTTCCCCATTCGACAACATCAAAGCTGGCAGAGGGGAACTCCCGGCGGTAGTGGGTGTCCTGGAGATCGAACTGCGAATCACAGAATGCCCGGCGTTCCCGGTCTGTCCACGGGACCGATTCGAGCTCCTTGGCCCGAGTGGAGGCATAGACATCCCGGAGAAAGGGCTCGTCACCGGCGGTGATGGGTCGGAGCACGACCTCCTCCGGTGGATCCCCGAGCATACCGACACGGGTCACGCCGCCGATGTCATCTTCCACCCTGATCTCGGGCTCCATCGATTCCCCGTCCGACCGATCAGATACTCACGATGATGGCTTGGTAGTGCTGCTTCGTGTCCGGCCCTCCGACGGGCACGAGGAACAAATCGAAGGTACCGAGGCCCGGCGCCGAAACGCGGTAGGTGCCCTGCGGGAACGAGTTCGAAGCGGGTCCCGAGAACATGAGCGAGAACTGTTCGCCGGTCGTCTTCGCCCCCCCGGCCGTGGCGTTGCGGGGCAGCCCGGTCATCGCCGTCGGAGTCACCGAGTCGAGCGTGACCGAGGTCAGGACGGTTCCGTTAGCCACCGAGAAGGGAGTCCCGATCAGCCTCTCGAAGTCCTTCAGACGGGGCGGGGAGTCCGTCCGGGCTGCTGGCTGCAGCGTCGTGGCGGAGGCTGATCCTTCGAGCCCCCCGGTTGCCGCGGCAACGGCCGCCATGGCCGCACCACCGAGGACTGCTCGTCGACTAACGGTCGTCTTTTCCATGGCGTCTGGTTCCATTCCCAGGACGTACCTGTGTGGTCGGCTCAGTAGACGAGCATGCTAGCCCCGAAATGGGGTGAAACCCAGGGTGGTCGATCACTGGTCAGGTCCAATTCTCGATCCTGCAATCTCCATCTGACGGATGGCGATGTTTGCCTGGATCGGGATCGGATCCCGACGTCCCCCAGTCCTGTCGGCGGAAGTCTTCCGGATATCGAATGTCCGACGCCGCCAAGGTCTCCTACGCTGCCTCTGCTGGACTTGGCGAAAGGCAAACGCAATGGGAATCGAACAGCTGAAAGACGGCGTCGCCCTCATCACCGGGGGCAGTAATGGCATCGGGGCGGCCGTCGGCCGGCGACTGCGGGCCGCCGGGATCGAGGTCGTGCTGGCCGACATCGATGAAGTTGTCGGCAAGGATGTCGCCGCCGACCTGGGGGCGACCTTCGTGAGGTGTGACGTGCGGGAGCCGGACGACCTGGCCGCGGCGGTGGATACGGCGGTGTCGACCTACGGCGGGCTCGATCTCGTCCACCTCAACGCCGGGGTGACCACCGGTTGCGACCTGGGGGACGATTTCGATCTGGCGCTCTACCGCCGGGCGATGGCCATCAACCTCGACGGCGTCGTCTACGGGGTCCACGCCGCGCTGCCTGCCCTGCGGGCACGGGGTGGCGGTCAGATCGTTGCCACCGCCAGCATGGCCGGCATCGTCGCGCCACCCTTCGATCCGGTCTACGTGGCCAACAAGCACGCAGTGGTGGGGTTGGTGCGGTCGTTGGCCGCCGCCTACAAACCCGAGGGAATCGCCATCAATGCGTTGTGCCCCTCCTTCGCCGATACCGACATCATCGAAGGCATCCGCTCCTACCTCGAGGAGACCCACTTCCCCATCTTGGATGTGAGCGATGTGGTCGACACGTTCCTCTCGATCATCGACGGCGGCGGGACCGGAGAATGTTGGTACGTAGTCCCGGGCCGAAAGAGTGAGCCCTTCCAGTTCCGCAATGCCCCCGGGCCGCGCTCCGGATAGTCACCAAGCTCGGACCCTCCTGTATATGCCTTGACAGGAATATACGTCTAACGGCATAATCGAACCATGTCGTCGATCGCCGCCATCGAAGCGTTGGCTGAGCCCACCCGTCGCCAGATCCTGGACCTCCTGAGGGACGGCGAACGGTCAGTGGGCGATCTGGTCGGCGACATGCGTGTCACCCAGCCCACGGTGTCCAAGCACCTCCGGGTCCTCCGCGACTCGGGACTGGTCGACGTCCGGGTCGATGCGCAACGCCGGCTCTACCGTGTCCGTCCCGAACCGCTGATCGAACTCGACGCCTGGCTCGCCACCTATCGCGGACTCTGGACCGAGAGCCTCGATCGGCTTGAGCGGCATCTCGACAACAAGGCATCTCGACGAAAGGAACCACGATGACCAACGGAACGCTCGAAACCAACGGGGCACGACCCGTCATCCGATTCGAACGTCTCCTCCCCCACTCGCCTGAAGAGGTGTGGCGATCCCTCATCGACCGGGAAGAGCTCAAGGCCTGGTTCCCGACCGACATCATCACCGACGAGTGGAAAGTCGGGGCCACCCTTACCTTTGTGTTTCGGAAGAACGAGGCGCCCGACTTCACCGGCACCGTGCTCGAACTCGAGGAACCGCGCCGGCTGGCTTACACCTGGGGCGACGAAACCCTTCGCTTCGTGCTCACCCCCCAAGGGGATGGCGCCACCCTCTTGGTCCTCACCGACGAGCTCGACCGCGGGATTGCCGCCCGCAACGCCGCCGGCTGGGAGGCCTGTCTGGCCCGACTTTCCGGGGAGAACCCCCTCGAGGAGTGGAAGCCTCTCTTCGACCAGTACCGCGTCGCGTTCGAACCGACGCTCGGTCCCCAGGAGGGCCCACCTCCCGGATTCTCCGGCGACGACTGATTCCTCCCCGGTGGTGGCTCAGTGACCGCCGTGTCATCTGACTGTTGGGCGCCAGCCAAGACATGACAGTCGCGTCATCTCGACTTGAAACGATCACTGCATTGAAGGTTGTCGCCTGCCACCCGCGTTTGAAACTTGTTTCATCGGGTACGCCATATGAGTGAATATCAACCGGGCTGCGGATAGAACCGCTTGAGGGTGTGGACAATTCACGGCCACGTAACAACCATGTAACTTTCGCGTGACGTCCGCGTGACGAACGCTGCTAGGTTCGATTCCAGTGCTTGAACTCACGACTGAATCAGCGGGGGCGGTCCCAGTTGGTGACCGCCGCGGTCGTTGCTCTCACTCCCTCGCGCCGGAACTTTTCCGGTCCGGGGGGACGCGCGGGTTCATCACAGCAAAGACCGGCTGAAGGATTCACATCGCGGTCGGCATTTGGTGTCGACCACCGAACGAGGAGGGGTTCGTCTATGGGACATTCGAAGCGCAGGATGATGATGGTCGCGATAGCGACCACGCTGGGGATGCTGGCGGCGGCCTGCAGTAGTTCGACCCCGTCGACAACCGCCACCACCGCGGCGGGCGGAGGGAGCGGATCCCTCCCCAATCAGCGTTATGCCGCCAATTCCTCCGGAACCCCGGTCCGGGGCGGGACCTTGACCATGCTCGGTACCGGCGATGTCGACTTCATGGACCCCAACGTCAGTTACTACGCGGTCGGCTACCTCGGCCTCCGCATGTGGAGCCGGAGCCTGTACACCTATCCCGCCATCCAGGGTCAGACCACCGACCCGGTTCCTGACCTGGCCACCGCCAATCCGACCGTCAGCAACGGCGGACTGACCTACGCGGTCACCATCCGGACCGGAGCCATGTGGAACACCACCCCGTCCCGCCAGGTCACCGCGGCTGACGCCGTGCTCGGTCTCAAGCGAACCTGCAACCCAACCCAGCCCTTCGGTGGCCAGCCCGACTTCAGCAACCTGATCGTCGGTTATGCGGCGTTCTGCACCGGGTTCTCCAACGTGTCCTCCACCGACCCGGCGGCTCAGAAGGCCTACGTCACCGCCAACAACATCACCGGCGCCACCGTTGACCCGACCAACCCACTCACCATCGACTTCCAGTTGACCCAGCCGACGTCGTACTTCACCAACATGCTGGCCCTCAACGCCTTCGATCCGGCTCCGGTGGAGTACCTCAACTACCTCCCCGGGAGCAATGACCTGGCCCAGCACACCATCTCCGACGGTCCCTACCAGGTCCAGAGCTATGACCCAGCCAAGACGATCGACTTCGTGCGCAATCCGGTGTGGAAGGCGAGCACCGACCCGATCCGGAAGGCCTATGTCAACCAGATCGACGTGAACGAGACGGGCACCCAGGCATCGATCCAACAGCAGATCCTCACCAACTCCCCGCAGGCCGACATGGAGTGGGACAGCTACGTGCCTCCCAGCGACATTCCGAGCCTGCTGGCGGC
Source organism: Acidimicrobiales bacterium (assembly GCA_036268775.1). GTDB lineage: Bacteria > Actinomycetota > Acidimicrobiia > Acidimicrobiales > RAAP-2 > DASZIT01. Next base: position 120,904 of record DATATM010000039.1, on the reverse strand, counting down.
CAATGATCCGAGGTTGAGCCTGGAGTCGGAGTTCTCGACCAACCCCTACGTGATCTTCAACGCCCAGTCGCCCAACAACGGCGGTGCCTTGGGCAAGCTGGCGGTTCGCCAGGCCCTCGAGTACGGGCTCAACCGCACCGACCTGATCCAGGATGCCGGGGGGCCGCAGGTCTCACCGCCGCTCACCCAGATCCTGCCTCCGGGCATCACCGGTTCGGCGCCTTCCTACTCCCAGTACACCTACAACCCGACCAAGGCCAAGCAGTTGCTGGCTTCGGCCGGCTTCCCGAACGGGCTGACCCTCAAGTTCCTCTACCGTCCCGCTTCCACCCTTTCCAACAGCATGTTCCAGACCATCCAAGCTGACCTGGGCAAGATCGGGATCACGGTGACCGGAGTCGGGGTGCCGAACGCCGACTTCTACACCAAGTACCTGGAGGTGCCGACGACGGCCCAGAGCGGGGTGTGGGACCTTTCCCTGGCCGGTTGGTCACCCGACTGGTACGGCAATGCCGCCGCTTCCTTCTTCCCGCCGCTGTTCGATGGTCGGGTCCTGCCGCCGACATCCTCCAACTTCGGGCTGTTCAACGACCCGACCCTCAATCCGATCATTGACGCTGCCCTGAAGGCTCCGACGGTGGCAGCCGCCGGCACCCTGTGGCACCAGGCGGACATCGAGACGATGAAGGACGCGGCCATCTTCCCGATCACCGCCCCCAACCAGCCGGAGATCCATGGGTCCCAGGTGCACAACGCCATTTACATGGCTGTCTATGAGCAGAGCGACCCGACCAATGTCTGGCTCAGCAAATAACTAGCAACTAGGTCAGTGGTCACCGCCCGGCCGCGCTTCTCGGACTAGTTTTCGGGAAGCCGGTTGGGTTGGCACCACAGCTTCAGCCGGCGCATCGTGGGAGGAGGGAGATTGGCCTTACTGGAAGTGAGCGATCTCCATGTCTCCTTCCCGACGCCGGATGGGGTGGTCCAGGCGGTGCGAGGACTCTCCTTCATGGTGGAGCCCGGCAAGACCCTGGGGATCGTGGGCGAATCGGGATCCGGCAAGAGTGTGGCCACCCAGACCATCATGGGACTGACCCGGGGTGCCCGGGTCAGCGGCCAGGCGCGGTTCGAGGGAAACGACCTCCTGGCCATGGACCCGAAGGCGTTGCGCTCGGTTCGGGGCGACGAGGTCGGGATGATCTTCCAGGATCCGCTGTCCAGCCTTCATCCCTTTTACCGGGTGGGCTGGCAGATCGTGGAGATGATCCGAAACAACCACAAGGACATCTCCAAGGCCCAGGCCCGGGCGCGGGCGGTGGAGTTACTCGGCCTGGTGGGCATCCCCCAACCCGACCGCCGGGTCGACGACTTCCCTCACCAGTTCTCCGGCGGGATGCGACAACGGGCGATGATCGCCATGGCCATGTCCCTCAACCCGAAGCTGCTCATCGCCGACGAACCCACCACCGCCCTCGACGTCACCGTGCAGGCGCAGGTCCTCCAAGTCATGCGCCGGCTCCAGGACGAGTTCGGGACCGCCATCATCCTCATCACCCACGATCTCGGGGTGGTGGCCGAGGTTGCCGATGATGTGGTGGTGATGTACGCCGGATCGGCGATGGAAAAGGCTGACCGTTACGAGATCTTCGGGGCCAGCCATCACCCCTACACCGAGGGCCTGCTGCAGTCGCTGCCCGCCTACGGAGGCGTCCGGGAGCGCCTGCACCCCATCCCCGGCCAGCCCCCCAGCCTGATCAATCTGCCGGGCGGGTGCCCTTTCCATCCCCGGTGCCCCTACGTCATGGATCGCTGTCGGACCGAGGAGCCGCCGTTGTTCGAAGTCGGGGGCAACCCGACCCACACGTCGGCCTGCTGGTTGACCCTCGACCTGGTGGAGCGGACGGCGCTGCGGGCCAAGGTGGTGGGCGAGGAACTCCCCACCCCGAGTCGACCATGAGAAGCCGACCGTGACCACCGCGACATCGGGTGATGCCGGCACCGCCGACGACGACGTGCTGGTCAGGGTCAAGGGTCTGAAGAAGCGCTTCCCGGTCCAGTCCACCTCGGCGTTGCGCCGGAGCCACGAGACGGTCCATGCGGTGGACGGGGTCGATCTCGAAGTCCGCCGGGGCGAGACCCTCGGCTTGGTCGGCGAGACCGGATGTGGGAAATCGACGTTGGCCCGCTGCATCGCCCGCCTGTTGGACCTGTCAGAAGGGGAGGTGGACTTCGACGGCCGGGACATCACCCACCTGTCGGCCCGGCAGATGCGCCCGCTCCGCCGGGAGATGCAGATCATCTTCCAGGATCCTTACGGATCCCTCAATCCCCGTCGACGGGTGGGCTCGATCATCGGAGACCCGTTCGCCCTCCATGGCATCGCCGACGGGGCGGAGCGGAAGCGGCGGGTGCAAGAGGTGATGGAGTTGGTGGGGCTGAAGCCCGAGCACTTCAACCGGTTCCCGGCCGAGTTCTCCGGCGGTCAACGCCAGCGGATCGGGGTGGCTCGGGCCCTGGCTCTCAAGCCCAAGCTGATCATCTGTGACGAGCCGGTGTCCGCCCTCGACGTGTCGATCCAGGCGCAGATCATCAACCTGCTCGACGATCTCCAGACCGAGTTCAACCTCACCTACATCTTCATCGCCCACGACCTGTCGGTGGTCCGCCACGTGAGCGACCGGGTGGCGGTCATGTATCTCGGGAAGATCGTCGAGCTGGCGCCGGTGGAGGACGTCTACCAGATACCCCGCCACCCCTATTCCAATGCCCTGCTCTCCGCGGTGCCGATGCCCGATCCCAACCAGAAGGTGGACAGCCATCAGATCATCCTGACCGGTGACGTCCCCTCCCCGATCAACCCGCCGTCGGGCTGTCGGTTCCACCCCCGCTGCCCCAAGGCCCAGGCGAAGTGCGCGGTCGACGATCCCGCCCTGGTGCCGGTGCTCGACGACCCTCCCGCCCATGTGACCGCCTGCCACTTCCCGGTGAAGACCGGCGAGGTGATGGAGTCGATCGCCCCCGTCCCAGTGGCCGGCGACGGAGTGGAGGCCCCGTGACCGAGAGGACCGAATGATGTCCCTGAGCCCCAGCGACAGCGTCGCCATCGAGAATGCCGAGGCCACCTCCGGCGCACCCCCGCCGGAGGGTGCGGCCGCCACCATCATCGAGGGCCGGAGCCCCTGGCGGCTGGCCTACGAGCGCCTCCGTCGTGACCGGGCGTCGCTCATCGCCCTCGGAGTGGTGGTGGTGATCATCCTGGTGGCGATCTTCGCACCGGTGATCGCGGCGATCACCGGGCACGGGGTCTATGAGCAGTTCCGCCAGACCGGCCTGAGTCCCGACGGGCTTCCGGTGGGGCCGAACAGCACGTTCCTGCTGGGCACCGACGACCAGGGACGGGACGTCCTGGTGCGGATCGCCTACGGGGCCCGCATCTCGCTGATCGTCGGGGTGGTGGCCACCGGTGCCGAGGTCGTCCTGGGCACCGTGCTCGGGCTGGCGGCGGGCTATTTCGGCAAGGTGGTCGACACCATCATCGCCCGGATCATCGACATCGTGCTGTCCATCCCCTTCTTACTGTTCGCCATCTCCCTGGTGTCGATCAGCCACCCGAGCCTCACCATCGTGATCGTGGTCATCGCCATCTTCGGCTGGGCGGCCGTCGCCCGGGTGGTGCGGGGTCAGGTGCTGTCCTTGCGGGAGAAGGAGTACATCGAGGCGGCCCGGGCCCTCGGGGCCGGCCCCTGGCGGATCATGTTCATCGACATCCTGCCCAACATCGTCGCCCCGATCATCGTCTACGCCACCCTCCTGATCCCGGTGACCATCGTGATCGAGGCCTCGCTGTCCTATTTGGGCGTCGGGGTGCCTCCGCCCACCGCCGACTGGGGGACGATGATCTCCGGGGCCCAGCAGATCTATCAGCAGGCCTGGTGGTACCTGCTCTTCCCGAGTCTCGCCCTGCTGATCACCACGGTGGCGTTCAATATCTTCGGTGACGGCCTGCGGGACGCCCTCGATCCCCGCGCCGAGCAACTCTACAAATAGGAGCAGTCGTGGTCCGTTTCCTCATCCGACGTGTGCTGCTCGGGGTGTTCGTGATGTTCGTGGTGACCATCGTGGTCTTCCTGATCTTCTACGTCGGTCCGGGCCGGGCCGACGTGGCCCGCACCCTGGCCGGCCGAGAGGCAACTCCGAAGACGGTGGCCCTGGTCGCCCACCGGCTGCTGCTCGACCGACCGCTCACCACCCAGTACTGGCACTTTCTCGACGGATTGCTCCACGGCAACCTCGGCTACTCCTACTACCACGGCCAGCCGGTGACCTCCATCCTCAAAGAGGCCTTCCCGATCACCCTGTCCCTCGCCCTGGGGGCGGCTGTCCTCTGGCTGATCATCGGCGTCCTCTCCGGGGTGCTCTCCGCGGTCCGCAGCCGGTCCATCTGGGACCGCATCGTCACCGTCCTGGCCCTGTTCTTCTATTCGATGCCGTCGTTCGTGCTCGGCCTGCTGCTCCTCTACGTCTTCTACTATCAGTTCGCCCTCCACGGGATTCACCTGTTCCCCGGCGCCGGGTACACCTACCTGACCGCCAACCCGTTGAAGTGGTTCGAGGGCCTGGTGCTGCCCTGGATCACCCTCTCACTGGTGTCGGCGGCTGCCTATACCCGGCTCACCCGTGGCTCGATGCTCGACGTGTTGAACGAGGACTACATCCGCACCGCTCGCTCCAAGGGCTTGTCCGAGAATCGGGTGATCTACCGGCACGCCCTTCGATCCGCCCTCACCCCGGTGATCAGCCAGTTCGGCATCGACCTCGGGGTGCTGGCCGGCGGGGCCATCGTGACCGAAACCGTGTTCGGGATGCCCGGCCTCGGGTTCACCGCGGTGCAGGCCATCAACAACCAGGACCTGCCGGTGATCATCGGGATCGTTATCGTGGCCTCGGCGGCGGTGGTGGTGGCCAACATCGCCGTCGATGTCTTCTACGCGGTGCTGGACCCGAGGGTCCGTCTCCATTGACCCCCAAGGGGTGGTCTCGCGCCTAGGCCGGGACCGGGGTGCTGACGTCGGCCAGCAGGTCGACGGACCGGATCCGGGCGTCGACCGAGGAGGCCAGATGGGCCACGATCAGCTCATCGGCATCGGCGCGCTGGGCGAACTTGTCCAGATAGGCCCGGACGGTGGTCGGGGTGCCGACGGCGGAGTACTTCAGCATGTTGGCGAGGTGCCGGCCTTGCGGGGACGCGAGGATGGCATCGGCCTCCTCATCGGTGTAGTGCCGGTCGGGGCCCAGGATCCGGGCCACCCGCTGCCGCCGGGACACCTCAAACTGGGTCTGCGCCTCTGACTCGGTCTCGGCCACGATGGCGTTGACCCCGGCGATCACATAGGGACGGTCGAGCTGCTCGGAGGGTTGGAACTCCCGGCGGTAGATGGCGACCGCGTCCTCCAGCGCCCCCGGCGAGAAATGGGAGGCGAACGAGTAGGGCAGCCCGAGGGCGGCAGCCAGGGTGGCTCCGAAGAGGGAGGAGCCGAGGATGTAGAGCGGCACGTTGGTCCCCTTCCCCGGGGTGGCTTCCACTCCGGGAATCCGGGTGCGGCCGGAGAGGTAACCCTGGAGCTCCATCACATCCTGGGGGAACCGGTCCGACTCGCTCCCGTCGTGGCGCATGGCCCGCATGGTGTTCTGGTCGGTGCCCGGGGCGCGTCCCAGCCCGAGGTCGATCCGGCCGGGGTGCAGCGTCTCCAAGGTGCCGAACTGCTCGGCGATGATCAGTGGCGAGTGGTTGGGGAGCATGATGCCCCCCGCCCCCAGCCGGATGGACTCGGTGTGGGCGGCAACGTGGGCGATGAGCACGCTGGTGGCCGAGGAGGCGATGGCGGAGTTGTTGTGATGCTCGGCATACCAGACCCGGCGGTAGCCCAGCCGCTCCGCCCGCCGGGCCAGAGCCACGCTCCCGTCCAGGCTGTCCCGGGCGGTTTCCCCCTTGCCGATGATGGCGAGATCCAGGATGGAGAGAGGGGCAGGCATACACAACCTTTCGACGGGGATAGCAGGACACCCATCCAAGTGAACCGCCGGCGGGTCGGAGATATTTCCCGCCGTTGGCCGTCGGCGTCGCCTCCCCCAATTCGGATCCCGCCGGGGTCCTACCTATCCGTGAGGCTTTGTCTCTCTTCCGCCAACTGCCCATCGGCGTCGGGGGCCAGGAGGGAAGGATCGAGCACACCGGCCTCGCTCCATCGGTATCGGCCCTCCAGGACCCATTGGGCCACCTGATAGTTGTCGTCGTCATCGTTGTGCCACAAAGCGTGGAAATGGCCGTCGACCCGGCGCTCGGCGCCGCGGCAGAAGTGGGCGGCCAGTTGGACCGCCGTCTCCCCCTCCGGGTCGCCCCGGTCGAGGAGCATCTTCGCCCTCACACAGGCCGCGCTCATGGCGTAGAGCTCGGCGCCGATGTCGACCACCCGGCCCAGGAAGCCTTGCTTGCGCTCCAACCCGCCCTGCCACCGGGACATGCCGTAGAAGGTCGAGCGGGCCAGCTTCCGGCTTGACCGCTCGACGAACCGGAGGTGGGGGGCCAGGTCCTCCCCGAACTCCGAATAGCTGGTCGAACGCTGTCCAGGGCCGGTCGCCAGCTGCGGCAGCCAGCGGGCGTAGAACCGGGCGGCGTGGCCGGCGGCCTTGGCCTTGGCCGAGAGGTCCTTCTCGGGATCGATCAGGTCGCCGGCCACCGACAGGTGCTGATCGACTGCCTCCCGGGCGATCATCAGCTTCATGATCTCGCTGGAGCCCTCGAAGATGCGGGTGATGCGGAGGTCCCGCAGGATCTGCTCGGCGGGAATGGCCGGCTCCCCCCGGGCCCGGAGGGACTTGGCCGTCTCGTAGCCGCGGCCACCGCGGATCTGGACCATCTCATCGGCCACCAGCCAGGACATCTCGGAGCAGTACAGCTTGGCCAGGGCGGCTTCGATGCGGATGTCGTTTCGCTGCTGGTCGGCCAGGGAGCTGGACAGCTCGACGACCGCATCCATGGCAAAGGTCAGGCCGGCGATGAAGGCGAGCTTGTGGGCGACCGCCTCGTGCTGGCCGATGGGCGCCCCCCACTGGACCCGCTCCTTCGCCCAGGTGCGGGCGATCTTGAGCGATACCTTGGCCGACGACGCGCAGATGGCGGGGAGAGAGAGGCGCCCGGTGTTCAAGGTGGTGAGAGCCACTTTCAACCCCTGGCCCACCTTGCCGACCACGTTCTCGGCGGGGACCCGCACGTCCTCGAACCGGGTCACCCCATTCTCGATGCCCCGCAGGCCCATGAACTCGTTCCGGTGCAGCACCTGGATGCCCGGGCTGTTGGCCTCCACCACGAAGGCGGTGATCCCCCCTCGCTGGCCATCGGATTTCGGCACCACCGCCATGACCACCAGTAGATCGGCAATCACCCCATTGGTGGTCCACAACTTGGTGCCGTTCAGGAGGTAGGCCGACCCGTCGGCGGTGGGCTCCGCGGTGGCACCCATGCGGGCCGGGTCGCTGCCGACGTCGGGTTCGGTGAGGAGGAAGGCGCTGACCTCGTTGGTGGCGACCCGAGGCAGGAAGCGCTGCTTCTGCTCCTCGGTGCCGAACAGCTTCAAAGGTTCCGGGACCCCGATCGACTGATGGGCACTCAGCAGCGAGCTCAGAGCCGAATGCACCGAGCCGACCAACGACAACGCCCGGTTGTAGTAGAGGTTGGAAAGTCCCAGACCTCCGTACTGCTCGTCGATCTTCATCCCCAAGGCGCCCAGTTCAGCCAGACCCTTGACGACCCGATCCGGGACCCGGGCCTCCATCTCGATCAGCAACGGATCGACCTCGGCTTGGAGGAACGCTTCCAGCTTGGCCAGGAACGCCTCACCCTTCCGGCGCTCCTCGTCGGTCGGTTCGGGGTGCGGATGGATCAGATCGAGGTCGAACGACCCCAGGAAGAGAGCCTTACCGAAGCTCGGTCGGGTCCATTCCTTCTCCCGGGCGGCTTCGGTGACGGACCGGGCGTCGGTCTGGTTGGCCGGGCTCATCGGACGCCGCCGGCGGGGCTGCTCTCGTTGGTCAAAACGGGCATCGCACACCTCCGTCTCTTGGTTGAGACCTACCCGGTGGGCGGCGGCCCGAAACCGGCGGGTCCGGCGGCGGAGGGCGGCGTTGACCGTCGAGCGGGTGAGAATTACCATGCTGGCGCTCCCTCGGTGTGCACCGGTGCGTTCGAGAGCCGGTCGCGCCGGAACGGGGTGGTGGGGTCGAGAGGGGGACGGTGCTCTTCGTTCACGAAGTTCACAAGGTGGTGGGCAAGCGCGCCGCCGATTTCGAGGATGCCTACCGCAGCGGCTGGCTCCCCACCCTGGCCAAGGGGTCCGACGCCCGACTCCTCTGGTACTTCGACCTCGCCCATGGCAGCGGTCTCGCCTACCGGGTAGTGACGGTGACCGCGGTGAAGGATGGGGCGGCCTGGGAGCGCCTGGCCGAACGGCTGGCCGGTGGCGACCTGCAATCCTGGGCCCGGCACCTCGACGGGCTCCAGCACGACTCCCGGGCCCGGATCATGACCCCCCTGGAATGGTCACCGTCGATCGGATTGTTGGAGGAGGTCCCCACCGAAGTCGACCACGAGCCGGCCATGTACATGGAAGACACCATGTGGCCATTTCCGGGGAAGATCCACGACTACACCCGGGCATCGGGCGACATCTACAAGCGGGCCCTCGGGGCCGAGGGTTCGCAGATGCAGATGCACATCGAGCTTGCCCTCCAATCCCTGCCCGGCGCTGGCCGGTATCCCGAAGTGACCCTGATGCAGAAACTCTCCAGTCTTCCCCGCCTGATCCGCCTGCTCACCAACGACATTCCCCCCGAGGTCACCCAGCCCGGGTCGTGGATGCACGATGCCCTCGACCTCCGGGACCAGTGGCAGAGCAAACTGCTGCGGACCGCGGTGTGGTCCCCACTGAAATGAACGTCGGTCACGCCACCGACACGTCGCTGAGCAGCGTCCCGGACCGGGTGGCCATCGTGGCGAACGGCCAACCGCACACCTATCGCCAGCTGGAGGCGCTCATCGGGCAAGCTGCCTCGGCGCTGGCCGCCGCCGGGGTCGGACCCGGCGACCGGGTGGCCCTGGTGGATCTGGGCAGCGCGCTGTCGGTGGCCACCATCTATGCCGCCGCCCGCCTCGGGGCGGCCAGTGCCCAGATGAACGCCTACCTGACCCCCGGCGAACTCCACCAGCTCGCTGACCTGGTGGGCGCCCGGGTGGGGGTGGCCGGATCCCGTTTCCGATCCAACCTCGGTGCGGCCATGACCGGCCCGGTGCTGGGCGAGGATGACATCCTGTCGGCCGCCGACACCGGAGCCACCGCCGAGGTCGCCGGGGGCGATGCCGCGTTGGTCCTGTTCACCAGCGGTACCACCGGACTACCGAAGCCGATCTTCATCAGTCACGACGTGGTCACCGACCGCCTGGGCTACTACGCCAAGCCAATCGACCCGGCTGCCGCCCAGCAGGTCGACATGATGTCGGCGCCCATCTTCCACATCGGTGGCACCCTGGGCCTGCTCATCTCGTTGCACTCGGGGAAGCAGACCGTCCTGTTGCCGAAGTTCGATGCCGGCGAATGGCTCGAGCTGGTGGAGCGCTACCGGGTGGCGCAGACCTTCGTGGTGCCGGCCATGCTCCGCCGCATCCTCGACCACCCCCGGTTCGCCACCACCGATCTCAGCTCCCTGAAGGCGCTGAGCTACGGAGCGGCGGCGGCCCCGGTCGACCTGGTCCGGCGGTCCCTGGCGGCCTTCCCGGATGTGGACTTCACCAACACCTTCGGTCAGACCGAGACGCTCGGGGCCTACGCCGCCCTCACCCCGGCCGATCATCGTCACGGCGACCGGCTGGGTTCGGTAGGGCGCCCGTTCCCCGGGGTGGAGCTGCAGATCGTGGACCCGGTCACCGAGGCGCCGGTTGCCCCTGGAGGGGTCGGTGAGTTCCTGGTCCGGGCCACCCAGAACACCACGTCGGAATGGCTGCACACCGGCGACTCCGGCTGGCAGGACGCCGACGGCTACCTGTTCGTCTCCGGCCGGCTGTCCGACACCATCAATCGGGGCGGGGAGAAATTCGGCCCGGTCGAAGTCGAAGAGGCGGTTCGGACCCACCCCGGAGTCATCGACGTAGGGGTGGTCGGGGTCCCCGACCCCGACCTGGGCGAACGGGTCGGGGCGGTGGTGGTGGCGGCCGAGCCGATCTCCGCCGAGTCGCTGATCGACTATTGCGGGTCGCTCCTCGCCAGTTACAAGGTGCCGGAGTATCTCGTCTTCGCCCCCGAGTTGCCGTTCAGCGCCCTCGGCAAACTCGATCGCCAGGCCCTTCGGGTCCTCCTTGAGGAGGCGCCGCCCATCCGCCGGACACGCGGAGGCACCGGGACACCCGGACCCGGTGCCGGCGAGGTGTCTTCAGCTCCCCGGCGGAGAAAGTGAGTTAGTCGATGCTGTTCATGCATGAAACCCACCAGGTGATCGGCCGGCAGGCTTCGGCATTCGAGGAAGCCATGCGGGACGGCTGGATGAGCGCCCTGGCTGAAGGCGAGGATGCCCGGCTGTTGTGGTACCTGAACCATGCGATGGGCAGCGGCCCGGCCTATCAGGTCGTCACCATCACCGCGGTGGCGGACGGCGCCGCGTGGGAAGCCTTGGTCCAACGGATGCTGGTCGGCGACCTGAAGGATCTCACTGCCCGGCTCGAAGCCTGCCGCTATGCGGTCGAGGGGAAGCTGATCACCCCGGTGTACTGGTCGGCGATGCAGGACGTCCAGCTGAGCGAGATCCCCATCGACGGGCGGGAGCACGACCTCTCGGTGTACATGCAGGACACCGGATGGCCGGATGCCCCCCTCGACGACTACATCGAGTTGTGGGACCACGACTACTGGCAGTACATGCGCAAGACCCCGCCGGACAAGAAGCTCCTGGACATCCAAGCCTGCTTCCAGGTGGCCCACGGGTCCGGAACCCGGCCCGAAGCGATCCTGATGCAGAAGATCATGAATTTCTCGACCCTCGGCCACCTGCTCATGAGCGTTGAGCAGTACGACCCCTCCACCTGGCCCGGCTCCTACATGGCCAAGGGACTGGAGCTGCGCGATCAGTGGGAGAGCAAGCTGCTGCGGACCAGCAGCTGGTCGCCGCTCTGGTAGACCGTCGACCAGAGGCCAGGTACGGCCAGACAGATTCCGAGAAGGGAAGGACGTCCACCATGACACCCGACGACACCAGCGAGGCCACCATCAGCCCGGAGGACGTCCTAGACACTGAGCTCGAGGTCCTGACAGCCTCGGTCCAGCGACTGGCCGGCCTGGTCGAGTCGCTCTCCCCGGATCAGTTGCGTCAGCCCGCCTACCCCACCGAGTGGAAGATCTCCGATGTCCTCTCCCACCTCGGATCCGGCGCGGTCATCACCCGGCTGCGCCTGGATGACGACGACCGGGAGATGCAGGTGATCTGGGATGAATGGAACGCCAAGAGCCCGGACCAGCAGGCTGCTGACGCCTTGCGGGCCGATCGGGACCTGATGGGACGATTGGGCGCTCTCTCCGCCGACGACCGGAAGCGCCGTTTCGCCATGGGGCCGATGGACCTCGACCTCACCACCTTCCTCGGCCTTCGAGTCAGCGAGCATGTGCTCCACACCTGGGACGTCGCCGTCACCCTGGACCGGACAGCCACGCTGCCCGCCGATGCCGCCGGGCTGGTGGTCACCACCATGGCCATGATCGCCGGGTTCGCCGGCAAGCCCACCGGCAGCGAGCGCACCATCCGCGTGCATACCTCCGGCCCCACTCGCCACCTGGATGTTTCGTTGAAGCCCGATGCGGTGGCCCTGTCGCCCGGGGATCCGGCGGCGGCCCCCGACCTGGAGATGCCGACCGAGGCATTCGTCCGCCTGATCAGCGGCCGGCTCGATCCTGATCACTCCCCCGCCATCAGTGACCCCGAGTCCAACCTCGCCGAGCTCCGCCGGGTGTTCACCGGCTTCTGACCGGCCTGGGGAGGTGCCGGCGACCGCCGGGCGAAGCCATCGGGGACGGTGTCGCGCTAACCGCTCATATCAACAGCGTTGATCTTGACCGGGTCCAAGGTGACCACCACCCGGGACTCACCGGTCTGGTCGTGGGCCCTGAGGTCGGAGTTGTACTTGGCGCCAACCTGGTCGGCGAACTGGTAGTCGTCGTCCGGCTCGACGATGGCGTCGGCCCGGATCTCGAGATAGCGGTAGGGGTTGGCGAGGTCGAGAATGAACAGGGTGCAGATCGGATCGTGCCGGAGATTCTTCGTCTTCTGGCGGGAGCTGTTCAAAGAGATCCTCAAGGTGTCGTCCTCGGCCAGAAACCAAACCTCCGACAACTGAGGGCGGCCGTCACGACCGACGGTGCCCAGGGTGGCGACCTGCGCTTCGAGCAGGTCCCGGTGCGAGTCAGGAATAGAAACCATGGCATCCTCCTCGGCTGCCCGGCGATGTCGGATCTCTCACCGGGCGGCGTCTCCCATCCGGTAATCGCGGGTGATCTCATCGAGCTCGGCCTTCAGTTCTGCCGACATCACGAATTCGGCCCCGGCCAGGCTGTCCTCCAACTGCTCGGGACGGCTGGCCCCGATGATCGGGGCGGTGACCACCGGGTTGGCCAGCACCCAGGCCACCGAGAGGGTCACCAGAGAGATCCCCTCTCGTTCGGCAACTTTGCGGAGCTCTTCCACCGTGGCGAATTCGCGATCGTGCCAGTAGCGTTGCTGATACATGGCGCCGGCGTTGCCGATGGTGAAGCGGGTGCCGTCTTCGGGAGGTGAGGTTGGGCTGTGCTTTCCCGACAGCAGCCCACCGGCGATCGGGTTGTAGGGGATGACCCCGAGGCCCTCTTCGGCACAGAGCGGGAGTAGCTCCCGCTCGATCTGGCGGAACAACAGGTTGTAGCGGGGCTGCACCGAGTCGAACCTCACCCAGCCGGCCGCCTCGCTCCGCCCCAGGGCCTGCGCCACCTTGTAGGCGAGGAAGTTGGAGCAGCCGACGTAACGCACCTTGCCCGAGCGGACCAGATCGTCGAGGGCGCCCAGGGTCTCGTCGATCGGAGCCCCGGGGTCGGGGCTGTGGAGCTGGTAGAGGTCGATGTAGTCGGTGGCCAGCCGGCGAAGCGAGTCTTCCACGGCGTCGAGAATGTGCTTTCTCGAATTACCCTGCTCCCAGGCGGCCGGACCGGTGCGGCCGGCGCATTTCGTGGCCACGACGAAACGGTCCCGCTTGCCTTGCAACCAGCCCCCGACGACTTCCTCGGTCCGTCCGACGGTCGAGAGCCCGCCCCCCAGCGGATAGACGTCGGCCGTATCGATGAAGGTGATCCCACCCTCCGCCGCCCGGTCCAGCACCGAGGCCGACGTGGCGTCGTCGCTCTGGAGCCCCATGGTCATGGTGCCGAGACACAATTTGGAGACGAGCAGGCCGGTGGTGCCGAGGTGAACGTGATCCATGCTTCCAAGGTACCCGGAGTCCACGCCTACACGCCCACTCACCGGTGGGCACTCCAGAGGGGACCGGGTCCGTCAGCCGAGCCGGAAGCGGGTCAGCCGCTCATCGATTATCGTCCTCACCTCGGCGCCCGCCAGTCGGGATGGAGATCGTGGGTCAAGGCCAGCTTCTGGGCCCGAACCGTCTGCCCGTTTTCGATTTCCTCTGGCGCCTCGGCCAGCCAGGCAATGGCGGCGGCGGGGACCGAGGGAGGCGCCCCGGAGTAGTGGCCGACCAGGCCCAGCGCGGCGGCATTGACCTTCTGACGCTCGGTCTCGACGTAGCCGGGATCCACGTTGTAGGCCCGGATCCCCTGCCCGCCGAGTTCCACCGCCACCAGGGGGGCAATCCGGTGGAAGGCGGCTTTAGACGCCGCGTAGGCCAGACCCCAGCCCCCTTGCCCGACCGGACCCGGCGGGTCGGCGGTGGCCACGTGGGACGTCACGTCGATGATCACGCCCCCGCCCCGTTCCAGCATCCCCGGCAGTACCGCCTGGACCAGGACCAACTGGGCGACCACGTTGGCCGACAGCTTGGCCTCCATCTGCCCGACGGCGATCTGCAGAACCCCAACCATGCTCCCCGGGCTGGTATCCACCGCGTTGTTGACCAGCAGGTCTACCCCGCCCCATTCGCCGTCGACCTGACTGACCGCGTCTCGGAGGGCGGTGAGGTCATGCAGGTCCGCCCTCAGCTCCAACGTCTTCCGGCCGGCCGCTCGGATCTGCGCCGCCGTCTCCTCCAGGCTCCCGGGCAGGGCCCGGCCTTCCCCGGTATCGGAGTCGTCGCGCCCCTCCCCCGCCAGCCGGGTCCGCCCGGTGATGGCGACATCCCATCCGGTCGCCGCCAGGGCCAGCGCGGTGGCCTTACCGATACCGCGGGTGGCCCCGGTTACCATCGCCCGTCGTTGCCTGGGTTCGGCGGTCATCCTCAGGTGTCTAGCAGAACGTCGTTCAGGGTGAGCTGGAAGGATAGCCGTTGGGGGCCGGAGGTTGCTGGTCACGTCGGAACCGTCAAAGTCCTTGCCCAGCCGGGTCTGGGTCTGGTCGAGCCGATCGGGGCATGATTACTCTGTGGCCGGTTTTCAGGTGTTCCTCGACTGCTGGGTTGACGGACTCCGGACCGGCGGGCGGTGGAGCCCGTCGGCTGCATGTCTCCTGCGGGTCGATGACTGAGCCGACCATCGCGGCCCATCGACCCCGCCCCCCTTCCCGGTCAAGCCTGGCCGGATGGATCGGGAAGAAGGACCCGGGATTCCTGGCCGTCAAGCGGTCGGTGCGGGCGGCGGTGGTGATGCCGGCGGTCTTCGGACTCACCCACGTGCTGTTCTCCAACTCGCAGACCAGTCTGTTCGGCGCGTTCGGCTCCTTTGCCCTCTTGCTGCTGGTCGACTTTCCCGGCCGACCCCGAACTCGCCTGGAGTCCTACGTCGGGCTCTTCCTGTTCGGGAGCGGTTTCATCGTCCTCGGCACCCTCGTCTCGACCCACAAGATTGCCGCGGTGGCGGTGATGGCGGTGGTGGGGTTCTGCGTGCTGTTTGCCGGGATCATCTCCCCGCAGGCCGCCACCGCCTCGACGGCGGCCCTGCTCACCTTTGTGCTGCCGGTGGCGGTAGCCCAGCCGGTGTCGGCAATCGGACCTCGCCTGGTCGGCTGGGTGTTCGCGGCCGCCGTCTCCATTCCCGCCTGCATGCTGGTCTGGCCCACTCCCTGGCACGACAATCTCCGCCGGCGGGTGTCGGCCACCGCGTCGGCCGTCGGGCGGCTGGCCATGAACCTGGTGGAAGGGAATCCGGATCCCGCTGCCCATGAGGAAGTCAAGCGGGAGCTGGCCCTACTTCGGGACCAGTTCGCGGCGACCCCCTATCCGCCCACCGGGTCGGCGGCGGGAGCCGTTGCGTTGTCCAAGCTGGTGGGGCGGGTCGAATGGGTCGCCAACAATGCGCTCTTGGCAGAGGACGGGAGCGCTTCGCACGATCTGTCCTCGGTCCGAATCGTGGTCGAAACGGTGGCCGAGACGCTGCGCTTGAGCGGAGCCCTCGTCTGCGATCGGAACGCTCACCCGGTTGATGATCCCAAACTGGTGGAAGCTCTCCGGGCCGCGAATGCCCGGTTGGGCCGGCTGATCGCCACGGAAATTGATGCCGATGTCACGATGTTGATCGAACCAGACGTCAGTCCGGGTGGGTCAACCGGCGGGAAAGACGCCAACGTCAGAGCCGCAGAACCCGGTCGAGGGATTGCCTCCTCGTTGGACCCGAGTTTTCGAGCCAGAGCCTTCGGCATCGCTACCGAGTTGGTCGCCGATGCCACTCTGGAGCTGGCCGGGGCTCAGGAGGTTGGTGATCGGAGGCTGGGTCCACCCGACGAAGCGCCATCCCGCCAGTTCAGCCGTCGTCTCGCCTCCCGCGTTTCCTTCCACTCGGTTTGGTTTCGCAATGCCGTGCGGGGGGCGGTGGGCCTCGCCCTGGCCGTGGGCGTAGCCGAGGTCACCGCGGTCGAACACGGCTTCTGGGTGGTCCTCGGAACGCTGTCGGTCCTGCGTTCCAATGCTCTCGGCACCGGGGCGACCGCCCTCCGCGCCGTTGGGGGGACGGCGGTGGGCTTCCTGGTGGGTTCGGCCATCATGATCGGGGTGGGGAGTAATCCGGTGCTGTTGTGGGTGCTCCTTCCCCTCTCCGTGCTGGTATCGGGCGCCGCCCCGTCCATGATCTCCTTCGCTGCCGGACAGGCGGGATTCACGCTGGTGGTGGTCATCTTGTTCAACATCATCGTCCCTACCGGCTGGAAGGTCGGCCTGACCCGGATCGAAGACGTGGCCATCGGTTGCGGGGTGAGCATCGTGGTGGGACTGCTGTTCTGGCCCCGGGGCGCTACCGCCGCGCTCGGTCGGGCCCTCTCCGACGCCTTCGTCCAGAGCTCGGGGTATCTGGCTGATGCGGTGGAACGGTTGACCACCTCAATCCGGGAGATCGATACCCGCCCGGCCCAGCGGGCGTCCCATCGTGCCTATTTCCGGTTGGACGACGCTTTCCGCGAATTCCTGGTCGAGCGAGGGGCCAAAGTGGTGCCGGTCGATACGGTCGCCAGTCTCTTCACCGGCTCGAACCGAATCCGGATGGCGGCGTACACGCTCTCCACTTTGCCGGCGGTGAAGCCCGAACCCGGCCTCGCCGAGCTGGAGTCAGTGGCGGTGGCCGGGGCGGTGCTGCGCGACTCGTACGCCGCCAGCCATCGCTGGTACGAAGAGTTTGCCGAACTGTTGACGAACCGGCGTGAATCCCTCGATCTACCGCCCGCCCACGACGACGTGCTGCATTCGGTCCTGCAGGAGGCGTTCGATGACACACGCGACCGGCATCGGGCCGATCGGTTGCGCACGACCCTCCAGATGCTCTGGGCCGACGAGCTCCTCGAGACTCAGCGGCAAGTCCAGGTCGATCTGGCCGGTTCCGCCAGCCTCTTCGCTCGACGAAGGCGGCAGGGCTGGCTGGTCTAACCGGCCGGGGTACTTCCCTCCAGCGCGGCGCTGGGACTGGAGGGCCGCCGTTGCCAGGTGTCGAGGCATCCGGGTGAACAGAAAGCGACGACGACCCCTCGCGGATCCAGTGCGGTCTCTTCCGCGGTTGCCTCCGACAGCGGCAGTCCACAGATGGGATCCTGCACCCGATCGACCTTGCCGGTGGGCATACCGATGCTGGTGGCGGGGATAGGCCGTTCGACTCCGCGGAGGGCGATGTCCCTCAGCCCGAGGACGACTCCCCAGCGGGGAAGATCATCCATAACCGAAGGAGCAGCCAGAGCTTCGCCGCCTTGGGCAAGGTCACACAATCGAGCCGCGACGTTGACGCAGTGCCCGATGTAGTCGTCGCCTTCCATCAAGATCACATCGCCAGAAGTGATCCCCGACCGGATCGACACCTTCTGAATCGGGCTCGACACCTCGCAGACGACGTAGTGGAGCTCGAGAATGGTGGCGAGGAGTGGAGCGGTATCAACCCCCACCAACATGGCGCCATCCCCGAGCCATTTGGCGATCCGCACCCCCCGCCGGGAGCAGATGTCCCGCAAGAGGGCTCGGAAAGCGCTGAGGACGTCGACCGCGTGTTCATCGCCCTCGTGCTCGGTCATGGCCGTAAAGCCTGAGACATCGACAAACGCGAAGCTGCGATGCACCCGCATGGACGAATCGTCCCACGCCGGGAGGCTCGCGTCCCAATCGAGAAGGCTTGCCCAGCGCTTCCCATCGACACCTCGGATGTCCCGGTGGCTCCCCCGGTGGTGGAAGGCTCGGCTCCCCGTTGTCTAGTTGGGCAGGAAGTCCTGGAGCAGTCGGCTGACTTCGTCGGAAACCTCCAGTTGCATCCAATGGCCCGGCCCGTCCAGGCGTTCGTAGCGCCAAGAGCCAGCCACCTGCTCGGCGGAACGGGTCATCTGGCCCTCGGTCAATGCCATGTCTCCGCTACTCCATACCCCCAGGGTGGGGGCCTGGATCGGGGGCAGCTCGAGCGGGGGCGCCACATACGACTCGGGCGGGATGTTGGCTCGGTACCAGTTGAGGCCCGGAGTCAGCGACGAGTTCGCTTCCAACTCCGCGATGACGGCATCGGCGTCGGGATGTCCACCCCAAGCTCGGAAGTTGGCCCATTCGTCATTGGAGAGCCACTGCTCGGCAATCTCCTCGAATTGGAAGAGCAGCATGTACCACGACTTCTCGAACTGGTCGAAGCCTCCCGACCGGAAGGTGGAGGGATGGCCAACCGAGAGGGCGGCGAGATGATCGACCCGTTCGGGGGCGATGGCAGCCAGTACCCACGCCACCGCCGCTCCCCAGTCGTGGCCGACCACGTGAGCCTTCTCCACGGCGGCATCGTCGAGCACGGCCCCGATATCGGCGACCAGGAAGAGGATGTTGTAAGCCTCGACCTCGGCCGGCTGGTCGGAGGCACCGTAGCCCCGCATGTCCGGGACGATGACCTGGAAACCGGCATCGGCAAGGGCACCAACCTGATGGCGCCACAGTCTCCCGGAGTCGGGAAAGCCATGGAGGAGCACCACCGGTCGGCCCTCTCCGGTCACCTCGTAGTTGATCCCAACTCCACTGCTGTCAGCACGCACGTGACATTCTCCGGTTTCTCATGGGAATCAAACGCTGGCCATGGCCATCAGTTGATCCCGATTGGGTCCGATCGCCTCTTCATTTCGCCAGTCAGCGCCAAGTTCGATGACTTTCTCGAAAATTCCCGGCCGGGCGAAAACGTCCTCGGGGAGAGCGAGTACCCCCACGATGTCCAAGAAGGCCCGGAACACGTCGGGGTCTCGCAGGCTGGCCAGTGACAGGGCGGCGGTCATCTCGAAGGAGGGATCCTCCGGCTGGTAGACGGTCCCATCCGCAATGGCCGCCATCTCGGCCAGGCGGTGTCGATCGAAGGACAGCGTGGACTGGTACCAAGGTTCGACGACGGCGGCGGTGGCGGAGGCAAAGGCCTCCGAAAGCTCGCCGGGACGATCGGGACCCTCCTGTCGAAGCGTGTCCCGCAGAGCTTGGGCATGGGCCATTCCGATAGAGGCGCCGCGTCCGACCGACGGATTGGTGCACGCCCAGGCATCGCCGACCGCCAGGATCCCGGTGGCCACCGGGGAGCCATCCACCATCAGGTCCCGGTGCCGATCCTCGATCTTCGTCATGACCACAATCCGATCCTCGATCGGATCGCCGTCCAGCCAGTGCTCGACGGTGGGCAGCGATTGCACCACCCGCTCCCACCGCTCGACATCCTTGAGGGCGAGCAGTGCCCGATCTCCCGATCGGGCAATGAGGGTAACCGACCAGGTGCCGTTGTCAGCCGGGAGGGTGAGCACGGAGATGGAGCCGTAGTGCTGCAATGCGGGCCCAAGCGAAACCGGCAACTGCCCATCGCGGGAACGGAAGTGACGTCCCAGGTAGATGAAGCCGCTGTCATCCAGTTCCTCCTTCGGCGGGCGAGCCCCAATCGTCTCCAGCCAGGCCGGGAGGGCGGACCGCCGGCCGCTGCAGTCGATGACCAGGTCGGCGTTCAGCTCCTCCCCCTCCGAGGTGCGGACCCCATTTACCTGGGGGACTCCACTGATTGCCTCGGAATCGGCCAGCAGAGCCGCGACTCCCACCCCCCGCCGAATGTCGAGGCCCGGGGTCCGGTCGGCGACCGAAGCCGCCGACCGCTCGACAACGGCGCGACGCCCGGACAGCATCTCGAAACGCTCGTCCCCGGCCCGGGCCCCTCCGGTGAGGAAATCGGGGGCGTCAGCCACCGGATTAATCCGCAAGGCACCGTCGCGATCCAGGGCGGCGGCTACTTCCGGCAATTCGGTTTCGAGGATCTGGCGGTAGCGACAGAGAAAGAGATGGGGTAGGCGGAACTGGTTGACCCCCTTGCGTTCCCACCCCTCCCAGGCTCCGCTGGCATCATCCGGGGGAGTTTGCGCATCTCGCTCGAGCACGGTCACCGCATGGTCATCGCGGGCGAGCATCATCCCGAGCCCCAATCCCACGACCCCTCCGCCGACGATCAGAATCTCACCCATAGTGGCTCCCTTCCGATTGGGGATCATAGGACGTTCATTCGGGCAGCGACTGGGTCGGTGATCGCGGCGATCACGGTTCGGAACTACGTGGCTGGAGGCAGATGACTGCTGGTCGACCCGTCGGCCAGCGCCAGCTTTCCCGCGTCGGTCAGCAGGTAGAGCTGGCCACCCGAGCCCACCCCCGAGGTCCGCAGGCTCACCAGTCCAGCCTGTTCCAACCCTTGCAAGCCGGCCAGGACCGCGGTCACCAGCGGTCGCAGATCGGGGTGGTAGGGATAGGACGACATTAGCCATTGCACGATCTGCATCGGCGGAGTTCCGGCCTTTCCCTTGGCTTTGGCTCCATCCGCACTGAAGGCCTTCATCACCTCTACGGCCAAATCGTTCACCGACAGGGAGGTAAGTCGGTCGACTTCGGCGCTTCCGGCGGCAACCTGCTCGGCCTTTTCTTCTTTGTTCTTATTGCCGAACATTCGGTGACCGCCCTTTTTCGCCGGGTGGGCGTGGACAGCATAGTGAGGGTTGGCGTTACCCGCCCGGGTTGGCCCCCACCGGAGGCCGGGTCGGACCGGACGGGGTCGAGAATTACGCTGCCCGCGGCGAGATCCCCAGCCGGGATCGGACTTCCTCGAGAGGCTGCCCGGCCAGCGCCAGGTGGTCGACGGTGGCGATGTCGGCCGTGCAAAGTGCCCCCCGACGCATGGCGTCGGCGAACACCACCGGGGCCCCGGGTCGGTCCAGGACGCCCTTGGTCCCGGCAATCTCCAGGACTTCGAAGAGGTCGACTTCGTAGAGGGCCATCGACGCGGTCAAGGCACTGAAATGATCACCACCATCGGTCATGCTGACCAACATGGCCGAGAGCGCCACCTCATCCACTGCATCGTTGGGCCGGTACCCGGTGAGGACGTGGGAGAAATCGTGGGTAACCAGGGATACCGAATGCGCTACTGAGCTTGACGGCAGCTCGAGCCCCCAACGGTCGTAGAAGTCGATGAAGGCCCGACCCAGACTTCCCCCCGGGCAGTGGTGGAGCGCCTCGATCCGGGCCGAGAACTCGTCCTCCGACTGGGTCACCAGCTGGGGCTCGGTGGGAGTCGAGTGGGCGAAGCGGGCCCAGTCGGCCATCAACAAGTCGCGGGAATGCTGAGCGGCGTCCCGGGCGACAACCATCATGGGTTCGTTGACGCCGAGCTCGGAGGCGTACGCTTCGACCGCTTCCGCCAATTCTTCGCTGGCCGGATGGCGGGCGAACTGGAGCACGATCATGGTCTGCACCAACCGAAGTCGTGAGCCCGGATCGACGATGATCTCCCGGAGGGCTTTGGCCGGCAGCGGCACCAGCTCGAGCGTGGAGTCAATCCCGAAGTAGCCGCGGAGGAGGCCCTGGATGATCCGGAGCTGTTCATCGGAAGGCTCGCCATCCACGCTGGCCACTTCGATGAGCCCTCCGAGCCAATACGGAGCCAGTTCCTTGTGAACCTCGCGCATTCGTTCTCCCTTTGTCCTAATTGTCGATCCGCCACTTCAGATTCCTTCATCCAAGACATCGGCGAACCGGTGAGACGGGTAAAGCCAAGTCCCACGAAACCCTGCCTGGACCCGGACTCGGTTCTGAACGGACCCGAGACGAGGTCGGCTCCAGGGGATTGAACCAGTGCAGCGTTGAGCCTAGGTTTATCCGACGACGGCAACCTTTAGGACTACCTCACGGCTGGAGGCGCCAATGGCATCGATGGGAGACCGGTACCAAGAGAACCTGGAGAAGGCCGTTGTACCACTGATCGATGGCCCTCTGGTGTTGGCCACCATCGGAAGTCCAGTCGGCTCGATGTCCCGGCTCTTCACTGCGGAGGCATTCAATCTCGGCTTGGCCGGGGCCGGAGAGGACCTGTTCCGAGTCTCCGGCGCATCCCGTGGAAAGGTCAGTCGGCGGGAGATGAAAGACGTCCGCCTTCCCCAGAGTTTCGCGGTGGCGCTCACCGCTACCTCGGTCTACTTCTTCAAGTGGAAACCTTTCTGGGGACGGGTGAAGATAAAGAAGGAACTGGCACGGCTGCCCCGTGAGGGTCTGAAAGTAAAGATCTCCAAAGGGAAGGCCACGGCCACAACCTTTGCCCTTGTCTCCGAGGACGCCGGCCTCCGGACTGCCTTCGATATGGCAACGCTCAGAATGGCCAAAGCCGAGGCGAAAGTTGCCGAGGTCGTAAGCGCATTCGAGCCAGAAACGATTTGAACCGGTCAACCCAAGGCGAAGGCGTCGCCGGACCGGGGCACCACGTCCGGGACGTCGACTTCGGGCACTTCGGGGTCGCGATTTCTTCGCAAGGTGGCGCACTGGCTCCCCGATCGGCCCATGAAGTCCTGAACGTCCATACCGACCGGTGCCGAACGGGGTTTAGCCGGGGAAGTCGATAATGGCGAGGCTCTGGGGAAGCTGGTCCGTCCGCGGCTGCCCGGTCTGGAGCCGCTGTTGAAAGAAGGTGCCGGACACGAAATTATCGGCGTCGAGAATCTCTTGCAGGGGCACCTGACCTCGGTACACGAAGTTGTCGAATACGTAGGGCAGGGGGTTGGCGGTGACGAAGTCGGGGCTGTCCATAAGCTGGAAGTGAAGGTGCGATGCGTTGGCGTTGCCGGTGTTTCCAAGGAGTGCGATCTCCTGGCCCTTCTTCACCTTGTCGCCCAGCTTCACCTTGATGGAACCCTTCTGGAAGTGGGCGTACATGGCATAGACGCCGCCACCCAGGTCGAGGACAACGTGGTTCCCGTCCGCGTTCTGAATCTTCAGCTGCGCCGCCTCGGCCGGGATCTGTATCGGCTGGATGCCCGGCGGGTTGGCGTCGACGCCGTCGAGGATACCGACGACGGTTCCATCCGCTACCGCGTAAACGGGCTCTCCGTAGTCGACGTAGCTGCTGTTCAGGTGCTTGTCGCCGGTGTAGAAGGCTCCCTGGTTGTTCGCCCGCTTGAAGTCGATGGCAAATATCTGGCTGTTACCGATCTTGCCGCCGGCGGGGAGGAGGGCGTCGCGGTGGGGGAACCCCGGCTCGCAGCACCCGTTCAGCGCCACCCAGTTGGTGCCCTTCAGTGGTGGGCTGATGACCAGGGGCTGGCCGTCGGAAATGTCGAAGGGCGTGGTGAGGTAGTCGAGGGGCCCGGGGCTGGCAGCCAGGGTGTTCCGGCCGGTTCCGTAGATGTGGTGCAACACGGCCTTGGGTGCCGCGGCGAGGGAATCGAAGGTGAAGTCCACATACAGGGCGCGGCTCGCCCCTGAAGCGATCACGGTGTCGGTGACCGGCTGGCCGGTTACTTCGCGCAGGCGGTTGCAGTCACCAAAGGGACAGGTTGGGTCGACCAGCTGCGTGCCCGAGTATGAGGCAATTACTTTCGTAGGATCCTTAGCATCGACCACATCCAGCCGGTTGAGGGTTGCCGGCTGGTTGGAGGCGTTGGCGATGATGAGGTCATAGGCGACGTGGTACTTGCCGTCGGTTTCGAGGAACGGGAACGTTCCCGGTTCGACCGGCGTGACAACCAAGGCGGTCAAGTTGCTCGGCACGCTGATGCCCTTGAGGGCCGCGCTGATGCTGGACGCTCCGGTCGAAGCGGTGGTCGACGATGAGCTCGACGAGCAGGCCGCCAATACAATGACCAGCACGACCATAAGCAACAAGCACCGACGCATTTTGTCTCCCTAAGCCTTTGCCGAAGCCCGACCCTAAAGCGATATCCACCCAGCGCTAGTGCTAACTCTGTGTCGCCAGGGCCAACAAAGTACTCGGGAAGGGCATCCGCGACAAGGTAGAAAATCGTGGGCGATAGAGGGGCGATAAAGGTATGTAGCTCAATCGGGCCCGGAGGAACGCGAGACCCGGATATCGGCGCTGACCGGCGGTGTGGGCCGGGCGAGTGACCCGGCGCTACCCGAACGTTCCGGCGGGGAGAGGAGGCGCTCAGTGACGGCTGGTCGATGCCTCCATACTCCACCACTGGCCATTCCGATTTCCTCGCAAGATACCGGCGCAGGCTTCGTTATTCAAAAGGAACAATGCCCAAGAAGGGCCCGTCCAGGAACGGTAACAAGCCAACGGGGTCAGGCAAAGGAGCTTCGATGGTTCGGCGACAGAGTGAAGGCGGTTTGATACGGCCGCGGCGGATTGAGAGGGTGCCTACCCCGGCGCGTGGTGGTCGTGTACGCCGCAGGATGACAGCCCTGATGTTGGCGGCTGGGCTGATCGTTCCGGGTGCGTTCTTCGCTCTGACGCCATCGAGCGCCGGAGCGGATGCGTCGGACCCTCTCGGTCCGACCATCGCTCAGCTTGAGGCGACCTACGCCGGGGCAGTGGCTAACGCAGTGGCGACGGTCGGCGGCGTCTACTATCCGTTGTACTTCGAGTTGGCGTTCATCGATTCGTATTGCTTCCCGACAATCACTCGTTACTGTCCTCTCTGACATCACCGGTCCCGGGGCGCGGAGAAGTGCTGCGAGATCCCCGGGCTGGAGATTGAGGCCTGGGGTGGGGGTACCCGGTGCGTGTCGGAGAGGCGACGGCTCAGTTCCGACTGGCGACCGCAGCCTCGGGACTGATGGAGTCCGACCCTTTGCATTAGAGGACGTATGTCGCGGCGGAGCAGTATTTCGTCCGTACGACGTATTTCCTCAGGATGATGGTGACGTCATGAACCTTGACCGGGGTTGGCGGCTGGAAGAGTAAAGGTGCTGGCGATGCCCACGACTGGAGCAGAAGTAATCAATCCAACTGCTGACCCACAGTACGGCGCATCACCGAATGAAAAGACTCCCCCGTCCGCGCCGACGAGCCAATAACCCTGATCGTTGTTGGCATCCACCCCAGCTAGCACGTCGGTGCCGAAGGCGATGCCGACAATCGGTGTGTTGAGTTGTTGTCCGCCCATCGAGCCACGAAAGCTGGCTCCACCGAAGGAGAAAACTCCTCCGTCGGCGGCAACGAGCCAGTAACCAATCGGAAGGCCGCCTTCCAGGGTGGGGCCGAAGGCCATGCCGACGATGGGGGCATTGAGGTGTTGTCCGCCCATCGAACCGACGAACGGGGCTCCGCCGAAGGCAAAGATGCCGCCATCTTTGGCGACCAAGTAGTAGGTGTAGTCGTGGGAGCCGTCCGGGTTGAAGCCACTAGGTCCCAAGGCCATGCCGACGATCGGTGCATTGAGGTGTTGTCCGCCCATCGAACCGTGGAACGGGGCTGCGCCGAAGGCAAAGATCCCTCCATCCTGAGCGACCAGGTAATAGCCGGTTCCGTTGACTCCCATTGCCAAGCCGACTATCGGTGCATTGAGGGGGAGGCCGACCAGCGACGGATAGGTCGTCACCAGGCGCGTGGAAGGGTCATAGCCATAGACCCCGCCTCCCGAGGTGGCGAGAACGTAGCCGGGACCGTTCTCGGCCACGGCAACGACGGGAGAATCCAAGTGAAGATTGGACGGAACTATGGGAGGGCCGCTGGTTTGATTGGCGCCGAACCCTGCTGTCGCTCCATTGGATCCAGCAATGAAGTAGCCGGGCCCTGTGGAGCAAGTGGAGTAAGCGCTTGGTCCAAGGTTCGACCCGGAGTCGTTGCGAGGCTGCACTGATGATGCCTGTGCGGACCCATTACCAAATGCCGTCAAGGCCAGCGACAACATCACGGTTGCCAATAGCGGGAGGCTGGAGATCACACGATTGCGCATCCCCGTTCAGCCAGCGATCGGCGAGTTGGCCCAGTCGATCGTAACCTCGTGGCTCGGGTTAGCCGGGTTGACTGCGACGTTCAGATGTGCGCCCAGGCGGAGGCTTGTTACCTTCGCTTCCGGCACCCGATTCATGAACACAGCCTCGATTGGGCTGGAGCCATCGATCGGTATCTCCGCCTTCATCACGTACAGCGGATCGTTGGGATCTGGCAGTGAAGGTTCCACGTCCCCGACGGTCTTGCCCGAATCTGAGAACTCGCGGAGGACTGCAGTCATTCGCTGGCCGCTGGCCAACAAATCGGCCGCCGATTTACGCTGCCCCGTGTCTCCCGTTGCTTGCACCGCCGCCGCAATGTCACCTGCGCTGGCGCTCTCCAGGTTTTCCGCCGCACCGGCAACTCCCGCGCCGCTGAGCTCCCAATCCCCAACGACTTCAAAATTGTCGTGATCCTCGGGGTCGTACCGCACCGGGATGGTGTCGCCGGGCTGCAGCTTCCCGATTACCGAAAATTCGACCTGCCCACGGGTGGAGATCTCAAAGGCCCCGCTCCCGTCCGCAGGTGTGATGCGCAACGTCAAGTCGACCAGCGGGGTGAAATTCTGTTGACCAATCTCGCGGAACGAGACCAGTACGGCTTGAACGTTTATGCCCGCTTCCTTCAGCCGCTGCTCGCGCTTCTTGCCTCCGAACAACGCCATTTGGTCGCCTCCTTCGTAGGTGCTTAGCTGCGGGCACCCTGCACCGGTGACGCCGCAAAGTCAAGCCTCGTTCTGGGCGAGCCCTCTACGTCGCCAATCTCGCGTGTCGGAGGACCGACAGGCAACGTAGGTCCACGCCCTGCTTGATGGAAAGTGACCGGTCAGAGCGACGGAACGCCGATTGCCGTGCCACCGATTCCCGGTCCGGATTGGTTGACCGCCGGTCGCCGACGCCGCCGGGCGGGCCTAGGTCAGACGGTCAGGCCGACCGGCACGGGTCGTACCAGGGCTGCTCACCGTCGAGGTCGTAGAGCGTGACGGCCAGGGTGTCCTGGCTGGCCTTGGAGGCCGTGTTGGGCGGCACCCCGACCAGGCCCGGCAGCCCGGCGTCCTGGGCGGCCAGGTCCCAGGTCGACTGGCTGAACTGGAAGGCGCCCATGTACTGGCCGTCTGGCGACACGGCCCCGTAGTCGCCTCCCGATTCGGCCTGTCGGACGCACTGCAGGAACGGGGGTAGCGGCGGGTCCGATGTCGCTCCGCCACCGCCACCGCCGGCCGGTGCGGCGGCGGTGCTGGTGGGCGCGGTCGCCTGGGTGCCGGCCGGGGCGGTGCCCCCGCTGGCCGGGGAGGACTTCTGCGCGGCCTGCACCTCCGAGGCCTTGACCGCCGCGGCTGCCGCGGCCGCCTGGGCGGCCTGCTGCTGGGCCACGGCCGACGCCAGCTGGCCTGTTACTTGGGCCTGCTCGGAGGCCAGCTGGGACTGGGTGGCGTTGGCCTGGCTGAGATACCCGGCCTGCTTCACCTGCTCTGCCTGGTCGGCTGCCTGTTGCTGCTGGAGCACGGCCTCTAGTTGCTGGAGATGCTGGCGCGAGGTGTGGAGCTCGTCGATGGCGGTGGTCACGTTGCCCAAAGCGATCGACTCGTACTCGCTTCGGGCCAGGTCCACCCGGACCCCACTAGTGAAGACCTGCGCCTCGACCCCGGTGGTGACCGATCCGGCGTTCATATAGTCGCGGAGCGCCTGGGTCCGGACCCGGCCGGTGTCGAGGTCGATCCGCTGCTGGTCGGCGTTCACCTGTTGCTGGGCCTGCCCGATGGCGGCGGCGTCATTCGTCACCTGGGCGGTGGCCACCGAGTACTGCTGTTGGAAGCTACCGACCTGGAGCTGCTCGCGGACCAGGGTCTGGGCGATCTGGGCGGCCTGGGCCTGCAGGTCGGAGATCTGGTCGGCGCCCGCCGGGGCGGCCGTCACCCCGGCCACCGCCGGGATGGCGGTGAGCAGCAGTGCGATGGCTGCGGGGAGGAGCAGGGTCGATCGGAGCCGCCGGGGGCTCCACGCTCCAGTGTTGGACCCCACGACGGGGTCACACCGACTGTGGGACACGATGGGCGAAAACGTTACCGGCCTCCGACGGATGGCACAACCCGATCGTCTGATCAAGCGTGGGCCCAGGAGCAAATGGGTGGAAGCGACAATTCGAAATACTCCCAGGTCCTCGGCCTACAGGGCGTGGACCAAGATCTTGCTGTGTCAGTTTAGGGTGACACATCCCCCCCGGCTGTCAGTCTATACTGACAACTATGGATGCCGAAGATCTCAACCCGAATCTCTCGTCGGATGACCCGGGAATTGGGCTTCGAGCCTCGTTGGCGCTGCATCGCCTGGCTGAGAGGGTCGAGGCGAACCACGTCGAGTCGGCCCGGGAAAAAGGCTGGTCGTGGCAGCAAATCGGAGACGCCTTGGGCGTCACGCGCCAATCCGTGCACACCAAATACCGCAAGGAGTCATCATGACCACCGAATCCGTTACGCCCGAGACGCTTCACGCCTGGGCCATCTGCTTGCAGGCCAGTGAGGAGGCTCGTCGCCGTGGGGATCGCCGAACCGGCACCGATCACATCTTGCTCGGCTTGATGGAGGATCCCTCGATCGGAGCCGTGTTGGGCGTGAGCCTGCCGCAAGCTCGCCAGGCCCTTGAGTCGCTCGATCACGAAGCCCTGGTCTCGCTGGGTCTGGGGTCCGGCGCCGACGCTCCCCCACTACCGATGCGCGCCGTGCCGAAGAAGCCGAGGATCAGAGACATCGCGCAAAAAGATCGCCTCCGGATGACGCCGGCGGCAAAGAAAGTACTTGAGGAAGCCTCTAAGCCCAACCGGCGGAAGCTCCAGATCACGGCCCAGCAGGTGCTGGCCCAGATCCTCACGCTCCAACCACCGGATCCGGCGGCGGTGCTGCTGGGCGCTCTCGGGGTGAACCCGTCGGAGGTTCGGCGCCGATTGGATGCGGCCGCGGCCGACAGCTGAGCACCTCACAACCGCGGGAGGCGTGGATCTTCGCTGGCAGCGAAGTAGTCAAGGCGAACGGATCACGGTATCCCTGCGCGTGGGGTGTTTGGTGTCGGAGGGGGGTTGCCAACCATAAGCACACCAGCCCTCTGGCGCACGGAGTGGGCGGCCTGAGGGGCCCTCAGCTCGGGCTCAAGAGGCCGATCGACCATCCCTGGACGTCCGATAGTCGGATCCGCATGGCAAGCCCTTCCAACTGAGGGACGAGCCCCTGAGCGTGAACAACCCGCGCACCAGACAGATGCAGGTAATCGATCTTTGAAAATTCGGGTTCCTCTGCGAATACCTGCCCCCACACGCTGTGGGTCGCATCGGCCATCGCTGCCGTGAAGATCGCTGCCGCGTCGGGGTCAGTCCCAGGGGCGGCTGTCATGGCCCGATATCGGTCCTCCATACCCGGCCACCAGACCCGGGCTGCGGTTAAGGTCCCCGTCACCGTGGCGCCGCCGACGATCAGAGTCAGCGGCAGACCGATACTCACACCCTCCTGGGTAAATGATACGAGTTCCACCGTATAGACCAGCGATGTCAGAGCAGGGTCGCCTGACAGGTCGGACGCTGTTTCCACTGATAACTCTTCATCCTCTGCCAAAGCACATTCCTCCTATGCACGGAGACCTCTCCGGCGGCCAGCCTAGATGTCGCTCCCATGCCCTACCGTGGACCCCATGGGCAGGCTCCCCCATTACGCCGATGCCGTCCGGGCCGAGCCTGGCCAGTGCTTCCGGATGGTGAGCCAACCTGCCGGCGGGTTCCAGGCGGGTAGTCCCACCGATTGCCTAGAGCCGGTTCGATGGATCGGACGACGGCAGGTGGGCAAGAAACGGATGCGCCTGTGGTCGTGCGAGGGCCATGCCGAGGGGTTGGAGGATCTGCGTCCGATCCCCATTGAACGACGAAGGGAGGGCCGAAGCCCTCCCGCTCGCCGATGACCTACCTAGCCCGTGGTCCCCACATTGTGGCAGACAGCTGTGACGTCGGGCAGTCCCAGAGGGATTACCCTCGGAGAACAACCCTTTGGGGAGGAAGGACGGTGGTCGCAATGGCCGACCTCAACGCCTACTGGCGAGCTCACGACCAAGAAAAAGAGACGGCTGTGCAGTTCGCCAGGCTGGCCATGGGTCAAGTGAAATCCGGGAGCGACTATGCGGATTGCGCCCGTTTCATCGTCGGAATGGGACTGCTCACCGAGTTGGGCGACACACTCTTGGACGGCGTCGTCAAGCGAGTCGTCGAAATCGTCAATCTCGGTGATCCCCGACCCACCCTCCAGAATGCGGCCGGTCTCGGGGAAGCCGCTCGGCTTCTAACGGAGGCTTCTAAGTCTGGATAGGGCGTCAGCCCACCCTCGGGGGGGCTACGTAATTTTGACACCCGACGGTGAAGCACCTGATGCCAAGCTGACGCACGATCGGAGCTGACTCTTCTTCGACTGGCAACACGGCGTACTCGACCTGAGCCGGTTCGCCGCATCCAGGACATATCTCTGTTTTGGTGACCATGCCCCCCATGATGCCCCCCAGGTCTGGCGAGGTCCTGGGATGGTGCCGAGATCCGCGCACCATAGCCTGACTCACTTAAGCCTCCCTGTCTTCCGGGCCCACGCCTCAACATCGGGCCACGCCCACACGAGTGCCGACTTCAACTTCGCTACGGGCTCCGGGAAGTCCGAGTGCCGGCGCCGTAGATCGTGCACAAGCGAGGTTCGCTTCGATCCCAGCCTCTCGGCGATCTCTGATGCTCCTACGAGCTCGTCCACGGGTACCTTCCTTGCCACCGCCGCAACCTAGTTGAGCAGCAGTCTTTGTAGATGGTTGCAATAGATCTATCGCACATCTAGAGTAGCCGATGCGGTAGGTCTATCGCATCGACCAAGGAGGGACCATATGACGAAAGAAGTGTCTACGGAACTAGATCCGCCCATGGATCTTGGGGATCTGGCTGGCCTTCGCTCGCTCATCCAGGCGTCGCTAACGAGGGCGACCGAGCTACGTGAATCAGGCGGTCCCTACAGCGCAGAGGCTCAACAGACGGATTGGGTCGACATTGAGATGGTGTTAAGGGATCTTCTCGGCACCCTCGACCTGGCGAAGGAAGGCATCGAAGCAGGTGTTAGGTCATGACCGCAGCCAAAGTGAAGACGGCCAAGACAAAGAACGCCCAACCCGGACCGTTCGAGGGTTGGACTATCGAGGAGATGGTGGCCGAGATGGGCCGCCTTGTAGGCGAACTCTGCGACGCCATCGCCGAGAAGGAGGCGTCATGACAGAGACGCGGGAGGAATACGCACTGCGACAAGCGCGAGGATGCTGAGCGAAATCGTTCGTGAGGTCCTGGACAATCCATCGGGGGAAACGGCAGAATCGGGGTAGGTCGCACACCACCAAATGTGACCCAGCGATGGCCCCCGGTGCGCTACCCGCCGGGGGTCAGTCGCGCCCGGTCGTAGGCTCCCTTCCGACAGACGGGAGCGACGGGAGAGACCCCGGAGGACGAAGGGGCTGATCCGAAGTAGTGACGTAGGAGCGGTCTTTCCGTTCTTGGGGACGCGCCTTTACGCGGATTGGACGATGGATGGATTCCATGTCCTCCAGGACGTCGAAGACATCCCTGCTTTGTTGCCTGGAATTCGTAGTGGCAACAGCAAAACTGAACAGCGCAAATACAAAACTGCCAATGGCAACGATAACGAGAGTCGGGCCAACCCATGAATAGCGGAGTTGGACATTGTTGGGCAACTGTAACGCTACGGCTTGCCAGGGAATCCAGGCCAAGATCGACGCAGCGGCTACACCGACCATCGTCCACGCCAAATTAAACATGTACTTCGGGGATTGGGTAATTGCACCCACGCACCGGTAGATCCGGTCCCAGTCTCTACGAGGCACGGCCAAAACGTCCTCGTCGTCGGCAGGGACGGTCAATGTCCTCGGTGCTGGCTGGAAGACCACGGGATCCTGGGGAACAGTCATTGCGGACCAATCTCGGGTGATTGCAGCACTCCAGCGATAATCGCGTTGAAAAACATCGTGTAGCCACACACCCCGCAGATGACCATGAACGTCGGATACACGGGTCCGCCGAGTGCCAACCCACCCCCTGTGTACGGGCGCACCTCAACCACCTCAGAAACGGACCACTGGTTTGAGATGCAAATCGGGCATTGCTTGGTGACGTTGAGCCATTTTGTGTTGAGCCAATCAGCAGCTCGCGCTCGCTGCTCATTTTTGATCTTCTCCAGTTCGTCCAAAAGATTCGTTGCAGGATCGGCTTGAGGATCGTCAGATGCTTCGGGCATTTGGCCATCGTTCTAGGTGGACGTGGAAGTGTCAACCAGCAATGACCGATTCACCATCGCACTGTTCGTCGATTGCTCGGGAGCGTCGCCGATCATCTTGGCGAACTGCTCCAACGTCATCACCACGTACGCGTCACCGGGTCCACGATTGCGCCTCTTGACCACGGCAACCCCGATCTGAGCGCCGGCGTTGGCCGTTTCCACCTTCACCTCATCGGCATAGGCACTGAGCGTGACCGTTTTCTCGTTCTTGCACTCGAGCATCACGCCCGGGACACCGGCCACATCACCCTTGTCGAACGTCCCACAGAGGGCTCGCCGCTCGGCGTACGGCTGGCCGTGCTCCCGGAGGTATTCGACGACCTGTGTCTCCCAGGCGGTGCCTTTGCGTTTGGAGGCGCTCACAGCACCCCCGTGGTGATCCACTGAAGGAAGCTGGTCCCCTCAGGTGTCGGACCCGAACCTGAGTAGACCCCGTTGAGCTTGTCGTTGAGGGAGTCACCGATGGCCCCCGGATCTGCCCAGCCGATCTCCACTCCGTCCGGTCCGCCTTGGGCGTGCCCGATGACGTCCCCGCCGTTGACGTGCTGGCCGATGGTCACCGATGGTGTGATGTCCTCCGCGTAATAGACCATGACGTGGAGCGAGTCGGGCGGACTGTCGAGGGCGAGGGTCATGAACGTCCCGCCCGGCCACCCCGAGTTGTAGAGGTTGGTGATCGTCCCGTTGGCGACGGCGTAGATGTTCCCAGCGCCACCCCAGTCCTTGCCCTGGTCGGTGCGCTCGACAGTCATGGAGGATCTATCAACCGGCCAGAAGACGTTGGCGGTAGCCGCTGACGGTTGCGGGCCGACGTCCGCTCCCGTTTGGCCTGGGTTCACGGCGGCGGCCGCTCCTCCGCCCTTCGGTTCGGCCAGGGCTTGTTGAGGCTGCTGCAGGGTGACCACGACGTCCGCTTGGAACAACGAGGCCCGGGAGATGGTCGTCACCAACCAGTTGCCGGTGAATAGCCCAAGTCCGGTGACGCTGACTACTTGGCCGGGAACGGGATACCACGAGCCGGCGACGCAGTTCACCGTCAGCGTCGAGAGGGGCTGTCCGATGTCGAACGTCCCGTCGATGGTCTGGATTCCATTGGCGAACTCGACGATGCTCATGGCGGGCGGAAGGCTCATCAGCCAGGCGTCAGGGGCGAAGGTGACCGTCCCGTTCACCTCGTAGCAACGCCACTGGATCTCCGCCGACAGCCGTTGCAGGGCGGTCCAGGAGTCCTCCAGCGGGTTGTCGATCGTCCCTCTGGACAGTTGCTCCAGGGTGGCGGCGTCATCGCCCAGGTGGGCCGCAATCCAGCTCTGCGGAGCGCCGGTGAATCCTGCGCCCGTCACCTGGGACACCAAGAAGCTGGCGAACCGGGTCCGGGTCATTGCCCCGGGGGCGATGGTGTAGGCGCCGGTGGCCGACCGCAGGGCCTGGACGACCCAGGGCTCGAAGGTGGCGGTCATGACGCTGCCTTGCTTCTCCGCCGCCACCAGCTGCCACAGCGATCCGTCGAGGTTGAGGATGGACGACTGGGTGAATGCCGGCGCATTGGCGAGCGCTCGTGACGGATCATGGAGAGTGAGTTGCAACGTCGACGCCTTGGTGATGTCGAGGTCGATCGAGGCGTTTATCAGAGCTGCCGAGAGGTCGACCGTCATGGACACCCCGTTGATGATGAACGAGTCTTTGGTGATGCTGGACGCAAACCCCGCCGGCGGTTCGGGGATCGTCCGCCCGAGGGAACTGATCGGGGGATTGGTCCCGGCAGGGACGGTGAGCCCGAGGGGGTTCGAGGCGCTTGGCGTCCCGCCGAAGAAGTTGGTGACCCCGACTTGGCCGCCAGGCGGGTCGTACTGGGTGAGGTTGTATTGAAGGACGATGGCGATGAGGTCGACGCCAGGGTCGAGTGTCTTGCCGGCGTCGTAGTCTTTCCCGTCGTACTTTGAGGCGGCCCACGGGGATTGGCCGAGCGCCACGCACTGGGCCTGCCACCCGTTGGCAGCCCGCACCCCGTCGTAGTACGAGAGGTTGGCCGTCTGGATGTAGGCGTCGAGGCCAGCCGTCTCGTCGGCGAAATGGTTGACTCCGCCGCCGATCGACACCCCGGCGAAGTTCCAGTGTGCCTCTGCTGACGAAAGGGATTCCCCGTAGCCCGTCTCATCGGCCCACTGGGCGAGGATGACCGAGGGAAGCCACCCGATAGCTCCTGATGCCTGCTGGGCATCGTTGTTGAAGGTGTCGAAGAACCCGGCCACTAGATCCGCGCTTTCGGAGACATAGCCGGCAGCACGGGAGAAAGGCTCGAAGAGAGAGCAAAAGACCGTGCCGCCGGCAGCGTGGAATCCGGCCTTCGGAGATTCGTCCTCCGTGCACCCGGGTTCCAAGAGACGCCGGCCATCCGCCCTGCGGAGGAGGCAGATGACCGGCGAGGAGGAATGAGACCCAGCCGAGAGGCCCTACCAACAGCTCTCCGAGCTCGCACAGGTGTCATTCCAGAAGGTGCCGACTGACCGTTGCCCTTCGCTGACAAGAACAACGGACAGTCGACGGCCTGGAGCGGGACCGGAGTCGGAGGGTGGAACGACCTCCGAGCCGTATCAGCGCTCCAGAACATGAATCAGCCGAACGCGACGGCGGTGAGCGCCTCGAGCTCCTGGAGGGTGCAGTCCTTGAGGGACTCCCTGGCCTCAGCTCGGTCGACTGTGGCCTTCAGCTCGGTGGCGACTCGCACTTGGCGCTCGATTATGGGGCCCGTCCCCGAGAAGACGTTGCCGGCAGGATCGGTCGACTCGAAGTTGAAGCGTTCGGCCACCACTTCTTCGGCGACCGCCTGGACGAAGGACTCATCGATAGCGAACCGCTTGGACAGACTCCGCACCATGGCGGCCGACCTGTTCACCTTCAGGATCCTGGCGATCTCTTGGACTTCGGACCTGGTTGCGTTGCGAGTGGGCATGGTGATTCCTTTCAGTAGTCAGTTGGTTGAGGGAAGGGTCGGGGCACCTTGGGCAACGTTTTGAAGCACGGTGACATCGTTGGAGTGAGCCCCGAGGGCTGCCGCTACGGGTACGAGTGCGGCGGCGAGCTGGCTCCATCCTCGACAGGAGGCCAGAGGGAGCCTGTCGACTGAAGGCGCGTCAAACCGTCCGATCTTGACCCGTGGGCTTTCTCTCCCTGCCGTGTTGAGCACGTGTACTGCGTCCTCGGCGAAGCGGTCGTAGTCCGAGGCGGCCGATACCAGCTTGGCGAGGTCGGAGGCCAGGGCATCGAGTGCCTCATAGACAGCCGAACCGAGAGCGGGCAACTCCGCCACGATCCGATCGCACACCTCGTCAGCCCGAGCCGCCTGTACGGCTTGACCTAGGCCCTGAAGGGCCTGGTGGGCGCCGGCGGACACAAGCTCGGCGTGGTCAGCGGCGTGGTCGGCGTCGGCCAGGTCTGTAGCTGTGACCTCATCACCTGCTCCGGCAGCTACCCGCTGGCGGAGATTGGCGGCGTGGGCTCGAGCTGCGCTGGCTGCCTCGATAGCTGCCCCGGACTTGGCGGCTGCCGCGTCGTGGATCTGCTGGGCGTCGGTCAGTTTGCTCATGCGGAGACTTCCTTTCGGGCCTTGACGGAGGCGGCATCGACAAACCATTCGCGCCCGCGCTTCTGGCCTTGGAGCGATCCGCGAGCCAGCAAACCAGTTACGGCCTGAGGAGTGATTTCAAGAATGTGGGCGGTGGTCTTCACTGAGATCAACTCCACAGCGTCGAAAGATGAGGGGTCAACCGACGAAAGGTCTGACGAAACACGCGAAACACCTTTGGTTTCCCACCAGGCGCCTACGTCGTCGATCATTTCGATCGTCTTCACCACCTCAGTGGGAACGATCTCCTGTTGGCGTTGCGCCGCCCGAAGCTCTCGGAGCAGACCGCGGCGGATCCGGGAGGCGACGGCCGGGGAGACGAGGACGCCCGGGCCCGGAACGAAAACAGGATTCATGCGAATGGGCTCGCGGCTGTGGCCCCGGGGACGAAGTCCGGTTCGGGCTCGTCATCTTCGGTGCCCTCGATGGCGTCGAAACCTCGTTTCACGCTGTTCGGGAACGAAATGTCACCGGCAAAGGGACCAAGTGGAGGCGGTAGAGGGCGCCCCAGATGGTCGAGAGCGGACTCGTCCCGATCGAACACCACCATCTGGCCCCCACTGGACGGAGCCGTCTGCAGGGTGACCACAGCAAGGCCGCAGGCCACGGCCTGGTCGTCATGGCTGCCGGCGTCGTGGTCGAGGCGAACGACACCCGGCGTTGTTTCCTTCAGCCTGACGTTGCCGAGCTCGCTCAACAGGTCCTCGTCGTTCGGGAGGTGCAGCAGGCGGTTTCGGAGGGCGAGGTGGAGGCTGGATCCGATGCGACCGACGCTCGCCGAACTGAAGACGAACTCTTCGACCCGCACCTGGCGTTGGCGAAGGCGCTGACACAGGCCGGCTGCCTGCCACGGGTCCGCAACCACCTTGGCCCGGTTGTACCGGGTGGTGGCTTCGAGTAGCCAGTCTTCGACCTCGGCGAGTGTGACGGGCTTCTGGCGGGTGCCTTTCCACCGTGCGATGCGATCGACGACGACCCGCTTCGATGCTCCCCACTCCTTGTCCACCGGCTCCGAGTGGGCGATCACGCACACCGTCCGGTCGTTCACGAGCCCGAGGTCGACGGCAACGATGTACCGGCGACCAGCGATTGGCTCGAGTGGACCGTCCAGGACAGCGGCAGCGGCGAGATCCTCAGCGGTGACGAGGCGGTCTTCGGCGGCAGTCCAGACGTTCAGGTGCAGGCGGGCGTACTCAGACTCCCGGAGCAGCTGACGTTGAGCGGCGAGGTTCGCCGGATCCGCCCAAGGCAACGGGCCCGGCACCTGGTGGACTCGCCACCGGTCCGACCTGAGTGCGGTCGTGAGTACCTTGTGGGACCAGTGATTTGGCTCTCCCGCGGAGGTGAGGATGACCAGGCGGCAGCCGGCCATCTTCCCGGTGGCACTGAGGAGAGCGGACCAGACGTTGCGGGCGTTCCGAGTCGATGGCCATTGGGCGAGCTCGTCGCAGACGATGAACGCCGGCCGCAACCCCCACGTGCTCGCTCCATCCGCCGACAGCACTTCGACGGATGCGCCCGACTTCGATACGACCTTGTTCGACTGCACGGTGACACGACCCAGCAGCGCCGGTGTGCGGCCCACGAGTCCGGAGATGGCGTCGAGGACGGCGAAGCTGCCCTGATCCTTGTCGGTGGCGATGACGTAGCCGTGCTCGCCCGGGGTGGCGAGGCACACCAGCCAGGCCAAAAGGACACTTCCCAAATCGGTACTTTTGGAACCCCCTCTCGGGCGTGTCAAAAAGTTCCACAACGGCTTGTCAGGGTCGAAGATGGCTTCGGCATCCTCCAGCTGGAATGGAGCAGCGATGGACCCCCAGGTCTGACCGTCCTCCAACACCAGCGCAGCCATGAGGTCGAGAGCGGCGGTCATCGGTCGACCGGCTCGATCCAACCCTGGCGGATCCGGCATTCCTCCCGGTCGGGCTCGTAAAGGGCAGCGACCAGGTCATCCCATGAGGACAGATCCCAGTCTGGCCGGGGGCTGCCGATGTGGCGCCTGCAAATGGTCACGGGGAAGTCATTGCCGTGGGTCCATCGCAGAAGCAGGATGTTCTCCACCACCAGGCGAGGATTGGTGCTCCGGTCGTGCGTCACCTCGCCGTTGAGGTTCTTCCAGCCCAGCGACCACTGGGTCACTCCGTGTCGTCCGCCAGCGGCGCTATAGGTCGCCATCGGTGGTGCCTCCGTCCCGTTCGGTGGCTGTAGCGGACACAGCGTGGCGAGCTTCTGCGGCCTTGCGGATCTCGGCACCTTCGGCCATGAGGTCGGCTAGCGAGAGCTCGTTGATGGCGGCTGTGCCGGCGATGGCCCGGAGTCGTGCTTCGCCCAGCGGTGTCAGCCCGAGGTCGCTGGCCAGCGTGTGAGCCAGCCTGGTGGCCGCTGTCGCCTGCTCCCAGGTGCGAGATGGCACCTTGCCTGCACCCTTCGCTTCCACTGTCGAGGCGATGAACTGGTCGAGCAGCTGTTCCCGAGCGGCGGCACGGAGGTAACGGTGCACGGACGGGGCGAAGTGGTCCTCCGCCAGCCAGGGTGCGACTTCACGGATCGTTGCATGCACCTCTTCGGCGACCAGATCGACAGCGCGGTCCGACCTCGCTCCGTTTTTGATGGCCATGGTGTTCCCGGGCTCGAAGGCTGGATGGCTGGCCGGGTGGCCTGGTCTACAGGTCATTGCTGGCCATTCCGGTGTGTTCGTGGCCATTCGGAGTCCCGACTTCAACCCCGCACACGGCCCGATGCCCTGACCTGGACATATTTCGGTCGATTTGACCAGTTTTAGGGCTCTCAGAGGGTGAAATCTCACGCGGGGGGTTTGGTGGAGGTCGAAAATCGACCAAAAACGGGGCGAAGCGCCGAGAGGTAGTCGAGGCGAACAAGGTCGCAGCTCCCCTAGAACGGTTCATCGGAGTAGTCCCGCTCTTGACGTGGTCCCAGCAGCTCGTCCCACGTCGGGGTTGGCCCGGCCCCCACTGTCTTATTAAAGACGTCAGTGGTGTCCGTTGCTCGGGCTGTCCGTTGTGGGTCTTTGGCTGTCCGTTGGCTTGACCTGGTGTTTTCACTCATTTGTCCGTTGTGTCCGTTGGGTGTCTGTTGACTTTCTTCAAAACCGGGTGTCCGTTGGGTCTGTCCGTTGGCTTTTGGGCTCATCCCTGCTCCTGGCGGCGGTCGTCAGTGGCGAAATAACGAGAGGGTTCGGAGCCTTCGGCCCCGCCCCTGTGACCCGGGGCGCAACGAGCCAGCCCGTCATGGACGAGGCGCTCGAGATGCCGCTGGGCTTTCTTCCGGGCGTTGTCCCCCGGCTTCTCGGACTCAGTGGTCACCCGGGCGACGTCGACGCTGGTGAGGCCCCTCGGTGCGTTGCGGAGCATGACCAGTGGGTCCACCGCACCCCGATAGACGGTGCTGAGCCCGGTGTTGTGGTCGTGTTCGACCTTCAGCGGTCCGACCTCAGCGGCCGGTTGCTTCAGGTGGACGAGCTCGACCAGGGGGTCACCGGCGGCGCCCCACAGGAGCACGACCGATCCGGCGCCAGCTGTGATCCAGGTGTTGCCGTAGACGTCTTCGAGCGTCTTCGGCCGGCTGCCGCCTTGACCCTTCCGCTGGTGATGGAGGCCGAGTACTTCGATCCCGTCGGCGATCGCCCACTGCACCCCTCGGTTGAAGTTGCCGGCTGACTCATCGTCGGACAGCTTGATCACCGCGTCCTTCAGAGAATCGACGAAGACCGTCCCGGCCCCGACCTTTTGAGCGGTCTCGACGAGGATGTCGGGCATCTTGCCCATATCGAACGAGAGCGGGCCTTCCCACACGACGAGGCGCTCATTGAGGATGGTTCGGTGTTGCTCCCCGAATATTCGCTGCATGGCTCGGCGGATCTGGCTCGGCCGATCCATGGCCAGGTACAGCACGGGCTTGTCTGCCAGCTTCACCGGCCATCCGAGGACCTCCTCGATGATGCCGAGCCTCGCAGCCAGGATCTGGAGCGAGAGGGTTGTCTTCCCCACGCCCGGGGGCCCGACGATGAGGAACGGCTCGCCGGCGGCCCAGAGGACCTGGTCCTTCTCACCCCAGATCGGATCGATTGCGGACGGATCGTCAAGGACGAACGAGGCGCCTGCCTTGTATCGGTCCCGGTGGAGTTCGGCGATCTCGTTGACCGCTCGCTCCTCCACTGGCACCCAGTCGGGGTCCAGCTCTCCAGTGGACTTCTCGGCCTGCCGTATCTGCGCCAGATCGAGGACGTCGGCGCGGTCAGGCATTATCCATGCCCTCTCGAATGACCATCCCATCAGCGATCCCGCAGGCCACGGCCTCTGCCGCCACCAGAGGGTGCACGCACACCCGCTCGGCTACGGCGGTCATGGAGTCGACGATTTGTTCGGGGTGCCAGCCCCGTTCGATGAGGATGCGGGTGGCGATACGGACCTGGCCGTTTTCCCGCAGGCGCGACTCTTGCCACCAGTGGGTCAGTGGGGCGGAATCAAATGCCGTCTGCGCCTCTTCGATGGTCAGAGCCCGGCGCCGCTCGGCAGCTCGGGCTGTGAACACGGCCCCGAGTTGGGCGAGCTCCTCCGCTCCGAGGTTGCCGACGATGGACTCAAACTCCTGGGGGGTGATTGTCATGAGATCCTCGTCTTCAGGTCGCGGAGAGCTGCATCGAGCAACAAGACGGCACCTTCAGCGGCAAAGACGAGATCCCGCTCCTCGTCCATCAGGGCCGACGCCAGGGTCTGGACCGCCGCTCCGATTCGGGCTTCAGCGTTGACTTGGGAATCGAGTTTGGGAATCACGCCGCCGCCTCGGACTCTGCGGTGGTCTGCTTCGCTACCGCCTTGGTGATGATGCGGAGAAGGACCCTGGCCGCCCGGGGGGTCAGGAGGGTGGCCGGTGATGGGAGGGAGTTCCGCACGGTCACGTCGGGCGCGGTCACTTGTTCAACAGTCGTTTGATGAGCCGGCCGTACCGGATTGCACTCTCACCGTGGGGGATTCGCTCCCCCTTCTCCCACCGGAGGATCGTCGATGGCGAGAGCCCGGGCTCTGTCCCGTCCCCGACAGCCTCGGTCATCTCTCGCAGCGACAGAGACCCTCGGACTGACCGAAGCGCCCCTGAAGCCTGCAGGGCACGCAACTGCTGCAGCTCTACGAGGTCATCGGCATTGAACATGATGGCCATAATCCGGCAACCGACCCGGGATAGAAACCGACTAACTCCACGTCAGCGACTTATAAGAAGGTGAAAAGGTGTTGCCAACTCGTTCCCAACTGGACTAGGATGGTCTACGTGGACGAATTCGAACCCAACTCCGTGACCACAATGTCGTGGCCCGACCCCGATGAGGGTCCTTGGGCAGTGATGGTTCATTGGCGGGATCTCGGCGGTCGAGCCGAGTGCATTGGGTTGGAACTCTGGAATGGAACGGCGCTTCAGGGCGGAAACATTGACGGCCGCGAGCCGAGCCCCATCACCGCGACGGCGCTTCGAGAGATCAGGCCGGATGCGCTCATAAAGACGGCCCGGGAGAAGCACGTCCAGGACCTCGCCGGGGTGGTCGATGCTCTCCACCACTACCTACGCGAACAGAACATCTCGAGCGGTCGAGGGAAGACGAAGGCGAGCCCATTCGTCGGAGCAGATGACAAGAGGAAGCCATTGGCAATCAGGCCGGGCGCTCCCGAGACAAGAGAGATCCGAACCCGAATCGACCGACTAAATGAGCGTCGCAAATGGCCTGAGGGTGGCAAGCAGCGGGGGCGACCAGCAGACAAGAAGCACCCTCCCGAACACTGGGAGAGGGTCGCAGAGGTCTACCGAGACGCCTGGGCCAAGGGTTGGAACCCGACGGCCGAAGTGGAGGTCGCATTCGGTTTGGAAAGTTACTCAACCGCAGCGACGTGGATCAGTAGGTGTCGAAAGAAGGGACTGCTTCCAGAAACGAAGCAGGGCAAGCCGAGCGCAGGATCAGAGGAGTAATCATGACCATTCAACGGTTCGCCTTCTACGGCCGGGTGTCGACCGAGGACCAGCAAGATCCGACGTCATCGAAGCAGTGGCAGATGGCCCGGGCCACGTCGATCATCGAGGCCCACGGCGGCAAGGTCGTCCGCGAGTTCTTCGACATCGGCCAGAGCCGGTCACTCCCATGGAAGCGCCGCCCTGAGTCGCTGGCATTGCTCGACGCGTTCAAGGATCCCAACCGTGGCTTCGACGCGGTGGTGATCGGTGAGCCGGCCCGTGCGTTCTACGGCAACCAGTTCGGCCTGACGTTCCCCGTCTTCGTCCACTACGGGGTCGAGCTATGGGTCCCCGAAGTAGGCGGCAAGGTGGACCCGGGGTCGGACGCACACGATCTGGTGATGAGCCTCTACGGAGGGATGAGCAAGGGCGAGCGCAGTCGTATCAAGATCCGGGTGCGTTCAGCCATGGGCGCCCAGGCGCTTCATGAGGGTCGCTTCCTTGGTGGTCGACCTCCCTACGGCTACCAGCTGGCCGATGCCGGCGCCCATCCCAACCCAGGGAAGGCGGCGGTAGGCCAACGGCTGCACCAGCTCGAGCCCGATCCGACCTCGGCGCCGATCGTGGGTCGCATCTTCGCTGACTACCTGAGCGGCCGAGGGATCTATTCCGTGGCCGAGGGTCTGACCCGTGACGGCGTCCCCTCCCCCAGTGCCCACGACCCGGCCCGCAACCGGCA
Organism: Acidimicrobiales bacterium; assembly: GCA_036268775.1. Classification (GTDB taxonomy): domain Bacteria; phylum Actinomycetota; class Acidimicrobiia; order Acidimicrobiales; family RAAP-2; genus DASZIT01. The sequence continues at coordinate 78,341 of DATATM010000039.1, read as the reverse complement.
CCGTGATACCCGGGCATGGTCGAAGTCGGCAGTCCGGGCCATCCTCCTCAATCCTCGGTACACCGGCCGTGAGGTCTGGAACCGCCAGCGGCGTGACGAGGTACTGCTGGACGTCGAGGACGTCGCCGCCGGCCATCAGACGAAGCTGCGGTGGAACGACTCCTCCGATTGGATCTGGTCCACCGACATCAAGCACGTGGCCCTGGTGTCCTCCGAGGACTTCGCTGCCGTGCAGGCGCAGATGGCCGTCCACGCCCACCGGCACACGACCAAGAAGTCCCGGGCCGGGCGGCGGTGCTACTCCCTCAGCGGGATCCTGATGTGCGGCGCCTGCGGTCGACGGATGCAGGGCAACTGGAACCACGACCTCGCCCACTACCGGTGCCGGTTCCCGTCCGAGTACGCACTGGCCAACAAGGTCGACCATCCGAAGACGGCCTATGTGAAGGAATCGGCCATCGTTCCCGAACTCGACAGGTGGCTCGCCGAGCTGTTCAATCCGAAGAACGTCTCTGCGACTATTGGGGCGATGATCTCGGCCGGGGATGCTGATGAGGCCACCGAGGCCCGGGCCGACGCTGCCAGGCGGAAGCTGGCCGACTGTGACGATCGGCTGGGCAAGTACCGGGCGGCCCTCGACAGTGGGGCGGATCCGGTCGTGGTGTCCGGTTGGATGAGCGAAGTCCAAGCCGACCGTCTGCGGGCAGAAGCGGACCTGGCTTCTTGTGTCAGCCATGCGCCTCGGAGCAAGGCCGACCTCCGGAGAATGGTCCTCAGCCTCGGCAACATGGCCCAGGTGCTCTCTCAGGCCGAGCCAGAGGACAAGGCGGACCTCTATCGGGAGTTCGGGATCACGGTCATTTACGACCCTCTCCAACGCACTGTGGCCGCTGAAGTGCGGCCCCAAGATCCGTGTGCGTTAGAGCGTGTCGGAGGGGGGACTGCCCAACTCTCCGACTGGAGAATCCAACCGTGGACCTGAAGGCGAGGGCCATCCGTAGCCGGCAATAGACCGTTTACGGCGAAGCCCGACGAGTTTGGGCGCTGTGTTGGGGACAATCCGGTAGGCACCGGACGTCACCAGGGTGCTCTGGAGCGGGGTCGTTTTGAGGGATCCCCCAGGGCGTCACAGCCGTTCCCTACGCTCAGGCCCTATGGAGAAGTTCACATCGACCGGCCCGACGAGACACATCATCCGCCAAGGCGACGCTCGGGACCTGAGCTTTATCGAGACCGAGAGCGTCCATCTCGTCTGCACGAGTCCCCCCTATGGCTCGCTGAAAGAGTACGACGATCACCCCGGACAGCTCGGGAATATGCCCGTCTACGACGAGTTTTTGGATGAGCTGGACAAAGTATGGCGAGAGGCACTCCGCATTCTCGTGCCCGGTGGGAGGGTTGCGTGTGTGGTGGGCGATGTCTGCATCTCCCGAAAGAAAGGGGGCAGGCACCACGTCCTCCCACTGTCAGGCGACATTCAGGTGCGGGCACGGAAGCTCGGATTCGACAACCTGACACCCATTCGTTGGCTAAAGGTGGCGAACATAAAACTCGAAGCCTCGCGATCGAGCCGCTTTCTCGGAAAGCCGAACCTTCCCAATGGCATCGTCAAAAACGACCTGGAGCACATCTTGCTCCTTCGCAAGCCTGGTGGTTACCGAAGCCCGACCCCCGAGCAGGAGTCCCGGTCACGGATCGAGACTGAGGAATACTGCCAAATGTTCGCGCCGATTTGGGCGGACGTTAGAGGGCAGGCCCGGAAGGATCACCCAGCCCCATATCCGGTGGAAATTCCACGCCGCCTCGTCCGCATGTTCTCCTTTGTTGGCGACACTGTTGTGGACCCGTTCTCTGGCACCGGGACTACGGCCGTGGCTGCCATTGAGCTCGGCCGTAATTCCGTATCAGTGGAGGTCGTTCCCCGGTATATCGACCTCACGGCTGAGCGACTCCACAAAATGGACCTCACGGCTCGTGTCGAGATCGAGCGAGGGCTGAAGCGCCCCACCTCCCGCACAAAGCGGAAGCCGGCGTGACGGACACCTTCGGTGGCGACTTCACGGATCCTGAACCCGAGGTCGTCCAGGAGGTCCTTGTAGAGGCCGTGCCCATCGAGCAGGCGGTCCTCCTCGACGTTGCGTTAATTGAGAGACCAAGAATTGAGGATTACTGCCGGGCGAGTGCTGAGTACGTTCGACAAGCAAGCCGGCTCGACGCCAGCCAGGCGAAGAACACTCAGATTGCTCTCTCCGGTGTTTTAGGACGAGTCGCACTAGCGGACCTCCGAGACGCTCTCCATGGAGGGCTCGAAGGGGCGATCGCAGGTGAAACGACGGTGGGCGGTGGATTGAGAGAGGTGCAGGCCGATGTCTCGGAGATGACGGGTATGGACGGCCTTACTCTCGCTGTGGAGTTGAAACCAGTTCATCTTGCAGTAGGACGTGCGATCTGGAACCGTTTTGGGGATATCCGGACCTTCGCTGTGAACATTCACCTCAAGTTCCCATTCGCTGTTGTGGGAGGAGTGATGTCGCTGCCAACCCAGGAACGGATGCGGAGCGGTCATGACGACAAGTGGAAGAGCACCACCCATCTCGTGGAACGGGCTGTGGCCCGCTTCGTCAGAGCTGGCGGGCGGGAGACGGAGGGTGGGGCCACGCATCTGCTCGAGGGAATTGGAGTCATCGTCTTCAACCATGAGGACGGGTCAATCGAGCCCGATCTACCTCCTGCAGGCACTGGTCTGCGATGGCCTGAATTCATCGAACAGCTCGCGACGGCTTACGACGCACGATTCGGCGCCATCTGAACCGAGGCGAAGCTAGTGGGTAAAGAGCTGTCGCTCCCTGCGGCCTGCCGCTCGTCTGGAGGCGATCCTCGAGCTAGGTGGTAATTGACTCGCTTAATGCCGGTGGAGCCGATCCACGGCGCAGATTCGGTGCAAGGAACTCGGATATCACATCACACAACTCCCCACAGTTTATTCCGGATGCTGCGACTGGATTGTAAATATGGTCACCAGTTTCAACTTCCATCGACATGCGGGAGGTCTCTGATATGCCTACTGGCATGCCATCCTCAAATGTAAACCCCGAACACCATACTCCCATGTAAGACACTGAGTTTGTCAGTGGGGACGCGTCAACATCAAAGTCATCACGAAGAAAAGCCTTGGCTCGGTACCAGAAGTTATCGGAGAACCCCCAAAGACTGTCCCATCTCCGTTTGTCGACATCATTGTCCGGATCAAATTCGGCGATAAACACTCGACTCACGGTCTCTTTGCTTAGAAACTCGAATGCGGGAACCAATGTCTCGACTCGAGTGCGGAATGGCATTCCCAACTCCAGCCTGTTCAGGTAGTCATAAATGCTCTCAGCAATCACTGTTCAGGTTCCTTCTTTCTGTCACGGATATTCACGATCATTCCATCGGCATAATGCAAGATATGGCCCAAGTATTTTGGAGTAAAGTCAACATCCTTGTACTGCCACTGCCAGGCCGTATCCTGGTCTTTTGGAAGTCGACGAGCTGTCTCATAGATCGTATGAGTCAGGGACCTTATGACGTCTTGAACTTGGGTGCATACCTGTATCTCGATTAGAATCGTCTCTTCGAGGCGTTTCCATCCCTTGGTCGTGCGAGACAGTGGTACCGGAATATTGGCGTGAAGTGCGTAGTACCCCACGTCACGCGCTTCCCAGGAGATTTCAACACTGGCAATGCCCACGTCATGAGCGGCTTGATTTATCAGTCCACGAACGATCTCGACGCCATCGATGTAGCGGACGACCACTGTCGTCCGCACGAGGTCAGGGATGAGAGTGAACCAATTGTCCGGGGTTACCCATCCCTTGGGAGGGGGTTGGGCCTCCGGCCCACTCTCCCAATTCGGATTGTTGAGAACGTTCCGACGAAATGTTTTCTCGACAAGCGACTCCCACGGCTTGGGAAGTACGTCTAGCTGTGCTACGGGCTTTGCGAGCAGCCGATAGTCGTGGGATATGAGTTCCTGCTCATCGGCATCTCTCAACAGCTCAACGAATTTCTTCCAGAATCGAGAGTCCGAAAACTCGGTGACGAGCTCCTTCACTGTGTTCTTGTAATACTGCTGCTCCGTATCATCAACGATCGGGATGCCGAACTTTGACTCGAACCAGCCGGGATACTGGACCTCGGTTGGCCGTGGTTCACTTCCAGCAGTCGCTACCGTCTCTGTGTCACCAACGTCGGTCATACGGCCGCTCTCCCCCGCCTGGCTAGTGTTCAGCCACCTAAAACGTCGTTACATTGACGGCAACGACCGCTGACGGAAATTAGGTCTTAGCTGGCTCGCCCACACTTAGGGCATCGGGCCATACCGGAGCGAACCCAAATGTCGGCCGGTGGAGTTCCAAAATGGTCTTCATACAAATGCAGAGTCTCATCGTAAGCTTCGTCGAGCGCACGCTTGTCGTCGTCGCCACGCATGCCGAAATATGGGAAATGGTGCAAAAAATATCCAAATGCTAGTTCACAGTCCTTTGCGTACGCCTGAGTATCGAGGATGTGGTAGTGCCAGAAGGTGTCGACGATTTTGGAAGGAACCACGGCACGAGATGGATATCTTCTGGCGAGCGCAAGGTATCGACGGTATTCGATCTCAACTCGTTGAGCATGCGCCATCGTCCATCCAGAACCTTCCTCTGGGTCCATCAATTTCGCCCGGACCATTGAGAGGTCAATTTGCGTTACGCCATTCAGCAACTCTTCGTCGATGTTGGGGGAGGCGCTCAGAAGTGTGGTCATGTCATGTGTCCTCGCTGTGGTGGTTTTGTCGGGTGCGGACCCTGTAACACAGCACCCGCAAACTGCATGAATGCACAGTAGTTGGTTTGTGCTTAGTCGACGTCTGGTTGGTGCGGCCCGATCGGACACGGCTCTTCTAACGGGTGTACCGCCGCTGAGGACCGGTCAAGGCCCGCCGGAGGCGGCCCGAGGGGCAGCCTTGACGGGTCCGTGGTCAAATCATGATGCCCACGACAATGAACCCGTCCAGTGTGCCCAGCACCTGGCCTGCGAAGACCGCTTGCCAGTATTACATCTGTGTGATTTACTTTCGGGTGCGAACCGACGTCTTCAGTTGTCGGATAAGGGTGCCCGTGAGCGCAGGGGCCCGGGGATGTTTTCCCGTAGATAATTTTGTAATGGTCCAAGAAGGAGATTTCACCCCGGCCGGTAAAAAGGTACGGAGCCACCAGATCCCCGGTGGTGCTGATCCTGTATAAGAGAACGACAGTGCCCCAGGCAACCGAAACAGGCCCTGGGCAGCCCGACGCCTAGACAGGAGCGACGGGCAACCCGCAGTCTGGGTTGCTCGTTTGCGCGTTCCAGACAGCGGAACCCATTGGTTCTCATCTGGAGGTCGGTGCAATGAGTATTCAGGATCGGTCGGTTCGAGATACCGACATTTGGCAAGCAGATATCGGACATTCGCCGTCAACAGGTCCTTCCGGCGAGATCAAAGAGTTGGCATCGGGTGTCGATGCGCTGTATCTGTCGGGTAGGGCTGTGTTGGGGCCAGCGTTTCTTGAACGGCTGGTAGCCGGCCGTCTAGAAGCGGAACTATGGGAAGCGCCAGTTGCCGTCGTAGTAGGCGGCGAGACGTTCGACCTCTTACCTCGGGGCTCCGGAAAATACCGATTCTGCTTGGTTCACCCGTATGGCCAACTGAGTGTGACGCCGAGTGAACAACTTCCATCGTTCAGGATTCAGCCGAGGGCAGAGTTCCTTCATGGCGTTGGCCCGGCAGATTGCGTCGAATGGTTCCGAGGGGTGTTAGAGCGGGAGTGCGGTCCCGTGGTACTGACCGTCAGCCGCATCGACCTTCATGCTGACTGGCAAGGTTGGGAGTTGAGCGGGGACGATCGTCACCGATTTCTATGTCGGGCCGATGCCCGAGCCACCTACGAAGACGGCGGTATTCTCACTGGCTTTGAGTTTGGTCGTCGTTCGTCGAAAACAGTCTGTGCCCGCATCTACGACAAGACGGCTGAGTCTGCCAAGAACGGGTCCGATTACTGGGCCGACGTGTGGGGGGCCGACTACGACAACGAATCACATGTAGTGCGAGTTGAATTCGAGATCAATCGGGTTGGTTTGCGTCAATACGGCCTGGACACGCCCGAAGAGGTCTTGGCGGCTACAGGCGCATTGTGGGCCGATCTGACGAGCACCTGGTTGTCGTACCGGCGCCGGACGGAGGACGAAACGAAGTCCCGGTGGCCGATTGCACTTGAATGGGAGCAGATTCGCCGGGCACGGTTGGTGGATGGGACATTCGGAATCAGACGGATGTACGAGGGACGGCGGCGAGGGGATCTCCGGATGCTGGCCCCAGGCCTGGTCGGGTATCTATCGAGCTTTGCCGTGCTCACTGGTGCGAAGGACTGGGCTTCGACGGCTGGCAGCCTCGCTTGGTTCGTGCGCTCATACTGCAGAGAAGGAGAGCGTTCGTTCGAGGATCGCATCGCCGTCAAGCAGCGAGAAACGCTGTTGCCGTGAATTCCGAGCCGAATTACGAGCGAGTAGCGGATGTGTTGATCCGCATTGCTCTTCGTCTGGTGAGCAAAGATGGCGAGCCGAGAGGAGACATGCATGCTGACAGTGGCGTACTGCCGAGTGTCGACCGAGGAACAAGCGGCCGAGGGATTCTCGATCGAGGGCCAGGCAGATCGCCTCCGGGGATATGCAGAGCTGCATGGTCTGGGTGAAGTGACGGTCGTGGCAGATCCCGGTTGGTCAGGCAAGGATCTGATGCGACCAGGTCTCCAACAGCTGCTCGGGATGGTCGAAGCCGGCCACGTCTCGGACGTTCTGTTGTGGCGGCTTGATCGGCTATCAAGGAGCCTGGCGGACCTGATCCTTCTGGCAGATAAGTGCGGCCAACACGGCGTGGCACTCCACTCGTTCACCGAGAAGCTAGATCTCTCATCAGCGACAGGGCGCATGTTTTACAACATTCTTGGATCGTTCGCCCAGTTCTACCGGGAGCAGCTCTCCGAAAATGTCCGCATGGGTCTGCACCAAGCTGCCAAACAAGGGAGGTGGGTCAACCGCCCGAAGACCGGCTACGACCTCCTGGAGGGCTTGCTCGTTCCTAATGAAGATGCCCATAGAGTCCGGGAAATCTTCCGGCTGCGAGCGGAGGGGGCCAGCCACACGACGATCGAGGAGCGCACGGGCATCAAATACTCGACCGTTGGAGCCATCCTGAAGTCAAGGATCTATTTGGGTGAGGTTCAGCACAAGGACGAATGGTTTCCTGGGTTGCACGAGCCGATCGTCACCCTTGAGGAGTTCGAGGCTGCCAGCCGTGGCTTCGTGAAGGGTCGGCGTCGAGGAAAGGATCTCTTGTCCGGACGGGTGTTCTGCGGTCTCTGTGGGAGGCGAATGCCGATCGAGACGAACGGTGACGGGCGTTCGATGTACCGCTGTCGTCATCGGGGACAAGGTTGTAAGCAGCCTCGTCGGACGAACTCAGGTCTTCTTCGAGCAGCGGTCCTGGGGCTGCGGCTCATCGGCACGGACCAGGCATTGCAAGAGGCTATTCGCAAGCAGCTCGCCGGGGGGCGCCGGTCGGAGCCGAGGGGCGAGGCCCGACGGCGGTCCCGGCGTCGGCCAGCGGAGTCTCTGGCAGCGCTGACCGAGCGGAGGAGGAAGCTCCTGGAGCTCTACTACCAAGACCAGATCACCGGAGCCCTCTTCAAAGAGGAAGAGGGGCTGATTGCCTCTCAGATCGAGGCGACTCATGCCGAAGCTGGCAGAGAGGAACAGGCGGACAGCGAGCGGGATGGCCTGGCTCTTCGCTTCGAGCAGGTGGTATCTGTGCTCAGCACGCTAGATATTGATCAGGTGTGGGTTGAAGCAACCGATCTGGAGCGTCGAGTCCTGCTCGATGAGTTGATGGACCGGGTGACGATCTTCCCAGACCACATCGAAGTGACAGTGGCTGGATCACCCGTGCTCAATGTGCTGTTCGAAGAGGTCGGGTTAGCCCCGTCGCAGAATGCTGGTGTCGGAGGGGGGACTTGAACCCCCACGCCCTTGCGGGCACCAGCCCCTCAAGCTGGCGCGTCTGCCTATTCCGCCACTCCGACGAATGGCACCGATCTCGCAATCGGGGCGAGATGCATGGTAGCGCGCCCCGACCAGCCCCCCGGCTGGATGACAGTGTCTTTCTGCCTCGAATCAGGGAGAACTCAGCTGGACCCGGTCGGTTTCGGGATGAGCGTGCTCCAACTGGGGAGATTCCACAACAGCCCGTCGATCGAGCTGTTGTACTGGATCCCGGCCAGCTGGACGCCGTTGGCCACTAACGCCGGCTCCTGGAAGAGCGGCAAGGCCACCATCTGGTCCCACAGGGTGTCGTCGATCTGGGCGTAGATGGGATCCCCCACCACCGGGTTCAACTCCTGGGAGGCCTCCGCGAACAGTTGGTCGACGGCCGGATCGTCGAAGTTGCTCCAGTCGGTCGACCCGCCAAGCCCGGGGGGACCCTGGTCTTCCGAGTACCACCCGTCGGTGGCGGTGAGGTACGGGCCGGCGTTCCGGACCACCAGCGCCATGTCGTAACTGTTGGCCTTGGCCGCCGCCGCCAACCCGGTTTGGCCGTCGACCGGGAAGGTGGTGAGGGTGATGCCCGCTTGCTTGAGCTGGGCGGCGATCGCCGCCCCGACCTGGGTGATCCAGGGGTCCCCTGACTCCACCGCCATGCTCACGGTGAGCGGGTTTCCGGCGGCGTCCACATACCGGCCGTCCGGGCCGCGGTGGTAGCCGGCCGCCACCACCGAGACCAGCAGTTTGTCCACCGCCGCCGGGTCGGCCTTGTCATAGCTGGATGCCGCCGATGACGCCGAGTAGGTGTTGGCGAAGGGGACGGCCAGGTGGTCCTCGTCGGGGTTGAGATCGGGGGCCAGCGTCTTGAAGGTCTGGGCCAGCAGCACCGTTCGATCGATGGCATGAGCGATGGCCTGGCGGACGGCCAGCTGGGAGGTCAACGGGGAGATGGTGTTGAACTCGACTTGCAGGAACGACAATGACGGTTTCACCACGCTCTGGGTGTTCGGCAGTGAGGACGTCGCGTTGAGGGTATCCAGATTGAAACCGGCCGGCTGCGCCACCATGTGGTTGTTGCCCCCCAGTGCGGCCACCCATCCCGACGAAGTGGAGATGGCCGACACCGTCACCGAGGCCAGGGTGCCGGGCGTCCCCCACCACTTCGGGTTGCGCACCAACTCGGCGGTTCCCCCGGTCACCGAGTGGACCAGGTAGGGCCCGGCCGACAGGTCCACCGCCGGGTTGAAGGTGTCGAAGCCGTGATTCCAGCCGACCTTTTCGGCAATGTGGGCCGGGACCATGCCGCTGAACAGGGTCCTCCAGTCGGTGAACGGCCGGGTGAACACCACGGTGACGGTCTTGCCGTCCTGGCTCCCGGTCACCGAGGCCACGTCGCGGTAGCCGAGGGTCGATGCCGCCGCGTCGGGCTGGCCGTCGACGTCCAGATCGGTCCCCCGCTGGGCCTTCCAGTTATAGATGAAGTCCTCGGCGCTCACCGGCACCCCGTCCGACCAGACGGCGGCCGGGTTGAGCACGTACTGGATGGTGAGCGGGGCCACCGAAGTGACCTTGGTGCCGCTCAGCAGATCGCTGTTGAGCACCGTGGTGAGATTGGGGAGGATGGTATAGGCGCTGGGCAGCACCGAGGCCAGCAGGGTCGGGGTGGAGGAGTCGGCCCCCGTTGGCGTGCCGGGATTGAAGCCGCTCCAGGGTTGGTCGAGGCTCACCGTCGCCGCCCCCCCGGCCCCGGAGACCAGGTCGGAGATGCTCTGCTGGTCGACCTGGCGTATCCGGTGGGCACCCAGGTGGTCGACGGTGGCCACGATGACGATGATCACGATGATCACCAGCGGCAACGTCCAGCGAGCTCGACGCTCGGCCCAGAATGATTGGATGCGTCCTCGGCGCCCGCCAGGGTCGGCGCCGTCGGAGTTCACTGCAGGCGCAAGATGAGGACGATATTGGTGAAGGCGAAGAGCACCGCCACCGTGACGGTGATCCGGTCGAGATTCTTCTCCACCACCGTGGAGCCGGCCGCGGCCGAACCCACCGAGCCTCCGAACATGTCCGAGAGGCCTCCACCCTTGCCGCTATGCATCAAGATGAGGAACAGGAGGGCCAGCGACGCCAGGATCTGAATCACAACGATGACGGCTGTCAGCATGGGGTCTCCTTTCCTCGACTGGTGACGCCGGAGACGATAGCAAACTCACCGAGTCGCATTGGCGGCGGCCTTGATAATTCCTACAAAGGCGGTGGCGTCGAGGCTGGCCCCGCCGACCAGCACCCCGTCGATATCCGGGCAAGTCAAGAGCTCATCGGTGTTCTCGGCCGTCACCGAACCGCCGTATTGGATGCGCACGGTGGCGGCGGAATCGGCCCCGGCTACCCGGCCGACGATCTCCCGGATCCAGCTGCCGGCCTCCTGGGCGTCCTCGGGGGTGGCCGCCTGACCGGTCCCGATCGCCCAGATCGGCTCGTAGGCGATCACCATGCCCCCGACCGACTCCGGGGCCAGCCCGCCGAGGGCACCTTCCACCTGTCCGGCCAACCGCTCCTTGGTCATGCCCTCGCTCCGTTCCACCTCCGATTCCCCCACGCAGCAGATCGGGGTCATCCCGTTGCGGATCACCGCCTTCAGCTTGGCCGCCACCAGTTCGTCCGACTCGTGGAAATACCGTCGCCGCTCGGAGTGCCCGACGATCACGTACTCGACATGGAGTTTGGCCAGCATCCGGGGGCTGACCTCGCCGGTGAAGGCGCCGGCATCCTCCACCGCGCAATTCTGTGCCCCCAGGGCCACCGGCACGCCTTCCGCCTCGATCACCGTCTGCGCCGAACGGAGGTCGGTGAAGGGTGGATGCACCGACACGTCGATCTTGATGACATGGGCGGGACTCAATCGCAGCCCGAGATCCCGGACGGCATGGATGGCTTCGAAATGATCGAAGTTCATCTTCCAGTTGCCGCTGATCAGTGGGCGCCGCCGACCCCCGCTCACCGGGCCTGACGACCCGCGGCCGACCCGGCCCGGCGGCCGGGGGCGTTCACCGCGCCCCGCAGTGCGGCCAGGCCCGGCAGGTCTCCGTGCTCCAACAACTCCAGCGACGCCCCGCCGCCGGTGGAGATGAAGTCGATCTGGTCGGTGAGCCCGATGGCGTCGATCGCCGCCGCGCTGTCGCCCCCGCCCACCACCGTGAACCCGCCGCAGGCGGCCACCGCCTGGGCCACCCCGGTGGTCCCGGCACAGAACCGCTCGTCTTCGAATACGCCCATCGGGCCGTTCCACAGGACGGTGCCGGCCTTGGCGATCATCTCGCCGTAGGTCTTCACGGTGGCCGGCCCGATGTCGAGGCCCACCCAACCGGCGGGGATGTCGTCCCCCACCACCACCACCTGGCCCTGATCGCACCCGCACCCGAAGCTGGCCCCGGGCTCGAGGGCGACGATGTCGGAGGGCAGCAGGATCGGGGTGTCGCCCGCCAACAGCTCGGCGCACCGGCCGATCTGGTCACGGTCGACCATCGACCCACCGACGTCGTGGCCGGCGGCGGCCAGGAAGGTGAAGGCCATGCCCCCACCCACCAGCAACGCGTCCACCCGGTCGAGCAACTTGGTCAACACGCCGAGCTTGTCGGTCACCTTGGCCCCGCCGACCACCGCCACGAAGGGGCGCTTGGGCATCCCGAGCAGGTTTCCGAGCACCTCCAGTTCGCGCTGGACCAGCAGGCCCGCCGCGCTCGGGAGGTACTTCGGGGGGCCGACGATGGAGGCGTGGGCTCGATGGGACACCCCGAAGGCGTCGTTGACATAGGCATCGTGGCCATTGACCAGTTTCTCCACGAACGCCGAGTCGTTGTCGCACTCCCCCGGCTCGAACCGCAGGTTCTCCAACAGCTGGACCTCCGGAGCCAGTTCGGCCAACCGGTCCCGGACCGGGGTCATCTCCCACCTGGCGTCGGGCGCCCCGTCGGGACGGCCCAGATGGGTACAGGCGGTGACCTTCGCCCCCCGCTCCAGCAGGTAGCGCAAGGTGGGCAGCGCCGACCGGATCCGGAAGTCGTCGGTGACCGTCGGGTTGGCACCCTCCCCGACCCCGAGGGGGACGTTGAAGTCGACCCGGACCAAGACGCTGGTTCCGTCGAGAGGGGGGAGGTCGTCCAGCAACGGCACCCCCGCCAGCATCGAGTTGTCGTCTCCGGCTGTCATGTCGTCGTGCCCCCCACGTCCCGATCGGCGCCCTCAGGCGGCGATGCCACCCACCACAACGGATAGATCGACCAGCCGGTTGGCGTAGCCCCATTCGTTGTCATACCACCCTTGGACCTTGACCAACGTGATTCCCGACGCCGACGGCATCACCATGGTCAACCCGGAGTCAAAGGTGCAGGAGGCGGGGCTGCCGACGATGTCGGAGGAGACGATCGGGTCCTCGGTGTACACCAGATACTTGGACAGCGGCCCGGAGGTGGCCGCCTCTGCGAAGGCCCGGTTGACCTGCTCGACCGTCACTTCCCCGGGGACCACCGCGGTGAAGTCGGTAATCGAGCCGTCCGACACCGGCACCCGGAAGGCGGAGCCGTCGAGTCGTCCCTGCATGGACGGGAGCACTAGCCCGGTGGCCCGGGCGGCTCCGGTCGAGGCCGGCACGATGTTCACCGGGGCGGAACGGGCCCGCCGCAGGTCCTTGTGGGGCAAGTCGAGAAGATTCTGGTCATTGGTGAAGGCGTGGACGGTGGTCATCAGCCCGCTCTCGATGCTGAAGGCATCGTCGAGGACCTTCACCAGCGGCACGAAGCAGTTGGTGGTGCAGGAGGCATTGGACACCACCACGTGGACCTCGGGATCGAACTCGTGGTCGTTCACCCCCATCACGAAGGTGGCGTCGACCCCGGAAGCCGGGGCGGAGACGATGACCCGCTTGGCCCCGCCCGACAGGTGGGCGGCGGCGGTCTCCCGGGTGGTGAACAGGCCGGTGGATTCGATCACCACGTCGACCCCCAGCTCGCCCCAGGGAAGGTTCAACGGATCCCGCTCGGCCAGGACGGCGATGGGTCCGGAGTCGAGGATGATCTGGGTGCTGTCCACCTTGACCTCGGATCCGAACCGTCCGTGGGTGGAGTCGTACTTCAGCAGGTGGGCGAGGGTCTCCGCCGAGGTGAGGTCGTTGATGGCCACCACCTCGACGTCAGCCCCGATGGCCCGGGCGGCCCGAAGGTAGTTGCGACCGATGCGCCCGAACCCGTTGATGCCGACCCGTACGGTCATTGCTGTCGTACCTCTCTAGTTCACGATACCGATGACTCGCCCAACCCCGACGAGGGACGTCCGGCGAACAAACCTAGGCCACCAGGATACGCCCCGGCGTCATACGAGCAGATCCGAGAGGACATTCGCCAGTTTGGTGGGGTCGTGGGCCAGGCCGTTGGGACGGCAGAGCGAGGCTTCGATGACCGGGATGACCGGAGCCCCCAACGCCAGGCCGCGGGGGTCGTAGACCGCCACATCGGCAGCCACACCGTGTGCCACCAGGGCGGTTACATGCATGCCGACGTCGAACCCGGCGGTTTCGGGGATCTGGGGCCGCAAATTGCAAACGTAGACGGTCCGGCCACGTGAGTCCCGGATGGCCTCGGCGATCCCCGGCACCGCGATGGCGGCCAGCACGCTGGTGAACAGCGAACCGGGGCCGAGCACGATGAGATCGGCCGAGTGGATGGCCTCGAGCACCGGCTCCGGGGCCACCGCATCGTCGGGGACCAGGGACACCTGCCGGATCCGGTCGGTCCCCATCACCGCCACCTGGCCGGAGACCGAGCCGCCTTCCACCTCTGCTTTCAGGACCACCAGTTCCGTGGTGGCCGGCAGCACCCGACCCCGCACCCCGAGGAGCCGGGCCGCCTCGTCGAGCCCCCGGATGGGGTCGCCGGCGGCATCCATCAGCCGGGCCAGGATCAGGTTGCCGAGGGAGTGACCCGACAGCTCGCCTTCGTTGAAGCGGTGGGCGAAGGCCGAGGCCAGCAATGAGCCGGGCTCGGCCAGCGCCACCAGGCATTTCCGGAGATCGCCAGGGGGCAGGATGTGCAGGAGGTCCCGGAGGCGTCCGGAGGATCCGCCGTCGTCGGCCACCGACACCACCGCGGTGATCCGGTCGGTGAAGGTCCGGACCGACCGGAGGGTGGCGGCCAACCCGTGCCCGCCCCCCAGTGCCACCACCCGGGGTTGGCCACTGGTGCCGTCTTCGTCTTCGGCGCCGCTCACCGCTCGATGTCCCGGTGGAACACCGTGGTGGGCATTCCGTGGGCATCGAGCCGGGCGGCCAACTCTTCGGCCAGGGCCACCGACCGGTGCCGGCCGCCGGTGCATCCCATCGCCACGGTGAGATACGACTTCCCCTCCCGGATGTAGGCGGGGACCAGCATGGCCAGCAGGCCGTCCAGTTTCTCCAGGAAATCGGTGGTCTCCGGTCGGGAGAGGACGAAGTCGCGCACCGGCTCGTCCAGCCCGCTGTAGGGCCGCAGCGACTCGTCCCAGTAGGGGTTGGGGAGGAACCGGCAGTCGAACATGAGGTCGACGTCGGTCGGCACCCCGTACTTGAAGCCGAAGGAGAGGATCGAGGTGCGCATGGTGCCGAGGGCGTCCTCCTCGCTGAACACCTCCATCAACCGGGTCCGGAGCTGGTTGACGTTCAGTTCCCCGGAGTCGACCACCAGGTCGGCCCGATCCCGGATGTCGCTCAGCAGCTTTCGTTCCTCGTTGATCGACTCCTCCACCCCCCGCGCCTCCTGGGGATGGCGCCGGCGGGTGCCCTCGAAACGGCGGATGAGCACATCGTCGGCGGCGTCGAGGAACAGGATCCGCACCCGTTTCCGCCCGGCTTTGAGCGCATCGACGGCCGGGAGCACGTCGTCCAGGTCTCCCCCACCCCGTCCGACCACGAAGGCCACCCGCTTCATCTCCGCCGCGCTGCCGTCCACCAGCTCGGAGACCTTGGAGATGAGCTCGGAGGGCATGTTGTCGATCACGAACCAGCCGATGTCCTCCAGGGTGGCACCGGCGGTGGAACGGCCGGCGCCGGACATCCCGGTCACCACCAGGTACTCGCTCATCCACTCACCTTTGCACGTTGGGGCGTCGACCCGCGGGGAGACATCGGGGTGTGGATCCGGTCGTAGACGGCCGCCCCCACGGTGGCCGGGAGCCAGGAGATCGACATCAGTTCCTCTTTCGACGCCTGCCGGAGCGAGGCCAGGCCACCGAACTGGTCGAGCAGCCGGATGCGGCGCTTCGGGCCCAGCCCCTCGATGCCGTCGAGCACCCCGGCCACCATTCGCTTCCCCCGGAGGGTGCGGTGGTAGGAAATCGCGAACCGGTGGGCCTCGTCCCGCAGCCGCTGGAGGAGGTAGAGGGCCTCCGATTGGCGGGGCAGGCGGATGGGCTCGGAACTGCCGGGCAGGTAGACCTCCTCGAAGCTCTTGGCCAGGGCGGCGATCGGCACCCGGTCGGTGAGACCCAACCGCTCCAGCACCTTGACCCCGACGTGGAGCTGTCCGAGCCCGCCGTCCAGCAACAGGAGTTGGGGTGGGTAGGCGAACCGCCGCTTGGCCTGGGCCACCGGCAGCCCGTCGTCGCTCGATCCGTTGTCGGCGCTTCGGGCCGGAGTGGGTGGTTTCTCCTCGGCCAGCAGCGCGGTGAGCCGACGGGTCAGCACCTCTTCCATCGCCGCGTAGTCGTCGTTGCCCGCCACCGTCGCCACCTTGTAGTGGCGGTAGTCGCTCCGTTTGGCCAGCCCGTCCTCGAACACCACCATCGACCCGACGTAGTCGGTGCCCTGGAGGTGACTCATGTCGTAGCACTCGATCCGCAGCGGGGCGGTGGGCAGCGACAGCTCCCGCTGGAGTGACTCCAGGGCCCGGGCCCGGCTGTTGTGGTCCGAGGTCCGCTGGAGCCGGTGGCGGAGGAAGGCCTCCCTGGCGTTGTGGGTCACCGTCTCCTGCAGCCCCCGCTTGGAGCCGCGGACCGGTACCCGCAGTGCCACCGGGCCACCCCGGCGCTCGTTCAGGTAGGCGGTGACCGCCTCCATGTCGTCGGGCATGGTCGGCACCAGGATCTGCTTGGGGACCCCGGAGACGGGATCGGCGTAGACGTCGACCAGGATCCGGCCCATCAGCTGGGCGGGGGTGAGGTCCTCCACCTTGTCCACGAACAGGGCCAGCCGGCCCACCACCTTGCCCGACCGGACGTTGAAGACCTGGACCGCGGCTTCCAGTTCGTCCTCGGCCAGGCCGATGACGTCGAGGTCCTCGGGACGGCCGAGCTCCATCTGCCGAACCGCGTCGGCGGCCCGCACCGCTTCCAGCTTGTCCCGCAGCACCGAGGCCCGCTCGAACTCGAGGGCCGCCGCCGCCGCCTTCATCGCCGACTCCAGGCCGCGCTCCAGCGGCCCGGTGTCGCCCCCCAGGAAGGCCATCAGATCGGCGACCAGCTGGTCGTACTCCGGGTGCTCGACCGCCCCGATGCAGGGTCCCGAGCACCGTTCGATGTGGTACAGCAAGCAGGGTCGGCCCAGCCGCTGATGGCGACCGAGCTTGGCGTCGGAGCAGGTCCGCACCGGGTAGCTGTGGAGCAGGAGGTCGAGGGTCTCCCGGATGGCGCCGACGTTGGGGTAGGGGCCGAAGTACTGGACCCCCTTGCGCTTGCGGCCCCGGACCACCGCCGGCCGGGGCCATTCGTCGCTGATGGTCACCGCCAGCCACGGGTAGCTCTTGTCGTCCTTCAACCGGACGTTGTACCGGGGCTGGAATTCCTGGATCAGGTTGTGCTCGAGCAGCAGGGCCTCGGCCTCGGTGTCCACCACCATCCACTCGACGTGGTCGGCGTGCTCGACCATCCCGGCGGTGCGGGGAGCCAGCCCGAGGGGGTCCTGGAAGTAGGAATTGAGGCGCTGGCGGAGGGATTTGGCCTTGCCGACGTAGATGATCCGGCCGTCGGCGTCCACGAATTGGTAGGAGCCGGGGGCGTCGGGGATCGTTCCGGTGACAGGCCTGGTAACCACCTCCCCAGTGTGCCGTGTCCGGAGCCGCCTGCGGTTCAATTCCTGGTGCACGGCAAATCCGCGGGTTCCGCCTACACTGACAGCACACCGGCCTGGTTTCCGGTGACATATACCGCTCCGGGGCCGACAACCCCGCGGATGGGCGACCAGGCTGTCCCCGCCGGCCATTACCGGAGCGCCTCCCCAAGGGGGTAGTACACGACATGGTTCGGCTCCAGACGGCGCTCCCCGAGCGATACACGACTGCGCACCCCGATGAGCTGACGGCGTGGATCCGGCAGGCCAAGACCGAGTTGGGTCCCCGGTCGATCATCCTCGGTCACCACTACCAGCGGGACGAGGTGATGGCCTGGGCGGACGCCCGCGGCGACTCGTTCGGGCTCTCCCGGATCGCCGCCGACCAGACCGAGGCGGAATTCGTGGTGTTCTGCGGGGTGCACTTCATGGCCGAGTCGGCCGACATTCTCACCGGGGACCACCAGCAGGTGATCCTCCCCGATCTCAACGCCGGGTGCTCGATGGCCGACATGGCCGACATCGACTCGGTCGAAGAGGCCTGGGACGTGCTCGGCACCGTGACCGACACCGATCGGGTCATCCCGGTCACCTACATGAACTCCTCGGCGGCGCTGAAGGCGTTCGTGGGCCGCCATGGCGGGTCGGTCTGCACCTCCTCCAACGCCCGGGCCGTGCTGACCTGGGCCCTCGGCGGCGGCCCCCGCCATCGTGGATCCGGCCAGGGCGATCAGGTCCTCTTCTTCCCCGACCAGCATCTCGGCCGCAATACCGGGTTCGAGCTCGGCTACGGCCACGGCGACATGGGGGTCTGGAACCCCCGCCTCGACCGGGGTGGCCTCGACGACATCACCCTCAAGTCCTCCGCCCTGCTGTTGTGGCAGGGCCACTGTTCCGTCCACCAGCGGTTCCGCCCCGCCCACATCGAGGCGTTCCGGGCCGAGCACCCCGACGGCCTGGTGGTCGTCCACCCCGAGTGCTCCCACGACGTGGTGGAGGTGGCCGATCAAGTCGGGTCGACCGACTTCATCATCCAGGCGGTGGCCAACGCCCCCGCCGGCTCGGTGATCGGGGTCGGCACCGAGATCCATCTGGTCAAGCGGCTGGACAACGAGACCCCCGACAAGACGGTGGTCTCCCTCGATCCCCTGGTCTGCCCCTGCTCGACGATGTTCCGGATCGACGCCCCCCACCTGGCCTGGGTGCTGGAGGGACTGGTCGACGGCGAGGTTCGCAACCGGATCACCGTCGACGAGGAGACGGCCGGCTGGGCCCGGGTGGCGCTCGAGCAGATGCTGGCCACCGTCTGAACCCACCGGCGGACTCGACCCCTGGTGGATCGGCCGGTCAGGCCCGGGCCGCAACCTTCGGCTTGCCCGCCTTGGTCGGCCCCGTCCCCGCCTTCGCCGCTCCGGCCTTGGTGGTCTTGGCCTTCACCGCCCCGGCCTTGACCCCGCCGGCTTTGGCCGCCACCGTCTTGGAGCCGTTTCGGGATCCGTTGGTGGCGACCGCCCGCTTCGGCTTCGCCTTCGGCTTGGCATCAGACCGGCTGACCCCGACCACCGGAGCCAGCACCTCACCGGTGTAGGAGCCAGGGGCCACTGCCACCTCCTCGGGGGTGCCGACGGCCACGATGTTGCCGCCCCGGTCGCCGCCTTCCGGCCCCAGATCGATGATCCAGTCGGCGCTCTTGATGACGTCGAGATTGTGCTCGATGACGATCACCGTGTTCCCCTGGTCCACCAACCGGCTGAGCACGTTGAGCAGCTTGCGGACGTCGTCGAAGTGGAGCCCGGTGGTGGGCTCGTCGAGGACGTAGAGGGTATGGCCGGTGGACCGGCGGCTCAGCTCCGCCGACAGCTTCACCCGTTGGGCCTCTCCCCCGGACAGGGTGGGGGCCGGCTGGCCGAGTCGGATGTAGCCGAGGCCGACGTCGACCAGCGTCTGCAGGTGCCGGGCGATGGGCGGCTGGTGGGCGAAGAAGGCCAGGCCCTCTTCACAGGAGAGGTCGAGAACGTCGGCGATGGTTTTTCCCCGGAAGGTGACCTCCAGGGTGTCGCGGTTGTACCGGGCGCCGTGGCACACCTCGCAGGGGACGTAGACATCCGGGAGGAAGTGCATCTCGATCCGGATGGTCCCGTCCCCCGAGCAGGCCTCGCAGCGGCCGCCCTTCACGTTGAAGGAGAACCGGCCGGGCAGGTAGCCCCGCACCTTCGCCTCTTGGGTGAGGCTGAAGAGCCTCCGGATGTGGTCGAACACCCCGGTGTAGGTGGCGGGGTTGGACCGGGGGGTCCGGCCGATGGGGGCCTGGTCGACCTCCACCACCTTGTCGATGTGCTCGACCCCGCGGATGGCCCGATGGAGGCCGGGCACCGCCTTCGACCGATGCACCTGGTGGGACAGCGACCGCAGCAGGATGTCGTTCACCAGGGTCGACTTCCCCGACCCCGACACCCCGGTGACCGCCACCAGGCACCCGAGGGGGAACTCGGCGTCCACATCGTGGAGGTTGTGCTCGCGCGCCCCTTCCACCACCAGCAGGTCCCCGCTGCCCGGACGGCGCATCTGCGGCATCGGGATCGTCATCGCCCCCGACAGGTACTGCCCGGTGATCGACTCGGGGTTGGACTCCAGGCCGCCGGGCCCGGTGACCGGTCCCGAGTGGACCACCCGACCGCCGTGCTCACCGGCCCCGGGGCCGACGTCGACCACGTGGTCGGAGGCCCGGATGGTCTCCTCGTCGTGCTCCACCACGATCACCGTGTTCCCGAGGTCGCGCAGCCGGTCGAGGGTGGTGATCAACCGCTTGTTGTCCCGCTGGTGGAGGCCGATGGACGGCTCGTCGAGCACGTAGAGCACCCCGACCAGTCCGGAACCGATCTGGCTGGCCAGCCGGATCCGCTGGGCCTCTCCCCCCGACAGGGTGGCGGCCGAGCGGGCCAGGGTGAGGTAGTCGAGCCCGACATCGAGGAGGAACTGCATCCGCTCCCGCACCTCCCGGAACACCCGGTCGGCGATCATGTGGTCGCGGTCGGACAGGTCGAGCGACACCACCGCGTCGACCGCCCGGCCGATGGGCAGTGAGCACAGCTCGAAGATCGACAGCCCCCCCACGGTGACGGCCAGGGACTCCGGCTTCAGCCGGGCCCCCCCGCAGGTCGGGCAGGGGACCTCGCGGAGGTACCCCTCCAGGTTGTCACGGAGGAAGTCGGACTCCGCCTCCTGATGGCGGCGCTGCAGCCAGGGGATGATCCCCTCGTAGCGGGTGTGGAACGAACGCGACCGGCCGTAGCGGTTCCGGTACTTGAGGTGGACCTGCCGGGTGCCGGCGCCGTAGAGGATCAACTTCTTGTCGGCCTTGGTCAGTTTCTCCCACGGGGTGTCGACCGAGAACCCGCCCAGCTCCGCCGCCGCCTCCACCACCCGGGTGAAGTACTCGCTACGGCCCCCCGACCAGGGGGCCAGGGCCCCCTCCGCCAGTGACTTGGTGGGGTCGGGCACCACCAGTTCGGGATCCACCTCGAACCGGGTGCCGAGCCCGTTGCAGACCGGGCAGGCGCCGTAGGGGGAGTTGAAGGAGAAATTCCGGGGGGCGGGGTCCTCGAAGCTGGTGCCGCAGTGGGTGCAGGCCAGGTGCTGGCTGAAGGTGATGGCTTCTTCTTCGTTGCCGTCGGCATCGACGACCACGATCTCGGCCACCCCTTCCGCCAGCGACAGCGCCGTTTCCAGTGATTCGGTCAGCCGCCGCCGGATGTCGTCGCGGCGGATCAGCCGGTCGACCACCACCTCGATGGTGTGCTGCTCGTACCGGGCCAGGTCCACCTCGGACCGCTCGGAGAGCTCCACGGTGTCCCCGTCCACCCGGACCCGGGCGAACCCCTGCTTGGCCAAGTCGTCGAGGAGGCTGCTGTACTCCCCCTTCCGGCCGCGCACCACCGGGGCCAGCACCAGAAACCGGGTGCCCTCGTCCATGGCCAGGATCCGGTCCACGATCTGCTGGGGGCTCTGCCTCACCACCGGCCGCCCGCAGGTCGGGCAGTGGGGCTTCCCGATCCGGGCGTAGAGGAGGCGGAGGTAGTCGTAGACCTCGGTGACCGTCCCGACGGTGGACCGCGGGTTGCGGGAGGCCGACTTCTGGTCGATGGCGATGGCCGGCGACAGTCCTTCGATGAAGTCGACGTCGGGCTTGTCCATCTGCCCGAGGAACTGCCGGGCGTAGGCCGACAGCGACTCCACGTACCGGCGCTGCCCCTCGGCGTAGATGGTGTCGAAGGCCAGCGACGACTTGCCCGAGCCGGACAGCCCGGTGAAGACGATCAACCGGTCCCGGGGCAGGTCGAGGGAGACGTCTTGGAGGTTGTGCTCGCGCGCGCCGCGCACCACCAATCGATCAGCCATGGCGTTGAGGATACCGGTGGCGGGATGGGGTCCGGGCGCTCACACCCGGGCCGGAGCGTCCATATCGGCGGTCTGTCCGGAGAGGACGGGTGACCCGTCCACCGGGTCCTTCACCAGCAGGGCGCGCAACTCCGACACCTCGTCCCGAAGGAGGGCGGCCTCCTCGAAGCGGAGCTCCTCGGCAGCCCGCTGCATCTCCAGATCCAACTGGTGGATGAGGGTGGACAGCTCGTCGGGATCGGGGCCGATGGCGCCGGCCAACTCGGCCGCCGCCGCCCGGGGGTCGACCCCGCGACGACGTTCTGGACCCCGGCCCAGTTCCGCCAGCCGGGCGCGGCCGGGACTCAGCACCGGCTCCCCGCTCCCGTCGTCGCCCCGCACCCGTTGGAGGATGTCCGACACCGCCTTGGTGATGGTCTGGGGGTCGATGCCGTGGGCTTCGTTGTAGGCGATCTGGCGGGCCCGGCGGCGTTGGGTCTCGCCGATGGCCTTGGTCATCGAGTCGGTGACGGTGTCGGCGTACATGATCACCCGGCCGTTGACATTGCGGGCCGCCCGGCCCATGGTCTGGATGAGGGAGGACGCCGATCGGAGGAACCCCTCCTTGTCGGCGTCGAGGATGGCCACCAGGGCCACCTCGGGGAGGTCGAGACCCTCCCGCAGGAGGTTGATCCCCACCAGCACGTCGAACATCCCGAGCCGCAGCTCCCGGAGCAGCTCGATGCGGGCCATGGTGTCCACGTCGGAGTGGAGGTACTCCACCCGCACCCCGTGCTCGGCCAGGTAGGCGGTGAGGTCCTCCGCCATCTTTTTGGTCAGGGTGGTGACCAGCACCCGGTAGCCGGCCGCCACCGTGGCGTCGATCCGTTCCCGGAGGTCGTCGATCTGCCCGGTGGTGGGCCGGATGTCGACTTCGGGGTCGAGCAGGCCGGTCGGCCGGATCACCTGTTCCACCACCTGGGTGCTGTGCTCGAACTCCCAAGGCCCCGGGGTGGCCGACAGCATGATGGTCTGCCCGGTGCGCTCGGTGAACTCCTCGAACCGGAGCGGACGGTTATCCAAGGCGGAGGGCAACCGGAAGCCGTGGTCGACCAGCGTCTCTTTCCGGGAGCGGTCGCCGGCGTACTGGCCGCGGAGTTGGGGCACCGCCACATGGCTCTCGTCCAGCACCACCAGGAAGTCCTTGGGGAAGAAGTCGAGGAGGGTGAACGGCGCCTCCCCGGCCCGGCGGCCGTCGAGATGGCGGCTGTAGTTCTCCACCCCGCTGCACACCCCGGTCTCCGCCAGCATCTCGAGGTCGTACTCGGTCCGCATCCGCAGCCGTTGGGACTCCAGCAGCTTGCCGGCTTCATCGAGCTCCCCCAACCGGCCGCGGAGCTCCGATTCGATGTTGACGATGGCGTTGCGCATCTTGTCGTCGCCGGTCCCGTAATGGGTCTTGGCGAAGATGACCAGCTCTTCGAGGTCCTCGCCGATCTCACCGGTCACCACGTCGAAGGGGCGGATCCGCTCGACGGTGTCCCCGAAGAACTCGATCCGGACCGCCTGCTCCTCGTAGGCGGCGTGGATCTCGATGGTGTCGCCCCGGGCCCGGAACTGGCCGCGGGAAAGGGTGAGGTCATTGCGGCTGTACTGCAGCTCGACCAGCCGCCGGAGCAGCGATCGCTGGTCGTGCACCTCCCCGGGACGGAGGACGACGATCCGGTTCCGGTACTCGTCGGGGGATCCGAGGCCGTAGATGCACGATACCGAGGCCACCACGATGGTGTCCTTCCGCAACAACAGGGAAGCGGTGGTGGCGTGGCGCAACCGGTCGATCTCGTCGTTGATGGACGAGTCCTTCTCGATGTAGGTGTCCGAGGAGGGCACGTAGGCCTCGGGCTGGTAGTAGTCGTAGTAGGAGACGAAGTACTCCACCCGGTTGTGGGGGAAGAACCCCTTCAGCTCGGAAGCCAGCTGGGCGGCCAGCGACTTGTTCGGCTCGATGATCAGGGTGGGTCGCTGGAGGGCCTCGACCGTCCAGGCGATGGTGGCGGTCTTCCCCGAACCGGTGATCCCGAGCAGGGTCTGGTATCGGTCCCCGCGCTCGACCCCGGCCACCAGCTTGCTGATGGCTTCGGGTTGGTCTCCGGAGGGGCGAAAGGGGGAAACGACCTCAAAATCGGGCATTAGGTCGATGGTACAGGGGGGGTGTGACACCTGATGCGGGCCCGGTGGCGGCCAACCGGAATGACCCCGTTCACCTGCCCCCTCGTCGCCGGGGCCGTTCAGCCGGGAGGCCGATCCCGGAGCTTCACCATCTCCTCCCAGACCCGGTCCACCTCCGCCTCCAGTTGCCCCTCGTCGCCGGAGTTGTCGACCACCAGGTCGGCCCCCTCCAGCCGGGTGGGGCGGTCGATCTGGGCGGCGATCCGGGCCTCGGCGTCGGCCTTCGGCATCCCCCGGAGGTGGATGAGGCGGTCGAGAGCGACCTCCACCGGGGTGTCCACCACCACCACCGCCGCCAGGCTGAGCATCTCCCGGTGGATGGGCCTCAGCAGCGGGATGTCCAGGACCACGATCCGATCGGTGTCGGCGTACTCGTCCTTCTTCTGGATCATGGCCACCCCGATGGCCGGATGGGTGATGGCATTGAGGTCGGCCAACGCCTCCGGGTCGCCGAAGACGATGGCGGCGACCGCCGGGCGGTCGATGTTGCCGTCGGCATCCAGGATGCCGGGGCCGAACCGGTCGACCATCGGCTGGTAGGCGGGACCCCCGGGGATGACCACTTCCCGGGCGATGCGATCGGCATCGACCAGCACCGCCCCTTTGGCCACCAGCAGGTCAGCCACTTTCGACTTCCCCGCCCCGATGCCCCCGGTCAGCCCGATGGCCAGCACGCCCGACTCCCCGCTCAGCCGGCCCGACGGGGACGGGACCCGGTGGCGAAGAGGACCATGGTGGTGGTGTCCAGCTGGTCGGTCACCGAGAAGTCGTCGGCGGTGATCCCGGTCATCCCCCCCGAGTCCCCCCGGGCCATCAGTCGGTAGGCCACCGGGAGCATTCGGGTGTAGGCGGCGATGTACCACGACCGGGGAATCCGGTGCCGCAGCTTCAGGACGTCGAGCCGGAGCACCTTGTTGGCTTTCACCCGGCGGGCGGTGAAGTCAGCCTTCACCGCCGGAACGGGGTCAAGGCCCTGGACGGTGACGTCGTGGAAGTGCCGCTCCAGGACGGCGCGGAGTTCGGCCGGCTCGAACAGGTGGATGTGGAAGGGGTTCTCGAAGTCGGCCGGGGCGTTGGGGGTGAGGAAGAAGGCGGTGCCGTCGTCGGCCAGGACCCGGGCCAGCTCCCGGACGTGGCTCTCCGGGTCGTGGAAATGCTCGATGAGGTGGGAGGAGCAGGCCCACCGGAAGCTCCCCCCGGCCAAACCCAGCGAGAGGGCGTTCATCTGCCCCACCGACAGCCCCTCCCCCGCCCATCGGGAGCGGGCGAAGGCGACGGCATCGGCGTTGTAGTCGATCCCCACCACCGACCGCTCGGGGGCCAGGAAGCGGGCCGACTCGAATCCTTGCCCGCACCCGACGTCGAGCACCGAGCCGGCCCCCAGCCGTTCGATCACCGTCCGGTAGCCGGCGGCGTGGAGGGCCAGCAGCGAGTCCGGGGTCACCCCTTCCATGGGGCGCTCCCCGGTCAGCCGCCGAGCCGGGGCGGCCGCCACCCCGGTGTCGCCGCCGTTCTGACCCCGGGTTCCCTCCGTCATTCCTGGTTCCACTCGCTCCCTGGTGGTTTCCCAGGTCAGCCCATTGCCGACCCTCCGTCAACCTCGACCCAATCGGTTGGCCCGAGTTGTTTACACTACCGATCACTCGTGACGGATCCCGAACCTTCTCCTCCCGCGCCGATAGGCACCTACCCCGGTGGCGGGGTCGGCCTCTACCGGCGATTGCGGTCGACCAGCCGGCTGCGGACCACCGTCGACTACCTGGCCATGGTCGTCTTGGCCTTCGTCCCGATGCTGGCCTCCCGGCCCGGGGTGGTGACCGACGACACCAAGACCTACCTCTATCTCGACCCCGGCCGCTACGTCCGCCAGGCCACCTCGCTCTGGGACCCGTCGGTGGCGCTCGGCACCGTGACCCACGAGAACATCGGCTACCTGCTGCCGATGGGGCCGTTCTACTGGGGGCTGGCCGAGCTCCATGTCCAGCTGTGGGTGGCCCAGCGACTCTGGATGGGGGTCCTGCTGGTCGGAGCCGGGGCCGGGACCCTCTATCTGTGCCGGGTGGTCGGACTCACCGGACCCGGCCGGTACGTGGCGTCGATCGGCTTCATGTTCACCCCCTATGTCCTCCAGTACGCCGGCAGGATCTCCGCCATCCTGATGCCCTGGGCCGGGCTCCCCTGGATGGTGGCCTTCGTCATCCTCGCCCTCCGTCGGGGCGGTTGGAAGTACCCGGCCCTCTTCGCGTTGGTGGTGGCGCTGGTGAGCGGCATCAACGCCAGCTCCATCCTCTATGTCGGGGTGGCGCCGGTGCTCTGGCTCCTCTATTCCGTCGTCATCTCCCGGGAGGCCAGCTGGCGGCGGGCCTGGGGGGTGGCCTGGAAGGTCGGGCTCCTCAGTGGCCTGGTCTCGTTGTGGTGGGCCATCGGCCTCCAGGTGGAAGCGGCCTACGGCATCAACGTGCTCAAGTACACCGAGACGGTGCCGGTGACCAGCTCGACCTCGCTGGCCTCCGAGGTGATCCGGGGCCTCGGCTACTGGTATTTCTACGGCTCCGACCGGGTGGGTAACTGGACCCAGTCGTCGGTGGCCTATACCCAGAACCTCTGGTTGGTGGCCGCCAGTTTCGCCGTCCCGGTGCTGGCAGTCGCCGCCGCGGTGATGGTCAAGTGGCGCCACCGGGCCTACTTCGTTCTGGTCATCGTGGTCGGCATGGTGCTGTCGGTCGGCGCCTACCCGTTCACCCACCCCTCCGGCTTCGGCTCGGTGCTGAAGGCGATCATGGTCGACACCACCGCCGGTTTGGCCATGCGATCCACCGACCGGGCCTCCCCGCTGGTCATCCTGGGACTGGCCATCCTCCTCGGGGCCGGGGTGACCGCGGTGGTGCGGCGGGTGCGCCGAACCGGGCTGCTGGTCGGCGCCTTCGCGGTGGCCGCCATCGCCGGCGCCTCCACCCCCCTCTGGACCGGGGCGATCATCGCCCACGGCTTCACCCAACCCGCCACCCTGCCGACCTACGTGCGCCAAGCCGCCACCGCCCTGAACCAGACCCATCCGGGCACCCGGGTCTACGCCCTTCCCGGCAATGACTTCGCCGCCTACCGATGGGGGGACACCATCGACACCGTCTGGCCCGGCCTGTTGACGCGGCCGTTCGTGACCCACGAGCAGCAGATCATGGGGTCGCTCCCCACCGCCGACCTGTTGCAGGCGATCGACTCCCCCCTCCAGGGCGGGACCGAGGACTGGAACGCCCTGGCCCCGATGGCATCGCTGATGAGCGCCGGTGACGTGCTGGTCCAGTACGACCAGGCCTACGAGCGCTACGACACCCCCAACCCCCAGCAGCTGGCCCTCGGGTTGGCCACCATCCCGAACGGGCTCTCCAATCCGGTGGCCTACGGAAAGCCGGTGGCCAACGTCTCCCCCATCGCCAACCTCGACGAGGCGGCGCTGGCCCGGCCCCCCAATCAGCCTCCGACCCCGCCGCTGGTGTCTTACACCGTCAACAACCCGCGCCCCATCGTCCGGGCCGAATCCCTGGCTGACCCGCTGGTGGTCGACGGCAACTCCAGCGGCCTGGTCAACGCCGCCTCCATCGGTCTGCTGTCGGACAACCCGACCATCTTCTATGCCGGCACCCTGGACACCGACCCCAGCCTCCGCCACCACGTGCTGGCCAAGCCGGCCAACCTGGTGGTCACCGACACCAACCGCAAGCAGTCGTTCGAATGGACGTCGCTGACCGCCAACACCGGCTACACCCAGACGGCGTCGGAGGGTCCCGACACCACCAACCCGAGCGACGCCCCCCTCAACCTCTTCCCCACCGCGCCGGCCGATGCCCAGACCACCACCGTGTTCAGCGGTGCCTCCTCGGTGACCGCCTCTTCCTACGGTTCGTCGTTCACCTACCTCCCGGAGGTGCGTCCGGCCGCGGCCCTCGACGGCAACACCCAGACGGCCTGGCTGGACGATTCGTTCGCGCCCCCCATCGGCCAGTGGTGGCAGGTGGCCCTCACCCAACCCACCACCGCCAGCCGGGTGACCCTCGTCCAACCCCAGACCGGGGATCCCGACCGCTGGATCACCAAGGTCTCCCTCCGCTTCGACGGCGGTCATCCGGTCACCGTCGAGCTGGGTCCGGGATCCCGGACGCCCACCGGACAGACGATCCCGTTCTCCTCCCGCACCTTCTCCACCCTCCGGATCACCATCGACGCCATCGGGCAGGCCCCCCAGCTCAGCGCCACCCAGGCGGCCAGCTCGGTCGGCTTCGCTGAAGTCGGGATCCCCGGCGTCACCGTCCACGAGTCGGTCTCCCTCCCCCAGGACCTCCTGCGGTCGACCGGACCGTCGTCGATCTTCGACTCCCTGACCCTGTTGATGACCCGGTTGCGAGCTTCGGGGGTGCCGCCCCGGTCGGATACCGAGACCACCCTGGCCCGGACCTTCTGGCTCCCGACCGCCCGGACCTTCACCGTCTCCGGCTCGGCCCGCGTCTCGTCGCTGGTGCCCGACGACGAGATCGACCGGCTGGTGGGCCGGCCCGGCGCCGACCACACCGGGGTGGTGGCCTATTCGAAGGGGAGGCTGCCCGGTGACCTGTCCGCCGGAGCCAGCGCCACCCTCGACGGCAACCCGGCCACCGTCTGGGAGCCCGGTTTCGGGGTCACCCATCAGGCCGGTGAATGGCTGGAGTACGACCTCCCGGCCCCGATCACCGTCGACCATCTGGATCTCCAGGTGGTAGCGGACGGGGAGCACTCGGTGCCGACCTCGATCACGGTGACCGCCGGGACCGACTCGGTCAGCCTCCCGTTGCCGCCCATCGCCGACGGCCGGAACGCCGGCTCGGTGGTCAGTGTCCCCCTCACCCTCCCGAGGCCGGTGACCGGACAGAACCTCCGGATCACCTTCGACACCGTCCGCATCGAGACCACCGTCAACTACAACTCCCAGTCCCCGTTGGCCATGCCCATCGCCATCGCCGACGTCGGCATCCCCGGGCTGGTGGCTGCTCCGGTCCCCGCCACCATCCCCGCCACCTGCCGGAACGATCTGCTGTCAGTGGACGGTGCCCCCCTCTGGGTGTCGGTGGCCGGGTCATCGGCCTCGGCTCTGGCCGGCAACCCCCTGGCGGTGTCGCTCTGCGGGCCCGACGCCGGTGGGCTGCCGCTGGGTCCGGGGACCCATACCCTCACCTCCAACCCGGGACAGCTGGTCGGATTCAACATCGACCAACTGGCGCTGGCCTCCGCCGCCGGCGGCGGTCCGGCCCTCCCGGTAGCGGGCGGCTCGGCCGGGCAGCTCGTCCCCACCACCGGGCCCCCGTCGGTGGCCGTCACCACCCAGACCTCCACCAGCCTCCAGCTGCGGGTGTCCGGCGTCACCGCCGGGACCGCCCCCTACGAACTGGTGATGGGTCAGAGCCTCAACGCCGGATGGGTGGCGACCGTCAACGGCCACCGGTTGGGCGCCCCCGGGTTGGTCGACGGGTTCGCCAACGGATGGCGGATCGATCCGGCCAGCCTCGGGTCGGCGGCCGGCGGAGCGGTCACCGTCGATCTTCGCTGGGCACCGCAGGGCCGGGTCAACATCGGGCTTCTGGTGTCGTTGGTCGCCATCCTCCTCTGCCTGGTGCTGGTGTTCCTCCCCCGCCGGTGGCGACGGGTGGTGGTGTCTCCGGAGACGGTCCCCGCCGGCGAGGAGTCGCCCCGCCTGCTCCGGCCCTTCGCCGCCGACGGCCGCCCAGCGACGGTGCGGATGGCGGCGACCATCGGGGTGATCACCGGGGCGGTCGCCGGAATCATCAGTGCCCCGATCACCGGGCTGATCGTGGGGGCCGCCACCCTGACGGTGCTGCTGGTGCCGCGGCTCCGGACGCTGTTGGGCCTGGCGGCGATCGGCTGTGTGCTGGCCGCCGGCCTCTACGTGGTGGCCCACCAGAGCGCCGCCCACGTCACCGCCGACGGCGCCTGGCCGTCCCAGTTCGGGCTGGCCAGTTCCCTCACCTGGGCGGGGGTGGTGTTCTTGGGCGCCGACACCACCGTCGAGGTCTTCCGCCGCTGGCGGGCCCGGTCGGGTGACGACGGGGCGAGCCAGGACGGTTAGCGGCGGGCCAGGGCTTCGGAGGCCAGGACGGCCAACGCCCCCCGGGCGGCGGCGTCCCAGGAGAACCGGGAGGCGTGTTCGAAGGCCCCGATCCCCAGCCGCTTCTGGAGGATCTCGTCGGAGAGGACGGCATCCAGGGCGTCGCCCATCCCCTCGGGATCGTCGACCAGCAACCCGGTCCGGTCGTCGATCACCGAGTCCCGGTGACCGCTGATCCGAGAGGCCACCGACGGGGTGCCGCAGGCGCCGGCCTCGGTCACCGTCATCCCCCACCCTTCGCGGAGGGAACTCGACGCCACCACCCAGGCGGAGCGGTAGAGGTCGACCAGGTCGTCGTCGGCGACGAACCCGGGGAGGGAGATCCACGACTCGGCGCCCCGGGCGCGGATGAGGCTCTCCAGCCGCGGGCGCTCGTAGCCCTCGCCGGCGATCACCGCCACCAGGTCGGGGTGGCGCCGCTTGACCCCGACCAGCGCCTCCACCATCATCTCGAACCGTTTGACCGGGACCAGCCGGCCGACCGCCACCACCAACGGGGACTCCGACCGCTCGCCACCGGGGGTGAACCGGGGGTCGACCCCCGGTGGGCACACCGTCACCCGGTCGGCGGGGATGCCGAGCCGATCGACGATCTCCGCCTTGGACGACGAGGAGAGGGTGACGATTCGGCTCCGCCGGTAGATCGGGGGAGCCAGCTGATGCTCGATGGTGTAGCCGAGGGCGGCCAGTCCCCGGGGAAGCACCATCTTCCACATCTCCGCGTGGACGTGGTGAAGGAAGGTGACCCGAGGGCACCGGGCCCAGAGGGGAGAGAAGAACGGCATGCCGTTCCAGACCTCCACCAGGCCGTCGGCCGACCCGAGCCGACCCAGTGCCCCCGAAAGCATGGTGCGGGGGAACACTGCGTAGCGACCCGCCCGCCGGACCACCCGGTAGCCATCCCGACGGGCGACCGCCCGGGCCTCGGGTACCGAGGAGGTGGTGAGGGTGATGTCCAGCCCGGCGTCGGCCCAGGCCGACAGGATCTGATTGGCGTGGAGCTCCGATCCCCCGGCTTCCGGGTCATCGAAGTCCCGCCAGGCCACCACGTCCACTCGCCGCAGATCGGCGGCGTCGGCGATCTCGGTCAGCGAGAGGTCGGCGAACGGGGAGAGCGCCGGCTCGTCGAACGGGGAGTAGCCCGGGAGACCTCCGCTTGGTGGCTCGGCCAGATCATCGTCGTTGAGGTCGAAGGCACCGGCCCCATCCCCGGTCCCGCCGGACTCTGCCGAAACACTGTTCATCGTCCCCACTCTTCCAGATCCCCGTCGTCCACGTCGCCTCGATCGGTCCGCCTCCGGTCCGGAAACCGTCATCGTACTGGACTTCCGCCCCACAGCCGGGACTCAGGTGGGACCCCCGGTCTCCGGCGCCGGGCGGATGGTGGATTGGGGGTCACGGTGCCGGAACCACTGGTAGCCGTGCTCCCGGTGGTGGATGACCACGAACGCCCCCACCATGGCCGCCGCCAGCCCGGCCTGGACGAATAGATCAGCTTGAGCGGTGGCCACCGGTTGACCGTGGGCGGCGGCCACCGAGGCGATGCCGGCGACCGATCCGGCCAGCAGCAGCAGGACGATCCACCGCCGGCCCACCCCGAACAGGTAGTTGGTCAACAGCACCGAGATGCAGAGGAAGATCATCGCCACCACCAGATAGGCGAAGGCGGAGGCGGCCGAGCTCAGCTTGGCGGTGAAGATGAGGGAGAGGAACCAGTTGGGGATGAAGATGGCGATGGCCAGCAGCACCACCGCCGGGACGGCCAGGAACATCAGGGTGACCACCAGTTGGCGGACGGCATGGCCCCCTTCGTTCCAACGGATGGTGGCCTCCGGGAGCAGGTAGGCCCCCAGAGCCAGGGCCCCGAAAACCAACGCCTTGGAGGCCACCGAAATGGCGGCGTAGGCCCCGGCGTTCCGGTGATCCAGCCGCCCGATGAGGATGACGTCGACATTCTGCAGGAGGCCGAGGAGGGCGAGGCCGACGAAGGCGGCGGAGACGTCGGCGATCAATACCCGCCGGACCACCTCGTTGGAGGCGGGTGCCCCGTTGTTCGACGCCGGAGACGGCGGCGCGGTGATCGGGGGGACGGCGGGCCAGGCCCGGGAAGCCAACCACCGGGCGTGAGCGGTGGCGGCCACCTCGCTGGCCAGGATGCCCAGCGCGTAGCCCGACACCCCCATCCCGATGGCGACAAAGCCGATCACGCAGACCGCCTTCACCGCCCCCTCCATCAGGAGGTTGACGGCCAGGGCCCGGTAGTCCCGGTGGGCCTGGAGCAGGCCCCGATCGACGCTGAGGAGGATCCAGACGCCGGCGGCGGCCAGGATCGGCAGCACCCCCTGGTCGTTGGGCAGCGACAGCTGATGGGCGATCCACCCCTGGAGGAGCCACACCACCCCCACTTCGAGGACCAGGACGGCGAGGACGATGCGGTGGACGCTGGCCACCCACCGGTGGACCCGGTCGCCCTGCCCGATCCGCTGGAGCACGGTCACCCTCCGGACCACGCCGACCAGGACGGCGGAGCCGGGCATGGAGAGGATGAAGAAGAGGCCCAACAGCTGGGCGATGACGCCGTAGGAGCGGGACGAGACCAGGTGGGCCACCAGCACCACCACCACCGCGGAGGCGGCGTTGACCACCAGCCCGGCGATGGCTACCGGGCTGGCCTGGACGATACCGGTCCGGAACGACTCGGCACTCGGGCCGCCCCCCGCCCCCGGCTCGTCGTGGGGAAGGGAGATGATCGATCCCCCACCGACGGCGATGCCGACCGCCGGGGCCAGCGACACCGATTCGGACACCGGTTCGACGGCGAGGTCGATCTCCCCGAGCATGACGTCGAATCCGGGCGACGCCGCCGAGCCGT
The DNA here is from genome assembly GCA_036268775.1 of Acidimicrobiales bacterium. Lineage (GTDB taxonomy): Bacteria > Actinomycetota > Acidimicrobiia > Acidimicrobiales > RAAP-2 > DASZIT01. The sequence goes on along the minus strand of DATATM010000039.1, from coordinate 45,542 downwards.
CCCCGGTGGCTCCGACCCCGTGCGATCCGGCCCCAGTGGATCCGTTGGCGGTCATGCCGGACGTCCCATCGCCGCGGGGCTCAATGGGGGGCCATCACGAGGACGGGGTTCGCCCGGCGGGAGTGGCCCGGCGGGGCAGGATCGGCGCATCCCGCCCGGAGCCGCGGGCCCCGTTGTCCGCCTCCGCCCCGACCCGGACATCCATCTCCTCGTGGTACTCCTCTTCCACGTTGACCGACCAGATGTCGTGGTGGGCCCCATGGATGTTCTCCACCGTCAACATGGCGGTGTACATCGAGTGGTCCTGGTTGTTGTATTTGTGCATGCCGTTCCGGCCCACCGGGTGGACGTTGGGGGCGTGAACCTCGAACCAGCGGCGGAGCACTTCGACGTTGTCCCGATAGACGTCGTCGTAGACCGGATAGGCCTTGGGCATCCGCACCACGTACCCGGCTTCGACGTCGGATGGGTCGACCAGCCCGATGGTAGCCAGCTCCTTGGTGGCCAGTGCCACCAGGTCGTCATCGGAGCTCGACCACAGGTCGTCACCCTCGAACACGAAGTACTCCATGCCCAGGCAGGTCCGTCCGTCCTTGACCAGATGGGGGGACCACGACCCGAAGTTCTGGATGCGACCGACCCGCACGTCCGGAGAGTGGATATAGATCCAGTTGTCGGGGAAGCCGCGGTCCTCGGGGATGACCAGGGCGACGGTGAGGAAGTCCCGGTAGTGAAGATCGGAAGCGGCGGCCAGGACCTCGGCGGGCACCGGTGGATCGACGATCCGGGCCAGCTCGGTGAACGGCATGGAGGAGATCACCTGGGAGGTCGGCAGCCGGGTGGTGACGCCGTCGGTGGTGACGCTGACCGCCACCGCCCGGCCTCCCTCCAGGTGGACAGCGGTGGCCTTGGTGGCCATCCTCACCTCGCCACCGAGGGCGATGACCTTCTCGGTGCAGCGTTCCCACATCATCCCCGGGCCGAATTTCGGGTACTGGAATTCCTCGATGAGGCTGGTCAGCTGCTTCGACTTGTCCCGGCGTTTGCCGGCCAGCGACGAGCGGATCGGTTCCCACACCGCGTTCCACATCGACATGCCCTTGATCCGCTGGGCTCCCCAGTCGGCGGAGATCTCCGATGCCGAGACCCCCCAGACCTTCTCGTTGTAGGTCTTGAAGAAATGCCGGTACAAGCGCCACCCGTAGTTGGAGACGATGTACCCCTCCAGGGTCGACAGGTCCTTCGGCGGCCGGACCCGCACCCAGAGGAAGGACAGTCCGCAGCGGAAGGCTTCGAGGAGTCCGAGGTTGGCCAACGCGTTGGTCAGCTTGATCGGGTAGTCGTAGTACTTGCCCCCGTAGAAGATCCGGCTCATCCGGGGACGGAGGAGGAAGTCCTCCGGCGGCAGGATCTGATGCCAGAACTCCTCCACCGGGGTGACCTTGGTGAAGAACCGGTGGCCACCGATATCGAACCGCCACCCGTCCCGTTCCACCGTGCGACTGATCCCCCCGACCACGGTGTCGCCCTCCACCACGATGACCGGGTCGCCGGCCGTCACCAGCTGATAGGCGGCGGTCAGGCCGGCGGGCCCGGCCCCGATCACCACCACCGGATCAGGAGTTGAAGTCGGAGGGCCGTTCGGGTCGATCTCGGTCGCGCTGTCCAACGATTGTCCCACTCGGTGAAATCCGTTCCTTCTGATCTGGCCCGTTCGCCTCGGTGTGGCGGGAGGGCAGGTGATGGCCCGGGCTCACACCTGACGTTGCCCTGAAACAGTACCTTGTCGACCTCCGGGGGGTCGCGTACCGTCGAAGCGTCAGGGAACGAAAATACCCAGAAAGGCGAGAAGCGAGTAGCCGGCCAGTCCGAGTCCGGCCACCCCCAGGACGACCGGTTCCACCCCCCGCCGGGAGGTGAGGGTGGAGGCGGCGATCACCAGGGGGAACCCGCTGAGGGCGTAGCGCTCGAAGGAGTCGAGGTTCGACGAGGCGACCGAGACCACCAGCACCGCGGCGGCGAAGGCGGCATAGGAGAGCGGGAGCCGGCGGAAGGCCACCACCAGCAGGGCGAGACAGAGGATCACCCAGGGGATGTGGAGAGCGCTGCCCAGGTGATGACCGTGGCTGGCTGCCACCAGGTCGTGCCACATCGAACTCAACGGCGAGGTGATCACCCCCCGGTGGCCGGGCTGGTCCTGGAGCCGGAAGGGGAGGAAGGCATCCCCGAAGCGGTGGCTGACCCAAGCCAGATAGGCCCCGGTCCCGACCACCGGGGCGAGCACCGCCGCCGAGCGGGCGATGAGGCCACCGGCGGACCGGGCGGACCGCTCCGTTCGGCCGGTCCGGATGGCTTCGATGACCACCGGGACGATGAGCAGGAGGCCCACCGGACGCACCGCGCCGGCCACCAGCCCGGCCAACGCCGCCCACCACCAGCGACCGGTGCGGATGGCCAACAGCGTCACCGTGGTGCAGAGGAGGAGGGCCCCCTCGGCGTAGGCCATCACCAGGGTGAAGGCAGGAGAGGCGAGGGCCAGCAACCACACGCTCCGACGGGCCAGGGCCCGGTCGCCGAGGTCGCGTTCGACCAGGATCCACAGCACTGCCATGGCGGCCAGCCCACAGGCGTTGGCGACGATGATCACCCCGGTGCCGGGGCCGACCCCGGGTATCCAGCCCACCACCCGGCCGGCGAGGGGAAAGGCCGGGAAGAACCGGAGCGACTGCTGGCCGGAGGCGGCATAGCCGTGGGCGGCGATCGACTGGTACCACCCGGCGTCCCACCCCAGCAGGCCCTGGTGAACCCGGAGCCAGGCGGCGCTGTTGCCCGGGCGCAGATGGGCCACGCTGAGATGGGCGACCACCAAGGTCACCGCCACCACCGCCCGCGCCACCAGCCAGGCCGGAAGGACCTTCAGCACCGCAGAGCCGAACTGGCGCAGCGGAGGTTGGCGGGTGGATGCCGCGGCGTCGCCCGCCGTCGTGGTGAGGAGCCGAGTCCCGGGGTTCACCTGGTAATCAGTGCTTGGTCGGCACGAACTCGTACAGATACATGGGTTGGTAGTACTGGGAGGGATTCCCCACCACCAGGCTGTGCACCTGGTAGTTGGGATCGGTCTGCAGGGTGTCGACGATCTGCTCGCACTTGGTCCCGAGGGTCTGATAGCCGGGGGCCCAGACTACGAAGATGTTCCGGCTCGAACCGCTCATCGCCTCGAGCCGGGCCGAGAACGCACTCGGGGAGCGGGCGTGGGAGGCGGTGGCGTAATCGACCCAGTTGACGAAGGCCGGGCCGGTCTCCCGGGGGAAGGTGATCTGCTGGTACCGGCCGGCGGGAAGCAGCCGGTTCACCGCCGGGCCCAACTGGTCGGGGCAGTAGCCGATGATGTCGCCCGCCTGTCCCCGGGTGCTGATCGCCGCCACCACGTTGGCCGCCTGGGTCCGGTTGGTGGTGATGTTGGAAAAGGAGGCGACCAGCCCGGCGACGATGGCCACCGCCAGGATGCCCGTCCTCACCCGACGATCAATGAAGGTGGTGAGCCCGATGGCGACCAGCAGGACCACCGGGACGAACACCACCGAGGCATAGCGGGCATCGAAGGCGCTGTTGGACAGGAACCCCCCGGCGATGGCGGCGGCCAGGGTGCCGAGCACGATCCATCCCAGTGGTCGACCCAGCGGTCGGGTCCGGATGTCCAGTTCGATGTGCCGCCGGTCGGTGGCGATCCCGAACAGGGCCAGGCCGATGAGGGCGAAGTAGATGAGGGCCAACGCCCGACCCTGGTTGCTGCCTCCCCCGGCGAAGGATGCCACCGCGTTGACCATGGCGGCGAAGTTGGCGGGGGTGGCCCAGGGGGTCCCGGTGTGGGCCGACTGGTAGAGGAAGGTCGGCACCCAGGGGAGGAAGGTCAGGGCACCGATGGCCATTGCCACCATCCCCGACCGGGCCCCCCGACGCCAGGCCGGACGCCCGCGCCATGCCTGCCAGGCCAGCCACACGAAGGTGGTGCCGAGCAGATAGAACGACCAGTAGTGGCTGTAGAGCAGGAGGCTGGTGACGACGGCCAGGGCCACCAGGTTGCCGGGTCGGGGCCGGGTCAGGACCCGCTGCATGGCCAGGAACCCCAGCACCGTCAGCAGCGCCACCAACGCGTACATCCGGGTCTCGGTGTCGTAACGGACCGCGAACGGCGAGGTGGCCACCAACAGCATGGCCGCCCACCCGGCGGCGCGGCCGCCGATCTTGCGGCCGGCCAGCCACACCAGGGGGACGGTGACCACCCCGATCACCCCGGACAGCGACCGCACGGCCAGATCGGAATCGCCGAACGCCCCCATCCAGAAGTGGAGGAGGACGTAGAACAGCGGGGGTGCCCCGTCCCGCTTCAGGTAGGACGGTAGGGTGTGCAGCGGTTGCTTGGCGATGTTGACGGTGAGGGCCTCGTCGAGCCAGAGGTCGGAACGGGTCCAGAAGCGAAGCACCAGCGCGATGACCAACACCGCGGCGACCGCCACTCCCAGCCCGAGGGTGAACCGACGCCCGAAGGGTTTCCCCTCCAGTTCGTCTCCCCCGCCGGTCCGGGTGCCGGCGGGTGTCGGGTCGGTCACCGGACGGGAGCTCCGATGGCGATCCGGACCATCGGTCGGCGTCTCGGTTTCGGACGGGGTCGGCGCCGCGGTCCCGATCGAAGCGCTTTCCATGGCCCGCATGGTACCCACGACCGACGCCTGGATGGATTCTTCGCGATGCTGCCGGTTTTCGGCCATGATGACCTCCACCGGCGGGGTTCCGAGCACTATCCTCCCCACCAGCCGGTCTCACCTGTGGCAGTCTTCGGCAGTCCCCAGGGGTGATACGGGGGGAAGAACGTGAAGGGGGACAGCTGTGACAGTGCCTAATCCGATGGATCGCCGGGCATTCCTGTCGCGAGGGGCGGCGGCCGGGAGCCTGGTGCTGGTGGGCGCGGCCGGCTTGGCGGCCTGCTCGTCCAGCCCCTCGAGTACCGGCGGGGGCAGCGGCGGGGGCAGTGGCACCCCGGGGGTCAACAAGGGAACCCCGAAGACCGGTGGCTCGCTGACCATCGGGACCACCGCGGAGATCGACGGTTTCTTCCCGCCCAACAATCACTGGGACAACAACGGCTTCCTCTATGCCAACGCCGTCTACGACCCGCTGACCGCGGTAGCGGCCGACGGGACCATCAAGCCGTACCTGGCCCAGTCGGTCACCCCCAATTCGACCTACACCGTCTGGACCCTCACCCTCCGGCCCGGCATCACCTTCCACGACGGGTCGGCCCTCACCGCCACCGTGGTGAAGAACAACTTCGACGCCTTGAAGGCCTCGACCCTGACCGGCATCGCCCTCCAGCAGGTGAAGTCGGCCACCGTCACCGGCCCGCTGACCCTCGTGTACACCTGCACCCAGCCGCTGGTGGACTTCCCGGCCGGATTGGCCACCCAGGTGGGCTACGTGGTCGGCCAGGCCATGCTCGACGCGGTCAAAGCCTCCTCCACCGCCTCCCCCAAACCGATCGGCACCGGGCCGTTCGTCTACGGCAACTGGCAGCCCAACCAACAGTTCTCCGCCACCCGCAATCCGAACTACTGGCGGAGCGGCCTCCCCTACCTCAATTCCATCACCTTCAAGCCGATTCCCGACACCACCCAACGGGAGTCGACCCTCAAGACCGGCGGGGTGGACCTGATCGTCTCCGCCGACCCCAACACCGTGAACCACTTCGTCGGGCAGTCAGCATTTCAGGTGGTCGACACCCTCAACTACACCGTCGGCGAGCCGGACATGGACTTCATCATGTTGAACTGCGCCACCGCCCCCACCAACGACCTGCGGATCCGCCAGGCGCTGGCCAAGGCCACCGACCAGGTCCAGGTGAACAAGATCTTCGGCGGCGGCCTGGCCAAGCTGTCCAACGGCCTGTTCCCCAAGGGTTCCAAGTACTACTCCACCACCGCCTATCCGACCTTCGACCTCCCCGGGGCCAAAGCGCTGGTGGCCGCCTACAAGGCGCAGCACGGCACCGCCGCCCTCACCCTCACCGGCACCACCGACCCTCGGGTCTCCAAGGCCACCCAGGTGCTCCAGCAGATGTGGAACCTGGCCGGCTTCGACATCACCATCAAGGCCATCGAACAGGCGGCACTGATCACCGACGCCATCACCGGGACCTACCAGGCCCTCACCTTCGAACAGTTCGCGGTGCCCGACCCCGACCTCAACTACACCTGGTGGAGCACCACCACGGTGGCGCCCCCGGGACAGATCTCCCTGAACTTCGCCCGCAATTCCGACCCCCTCATCGAACAGGCCCTCCAGATCGGACGCACCAATCCCGATCCCGCCACCCGGATCAAGGCGTACCAGACGGTGAACGAACGGATCTGCCTGGACCTCCCCTACATCTGGCTGGGGCAGACCGTCTGGTCGGAAGTCGGCGACACCCGGGTCCAGAACTTTGCCAACCCGGTACTTCCCGACGGCGCGCCGGGCTACCCGTTCCAGAACGGCTTCTTCTTCCCCACCCAGATCTGGATGGCCGGGTAAGCGACCGGGAACCGGTCAACTTCCACCTAGATCGATGCTCAAGTACCTCCTCAAACGCTTCGCCCAACTGGTCGTCATCTCGTTCGTCATCTCGGTGCTGGTGTTCCTGCTGGTCCACCTGCTGCCCGGCGACCCCACCACCATCATCCTCGGCGTCAACTCCACCGCCGCCAACCGGCAGAACCTCCTCCACCAGTTGGGCCTCAACCTTCCGCTCTACCACCAGTACTGGATCTGGATCGGCAACGTCTTCCACGGGAACCTCGGCCAGTCGTACCTCACCCACGAGACGGTCGGGCACATCATCGTCACCGGGTTCCCGGTCGACGTGGAGCTGATCATCATCTCCCAGGTGGTGGCGTTCGCCGTCTCCATCCCGTTGGCCCTGGTCACCGCCCGGCGCCCCAACCGGCCTCTCGACAACGTGGCCACCACCGGGACCTTCGGGTTGCTCGCCCTCCCCCCGTTCCTGTTGGCTCCCATCTTCGTGGCCGTCTTCGCCGTCGGCCTCCACTGGTTTCCGGCCACCGGTTATGTCCCCTTCACCCAGAACCCGGCCACCAACCTCCACGACATGATCCTTCCCGGCCTGGCGCTGACCGCCGGTTCCATCGCCGTCTACTACCGGCTGCTCCGATCCGACCTGATCATGACCCTGCAAGAAGATTTCATCACCATGGCGAGATCCAAGGGTCTCTCCAACCGGCGCATCATGTGGCGCCAGGCATTCCGGCCCTCGACCTTCTCGCTGCTGGCGGTGGCCGGCGTCAATATCGGGTCCCTCTTGGCCGGGACCTTCATCGTCGAGTTCCTCTTCGCCATGGACGGTCTGGGCTTCTCCCTGGTGGCCGCCGTCCAACAGCGCGACTATCTGGTCGTCCAGGGCATCACCCTGGTGGTGGCCATCGCCTATGTCGTGCTCCAATTCTTCATCGACTTCCTGTTCACGGTGGTCGATCCGCGAGTGACCCGGGAGTGACGAATGGCCGCTGATCACGAAATTCACACGCCCGGCCTGGGCGGTCTGGTGCCGGGCCCCTTCGTGGGTCAGACTCCCCCCAGCGCGGTGGCGGCAGCGTTGGCGGCGCCCGACGACGACATCCTGGCCAAACGACCGCTCGGCTTCCTGTTCTGGTTCGCGTTGGTGTGGGTGGCCATCGTCGCCATCTGTGCCATCCTCGCCAACCTGCTCCCCCTCCAACCGCCGAACTTCCAGAACTACACCGCCATCAACGCCGCCCCGAGCATCCACCATCTGCTGGGCACCGACGACCTCGGCCGGGACCTGCTCAGCCGGCTCATCTTCGGCTCTCGGGTCTCCCTGGTGGTGGGGTTCGCCTCGGTGGGGATCGGCCTGCTGGTGGGGGGCACGCTGGGGCTCATCTCCGGGTTCAAGGGCGGTGGGTTCGACATCACCTTCAATGCCGCCTCCTTCGTCATCCTCGCCTTCCCCGGCATCGTGGCGGTGATCGCCATCGTCGCCTTCTGGGGCCAGACGCTGCTGAAGATCACCATCATCCTCGGGGTCGGCACCGTCCCGATCATCTTCCGGGTGGTCCGTGCCTCCACCCTGTCGTTCGCCAATCGGGACTTCGTAATGGCGGCCCGAACCCTCGGAGCCACCAGCCGGAGGATCATCTTCCGGGAGATCCTGCCCAACGTGGTGCCGGCCGCCGTCTCCTTCGGATTGATCACCGTGGCCGGGGTCATCGTCCTGGAGGGATCGCTGGCCTTCCTCGGCCTCTCGGTGTCGCTGCCCACCCCCTCCTGGGGAAACCTGATCGCGGAGGGGACCTCCAACGGGCTGCTGCAGACCAACCCCTACGTGATGATGTGGCCGGCCATCGCGATGTTCTTGCTGCTCCTCTCCATCAACCTGATCGGGGACCGGCTGCGGCAGCGATTCGACATCCGGGAGGGCCTGCTGTGAGCGATCGCCATGCTCCCGTGATCGAGAAGACCCTGGAGTTCCCCGACGTCACCGAGTTCGCCGATCCGTTGCTGGTGGTGAAGGACCTCCACACCTCGTTCCGCACCGGCCGGGGCACCGTTCACGCCGTCGACGGGGTGTCGCTCAGCGTCAACCGCGGCACCACCCTCGGGGTGGTGGGCGAGTCGGGATCGGGCAAGACGGTCCTGGCCCGTTCGATCATGGGGCTCCTCCCCGCCCGCGACGTGATCCGGCGCGGCACCGTCCGGTTCACCGGCCACGAGATGACCACCATGGCCCCGGCCCAACTCCGCCAGGTGTGGGGGGCCCAGATGAGCATGATCTTCCAGGACCCGATGACCGCCCTCAATCCGGTGGTGCGGATCGGCAATCAGATCACCGACTCCCTCCGCCTCCACCTGGACATGGACCGGAAGGAGGCCAACGCCACCGCGGTCGAACTGCTCCGGTCGGTGGGGATTCCTTCCCCGGAGCAACGGATCCGCTGGTATCCGTTCCAGCTGTCAGGAGGCATGCGGCAACGGGTGATGATCGCCATCGCCCTCGCCTGTGCCCCCCGGCTGGTGCTGGCCGATGAACCCACCACGGGGCTCGACGTGTCGGTCCAGGCCCAGATCCTCGACCTCCTCCAGGCCATGCAGCGGGAGCGGCACATGGCGGTCATCCTGGTCACCCACGACCTCGGGGTGGTGGCGAAGCGGGCGGACGAGATCGCAGTGATGTACGCCGGGCGGATCGTCGAGCGGGCCCCGACCCGCACCCTGTTCGCCCACACCCGGATGCCGTATACCCGGGCGCTGATGAACTCCATCCCCCGGTTGGCCGACCCCAGCGGGACCCGGCTGCTGGCCATCGGCGGGCGCCCACCGGACCTGATCCATCCTCCCCAGGGGTGTCGATTCGCCCCCCGGTGCCCCTTTGTCCAGGACAAGTGCCGGGAGTCGGAACCACCGCTGCGCACCGCAGCTTCCTCCGAGCACGTCTTTGCCTGCTGGTTCCCGCTGGTGGACGGGATGCCGTCGTCCACCGCCGGCGCCAGTCCGGTGCCGGAGCTCGACCCGGAGACCCCACCCTCATGACCACTGACGCCGCCACCCCCACCCCGCTGCCGACCGACGATCCGGCTGCGCCGCTGCCCGACGACGTGGTGCTGCAGGTGGACCACCTGGTGGTGGAGTTCCGGAGTGGCAAGCAACGGGTACAGGCGGTGACCGACATCAGCTTCTCGGTCAAGCGGGGCGAGACCCTCGGGTTGGTCGGCGAGTCCGGCTGCGGGAAGACCACCACCGGTCGGGCGCTGGTGCAGGTCCAGCGGGCGACTTCGGGAACTGTCCGTTTCAACGGCCAGGACCTCACCAAGCTCAGCGGGAAAGAGTTGCGGGAGACCCGGACCAAGATGCAGATGATCTTCCAGGATCCGATCTCCTCCCTCAACCCCCGGCGGCGCATTCGCGACATCGTGGCTGAGCCGCTGGCCATCTGGGGGATCGGCTCCCGCTCCGAGCGGGAAGCGCAGGTTCGGGCCATGCTCGACTCGGTCGGCATCGACCCCGATACCGCCGGCGACCGCCGGCCCCAGGAGTTCTCCGGCGGCCAGTGCCAACGGATCAGCATTGCCCGAGCCCTGATGGCCAAGCCGTCGCTGCTCATCTGCGATGAGCCGGTGTCGGCCTTGGACGTCTCGGTGCAGGCCCAGATCCTCAACCTGCTGGCCGACCTCAAAGAGGAATTCGGCCTCACCATGGTCTTCATCGCCCACGACCTGGCGGTGGTGAAGAACGTCAGCGACCGGGTGGCGGTGATGTACCTGGGCAAGCTGGTGGAGGTGACCGGCTCCGACGAGCTCTACCGATCCCCCGCCCACCCCTATACCGAAGCGCTGATGGCGTCGATCCCGGAGCCCGATCCCGAGCACCACTCCGAGCACAAAGCCCTCACCGGTGAGCTTCCCTCCCCGCTCAATCCCCCGTCGGGATGCCGGTTCCGCACCCGCTGCCCCTATGCCCAGCAGCGCTGTACCGACGAGGAGCCACTGCTCCGGGACATCTCCGCCGGGCACCAGGTCGCCTGCCACTTCCCGCTCATCACGACCCCGGTCAGCCTGGCCAGCAGCCCGGCCTGAGCCGGCGGGCTCCGCCGGCGGGAACGGTCCTCCTCGGGGTTGGCCGGCGCCAGCCATGGCCAGCACCGACCACACTGGTGAGGTGTCGTTCAGCATCCGTGGCGCCCGGATCACCGATATGCCCGCGCTGCAAGGCATCTATGAGCGCGCCTCCCTCTCGAACCCGCAGGATGCGGGGCCGCTCCTGGACAACCCGGAGTGGCTGGTGTTCACCGATGACGGGGTCCGGGAAGGTCGGACCCGGGTGGCGGTGGACCGTCAGGACGAGGTGGTGGGATTCGCCTCCTACCGTATTGCCGGCGGGGTCGCCGAGCTCGAGGACCTCTTTGTCGAGCCTGCTCGGATGCGCCGCGGCCTGGGGGAGGCTCTGGTGCGGGACATCTCCGCGACGTTGCTGGGCCTGAGCTTCGCCACCCTGGAAGTGACAGCCAACCCCCAGGCCCTGGCCTTCTACGAGCGGCTGGGGTTCGTGACCACCCACCAGGTGGCTACCGAGCTCCACCGGGCGGCTCCCCGGATGGTGAGACCGACTGGCTGACGGCCTAGGGAACCAGGTCCTGCACCGACCGGGACAGGAGGCAGAACTCGTTGCCTTCCGGGTCCGCCAACACCACCCAGGGCACGGCGGTCGACTGACCGACGTCGACAGGAGACGCGCCCAGGAACAGCAGTCGCTCGAGCTCGTCCGGAGTGGACACGCCGTCGGCCCGAAGATCGAGGTGGAGCCGGTTCTTCACGGTCTTGGTCTCCGGGACGGGAAGAAAGTCGATGACGGGCCAAGCCCCGTTGGCCGCCGAGATGCTCACGCCCTCATCGGATTGCTCAACGATGTGCCACCCAAGGACCGAGCACCAGAACCCGGCAACGGCAGCCGGATCATGGGCGTCAACGACAATGTTGGTCAGGCGGCTGGGCATGGTGCGACGATAGCAATCGGGTCCGACGACGGTCGTTCCGTCGCCCACCGCCGCCGCGAACTCAAACGGTCCACGCCCCATTGCGCATGACCGTGCGTCCGGCCGAATCTTCGGCCTCCCGCCACACCTCGACACGGTCGAGCCCGAACCGAAGGTAGACGTAGTCGTTGTCGTCGGTCCGGGGGTCCCAACCCGCCTGCATGGCGTAGGCGTCGGCCAGCGCCTTCGGGGCCTCGGACTCGGGCACCGCCTCGACCAGGACCGCGTCGATCATGACCACGTCCCGGGTGTCGCCGAGGGCCAGCCGGACCCGGGGGTTGGCGGTGACGTTGGCCACCGTCCTCGACTTCGGCCCGGTGGCCAGCACGACCTGACTCCCGTTCCAGGTCTTCGTCACCGGCACGAGATGCACGACGCCGGTCGGCGAGGCAGACGCAATCCACAGGTTGGTATCGGCCGCCTCCAGCTTGGCCAGGGCATCAGCTTTGCGCTCTTCGGGCGAACGGTTCGCCATCTATCCAGCATGGCATCCACTCAGCGGAGATGCCATCGCCAGCCAGGGCAGCCCGACGTCACCGGTCAGAGGGAAGGCTCACCAGGACAACGACATCGGCGCGATCCTTGGAGGCGGTAGACGGATCGCCGCGTAGCTCGGACTTGTCGGCGATGAGGGAACCGAGGCTCACGACGTGCGACTGAACACCGTTCAGTTCTTTCAGGTCCTCGCCGAACGTACCGTCTGGCCATGCTCCGCGACCCTGAGCCAGGGGTGTGTAGACAGCCCCGGTGGTTTCGTCACGAGCCAGATAGGTCAGATCCAGATGCATCGATTGGTTCCCAAACTCGGCATACCCATCCTGAAGGGCATCACGGGAGAGAATCCAGCCCTCCCGATCGAGTACCTCCTTGGCCCGATCGAGATCGGCAACCCAGACCGCCATGTCGATATCGGCATGCTGGCGGGTGACCCGCCCGGCGTGAAAGTCGACAGCCCAGCCGCCGAAGAGCCAATAGTCAAGGTCTTGCCGTCCGAAGAGGCCGTGCAGCCGGGAGATCGCGTCGAGTTGCTGGTCTTCGTTCATCGGTGCCCGGATGTTATGCACGGGGTCAACCTCGCCAAGCAATGGCTGTCCTCGGCGGAATGGGTCATCGGTTGATGGCTTCCGGCGCTCTGCTCCCCATCAGGGTCCGGCGAGGGCGTGGAAGGCGATGGCGGCAGCGGTGGCCACGTTCAGCGAGTCGACCGGTTCCGCCATCGGGATGGAAACCAGAACATCGCAGGCGGCCATCGCCCCATCGGAAAGGCCCGGTCCTTCCGCTCCGAGGAGGAGGGCCACCCCCGCCGGGGGTTCTGAGCCGGACAGCCGTGCCTTCAGCTCGGCAAGACTGACAGCCGGGACTTGGCTGGCGGTGGCCGCCTGCGGGACCAGCCCGGAGACAACGAAGCCGGCGGCCCGCACCTGTTGCAGTCCGTTCGGCCACGGCACCAGTCGGGCGAACGGGAGGTGGAGGATGTGCCCGACGGAGACCCGGATCGACCGGCGGTAGAGCGGATCGGCACAGGTCGGGTCGAGGAGGATACCCGCGACCCCGAACGCGGCGGCGTTGCGAAACAGTGCCCCGATGTTCTCGTGATCGTTGAGCCCCTCGAGCACACCGAGGAGCCGCGGAGTCCGCCCCAGGTCGGATTGAACCGCCACATCGGCCAGCAGCCGCTCTGGATCGGTAGGTGACGGGCGGTTGGCAATCGCCACCACCCCTCGATGGAGGGCGAATCCAACCGTGCTGGCCAGCACCGCCCGAGAGGCCACGAATACCGGCGCCCCTCGAGCCCGGGTCGACGTCACCAGATCACCGGCCGAGGTCAATTGGTGATCATCCAGCAGCAGTGAGCGCACGGTGTACGGGGATGCGAGCAGGCGATCGACCGCCAGCCTCCCCTCCACCACCAAGGCCGGATGATTGCCTTCCAGGCGGATCCGGCTGGCCGGATCGTTGAGGTCCCGATAGAGGTCGAGTCGCGGGTCGTCGCGGTCGTTCACCTCGATGAGCGGCCCCAGCGGGAGGCCATCAGGGACTTTGGGGGTGTCAGCCACCTCGCCAGCCTCGCGTAACCCAAAGCGCGGAGCCGTTGCCGACCGGGTGAGTCGACCTGCTTCTCACCGGTCCGGCTGGAATTGACGGATTTAGGAGAGTCAGCGGGAGGGTTTGGACTCGTTCAGGGTCATGGCGGCGCGAAGGAGCGTCTTAAACGCCTTCTCATTTATCTTCTCGCCCTCGTGAAAGTCGATGGCACGCCGGGTGTTCCCTTCAAGACTGGAGTTGAAGAGTCCGGACGGATCCTTGAGAGCTGCCCCTTTCGCGAAGGTCAGCTTCACGACGCTCTTGTACGTCTCACCGGTGCAGATCATTCCGTCGTGGTACCACACCGGAACTCCTCGCCACTTCCACTCCTCGGTGACGTCGGGATCGACTTCCTTGATCAAGCCTCGGAGCCGACTGAGCGTCTCGCCCCGCCAGTCGCCGAGCTCCTTGATCCTGGCGTCGATGAGTTGAGAAGGAGACTCAGCTTTCTGGGTCGTGCTCTTCGTCATGTCCGTATCTCTTCCCAAGGCCGGAGGCTTTCATGCATGGGAGGACCCACCGAGCAGATTCTAGCTAGGGCCTGAAAAGTCCGGCGTCCACGGCGTCGCGGAAGTCAGCTTCCCGCTTCGTCGTGAAATACCGGGGAGTAACACACGGCGACAAGTAAACCTTCCGGACTCAGCAGCCGGGCGGTGATCTGTGCCCACGGTTCCGTTCGGGCATCATGAATGAGTCGATAGCCCTTGGCCGTGAGTTCGGCGGCGGCGGCAGGCACATCAGGCACCTCGAACTCGATGCTGGCCTGCGGTACCGGGATGTCGGAGGGCCATTCGGTGGTACCGAAACAAGCGTTCGCCGCCTCGGAAAGAGGCCACAATCCGAAGTGCTTCACCCCTTCGAGCTTGTGGGTGAACAGGTAGTCGCCGTCTTGGCCTTCGAAAGACAATCCCAAGGTGTCGCGATAGAACGAGCGAGATGCATCCGCATCCCTCACGATCGGGGCAATGCTGGTTACGAACTGGACATCCATCGGCTTCCACCTCCGGTTGGTTGTCAGGGTCTCGGAGTCACTCCCTGTTGAAGAATAGTCAGCGCCGATTGCTACTGAATGGCCCGTCGGTGACCCGATAAGCCCCACCACCGGCCTTGGCGATGGGGGCAAGTCAACATCTCAATCGACTCGCACTGGTTGCTACCTTGGAGGCATGGTCGACAAGATCACCGGGCCGAAGTCCTACTTCCCTTCGATCGAGAAGAAGTACGGGCAACCGATCTCCCACTGGAAGGCCGTCCTCGAAGAGTCTGGGCTCACCCAGCACATGGAGATGGTCGCGCTCCTCAAGCGCGAACACGGCATGGGTCATGGTCACGCCAATGCGATCGTCGGCGACTTCCGGGCCGAACACGGCATGTAGCACCATTGAGCCGCTCTATCGCCGCGATCCAACTTCGATCGGACCAATCGTCTCAACATCACGGGGCGCTTATCTGCGCCCGAGCCCGCTATTCGGCAGGTGGCCCTTCGGCCGGATCCGCTGCCTCTGGCGTGGCCGCTGCCTCTGGCGTGGCCGGCGTTGCCGCGGGCGTTGCTTCGGGCGCGGCCGGAGTTGTTTCTGCCGCCTCGCCTCCGGTCGGTGCTTCAGCCTCTGCAGTCGCGGCTTCGACCTCGGCGTGCTCGACCGGACCAGGGCCGGCCTCTCCGGCCTCCGCCGCTCCCGGCTCGGCCACGAAGTCGGCCCATGCCGCCTGGGCCTCGGTCTCCGGAGTGAACTCGGTCTCGGTGTACTCGAACGGTCCGATGTAGTTGCCCTCGGCGTCGTAAGCGTGCTCACCGAACGCTTCGCGGTACTCCTCGGACACCTCGCCACCCTCGGCGGCCTGCTTGATCGACAAGCTGATCCGCCGGCGTTGGAGGTCGATGTCGATGATCTTGACCCAGAGTTCTTCGCCGGGCGCCACCACCTGCTCAGGCAGGTCCACATGGTGCACGGCCATTTCGGAGATGTGCACCAGTCCTTCGATGCCGTCGCCCACCTGGACGAAGGAACCGAACGGCACCAGCTTGGTGATCCGCCCGTAGACCAGCTCGCCGATCTGGTGGGAGTTGGCGAACTCCTGCCAGGGATCGGACTGGGTGGCCTTGAGGGACAGGCTGATCCGCTCCTTGGACAGGTCGACGTCGAGGACCTCGACATCGATCTCGTCGCCCACCGCCACCACCGAGGAGGGGTGGTCGACGTGCTTCCAGGACAGCTCGGAGACGTGGACGAGTCCGTCCATGCCGCCCAGGTCGACGAAGGCGCCGAAGTTGACCACCGACGACACTGTGCCCCGGCGCCGCTCGCCGGGCTTGAGGTTCTCCAGGAACTCGCCCCGCTGCTCCTTCTGGGTCTCTTCCAACCACGCCCGCCGGGACAGCACCACATTGTTGCGGTTCCGGTCGAGTTCGATGATCTTCGCCTCGATGGTCCGGCCGACATAAGGCTGGAGCTCGCGCACCCGGCGCAGCTCGACCAGCGATGCCGGCAGGAACCCGCGGAGGCCGATGTCGACGATAAGCCCGCCCTTGACCACCTCGATCACCGGGCCGGTAACCACCTCGTCCGCTTCCTTCAACTTCTCGATGGTGCCCCACGCTCGCTCGTACTGGGCCCGCTTCTTGGAGAGGATCAGGCGACCCTCTTTGTCCTCTTTGGTGAGGACCAGGGCCTCGATGGAGTCACCCAGCGAGACGATCTCCGACGGGTCGACGTCGTTGCGGATGGAGAGCTCCCGCACCGGGACTACGCCCTCCGACTTGAAGCCGATGTCGAGGAGGACTTCGTCGCGGTCGATCTTGACCACGGTGCCCTGCACTAGGTCACCATCCTCGAACTCGACGATGGTGCCGGCCATGGCGTCCTCGAGCGAGGCTCCGTCCAGGTCGTTCTCCGTGATCGGACGGGGGATGTAGACCCCGTTCTCATCGAAGTGACCCATGTGCTCTGGGGACAGGAGGGCTGGGCCTCCGGGTACTGCTAAGACGTCGGACATGAAGTAGGTAGCTCGCTTTCCGGACAGGTCCCGCGCCGCCGATGGCGCCGTGCGGGTGAAGTAAGGGGTCACCTGGTTGTGACCGAAAGAGAATCTTACCCGAAGACGGCCTTGACCGGCCCAGGTGGGCTCAGGTTCCCTTGGCCTCGGCCCACGACGAACCCCAGGCCATCGCCACCTTCAACGGAACCGACAGGTCGGCGGCTCCGGTGAGGGCCCGCTCGGTCAACGCCTCGACCGCTTCGGCCTCGACGGGCACCACGTCGAGAATCACCTCGTCGTGCACCTGGAGGACCAGATCGGAGGCGAATCCCCCCTCGGCGAGGGCGGCATCCAGCCGGAGCAGCGCCACTTTGAACAAATCGGCGGCCAGACCCTGGATCCCGGCGTTCATGGCCTGGCGCTCAGCCCCCTGCCGGACCTGGTAGTTGGTGGCCAACAGCTCGGGAAGCAGACGACGACGCCCGAAGGCGGTCACGGTGAATCCGGAGTTGCGGGCCTCGGACACCGTGCGGTCCATGTAGTCGTGGACGGCCGGGAATCCCTCGAAGAAGGCGTCCAGGATGGCCTTCGCCTCCTCCACCGGCACGTTCAGCCGCTGGGACAGCCCGTAGGCTTCCATGCCGTAGGCCAGACCGTAGGAGACCATCTTGGCCGTCGAACGCTGGCCCAGGTTGACCGCCTCCCGATCGACCCCGAACACCCGGGATGCCACCGTCCGGTGAATGTCCTCCCCGGCGGCGAAGGCGGCGGTGAGTCCGGGGTCACCGGACAGATGGGCAATGGCCCGCAATTCCACCTGGTCGTAGTCGGCCACCAGCAGCCGCCGACCCTCCGATGGCACGAAGGCCTGACGGAACCGCCGGCCCTCCTCGGTGCGGACCGGGATGTTGTGGAGATTCGGCCGGTCGGAGGAGAGACGCCCGGTCCGGGCCACCGTTTGGCGGAAGGTGGCGTGGATCCGACCGTCCTCGGCGATCTCGGCGGCCAGGCTCTCCCCGTAGGTGGACCGGAGCTTCTCCACCTCCCGGTAGCGGAGGAGGGCCTCGACGATCGGGTGCTGCCCGCGGAGTTGCTCGAGGGTCCGGGCGTCAGTGGAGAACCCGGTCTTGGTCTTCCGGAGAGGGGTGAGTCCGAGCCGCTCGTAGAGGATCGACCGGAGTTGGGGAACCGAGTTGACCTTGAAGGGCTCGCCGGCCAGATCCTGGATGGTCGCCTCCAGGGAGAGGCATTCTTCGGCCAGACCGACAGTGATCTCGTGGAGGACGTCCCGGTCGACCGGAACCCCGATGACCTCCATCCGGGCCAGCACCCGGACCAGCGGGGACTCGATCTCATGAAGGAGAGCGGTTTCTTCCGCCTCGGCAATTTCGATCTCCAGCGGTGTCCGCAGACGGGCGATCACCGAGGCCAGCCGGGCGGTCTGCAGCACGTCGGCGTCGATCCCCCCATCCCCGCCGGACTGGTCGTCGGTCAGATCGAAGCTGCCCTGCCCGGTCGAGCCATCGTCCACCACCACCCCCAACTGCTGGCGGGCCAGATCCACCAGGTGGTAGCGGTCGATGGAGGAGTCGAGCAGATAGGCGGCCACCGCGGTGTCCATTACCAGGCCGGTGATGTCCACTCCCAACGGGAGCAGGGAGCGCATCAATTCCTTGACGTCGTGGCCGACCACTCCGACCCCGCCGGGACCGACCATGTCGGCCAGCACGGAGAGCACCTTCGGATCCTCGAGGAGATCCGGACCGTGGAGATACAGCACCGGGTAGGTGTCGTCCGGCCCGGCCTCGGGAGTGACGGCCAGGGCCAAGAGGGGTGATCGGCCCGGATCACCGGTCCAACGGGCGAAGACGGCCAGGTTCCCGGCCCCGAACTGGGCGGCGGCCACCATGGTCTCCAGCCCGGCCACCGCGGCGGCCACGTCGTCCGGCGCCACGATCTCCGGTGCGATGAACCACTCGGGCTGATCGCCAGCCGGAACGTCCGCCAGGGGACCTTCGGAGCCGGCGGCGGCGACCGGGCCTCCACCCGGGGCCGGCGGGCCGAGCAGCCCGTCGCTCATGACCGCCAGGTACCGGGGCCACAGCGTCTTCAGCTCGAACTCGGCAAACACCGCCTCGGCATCCTCGGTTCTCCACCCCCCGAGTTGCAGTTGATCGATGGTGGTGGTCAGCGGCACGTCCCGGATCAACGGGATCACCTGGGCATTCATCCGGACCCGCTCGAGGTTGGCGGCCAGGTTCTCCCGGAGTTTCGGCGACAGGGCGTCGAGGTGGGCGTAGAGGGAGTCGATGTCGCCGTACTCGTTGACCAGTTTGGCCGCCGTCTTCTCCCCCACCCCGGGGACCCCGGGCAGGTTGTCGGAGGGATCGCCCCGCAGCGCGGCCAGGAACGGGTAGTTCTCCGGGGTCACCCCGGTGCGTTCCTGGATGCCGTGCTCGTCGTAGAGGACGTAGTCGCTCACCCCCCGCCGGTTGTAGAGGACCTGGATGTAGGGGTCTTCCACCAGCTGATAGGAATCGCGGTCGCCGGTGACGATGATGACGGTCTGGCCGCGGTCGCGGGCTTCGGTGGCCAGAGTGGCCAGCACGTCGTCGGCCTCGAAGCCGACCGCATCGACCACCGGGATGGCCAGCGCCGCCAGCAGCGTCCGGATCATGTCGAACTGCGGAAACAGGTCGTCGGGGGTCTCGGCCCGGCCGGCCTTGTAGTCGGAGACGACTTTGTCCCGGAAGGTGCCCCCGGGGAGATCGAAGGCCACTGCCAGCCCCGACGGCTGGTGGTCCCGCACCAGGTTCACCAACATGGAGGCGAACCCGTACAAGGCGTTGGTGACGACGCCGGCGGTGGTGGCCAGATCGGGCGGAAGGGCGAAGAAGGCCCGAAAGGCCAGCGACATGCCGTCGAGGAGGACCAGCGGGTTGCCCTTGGTGGCGTTGGCGGTAGTGGGGCTGGGCATGGCGGAGGGTTCGTCCAGCCTACGGAACGAGCGATCCCTCGAGGATCTGCCGGGCGACGTCGATCATCCGCGCCCGGGTGCCCATGGCCGTCTTCTGGATGAACCCGAAGGCGTCCGATTCGACCATGCCGAACTGCTCCATCAACACCCCTTTGGCCCCATCGACCATCCGCCGGGTCTCCAGCTTGTCCTCCGCGGAAGCCAAATGCTGCGAGCCACCGCCGTTGGCCGCGTCCCCCGTCTGGGTCTCGGCGTCGATGGCCCACTCCTGCTCACACCGGGCCATCGCCTGATCGATGGCCGGGATCAATTCATTCCGCTGGAACGGCTTCACCAGATAGGCGGCGACACCGGCGTCGCGGGCCTCGTCGATCAGGTTCCTCTGGCTGAAGGCGGTGAGCACCAGCACCGCCACTTTCATTCCCAGTTCCCGGATTCCCCGGGCCGCCGACAAACCGTCGGTGCCCGGCATCTTCACATCGAGGATCACCAATTCAGGTGCGTGGGTCCGGACCAGTTCCACCGCTTCGTCTCCCCGACCGGTCTCCCCCACCACCTCATAGCCCTCCGCCTGGAGGATCTCCTTCAGGTCGAGCCGGATGATGGCTTCGTCTTCGGCTATGACCACGCGCCTACTCATGCTGACTCCGCTCCTCTCTCCCAACCTGTCGGCGGGATGCCCTGCTCGATGAGACTGTTCGTTCGTACGGAACGATGATGGGCTCGTTCAACTGGGCCCGACCACCAGGCGGTCGAGTAGGTCATTCTGCCGCTGTTCAAGTTCGGCGATGGAGGCCCGTAGCGCTTCACGGGTCCGCCCCATGGCGGCAGCATGGCGACTGGCCTCATCGTGTTCACGCGAGGCTATCGGCGTTTCTGCCACCAAGGCTTTGAGCCGGGTGTCATCGGCGATATCGCTGACGACGGCAAACTGCTCGTCGAGAACGGCGAGCTCCGTGCGGGCGCGCTCCAGCTGTCGGTGGGCGTCCTTCAAGCGACGTTCGACGGTGGAGCGATGCATGGGCCAGCAATTGTAGACACCGACGGGTGTCCCCGTTCATCCAGCCCCAAACCCCGAGTCGGGAGCGGCTTCGAGGCGCACCACTCTCGAGGTGAGCCGGTCGACGAGTGCCTCGTCAAAAGCCGGCCCGATCCCCGGCGCCCGACTGGGAACCACCCTGGCCGGGTTCTCGGGATCGATCTCCGGAGCCGCCGCGGTCAGATCCGGGCGCAGATAGGAGGCGGCCGGGCTCAGGTCCCCCGGCCAGTCGGTGCCGGAGGCGGCCCCCACCACCACATTGGCGGCCCGGGCGAAACCGGTCTCGAACATCCCCCCCATCCAGAGGGGCACCGACGACGCCCGGCACTGCCGGACCACCTGGAGGGCGGAACCGATCCCCCCGAGACGGGCCGGCTTCACGCAGACCACCGAACACGCCCCCATCTCCAGGGCCCTCACCACCGATTCCGGCGAGTCGAGGCTCTCGTCGAGGCAGATGGGGGTGGCCACCCGCTCGGCCAGCCGGGCATGGGCGGCGAGATCGTCCCGAGGGAAGGGCTGCTCGAGGCAGGCCAGTTCGTAGCGGTCGAGACTGCTCAGGTGGTCGATGTCCGTCTCGTGGTAGTCCTGGTTGGCATCGGCCTGGAGGAACAGGCTCGGATGGGCCTGGCGAACCGCGGCGATCGGCTCGGCATCGGCGCCCCGGCTGATCTTCATCTTCACCCGCGGGTACCCCTGGTCCACCAGGGCGTTGACCCGCTCCAGCAACCCGGTCACGTCCTGGAACTCCCCCACCACCGCTCCGGCCGGGACCGGGCCGGGACCGACCTCGAGCCAGTCGGCCAACGAGGTCCTTATCGAGCGGAGGTGGAGGTCGGCGACGGCCATCTCCAGGGCGGCAAACGCCAGCGGGGCATCGCGCACCCAGGATCGGAGCGCCCCGAACCCCGCCAGCGTCGGAAGGGGTGTCGCCGATGCGGCGGCAAGCAGGGCCGGCCCGAGGGTTTCCGCCAGGATGGCGAACGAGCTTTCCAGATCCTCGGCGTCATAGGTCCGATCCACCAGGGCGGCGCATTCGCCCCATCCCTCCACCGGGACGCCGCGGTCGGTGCCCGACAGTCGCACCAGCACCACCGGTCGCCGCCGGTGTTCGCCGCGGGAGGTCCGGACCGGATCGATGAGCTCGAGGTCGACGATCCGGACCTCGATGGCCTCGAGGGTCGCGGCGGAATCGGCTCCCAGTTGCGCCCAGCGTTCCGCCGGATCGCCGGAGTCGGTCGGCAGGTGTGTCACCGCGAGCCGGTGGCGAAGAGAGGGTTGGTGGAGGTGGCGGCGAGCCAGGGCACGCCCGGAGCCTACGGGGTGGCCACCGGCGCATCCCGACCCCGGAGAGCGCCGGGAAGCCTGTGGGGGGCGCTATATGCTGGTCCGCCATTGGCCCGGGTGGCGGAATGGCAGACGCGATGGACTCAAAATCCATTGTCCGAAAGGGCGTGCGGGTTCGAGTCCCGCCCCGGGCACCCCTACCTCACGGGAGCGGGATGGAACCCAAAAGGCCCCCGCCGGGAGCAGCACAACCCTGGCCGAGCAGGCTCATCCCCAACATCTCTGTGATGTCGCATTCGAGCACGGATGGAAGGGTACCGACGAGGTAATTCGAGGTACTTTGCGCGCTGGCCACTGCTCCGGCGTAGGACGCCTCGAGCTGTGCGACGGTCGGACCTAGCGGATCCGAACCAGTGGCATCGGCGGTCGATGGGGAAAGCGCAACGAACTCCCCGGGTCCCACCAGACCGGCGGCCAAGGTCAGGGCGATCATCCTCCTGCGTACACGGTCCGCACGAGCAGGGGTCACCCTCCGCCCACTTCGCCGCGGTCCTTGCGTCAGACATTCACTGTGGCGCCGAACCATCGGAGCTCCTTTGTCTGACCCCGCTGGCTTGCTACCGTGCCTGGACTGCCCGTCGTGGGCGTTGCTCCTCGTGAATAACGAGTCACCTGCGGGCATATTGCGAGGAAATCGTCCGAGCGGGTTCGAATCGCTCCAAAATGGCCTGCCCAGGCAGCCTCAAGGGGAAAATTCCCCGTTCCCGGCATGTAACACTTGACCGGTTGTCGGAGTCGAAACGTTCGTACCCACTCGAGAGGAGCCCGTAGGTGTTGGCCTTTACCTTCCCCGGACAGGGGTCGCAGCGTTCGGGAATGGGGAGCGCCTGGGTCGACCACCCGTCGTGGGAAGTGATCACGGAAGCATCCGAGCTGGCCGGACGGGATATTGCCGCCCTCCTCCTCGACGCCCCGATGGAGGAGCTGACCCTTACCGCCAACGCCCAACTGGCCACCTTCGTACTCAGCATGGTGGTGCTGGATGCGGTGGAACGCCTGGGGCTCTTCCCGGGAGCCTGTGCCGGGCACAGCCTCGGGGAGTACAGCGCCCTGGTGGCGTCCGGCGCCCTTTCCTTCGCCGACGGGACCCGGCTGGTGGTGGAGCGCGGCGAGGCCATGCAGGTGGCGGCGGACGAACGCCCGGGCACCATGGCCGCCCTCCTCGGCATCGCCGACGGGGACGCCGAGTCGGCCTGCCAGCGGGCCGAGGATGATGTCTGGGTCGCCAACTTCAATGCCCCCGGGCAGGTGGTGATCGCCGGCACCGTCGAAGGGGTGGCCAAGGGCGCCGAGAAGGCCAAGGAGCTGGGTGCCCGCAAGGTGCTGCCCATTCCCGTATCCGGCGCGTTCCACACCCCGATGATGCTGTCGGCCCGCAATCGCCTCCGGGAGGCGCTCGGCTCCGTCGAGTTCCACTCCCCCGAGGTCCAGGTGGTGGCCAACGTCGACTCCCGGGTCCACACCGACCCGGCCGAATGGCCCGGCCTGCTGTCGGCCCAGCTCTCCAGCCCGGTCCGATGGCGCCAGAGCCTCGAGACCCTGGCCGGCCGGGGCGCCACCGCCATCGCCGAGCTGGGCCCCGGCGGGGTGTTGACCGGACTGGTCCGGCGGACCATCCCCGATGTCCGGGCGGTGGCGGTGGCGGTCCCCGACGACCTCGACAAGTTGATGGACACCGTGGCCGGCCCCGAGGTCTGGAACGCCGCCTCCCCTGTCCATCAGGGCGAGCACCTCTATACCTCCGAGCGGGTGATCGTCAGCCCCTCCGCCGGCGTCTTCGAGCCCGAGCTGCAACTGGCGGCGCTGGAGACGACCGCCCTGGCCGCCGCCACCGCCGCCCCGGGGAGCGGGGCGGGAAATGCGCCGGGGTCGATCCTGGCCGTCGGTGACCGGGTGGGTACGGTGGGCGGGGTGACCGACGTGCGGACGCCGTTCGAGGGGATCCTGGTCCGATGGCTGGCCGTCCGCGGGGAACGGGTCAGCGAGGGCCAGCCGGTGGCCTGGATCCGCACCCCCGGGGCCACATCGTGACCGCCGCCGAGGGCGCTTCTGGAGGGGAGATGACCACCGCGGGCCGGATCGTGATGGTCACCGGAGGATCTCGCGGCATCGGCCTGGCCTGTGCGGAGTGGTTCCTGGCCCGGGGCGATCGGGTGGCGGTGACCTCCCGCTCCGGAGCGATGACCGGCGACCCGGGGCCGGCCGACCGGTTCCTGTCCCTGGTCTGCGACGTCACCAACCCCGCCCAGGTCGAAGCCGCCTTTTCTGCAGTAGAGGAGGCCTGGGGCCCGGTGGAGGTGCTGGTGGCCAATGCCGGCATCACCCGCGACACCCTGGTCCTGCGGATGAGCGAGGACGTCTGGAGCGAGGTCGTCGACACCAACCTCACCGGGGTGTTCCGGGTGGCCAAGCGGGCGGTGGCCAAGATGATCCGGCCGCGCCGCGGTCGGGTGGTGCTGGTGTCTTCGGTCAGCGCCTTCATCGGCTCGCCCGGCCAGGCCAACTATGCGGCGGCGAAGGCAGGGCTGGTGGGCCTGGCCCGGTCCCTGGCCGCCGAGGTCGCCAGCCGGTCCATCACCGTGAACGTGGTTGTCCCCGGGCTGGTGGAGACGGATATGCTCGCCGAACTCGGAGAAGAGCGGACGATGGCATTCGCATCACAGGTCCCGTTGGGTCGGATCGCCCGTCCCGACGAGATCGCCGGAGTGATCGGGTTCCTGTCTTCCGAGGACGCCGGCTACATGACCGGGGCGGTGATACCGGTCGACGGCGGCTTGGCCATGGGGATGTGACCCCGATCCAATTGACAATTCGCCAACAAGATCCCAATAAAGGAGCCACCCGGTGAGCAACGAAGAGACGTTTGAGAAGTTCCGCGAGTGTGCCGTCGAGGTCCTCCAGGTGCCGGCGGACAAGGTGACCACGGAAGCCCGTTTCGCCGAGGACCTGGATGCCGACAGCCTCGATCTGGTCGAGCTGGTCATGGCCCTCGAGGAGGCGTTCGACGTGTCCGTCGAGGAGACCGAGCTCGAGGGCATCGAGACGATCGGTCAGGCCTACGACCTGATCACCGCCAAGCTCTGATGCTGCTCGGTATCGGGGAGAACGGCCCGATTGCCGGCCGGCGGGTGGCCATCACCGGTATCGGGGTGGTGTCGTGTTGCGGCGTCGGCACCGATGCGCTCTGGACCGGACTGAACGGACCTCCCCCCGAGGGCGAGCGCCGGGTCCCGGGGTTCGACCCCGAGCAGTGGTTCGGGCCCAAAGAGGTGCGCCAGATCGACCGGTTCGCCCAGTTCGGGGTGGCCGCCTCCGAGTTGGCCCTGGAGGACGCCGGGGAACTCGGCGTCGATCCTGACCGGGCCGGAGTCATCATGGGTACCGGGGTGGGCGGCTTCGAATCGCTGCAGACCCAGGTGCTGGTCTACGGGGAAAAGGGAGCCCGTCGGGTCTCCCCCCGTCTCGTCCCGATGATGATGTCCAATGCCGGGGCGGCCAACGTCTCGATGCGGGCCGGCTGGCACGGTCCGTCGGAGGCGATCGTCACCGCCTGTGCCGCCGGCACCCACAGCATCGGTTACGCCGCCCGGTTGGTGGCCAGCGGAAGACTCGACGTCGCCATCGGCGGCGGGACCGAAGCCGCCATGACCGAGGTGGGCATTGCCGCTTTCGCCAACATGACCGCCCTCTCCTCCTCCGGCATCTCCCGTCCGTTCGACGCCCGGCGTGACGGCTTCGTCATCACCGAGGGGGCCGGAGCCCTCGTCCTGGAAGCCTGGGACCACGCGGTGGCCCGGGGGGCCCGCATCTACGGGGAGTTGGCCGGTTCCGCCAGCACCGCCGACGCCCATCACATCACCGCACCGATTCCTGGAGGGGCCGGGGCCGTCACCTGCATGATCATGGCCATGGAGGACGCCGGGGCGTCGCTGGGCGACATCGGCCACATCAACGCCCACGGGACCTCTACCCCGCTCAACGACCAGGCGGAGGCCGACGCCATCACCAAGGTGTTCGGCGCCGAGGCCCCGCCGGTCACCTCCACCAAGGGGATCACCGGTCACGGGCTCGGAGCCGCCGGCGCCATCGAGGCAGTGGCGGCGGTGCTGAGCATCAAGCACCGGCTGATCCCGCCCACCTCCGGCTACGAACAGCCCGACCCCGACATCCACCTGGACATCGTGGCCGGCGAGGCTCGACCCTGGGAGCCCGGCGCGGTGCTGTCCAACTCCTTCGGCTTCGGGGGCCACAACGGCTGCCTGGTCATCACCCCGGGGTAGCCGGCTGTCGGCCGGAGGTGCCGACCCACTACCGTCTGAATCCCATGGTCACCACCTCCCCTGACCTCGCCATCGGCGCCTTCACCCCCCACGGCCCCTGGACGGTCGAGCCGGAGACGATGACCTGGCGCCACTCGGCCGCCGGCGACATCGATGCCATCCGCGCCGCCTCCGCCGACGAGGCCCGCTCGCTGCTGCGGCCCCACCGCTGGCCGCCGGGGTTGCGGGTGCTGACCGTCGGTGCCCGTCTGGGCCGGGCCCTCATCGGCTGGTCGATCCACGACCGGGGCACCGACCGCTCCCGGGCCGGCCTCTCCCAGCGGTTGCGGCCCGCCTTCGAACGACTGGGCCCGACCTACATCAAACTGGGCCAACTGCTGTCATCGGGAGAGGGGATCTTTCCCGAAGAGCTGGTCAACGAATTCAAGCTCCTTCGCGACCGGGTGCCGGCGGAATCGTTCACCACTGTCCGCCGCACCATCGAAGAGGATCTGGGCAAGCCACTGGCCGAGGTGTTCACCTCCTTCGACCGGGTCCCCATCGCCTCGGCCTCCATCGCCCAGGTTCACGCCGCCACCCTGCGGACCGGCGAGCGGGTGGTGGTCAAGGTGCAGCGCCGGCAGGCGAACGCCCAGTTCCACCTCGACATCGCCATCTTGTCGTGGATCGCCCCGATGCTGGTCGGCCGCATCCCGGTCGCCGCCCTCACCAATCCGCCGGCGCTGGTGGAGCTGTTCGCGGAGACCATCGTCGAGGAGCTCGACTTCCGACTCGAAGCTCAGAACATGCTCGACATCGCCTCGGTGCTGATCGCCACCGGCCAGCGATCCATCGTGGTGCCCCGTCCCCATCCCCATCTGATCACCCGCCGGGTCCTGGTGATGGAACACCTCCGGGGCTTCTCCTGGAACGATGCCGCCGGGATGCGGGCCGCCGGGGTCGACACCGCCGCGGTGCTGCGGGCCGCCCTCATCTCCTTCCTGGAGGGGGCCCTGCTCTACGGCGTCTTCCACGGGGACCTCCACGGCGGCAACCTGCTGGTGCAGCCGGACGGCACCATCGGGCTGCTCGACTTCGGGATCACCGGCCGCCTCAACCAGCGCAAGCGGCTGGCCTTCCTCCGGCTGCAGGTGGGGGCCACCGCCAACGCCCTGGAGCCCCAGATCGAGGCGCTCCGGGACCTCGGGGCCCTGCCCCCCGACACCGACGTGGCCGCGGTCATCAAGGACCTGGGGCTCGACCGCCCGCCGGTTGACCCGACCACCCTGACCGCCGACGAGATGGTCGGCGAGATCCGGGAAGTCACCAAGGCGCTGCTCGGCTACGGGGCGAAGCTCCCGAAAGAGCTGATGCTGTTCGTGAAGAACATGCTGTTCCTCAACGGGGCGATGGCGACCATGGCCCCGGACGTGGACATCCTGGGCGAGATCGTGGCCATCGTCACCTACTTCACCGAAGAGCACGGCGACCAGATCGCCCGGGACGTGGGGATGGAACTGTCCGACCGGCCGCTCGACCTCGACGGGTACCGGGCAGCGATGGGCTTCACCGATGGATCCGAGTCGATCACCTTTCGGGATCTCCAGGAGCGTCGCGAGATCATCAGCCGGCGGTTGGCCGAGCACAGCGAGAGCCAGCGGCGCACCCCCACCTTGCGGGCCCTCTACCGGACGATTCGACCCAAGCGGAGGTGACTCCCGGGTCAGGCGGGGCCGAACGGGAAGACCGGGCCGCCCTACGCCCGAGCCCGAACCCTTGCCTCACGGTGCACCGATCGACGTCGGTGGGTCGGGGCCAGACGCACCAACAGGTTGTAGGTGATCACCCCGATGGCGAGGTGCATCAGCATCAGGAAGGCCACGGCTTTGAAGGGCTGACCCTGGTGCCAGATAAAGAGGTCGGGAAGCAGAAGGACCGCGGTGACGAGGATGGCCGAGCGGAAGAACAGCCAGCGAGGGGCGGTGCTGATGCGGACCACCACCGGCCAGGCGGCGCAGCCGATAACGATACCGATGATGGTCAAGGTGGCGTAGTCGTGAAACTGAAAATGCGAATACCCCATGGTGGAGGGAAATGCGTGGGTCCCGATCGCCACCAACAGGGCATCGGCCACCAGTGATCCGACGATCGACAGCACCGCGGCCAGCACCACCTTGGAGTACTTCGGCTGCCGGTAGGAGGGTGTCGAGTCAAGTTCGATGCGGAGCCAGGCGAGAAGGCGGGTGGTGAGGGTCGATCCTGATGGCACTCACTCAGCGTACGAAGGCTCCACCCTCGCCGTCATCAGCCAGAAGGATGATCTTTCACAATGATCTCATTCTCAAGAGGGAAGGGCGCCGCCGCTACCCGCCGTCGAGGGCGTGGCGCAGGGAGGAGACGAACTCCGCCGCCCCGTCCGGGCCCTCGCCCTCCAACAGCCGCCGGACCAACGCCGAGCCGACCACCACGCCGTCCGCCACCTCGCACACGGTGACCGCCTGCTCCGGCGTCGACACCCCGATCCCGATGCAGACCGGCAGATCGGTGGCCGCGGTGATCCGTTCGGCCACCTCCCGGGCCGAACCGGCCAGCGCCGACTGCTCCCCGGTGACCCCCATCCGCCCGACCCCGTAGACGAAGCCGCGGGAACGCCGGCAGATGGCCTCGGTGCGGTCGGGTGGGGTGGAGGGCGCCACCAGCAACACGGTGGCGATCCCGGCGTCGTCGGCCGCCCGGGCCCAGGGTTCGAGCTCCTCCAGGGGAAGATCGGGAATGATGGCGCCGGACACCCCCGACTCCGCCATCAGCCCGGCGATCCGCTGATGGCCGGCCCGGAAGATCAGGTTGTAGTACGTCATGACCACCAACGGGATCCCGATCTCCAGCCGCCCGAGGTCGGCCAGGATGCCGTCGGGGGTGGTCCCCCGGCCGAGGGCCCGCAGGGACGCCGCTTGGATGACCGGTCCGTCGATCATCGGGTCGGAGAAGGGGATGCCGATCTCGATGGCATCGGCCCCGGCGCCGGCGACGGCCTCCACCGTGAGCAGCCACTCGTCGTCCATGCCACCGGTGACATACGGCACCAGCAGCTTGTGGCCCTGCTGCCGTCGGTGGGCCAGGGCGGTCTCCAGCTTCCCTCGCTCGGCTGCCACCGGCTCGACGCTCACCGGGGGGTCGGCTTCCCCATCCGGAGGATGTCCCGTACCTGGCCGACGTCCTTGTCCCCCCGCCCGGACAGGGTGACGAGGACGGTGGACCCGGTGGGCAGCGCCTCCGACCCGGCGGCCCGGATGACCCAGGCGAGAGCGTGGGCCGACTCGAGGGCGGGGATGATCCCCTCGGTCCGGCACAGCCGCTGGAAGGCGGCCACCACCTCGGTGTCGTCTGCCGTCTCGTAGCGGGCCCGGCCGATATCGGCCAGATGGGCGTGCTCCGGGCCGATCCCCGGATAGTCCAGCCCGGCGGAGATGGACATGGCTTCGAGGATCTGGCCGGCCTCGTCCTGCATCAGATTCGAACGCATGCCGTGGAGGATCCCGGGGATGCCGGTGTCCATGGCCGCCCCGCCGATCGCCTCCACCCCCACCAGCACCGAGGCCGTCGCATCGGCGAACCCGGCGAAGGTGCCGGCGGCGTTGGACCCGCCGCCGGCACAGGCCACCACCACGTCGGGGTCGCGGCCGTCGAGGATCAGCCGACACTGCTCGCGGGCCTCGTCCCCCACCACCCGCTGGAGCTCCCGCACCATCCACGGGTAGGGGTGGGGGCCCATCACCGACCCCAGGCAGTAATGAGTGGTGTCGACCGAAGCCACCCAGTCGCGCAGCGCCTCGTTGACGGCGTCCTTGAGGGTGCGGCTGCCGCTCTCCACCGATCGGACCTCGGAGCCCAACAGCTCCATCCGGAAGACGTTGAGCTCCTGGCGCTCGATGTCGACCGCTCCCATGTAGACCACGCACTCCATCCCGAACAGGGCGGCGGCGGTGGCGGTGGCCACCCCGTGCTGCCCGGCGCCGGTCTCGGCGATGAGTCGGGTCTTGCCCATCCGGCGGGCCAGCAGGGCTTGGCCGACGACGTTGTTGATCTTGTGCGAGCCGGTATGGGCGAGGTCCTCCCGCTTGAGGAGCACCCGGACACCCAGCTCCTGGGACAGCCGCCGGCATTCGGTGACCGGGGTGGGTCGCCCCCCGTAGGAATGGAGCAGCCCGTCGAGCTCGGCCCGGAAGGCCGGGTCGACCCAGGCTTGGCGGAAGGCGGCCTCGAGCTCCAGGCAGGCAGGCACCAGTGACTCGGGCACGTAGCGACCACCGAACTCCCCGAACCGCCCGGTGGGGCCGGGGTCGCCCATGATCAAGTCGCTGTCGGCCGGGGCTCCCGGCGGAGGTGCCGCAGGGCTCACTCGTCCTGCCAATCGAACAGTGCCGCCCCCGGCTCATCGCCCCCGTCCCGGCCCGGCGAACCGGTCCCGGCTCCGTCGAGGGCATCCGCCGACGCCACCAGGTCCTTGTCGGCCTGGCGGACGGCGGCGATGAAGTCACGGAGGCGCCCCGGGTCCTTCACTCCCGGAGAGGATTCCACCCCGCTGGAGACATCCACCCCCCAGGGGCGCAGGTGGGCGATGGCCTGGCCCACGTTGGTGGCGTCGAGGCCTCCGGAGACGATCAACCGGTCGGGGTCGACCACCCCCTCCGCCAGTCTCCAGTCGAAGAGCTCACCGGAGCCGGGGTTGGCCCCGTCGATGAGCAGGAACTGGGCGCCGTACTCCTCGAACCGGCCGATATTGCGGTGGCCGGCCGGAAACGCCTTGATGGTGGCCCCGACCCGTTGGGAGATCCACTGGGTGTCCTCGATCGACTCGACCCCGTGGAGCTGGGCGGCATGGAGGCCGATCTGGTTGACGATCTCGATGACCCGCTTGGGTGACTCGTCCCGGAACACCCCCACCGTCCACGTCTCGTGGGGAAGGCGCTTGACGATGTCGGCCACCTCGCCGGGGCGCATCTGCCGGGGGGAGGGGGCGAAGACGAACCCCACCGCGTTGGCGCCCATCCCCACCGCCAGCAAGGCGTCGGCCTCGGTGGTGATGCCACAGATCTTGACGAAGACGCCGTCGGGCTCTCCCAGCCCGCCGATGATCACGAATGGGCCTCGACCAGTTCGGCCACCGCCGCCCGCCGATCCCCGGACCGGACCAGGATCTCCCCCACCAGCACCGCGTCATAACCGGCGGCGGCCAGCCGGGCGGCGTCCTCCGGTCCCCGGATCCCGGACTCGGCCACCGACACCACCCCGGAGGGGAAGCTGGACCCGAGGGTCACGGCCAGCTGGTGATCGACTTCGAATGTATGCAGATCCCGCTGGTTGACCCCGATCAGGGTGGCGCCGGCGTCGAGGGCCCGGCGGAGTTCCTCGCCGTCATGGACCTCCACCAGCGCCGCCAGGTCGAGCCGGTCGGCCACCGCCAGGAACGTCGACAGCTCCGGGGCGGTGAGGGCGGCCACGATCACCAGCACCGCATCGGCCCCCATCAGCCGGGCATCGCAGACGTCAGCCACCGACACGGTGAAGTCCTTGCGCAGCACCGGGATCGAGCAGGCCGCCCGGGCACCCTGGAGGTCATCCGGGGATCCGCCGAAGAACTCCCGGTCGGTGAGGATGGAGAGACAGGCCGCCCCCCCGGACTCGTACTCCTTGGCCACCGAAGCCGGATCGAGCTTGAGGTCGAGGTCGCCCTTCGACGGCGACCGACGCTTGATCTCGGAGATGACGGCCAGACGGGTAGGCGAGCCGGCTGCCACCAATGCCTCGGTGAAGGGTCGGGGTTTCGGCATCCCGGCCGCCCGAGCCAACAACTCGTCGGGGTCCCGACGATCGTCGGCCGCCTGGGCCCGATGGGCAGCGATGATCTTGTCGAGGTAAGCGGGCATGGCCTCCAAAGCCTACCGGGGTGGGTTCCGGTGCCTGGCGACCGGCGGAGGGCGAATCGCCGGGGTGGACACCGGCTGGGGGGCTCCGATGGCCTCAATCCCTCGGGGTGAACAGGTAGGTCGAACTGGCCCGGGCCACCACCTTGCCGGCGTCGTCGGTCACCTCCGCCTCGGCGAAGGCAATGCGCTTCCCACCGGAGACCACCTCGGCGGTGCACTGGAGCACCGCTCCCACCCGGACGGCACCCAGGAAGCTGGTCTTCATCTCCACATTGGAGGAGAACACCTTCCGGCCGGAGGCCACCGCGAAGGTGACGGTGGAGGCACCCATCGCCGAGTCGCACATGGCGCCCACGAACCCCCCCTGGATGATGCCGGCCGGGTTGGCGAAGCGTTCGTCGGCCCGCATCTGCCAGACGGTTCGCCCCGGCTGCGACTTGTCGAGACAGGTCATCCCCAGGGTCAATTCGCAGTTGGGTGGGACCTGGATGCGCTGATCGGGCATCCGATGAACCTACCTCCGCCTCCGACCACGATACTGGGGGCATGGTTTCGTCACCCGGGGACCGCTGACCCCGTGCCCTTCGCCAGCGCCCAATCCGAGCACCCCGTCGCCGCCCTGGCCACCGGCGAAGTGGTCGGCGCCGTCCTCGAAGCCTTCGGGGAGCGCCCCGACCTGGTCTTCCTCTCGGTCACCCGGCCCCACGCCGGGGCCCTGGACGACATCATCGCCACCGTGGACGCCGTCCTCCATCCGCTGGCCATGATCGGGTGTGCGGCGGAGTCGGTGGTCGGCACCGGGCGGGAGGTGGAAGAGACCCCGTCGATCAGCCTGTGGGCAGGTCGGGTCGGCCCGCTGCTGCCGGTCACCCTCCGGGCCATCCGGTCGGCCGGCGACGAGTGGGAGTTCGACGGGTGGCCGGAGGAGGTGAGCTTCGATCCGACCGCCCTCATTTTGGTCGCCGATCCGTTCACCTTCCCGGCTGACCAATTCCTGGCCTGGATGGAGGATGCCCATTCCGGTCTCCGGGTGGTCGGCGGGAACGCGTCGGCCGCCCTCGGCCCGGGAGGGAGCCGGCTGGTGGTCGGTGACCGGACCCTCCACGAAGGGGCGGTAGGGGTGCTCATCGGGTCGGGCGTCGACATCGAGACGGTGACCTCCCAGGGGTGCCGGCCCTACGGCCGGCCCCTGACCGTGACCAAGTCCGACCGCAACATCATGTTCGAGGTGGCCGGCACCCCGGCCATCGAGTCCATGGTCGAACAGATGAAGGGCGGCCTGTCCGCCGAGGACATCGGTCGCCTGGAGAACAACGGCCTCCATGTCGGGCGCCTGATCGACGAGCACGTCGAAGAGCCCGGCCCCGGCGACTACCTGGTCCGCTCGGTGATCGGGGTGGACCGGAGCACCGGCGCCATGGCCATCGACGATCGGATCCCCCTCGGCAGCACGGTGCGCTTCCACCTGCGGGACGCCGAGTCGGCCGACCGCGACCTCAAGACCATC
This sequence comes from Acidimicrobiales bacterium, assembly GCA_036268775.1. Lineage (GTDB taxonomy): Bacteria > Actinomycetota > Acidimicrobiia > Acidimicrobiales > RAAP-2 > DASZIT01. The sequence goes on along the minus strand of DATATM010000039.1, from coordinate 11,829 downwards.
CTCACCGGCCACCACGCCGACGGTGCGCTGCTGTTCACCTGCAACGGGCGGGGCACCCGGTTGTTCGACGAGTCGCACCACGACGCCTCGGTGCTGTCCCGCCAGATCGGGCCGGTCCCGGTGGGCGGCTTCTTCGCCGCCGGGGAGATCGGGCCGGTCGGGGGCCGCAATTTCGTCCACAGTTTCACCGCTTCCATCGCCTTGTTCACCGACCGATGACGGCACCGTGACGGAGCCGTCACGGTGGTTCTCCGGCCTTCGGACTTCCACTTCTCCCTAACCTCCTGGGCCGGTAGGGTGGCCTCAATGACAGCTGCCAATACCTTGACGCCCGACGTCCCCCGCGACGCCGCCCTCGAACAGCTCGGCATCAACGTGATCCGGGGGCTGGCCATGGACGCCCCCCGGGCCGCCAACTCCGGACATCCGGGTACCGCCATGGCACTGGCCCCGCTGGCCCATGTGCTGTTCACCCGGGTCATGCACCACGATCCCTCCGAGCCCCACTGGCCCGACCGGGACCGGTTCGTCCTCTCCAACGGCCACGCCTCGATCCTGCTCTACTCCATGCTCTACCTCTGCGGCTACGGGCTGGAGCTCGACGACCTCCGTGCCTTCCGCCAGTTCGGCAGCCGCACCGCCGGTCACCCCGAGATCCATCTGACCCCCGGCCTGGAGGTCACCACCGGCCCGCTCGGCCAGGGATTCGCCAACGGGGTGGGGATGGGAATCGCCGAGCGGTGGATGCGGACCCACTACTCCCCCGAGGTTGTCGACCACCACACCTACGTCATCGCCGGCGACGGCTGCCTCGAAGAGGGCATCTCCCACGAAGCGGCCTCCCTGGCCGGCCATCTGGCCCTCGGGCGGCTGGTCTACATCTACGACAACAACCACATCACCATCGACGGTCCCACCGAGCTGTCCTATTCGGACAACGTGGCCGAGCGGTTCGCCGCCTACGGCTGGTCGGTGGACGACATCGGCGAGGTCGCCAACGACACCGATGCCATCGAGGCCGCCCTCCTCCGGGCCAAGGCCGACGAGGAACGACCGAGCCTGATCATGCTCCGCAGCCACATCGGCTATCCGTCCCCCCACATGGTCGACACCGCCAAGGCCCACGGGGACCCGTTCCCGCCGGAGGAGATCCGCCTGACCAAGGAGATCCTGGGTCTGGATCCCGACGAGAACTTCTGGGTGCCGGATGCGGTGCTCGACCTCTACCGGCGGTGCATTCCCCGGGGGCAGGCCTTCCGGGCCGCCTGGCGGCAACGGTTCGACGGCTGGGACGGTGACAAGGCCCGATGGGAGGCCGGCCTGCGGGGCCGGGGGCTCGAGGGATGGGAGGCGAAGCTGCCGTCGTTCACCCCCGAAGACGGGCCGATGGCCACCCGCCAGGCCATGAAGGCCTGCCTCGACGCCACCGGGGACTCCATCCCCGGCATCATCCCCGGCAGTGCCGACCTGACCGGCAACACCGGCATGTCGATGGAAGGGGCGGAGGCCCAATCCAAAGAGGAGCCGGGTGGGAGCCTCATCCACTACGGGATCCGCGAGCACGGCATGGGGGGGATCATGACCGGCATCGCCTCCCACGGCGGCATGCTACCGGTCGGGGGTACCTTCTTCGTCTTCAGCGACTACATGCGGGGAGCGGTCAGGGTGGCGGCGCTCTCCGAGGCTCACGTCGTCTACTCCTGGACCCATGACTCCGTCGGGCTGGGGGAGGACGGGCCCACCCACCAACCCGTCGAGCAGCTGGCCGCCATGCGGGCGATGCCCCAACTCCGGGTGATCCGGCCGGCCGATGCCAACGAGACGGCCCAGGCCTGGAGGGTGGCGGTGACCAGTGACGGCCCGACCGCGCTGATCCTCACCCGCCAGAAGATCCCGGTGCTGGCCGAGACCGTCGACCGGGCCGTCGACGGCGTCGAGCGGGGTGGCTATGTGCTCCGGGACGCCGACAACGGTGCCCCCGACATCGTGCTGATCGGGACCGGCAGCGAGATTCACCTCTGCCTGGAGGCGGCGGAGACGCTAGGTGGGAGCGGGGTGGCCGCCCGGGTGGTGTCGCTGCCGTCCTGGGAACTGTTCGCCCTCCAGACCGACTCCTACCGGGACGGGGTATTGCCGGCCGGGATCCCCAAGCTCAGCGTCGAAGCCGCCAGCTCGTTCGGGTGGGATCGCTATGCCGACGCCTTCGTCGCCATCGACCACTTCGGCGCCTCGGCGCCCGGCGAGGTCAACATGCGCGAATTCGGCTTCACCCCCGAGCACGTCGTCGACCGGGCCAAGGGCCTGCTGGCCGACCGACCGGCTCCTTGACTCAACCCGGCTCAACGTCTTCCCCGACGCCGAAAGGACATTCATGACCACGCTCAACGATCTCTTTGACCAACAGGGGCAGAGCCCCTGGCTGGACAACCTCCGCCGGGACTGGCTCCAGGACGGCAAGCTCTCGAAGTTGGTGAGCGACGGCATCCGGGGAGTGACCTCCAATCCCACCATCTTCGCCAAGGCCATTGCCGGCCAGGACACCTATGACGACGAGTTCAAGTCGCTGATCGACACCATCACGGTGGAGGACGCCTACTGGCAAATGGTCATCGACGACATCAACAACGCTCTCCAGATCCTCCGCCCCGTCTACGACGCCTCGAAGGGAGGGGACGGCTTCGTCTCGGTGGAGGTGGCGCCCTCCCTGGCCCATGACACCGAGGGCACCACCGGCGCCGCCCGGGACCTGCACACCCGGATCAATCAGCCCAACCTGTTGGTGAAGATCCCCGGAACCCTCGAAGGGCTCTCCTCCATCCAGACGATGATCTCCGAAGGGCGGAGCATCAACGTCACCCTGATCTTCAGTGTCTCCCGCTACGACCAGGTCATCGACGCCTACATCTCCGGCCTGGAGGAATACGCCGCCTCCGGCGCCACCGACCTCTCGAAGGTGGCCAGCGTGGCGTCCTTCTTCGTGAGCCGGGTCGACACCGAAGTGGACCGGCGCATCGAAGCCGCCGCCGAGGCGGCGGGTGGGGACACCCGTGCCCTCCTGGATCTCCGGGGCAAGGCGGCGGTGGCCCAGGCCCGGCAGGCCTACCGGCTGTTCACCCAGCGCTTCTCCGGTGACCGTTGGGAGGCCCTGGCCGCCAAGGGGGCCAAGGTACAGAGGCCGTTGTGGGCATCCACCTCCACCAAGAACCCCGCCTATCCCGACCTCGCCTACGTCGACACCCTCATCGGCCCCGACACCGTGAACACCATGCCGGACGAGACCATCGACGCCTTCCTCGACCACGGCACGGTGGCCCGCACCATCGACGCCGACGATGCCGGGGCCGACCGGGTGATGGCCGGGCTGGCGGCCGCCGGTATCGATATGGAAGACGTCGGCCGCACCCTCGAGTCCGAAGGGGTGGCCTCTTTCTCCAAGTCGTTCGACGAGCTGATGCAGTCCCTGAACGACAAAGCCAACGCGCTGAAGGCATGACGGCAAACAACCCGAACCCAGAGAGGGACACGATATGAAGATGGCCATGGTGGGACTGGGCAAGATGGGCGCCAACATGGCCCAGCGACTCATCGAGCACGGGCACGAGGTGGTGGCCTTCGACCTCTCCGAGACCGCCCGGGAGGGGGCGGCCAAGTTCGGGGCGGATCCCGCCACCACCCTGGACGAGATCGCCGCCAAGCTGCCCACCCCGCGGGTGGCGTGGGTCATGGTCCCGGCCGGGGAGCCGACCAACTCCACCATCACCAAGCTGGCCGGGCTGTTCGAGTCGGGCGACGTGATCATCGACGGCGGCAACTCCAACTACAAGGAGACGGCTCCCCTGGTCGACTCGCTGGCCGCCCAAGGCATCGCCTTGGTCGACGCCGGCACCTCCGGCGGGATCTGGGGGCTCAAGGAGGGCTACTGCCTGATGGTCGGGGGCACCAAGGAGGCGGTGGCGGTGGCTGAGCCCATCTTCGTGGCCCTGGCTCCGGAGGGCGGCTATGCCCATGTCGGGCCGCCGGGCGCCGGGCACTTCGTGAAGATGGTGCACAACGGCATCGAGTACGGCCTCATGCAGGCCTACGCCGAGGGCTTCGAGATCCTGTCGGAGGCGCCGGAGTTCAACCTCGACCTCCATCAGATCTCCGCCATCTGGCGCTACGGGTCGGTGGTCCGGAGTTGGCTCCTCGAACTCACCGAGCGGGCCCTTCGACCCGGCTCCGGGTTCGACCAGGTCGAAGCGGTGGTGGTCGACTCCGGCGAAGGGCGCTGGACCCTGGAAGAGGCCATCGATCGAGGGGTCTCCGCCCCGGTGATCGCCTCCGCCCTGTTCGCCCGGTTCGCTTCCCAGAAGAAGGACGCCTTCGGGCTCCGGCTCATCTCCGCCCTGCGGAACCAGTTCGGCGGCCACGCCTTCGTCACCGCCAGCGGGGCCGAGGGCGGCGAGACCTCGACACCCTCATGAGTGCGGCGGAAGGAACCGCCAGCCAGGCCAAGCCGAAGCGGCGGACCCTGCCGCCGGTGCTGTCGAAGGCACCCCCAGTGGCCATGGTCATCTTCGGCGCCTCCGGCGACCTCACCGCCCGGAAGATCCTCCCGGCGCTATCCCGGTTGGCCGACCGCGGGGTGCTCGACGACGGCTTCACCATCATCGGGGTGGCCCGCACCCAGTGGTCCGACGAGGACTTCCAGAACCACGTCTCGGAGGCGACTCCGGAAGGCGGCCCCAAGTGGAAAGCCCTCGTCCAACGGTTCAAGTACGTCACCGGCGAGTACGACCACCCCCATACCTTCGATCAGCTGAAGACCCATCTGGACGAGGCCGACAAAGTCGACGGCACCAGTGGCAACCGCCTCTACTACCTCGCCACCATTCCGAGCGTCTTCGGGCTGGTGGCCGGGGCGCTGGCCAAACACGGGTGCGCCGGACCCGCCCAGGGGGGCGCCTTCGCCCGGCTGGTGGTGGAAAAGCCGTTCGGCCGGGACCTCCAGAGCGCCGAGGACCTCAACGACCAGATCCACAAGGCCTTCGACGAGAAAGAGGTCTACCGGATCGACCACTACATGGGGAAGGAGACGGTTCAGAACGTCCTGGCCCTCCGCTTCGCCAACGCCATCTTCGAGCCCATCTGGAACCGCCGGTACGTCGAGCAGGTGCAGATCACCGTGGCCGAGTCCCTCGGGGTGGAGCACCGCGGGGGCTTCTACGAGACGGCCGGAGCGCTGCGGGACATCGTCCAGAACCACGTCATGCAGGTGCTGGCCCTGACTTTGATGGAATCGCCCACCAGCACCGACGCCGACCGGGTGAGAGACGAGAAGGTCAAGCTGCTCCAGGCCATCCACATCCCGACGCCGGATGAGGCCGTCGACAAGGCGGTGCGGGGCCAGTACACCGAAGGGGTCATCGACGGCGAGAAGGTGATCGCCTACCGGCAGGAGCCGGATGTGGCCCCCGACAGCCAGACCGAGACCTACCTGGCCCTGCTCCTCCAGGTGAACAACTGGCGGTGGGAGGGGGTGCCGATCCTCGTCCGGACCGGCAAGCGGCTGCCGGCCCGGGTCACCGAAGTGGTGCTCCAGTTCCGCCGGGCGCCCTTCCTGCTGTTCGATCAGAAGACCAGCCGCGACCTCCGCCCCGATGCCCTCATCCTCCGGATCCAGCCCGACGAGGGGATCAGCCTGGAGTTCGGGGCCAAGGTCCCCGGCGAGAAGTTCCATATCCGCTCGGTGGCGATGGACTTCTCCTACGCCGAGGCGTTCGCCGGGGCCGAGGCCGCCGACGGCTACGAGCGGCTCCTCCACGACGCCATGGTCGGCGACGCCACCTTGTTCATCCGGTCCGACGAGGTCCTCCAGGCCTGGAAGATCGTCGATCCCTACCTGCAGGCGTGGTCGGAGCCGGGGGCGGCACTCCAGCTCTATCCGTCCGGATCCTGGGGCCCACACCTGGCCGAGATCCTGGTGGAGCGGTCCGGCAACGCCTGGCGCAACCCGGAGATCGACCTGGAGCTGGCCGGCGGCCGGCTGACGGACCTCCCCCAATGAACCGGTCCATCCGGGCATGAACGGCAACGTGGAGATCGTCACATCGGTGACCGACGCCTTTGCCGACCTGGTGACGGACATCCTCGCCCGGCCCCGGAATGACGGGTTCTCGCTGTTCCTGTCGGGGGGCACCACCGCCGGCCAGGCCTACCAACGGTTGGCCGAGACCGCCGCGACCGCGGTGGATTGGTCGACGGTAGACGTCTACTGGGGTGACGAGCGGTGCGTCAGCCTCGACGACGCCGAGTCCAACTACCGGCTCTGCCACGAGATGCTCCTCGACCGGGTCGGGCCGGTCCGGTCGGAACATCCGATGTACCGCTCCGGCGAACCGGCCGACGCCGCGGCCGACTATCAGCGGCTCCTGGAGGGACTACCCGGCTACGACCTCGTCCACTTGGGCATGGGCCCCGACGGCCACACCGCCTCCCTCTTCCCCGAATCCGAGGCGCTCGCCATTGACGACCCCGACGTCCTGGTCGTCGCCAACCGCGACCCGCTGGGTCACAATCCCCTCGACCGGATCACCCTCACCTTTCCGGCCATTCGCCGGGCCCGGCTGGTGGTGTTCACGGTGGACGGCGGATCCAAGCGCGAGGCCTTCGCCCGGGTGATGGCCGGAGAGAACCTGCCGGCCGGCCGGGTAACGGCGGACGAAGTTATCTGGCTGGTCGACCGGGAGGCGGCCGGCGACGTGGTTGTCCCCTGAACACTCCGAGCGTTTTCCGCCCCGATCAGCCGACACTGATGCCTTCATCCGATTGGTCGGCACCATGACCACCCCGGATAGGGTAACGGCGATGCCCGCTGACCATGGCTCTCCCTCGGTGGGCCCCAAAGCCTCGAACCCGGTGGTCGTAGACACTGACGCCCTGCTCGACGCCGAGTTGTCCACCCTCCAAGCCCGGGCCCGCGCCGTGCGGCAGGCGGCCCACGGCAACCGGGTCACCTTCTCCCCCAAGGTCTTCATTCCCCTCACCATGTTGTGCCGCGACCGGTGTGGCTACTGCACCTTCGCCAAGGCGCCGGCCCGGGTGGAGACCCCCTACCTCTCGATCGACGAGGTGCTCGCCATCGCCCGCGCCGGGCGGGCGGCCGGCTGTCACGAGGCGCTGTTCACCCTGGGTGAGGGCCCCGAAGACCGCTATCCGGCCGCCCGCCAGTGGCTGGATGACCACGGGTTCTCCTCCACCGTCGACTACCTGGTGGCGGCCTGCCAGGCCGTCCTCGACGAGACCGGGCTCCTCCCTCATGCCAACGCCGGGGCGCTCACCGGGGAGGAGATGATCCGGCTCCGCCAGGTCTCCGCCAGCCAGGGGATGATGATCGAGTCGGTGAACCCCGATCTGGCCGCCCACCGGTCGGCGCCGGACAAGACCCCGGCCCGGCGGCTGGCCACGTTGGAGGCGGCCGGAGCGGCATCCATCCCCTTCACCACCGGTCTGCTGGTGGGCATCGGGGAGTCCCGGCAGGATCGGATCGACGCCATCCTGGCCATCGCCGAGAGCCACCGGCGCCACGGCCACGTCCAGGAGGTGATCGTCCAGAACTTCCTGCCCAAGCCGGGCACCTCTATGCACCAGGCTCCGCCCTGTCCGCCCGAGGAGTTCCTCTGGACCATCGCCGTCGCTCGGTTGCTGCTCCCGGCGGAGATCCATCTGCAGGCGCCCCCCAACCTCTCCGACGACCTCGGCTCGTTGCTGGCATCGGGCATCGACGACTGGGGCGGGGTGTCCCCGGTCACCGCCGACCACGTCAACCCCGAGCGGGCGTGGCCGGCGCTCAGCATTCTGCGGGCCGCCACCGAGGTGGACGGCCACACCCTGGCCCCGCGGCTGACCCTCTATCCCGAGTTCGCCCTCGATCCCACCCGTTGGCTGTCCGATCCGATGCGGTTCCCAGTCCTCGATGCGTCCGACGCCGAGGGCCTGGGGCGGGACCACCCCTGGAGCTCGGGGAGCGAAACCCTCCCGCCCGAGTTGCTGGCCCCGTTCGCCGGGTCGAAGCCCGGGGCGCTGCTGGCCGTGCCCCTCCCCTCCTCGGGGAGCGCGGTCGGAGAAGTGCTGGCCTCGGTGGTGGCCGGAGAAGAGGTCGACGAGGACCAGATCGTCACCTTGTTCAGTGCCCGAGGCCCCGAGGTGCGGGCGGTGGCCGAAGTCGCCGATGCGCTGCGGGCGGAGATCATCGGCGACGAGGTGACGTTCGTGGCCAATCGGAACATCAATTACACCAACGTCTGCACCTTCAAGTGCCGGTTCTGCGCCTTCTCCAAGGGCCCGCTCTCCCTCAACCTCCGGGGGACGCCGTATCTGTTGGAGCTGAGCGAGATCTCCGACCGGGTGAGGGAAGCGGAAGAGCTGGGGGCCACCGAGGTCTGCCTGCAAGGCGGCATCCACCCGAAGTTCGACGGCGACTACTACCTCGAGGTCATCAAGGCGGTCCGGGAAGCCTCCGACACCATCCACATCCACGGCTTCACCGCCCTGGAGGTCACCGAGGGAGCCAAGCGGAACGGCGTGCCGCTCTCCGAGTACCTGACCACCCTGCGCGACGCCGGTCTCAAGACCCTCCCCGGCACCGCCGCGGAGATCCTCGACGACGAGGTGCGGGCCATCCTCTGCCCCGACAAGATCAACACCGAGGAGTGGCTGTTCGCCCACCGGACCGCCCACCGCGTGGGTCTGCGCTCCAATGTCACCATCATGTTCGGCGCCGTCGAACAGCCGCGTGCCTGGGCCCGCCACCTGACCCGGACCCGGGCCCTCCAACGGGAGACCGGCGGCTTCACCGAGTTCGTCCCCCTGCCGTTCGTCCACATGGCGACGCCGATCTACCTTCAGAAGAAGTCGCGGCGGGGCCCGACCTTCCGGGAGACCCTGCTGATGCATGCGGTCGGCCGGATCGCCTACCGCGACACCATCGAGAACATTCAGATCAGCTGGGTGAAGATGGGGGTGGAAGGGGTCCGGCAACTCCTCCGGGCCGGCGTTAACGATCTCGGGGGCACCCTGATGGACGAGAACATCTCCCGGGCCGCCGGGGCCAGTCACGGCCAGATGATGGATGCCGACGGGTTCCACTCCATCGTCGCCCCCTTGGGCCGCACCCTGGCCCAGCGCACCACCCTCTACGGCCGGGTACCCCCCGCTCCTGCCGATGCCGCCGTCGCCGCCAATTTCTGACCTCGGTCGATGACCCCATCCGACGGCGGCGGGCCCCCGATCGACCCCGAGGCCGTCGCCCGGATGCTTGGGCAACTGATACCCGCCGACGCCTCCCCCGCCCAGCGCCGGCTCTACGGTTCGATCCTGGCCACCATCGAACGGCTGGTGCTGGAGGACACCGACGTGGTCGACCTGAAGATTGCCGACGCCGCCCTCGGGGAGATGGCCGAGGCGTTCCGGGTCTTCCGCCCGTACCGCCACGACCGCAAGGTGACCATCTTCGGTTCGGCCCGGACCCTGCCCAACCACCTCGCCTATGCCCAGGCCCGGGACCTGGCCAGTTCCATGGCCGCCTCCGGATGGATGGTGGTGACCGGGGCGGGTCCCGGCATCATGGCCGCGGGCATGGAAGGGGCGGGGCGGGAGAAGTCGATCGGGGTCAACATCCGGCTTCCCTTCGAGCAGGGGGCCAACGCCTTCATCGCCCAGGACCCGAAACTGGTGGAGATGCGGTACTTCTTCACCCGGAAGCTGATGCTCATCAAAGAGTCCGATGGCTTCGTGGCCCTGCCCGGAGGGTTCGGCACCCTGGATGAGGCCTTCGAGCTCCTCACCTTGCTGCAGACCGGGAAGGCCGAACCGGCGCCGGTGGTGCTGCTGGACATCCCCGCCGACACCTTCTGGTCCGGCTGGGACCGGTTTCTCGATGAGCAGGTCGCCCCGAGAGGGCTGATCTCCGACGACGACCGGTCGTTGTTCATCATTACCGACGACATCACCGTAGCCACCGACGAGTTGCTCGGCTTCTACCGCAACTACCAGTCAGCCCGATGGGTCGGCGACCTGTTGGTGATCCGGTTGCTGGTGGCCCCGGACAAGGCCGAGTTGGCCAGCCTCAACCAACGGTTCGGCGACATCGTGGAGGGCAGGATCCGGGCCACCAAGCCCCTCTCGCCGGAGCGGGCCGACAATGATCATCTGGATCAGCCCCGGCTGGCCCTCCGCTTCGACCGGATGCACTACGGGCGGCTCCGCCAGCTGATCAACGCCCTGAATGAGTGCACCGGGGCCGGGGCCTCGGCCGGATAGCGGGTCGAGGCGTGCCGGACCAGAAACCCCCTCGCACCGACGGGGATGAGCGGGAGACCCTCCAGGAGCTGCTGCAGTTCCAGCGCGATTCGCTGGTCCGGAAGGTCAGCGGGGTCGACGAAGAGGCGGCCCGCACCTCGCCGGTCAGCAGCGGCACCACCCTGCTGTGGCTGACGAAGCACCTGGCCCATGCCGAGTCCCTCTGGATCTTGCAGCGCTTCGCCGGCCGGGATGACGCCCTTCCCGACGAGTCCGTTGGCTCGGAAGACACCCTGGCCGCCGCCGTCGACGCCTATCGGACGAACTGGGCGCGGGTCGACGCGGTGGTGGCTTCGGCGTCGAGCCTTGACCAGCCCTGCCGGGCCATCGGTGACGGAGCCCCGGCCAACCTCCGCTGGGTGTTGATGCACCTGCTCGAGGAGACGGCCCGACATGCCGGCCATGCCGACATTCTCCGCGAGCTCATCGACGGCGAGACCGGCCGGTAGTCGGGAGTCGAGTCGCGAGTGCGGACTCAGAGGTCTTTGAAGGTGACTCCGGTGAGCTCTTCCGACAATTTCCAGAGTCCGGCGGCGGTCGCCTCGTCGTAGGAGCGCTTGGAGGACTTGACGATCTTCGGGTGGCCCCGTTGCTCGAGGGCTCCGTCGGGACCGACATAGGAGCCACCCGGAATCGAAGGAAAGGTGGCGGCGTAGAGGGCCGGCAGGGCTCCCATCTCCGCAGTCTGGGCGAACAGGCGGTTGGTGATGCCCATCACCGCGTCCTGAATGGAATCGGTGTGGGACTGCAGGTTGGTCGCCGCATAGCCGGGGTGGGACGCCAGCGCCTTGCGGTTGGACCCGGCCGCGGTGAGCTGACGCTGGAGCTCGTAGGTGAACTGCAGGTTGGCCAGTTTCGATTGACCGTAGGCGCTCCACCGCTGATACCGGCGGCGCTCCCAGTTGAGATCATCGAGATCGATCCGTCCCATCCGATGGGCGAAACTGGACATGGAGACCACCCGGTCGGCAATCCGGCCGAGCAACAGCCCGGTGAGGGCGAAGTGGCCGAGATGGTTGGTCCCGATCTGCAGTTCGAATCCATCCTTGGTCTGACCTTTCGGGGTGGCCATCACCCCGGCGTTGTTGACCAGCACCGCGATGTCTCCCATTCCGGCGGCGAATGCCCGCACCGAGCTCAGGTCGGAGAGGTCGAGATGACGGACCTCGACGTTGCCGGGCATGGCCGACGCCGCCCGTTCGCCCTTGGCGGTGTCACGACAGGCGACGACGACGTTGGCACCGGCGCGGGCGAGTTCGGTGGCGATCACCTGGCCGAGCCCGCTGTTGGCTCCGGTCACCACGTGGGTGCGACCGCTCTGGTCGGGGATGTCTGCCGGGGTCCATTTGGTCATTGGTAGTCAGGGGCGCAGTACTCGCAGTGCGAGCCTGGTTCCCCATCCCCCTTTCGATCTGTACGTGCGGTTTTCCCGCATACAGCTCACCGACGATCGTCTGGACATGGTTACGCTGCCTTCGGGTATCGGATAGT
>DATATM010000038.1:0-50259 GCA_036268775.1 Acidimicrobiales bacterium | reverse complement strand
ACTTGCTCCCTCCGAAGAGGCTTTTGACACCCCGCTCAGCCCGCCGGATCTCTCCGACGGACCGGGGTCTGCTACTGGGCTCTCCGGCGATTACCCAGACGGGACTTGCACCCGCAGGTCTGGTCCAGTTTCCAGGACGCACCATGATCGCACCCTAGAGGGGTTGCCCCTTCCGGCGTGCGAACCGCCCCCTGCCCGCCGGGTCGAGGGCCCTCAGCGTTCGTCCGGGGGTTGACCAGGGGGTCTTTTCGACCCTTTCCACCCAGCCGCCTCCCGGATAGAATCAGAGTAGCGATGAGGACCGGCAAGGTCCGAAAGGAGGCGCCTATGCGAGACCGGCAAGGTGACCCATCCTGAGTATGGATCGCGGCGGATTGTACGGGAGCCATCCCGGTAGGCCCAAGTGACATACAGGCAAGCGGCTCGAAGCAGGAGCGTTGCAACGGCAAGGAGCAAGAATGCTCCTCTTGGTGCCATTTCTCCAAGCGACTCGTCCTCGGAATACAAATGAAGCAAAGCGCCCGATCCCCGTCAGCTTGTGGGACGGGCGCTTTCGCGTCACCTCGCTTCCGCCCTCACAACACCGCCGAGAACCGCTTGGCGAAGGTGTGGGCATCGCCCGGCCAGCGCGCCGAGATGTAGGTCCCGTCCTCGACAATGAAGGCGGGCCGTTCGTCATTGGCAGTGTCTCGACATCGACCGCTGGATTTCAGGCCGGCGTCGGGGGTGCCGGGGACGACGTCGAGGAAATCCTCCGGACAGGCGAGGGCTCGGGTGACCTCCTGTTGCACCGACATGAACCCGACCGACTGGCCCGGCTCCTCGCGGTAGGTCCGGTAGTAGCCGGGATCCCAGAACCGGCTGATCCGAGCCAGGCTCCAGGCCCGGCGTTCGAGGGCCCACGTGAGGGCGGTGGTCTTCCGCCCGTAGAGCACCGAGCGACCGGTCGCCGGATCGACGCTGCGAGCGGCCAGCAACACCCCGTGACAGATGGCGGCCACCGGCTTTCCTTCCCGGAAGGCACTGACGACGACCTCCTGGAGGACGGTGCTTTCGAGGTACTGACGCATGCCTCGGGCCCGGTGGCCGCCGGGCAGCAGCAGCCCGTCGAAATCACTGTCGATGTCGGCCCAGGCAATCGGCTGGGTGAAGGCGGGGGCCCGTAGAAGCTCGGCATAGGCCGACCGCCCCACGGTGTCGGCCCGGAGGAAGCGTCCAACCCCGACCAGCTGGGAAAGGCCAGGAAGGAAGCCCCACGGATCCAGCCCCTGGCCGGTGACCATCAGTTCGTCGGCCCGGGCCGGGGCCGCCTCCGGAGTGGCAAAGCGCACGTCGTGGCCCAGATCGGAGAGCACCTTCCAGCTCACGGCCACTTCGGTGGGATCGAAATCGAGTTCCGGTATGGCGATCAGGATGGCAGCCACCGGATCAACCTATCGGTGTTGGCAGGAGGACTGACGGAACCCAAATTCGATCCCCTTCACACCACTCAGTCGCCGCGGGGTCCGACCTAGGTGTCGTCGATCGGTCCGGCTGTCGACGGCGTACCCGGCGGGCCGGCCAGCAACTGGGCTGCCTTCTCCACTGCCCGGCGGGCCCGGGTGATCCGCTTCTCCTCGGCCACCAACGCCGGATCCGGGGACTCCCCGGCCTGGAGGGACTCGGAGGCACGCCAGAGCCGGTGGAGGGCGATATCGGCCAGCGTGGCCGATATCACCTCCAACTGATCGGCGACGGCCCGGGTGTCGTCGCTCACTTCTCCGGACGTGAGCTCGGGAGCTCGAGTTCGATGACCTCGAGTTTCCCGTCGGCATAGTCGGCCCGGATGACCTTCTTGTCGAATTTGCCCACGCTGGTCTTGGGCAACTCGTCGATGAAGGTCCACCGCTCCGGTACCCACCACTTCGATACCCGACCGTCGAGGTGCTCCACCAACTCTTCGGCAGTGACCTTGGAGCCCTCGCCCCGGACCACCGCCACCAGCGGGCGTTCGCTCCACTTCGGGTCGGGCACCGCCACCACTGCGGCTTCGAACACGCCGGCGTTGGCCATTACCTCGTTCTCCAGCTCCACCGAAGAGATCCATTCGCCCCCCGACTTGATGACGTCCTTGGTGCGGTCGCTGATCTGCATGAAACCCTTGTTGTCCAGCGAGCCGACATCACCGGTCCGGAGCCAGCCGTCGTGGAACCGCTCCGGGCTCGGGTCCCCGTAGTAGGAGGAAGCGATCCAGGGCCCCCGCACCTCGAACTCCCCCACCGTCTCCCCGTCACGAGGAAGGACGGTGCCGTCCTCCGCGCAGATCCGGATCTCGACGCCGGGGACGATGCGCCCGGTCTTGGCCCGCCAATCCATCTCCTCCTCCGGCGGGGTGCCCTTCGGCGGGATGGCCAGCGCGCAGAGCGGGCTGGTTTCGGTCATCCCCCAGCCCTGGATCATGTTGATCCCGAACTGCTTCTCGAACTGCTCGATGAGATGGCGGGGTACCGCCGCCCCCCCGACGGTCACCGCCCGGAGGGAGGACAGGTCGACCTGGTTGGATTCGGCGTAGCGCATGAGGTCGTTCCAGATGGTGGGTACCCCGGCGGAGAGGGTCGGCCGGTGGCGTTGGATCATGGCGGCCAGCGGGGCAGCCTGGAGGAACTGCTGGGGCATCACCATGTCGGCGCCGGTCAGGAAGGCGCCGTAAGGGGTGCCCCAGGCGTTGGCGTGGAACATCGGGACGATGGACAGCACCCGATCCTGCTCGTTGATGCCCAGTGATGACGAAGAGGTGATGGCCATCGAATGGAGGAAAGTGGACCGGTGGCTGTAGGCCACGCCCTTCGGGTTCCCGGTGGTGCCGGAGGTGTAACACATGGCGGCGGCTTGCCGCTCGTCCAGTTCCGGCCAGTGGTAGCCCGGCTCCTCCGCCCCCAGCAGCTCGTCGTACTCGAAGGTGTCTCCCAACGCATCGGTGTCGCCGTCGCCGACGACGATGATGTGCTTCACGGTGCTGAGTTGGTCGCGGACCCGGCCGAGCAGCGGGATCAGGGAGGCATCCACGATGATCGCCTTGTCCTCGGCGTGGTTGACCACGTAGACCAGCTGCTCGGGGAAGAGCCGGATGTTCAGGGTGTGCATCACCGCCCCCATGGCCGGGATGCCCAGATAGGCCTCCAGGTGGGTCTGGTTGTTCCAGAGGAAGGTGCCGACCCGGTCGCTGTCGCCGATGCCCAACCGGGCGAGGGCGGCGGCCAGCCGTTCCGACCGCTCGGCCACCTCGGAGAAGCTGGCCTCGGAGGCTTCGCCGTTCGGCCCGGTGATGGTCAGGACCGAGCTTTCGCCGTAGACCTCCTGGCCGTGCCGCAAAATGCCGCTGACAAGTAGCGGTGCGTCCTGCATGGTGCTGAGCAAGGGGTGGACCTCCTCTGAACGTGATGGGTGCCTGTGGTGGAGCCTACCTATCCGGATGCCAAGGGGCCGGACCAGGACGGATGTCCAACGAGAACAGCAATTGGCGGCCGACCCTTGATCGGCGTCGCCGGCGATGGTCTACTGCGAAGAGCTACGGAGGTGGCCCGCCCTGGCGGCACCCTCCCTCTGAGCCCGGCCGCTCACCCCGTCGGGCAATCGAGGGCGGAGGCATCCGCAATGGGCAAGGCACTGGTGGTATTGGGCGGACTGCTGGCCGCCCTGATGGCGGTGACAATGGTGGTGGTCACCGTGGTGATGGGCCAAGGATCGGGGCTGGCCGGAGGTCTCACCGGCTCGAGTGGAACCGCCTCGGGCACGGTGACGAGCGGGAGTCCCGGGGCGGGCGGCACCCGCCCGGGGCCGGCGATTCCGGCGGGCTGGCTCTCCCTCTACCAGCAGGCCGCCGGCTCCTGTCCCGGCTTGTCCTGGCCGGTGCTGGCCGCCATCGGGACGGTCGAGACCGGGAGTGGCCAGTCGAACGCCCCCGGCGTGTGGTCGGGAGCCAACAGCGCCGGGGCCGAGGGCCCGATGCAGTTCGAGCCGGCCTCCTTCGCGGCCTACGGGACGGTGGGTCCCTCGGGAGCCTCGCCAGCATCGCCCTACGACCCGATCGACGCGGTGTATTCGGCCACCGCCATGCTCTGTGCCAACGGGGCCGGATCGCCGGCCACCCTGAGCGCCGCCGTCGCCGACTACAACCATTCGGATGTCTATGTGAACACCGTCCTCACCCTCGCCCTGGCCTTCGGGGACGCGCCGCAGGCCACCGGCACGGTGGTGGCCGCCCTCTCCTTCGCCGCCCAGCAGCTGAACACCCCCTACCTGTGGGGTGGCACCGGGAACGGCGGCTTCGACTGCTCCGGCCTGGTCCAGGCTGCCTTCCAGCAGGGCGGGGTCAACCTCCCCCGGGTGGCCCAGGACCAGTTCGACGCCGGACCGTCAGTGGCGGGTGGCAGCGCGGTGGCGCCGGGTGACCTCGTCTTCTTCGGCGACGGACCGTCGTCGGTCGACCACGTCGGACTCTATGTGGGTGGTGGCGAAATGATCGATGCGCCCGATACCGGGGAGCTGGTCCGCTTCGACAACGCCGACTGGTCCGGCTTCGTCGGCGCCACCCGCCCCGGTGGCTAGCCGGGCTAGCGGATGGCCAGCTGGCCAGGATGGATCGGCGCCGGCAGAACGGTCTGGCCCATCAGGTAGCGGTCGACCGCCGATGCCGCCGACCGCCCTTCGGCGATGGCCCAGACGATGAGGCTCTGGCCGCGGGTCATGTCGCCGCAGACGAAGACCCCCTCGACGTTGGTCGACCAGGAGGAGTCAGCCACCACGCTGCCGCGGGCATTCAGCTCGATGCCCAAGTCGGCGACCACCCCGGTGGGCTCGGTGCCGAGGAAGCCCATGGCCAGCAGCACCAGTTCGCACTGGAGCTCGAACCCGGAGCCGGGGATCGGCTCGAAGGCCGGATGTCCCTGCTCGTTGTAGGCCAACTCCACTTCTTCGCCCCGCAGGGCCCGGACGTTCCCGTCCTCGTCGCCGAGACACTCCACCGTGGTCACCGCGAACAGCCGCTCCCCGCCCTCCTCGTGAGCCGCCGAGGTCCGGAGGATGAGTGGCCAGGTCGGCCACGGGTTGTTCCCGCCACGGTCCCTCGGGGGCTCGGGCATGATCTCCAGCTGATGGACTGCCAGTGCCCCCTCGCGGTGCACGGTGCCCAGGCAGTCGGCGCCGGTATCCCCACCGCCGATGATGACCACGTGCTTGCCCTCCGCAGAGATGGGCGATCTGTCCAGCCGTCCCTCCTGGACCAGGTTGGAGGGCTTGAGGTACTCCATGGCCAGATGGATACCGCCCAACTCCCGGCCGGGGACCGGCAGGTCGCGAGGGAGGGTGGCTCCGCCGGCCAGCACCACCGCGTCGAACTCGTCGACCAGCGACTGGGCGCTGATCACGGTGACGTCGGGGGCCGCCG
This sequence comes from Acidimicrobiales bacterium, assembly GCA_036268775.1. Classification (GTDB taxonomy): domain Bacteria; phylum Actinomycetota; class Acidimicrobiia; order Acidimicrobiales; family RAAP-2; genus DASZIT01. The sequence continues at coordinate 44,834 of DATATM010000038.1, read as the reverse complement.
CCCCGGGGAGACCGGCCGCCGATCCCGACACCTCGGGGGCCGGCTGGCCCACCGACACGCCGCACCGGAACTCGATGCCCTCGTCCTCCAACTGCTCGAGCCGGCGGTCGAGGACCGCCTTCTCCATCTTGAACTCGGGGATCCCGTAGCGGAGCAGCCCGCCCGGCTTCTCGGCCCGCTCGAAGACCACCGAGGTGTGGCCGGCCCGGGCCAGCTGCTGGGCCACCGCCATCCCCGATGGTCCGGACCCGACGACGGCTACCCGCTTGCCGGTGGGGGTGGAAGCCTTGACCGGGGTCACCCAGCCTTCCGACCAGGCCCGCTCGGCGATCTCGTACTCAATCCGCTCGATGGTCACCGGATCGTCGTTGATGCCGAGCACGCAGGAGCCTTCGCAGGGGGCCGGGCAGAGCCTCCCGGTGAACTCGGGGAAGTTGTTGGTGGCGTGGAGCCTCTGGATGGCCTCATCCCAGTCGCCCCGGTAGACCAGGTCGTTCCACTCCGGGATCAGGTTGCCCAATGGGCAGCCCTCGTGGCAGAAGGGGATCCCGCAGTCCATGCACCGGGCCCCCTGATGCTGGGCATCCTCGACCGGGAACGGCTCGTAGACCTCTTTCCAGTCGCGCAGACGCACATGGACCGGCCGCCGGCTGGGCAGCTCCCGGTCGTAGGTCATGAACCCGGTGATGTCACCCACGGGACACCTGCATGACGGCTTCGTCAACCGATCGGCCTTCGGCCACCGCCTTCTCGGTGGCTTCCAGCACCCGGCGGTAGTCCTTGGGCATCACCTTGACGAACTGCTCGGAGTTGCCGATCCAGTCGGCCAGGATGGTCTTGGCCACTTCCGACCCGGTCTCCTCCAGGTGCATGGCGATCCGATCCTTCAGCCAGGTGCGGTCATCGGCGGACACCGGCTCGAGGTCGACCATGTCCGGGTTGTACTGGCGCCCGAGCTCGTCGGAGGTGTCATAGACGAAGGCCATCCCCCCGGACATGCCGGCGCCGAAGTTGCGCCCGGTCGGGCCGAGCACCACCACCCGGCCGCCGGTCATGTACTCGCAGCCGTGATCGCCCACGCCCTCCACCACCGCCACCGCCCCGGAGTTGCGGACGCAGAACCGCTCCCCCACCTGACCGCGGAGGAAGACCTCTCCGGCGGTGGCACCGTAGAGGATGACGTTGCCGGCCACGATGTTCTCCTCGGCGGCGAAGGGCGAGTCCTCCGGGGGCCGGACGATGATCCGTCCGCCCGACAGCCCCTTCCCCAGATAGTCGTTGGCATCGCCGAACAACCGCATGGTCACGCCCTTCGGCACGAAGGCCCCGAAACTCTGCCCAGCCGAGCCGCGGAAGGTGAGGTCGATGGTGCCGTCGGGGAGTCCCACCCCGCCATACCGCCGGGTGATCTCGTAGCCCAGCAAGGTCCCGACGGTGCGGTCCACGTTGGTGACTTCCTGCTCGGCGGTGACCCGGGTGCCGTTCTCGATGGCCGGGCGACAGGCCTCCAGGAAGGAATGGTCGAGGGCGCGGTCGAGCCCATGGTCCTGTTCCTGGATGCAGTGGCGCACCGCCCCTTCCGGAAGTTCCGGCTCCACCAGGATCGGGGCCAGGTCGAGGCCGGCCGCCTTCCAGTGGGTGATGGCCGCCTCGGCGTCGAGGAGGTCGACCCGGCCGATGGCTTCCTCCACCGAGCGCAGCCCGAGCGCGGCCAGGTGCTCCCGGACCTCCTCGGCGATGTACTCGAAGAAGGTCTCCACGAACTCGGGGGTGCCGGCGAACTTCTTCCGGAGCTCGGGGTTCTGGGTGGCGATCCCGACCGGGCAGGTGTCGAGGTGGCAGACCCGCATCATGATGCAGCCGGACACCACCAGGGGGGCGGTGGCGAAGCCGAATTCCTCCCCGCCGAGGAGGGCACCGACCACCACGTCCCGTCCCGTCTTCATCTGGCCGTCCACCTGGACCACGATCCGGTCCCGGAGCCCGTTGGCCAACAAGGTCTGCTGGGTCTCGGCCAGGCCCAGCTCCCAGGGGATGCCGGCGTGCTTCTGGGAGGTCAGCGGGGTGGCCCCGGTGCCCCCGTCGTGCCCGGAGATCAGCACCACGTCGGAGTGGGCCTTGGCCACTCCGGCCGCCACCGTGCCCACCCCCACCTCCGCCACCAGCTTCACGTGGATGCGGGCCCGCGGGTTGGCCGACTTCAGGTCGTGGATGAGCTGGGCGATGTCCTCGATGGAGTAGATGTCGTGATGGGGCGGCGGCGAGATCAGTCCCACCCCCGGCGTCGAGAAGCGGGTCTTGGCGATCCAGGGGTACACCTTGTGCCCCGGAAGCTGGCCTCCCTCCCCCGGCTTGGCCCCCTGGGCGATCTTGATCTGGATGTCATCGGAGTTGACCAGGTACTCGGAGGTGACCCCGAACCGGCCTGAGGCCACCTGTTTGATGGCACTCCGGCGGAGGTCCCCGTTGGCGTCGGGGGTGAAGCGCTCGGCATCCTCCCCGCCTTCGCCGGTGTTGGACCGGCCACCCAGCCGGTTCATGGCGATGGCGAGGGTCTCGTGGGCCTCGGCGGAGATGGAGCCGTAGGACATCGCCCCGGTGGAGAACCGCTTGAGGATGGCAGAGATGGGCTCGACCTCCGCGATGGGGATGGCCGTCCCGGCGTCAGCCTTAAGCCGGAGAAGGCCGCGGAGGGTGGCCAGCTTGGTCGATTGGTCGTCGACCGCCTTGGTGTACTCCTTGAACACTTCGTACCGCTTGGACCGGGTGGCGTGCTGCAGCTTGAAGACGGTCTTCGGGGTGAAGAGGTGGACCTCGCCCTCCCGGCGCCACTGGTACTCGCCACCGCCCTCCCGGTCCCGGTGGGCCAACTCGGTCGGCCGGTCCAAGTGGAGGAGGCGGTGGCGGGCGGCGACCTCTTCGGCCAGGACGTCGAGGCCGACCCCGCCGATGCGGGACACCGTCCCGATGAAGTACTCGTCGATGACATCGTGAGCCAGGCCCACCGCCTCGAACGCCTGGGCGCCGGTGTAGGACGCAACCGTGGAGATCCCCATCTTCGACATCACCTTGACGATCCCCTTGGACGCCGCCTTGATGTAGTTGCGCTGGGCCTGGCGGGGGGTGACCCCGGTCAGCAGGCCGGAGGCGATCATGTCGTCGATGGTTTCGAAGGCCAGATACGGGTTGATGGCCGCGGCCCCGAACCCCTTCAGCAGGGCCATATGGTGCACCTCGCGGGCGTCCCCCGATTCGATCACCAGACCCACCTGGGTGCGGGTCTTTTCCCGGACCAGGTGATGGTGCACGGCGGAGACCATCAGCAGCGAGGGGATGGGGGCGTACTCGCGGGTGGAGTTCCGGTCGGAGAGCACGATGATGTCGGCGCCCTCGGCGATGGCCACGCTGACCCGGAAGCGCACGTCCTCGATGGCGTCTTTCAGTCCCGCCCCGCCCCGGGCCACCTCGAAGAGGCCGTCGACGGCGAAGGCCCGGTAGCCGGGGGTCTGGCCGTCCTCGTTGATGTAGAGCAACTTGGCCAGGTCGTCATTGTCGATGACCGGCATCGGCAGAACGATCTGCCGGCAGGAGGCGGCGGTCGGCTCCAACAGGTTCGACTCCGGCCCGAGGGTGGAGGCCAGCGAGGTCACCAGCTCCTCCCGGATGGCGTCGAGCGGCGGGTTGGTCACCTGGGCGAACAACTGGGTGAAGTAGTCGTAGAGCAGCCGGGGTCGGTCGGACAGCACCGCGATGGCGGCGTCGGTGCCCATCGAGCCGATCGGCTCGGCCCCGGACTTGGCCATCGGACCGATGATCAGCCGGAGCTCCTCGTTGGTGTAGCCGAACACCCGTTGGCGGCCGATCACCGAGGCGTGCTGAGGGGTGAGCATCGTCTTGGGGGGCAGGTCGTCGAGATCGATCTGGCCCTCCTCCAGCCACTTGGCGTAGGGCTGCTCGTCGGCCAGCGCCGACTTGATCTCCTCGTCGTCGATGATCTTCCCGGCCACCGTGTCCACCAGGAACATCCGCCCGGGCTGGAGCCGGCCCTTCCGGACCACCTTGGAGGAGGGCACGTCGAGGACGCCGACTTCGCTGGCCAGCACCACCAGGCCGTCGTCGGTGACCCAGTACCGGGCCGGACGGAGGCCGTTCCGGTCCAAAACCGCCCCGATGACGCATCCGTCGGTGAAGGCGACCGCCGCCGGGCCGTCCCACGGCTCCATCAGCGAGGAGTGGTACCGGTAGAAGGCCCGCCGGGCGGGGTCCATGGCCCGGTGGTTCTCCCAGGCTTCGGGGATCATCATCAACACCGCGTGGGGGAGGGGTCGCCCCCCGAGGTGGAGGAGCTCGAGGACCTCGTCGAAGGAGGCCGAGTCGCTAGCCCCATTGGTGAGGATGGGGAAGGCGCGGTCGATGCCGGGGATGAGGTCGGTGGCACACAGCGCTTCCCGGGCCCGCATCCAGTTGCGGTTGCCGGCCAGGGTGTTGATCTCGCCGTTGTGGGCCAGGTACCGGTAGGGGTGGGCCAGCATCCACGACGGAAAGGTGTTGGTGGAGAACCGGGAGTGGACCAGCGCCAGCCCGCTCTCCACCCGGGGGTCGGAGAGGTCGGGGTAGAACTCGGCCAGCTGGTGGGAAGTGAGCATCCCCTTGTAGTTGACGGTCCGGGCCGACAGGGAGGCGAAGTAGCAGTCATCGATGTGATGTTCGGCCCGTTTTCGGAGCACGAAGGTGAGCCGGTCGATGCCGAGGGCGGGGTCGTCGCTGGTCAGCACCGTGCCCGGGGCCGGGGCCACGAACACCTGGTGCATGGAGGGCATGTCCCCGCGGGCCACCGAGCCGAGAGGGGCGTCGTTGAAGGGGACCTCCCGCCAACCGAGGACGGTGAGGCCCTCCTCGTCCGCCAGCTGCTCGATCCCGATCCGGGCCTTGGCCGCCTCCGAGGGATCCCGGGAGAGGAAGGCGATCCCGGTGGCGTAGTGGCCCGCCTCGGGGAGGTCGAACCCGACCACCTCCCGGTAGAAGCCGTGGGGGACCTGGAGGAGGATGCCGGCCCCGTCCCCGCTGTCCTCCTCGCTGCCGGTCGCCCCCCGGTGGGCGAGATGCTCCAGCGCGGTGATGGCCCGGCGGACCAGTTCGTGGGAGGGTCGGCCGTGGAGGTCGGCCACCAGGGCGATCCCGCAGGCGTCGTGCTCGAAGCGGGGGTCGTAGAGGCCGTCGGTGGGGGCACTCGGCGCCAGGCCCTCAGGCCGCGAAGCTCCCCGCAGTGCCACCGGGGTACCAAAAGTTGGGTCGGCGAAGGTGCCGGGCAAGGTCGTCATCGGGTCGCTCCATGGGAGTGTCAATCTTCTTCGCTCGGGACGACGCTGGCCCATCTGCGGTCCAAGCATCGTACACCGTGGGCCGTCCAATCCGGCCACATCTTGCCCGTACCATGGGGAGATGCCCGATCCCGACCGTCTGGACGCCGTGGTGGTGGGGGCCGGGGTGATCGGCCTTGCCATCGCCTGGCGGGCGGCTGCCGCCGGTTTGGTGGTGACGGTGGTGGATCCGCAGCCCGGACACGGCGCCACCTGGGCGGCGGCCGGCATGCTGGGCCCGGTCGGCGAGGCCCATTTCGGCGAGGAGGCCCTCGCCCGGGCCAACCTGGCCGCCGCCCGTCAGTGGCCCGCCTTCGCCCTGGATCTGGAGAAGGCCTCCGGCCGCCCGGTCGGCTACCTCCCCTCCGGCACCGTCCTGGCTGCCGTCGACCCCTCGGACCGCCGGGTGGTCGATGACGTCCTCGAGTACCAGTTGGCCCTCGGGCTCGCCCCCCGGAGGCTCTCGGCCCGGGAGTGCCGGGCCCTGGAGCCCCTCCTCTCCCCCGGCATCGGGGGTGGCGCCGAGTTCCCCGACGATCATCAGGTCGACAACCGCCTGCTGGTCGAGGCGTTGCTGGCCGCCGGTGACCGCGCCGGGGTGGTGAGGGTGGACGCCGAAGTGTCGGCAGTGACATCGGGGAACGGTCGGGCGACCGGGGTGTCCCTCGTCGGGGGCGACACCGTCGATGCCGGGGCGGTGGTCATCGCCGCCGGCTGCTGGTCGGGGCGGCTCGGCCTCCCCCACTCCCTGGTCCCGCCGGTGCGGCCGGTGAAGGGACTGACCATCCGGGCCCAGGCGTCGAGCGGGGCCCCGCGGCTGACCCGCATCGTCCGGGGCCTGGTCCACGGGAGGACCTGTTACCTGGTCCCCCGGGGCGATGGCAGCGTGGTGATCGGGGCCACCGTGGAGGAGAAGGGGTTCGACCTCACCGTCCAGGTCGGGTCGGTGCACGACCTGCTCCGCGACGCCCGGGCGGTGGTCCCCGCCCTCGACGAGTACGAGTTGGTGGAGACCACCACCGGCCTGCGCCCGGGATCGCCGGACAATGCCCCCATTGTCGGGGCAACGGCGATGCCGGGGCTGTTCATGGCCACCGGCCACTACCGCAACGGGATCCTGCTGGCCCCGATCACCGCCGATGCGGTGGTCTCCCTGCTGGAGGGCGACCCGGTGAGTGGGGTGCTGGCGCCGTTCGGTCCCGAACGGTTCGACCCCCCTCCAGGTCCGGGGCTCTCCCGTCGGGCCCGGGTCCGGACATGAGCGTCGTGCAGGTCAACGGGTCCGACTGGGACGGGGACCCGGAGGCGACGGTGGCCGACCTGGTCGGATCCTGGTGCCCCTCGCCCAAAGGGGTGGCGGTCTCCCGGAACGGGGAGGTGGTGCCCAAGAGCCAGTGGGGCGACACCCGGCTGGTCCTCGGCGATCGCATCGAGATCGTCACCGCCGTCGCCGGGGGGTGAGCCGCCCCGGTACCGTGGAACCGATGGATACCCTCGACCGATCGTCACCCGACATCGCCGACGACGCCTTGGTGGTGGCCGGCGAGACCCTCGCCTCCCGGCTCATCCTCGGGTCCGGGGGCATGTCCAGCCCCGAGGCGTTCGCCGAGGCGCTGGTGGCCTCGGGGACCTCGATGGCGACGGTGGCCGTGCGCCGGGTCGATCCCACCATCCGCCACTCCCTGATCGACCTGTTGGATGGGCACGGGGTCAGAGTGCTGCCCAACACCGCCGGCTGCTTCACCGCCTCCGAGGCGGTTCTGACGGCGAAGTTGGCCCGCGAAGCGTTCGAGACCGACTGGCTCAAGCTCGAGGTGATCGGCGATGACCTCACCCTCCTCCCCGACCCGGTGGAGCTGCTGGCCGCCGCCGAGGAATTGGTGGAGGAAGGGTTCGTCGTCCTTCCCTACACCAATGACGATCCGATCATGGCCCGTCGGCTCGAGCAGGTGGGCTGCGCGGCGGTGATGCCCCTCGGCTCCCCCATCGGCAGCGGGCTGGGCATTGTCAACCCGCACAACATCCAACTCATCGTCGAGCAGGCCGGCGTCCCGGTGATCCTGGATGCCGGCATCGGCACCGCCTCCGATGCCTGTGTGGCCATGGAGCTGGGTTGCGACGCCGTGCTGGTGGCCTCGGCCATCACCCGGGCCCACCACCCGGGGGCGATGGCCCTGGCGGTCCGGGAGGGGGTGGCCGCCGGTCGACGGGCTCGTGCAGCCGGCAGGATTCCCCGCCGGCTGCACGCCAAGGCCTCGAGCCCGTTCGTCGGCATGATCGACCAATGACGGACCAGTGACCGACCAGCCACCGGTGGCGCTCACCATCGCCGGGTCCGACTCCGGCGCCGGGGCCGGGATCCAGGCCGACCTCAAGACCATGAGCGCCCTCGGGGTCTTCGGGGTGACCGTCATCACCGCGGTCACCGCCCAGAACACCGCCAGAGTGGACGGCGTGCACCCCATCCCCGCCGCCTTCGTGGAGCGGCAGATCGAGACGGTGCTGGCCGATCTGCCGGTTGCCGCCACCAAGACCGGCATGCTCGGCAACGTCGAGACCATCGCGGTGGTCGGCCGCCATGCGAACTCGGGGGATCTGCCCAACCTGGTGGTGGACCCGGTGATGGTGTCCTCCTCCGGCCAGCCCTTGCTCGACGACGGAGGGGTGGCCGCCTACCGGGAGCTTCTGTTTCCCTTCGCGATGGTGGTCACTCCCAACTTGTGGGAGGCGGCCCTCCTCAGCGGCATCGACCCCGCCACCCTCACCGACATGGAAGCCATGACCGCGGTCGCCCGCCGCCTCCACGCCATGGGGCCGGACTGGGTGCTGGTCAAGGGAGGGCACCTGACCGGGGTCGAGCCGTCTCCGGGGATGCCGGCGGCGGCGGCGGTTCCCGACGTGCTCTACGACGGGACCACCGCGACGGTGCTGACCGCCGATTGGGTGGACACCCCGAACACCCACGGCACCGGGTGCTCCCTGTCGGCGGCCATCGCCGCCAACCTGGCCTCCAGATCCGAGGTGGTCTCGGCGGTGACCGAGGCCAAGGCCTACGTCCACCGGGCGCTGGTCGGCGCGGCGAACTGGCGGCTGGGCAAAGGCCACGGGCCCCTCGACCATTTCGGTGGATCCGACTGACCGGCTCCCACTGATGCAGTATCCCCCGTCGACATCCCGGGGAGAACCCGGTCGGGAGACGACAGCGGCCGGGTCGCAATGACCCGGCCGCTCCCCCCCTTGTCCCACAGGAACCTGCATCCGGCCGGAGCCGGATACCCCCTCCTGTCGACGCTGCCTGCGCAGACGTCGTCGCTTGGGACAGTCTGAAGGATCGTCACTCAAATGTAAACCGGCGTGACCTGGTACTTTCCCATTCCACCCTGAGAAGCGCTACTGAAAGTGGTCGATTGGGTTCCCAGAGAGGCCGAAATGGGCCGAAATACCTTCTGCGGCGGCCCAGCGATAGCCCACCTTCACCGTCCCCGCCGCACCCGCATAGCGTGTCGGCATGAACAACGACGTGTACCGAACCTTCGCCCGACTGGTCGCCTGGGGCCGGGTGGGCGTCGGGGCAGCCGCGGTGGTCACGCCCTCGTTGGTGGCTCGACCCTGGGTGGGCGACGTGGGTGGCGACGTCCCGGCCCGGCTCCTGGCTCGGGCGATGGGCGGCCGGGACCTGGTGCTCGGGATCGGCACCCTCCGGGGGCTATCGGTGTCGGACGCCGAAGGCCGGCCCTGGGTGGCATTGGGCGGCGTCGCCGACATCGTCGATGCGGTGTCCACCGTGGTGGCCTTCCGCCACCTCCCCCGGCGGGCTCGATGGGGGATTCTGGCCATTGCCGTCAGCGCGGCGGTCGCCTCCACCCGGGCCGCCATCGCCCTCGACTCGTCGCCCGGGTAGCCCTGCGGAGGTCCGCTCCCACGGCCTAGCCGACTCTCGGATCGACCGCCCAGCGTAGGACCCGGATGTGCGATCATCGCACCTATGAACATCGTTGTCAGCAACGTCAAAGGCGGGGTGGGGAAGACCACCACCACCATCTATCTGGCCGCCGCCGCGGTGGAGCGGGGTTACGACCCGGTGGTGCTGGTCGACGCCGACCGGCAGGCATCGGCGGCGGAGTGGTTGGAGGCCAGCCCGATCGAGGGAGTGGAGTTGGTCGAGGGGCCGTCGGAGCGGACCGTGGTCCGGGCCATGTCCAAGACCGAGGGGCTGACGGTGGTGGACACCCCCCCGGGCGACGAGCGGATCGTCCGGGCGGCCATCGGCGGGGCGGATGCGGTGGTGATTCCCACCCGGGCCGGCGGGGTGGAGTTCACCCGGGTGGCGGCCACCCTGGAGATCGTGCCGAAGCGGACGCCGTTCGGGGTGGTCATCTGTGCCGCCCGGCTCGGGACCAACGACCTGGCCGAGACCATCGACTGGTGGACCGCCGAGAAGGTCCCGATCTGGGGAGTAATTCCCGAGCGGGTGGGCATCGCCTCCGGACCGGAATCGAGGCTCTATCGCGAGGGGCTGGAGGGTTACGACGCGGTGCTGAAAAAGGCGCTGCGCCGACCTTCCAAGTAGGTCCGACGAGGTCCGTACCCGTCCGGTTTGGTCCTCGCCCGGTCGCCGAGGCGCTCCGGTGACCGAGCCGACTCAGGTCTTGACGGCGGTCACCGCCGAGGGGGGCGGGATCACCCCGGGGCCGGTGGTCAGGCATCCTGCCTCCACCGCCGGGTTGGCCGCCGCCGAAAGGGTGGGCGGCTGGAGGAATCCCGGCGAGGCGTTGAAGTCGACCATGTCGAGGAGGTCGTTGGCGGCGGCGTCGCGGCGGGTCATGGCCGGCAGGTTCCACTTGGTCTCCACCAACTTCAACACCGAGGTGTGGTCGTACACCGAGTGGGACACGTAGTTCTTCTTGGCATAGGGACTGACCAGGCCGGCCGGCACCCGGAAGCCGAGCCGGTTGAACTGACCGGGGACGTCTTTGACGGTCAACGTCGGGGGGATGTCGTCGGGGGTGACTGCGGCGGGGGGCGGCACATGGTCGTAGTAGCCGCCGTGCTCGTCATAGCACCACACCAGCAGCGTCTTCGACCATTTCGGGCCGGACATCGCCGCATTGACCACCCCGGCCAGAAAGGCGTCCCCGTACTGGATGTCCTGCGGGTTCTCCTCCGACTGCTGCTCGAAGTCGGGGTCCACGATGCAGAAGGCGGGGAGGCTCCCCGAGGCGCAGTCGGAGTAGAAGTTCTTGATGTTGGCCAGGTTGGCGGTCATCGCCGGTTTGGCCAGCAGCGAGACGAAGATACCAATGGTGGGGAGGGTCGAGTAGTAGTTCTTCCAGGAGATCCCATGGGCGTTGAGCTGGTCGAAGATGGTGCCATTGGGCGGGAGCGGGCTCGGCAGGGTGTTGGTGATCTGGCCGAGCGAGGTGGCGGCCATCAGGTACCGGCGGTTCGGGTAGGTCTGGGCCAACACCGAGGAGAAGTACCGGTCGGCCACCGGGAAAGTGCGGGCCAGGCTGTTGGTGAAGGGCATGTCGGCGTCGGTCCAATAGCCCATGGCGACCGGTCCGGAGTCGCTGATCACGAACCCCTGGTTGGTGCCGTTGGCGTACTGGGTGTGGGAGGCGTTCCAGTTCTGGGCCGGCTTGTCCTTCAGTTGGCACACGTTCGGCATGTGGAAGGAGTGCACCAGATGACCGTTCCCGTCGGGGTTGGTGGCCTGGGGTCCGCCGTTGGGGCCGAGGGTGAGACCATCGCCCCGGCCGAGGGTGCCGAGGATGTTGTCGAACGAATGGTTCTCCATCATCACCACCACGATGTGGTCGAACTGAGGAAGCTGGTCGCTCCCCACCGCCACCTTGGGGTTCGGAGGCACCCCGACCCGGCCGACCGGACGGGTCGTCGAGGTGGTGGTGGTGCCACTGGAGGAGGATCCGCCGCAGGCGGCCAGCACCGCCCCGGTGGCTCCCAGGGCGGCGCCGCCGAGCAGAGTCCGCCGACTCAGCCTCCCTCTGGCGGCGCCCAGGGCGGTCCGCTTCGCATCCGGCTCTGCTGACTCCACGCTGCCCCCTCGATGGTCGATCCGGCGCTGCCCGGAGTGTAGGCCCCGACCCCGCACCGGACCGAGACACCGAGTGGCCAGCCCCGTCAGGGCGATGGCGGTCAGCGTGACCTCCGCAACTAGCATGGCTAGCTGCCATGACCACCCCCTCCCAGGCCCCGGCCGATCTGCCGGATGCACCCCCCGACGACGACCTCAGCATCGACCCGGAGCATCGCTCCTACCAGCGGATGTCGCTCCGGGGGCCGGCCGTCATCGTCGTCGGGATCGCCGCTTTCATTCTGGTCGGCGGGATAGTGGCGTCCATCCTCACCGCCGGCGGGAACCCGGTGCTCACGGTGCACTCCATCAAGATCCCCGACGGCACCCGGGTGCAACTCACCCCGGCCACCACTGCGCTGAAGCCCATCATCAGCAGCGAGCCACCCGCCGACATCCTCTCCGCCCTCGCCGTCCCGACCGGAAGCGTGAGGCGCAGTTGGGTCAACATCGATCAGAACCAGACCCAGTACGACCGGACGGCTTCGTTCACCACCGGGCTGTCCTCTGATCAGATGGTCGACGTCTACAAGACCCTCCTCCCCCGCTTGGGTTGGAAGCTGCTCTATCAGGGCCAGGGCTCGGCCAACGGGGTCTCCGGCACCGAGGTGCTGGCCCGACGAGGGAGCGGCGACGGCTACTACTGGGAAGTCGGCGCCATTGTGCCCCCGGCGACGACCTCGGGGGTCACGCCGTTCACCCTGGTCCTCATCGAACAGGACAGCGACCAGTAGTCCGGCCGCCGATGGTGGTGGCTACAGCACCGGCTGCGGCTCGACGCGGTCGACTCCCAACCCTGGCCCGTGGACGCCGGTCTTGTCCGCAGGGATGGCCGGATCGGCGGACCGACCCAGCATCCACGACCACACGAAGAGGTTGATCGGGTAGAGCAGGTAGCCGACCCGGGTGGCCGGGGCCAAGAGGATAGCGAACAGCATCACCCATCCGGCCAGCCGGGCCACGCCGGCCGCCCCGACCGGGGGCCGCCGCATGAGATGGCGGGCCAGGAGGGCCAGACCCCCGACGACCAGGATCGCCACGTAGGCCCGGTGGGCGGCGGGGAAAGCGGACACGAAGAGGTGACCGGGCAGCGGGCTGACCGCCGGTGACGCCACCCCGGCCAGGCCCAGTGGGAACCGGATCACGTTGTCGATGAAGGCCGAGGGGTTGCTGAGGGCGACCGGCAACACCACCGGGCAGACGACCACCAGCAGTCCGAGGAGGTAGCGGCCGATGGCGCGCCGCTGCTGGAGGTCGAGCGCTACCCAGATGGCCAGGACCGCCAGCGGCCAGGCGGTGAACTTGAGTGACGACGCGGCGCCGAGCGCCAGTCCGGCGATCAGCGGTCTTCGTCGCTGCAGCGCCACCAGGCCCAGGAGCATCAACGCCGCCACCGGCATGTCGTCGCCTCCGGTGGCCAACGGAAGCGCGGCAGTGGGCAACACCGTCAGCACCTGGAGGGCGCGGAAACGGGCGTCGGTCGGCGGTCGGAGCCGGCTCAGGGCGATCACCGCGATGATCACCGTGAATACCAGGAACTGGATCCGGGCATCGGACAGGCGGGCCTCGACCTTGCTCCCGCTGGCGAAGCCGAACAGGACCATCCCCGGAAGGTACGGATAATAGAGCTCGTACTCGGGTATCTGGCTCTGAGGGATGACGATGTGCCCGTCCTTGTCGATGAGCCGGTAGGGGTCCTTCCCACTGTCGGCCAGCACCCCGGCCTGCTCCACTACCAGCACCTCGGGCTGCACGTGGGCAGCGGCGTCCCCCTCCGACCTCCAGATCACCTCCATGGTCAACGGGACGATGGTGGCACCGGCCAGCACGAAGATGACGGTGCCGACTCGGGCTGCCTGCCACCGTCGGGGTCGCCCGGCGGACCTCCCGCCCAACGGGTCGGGGCGGAGCTCGGCCGACGGGACCTTGCCGTTGCCGTTGCCGGTGACCGGGCCGGCCGGCCCGGACTTCGAGGTCGACTTCGACCGGCCCACCCGCCAGGCGATGACCGCCATGAACACCCCGGCGGCGGCATAAGGGCCGACTGCCATCTCCCCCCACTGCCGGTAGAGCGGGATACCGGCGATCAGGGCGGTGACTCCCGCGAAACAGGCCGACACCGAATAGAGAAACGAGTCCCGCCACTCCGGCGACCAACGCCGCATCACCAGGGCTGCCCGGCGGAAGGCCTCACGGGAGGTTCGTGACAGCCCGGCGTCGCGACCCCAGAGTTTCGGTCGGCGGTCGGGAGCCACGATCGATGGTACCACCGGGCTCATCGGATTCCCGGGGGGCCCGGCTCGCTTCCCGACCCGCCGGCGCCGGGCTCGGTCTCGAATACCGACCGGTAAAACTCCAGCTCAGCGGTTAAGCAAGCCTCAATGGTCTCCGCCCGGCGGAACCCGTGCGACTCCCCCGCGAACACTTGCAAGGTGCACCGGACACCTTGGGCGGACAACGCCTCGGCGAAGCGCTCGGACTGGGTAGCGGGCACCACCGGATCGTCGGCTCCCTGGAGGAGGAGCACCGCCCCGGTCACCGCCTCGGGGTGGTAAAGCGGGGACCGTTGGCGGTAGACGTCGACCGCGGCCGGAAGCGGGCCGATCAGCCCGTCCATGTACCGGGACTCGAAGTCATGGGTGTCGGTGGCCAGGGCTTCAAGATCGGTGACTCCGTACCAGGAGGCGGCGCCGCCGAACCGGTCGGTTCGCACCAGGGCGCCGAGGGCGGTGAGTCCACCGGCGCTGGTTCCCCGAATGACCATCTTGGCTCCGTCGACCCGGCCGGCCGCAGCCAGCGCCTCGGCGAAGGCGGTGCAGTCGTCGATGTCGGCGACGCCCCAAAGACCCTGCAAGCTTCGTCGGTAGCGGCGGCCGTAGCCGCTGCTCCCTCGATAGTTGACCGCCGCCACCGCCAGTCCCCGGCTGGTGAAGAACTGGACGAGGAGATCGAAGCCGGGCTCGGCCGCCCCGGTGGGGCCACCGTGGCAGAAGACCACAAGTGGCGGATTCTCCGGTTCCGGTCCCCGGGCGATGGCACTGGTCGGTGGGTAGAACAACCCGGGTATCGGACCCGCCGGGCTGGAGGCCACGAACGGCTCCGCCACCGCGATGTCGTCCTCCGCCGGATCCTCCCCGCCCGCGGGGGTCGGAGTCAGTCGGACCGCCGGAACAGAACCATCGGCGCTCACCTGGTAGACGCCCATCCCCGCGGTGGCGGTGGCGCCGAGGACTCCGATCCGCTGTCCGTCGACGGTGGCGGCAACCCCGCTGATGGAGATGCAGGGCTGGTCGACCTCGGTCACCTCCCAGCGGGGCGGAGGACCGCCGCCTTCACCGGGGGTGGCGCCGGGGTCAGGAGGATGGACAAGGGCCAGATGATCACGGCCCTCTTGGTGCATGCGGCAGAGGAACGAACCGTCGGGAAGCTCCGCCACGGTGGTTTGGCCCAGCACCCAATCTGGAGCATGGAACTCGGCGTCCAGGTCCACCAGCCGGACGGCGCTATCGGGATCGTCGAGCCGATCGGCCGGGATGCGGTGCGGGAGCCACCAACCGGTGCCGTCGGCCATCACCACCATGCTGCCGTCCCGGCACCACCGGGGCTGGCCCACCGCGATGTCGTCCCCCCCGACCAAACGATGGGGATTGGCGAGGGTGATCCCGGCGGCTGACTCGGCCAGGTCGGCCACCCACAGCTCCGACCGGTCCCACGACATGTTCGGATGGTGCCACTCGACCCAGGCCAGACGCCGGCCGTCGAGGGACGGACGGGGGGCGGCCACGAAGCCCCCGGGATCGGCCAAGAGGACCATCTGCTGCGAACCGTCGGTGGCCACGGCCACCAACCGGTGGACGGTGCCGGTGGAGTCGTGTCGCTCTTCGACGCTCACCATCCAGGCCCCGGATGGGGTGACCACCCCGTCGGCGTAGCGTGCTGACGATCCCGGTGGTGGCTCCGGCGTCAACGGGACCGGCGGAAGGCCGTCCCCCACCGGCGACCGGTACCAGCGTTGGTCGACCTGGTCGACGTAGAAGAGCACCCCTCCCGCAACGGTGGCCGCTGCGCCGCCATATTCGTGGACCCGGCTGCGGATGCTGACGGTGGCCGGTGAAACATCGGCCGGGACGTCGCCGCTCCGGTCGGTCACCATCACTTGCCGGCCGCCGTCCTCCGGGCGGCTCTCCAGCCAGAAGAACGAGCTCCCGTCGGCCAGCAGCCCGGAACGGGACACCTTCCCGGCCGCCACCCGGGCGGGAGTGAACGGCGACGGCCACCACCCGAACCGAGCCACCGACTTCGGACCGCCCGGAGGGTCGGACACCTGGCGCGCTGCGGTCGTCATCAACTCGGTACGGTAGCCCCCATGACTGCAGAATCGACTCACCCCCCAGCCGGGGCGACCACCCCATCGAGTCCGGAGGCCTTCGCGGCGTTCGTGGTCGAGCGGAACGGCGATTCCGTCGACCAGGGGGTTCGGGAGCTGTCGGCCGACGACCTGCCGGCCGGAGACGTGCTCATCCGGGTCGACTGGTCGGCCATCAACTACAAGGACGGGATGGTCGCTCAGCCCGGCAACCGGGTGGCCCGCATCTCCCCCCTGATTCCCGGCGTGGACCTGGTCGGCACCGTGGTTGCCAGCGGCCGGGACGCCGGCGACGACGGTGGATTCGATGGCCAGCCGGTCATCGTCCACGGCTATGACCTCGGGGTCGCCCACCACGGCGGCTTCGCCGAATATGCCCGGGTGCCGGCCGACTGGGTGGTGCCCCTCCCCGAGGGGCTGAGTCCGCGACATGCCGCCATCATCGGCACCGCCGGGTTCACCGCCGCACTGTCCCTCCGTCGCCTGGAGATCCATGGGCTGACCCCCGATCAGGGCCCGGTCCTGGTGACCGGGGCCTCCGGCGGGGTGGGGAGCATGTCGGTGGCCCTGTTGGCCTCCCGAGGCTACGAAGTGGTGGCCAGCACCGGGAAAGACAGCGAGCATCCCTACCTCACCGGGCTGGGCGCCGCCGAGGTCATCGGGCGGGACCTGGGCGCTGACCCCGCCCGGGTGCTCGGTGCCGAACGCTGGGCCGGCGCCGTCGACTGTGTCGGTGGTCAGACCCTGGCGGCCGTCCTGCGGACGCTCCGGTACGGGGGCGGAGTGGCGGCCAGCGGTCTCACCGGCGGGAACGCCCTCGAGACGTCGGTCTATCCGTTCATCGTCCGGGGCGTCGCCCTCCTCGGGATCGACTCGGTCCAGACCCCCATCGCCGAACGGCGGACGGTCTGGAGCCAGCTGGCCGATGTTTTCGACGCCGCCGCCCTCGACGCCATGGCCGCCGACGAGATCGGCCTCCAGCAGCTGCCCGATGCCCTGTCGGCCATCATCGCCGGAGGGGTCCGGGGCCGGATCCTGGTCCGGCCTTCGTCGTAGCCCGCCGGCTCGAGGTCAGCTTCCACCGAGCAGCGACGACACTCGTTCCGCCTCGACATCTCGAGGGCGGGAGGGCCCTTCTTCGGCGGCAGGTGGATCCGTCGGCCGGCGACCATTCCCCGGATGCCGGAAGGCGAGCATGGCCGCCACCCCGATCAGGAACACCAGCATGGCCAGAAAGAACGAGTTGCCGGCCAGCAACTGCCAGCCGTTCTCGTGCAGTTCTCTCCCCTTTTCGTAGGGCACCGACCAGATCGGCGCCTTCCAGAACAGCAACCAGGCGGCGATGGCCCAGAGCCAACCGCCGGTCGGCCGGTCGTCGGCCAGCACCAGCCACAGCAGGATCGGGACCACCCAGACCATGTGGTGGGCCCAGGTGATGGGCGAGACGACCATGCCGGTGGTGGCGCAGACCAGGATGCCCAACAGCGGCGACGACGCCCGATAGGCCCACATCGCCAGCCCGAGGCCGGCCAGGCCAAAGGCGACGGCGGCCAGCGAGATCACCGAGTTCGGGACCGGAGCATGGTGAAACCGGATGACCACCGCCCGCAGGCTCTGGTTGGAGATGTAGACGGTCCCGCCCACCCGGTCGGCGTCGGAGACGTACTTGGTCCAGAACAGCCAGGAGGTGTGGGGGGCCAGCACCGCCAACCCCAGACCGCAGATCACGAAGGTGATGGCGGTCACCCACATGGCCCGGAACTGCCGGACGAGGAAGAGGAAGGGCACGAAGATGAGGGGGATGAGCTTGACCGCGGCGGACACCCCGGTCAGCACCCCTCGGGGGATCGTCTTCGACCCCAGCCTCACCACCCCGGTCAGGTCGGCCAGGATCAACGCGGCCAGGATGATGTTCACCTGACCGAAGGAGAAGGTGAGCCGCACCGGGTCGAGGGCCAGCGCCGGGGCCATCAGGATGAGCGTCCAGCACCAGAGCTGGGTGCGGTCCATGGTCGGTCGGACCGCCCGCAGGGAGACCGCCAACAACCCGGCCAACGCCACCACGTTGACGGCTCCCATCAACAGCTCGGCCGCCTGTTCGGGGAAGACGCTCAACGGGGCGAACAGCAGAGCCGCAAACGGCGAGTAGGTGAAGGAGAGGTGGGTGTTGGGGTCCTGGACGTCGTAAAGGTGGCCGCCGAACAAGTGGGACCCCCCCATCAGGTACACATCGATGTCGACCTCGTGACGGTGAAAGGCAAACAAGAAGGCATAGGCCACCACCACGCCGGTTGAAATCGCACCGATCGTCCAGAGGACGGGCATGGGTACGGTGCGCCTCTCAACACCCTGCTTCACCGCGGCTCCTCTGCACCCCGGGCAGGGTCGGATCGGCGCCCTAGGGACTCACTCTGCGGTTCGATCCTACTGAGCAGCTGGAGGGGCCGTGGTCTGGGAACCCGGGCTGGTGGCCAGGAACACCGGCGACACGGTGATGGTCCCGTTGTTGCACGGCGTCAGCTGGGCCGGGATGGTCATGCTGGTGTACGAGTTCGGGGGGGTGATCACCAGGTTGGCGGCGGCCGGACAGCTGGTGGCCGAGCCGGTGGGCACATCGGAGTAGCCCAAGTTGAAGTAGGCCGACTGGCCCGGGGCCAGGGTCACGGTGGTCGGTGCCATGGCAGTGAAGGAGTAGTTGCCCTTCCGCACCACGGTGGTGGTCAGCGAGGCTCCATTGGAGGCGGTCATGCCCAGCCCGGGATACCCGCCGAGCGTGCAGTTGGTGGACAGGTTGTTCTTCAGGGCGATGGTCGTCTCGATAGTCCCCGCCGCCCCGTTGCTGCCGTAGATCGACGCGGTCAGATTGGCGGTGACGCAGCCGGCGGTCCCGGCCGCGGTGGTGGTCGTCGCATGGGCGGTGGTGGTCGAGGTGGTCGAGGACGCCCCGGTGGTGGGCGTGGTGGTGGTAGCGGTGGTGGCGGTGGGACTTCCCGAAGAGCACGCCGCCAGCACCAGACCACCCAGGCAGACGGAGGCAAGCAGCCCGATCACAGGTTTCCTCATACCGTTCACACTTCCCCTCGTTGATGGATGGCGAATCCGTCGGCGACGACCTCAGATTGACACAACCCGGGGCCGGAGCGGATCCACCGCCGGCCGACCGCCCATGATCTCAGGCGGAGAAGTCTTCCGGGCGGATGGTGTCGAGAAAATGGCGGAACTCGCCGACCAACTCGTCCGGATTGGCGTTCTCGTCCTCCTCCTCCCCCTCGTCTTCCTCGTCGACCGCCAACATGATGCCTTCGGCATCCATCAGCTCATCCACGACAAACAGAGAGGTCCCGGTCCGCACCGCCACCGCCACCGCGTCCGACGGCCTGGACGAGACCGACACCTCGCGATTGTTGTGCCGGAGCACGATCTCGGCGTGGTAGGTGGAGGTCCGCAGCTCGGTGATCACCACTCGGACCACATCCGCGCCCAGGGCGTCGAGCAGATCCCGGATGAGGTCGTGGGTCATCGGCCGGGGGGTGTCCATCCCCTGCAGCGAGAAGGCGATGGCGGTGGCCTCGGGGGCACCGATGAAGATGGGCAGCGTCCGGCCCAGCCCCTCCGGCTCCTGGAGCAGCAGGACGGGCGTGTTCGATTGGAGGTCCACCCGCACCGCTCGAAGCCGAACCTCGACCATGCTCTGCAACTTACTCGCCGACAGCCGAACTCGCGGCCGCGGCCAGCGAAATGTTGCCGCAACCTGGAGGCCTACCGATCCTCAATTTCCCAGAAGGTCGTGGAGGGCTTTTCGGAGGAGGGAGCTGCGCAACCCCTGACCCAGACGGATGAGCTCATCCGCCGTCTCGTTGGCTTTGGCCCGGGCCTCCGGATTTCGTTGCCTGACCAGTGGCAGCACGATCTGCTCCACGAAGCCGGCCTCCCGGTCGGCGGCGTTCTTGTACAGACGCAGATGGCGGGGTTCGATGCCGAACCGGGCGAATCCCGCCACCAGATTGGCGACCGCCAGCGCTTCTTCGTCGAAGTACTCCCCTCCCCCCACCCGGGAGGGGCTCAACAGCCCGTAGTCACAGAGCTCTTCGATGATCAGGATGTCCAGCCCCGACGCCGACGCCAGTTCGTCGAGGGTGAGGCTGGCCCCGCTCATGCCGGCCATGTCCGAGATGGCGCCGGCATCAGCCGCCTTCGACTTGGCGGTACCGGCTCCGGATCCCGACGGGGCGCCGGCGGGTGAAGCAGGAGGGTCAGCGGCTGGCTTGCCGGCGGCGCGAGACGCCGCCGCTACCGGCTTGGGGGGGCGCGGCGCCCCGCCGTCGACCTTGGCCGGTGGCGGGTCGGACGGCGATGGCGTCGGTAACGGTGGGGAGGCGGTGCCGGAGGATGGGGTCGCCGGCGTCGGTCGCCGGGATTCTTGCCCGGTGGTCGGCACCGCACCGGTGGCGGGCGCCGGGGTGACACCTCGGGTCGGGGCGGGAACCCGGTCGGGGGTCCGCGAGTTACTCCCGTCGTCAGGTGTCGCCCAGCGGGTCAAGACGCCGGGGTCCTCCTGGTCGTAGAGACCGGAGGGACCACCACCACTCGGCAGCCGGGTGGGCACCGTCCCGGCCACCTCGGCGGCCAGACGCCCGGATTGGGCTCCCCCCACCTTGGCGGGTTCGGGAACCGCCGGCCGGGACGACGCCGCCGTCCTCGCCGGGGTAGACGTCACCGCCGCCCGTCCCACCAGCACCGGGTCGGGGGCCCTGGACGGCTCCGAGGGCTGATGGTCCCCATGGATCGCTCCCGGCCGGCCGGATTCGACCGGACCTGGGGTTTCGGACCCGTTCGGCTCGTCCCCCAGACGGTCCTTGATGACTTTGAGGGGGAGGAAGTGCTCTCGCTGCTGGCGCAGGACCCACCGGAGGCGCTCGACATCCTGCTCATAGAACTTCCGGTAGCCCGATGGGGTCCGCTCCGGATTGACCAGGCCCTGGCTCTCCAAGAACCGGATCTTGGAAATGGTCACGTCGGGGAACTCCTGGCGGAGCAGGGTGAGGACGTCACCGATCGACAGGTACGACCGCCCGCTCACCGCGCCCTCCCCCTCTTGGGTGGTTTCCCCGTCTCCGTCATTCGCCCGTGGCCACCAGGTACAGCAGCTTGAACTTGCCGATCTGGACTTCGTCGCCGCTCGACAGCCGCGCCTCTTCGATGCGCTCGCGGTTCACGTAGGTACCGTTCAGCGAGCCCACATCCCGCACGCTGCTGACGTGATCGTGGGTGATGAACTCCGCATGCCGGCGGGACACGGTGATGTCGTCGAGAAAGATGTCGCTCTCCGGATGGCGCCCGGCCCGGGTCACCTCGGACTCCAGCGCGTATCGGATCCCGGTGTTGGGGCCGCGCTTGACCACCAGCATGCCGATGCCCCGCGGCAGCTCGAGAAGACCGACGGCGGTGGCGTCGTCGACCCCCTCGCTGATGTCCTCGACCGGCTGCACGGACATGGTGGTATCGCTGGACGTGCCGGCAAGCGCCGACCCGCACGACGAACAAAAGTTGACTCCCATCGGATTGCGATGGCCGCAGTTATGGCAGAACACGTCACTCACGGTAGTCGTTCTTGTCCCTACCCTTCTTCTCGGCGGACCGGGGGGACCTGTCAGTCGTCGGTGAGTTGCCGGTAGGCGCTGGCGTCCAGCAACCCCTCCACCGCCGCCGGATCGGACGGGATGATCTCGCAAATCCAGCCCTCCCCGTAGGGATCCTGGTTCAACTGCTCGGGGGCATCGGCCAGGGCCCCGTTCACTGACACCACCTCGCCGGCCACCGGCGCGTAGACCTCGGAGACCGACTTGGTCGACTCCACCTCGCCGAGCGGCCCGCCGGCGGTGACGGTCGCCCCTTCGGCGGGGAGCTCGACGAACACCACATCGCCGAGGGCATCCTGGGCATAGTCGGTGATCCCGACCCTGACCCGGTCCCCTGCCGGGCGAATCCACTCATGATCCGATGAATAGCGAAGGTCGTCGGGCACGTTCATAGATGCGGACCATACCCGACCGGGAGCCGGGGCGCCGATGGGTGGTCCGGAGTCCGCGGCCCCTCCGGCGACCGGGCGGTCAGCGCATCAATTGCCGGATGCGGACCGCATATTCCTGGGCCCGGGCTCCGGCCTGGGCATCGCTGGCCGCCTCGGCCCACACATGGGTAACCGGTTCCTCCGGATCGGGGATGACCAGCGCCCAGCCGTCGGGCTCGAGCACCTTGACCCCGTCGAGCAGGATCAGGTCCCGGCCCTCGGAACGCTCCACCAAGGTCCGCATCACCATCCCCTTCTGCTCCCAGGGGGTGTGCACCGATTGATGGGCGATGTGCACCTTCGGCAGGGTCCCGACCAGGTGCGATAGCGGTTTGCCGGTGCGGGAGAGCAGAGCCAGCAGGTTCACCAGGGTGGCGGCGGCGTCGAAGGCGGGCATGAATCCCGGGAAGATGAAGCCGGCGTGCTCGCTGGCCCCCAGGATCACGTCCTCGGTGCTGGTTACCTCCATCAAGTGGGAGGTGGCCAGCTTGGTCCAGACGATCTCGGTGTCCGTCTTCCGGCAGATCTCTTCGGCGGCCAGGCTGACCACCACCGGGAGGGCCACCCGGGCGCCGGGCTGAGCCTCGGTCACCAGGGTCAGCATCACCAGCACCGCCTCGTCGTCGGAGAGCACGTGTCCCTGGTCGTCCACGATGGTGACCTGTTCGCCCCCGGGGTCGAGCACCGCCCCCAGGTGGGCCCCCGACGCCCGAACCAGGTCGGCCACCCGGGCGGCGCTGGCCCGGCGGTCGAAGGTGGTGGCGCCGGCGGTATTGGCATAGGGGTTGACCACCAACACGTCTGCCTCCAACTTGGACAACAGGTTGGGCATCACGAAGCTGGCCGTCCCGAAGGAGTAGTCGAGGACCAGCTTCAGGTTGGCGTCCCGGGAGGGAGCCAGGT
Organism: Acidimicrobiales bacterium; assembly: GCA_036268775.1. Classification (GTDB taxonomy): domain Bacteria; phylum Actinomycetota; class Acidimicrobiia; order Acidimicrobiales; family RAAP-2; genus DASZIT01. Next base: position 22,041 of record DATATM010000038.1, on the reverse strand, counting down.
CGACCGAGTCGATGAGGGCGGCGGTGTAGTACTCGACGGCCCGGGTCGGAAAGCCGATGTCTCCGATCTCCCGGGCCAGCGCCCGACGGAAGTCCTCCCGGTAGTAGAGCCGTTCGATCTTCCGTTGGGCGGACTCGTCGATGTCGATGCCCCGCTCGTCGAAGAACCGGATCACCACCGACTCCGGATCGTCGGGGGTCAGCCGGACAGTGATCCCGGCCAGGCTGGACGACGAAGCCACCTGGAACCGGGTGACCGGGACGGTGGCGGCTTCGAGGTCGTCGACGTTCACCCCCGCCGAGTTGCAGCCCACCATGATCGCCCGCTTCAAGACCCGGGCGGCGCGGCTGGTGTCCCGGGAAGTGGTGACGGTGGCCCCCTTCTCCAGGGTGGAGGCCCAGGCCATCGACAGGCGGACCGCCAGTTCGGCGCTGATGTCCACGTTGGCCAGCCCCTGGACGCCGTCCCGGCCGAACAGCGACCTCGCTCCGCGTGACTCCCAGACGATGGAGGAGTTGACGATCGCCCCGGCCTCGACCGTCTTGAACGGATAGACCATCACCCCGGCCTTCAGCTCGGCGTGCGCCCCCACGAAACAGTGCTCGCCGAGGACGACCCCCTCCTCGCACCGGGCACCGGATCGCAGGTCCGAGGCCCGACCGAGGACGCTGCCGTCCACTCGGACCGACGATCCGAGATAGGAGTTCTCGTGGACGACGCTGCGCTGGAGGGCGGCGTTGTCCCCGATCCGGACGTTCCGTCCCAGGCTGCAGTACTCCCCCAGCTTCACCCCGGGCCCGGCCACACAGTTGTCCCCGATGACCGCCGGTCCTACGATGTCGACGGTCGGGTCGATGAGGGAGCCCTTCCCCAACCAGACCCGGGGCCGGAGCTCGAACCCGGCGATCTCGACCTGGACCCGCTGGTCGAGGATGTCCTGGTGGGCCTTCAGGTAGGCATCCAGGGTGCCGACGTCCTCCCAGTAACCGTCGGCCACGAACCCGTAGAGCGGCTTCCCCGCCTCCAGGACGGCCGGGAAGGATTCCCCCGAGAAGTCCACCGGCCGGCCCTCGGGGATGAAGTCGAAGATCTCCGGCTCGAGGACGTAGATCCCGGTATTGATGGTGTCGCTGAACACCTGGCCCCAGGTCGGCTTCTCGAGGAACCGCTCCACCGAGCCGTCCTCCCGGGTGATGACGATGCCGAACTCCAGTGGATTGTCGACCGCTTTGAGGGCGAGGGTGGCCAACGCCCCCCGCTTCTCGTGGAACGCCACCACCTCGCTCAGATCGATATCGGTGAGCACGTCACCGGAGATGACCAGAAAGCGCTCATCCAGTTCGTCGCGGGCGTTCCGCACCGATCCGGCGGTGCCCAGCGGGGTGGTCTCGGTGGCGTAGACCATCCGGACCCCGAACTCCGAACCGTCCCCGAAATAGGTGCGAATGGCGTTGGCCATGAAGGCCACCGTCACCACGATGTCCTCGAACCCGTGCTGGCGGAGCAGATTGACCACGTGTTCCATCATCGGGATGTTGACCATCGGCAACATCGGCTTGGGTTGATTGGAGGTGAGGGGTCGGAGCCGGGTTCCCTCCCCTCCCGCCATGATCACCGCCTTCATGGCCGCACGGCTTCCGTCGAGGCGCTGTCGGGGGCGGGGTCATCCCGGTCGGCGGCCCGTCCTTCGGCCAGGGCCTGGCGGGCCACCGGCACGTAGGAAGCGGCGGCGATCCACGCCAGCCCCAGGCCGATGAGCCCGGTGACCCAGGCGATGTCGCGAATGGGTCCCTGCCATCCGGCGGTGCCGTGGCCCAGCAGGAACGCCGGATAGGAGAACATGAGGGCGAAGGTACCTGCTTTTCCAACCCACAACACATCGATGCGCTTGGCCCCGAGCGAGGCCAGCAGCAGCACCGCCAGGGAGACCAGCACCTCCCGGGCCAGGGTGACCACCCCGAACCAGAGGGGAACGGCGCCATGGATGATGATGGTGATCACCGCGGTGGCCACCAACACCCGGTCGGCCACCGGGTCGAGCACCTTGCCCAATGTGGAGACCTGATGGAACCGCCGGGCCACGAAGCCGTCGATCCAGTCGGTGGCCCCCAGGCAGGCGAGGAGGATGGCGGCAGCGGTTTGCCGGTGAGCCCCGAAGAGCAGCCAGATGAAGACCGGGATGCTGGCCAGCCGGATGAGGGTAATCAGGTTGGGGACGGTGACGATGCGATCGAGGCCCGGCTCCTCCTCGGGTTCGACCACCCCTTCCGCCGGTGGGCCGCCAACCTTGGCCACCTTGTCAGTCACCGCTCAATCCTCCGTCCCCTCCACGCCGCCAGTCTACGTTTGCCCCGGGCCGTCAAGGTTGGAGTTGGCCGAGCGGGGCGGGTGTCTCCCCCGTCTCCCCGGCTGCCCCCCTCGCCCCCGCCGCCTTGGCCGGTGGGGGCGGATCGGGCGCCTTGGCCGGCTGGAATGTCACCGGGGCATCGAACGCCGCCCTTCGGGTGGCCCGGCGCAGGGCGGCGAGCACCGGATGTCCCAGTACCAGCACCAACAGCGCCGTGGTCACGGCCCGGGGGATGTCGAACCCCAGCGACGTGGTGAGATCGAAGAAGACGAAGCTGTGGAGATTGCGGAGCACGCCGGCTCCCGGGACGAACGAGAAGCTGGTGGTCGTCCCCGCCCCGAAGGGCCAGAACCAGAGGTTCAACAGCGCGCCGTAGACAAGCGACGACACCACCCCATAAGCGGCCAGGATCAACAGCTCGCGCTTGCCACCGGCCCGAGGTAGGCACCCGGCCCCAAAGCCCATCCAGGCGGCGGCCACCATCTGGAACGGGAGCCATGGCCCCACCCCGCCGGTGATCAACGCCGACGCCAGGATGGTGACCGCCCCCAACACGAAGCCGAAGCCGCGGCCGAGCACCCTCCCGGCGGGGATGAGGAGGAAGAACACCGGTTCGAACCCGGCGATGCCGGGGCTCGGGATCCGTAGGGCCGCCCCGCAGGCGGCCAAGATGCCGAGCAAGGCCACCGCCTTGGCGTCCAGGGAGCCTTCCGAGATCTCGGCAAGCAACACGGCCAACAACAGCGGGAGCAGGGCAATGAAGATCCAGGGGGCATCGGTGGCGTGGGCCAGGTTGGCGTTGGCGTGGCTCGGAATCAGCAGCGGCCAACCGAATCCGACCACGCCGACCAACGACGTCACCGCCAGTGCCAGCGAAGCCCGCGGCCGGAAACGGATGGCGTTGAGCCGCGGCCCCTTGGTGGCCGTCGTTGCCGTCGTCGTCATCGCACACTCATGGTCAGGGCGGCTCTGACCTCATCGACGGTGAGCCAGGGGTCGGGGGCCAACACCTTGGCCACTTGGGGGGCAAACACCGGCGAGTGGCACACCACCTCCCGGGCGGCGCCATCGGAGACGACCTCCCCTTCGGCCAGCACCACCCCCCGGTCGGCCACCCGGGCCACCAGCTCCACGTCGTGGGTGGCCAGCACCACCCCGTGCCCGGCCCGCGCCAGGGCGCGGAGCAGGCCGACCAGCCGATCCTTGCTCGGATAGTCGAGCCCCCGGGTCGGTTCGTCGAGCAACAGGAGCGGGGGGGCCGGGGCCAGCACCACGGCCAGGGCCAGGGCCAGCCGCTGACCTTCGGACAGGTCCCGCGGGTGATGGGGGCGGGGCACGCCGGGCAGCACCCGGTCCAGGGTTGCCGCGGTGGTGCCGGGGGTCAGCCCGCTATCCCGGTCGACGGTTTCGCACTCCTCCGCCACCGAGCTGCAATAGAGCAGTGATCCGGCATCCTGGGGAACCAGGCCCACCAACCGGATGAGCCGCCGCGGAGAGAGGTCACCGGGCGCCTGTCCGTCCACCGTCACCCGGCCCTTGCCCGGCTTTCGCAGCCCCGCCAGCAATCCGAGCAAGGTCGATTTCCCCGAGCCATTGCGGCCCATGATGGCGAGCACTTCTCCGGGCCGGATCCCCAGATCGACCCGGTCGAGGGCGGTGACCGACCCGTAGGTGGAGGTCACCTTTTCCACTTGGGCCAGATAGGTCGGCGTCACCTTCGGGTCCGGGAGCGGCGCCACCGGGGCGGGTCCCGGCGGACCCGCCGGCAAGCCGGACAGGCGCAGACGGAGGGGCTCGGCCAGCCGACGGGCGTCGCGCACCGAGAGAGGAATGGGATCCCAGCCCGCCACCCGAGCCAGCTCCACGATCGGGGGCGCCACCGGGGACTCGGCCATCACCTCCTGCGGGCTCCCGACCACCAGCCGCTCCCCCGACCCGGGGACCAGCACGATGCGATCGGCAAAGGGGACCACCCGCTCCAGCCGGTGCTCGGCGATCACCACCGTCATCCCGACGTCATGGACCAGTCGGGTCAGGCTGGCCAACACCTCCTCGGCGGCGGCGGGGTCGAGGGCAGAGGTCGGCTCGTCGAGGACCAGCACTCTCGGCGAGGCGGTCAGCACCGCACCGATGGCCACCCGCTGTTGCTGGCCACCGGAAAGGGTGAGAAGGGAACGGTGGCGAAGCTCATGGAGTCCGAGCAAGTCGAGGGTGTCCTCCACCCGGCGTCGCATGGCGGTCGGCGACACCCCCAGGTTCTCCATGGCGTAGGCCAACTCGTCCTCCACCCCGTCGGTGACGAAGGTGGCCGATGGGTTCTGGCCCACCATCCCGACCAGATCGGCCAGCTCCCGGGGAGGGTGATCCCGGGTCGACCGCCCGTCGATCGTCACCTCCCCCGACAGGTGCCCCCCGGTGAAGTGGGGCACCAGACCGTTGATGCCTCCAAGGAGGGTGGACTTGCCCGAACCGGTGGCCCCCACCACCAAGCAGAGCTCTCCCTCCCCGATGGTGAGGTCCACCTGTCGGAGGGTGGGCCGATCAGCGTCGGTGTAGGTGAACGTCACGTCGGAGAAGCGGATCATCGGCGTGCCGCCCCGGTGACTCGGGCGGGAGGCGTTGGCTCCAACGCCACCGGGGATGGGGTCGAGCTCGGGTCCCGCGGCACCGATTCCCGCGGTGACGGCGCCAGGGTGGCGGGGAGCAGGCCCACCAGGATGCCGACCCCCAACCAGACCGGGAGGGCAGGGGCGTGCAGAGGGAAGGCGCTGAACTGCAGTCCCGATACCCCCGACACCCCGCCGGCCACGAAGGCGGCCAGCACCGCGACGCCGGAAAGGGTCACCCCCCATTCCGGGAGTCGCCAGGGATCGGCACGGTAGCGGGTGCGGGGGGAACGGCGTCCACCGGCGGTCAGGCCGACGGCCAGGAGCACGGCTCCGACCGCCAGGAAGGGAATGCCACCGGCCGGCAGCGAACCGGAGTCGAGGGCGCCGAAGACGCCGAGCACGATGAGTAGCAATCCGGCGGCGGTGGCCCCGGTGGACAGCCGACGCCGGCTCGGGTCGGCCAAGCGCCGCCCGTAGCCCCGGGCGTCCATGGAGGCGGCCAGCTGCAGCGAACGGTCGAGGGCGCCCTCCAGCACCGGGATGGCAAGGCCCCGCAACCCGGCGATGCCGCGGGTCGGGCGGCCGCGGAGCCGCCGGGCCTCCCGGGTGGAACCGATGGCGATGACCACCTCCGGAGCGAAGGTGAGCGCGACGGTGACCGCCACCCCCGCCTCATAGAGCACGGTGGGCAGGCAGCGCAGCAGCCGGTAGGGACTGGCAAGGGAATTGGCGGCACCGAAACACAGCAGGATGACGGCCAGCCGCAGTCCGTCCACGCCGGCTTGGACGACCGACTCCACCGTCACCGGCCCGCCGATGCTCACCCCCGCCGCCCACGACGGCAGCGGTACTCGAGGAAGGGAAAAGAGGGTGTGGCCGGGGAGGCGCTGGCCGAACACCACTTCGACCCCGACCCGGATGACGATGACGATCAGCCCCAAGCGGAAGAACACGGCCAGCGAGCGCGACCAGGGGGCGTCGGAGCGCCGGGCGGCGACCACGAACACCACCACCGCGGCGATGAGCGCCAGCAGCATCGGGTTGGTGGTGCGCACCGCCGCCACCGCCATGGCCGCCGCCCACAGCCACCAGGCCGCCGGGTGGAGAATGCGCCCGCTCACGGCGCCCCGGGGTGCCGGCGCCACCGGTAGAGGGCGCCGAGGGCCAACAACACCACGATGATCCCACCCACTACCAGCGGGACGTCGTTGCTGCTGCCGTTGTGCGACGTCGATCCGGTTCGGGCCAGTGCCTCTCCCCCCGGGGTTTTGGTCCCGGGGCTAGCCGAGTGGGTGGCGGATCCGGCGGCAATGGTGGTGGTGGTGGTGGTCGACCCCGATCCCGCCGCCGTCGAACCCGGGGCGGTGGTGGTCGCCCCCGGCCCCGGCAGGGTCGTGGCCGGCCCCCCGCCGGGCAGCGTCGGGGACGGAGATCCGGGGGGATCCGAGCCGTTCGGCGTCCCCGCCGGGACGGTCGTCACGCTGGTGGGTGGGGTCAAGGCGGCGATCGCCGCGCTGGTGCAGATGCTGGAGAAAGAGGCATCGGCCCCCGGAGCCGGATCCGATGAGCTGCCGCTGCCCGGATTCTGGAATCGCCATCCCTCCACATCGCCGGTCTGCATGGTCCGGGAGGCGCCCGTCGACGAGTAGGCCCAGTTGCCCGAGTCCCCGTGCCAGTACGACCAGTAGTTGTAACCCGACCCCACCACTTGGCCGCACACGCTCGCCCCGTAGTCGTCAATGGTGCAGAGCAGCCCGGCGCTGTTGTAGCTGGGCGCCGGCCAATTCAGCTGTTGGGCGAAATCGGCGAGGGCGGCGTAGCCGGTCTGCCCCGACGGGACCTTCACACATCCCGATACCACTTGGGGCGAGCCGGATCCCTGTCCGAAGTCCACCACGAAGGCCACGTACACGCCGTCGGCGGCCGCGGCCACCGCGGCCTTGAACGGCACCAAGCCGTCGGGGCCGGCCGGAGCCACCGCAGCCGCCCCGGCCCCGATCAGCATGGCGGTGGGGACCACCCATCGCCACCGCGGCCACTTGGTCACCCGCCGGAACCGGCCATGCCCACGATGGGCTTGTTGAGGGCGAGGGCGCCGGTCGAGCCCTGGAAGCTGGCATCACCGAACGAGAAGATCCCGCCATCCGAGCCGACCAGCCAGTAGCCCTTGCCGTCCGGGCTGGCGGCCATGCCGACGATCGGCTTGTTGAGGTGAAGGGCTCCGGTGGAACCGGAGAAGCCGGCGTCACCGAAGGCGAAGATCCCCCCGTCGCTGGCCACCAGCCAGTAGCCCTTGCCACTCGGAGTCGAGGCCATCCCGACGATCGGCTTGTTGAGGGTCGTCGCCCCGGTGGATCCGGCGAAGGCGGCATTGCCGAAGTTGAAGATGCCACCGTCGGATGCCACCAGCCAGTAGCCGTTGCCCGCGGGGGTGGAGGCCATCCCGATGATCGGCATATTGAGGTGGAGGGCTCCGGTGGACCCGAAGAAACCGGCATCACCGAAGGTGAAGATGCCACCGTCGGAGCCGACCAGCCAGTAGCCCTGAGTCGGTCCGGCAGGACCGACGAAGGGGATGACCAACCCGGCCACGGCGGGGACCACCTGGGCACTGGAAAGGACGTCCGGGGCATCATTGGCCTGGAAGGCGAACCCGCCGGCGTCAGCCCCGGAGGCCACCTGGTAGGAGAGGAGCACCGAGACCGGGTTGGCCGTGCCCTTCTGGAACTTGAGGGTGCCGGGCGTCTGGCCGAGGGCGATGAGGGCCTGCACCACTTCCGCAGTGGAGTTGGAGTCGGTGGAGCCGGGAGCGCTGGCGGTGTTGGGATCGAATCCCCAACCGGCGTCAGGATCCTGGGCGGCGGTGAGGAACCCGATGGCGCTGGTGGCGATCGACGGGGTCACGGCCGACTGACTGGCCAGACCCTCGATGGCCAACGCGGTGGAGTTGGTGTCCGGGCCGGCCGAAGCGGCCGGATCACCGGTGCAGGGATTGGTGGCGGTCTGATAACTGGTCCAACCGCCGTCCGGGCACTGCTGTCCCTGGAGCCAGGTGATGGCGGTTCCGACGACCGCCCGACTGGTGTCACCGGCCCCCGCCAGCGCCGCCAGCGCCAGGCCCTGGCGGAAGGCACCGTCGAAGGCGGGGTCCTGGGCACCGAAGAGACCGGCATCGGTGCCGGTGGTCCGCTCGGTGGCCAGCAGCCGGGTCACCAGGTTGGTGCCGCCGAAGTTGGTCGGATCGACGCCCAAGGCATGGGCATCCAGGATCAACAGCGCCAACTGACCGGGGCCGTCGGCGCCGTTCACGGTGACGTAGCTGTTGACATGGGATTCGAGATAGGTGAGCGCCAACCGCGCCCCGGTGGGGTCAACCCCGACGGCGGCCAGCGCCAGCACGGTGTTGGCGGTAAAGGAGAGGTTGGCCTGTCCCGGGGTCGGCGACGGGACGAAGCCCTGGGGGGTCAGTTGCCCGGCCAACCACTGGGCCCCCGCCTGGGCCGCGGCGGTCTGCGGCAAGGTGGACGGGCTGGCGTGCGGCGCCGGGGTGGAGGCGGAGATGGCGGGGGTGGCGGCCATGGCGACTGCCGGTCCCGCGGCAAGTCCGATGGCCAGGCAAATCACCGACACGGCGGCGACTCGGATGCGTGAAAGAGACATTTCGGGGTTCCTCACTTTGGAGGCAACGACCCGGAAGGCCATATTCCCAACTGCGAAACAGGGACAGCCCGAGCCACTGCCGCAGTTCTCGACGGACATGGCTCAACTGAGTACTTCCGAGGTATCCCGGCTCGTGACTCGCCGGGTTGGCGTGTCACCTACGGTTGCGGACCAGCGCCGGAATTCGACCGGCTTCCCCTTGGCAGTGCATTCGGTTGTGGACGCAGACGATACCAGCCGAGGTGGAATTGTGCCCGGAAGCGTGCCTGGTCAGGGCCGAGATACTTGCCGGGTCAGTGCCGGGGTGCGTGCCTGGTCAGGGTGGTCAGCGGGGCGTCGTCCCTTACACTCGAAGTCTTGAGCCCGACTCATCCTGGACCCGACTCAGCCTCCCGCCCCGAGGTGATGACCCCCGGGATGGTCTTCCTGTTCGCGGCCGCCTGTGGGGTGTCCGTGGCCAGCCTGTATTACGCCCAGCCCCTGCTCCCCTCCATCGCCCAGAGCCTCCACGCCTCCTCGGGGACCGCCACCCTGGTCGTCACCGGCGCTCAGATCGGCTACGGCCTGGGGCTGGCCATGCTGGTCCCCTTGGGGGACATGCTGGTCCGGCGCCGCCTGGTCCCCGGCATTCTGGTGATCTCCGCCGCCGCCCTCTTCGTGGCCGCGGTCGCCCCCACCGTCACCGTGCTGATCGGGGCGGTGGCCGTCGCCGGGGTCTGCTCGGTGGCGGCCCAGATCCTGGTGCCGTTCGGTGCCCATCTGGCCAGCGACTCGAATCGGGGCCGGGTGGTGGGCACCATCATGAGCGGCCTGCTGCTGGGCATCCTGTTGGCCCGGACTTTTTCGGGACTGATCGCCCAGGTGGCCGGATGGCGGGCGGTCTACGTGGTGGCCGGAGCGGTGGTCCTCCTGCTGGTCGGGATCCTGGCCCGCACCCTGCCCGGGGAGGACGTCCGCCCCCACCACAACTACGGAGAGCTGCTGGGCTCGGTGGTCTACCTGATGCGCTCGCAACCCACCCTCCGGCTCCGGTCGGCGTTCGGAGGTTTGCTCTTCGCCGCCTTCACCGTGCTGTGGACCAGCCTGGCCTTCCTGCTGGCCAAGCCCCCCTACCACTACAGCGAGGCCGTCATCGGGCTGTTCGGGCTGCTGGGGGCGAGCGGAGCGCTGATGGCGTCGTTGAGCGGCCGGCTGGCCGACCGGGGTCACGAGCGGCTGGTCACCGGGGCGTCCTTGGCCATCACCGTCGGCTCGTTCGGACTACTGGCTCTCGGCGGCCACCAGCTCTGGGCCCTCATCGCCGGGATCGTGTTCGCCGACCTGGGCATCCAATCGACCCATGTCCAGAATCAACAGGTGATCTTCGCCATCGATCCGGAATCCCGGTCCCGGCTCAACACCGGGTACATGGTCTGCTACTTCATCGGTGGCTCGATCGGCTCGGCCACCACCGGCATCGTCTACTCCGGCCGCGGTTGGCCCGGGGCGGTGATCCTGGGGGCCGGTTACAGCGGAGCCGCCCTGGTCCTCTGGCTGGTCAACCAGGGGCTCCGCCGGAGGGGGCATGACACGCTGTCGGGGGTCACTGGCGGCAAGAATGGTGGGCATGGCCGCGTTCAGTCGATTTGATCGCATTGTCGCCGCCGCCCTCCTGGCTGTGCTGGTCGGCCTGGTAGGACTGGCCATCGCCACCCGGTCGGGAGCCGGGACCCCATCCTCCGCCCCGGCCGGATCCAACCATCCGGTGGCGGCGGGGACCTCCTCGACCACCGGTCCGGCCGGGACCACTACGGCTCCGCCGTCCACCACTTCTTCGTCTTCTCCGTCCACGTCGTCGACCACCACCACGACGGTGGGGGCAGGCGCCGAACCGCCGGTCTCCGGGCCGGTCACCGCGGTGGGCGACTCGGTGATGATCGACATGCAGCCCAACCTCCAAGCCGACATCCCCGGGATCGCGGTGGACGGGCAGGTCAGCCGCCAGTTCGAAACCGGGATCGGGATAGTCCAGGCCGACCGGTCGTCCGGCACCCTCGGCAGCGTGCTGGTGATCGAGCTGGGCACCAACGGCACCGTCACCTCCGGCGACATCGACGCGATGATGCAGGCGGCGGCCGGGGTGAAGCGGGTGGTCTTCGTCAATGTGGATGTCCCCCGGTCGTGGGAGGCACCCGACAACGCCACCCTGGCCGCGGGGGTGGCCCGGTATCCAGGAGTCGCGGTGCTGGCCGACTGGTACACCATGTCGTCGCCCCACCCCGAATGGTTCACCTCCGACCAGGTGCACCTCCAGCCGGCCGGGGCGGCCGCCTTGGCCGGGTTGATCGCCCAGAACGTCTGACCCGCGGCGTAGCCCGCGCGGTCGCCGTCGCTCGGGCTACTCGAGCTCCCGCAACCGGGAGGCGTAGAGGACGGACTTCTCGACGAGCTCGTCCATCATGGTGGCGAGGCGGCTCTGCTTCCCGGCCACCACCGCCCGCAGCTTGTCGTTGATCGACGTGGCCTCCAGCAGGATCTCCCGCTGCCGGGCCCCGTCGGCCCCGGAGATGTACTCGTGCCGCAACCCGGCCAGGTCATCCTGGCACCGGAGGATGTCCCGGATCTCCCCGAGGTCGAAACCGAGCAGCGACTGCAGCTCCCGGATTTGGACGATCCGGTCGATGTCCTGCTGGCTGTAGCGGCGGGCTCCCCCCGACGAATGGCTGGCCGGAGCCAGGAGCCCGATCTCCTCGTACCAGCGCAGGGTGCGCGGGGACACCGCCGCCCGCTCCGCCGCCATCCCGATGCGCATGAGCTCCGCGCCGTTCGGTGCACCCGCGGACCTGGTCGCGGCCGCCAGGGGCGTCGCCGCCTCGGCGGGGATCGCGGCTTCCTCGGGTTCCATGCCGAAAGAGTAGGGCCGCCCCGAGTCCCGATGCCAGCATCCGGGCTGGCAACCGCCATCGGGACCAAGGCCGTCGGCGCCTGTGCTACGCAGTGGTCATGCCCAGATTCGAACCGTTCGTTGGCCTCCGCTACGACACCTCCCGGGTCGACATGAACATGGTCATCGCCCCGCCCTACGACGTCATCGAGCCACCCGAGCGACAGCGCCTGGCCGGCCGGCACAGCGCCAACGCGGTTCGGGTCGAGCTCCCCGAGCCCGACCACCGGGCCGGCCTGGACCGATATGCGAATGCCCGGGCCATGCTCGATTTCTGGGAGGAGGCGGGGACCCTGGTGGCCGACCCCGAACCCAGCCTCTACGCCTACCGGATGACCTCCCCCGGCGGCCGTTCGACCAACGGGATCATCGGCGCGCTGGCCATCGACGAGGACAGCGTCGGCGAGATCCTTCCCCACGAGCAGACCCTGCCCAAGCCCAAGAGCGACCGGCTCGATCTGCTCCGGGCCACCCGGGCCAACCTCTCCCCCATCTGGGGGCTGTCGCTCACTTCGGGGCTGACCGACACCTTCGCTCCGATCATGGCGGCCGGTCCTGCCCAGATGCGAGCCACCGACGACGATGGGGTCGTCCACGAGTTGTGGGTGATCGACGACGCCGACACCATCGACGCGGTCGGCAAGGCGGTGGCCGCCTCCCCGGTGGTGGTGGCCGATGGCCACCACCGGTTCGAGACCGCGCTGACCTTCCGACAGGAACTGGCCACCCAGGGAGACAAGTCGGTCCCCGGCGCCGACCTGATCATGGCCCTGGTGGTCGAACTCAGCGAGGACCAACTCGAGGTCGGGCCCGTTCACCGGGTGCTGTCGGGCCTCCCGGACGGCATCGATCTGGTCGACGCCTTCTCGTCCTGGTTCAACGTGACCAAAGCCGGTGAGCTTTCCAGCCGGACGTTGGCAGCTCTGGGTGATTCCCAAGCCCTCTCCCTGGTGATGGCTTCCGGGGCCTGGCTGCTGTCGCCCAAGGACGGTACCCCCGAAGCCGCCGGATCCCCCCTCGATTCGTCGATGGTGGCCCTGGTCATCGCCGAGCTTCCGGACCACGAACTCGAGTTCTGTTACAGCTGGGAGGACGCCGCCGAGGCGATCGCCTCCGAACGGGCCCAGGCGGTGGTCCTGCTCCGCCCGGCCACCGTCGGCCAGATCTCGGAATGGGCACGCGGCAACAAGCGGATGCCGCCCAAGACGACCTATTTCCACCCCAAGCCGCGCACCGGCATGGTCTTCCGGCCGCTGACCGCCTGACCCCGGGGCTTCAAACCCGGCGAAAGCGGCGACTTGGCGGCCGGTCAGCCGGTCGGTAGCCTTGTCCGCCGGCCGTTGGTCGCCCGGTCTCACGCCGGACGAATCCGCCGGTCAGTAAGGGGGGAGGTTGCGCCAGAGCCGGATTGTCGCGTTGGTGACGACGGGCACCCTGGTGCTGGCGGCGGCCGCCTGTGGCTCCGCCAACTCGCCAGTGGCCGCCAGCCGCCCGGTGGGATTGCAGCTGCCCATCGCCCGGGACACCACCCCGGTGACTGCCACCACGTCGACCACCACCTTGCCTCCGGCGACCACCGTCCCTCCTGTCACCGCGCCGGTGTCCATCACCCCGGCTCCGGGTTGGTCGGTCCCGCTGGCCACCCTGCCCCCGGGAGGGGGGTTCACCTCGGTGTCCTGCATCTCTGACACCTTCTGCATCGCCGCCGGCGGCGGCGCCAACCAGAGCGATGCGTCCGGGACCGTCGGAGCCGGACTCACCCAGTCCTGGGACGGCCAGTCCTGGTCCGATCCGTCCGTCTACTTCCCGCCCTCCGCCGGATCCAACTCGTCACCGATCATGCCGGCCATCTCCTGCATCGGGGGTCCCTTCTGCGCCATCGTCGACGGCTCCGGATTCGTCTCCAACGGGGACGGGACCAACTGGATCACGCCGGTTGCCTTGAAGACGGCGGCGGCGCTCCCCGTCAATCCCTCCGACCCCGGCAGCGGCCATCCCGGTTCGCGGGATGCCGCGGTGTCGTGCACCTCGAACAAGTTCTGCGCCATCGTCGACAACACCGGCAACGCCCTGGTGTGGCAGAACGGGTCGTGGCTGGCCCCCCAGGCCTTCGGCACCGGCGCCAGCGGGGCCGACGGAGCCGGTGGGTCTACGGCCATGTACGCCTCAGGTCGGGTCGGGGTCTCCTGCCCGTCGACGTCGGCGTGCACCGCAGTGGTCGGGACCGCGGTGCTCGACTGGGACGGCAAGGCCTGGGCGGAGGAAGCCGCACCGTGGTCCGCCACCTTGGCCGGGTCATCTTCCTCCTCCGCCATCGCCGGCAACCCCACCGCCATCGCCTGCCCGTCGGCGGCCTTGTGCGCCATCGTGAACGGACCGGGAGTCTCCTACCGGAGCGGTTCCTCGGCCTGGTCCCCGGTCCAATCCATCGATCCCGACGGCACCCTCGACGCCATCTCCTGTCCCGGGGTGTCCTTCTGCATGGCCGCCGACGCCAACGGCTCGATTGTCACCTGGAACGGCTCGACCTGGACGGCACCCATCCGGGTGATCCCGGCGGCATCCAATTACACCGGGATCGGAACCTCGGTATCGTGCTCCTCCAGCCACTTCTGCATGGTCCTCAACGGTGACGGCGACTATGCCACCTTCGCCGATTCGACCGACGGCTGAGTTCCGGTCCCCACTGGAGGTCCGTTGAGCGCCGACTACACATCCATTCGACTGCAGGTGGACAACCAGGTGGCCACCATCACCCTCGATCGACCGGATCGGCTGAACGCCTTCACCGAGCCCATGAGGCGAGAGCTCATTGACGCCTTCGACCACACCGACGCCGATGATTCGGTGCGGGCGGTGGTGGTCACCGGGTCCGGCCGCGGCTTCTGCGCCGGTGCCGACCTCCAAAGTGGCGCCCAGGCCTTCGACTACGCCGCCCCTTCCGGGGACGGCTCCATTCCCCGGGACGGAGGAGGCACCGTCGCGCTGCGGATCTACAATTCCCTCAAGCCGGTGATCGCCGCCATCAACGGTCCGGCGGTGGGAGTCGGCATCACCATGACCCTCCCGATGGACATCCGGATGGCGTCGGTCGACGCCCGGATCGGCTTCGTCTTCAACCGCCGCGGCCTGGTGCCGGAAGCCGCCTCCAGCTGGTTTCTTCCCCGGCTGGTCGGCATCAGCCAGGCGATGGAATGGGTGGCGACCGGTCGGGTCTTCGATGCCGACGAGGCCCTCCGCGGCGGCCTGGTCCGGAGTCTCCATGCCCCCGACCAGCTCCTTGACGCCGCCTATGAACTGGCCGCCGAGATCGCCGAGCACACCTCCCCGGTGTCGGTGGCCATGAGCCGTCAGCTGCTCTGGCACATGCTGGGCGAGTGCCATCCGATGGCCGCCCACCGGGCCGACTCGCTGGCCATGTCTCACCGGGGCGGGTCCGACGACGCCCACGAGGGGGTGCTGTCGTTCCTGGAGAAGCGGCCGGCGGCGTTCAGCGGCAAGGTGAGCGACGGCCTCCCCAACCTGTTCCCGGGCTTCGAGCCGCCGACCTACCACTGAGTCGATCGGATGCCCTCGATCTCGTCCGCTCAGTCGGTGAACCGCCAGCGGGTGGCGCCGCCGGGCTCGATGGTCTGCAGGGCGGTGGCCCGTTTCACGGCCAGGCGATAGACCGCCCACGGCGGAGGTCCGGCAGAGGGGGCGCTGAACTCGGCGGTCAGGGCGGTACCGGTGTCGTCGACCCGGGCGGGCCAGCCGGCGGCGTTCCAGCGAGCCGCCATCGACGCCACCGTTGGCGGGTCGGTGACTCGGGTCGCCTCGCCTTCCACCACCAGGTCGAAGTCGTGGGTGCTGGGTTGACGACGATCACGGCCAGAACTCATCGATCGAAGTGGACGCTTCCGGCCTCGTCTTCCCGCCCGTCGGCTCCCCGGACGGGGAAGGGTCAGGTCGGGACCAGGACCGATTCGTCCTCGGGAACTTCGATCGGGGCCTCCACCAGCTGGTTGAGATTCCCACGACGAAGAACCAGCCCGGCGACCACCGCGCCGGCCACGAAGATGACCGACGACCACAAAAAGGCGGTGGTGTAGCTGTGGAGAGCCGCCGCCTTCAGGGTGGCCGGGCTGACCACCTTTCCGACCAGGTAGGCGGAGGCGGCCGTGCCCGCCACCGTGTTGAGGAGGGCGGTGCCGATCGACCCTCCGACCTGCTGGCTGGTGTTGAGGGTGGCCGACCCGACGCCGGCATCATGAGGCTGCAAGCCGAGCGTCCCGGTGCTGAACGACGGGGCCAGACTCAATCCGAAACCGAGCCCCAGGAGGATGATGTAGGGAAGCACGTGGCTGGCGTAGGAGCTGTGGAGTCCGACCCGATGGAGCATGTACATCGCCACCGCACCGAACAGCAGTCCGGTCGGCACAATCACTTTGGGCCCGACCCTCGGTAGCAGCACCCGGTTGGCCACCTGGGCGGTGGCGGCCAGGGCGGCGACCATCGGCAAGAAGGCGAAGCCGGTCTTCACCGGGCTGAAGCCCAGGGTTCCCTGCAGGTAGTAGGTGAGGAAGAGGAAAACCCCGAAGATCCCGATGCTGGCGAACAGCATGGCCAATATCGAGCCCCCGCGAGTCCGATTCAGCACCACCCGGGGCGGCAACAGCGGGAAGTGCGCCCGGGTCTCCATGAAGGTGAAGACGCCGAGCAGGGCGACCCCGAGGATCAGGAACCCGATGGTGTACGGATTGCTCCAGGCGGTGGTCTCGGCGTGGGAAAGCCCGTAGACCAGGCTGAACAGACCCCCGGTGACCAGGAACAGACCCGGGATGTCCAGCGGATCACGGTCGGCTGGCTTGTCGTTCTTGAGCCACAGCAGTGCGCCGGTGGCGGCCACCGCGGCAAAGACGAGGTTCACGAACAGGGTCCACCGCCAGGAGGCGTAAGAGGTGAGAATGCCGCCCAGCAGCAGCCCGAGGGCGCCGCCGGCCCCGGCGATGCCGCCGTAGATGCCGAACGCCTTCCCCCGCTCCGCCGGGTTGGTGAAGGTGGTGGTCAACAGGGCGAGGACCGACGGGGCCAGCAGGGCCCCGAACGCCCCCTGCACCGACCGGGCGATGACCAGCATGGCGAAGTTGACCGACGCACCCCCGAGGGCGGAGGCGGCCGCGAACCCGATCAGGCCGATGACCAGGGTGCGCTTGCGGCCGATGATATCGCCGATTCGGCCGCCGAGGAGGAGCAGGCTGCCGAAGGCCAACGAGTAACCGGTGACCACCCACTGCCGGTCGGCATTGGAGAAGTGGAGGGCGCTCTGGGCGGTCGGCAACGCGATGTTGACGATGGTGTTGTCAAGAATCACCATCAGCTGGGCGATGCCCAGCACCGCCAGGATCCACCACCGCCGATTGGGGTAGGCCTCACCGTCGCTCACGCTGATCGGTGGTTCTGCCACGGTCGCAATGCTCAACTTGGGCCTCCGTCGAACTCAATGGAGCGGCGACCCCCCTGCCACCACAGAGGGTGCAACACGCCGTGCCCTTCGAACTATTCCTGTACCAGTCAGATGCGTTGAATATCCATCAGCCGCTTTACAAACTCGGCCGCCATGATCGCCGAGGTAGACCCGGTGACGCCGGCACCCGTTTCTCGGGCCGATCCGATCCTGCCCGGCGTCGATCTACGCTTGCAGGATGTTGGATCCCGCAACCACCGCGGCATCACCCGGTCGCCACCGGGAGCGAGAACGGTGATCCTCATCGTGGTCCTCATCGTGGTGTTGGCCACCCCGACGATCGTGTGGGTGGCGTTGCACCGGAAGCCCCGCCGCCCGGCCCGCCCCAAGGTCACGACGTCGGGGGTCAAGCACCGGTGGTGGCAACCGTGAGGCTGTGAGCTCTGGCGCCGATACCGCGAATGGGGGCAACCTGGATCGGGCAAATGGAGCCATCCGGAGGGTTGTCGCTAATGTGGCCAACGGCTCATCGGGATCGGTGACCCACCCACACCACGCACCTACCTACAGGGGGAACCCATGAAGATCGCCACCATGCTGGACTATTCCGGCGGGTTCAAGGAGTCGGCCGCCAAGGTGGCCGAATTCGAGAAGGCCGGTCTCGATCTGGTGTGGGTGGCGGAAGCCTACGGCTTCGACAGCCCGAGCCTGATGGGTTATCTGGCCGCCCTCACCGATCACGTGGGGATCGGCTCGGCCATCCTCCCCATCTACACCCGGACCCCGACCCTGATCGCCATGACCGCCGCCGGGATCGACGCCCTGTCCGGTGGTCGGTTCGAGCTCGGGCTGGGGGCGTCCGGGCCTCAGGTCATCGAGGGATTCCACGGGGTGCCCTACACCGCCCCCTTGGCCCGCACCCGGGAGATCATCCAGATCTGCCGCAAGGTGTGGGCGCGGGAAGCCCCGTTGGCCTATGAGGGCGACATCTTCACCTTGCCGCTGCCCCCCGACCAGGGGACCGGGTTGGGCAAGGCCCTCAAGATCATCGGCCGCCCCCGGGCGGACATCCCGGTCTGGGTGGCTTCCCTTGGCGAGAAGAACGTGGCCATGACCGCGGAAGTAGCCAACGGTTGGATCCCGATGATCTTCGTGCCTGAGAAGGTGAAGGACGTCTGGGGTCCGGCCCTCGACGCCGGGGCCAAGCGTCGCGACCCCGCCCTCGGGCCGTTGCAGATCACCGCCGGCGGCCTGCTCGCCATCGGAGACGGTGACGACGTCAAGGCGGTCCAGGAGTTGTCCCGCCACATGCTGGCCCTCTACATCGGGGGGATGGGAGCCAAGGGCCGGAACTTCTACAACGACGTGGCCCGACGGGCCGGCTACGAGGAAGCCGCCGAGAAGATCCAGGATCTCTACCTGGCCGGGGACAAGGCGGGAGCCGCCGCCGCGGTCCCGAGCGAGCTGTTGGAGCTCACCTCCCTCTGCGGGTCAGAGGGACACGTGGCCGAGCGCATCGCCGCCTACGCCGAAGCCGGCGTCACCCACCTCCAGGTGGCCCCGGTACCGGTGGGCGACCAGCGCCCGGTCGATCTCATCGAGAAGGTCAAGAAGCTGGCCGGCTGACCCGGTCAAGGGCCAGGAGCCGAGTCGGGGGCCGAAGCCGGGGCGTCCAGGTCCCAGACCATCATCGATTCGAACGGCGCCGCCAGGACCAGCCGTGCCGCCGGGCCCGCCGACCGCTCGGCCAGCCGCGGGGCCAGCCGCTTCCCCACCGTGGACGGGTCGTCGTCGAGGTAGCAGACCGTCATCCCGACGTCGCCGTCGCTGAACCGGGGCCGGCTGACCGCCGGGGATCGGCGATACCGCCACGCCCCGGCCACCCCGGGCACCGTGGCCAGCAGGTCGAACCACTCGGGGGTGGGTGGCTGGTCGAGGGCGCCGCCGCCGAGGCCCCGGGGGTACTCCTCGACGATCAGGTAGATGCCGCGGTGAGGCCGGAAGGGCACCGCCGCCGGGGAGACCAGCACCCGGGGCGCCGCCCAGGTCGCCTCCAGCACCAGGCCGCCCCGGTAGTGGGCCGGCAGCGAGTGGGAGAACCGACCGGCCTCGGCCAGGGTGCGGCCCAAGGCGTAGAAGTCGTCGATGGTCCGGTCGACCGGCTCGCCCATCAGGTAGCAGACGACGTGGTCGACCTCGGCCCATCCCCCCTCCTCGGCCGCCCGGGCGGCCCGGCAGGCGGGGGTGGAGACCCACCGTTGGCCGAGGACCAACCCGGGCAGGAGGTACTGCTCGGGCATGTGGTCCAGCTGGTGCCAGGCGAGGTAGGACCGGTCGTCGCCGTCGGGCGAACGGCGGGACAGCGAGAAGAACCCGACCTTGACCCGGTTCTCCGGTTCCATCCGGGAGCCAGTGGGCTCGATCGTCTCGGCGGTCACCTGTGGTGAGTGGTTGGTGGTTTGGTGGCCGAGGGCTCCGGGCGGGGCGGGCTCGGGGCTACTCGACCGTCCAGGAGGAGCCGGAACGCAGCAGCGCGGTGATGTCGCCCTTGCCCTTCCGTTCCATCACCTGGTCGATCTGGCGGGACATCTCCGACCCGTACTCCGGCCGGTCGACATCCCGGAAGACGCCGATGGGGGTCGGCTCGTAGGGGCCGCGGGACAGCCGGCTGAGCTGGAAGGCGAGCCCGGGATTCTCCCGGTGCTCGTCATGCACCAGCAACGCCGACTCGCCGACGTCGGCCACCGACACCACGTTGACGGCCCCGTCGGCGCCCATCACCACGCCGTTGGCGCCGTCAGCGCCGAACCGGATCGGCTCGCCGTGGACCAGCGGAATCAGCATCTCCGCCCGGTTGTCCTTCCCGGTGACCTGCTCGAAGGCGCCGTCGTTGAAGACGTTGCAGTTCTGGTAGATCTCCACGAAGGAGGCGCCCTTGTGGTCGTGGGCCCGCCGGAACATCTCCAGCATGTGCTTGCGGTCCATGTCGTGGGTGCGGGCCACGAAGCTGGCCTCGGCCCCGAGGGCCAGGCTCAGCGGGTTGAACGGCTGCTCGAGGGAGCCGAACGGGGTCGACTTGGTGACCTTGGCCACCTCCGAGGTCGGCGAGTACTGCCCCTTGGTGAGGCCGTAGATCTGGTTGTTGAACAACAGGATGGTGATGTTCACGTTCCGGCGCAGCGAGTGGATGAGGTGGTTGCCGCCGATGGACAGCGAGTCACCGTCGCCGGTGATCACCCAGACGTCGAGATCCGGCCGGGTGGTGGCCAGCCCGGTGGCGATGGCCGGGGCCCGACCGTGGATGGAGTGCATCCCGTAGGTGTTCATGTAATAGGGGAAGCGGGCGGCGCAGCCGATGCCGGAGAGGAACACCGTGCTCTCCCGCCGGACCCCGAGGTCGGGCAGCAGCATCTGCATGGCGGCGAGGATGGAGTAGTCACCGCAGCCGGGACACCACCGCACCTCTTGGTCCGAAGACCAGTCCTTCCGGGTGGTTACCGGCACCGGCACCGAGGTCCCGCCACCGTTGGTGCCGTTGGTGCCGTTGGGGTGGGAGCCGTGGACATGGGTTCCGTTGGTCTGGGCCAGGTCGGTCATACGTCGGATACCTTTCCGCCTACCGGGGTTCCGGCTATCGAGCCGAGGTCCCCGTCTTCTGACTTGATCAATTCCATGATCGCCGCTTCCATCGCCGCCGCCCGGAAGGGGATCCCCTTCAGCTGGGTGAAGGAGAGGGTCTCCACCAGGAACTCGGACCGGAGGAGCTTGCTCAGCTGACCGAGGTTGACTTCGGGGACCAGGATCTTGTCGTAGCGCCGGAGCACCTCACCGAGGTCGGACGGGAACGGGTTGAGGTGGACCAGGTGGGCGTGGGCCACCTTGAAGCCCCGGGCCCTCACCCGCCGGACCCCGGCGGCGATGGCGCCGTAGGTGGAGCCCCAGCCGACCACCAGGGTGCGGGCGTCGCCATCCACGTCGTCCACGTCGGTGAGGGGGATGTCGGCGGCAATGCCGGCGATCTTGGCCGCCCGGAGGCGGGTCATCTTCTCGTGGTTCTCGCCGTCGTAGCTGACGTTCCCGGACCCGTCCTCTTTCTCCAGGCCGCCGATCCGGTGTTCGAGGCCGGCCAGCCCGGGGGGCGCCCAGGGGCGGGCCAGGGTGGTCTCGTCCCGGACGTAGGGCCAGAAGACTTCTTTTCCGTCCTCGTCGGTGTGGTTCGGGCCCTCCGCGAAGTTGGGCTCGATGGCCGGCAGGTCGGCGACGTCGGGGAGCTTCCAGGGCTCGGTGCCGTTGGCCAGGTACCCGTCGGAGAGCAGGATCACCGGGGTGCGGTACTTGACCGCCAGGCGCACGGCCTCGATGGTGGCATCGAAGCACTGGGAGGGCGTCTTGGCCGCCACGATGGGCAGCGGCGACTCGCCGTGCCGACCGTACATGGCATGGAGGAGATCACCCTGCTCGGTCTTGGTCGGCAGTCCGGTGGAGGGCCCGCCCCGTTGGATGTCGATCAACAACAGCGGCAGCTCCAGGCTGATGGCCAGACCGATCATCTCCGACTTGAGGTCGACACCGGGGCCGGACGTGGTGGTGACCCCGAGGCCCCCACCGAAGGCGGCACCGAGGGCGGCACCGACGCCGGCGATCTCGTCCTCGGCCTGGAAGGTCCGGACGCCAAAGGCTTTCTGTTTGCTCAGCTCGTGCAAAATGTCGGACGCCGGCGTGATCGGGTAAGAACCCAGAAACAACGGCAATGCCGACGACTCCGACGCGGCGATCAGGCCGTACGACAATGCCAGGTTGCCGGAAATGTTGCGGTAGGTGCCGGCCTTCATCGGCGCCGGCTTCACCTCATACGACACCGAAAACGTCTCAGTGGTCTCACCGAAGTTGAAGCCCGCCTTGAATGCGGCGATGTTGGCCTGGGCGATCTCCGGCTTCTTCGCGAACTTGCGCTCCAGGAACGACAACGTCGAGGCCGACGGGCGGTTGTACATCCACGACAACAAGCCCAACGCGAACATGTTCTTCGCGCGCTCGGCCTCTTTTTTCGACAGAT
>DATATM010000037.1:0-78442 GCA_036268775.1 Acidimicrobiales bacterium | reverse complement strand
TCTACGGCTCCACCGGCGGCATCACCCTCAACCGGCCGGTGGTCGGAATGGCTGCCGCCACCGACGGGCGGGGCTACTGGCTGGCCGCCTCCGACGGGGGAATCTTTGCCTTCGGCGACGCCGGGTTCTACGGCTCGATGGCCGGTGCCCCGCTGCGAGCCCCGGTGATCGGCCTGGCCGCCACTCCCAGCGGACACGGGCTCTGGCTGGCCGCCGCCGACGGGGGCATCTTCACCTTCGGCGATGCCGGCTTCTTCGGCTCCATCGGGGGCCAGCCGCTGGCCGATCCGATCGTGGCCATCGCCGCGGTCCCCGGCGGGGGCGGCTACTGGATCCTGCCGGGTCCGCCGCCGCCACCCATCGGCGGCCCCACGGTGGCCGGCCTGGTCATCTCCAACCTGTCGAACCTCCCCGGGGGCCTGTATCCAGTCGGAGACAAGGTGGCCGCCTTGACCTTCGATGACGGGCCCAACCCGACCTTCACCCCCCAGATCCTCCAGGTCCTCACCCAGTACCACGTGCCGGCCACCTTCCAAATCGTGGGCTACGAGGGCGCCGCCCGGCCCGACCTGCTCCGAGCCGAGGCCGCCGACGGGATGACCCTCACCAATCACACCTGGGACCACGCCGGCCTCACCACCCTCAACCCGGCCCAGTTCGCCGGAGAAGTCGACGCCACCACCAACCTCATCCAGTCGACCACCGGGCAGACGGTGAAGTGCGTCCGTCCGCCCTACGGCTACACCAACGGGTCGGTGGTGGCGCAACTGGCCCAGCGGGGCCTCGGCGAGTTGCTCTGGGACATCGATCCTTCCGACTACGCGACGCCGGGGGTCGGGGTCATCGCCAACCGGGTGCTCGCCGCCCTCCATCCCGGGGCGATCGTCATCCTCCACGACGGCGGGGGTGATCGCTCCCAAACGGTGGCCGCCCTTCCCGCCATCATCACCGGCATCCAGGCCGCCGGCTACACCCTGGTGCCGGTCTGCAACTGACGGTCAGCCGCCGACCCCGGTCACCAACCGGGTGGTGACCGCGTTGGCCAGCAGTCGGCCCCGGACGGTGAGCACGGCCCGACCGTCCACCCGGTCGACCAGCCCGTCGAGGTCGGGGTCGTCCGGCAGTGCCTCGGTGGGCACCCCGTCCCGGGTGCGCAGGCCGAGGGCCAGGGCTTCGAACCGTCGTTGCTCGTCGGTGAGCACCTCCTCCCCGGCGGTGGCGCTCTTGCCCCCCTCGATCTCGTTCACGAAGCGGTCGGGGGTCCGCACGTTCCACCAGCGGCGACCGTCCCGGTGGGAATGGGCGGCCGATCCGATCCCCCGGTAGTCGCCCCGGTCCCAGTAGAGAAGGTTGTGCCGGGACTGGTGGCCGGGCCGCGACCAGTTGGAGATCTCCTCCCAGCTATACCCGGCGGCCGACAGGATCCGGTCGGTCATCTCGTAGCGCCGGGCCTGCACGTCGTCATCGGGATGCCGGTCGGGCTGGGTGGCCAACGGGGTGCCCGGCTCGACGGTCAGCGAGTAGGCGCTGATGTGGGGCGGACCCGCCGCCAGTCCCATCACCTCGGTCAGACTCTGCTCCCAGTCGGCGTCGGTCTCCCCCGCCCCGCCGATGATGAGGTCCATGCCCCAGGAGGTGAACCCGGCGTCGGCCACCGCGGCGGCGGCGTCCACCGCGGTGTCGTGCCCGTGCCGCCGGCCCAGACCCTCGAGCACGTGGGGCACCGTTGATTGCACCCCGAGGGAGACCCGGGTGACGCCGGCCCGCCGGTAGGTGGCGAGGCGTTCGGGCCCGGCGTCCTCGGGGTTGCACTCCACCGTCACCTCGGCGTCGGCGGACCGGGGAACGGCGGCCAGGATCGAGACCAGCAGGTCGGGGTCCAACCGTGACGGCGTCCCGCCCCCGAAGAACACCGAGGTGGCCTCCGGCATCCACTCCGACTCGATGGCCCGTTGGATCTCGGTGACACAGGCGGCGGCGTACGACTCCATCAGGTGGTCCCGGTCGGTGTAGGTGGCAAAGGCGCAGTAGTCGCAGCGCGACCGGCAGAACGGAATGTGGACGTAGACCCCGAAGGGGGCGACGGACACCGAGGTCACGACCCGGGTCCCGACCGGACCGATCGGAGCCGCCGGTCGAGGTGCACCTCCATCGCCTCGGTGGCCAACACCCCGACCTCATCGGTGGTGGCCGACTGGGGCTCGGCCAGGACCCCGGCCAGTCCCCCGCCGAGGACCCGCTTGAGGAGCGCCAGGGCGTCCGCCGACAGCGGGCGACCCCGCCGGCAATTTCGGCACAGCACCCCGCCCTCCACCAGATCGAAGGCCACCAGTTGGGCGGGATCGTCCTCCCCACAGGAAGCGCAGGCGTCCAGCACCGGCTCGGTGCCTTCGAGGGCGAGCACCTTGAGGAAGAACGCCGGAGCGACCATCGGCGAGTCGCGTTCGGCCAGCGCCGCCAGCGCCCCCACCAGCATGGCGTAGAGCCGGGGGTTGGCATGGCGCTCCTGGCCCACCTGGTCCACCACCTCCAGCATGGACATGGCCGAGGACATCCGGTCGAGGTCCTCCCGTACCGCTCGGAAAGTGTCGATGACTTCGACCTGGTTCACGATGTCGAGGTCGCCGCGTCCCTGCCAGCCGAGCAGGGCCACATGACTGAAGGGCTCGAGCCGGGAGCCGAACTTGGAGCCGGTCCGCCGCACCCCTTTGGCCACCGCCCGCACCTTGCCGTTCTCCTCGGTCATCAGGGTGACGATCCGGTCGGCCTCCCCCAGGCGAATGGTGCGGAGTACCACTCCCTGATCCCGGAAGAGGGTCATCCCGAGCCGGCGGAACCCCCGCCCTCGGGGTGGGCCTGTTGGTCGTGGTCACCCTCCGTCCCGGACCGGCCGTTCACCACCGGGCCCCCCGATGGCGGCGGCACCAGGCCCCGGTCGGTGGGGCGGATGGGGCGGGGCGGCGGCTTCGGACGGCGGGGACCGCCGAGCAGGCTGTTGGCCCCGATCATCGCCAGCAGGACGGGGGGGACGATGACGAAGGGGAGGATGGGGGTGAACCCGGCCACCAGCATCACCAACATCCCGAGGTAGAACACCACCCCGCCGGCGATCCCGATGCCGATCCAGAGCCCACCGGCGTCATCGCGGCGACGCCGGCGATCCCGATGTTCTCCCGGCTGCGCCCGGCCGGCGACCTGGCGGCCACTCATCGCCCCTTCACCCCGCCGTAGGTCCGCTGCCGCCGCTGGTATTCCTCCACCGCCTCGAAGAGATGGTGGCGCCGGAAGTCGGGCCAGAGGACATTGGTGAACACCAGCTCGCTGTAGGCCAGCTGCCAGAGCAGGAAGTTGGAGATCCGGTGCTCACCGGAGGTGCGGATCATCAGATCGGGGTCGGGTTGGTCGGGGTAGTACAGCCGGGAGCGGATGGCCTTCTCGTTCACCTTGTCGGCCGGTACCCCGTCGGCCACCAACTGGGTGACGGCGTCGACGATCTCCGCCCGCCCCCCGTAATTGAAGGCCATGGTCAGGGTGGACCGCCGGTTGCCGGCAGTGAGCTCGACCGACTCGTCCATACGGCGGAGCACCCGCTTGGGCACCCGCCAGTCGCGGCGTCCGGCAAAGCGGATCCGTACCCCCTTGTCGTTGAGCTCGTCCCGCCGTCGGGCCAGCAGGCTCTCGTTGAAGCCCATCAGGTACCGGACCTCGTCGGCCGGCCGGCGCCAGTTCTCGGTGGAGAAGGCGTACATGGTGATCCAGGGGATGCCCAGGTCGAGGGCGCCTTCCACCGCGTCGAGCAGGGCCGCCTCCCCGGCCGCGTGGCCCTCGGTCCGGGGAAGCCCGCGCCGGCTGGCCCACCGCCCGTTCCCGTCCATGATGCAGGCCACATGGGTGGGGATGGGACCGCCGGCGACGTCCGATGCCACCAGGGGCACCGCCGGATCGTTGGGGGCGCCATCGGCGCCGGAGAAGTCCCGTTCCACGCTGCGAACCTATCCCGTCTCCTCCACCACCCGTACCCGCCGGCGGGGTCGGCGGACCGGTTCCCGCCTTGAGGATCGGGGCGGGGGGCACTAGACCCTCTCCATGTCCCCGTGGGCCGCCCTGGCAATTTTCGCGGCCGGATTTGCTGCCGGGACCATCAACGTCATCGTCGGCTCCGGCTCGCTGGTGACCTTCCCCACCCTGCTGGCGCTGGGGTACCCGCCGCTGCTGGCCAACGTCTCCAACAACGTGGGGCTGGTCCCCGGGACGGTCAGCGGGGTCCTCGCCTACCGACCCGAGCTGGTGGGTCAGCGGTCGAGACTGCTGCGCCTCGGGACGGCATCGTTGCTGGGCGGGTTGGCAGGAGCCGGCCTGCTCCTCGGGCTCCCCGGCAACGTGTTCCGTGCCGCGGTGCCGGCTCTCATCCTGGTCGCCTGCATCCTGATGGCGCTCCAACCCCGGTTGTCCCGGATGCTCCAGGAGGGTGACCCGAAGGCCCATGGAGGGATCGGGCTGTTCGTCGGGGTGTTCCTCACCGGGGTCTACGGCGGGTACTTCGGAGCCGCCCAGGGCGTCATCCTCATCGCCCTCCTCGCCATCTTCGTCGACGACGACCTGCAGCGGCTCAACGGCACCAAGAACGTCCTGGCCATGGTGGTCAACACCGTGGCCAGCGTCCTGTTCATCATCTTCTCCACGTTGTCGTGGTCGGTGGTCGGCCTCATCGCTGCCGGCTCCATCATCGGCGGCCAGGTGGGAGCCCGGATCGGCCGGCGGCTGCCGGCCGCGGTACTGCGCTGGGTCATCGTGGCAGTCGGCCTGGTGGTGGCCTGCATCCTGTTCGCCGAATGGTATTGATCAACCCGGCGACGACGCTTTCACCCATTTCGACCGGCGAACGCCCCAAGTAGGGTCTCAAGATGGCCGACGAGGTAACCAACGCACTGGCCCGGGCAACCCACGCCCTGCCCGGGGGCGGCGAGACCCGGGAGGGCCAGATGGAGATGGCCGGCGCGGTGGGTCGGGCCCTCGGCGGGCGGCGTCACCTGGTGGTCCAGGCCGGCACCGGCACCGGCAAGTCGTTGGCCTACCTGGTCCCGGCCGCCCTCTCCGGCCAGCGGGTGGTGGTCGCCACCGCCACCAAGGCGCTGCAGGACCAGCTGGCCACCAAGGACCTGCCGATGGTGGCCGCCGCCGTCGATGCCGGTCTCACCTTCGCGGTGCTGAAAGGCCGGAGCAACTACCTGTGCCGGCAGCGGGCCTCCGAGGTGGGCGGCGGCGGGCAACAGCTCAACCTCAACGCCGGGGCGGCGGATCCCCCCGATGCCGACGACACCCTCACCCCGGCCCGAGAGGACGCCACCCCGGAACCCGGCCGGCTGGCTGACCAGGTCCGGCGGCTGCTCCGGTGGGCGGAGGACTCCCCGACCGGCGACCGGGCGGAGCTCGACTTCGAGCCCCACTTCCGGGCCTGGGCCATGGTGTCGACCACCGCCCGGGAATGCCCGGG
The DNA here is from genome assembly GCA_036268775.1 of Acidimicrobiales bacterium. Taxonomy (GTDB): domain Bacteria; phylum Actinomycetota; class Acidimicrobiia; order Acidimicrobiales; family RAAP-2; genus DASZIT01. Next base: position 72,948 of record DATATM010000037.1, on the reverse strand, counting down.
CGCCTTCCGGTGCCCGTCAGGACAGGACTGCTTCGCCGAGGATGCCCGGAACCGGGCGGCGGCCGCCGACGTGGTGGTGGTCAACACCCACCTCTACGGGGCCCACCTGGCCAGCGGGGGGGCGGTGCTCCCGGCCCATGACATCGCCATCTTCGACGAGGCCCACGAAGTCGAGGAGGTGATGACCGACAGCCTCGGGGTGGAGATCGGGCCCGGCCGCTTTCGCGCCCTGGCCACCGGCGCCCGGGGGGTGGTGCCGGACGACGCCCCCGGATCCGACGCCGCCGTCGACCAGGTGGCCGAGGTCGCCGAGCACTTCCAGCGGGTGCTCCGCCCGCTGGCCGGCACTCGGCTTCCCCAGGCCGCGCTGCTCGGAGCCGAGGGCGGCGCCTCCGAAGCCGCGGGAGGGGACGGGCCCGGCCTCGGCGACGTCGTCTCCCTCGCCACCGGGCGGGTAGCCCGGCTGGTCGGCCTCCTCCGCCAGGCGGAACGGGAGGAATCCGACGATGAGTCGGCGGCGGAGCGGACCCGGAGGGATCGCATCCTGCTGGCCGCCGGGCACCTGGCCGACGACCTGGCCAAGTTGACCTCCCTCACCGACGACGAGGTGGCCTGGGTGGACAGCGCCTCCCGCTCCCCGAGTCTGCGGGTGTCCCCGATCGACGTCGGACCCCTGCTCACCGAGCAGCTCTGGAGTGAGGTCACCGGGGTCCTGACCTCGGCGACCGTGCCCATCGGGCTGGTCCACCGGTTGGGCCTCCCCGAGGACGAGACCGACCAGCTGGATGTGGGGAGCCCCTTCGACTATCCCCATCACGCCATCCTCTATGTGGCCAAGTCGATCCCCGACCGGAGAAGCCCGGAGGCGGAGCCGGCCATCCACAACGAGCTCGACGCGCTGATCACCGCCGCCGGCGGTCGGACCCTGGCATTGTTCACCAGTTGGCGGGCCATGAACGCCGCCGTCGAAGTCCTCCGGGAACGCCTCCCCTTCCGGGTCCTGGCCCAGTCGGATCTGCCCAAGCCGGCGCTCATCGAGGCCTTCCAGGCGGAGGAGTCGACCTGCCTGTTCGCCACCCTCGGCTTCTGGCAGGGGGTGGATGTCCCGGGGCGGACCCTCAGCCTGGTCACCATCGACCGGATCCCGTTTCCCCGTCCCGACGACCCGGTGCTGCAGGCCCGCCGGGACCGGGCCGGGTCCGGCGCCTTCGGTATGGTCGACCTCCCCCGGGCCGGAACCTTGCTGGCCCAGGGAGCCGGCCGGCTGATCCGCTCCGCCGAGGACCGGGGGGTGGTGGCGGTGCTCGACAGCCGGCTGGCGACCGCCAGCTACCGGCGCGAGCTCCTGGCCCGGGTTCCCCCCATGAAGCGGAGTCTCGACCGGGCCGAGGTGGAGGCCTTCTTGGAGAAGATGCTGGCCGACGCCTGACCGTGTCCGGTCAGCCCCGGGTGAATCGGGCCTTGATGTCGATGCCGGTGTCCATCTTGGTCATGCCCATCTTCCTCCAGGCGATGCCCCACTGGGACCGGTCGATCACCACCGACGACGTCAGGGTCACCCCGGTGGCGTCGAGGTCGCTGACGGTGGCTTCCCAGGCGAAGGGATGGGACTGACCGGCAATGGTCAGTTCGCCGGCGATCTGCAGTCGATTGCCGCCGGTCACCGACACATCGGTGGCCAGAAAGGTGATGTGGTTGTGGGTGTCGGCATCGAAGAAGTCGGTCGACCGGAGATGGGTGTCCCGCTTGGCGTTGCCGGTGCTCACCGAGGCGACATCCAGGTCGAGGCGACCGGTGATGGTCCCGCTCGGGTCCACCGTCGCCTCGCCGTGCACATCGGTGAAGCGGCCCTTGACCTTGACCAGGCCCCAGAGGCTGGAGGAACGGAACTCCACCGTCGTCTGATCGGGAGCCACCACCCATTTGCCGGCCAGGGAGCCGTCCTGCAACCGAGCTGTCAGGTCTGCCACGTCTGCCTTGTCTGTCATGTCTGCTCGCTCTCCCGCCCTTCCGGGCGATCGCCGCCAGTCAAACCACCCTAACGGCCAGGCCGGACAGCAACGGCGCCCCGGCGGGATGGCCAGCGGATCCGGCGCCGTCAGTCCGGATGGCCTTCTCCACCGGCGGCCGGTGACCGGCCCCGTTAGGGTTTCGCCATGGGGCGCGAGGTGGTCACCGGGTACTGCTGGCCCCAATCGGTGCTCCCGGGCGGCCAGGTCGGCCTGCACCTGTCGTCGTCGGGGGGAAGGTCGGTGCGGGTCGAGGTGGCCCGGGTCGGCGGGCAACGGGAGGTGGTGTTCAGTGCCGAGGCGGTGGCGGCCGACGAGCACCCGACGCCAGAGGATGCCGCCGCCAACGGCTGCGGTTGGCCGGCCGCCCTCACCCTGAATGTCGACCCCCAGTGGCGGTCGGGCTACTACGAGGTCGTCCTGGAGATCGACGTCGGCGAGAAGGTCCGGCGCGACTACGCCTTCTTCGTGGTCCGTCCGTCTTCCGGCTCCCGCATCGTGGTGGCGTTGGCCACCAATACCTGGCACGCCTACAACGACTTCGGCGGGCCGAACCTCTACACCGGCGGCACCCAGGTGGCCATGCAGCGGCCGATGGCGGCGGGCTACCTCTACAAACCGCCGGGCAAGGGCCGCCGGGTGACGGGGACGGGGGCGCCCGATCCGCAGAACGCCGCCCACGTCGGCTACGTCCAGCTCAACCATCTGTCCGGCTACGCCGGTTCCGCCGGTTGGCCCGACTGGGAGCTGCCGTTCATCGAGTGGGCCGAGCGCCAAGGGTTCGAGATCGGGGTGTGCACCAACGCCGATCTGGAGGAACACCCCGAAGTGTTGGACGGCGCCCGGCTGTATCTGTCCGTCGGCCACGACGAATACTGGTCGGGCGGCATGCGGGACACCGTCGAGGCCTTCATCGCCGGGGGAGGGAATGCGGCGTTCTTCTCCGGCAACACCTCGCTGTGGCAGGTCCGCATCGAGGGTGACGACCACGATGTGATGGTCGGGTACAAGGGGTTCTTCCGGAGCGACCCGGTGATGGGAACCGACCGCGAAGTGGAGGCGACGACGTTCTGGTCCGACGTGGTCGTCAGCCGCCCCGAGAACCACATGACCGGCGTCACCTTCACCCGCGGGGGGTATCACCGCATCGGCCGCAACGTGACCGCCGGCCTCGGCGGCTACACCGTCCACCGCGCCGGCCACTGGATCTTCGACGGCACCGGGCTCGGCTACGGCGATGTGCTGGGGGCCGGCGCCACCGTGGTCGGCTACGAGTGCGACGGCTGTGTGTTCACCTACCGCGACGGGCTGCCCTACCCGACCGGGGAGGACGGCACCCCGGCGACCTTCGAGATCCTCGGCAGCTGCCCGACCCAGCACTTCACCCGGGAGACCGCCCCCCGTCCTCCCAAGCCGGGCGAGCCCAGCGAGTTGGAGTACATCGCCTCGAGGGTGTTCGGGAACCGGGAGCCCGAGGCGATGGAACGCCTCCGCCACGGCCACGCGGTGCTGGGGGCGTACACCAACTCCGCCGGTTCCACCGTGGTCACCTCCGGGTCGACCGACTGGGCCCACGGGCTCGCCGGGCGGGATCCCCAGGTCGAACAGATCACCCGGAACATCCTGACCCGACTGGGATAGCGCCCGGGTGGCCCGGGCTCAGAAGCCCAGGCGGTCGAGGGCGTCCTCCCGATGCTGCCAGCGCTTCTCCACCCGCACGAACAGCTCGAGGTAGGCGCCGGGCGGCATCTGCTTGCGCACAGCGGTGCCCACCTCCTTCAGGGTGCTGCCGCCCTTGCCGATCACGATCCCCTTCTGGGAATCCCGTTCGACCAGGATCTCGCACCGGACCCGGGGCCACTCCCACTCCGTCACCCGGCAGGCGATGCTGTGGGGCAGCTCGTCCTCCACCCGGGCCAGCAGCTGCTCGCGGACCAGGTCCGCCACCCAGAAGGCCTCAGCCACATCGGTGACCATGCCTTCGGGGTAGTAGCGGGGTCCCTCCGGCATCCGGGACACCACCGCGTCGACCAGGACATCCACCCCGTCTCCCTCCGCCGCGGAGACGGGGAAATACTCCACCGGCACCGGGACTGACCCGTCCTCCTCGGCCAGCGACTCGATCACCTCGGAGACGGCGGTGAGATGGGTGAGCACCCCGTTGTCGTCCACCCGGTCGATCTTGTTGACCACCACCAGCAGCGTGGGTTGGCCGGGGGCGTCCCCCTCGACCACCCCCACCTCTCGTTCGAGGGCCGCCGCCCGGGCCAGCGAGCGGACCCGCCGGCTGGCCTGGGTGAGCACCATCCGGTCGCCGGGGCCGATGGCGCCGGTGGCCTCGACCATGGCGATGACCACGTCGACGTCATCCATGGAGGACGACGCCGAATCGTTCATCCGTTCGCCGAGGGCGGTGCGGGGCTTGTGGAGGCCCGGGGTGTCGACGAACACCACCTGGGCCCCAGGTCGGTTCAGCACCCCCCGGACCTGCGACCGGGTGGTGTTGGGACGCGGCGAGGTGATGCTCACCTTGGTGCCGACGATCCGGTTGATCAGGGTCGACTTCCCCACGTTGGGGCGACCGACCACCGCCGCGAACCCGGAGACGAACCGGTCGGGCTCGCTCACGAGCTGGCGGGCAGCGAGGACCGCGGGATGATCCGGACCCGTTCGATGCGCCGGCCCTTCACCCGGTCGGCCACCAGCCGCAGCCCGGCGATGTCCACTGACTCCCCCTGCTGGGGGACGTGCCCGAGCAGGTCGAACAGCAACCCGCCGACGGTGTCCCACGCCCCGAGGGGCAGGTTGGCGTCGAACAGCTCATTGGCCTCGGTGACCACCATCCGCCCGCTGACCGTCGCCTCCCCCGAGGGGAACCGCTCCAGCGGGGGCTCCTCCACATCGAACTCGTCGACGATCTCCCCCACCAACTCTTCGATCAGGTCCTCCAGGGTGACCAGGCCGGCGGTCCCGCCGTACTCGTTGATCACCACCGCCATGTGGTACTTCTCCGCCTGCATCTCCCGCATCAGGGCCGACACCCGTTTGGTCTCCGGCACGAAATGGGGCGGCCGGACGTGCAGTCCCACCGGGTCCTCCGGCTTCCCGGCCCGGACCGTCCGGATCAGATCCTTGGTGTAGGTCACCCCCACCACATCGTCGAGGCCCTTCTCCAGGACCGGCAGCCGGCTGTAACCGACGGCCAGGGCCTGCTCCAGGACCGCCTCGACGGTCTCGTCGGCCTCCACCGTCACCATGTCCGGACGGGGGACCATCACCTCCCGCACCACCGTGTCCCCGAACTCGATGATCGAGTGGATGAGTTGGCGCTCCTCGGTCTCGATCACGTCGTCCTCCACCGCCACGTCGGCCATGGCCAGCAGCTCCCCCTCGGTGACGTCGGAGCCGTGGCCGAGGGCCCCTTCCCCGATGAGGAGGTTGGCCAGACCGATGAGCGCCCCGGAGGCGACCCGGATGGGCCAGAAGGCGACCATGGCCGACACCAGCGGAGCACTGAAGAGGGCGGCCCGCTCCGGATGATGGACGGCCCAGTTCTTCGGCACCGCCTCCCCCAGCACGAAGATGACCACGATCTCAAAGACGGTGGCCACCGCCACCCCCCAGGGTCCGAACCAGTCCTGGGCCAGGATCCCCACCAGGGTGGCCACCACCAGCTGGCAGATCAGCACCAACAGGAGCACCGGGTTGAGGAACCCCTGCGGGTTGTCGGTCAGCCGCTCGAGCACCTTGGCTCCCCGACGGCCCTCGTCCACCAGCGCGGCCGCCTTGGCCCGGCTCATCCGGACCAGGCTGGTTTCGGCCAGGGCCAACACCGCCGACGCCGCCAGCAGGATCACCACCACCGCCAACACCATCGCGTCAATGGGCCGGAAGCTCTGGGTGGCCAGCAACCGGAGCCCGTTCATGACGCCACCCGGTAATACAGCGCCAGCAGCTGTTGCTCGCGTTGCTCCATCCGTTCGGCTTCCGCATCCACTTCGTGGTCCATCCCCAACAGGTGGAGAATCCCGTGCACCACCAGCAGCGCCAGTTCGTCCTCGAAGCTGACCCCATGGTCGACGGCGTTGCGGGCGGCCACCGCCGGGCAGATCACCACATCCCCGAGCAGCAGGAACCGATCGCTCTCCGACTCGGCCGAACCCGGACCGGTACCCCCCTGGTCGGGGGATCGACCGCTCCGTTCGACTTCGTCCTCGATCGGGAACGACAGCACGTCGGTCGGACCCGCCTTGCCGAGGAACCGCTCGTTGAGAGCGGCGATGGACGGCTCGTCCACGAAGAGAAGGGACACCTCGGTGTCGCTGGTGATCCCTTCCGCCATCAGCGCCTGACGGGCCAGCTCCGACCAGCGGTCGACAGCCACCGGATGGTCGGCCTGCTCGTCGGCCGCGTAGATGTCAACGCTCATCGAGATCCAGCGGTCGCACCCGTTTCCGGGGCCGGCGACCCCGACCCGCGCTCGTAGGCGGCGACGATGTCGGCCACGATGCGGTGGCGGACGACATCCCGCTGGGTCAGATGCACGAAGGCCAGGTCTTTGATCCCGGTCAGGACCGGTTCCAGCCCCACCAGCCCCGACCGACCGCCGGGGACGTCGATCTGGGTGATATCGCCGGTGATCACCGCCTTCGAACCGAAGCCGATGCGGGTGAGGAACATCTTCATCTGTTCCGGCGAGGTGTTCTGGGCCTCGTCGAGGATGATGAAGCTCGAGTTCAGGGTGCGCCCCCGCATGAAGGCAAGGGGGGCGACCTCGACGGTGCCCCGGTCGAACAGCCGCTGGGCGCCTTCCGGCTCGAGGAGATCGTGGAGGGCGTCATAGAGGGGACGGAGGTACGGATCGACTTTGGCCATCAGGTCGCCGGGCAGGAATCCCAGCCGCTCGCCGGCCTCCACCGCCGGCCGGGTGAGGATGATCCGGCTCACCTGATGGGCCTGGAGGGCCTGCACCGCCAGGGCGACGGCCAGGTAGGACTTGCCGGTTCCCGCCGGGCCGATCCCGAAGGTGACCACGTTGGAGGCGATGGCGTCGGCGTATTCCTTCTGCCCGGCGGTCTTCGGTCGGACCGCCCGCCCCCGCGACGACCGGAGCAGCTCTGCAGTCAGGACCTCGGAGGGTCGGACGTCATCGTGCATCATGTCGATTGTTCGTTTCACTTGGGCGGAGTCGAGGGTCTGTCCGGCTTCGAGCACGATGATCATCTCTTCGAACAGGCGGCCGATGCGTTCGGCATCCTCGCCGCCGATGGAGATCTCATTGCCCCGAACCGAGATGCGGGCGTCGGGGTTCTCGTCTTCGATCAGGCGCAGTAGCTCATCCTGCTGACCCAGGAGACCCGTCATCAGATGGTTGCCGGGAACGAGGATTTTTACCGGGGAGGATTCCACGTGCACTCTGGACCTGACCCTACCAGTGGAGGACAGGTGAACGGTCCGTAGCGACTCAGCCGGGGGGCCAGTCGAAGGTGCGGCCACCGAGCACGTGAAGATGGAGGTGGGGCACGGAGTTGAGGGCGTCGGGACCCACGTTGAAGACGAGCCGGTAGCCGCGGTCCTCCCCGTCGATACCTTCCGCCGCCGCGATCTGCTGGGCGGCCAGGAGAAGGGCGGTCACCTCTTCGGCATCGGTGGCGGTGACGGTGGCGGCGTTGACGATGTGTCGTCGGGGGACGACCAGGACGTGCACCGGGGCCTGCGGGTTGATGTCCCGGAAGGCCACGGTCCGCTCATCGGTTCGGACGATGTCGGCGGGAACCTCGCCAGCGACGATGCCGCAGAAAAGACAGTCAGCCACCGAGCTCACGGCCACCGAGGTCAACCGGAGGACGCTGCGGAGCCGCGCTCTTCGGTGTCCGACGCCCCCCGCTCTCGGGGGTTGCCTTTCAGCTCCGGATACAGGTGCTCCAGGCTCCCGGGAGGAATGCGGCTGTCGTCGATGAACCGGACCACGTCGGCCTCCTGCAGGCGGATCACCCGGCCGAATTTGTAGGCGACCAGGTCGCCCTCGTCGATGAAGCGGTACAGGCTTCTCAACGTGATTCCAAGGCGCTCAGCTGCTTCTTTGGTGCTCAACCAGGTAATGGCATCTGTCATGGTCTCACTGTTATACCCGGCCAAGGTGGGTTTAGAACGTCGCGTCGGTCCTGCTCAGGCGGCGACAAGCAGTCCTAATTCGTCCAACCGCTGCCCCATGACATCCGGAGTGACGCCGAACAGGCAGGCGATTGCCCGCAGGTCTTCTGCCCGGATGGTGATCATCCGACCGTTGAAGTCCTGACGGTGCACCTGGATCATCGACAGGAACCGTCGGAGCAGATCGCGCTCGGGACCGCTGACCGAATGGAGTTTGGTCAAGTCGATGGTCACCTTCCCATTGGTGATCGTCGCCATCGGGACCCGGCGGGCGCTCAGCGGGGCCGCCTCCACCGAGTCGCCGCTGGCCCCCCAGCGGGTGGAGGTGTCGCCGTCCGGCGGGAGCAGCTGGTCGACCGGGACGTCGTAGAGCTTGGCCAGCCGTTGCAACCGGGGCACCGAGATCGCCCGTTCACCCCGTTCGTAGGCGCCCAGCACCGAGGCTTTGAACTCCTGCTCGGAGGTGGCCTCCACGGCTTGGAGGGAGAGGTGCATCTGCTTGCGCATGGCTCGCAGCCTGGCCCCCACCGCCCGGGCATAGGCGATCCGGGCCGACTCTTCCTGTTCATCGTCATCGACCGCGTCGACCCGCTTCTCCACCACTGACAAATCCATCTCTGTCGTCCTCATCTCGATGACCCGGGCGGACGCCGGATCTTCCCCGTTCCGAGGCTGCCGGTTCAGTTTTGCCCACGGAGCGTGGTTATGCAAGGGGCAATCAACACTGACCGTAGGCCACAGAGGAGGGTTCCGGCGGCGATGGCGGCGGTCTCCGCCCTCAAAACGGTGGGCCCCAGCCCGATGGTGGGCAGGTCCCCGGCCAGTTCCTCCTCGTCCCAACCCCCCTCCGGCCCGATGGCGATCACCGGATGATCGAGGGAGGGCGGCACCCCGCCGGGGTGGGCCAGCGCCGGCCGGCCCCCGGCCAGCCCGGCCAACTCCCCCAGTGACAACACCGGGCCGATCTCCGGCAGTCGGGTCCGCCGGCATTGTGCGGATGCCTCCCGGGCCACCCGGGCGAGCCGGTCGACCGAACGGGCCGCCCGGTCGCCGTCCCAGCGCACCACCGAGCGGCGGGTGGTGAGGGGGACGATCCGGTCGACGCCGAGTTCGGTGAGCTTCTGCACCACCCATTCGGGGCGGTCCCCCTTCACCGGGGCGAAGGCCACCGTGAGGCAGGGCTCGAGCGCAGGGGTCACCGTCACCTCCCCGTCGACCGCCAGGATGGAGGCGGGGTCCCGGTGGCGGGCGTCCCCCCGGCCGGCCCCCGGGGTCACCCGGCACGGCACCCAGGCGCCCCGGCCATCGGAGGCCACCACCAACTCGCCGGGCCGCAAGCGGAGCACGTCGAGGAGATGGTGGGCGCTCTCGGCGTCGAGCACCGGGGCCGCCGGGTCGGCCACGAACACCATGGCGGCGGCGGTCACCAGCACCGGGTGGGGAGCCGAGCCCGACGACCCGACCGGACCGCCGGATCCAGGGTCGGGCATGGTCAGCTGAGGGCGGACCGGAGCTTGGAGAAGATCCCATCTCCCTGGGACGGGACGCCCACCGTCTCGTCCCGGGCGGCGGCCAGGCCGGCCAGCAGCTCCCGCTGGTTGTCGTCGAGCTCGGTGGGGGTCTCCACCACCACGTGGACGAAGAGGTCGCCCCGTCCCCGCCCCCGGAGCTTCGGAATCCCGAATCCCTTCAGCTGGACGACGGCACCGGTCTGGGTCCCGGGGGCGATGGTGATGTTCTGCTGGTCATCCAGCGTGTCGAATCCGATCACCGTCCCCAGCGCCGCCTGGGTCATGGCCACCTGCACCGAGGCGTGGACGTCGACCCCGGAGCGCTCGAAGACCGGATCGGCTTCGACCGACAGATGGACGAACAACGAGCCGTTGGGCCCGCCCCGGAACCCGGCCGGACCGTGGCCGGTGAGCCGCAGGGTGGTCCCGTCATCGACGCCGGGGGGAATGTCCACCTCCAGGGTCCGCTCCTCTTCCCGGCGGCCGTCGCCCCCGCAGTCCTCGCAGGGGTTGGCGATGGCCTGGCCGGTTCCCTGGCACCGGACGCAGGGCACCGCGGTCACCACTTGCCCGAGGATCGACTGGCGAACCCGCCGGAGCTCGCCGGCACCGTCGCAATCGGGACAGCGGATGGGCGAGGTCCCCGGGCGGGCGCCGGTGCCCTCGCAGGTGTCGCAGTGGACCGGCGCCTTTACCTTCACCTCGCGGTGGATGCCGAAGACGGCTTCCCGGAAGGCCAGCCGGATCACCAGCTCGGCATCGGGCCCGGGCATCGGGCCGGAGCGGCGACCCCGGCCTCCGGTGGTGGCGCCGCCCATCCCGTTGAAGAAGGCGTCGAAGAGATCGCCGAGGCCACCACCGAACGGGTCGCCCTGTCCCCCCCCGAAGCCACCGCCGGCGGCCGCCGACCCGAAGACCCCGGCGGCGCCGTAACGGTCGTACCGGGCGCGACGCTCGGGATCCCGCAGGACCTCGTAGGCCAGGCTGACTTCCTTGAAGCGTTCGTCGGTCCCGTCGTCGCCGTGGTTGGCATCGGGATGGTGCTCCCGGGCCTTCTGCCGGTAGGCGCGTTTCAGTTCCTCATCGGTGGCGTTGCGGTCGACCCCGAGGATCTCGTAGAGATCGGCGTCGGTCATCGCCGGGCCTCGCTCAGCGTCTCACCCAGGCGATTGCCCACCACCCGGGCCGCGGCCAGGGCCTGGGGGTAGTTCATCCGGGTGGGGCCGAGCAGGCCGACGGTGCCGGTCACTTCTCCGTCCACCCACACCGGCATCACCACCACCGCGCAGGAGGCCAGCGGCTCCACCCCGTGCTCGGCGCCGATCGCCACCGACAGTCCCCGGTCGAGGACGTCGCGGAGCAGGGTGACCACCACCAGTTGCTGCTCGAGGATGGTCAGCACCGACCGCACGGTGTCCACCGCGTCGAACGCCGCCGCCATCCGCGACGACCCGCCGACGAACAGCTGGTCACCCGGCTCGGACGAGCCGAGATGGCGAAGACCCTCGACAGCGGCGGCGACCACCGCGTCGGTAACCGGGTCACCGCTGTTGGGAGCGGAGGGTTGGATCTGGGAAAGGGGGTGGCCCAGGGCGTGGGCGGCCAGATGGCGGGCGGCGTCGGCCAGGCGGTCCTCGTCGACCTCCTCGGCCAGGTCGATCGATTGCTTCTGGACGGCACCGTCGGCCAGCACTACCACCAGCAAGGCCAGCCGCGGCCCGAGACCCACCAGTTGCACCGAGCGCACCGTGGAGGTCTCGTGGGAGGGACCGACCACCATGGCGGTGCAGTCGGTCAGGTCGGCCAGGAGCCCGGACGTCTTCTCCAACATCGACTCGATCTCCCCGTGGGCATGATCGAAGAACTGGCGGACCTGCTGTCGACCCACCGGGTCGAGGGCACCGGGGCCCACCAAGTGATCGACGAAGAAGCGGTAGCCCTTGTCGGTGGGAATCCGGCCGGCGCTGGTGTGGGGCTGGGCCAGGTACCCGTCCCGCTCCAGGGCGGCCATGTCCGCCCGGATGGTGGCCGAGGAGACGCTGACGCCGGGCGCATCCATCAGGTGCTGGGATCCGACAGGCTGGGCGGATCCGATGTACTCGGTGACCACCGCGTTGAGGATCGCCGACTTCCGGACGTCGAGAGCCAAGGCGTCGGCACCGGCTCCCTCGTGTCGGCTGTCGTCAGTGGTGGTCATGGTGGTGGTTGTGCCTCGCGTGAAGCCCCGTCCGGCGGTCAGGTGCGACCGATATCGGGCTGTCGGCTGATTGGCACTCCATTGTAGTGAGTGCTGACCGGAGTGGGGCGAGCACTGTGAGTGCCGGGCGCCCATGTGACCTCGGCAAAGGCCGCTGGCGGCGGAGAAGGCCAGGTCAGACTGCGGCGACGAACAGCTGCTGGGTCATGGCCGGGCCGAGGGCGATGGTGGCGTCCCCCACCACCAGCGTCAAGGTGCCGTCGGGCGCCTTGGCCTGGATGATGGCGGTGGTCCCCGGAGTCAGGCCGTGTTCCCCGAGGTAGGAGAGCGAGGCGGCGTCATGCTCGACGCTCTCGGTGATCCGCTCCAGCCGCACCCGGTCGCCGGGTCGGGAATCGGCCAATCGGTGCTGGGCGGGCCCGGTCGGCTCCACCCCGGGGATGGGATTGCCATGCGGGCAGGTGGTGGGGTTGCCGAGCAGCACCACCAGGCGTTCCTCCACCTCGTCGGAGATCACGTGCTCCCAGCGTCCGGCTTCCAGATGGGCCTTTTCCCAGTCCAGCCCGATGATGTCCACCAACAGCCGCTCGGCCAACCGGTGCTTGCGCACCACCCCTTCGGCCAGCGCCGCCCCTTTGTCGGTCATGGAGATCTGCCGGGAGCTGCGCACGATCAGGTCGTCTGCCTCCAGGCGGTCGAGCATTTCCGACACCGAGGGGGCGGCCTTGTCGAGCCGCTCGGCAAGGCGCGCCTGGATGACCGGGATGCCCTCCTCTTCCAAGGAGAAGATCGCCTCGAGGTACTCCTCGACCGGCGGATGAAATCGGTCGAGCATGGGCTTGATCCTACGGCACCTCGGATGCCGGCGGTTCGGCTGCCCAGTTGCGGCCTGGATCCCGGTCGTCGCCGCCCTGCAGTCGGAGATCGACCCCGGCGGCGGTACCGTGGTCATCGTGGGCGACAGCACCGAGGACGACGAGGTGGCTACCGGGGACGACACCGAGACGCTGGAGGGGGCCGAGGCGGATCGATCCGAGGCGGGAGAGACCGACGCCGCCGGCGCCCCCACCCGGTTCGAGAAGGTGCGGAGGTCGAGCGCCGGGGTGGTGATGACCGGCATCGCTCTCGGCCTGCAGGACGCGTTCGAGCTACCGAGGAAGGAGCCTGCCTTCGTCATCAAGGCGGCCGGCGAACCGGACGGAGAGCCGGGTCCGATCGACCTCCAGTTCGACCCCGACGATCCGGCCAACACCGTGGCGGTGATCCGTCCGTGGCTGGCCGACGGACCGAAGAAGGACCCGCCCCCGAGCTGACCGGCGGATCAGTCGTCGAGCCGGAGGGCGGACACGAACGCTTCTTGGGGGACCTCGACCCGACCGATGTTCTTCATCTTCTTCTTCCCCTCCTTCTGCTTTTCGAGCAGCTTCCGCTTCCGGGTGATGTCACCGCCGTAGCACTTGGCCAAGACATCCTTGCGACGCGCCTTGACCGTCTCCCGGGCCAGGACCCGGCCACCGATGGCCGCCTGGATGGGGACATCGAACATCTGGCGGGGGATCAGCTCCCGCAGCTTTTCGGTCATCCGCCGTCCGTAGAAGTCGGCCTGGGACCGGTGGACGATGGTCGAGAAGGCGTCCACCGGGGTGTGGTTGATCAGCAGGTCGACCTTGACCAGATCGGCGGTGGCATAGCCGTGCGGCTCGTAGTCGAGGCTGGCGTAGCCCTTGGTCCGGCTCTTCAGCTGGTCGAAGAAGTTCACCACCACTTCCGCCAACGGGATGGTGTAGACGAACTCCACCCGTTCGGGCGACAGGAACTCCATCCGGGTCATCTCCGCCCGCTTCCCCTGGCACAGCTCCATCACCGTCCCGGTGTACTCCGCGGGGGTGAGGATGGTGGCACGCAGCAGCGGCTCGTCGACGTGGTCGAGGTGGGTCGGGTCCGGCAGTTCGCTCGGATTGTCCACCTCCACCTCGGTGCCGTCGGCCAGGTAGGCCTTGTAGGCCACCGATGGCGCGGTGGCGATGAGGGACAGGTCGAACTCGCGCTCGAGCCGCTCGCGGACGATCTCCATGTGCAGGAGTCCGAGGAACCCGCAGCGGAAGCCGAAGCCGAGGGCCCGGGACGACTCCGGCTCGTAGGTGAAGCTGGCGTCGTTGAGCCGGAGCTTTTCCAGCGCGTCCCGGAGGTCGGGAAGCTCGTCCCCGTCGATGGGGAACAGCCCGCAGAACACCATCGGGTTGGGGTCCCGGTAGCCGGCCAGCGGCTGGGTGGCGGCGTGGGCGGCGGTGGTGACCGTCTCCCCCGACCGGGCGCCCCCGACATTCTTGATCCCGGCGATGAGGTAGCCGACCTCCCCGGGCCCGAGTTCGTCGACCGGCACGGTGACCGGCGTCCTCACCCCGATCTCCTCGATCTCGTGGTTGGAGGCGGCGTTGATGAACCGGAGCTTGGCCTCGGAGTGGAGGGTGCCCTCCATGACCCGGATGGAGCTGACCACCCCCCGGTACTGGTCGTAGGAGGAGTCGAAGATGAGGGCCTGAAGGGGCGCATCCGGGTCCCCGCTCGGAGCCGGGATCCGCTGGACGATGGCGTCGAGGAGCTCGGGCACCCCTTCACCGGTCTTGGCCGAGATGTGGAGGATGGTCGACGCCTCGATGCCCAGAACGTTCTCGATCTCGGCCGCGCAGCGCTCGGGGTCGGCAGCCGGGAGGTCGATCTTGTTGAGCACGGCCACGATCTCGAGGTCGTGCTCGAGGGCCTGGTAGGAGTTGGCCAGGGTCTGGGCTTGAATTCCCTGGGAGGCGTCGACCAGCAGCACCGCCCCCTCGCAGGCGGCCAACGACCGGCTGACTTCGTAGCCGAAATCGACGTGACCAGGGGTATCGATGAGGTGGAGGGTGTGGTCCTTCCACTGGACCCGCACGTTCTGGGCCTTGATGGTGATGCCCCGTTCCCGCTCGATGTCCATGGAATCGAGGTACTGCTCCCGCATCAGGCGGGGGTCGACGGCCCCGGTCAGCTCCAGGATGCGGTCAGACAGCGTCGACTTACCGTGGTCGACGTGGCTGATAATGGAGAAGTTTCGGATGCGGTCGACGGGAAGCACGGGCTAGTCAGCGTACTGTCGGCAGCGGGGATGGCTCTCACCGGCGGTCGGCTGCTACCCTTGTCTGTCTCCCCCGGACATCCGTCGGGTGCCCAGGAGCCGATCTCCAGCCGTTTGGCGGTGCGTTTGCGTGCCGTCGGGCCGATACCTCCGAGGACGATAAGGACCAGTAGTGGCAAACATCCGCAGTCAGATCAAGCGAAACCGTCAGACCGTGAAGCGCCAGGCTCGCAACAAGTCGGTGCGCTCCGAGCTGCGCACCCGCACCAAGACCGCCATCGCCGCCGTCGACGAGGGCGCGGAGAACGCCGAAGAGGCCCTCCGTCTAGCCATCAAGCGGATCGACAAGGCGGCGGCCAAGGGTGTCATCCACAAGAACCAGGCAGCCAACCGCAAGTCCCGGCTGATGCGGCGGGCGGCCACCCAGGAGTCAACCGACGCCTGACCGACCGGGGCCACTGCGCCCCGGAACGGAACCCTCGGCCGGCAGCCCTCCTTAGGAGGTCGGCACCGAGGCCACGATGGGGTGGCTGAGGCGGAGATTCCCCAGGCTCCCGAAGAAGGGGGCATCCCCGAAGGTGAAGACCCCGCCGTCTGACCCGACCAGCCAGTAGCCCTTGCCATCCCGGGTGGGCATCAGCGACACGATGTTGCTGACCGACACCCCGTAGCCCGGCAGGCTCCCGTAGAACCCGGCATCGCCGAAGGCGAAGACGCCGCCGTTCTGCTCGACCACCCAGTAGCCGTTGCCGTCGGAGGTGGAGGCGATGCCGACCACCGGGCTCGGCGCCGGCGGCACCCGGCCGTAGAAGCGGGCGTCGCCGAAGGCGAAGATCCCGCCGTCGGATCCGGCCACCCAGTAGCCCTTGGTGTCGGCGGTGGCGGCGATACCGATGACATTGGACACGTGAATGCCGAAGCTGGGCACCGACCCCTCGAACTGGGCGTTCCCGACGGTGAAGACGCCACCATCGGCGCCGACGATCAGGAACCCACCGGCGAACTGGGTGAAGACGATGCCGACGATGTCATGGGCGCCGATGCCGTTGAGAGCCAGGTTGTAGTGGGACGGCTCACTCCCGAAACTGAAGACCCCACCGTCATAGCCCAGCAGGGCGTACCCCTTGAAGTCGATCGAGGGGATCACCGCGGTGATGTTGTTCACCTTGACCCCGAGAGCCGGCAGCGACCCTTCGTACTGGGCGCTCCCGAAGCTGAAGACACCGCCGTCGGAGGCAACCAGGTTGTATCCGGTGGCGGGACCGAAGACATTCCCGGAGGCGGCGGCCGGTGCCTCAGGGACGATGGCGGACAACGTGGCTGCGGCCAACGCACACATCGACAGCACGATGCCGGCTCGCCGAGCAGCTGCCGATCGAAACAAGCGCATAGAATCCCCCGGGTCGAACGTCTGGCCAAGGCGGCCACCCTGGGAACGTCGGTCAGGGCAATTCCTTGCGCTCCCCGGGCAGTGCAGGCACGGTCACCGGCACGGCTTTTCCGCCTTCGGACTCGACCCCGCTACTGGGTGGCGTTCAGCGTCTCCTCGTTCACCGCTCCGATCCCGAAGACCGCCCCCTGGGGATCGGCGACCACCGCCCCCCGCCCGAAGTCCATGTCCGCCGGGGGCATCAGGACCGTTCCCCCGAGATCGGCGGCGGAAGCAGTCGACTTGTCGCAGTCGTCGACGGCGAACCAGATCGACCAGGCCGGGAATTCACCCTCGCCGGCCGGGTGGGCGCCACACACCATCGCACCGTCGACGCTGAAGGCCACCCCGCCGCCTTCGGTCGTCGCCCCCCATCCGAATACCGAGGTGTAGAAGTCGCGGGCCTTGTCCAGGTCGGTGGTGGCCAGCTCGTTCCAGGTGAAAGTGCCGTTCTGGTTGACCAGGGTGGCGCCGATGTGGGCGCCGGGCTGCCAGATGGAGATGAAGGAGCCGACCGGGTCTTGGATCACGCCCATCCGGCCGGCATCGAACACGTCCATCGGGCCCATCACCACCGTCCCGCCGCTGGCGGCGGCCCGGTCGAGAGTGGCGGCGGCGTCCTCCACCGTCACGTACACCGACCAGTAGGGGGGCACCTCCGGATTCATCTGCGGGCCGATTCCCGCCACGTTGTGGCCGGCCAGGGTGAACATCCCGTAGCCACCGGCCTCCGGCCGGGGATCCATCTCCACCTCCCACCCGAACAGGCTGCCGTAGAAGGCGGCGGCGGCGCTGGCATCGGGGCTGCCGAGGTCGACCCATGAAGGGGTTCCGGGGAGGTACGACGTGCGCTCAGCCATGGGATCTCCAATCCGACTCGACACCACGCGTGCACCCTGTACGCCTGGTCGGCCGTCCCGATCTTGAAAAGGGGCCGCACCGGAAATGCTAGCCAAGCTCCCCCGTCAAGGGCTGGTGAACAGATCCGGCTGGGTGGCGGCGGAAATCGGTTCCACCAACTCCGGCCCGTCGTTGCGGACGTTGCCCACCCGGGTGTCCACCGGGTAGTGCTCGAGCGTTTCCGGCGGCGACGATTGCACCATGGTTTCGAGCTCGTCCCGGTCGTGGTTGGCCGGATCCAGCCACGGGTCGAGGGCGTCGGCCTCCAGGACCACCGGCATCCGATCGTGGATGCCCTCCAGGTCGGGGCCGGCGGCGGTGGTGAGGATGGTGCAGGTATAGATGGTCTCCGCACCCTCCGGGTTGCCGTCTTCGGCGGGCGGGCGCCACGGCTCCCACAAGCCGGCAAAGGCCAGCGGGTGACCGTCGGACCGGTGGAAGAAGTAGGGCTGGCGTTGCTTGCCGCTCCCCGGTCCCCATTCGTAGAACCCGTCGGCCAGCACCGCCACCCGGCGGGAGGCGAACGCCGACCGGAAAGCCGGCCGAGTGGCCACCGTCTCCGCCCGAGCGTTGAACAGGCGGCTTCCGGCCGAGGCGTCCTTGGCCCGGGGTGGGATCAGCCCCCAGCGGAACGGCTCGATGACCCGGCCGGAGGCCACCGGGTCGCCGAGGTCGGCGGCGGTACCCGCCGCCACGATCCCGAGGACCCGCTCGGTGGGCGGCACGTTGTAGAGGGGGTGGTCATCGGGGTCGAGGCCCAGTCCCAGCTGGGCGTCGAAGATCCGGGACAGCCGGTCCGGCGTCGAATACAGGGCGATACGTCCACACATGCTGGGCGGGAGCCTACCGTTCGGAGATGGCGAATCCGCGATGACTTCGGCCCCGGGGGTTCGTCCAATTGCTGACGATCGCACCGAACCCGAAGGAGCCTCGCTGACCATGGCCACCTACGTACTGATTCACGGCGCCAGCTCCGACTCGTGGTACTGGCACCGGGTCGCCCCGGAACTCCGGCGACTCGGACACGACGTCGTAGCCGTCGACCTGCCCTGTGACGACGACTCCGCCGGGCTCGCCGAGTACGCCGCCACGGTGCTGGAGGCCATCGGTGACCCCACCGACCTCATCGTGGTGGCCCAGTCCCTGGCCGGGTTCACCGCACCGCTGGTCTGCGACCGGGTGGCCGTGAACCTCTTGATCCTGGTGGCGGCGATGGTTCCGCTACCCGGTGAGTCTCCGAGGGAATGGTGGGCCAACACCGGCTACGACGAGGCGATACGGGAGCAGGCCGAACGAGACGGACGTTCCACCGAGGGCGGGTTCGACCTCCGAGAGGTGTTCTTCCACGACGTTCCGCCCGAAGTCGTGGAGGAGGCATTCGCCCGGGGAGAAAAGCCACAATCCAGCACCCCCTTCGAGAAGCCGTGGCCCCTCGAACACTGGCCGGACGTCCCGACCCGATTCCTCCTCTGCCGCGACGACCGGTTCTTCCCGGCCGACTTCTTGCGCCGGGTGGTGGTCGAGCGGCTCGGCATCGTTCCCGACGAGATGGACGGCGGCCATCTGTCGGCGCTCAGCCGACCGGACGAACTGGTCTCCCGCCTGGAGGGCTACCGGGCGGGGGTGGGGGCTTAGGCGCCGGGCGGCTTGGCCACCCCGGGTGGGTAGTAATAAGGCTGATCGCACCGGTAACCGCCGCTCGAGCCGTTGATCGCCGGATCGTCCACCCGGGTGAACTTCCCGCTGACGTATTGGGCGATGATGTAGCAACTGGTCGGCACCTTGCCCGCCGGGTTCACCCCGGCGATCAGATTCCCGGCGCTGTAGGTGGTGATCGATCGGAGCGCCTGCAACACCGAGCCCCGGGTCGGATTCTTGCCCGCCGCCCGGAGGGCCTGCACGAACAGCTCCCCGGAGATCCAGCCGTACAGGGTGTAGAGGTCCGGCTTGAAACCCGGCGAGGCGGTCTGCACCCACTTGAGGAACAGATCGGCAGCGGGGAGGGAAGTGTCCTCTCCGAGGTAGAGGGAGTAGGGCTGTTCGAGGTAGTCGCCATTGACCGCCGCCGGTCCACCGGCGGCCGCCATCAGGGCCTCGCTGTAGGTGGATGCCCCGAGCACCACGATCGGGTGGAAGTTCTGCTGGTTCATGGCCTTGATCACCGCCGCGGCGTAATTCTCCGGCATCTGCTCGATGTACAGGATCTTCACGCCGGCCTTCTCCATGTTCACGACGTAGGGGGTGAAGTCGGTGGTGGTGATCTCGAAGGTCGGGGAATAGACCAGCTTCAAGCCCAGGTGCTGCATCGCCAACTTCTCCCCGGCGAAGGCGGCGATGGCCGACGGCTGGTCGGCGACCAGCGCGCCCACATGATCGGCGTCGGCGGGGTATTTCTTCTGGAAGTAGGTGAGCGGCCCGAGCTGCCAGCCGCCAGGTGTCGGTGCCGGGCTGAAGGTATTGGGCAGGTTGTTGGTGTAGGTAGCCAGGGACACCGTCACGTTGGGCACCGCCGGATTGACGGCCAGCACCTGGCCTCCGTAGGAGTCATTGAGGGAGAAGCTGCCGACCATGGCAAAGTCCTTGGCCACGTCCGCCTGGGTCAACGCCTTGTTGTTGGCCCCGTTGGCGTAGCCGTCGTCGGCGCCGTCGACCACGATTTGACGCCCGTTGACCCCGCCTTGGGAGTTGACGTAGTCGGCGTAGGCCTGCAGCCCCACCGGTGCCCCCTTGAACAGCCCGGCGGTCAGGGTGGAGACGTTGCCGACGTGCACGGTGGTGGCGGTGAGGCCGGTCGTCCCCCGGAAAGCGGCCGGCGGAATCGTGGACTTGGACCCGGAGGTCGTCGGTGCCTGGCTGGCTGTCGACGAGCAGGCAACCAGCACGGTGGCCAGCACCCCCATGGTCAGGGGCATCGCCCAGCGGCGCCTCCGACCCGGCCCACCCTGCGCTAATCCGAATATCATATAAATCCCCCCTAAATCTCGACCGGCAACACTATTGCACGTTTGCCGGACACAACCGCGTGACGACTCTACGAAAAACTAAGCGCCGCCGCCACGGCGATGCATGGAAGCCAGCCCGGAGAGGTCCATGGTGACGAACTCCCCTACCGCCTCCACCGTGACCACCCCGGCTTGGATCAGCTGGCCCCGGCTGTGGATCCGTCGGCCCTCGATGGAAGTGACCCACCCTTCGAAGCGAGCCGGACGATCGATCACCGTCGGATGCAGGTAGCGGACCGACAAGGTGACGGTGGGTCCGGCGGCGCCGGCGATCACATTGGCGGCCGTGAGGACCAGGTCGAACGCCCCCGCCAACACCGCGCCGTGCACGCACCCGGGAGCACCCTCGTAGGGAGCGGTGAAGGTGGCATGGCCGATTGCCTTGGGCGGTTCGAACTCCAGGGTCAACGGGAGCGCCACCGGGTTACAGCGGCCGATGATGACGTCGAAAGGCATGACGCCGGCCATGTCCAGTGGCTCTCCGCTGTCGGAGGGGCGATCGACCGCGTACCGGTCGGCGGCCTCTCCATCCTCCACCGGGGCATCGCGCTCGAGCCGGTCGGCGACCGACGACAGGGTGGCGGTGGCTTCGGTCAACAGTTCAGACGAAGCCAGCGAGGTCACGGTGACCCCCATCAACCGCCGCACCGCGTCGGCCAGCGCCTGGCGTTCGGCGTTCCCCGGCGGGCGGATGGGGATCGACACCGGCCGGTCATCGGCCATGGTCAGCCCCCGAACCGGGCCAGGTAGTCGGCATGGGCATCCAGCACCTTCAGCATCTCGTCGGCCGAACCCGACGGGACCCGGAGCACCACTTCGTAGACGCCCAGCGTTTCGTAATGGGCGAGTTTCTCGTCACTCGGCACCGTCCCGAACGGGATCACCCGGATGGAGCCAGGATCCCGCCCGCGGGCCTCGAAGGCCCGCCGGAGCTCGGGGAGCGCCGAGCTCAATCCGGCTCCCCCGATCGGCATCCAACCGTCGGCGTACTCGGCGATCGCCCCGAACACCCCGGGGAACGGCCCCCCGCCCACCAGGGTCATGATCCGTGGTCGTTGCACCGGCTTGGGCCAACTCCAGCAGGGGTCGAGAGAGACGTAAGTACCGTGGAACTCCGGCTGCTCCTCCGACCACAGCGCCTGCATGCACAGGACGTGTTCGCGAGCGATGGCTCGACGCTCGGAGAACTCCACCCCGTGATCGCTCGCCTCCGCCCGGTTCCAGCCGAAGCCGAGACCGAACACCACCCGGCCGCCGCTCAAATGATCCAGGGTGGCCAACAGTTTTCCCAACACGATGGGATCGTGCTGGGCAGCCAGCACCACGCCGGTCCCCAACGAGATCCGAGAGGTCACCGCCGCGGCCATGGATAGCGCCACGAACGGATCGAGGCTGCGGCGGTAATCCTCCATGTGCACCCCTTCCACCAACGCCGGCGGGGTGTCGGCTCGGACCGGAAGGTGGGTGTGCTCGGGCAGGTACAGCGAGTCGAATCCCCGGTCCTCCACCGCCCGAGCCAGGTCGGCGGGGGCCATGTCCCGGTCGGTGAGAAAGGCGGTGATCCCGACGCGCACGCTTCAGCCCTTCAGTCCGGAGGCCAATCCCAACCCGGGATTGTTGGCGGGGTCGGAGAACAGCGCAGCAAAGGCGGACTCCTCTCGTTGGCGGGCGGCGGCAATGGCGGGCCGTAGCGGCGCCAGCATCAGTCGCTTGATCTCCGCAACCCCATGAGGGGGAAAGGCGGCGATCCGTCGGGCCAGGGCCATCGTCTCCTCCAGCGCGGTCCCGGCCGGCACCGCCCGTAGGGCGATCCCGCCGGCGACCGCCTGTTCGGCATCGATCCACTCCGAGGCCAGGAGCACGGCTGCCGCCCGCTGCCATCCCATCCGCATCGGGAGCAACAGGCTGCTGGCCGCCTCCGGCGGCACCCCCATCTCCGCGAACGGGCAGCGGAGGCGGGCGGTCTCGTCCATCACCACCAGATCGACATGGCCGAGGAGGGTGAACCCGAGCCCGACCCCGGCTCCGTGGACGGCGGCCAGCAATGGCTTCTCGAACGACTGCAGGGCATCGAGGAGGAGCGGGAAGCCACCTCCGGCCTCCGGCCCGGCGGCTCCGGTGGCGATGGCCGCCATCTCGCGGAGATCCTGGCCGGAGGTGAACCCGGTCCCCCGCCCGGTGAGCACCACCGCATGGATCGCCGCATCCGACGCCGCCCCATTCAGCCCGGCCGCCACCGCCTGGTACATGGCAAGGTCGAAGGCGTTGCGGACCTCCGGTCGGTTGAAGGCGATGAGCCGGACCCCGTCGCCGTCCTCAATATCGACTCGTGGATCGCTCATCGGACACGGAGGCCCGGTGAACCCCCGGCGATCGGTTTCGGGTGGGCACGTCCGGTGAACCGGGCAGACGCCGGAGCCACGCCCTCACCTACCGGCACCCCACCACCCCCATCACTTCGCCGTGGTTCAGAATTCCACTCAGGTTGGACACGTGTCTGGAATGTAACGTGGACATGTGACTTCCCGCAACATGGCTCGGCCCGTCAGGATGGCGGATCCTGCAGCGGGCTCAGCAGGTCGTGCATGAGCGAAGCCCCGGTCCTGGAGGCGACCCGACGACGGCTGACCGAGCGCCAGGCCGAAGTCGTCCAGCAACTGATCGATGCCACCGCCGCTGAGGTTGACCAGGACGGCTACGCCGGTCTGACCGTCCGCAACGTGGCCCGCCGGGCGGGGGTGGCTCCGGCCACCGCCTACAACTACTTCAGCTCCAAGGACCACCTGCTGGCCGAACTCCTCTGGCGCCGGATGTCGGCACTGCCCACTGTCGATGTCACCGTGGACGGGTCGATGGCCGAGCGGCTGACCCAGACCGTGCAGATGATGATGGACCTGACGACGGGGAGCCCGGACCTGGTCGGCGCCTGTACCACTGCCCTGCTCAATGCCACTCCCGATGTGAAGCACCTTCGGGACCGTATCGGCGCGGTCATCCATCAGCGGTTCGTCGCCGCCCTCGGCCCCGGTGTCGACCCGACCGTCGTGCGGGTACTGGAGACCACTTACTCGGGGGCATTGCTGATGGCGGGCATGGGCCACATGACCTACGCCGAAGTCCCGGCTTTCTTGGCCGAGACGGCCCGGTTGATGACCGGCGGCGGCACGCACCCTTAGCCGTGTGCCAGGCTTCGCCACCGTCCGACCGACGTCACGTCGACGGAATCATCAAGGAGGACTGACCATGCCGTCGTACCCACGGGCCGAGCTCGAAGAGATGGTCCAGCGCTTTTTGGAAACCAACCGCCGCTGCGAAGAAGCCCTCGATTGGTTGCCGTTGGCTGATCTTTACACCGAAGATGCCACCTACGGTTGGAACGTCGGGCCCAAGGACGAGTTCATGGCCGTGGGCCGGGATCAGATCCGTGAGTACGCGGTGGGCCTCGAAATGGAGGGGCTGGGCGGATGGACCTACCCCTATCAGCGGGTCCTCATCGATGACGTCCAGGGGGAGGTGCTCGGACTCTGGAAACAGATCGCCGACGCCACCCGCCCGGACGGGAGCCACTTTGAAATCGCCGGCTTGGGGGGCAGCTGGTTCCAGTACGCCGGCAATTTCCAGTGGGGCTGGCAGCGCGACTTCTTCGATGTCGGGAATGCCACCGCCACCTTCGTGGAGATGATCGGCGCCGGCGCGCTGACCGCCGGAATGCAGAAGCGGCTCGAACAGGCGGCATCCGGGGAGCGGGCCCCCGGTCACTACCGGTTGGGTGAAGCGCCGGTCGGCCTCTGGGATGGGGTCTGAGCCGCGCAGGAGACACACCGGGTGGCGCCGGGTAGTGCCGACAGCCGCTCGGCCCCGATGTCTTGGCCGCATTCCTCGCAGCGGCCATAGGTGTGGGCGGCGGCTCGCTCCAATCCGGCGGTGAGGTTCTCGATCTCTTGACGGGTCGAGGCCAGCAGTGCGGTCACCCGGGCCCGCTCGTAACCGACGGTCGAGCCCTCCGGGTCGTGCTCGTCGTCGGGCACCGACTCGGTCGACTCCCGGATGGCCTCGACTTCAGCCTCGAGGTCGGCCCGCAAGGCGGCGACCCGGGACAGCCTGGCCCGCAGCGCCTGGGTGTCAGGGGACCCGGTCGATGTGTCGGCGTCGGCCACCGCAGCAACGTTACCGGTCAGGTGAAGTCTGATCCCCCGTCGATGTTGATGTTCGCCCCGGTCATGTAGGTGTTGGCCTGGGAGGAGAGGAAAGCGATGAACGGACCGATCTCCTCGGGGTCACCGGCCCGGCCGAGGTGGGCGGGGTGGCCGAAATCCTCGCTGATCACCCGCATGGCGTCGACCAGGCTGTCGGGGTCAATCCCCCGCTCGGGAGGGAGGGACACCAGGTAGGACTTCATGCCGTCGGAGAGGAAGGATCCCGGAGAGACGGTATTCACCAGGATCCCCTCGGGGGCCAGCGAGGCGGAGAGGTTCTTGCTCAAACTGGTGAGGGCGGCTTTGGCCGCGGTATAGGCCACCAGCCCCGCCGACTGCCGCTTGGTGGAATGGGCCGAGACGTTCACCATCCGGGCCCACGGGGCCGCCCGCATGAGCGGGAGCGCGGCCCGGGCGCATCGGGCGGCGCTGAGGGTGCCGATGTCGAAGGTGGCATGCCATTCATCGTCATCGATGTCCTCGAACCCCCCGATTCCGACGTCAACCGGTCCGGCCGCATTGACCAGCACATTGAGGGAATCCCACCTCTCCCCCACCAAGGCGAAGGCCCGGTCCACCGACTCCCGGGACGTCAGGTCGGTGGAAATGCCCACCGCCTCCGGTGATCCGAGGCGGAGGAGCGCTTCGACGGTCTGGTCCAGCGCCGACTGGGTCCGGGCCATCACCGCCACCCGGGCACCTTCCCGGGCCAAGCTCTCGGCCGCCGCCCGACCCATGCCCCGGGAGCCTCCGTTGACGACCGCGGTGGCGTCGTTCAACCCCAGATCCATCGTTCAGTCGACCGATCGCTCAGCGGGTGTGTACGGCGGGACGGCGACGGCCCCAGGGAGGCGTCCGGCGGGGCGGCCTCATTCCCACGGCTCGAAGAGGCCCTCGAACTCGAGCTTGGCATCCCGCACCCGTCCATACAGGAGCCAGTCGCCGCGGAACATGCCGTGCTCGTAGGGGGCACAGGCAATGTGGGTCCGCGGGCCGCCGGTGGTGCTGGGCAGGAAGCGGATCCGCTCGAGGCCGTCCTTCAGGCCCGGACCGGTGAGGCTCGGGGCGCGGAACAGGCCCTCGGCCAGTACCCGGGCGGTGTCGTAGGCCAGCACCGGGATGGCGTTCGGCCACAGCGGGGGTTTCTGTCCGTAACGGTCAACGAACCGGTCGTGGAATCCTTGGACCCGGGGATTGCTCGGGTCGAACTGGTCGATGCCGACCCATCCCTCGAATTTCTCGAAGCCCATCAGATAGAACATGAACGCAGTGCTCATGATCCGGGGCGGGTCCCAGGCCAGCTCGTCGAGCGCCTTCCGCAACAGGCCCTGGAGCGCCAGCATCCCGTAGCCCATGTAGCAGAGGGCGTCAGGGTTCGACTGCCGAAGGTTGTCGAGGTTGTCGGCCAGGCGAGTCGGATGTTGGCTCACGGTCTCGAGCGCCACAATGCTGAGTCCGCGCCGGCGGCACTCCTGGCGGAAGAATCGGAAGTACTCGTCACCGTTGGGAGACACCTCGCTGAGGACGGCCACCCGCTTGTATCCCTTGCGGGCCAGCCAGGCGACACACAACGCCGCGTCCCCGCCACAGTCGCCGTTCCCGAGTCGGAAGCAATACTCGCCGGAAAGCCGCTCGGTGCCCGCCCAGCTGATGAGGGGAACCTTCAACTCGTTGGCGAGGGGAGCCACCACCATGGCGTTGTCGGAGCTGTAGGCGCCGGCAACCCCGATGCATCCCTGGTCGACCAAGTATGTGAACCCGTCGGTGGCATTGCGGGCCGAGCCGTTGGGGAGCCCGTTCTCGGCGTGGAGGACGAACTCGACCGGGCGGTCGATCAGGCCCTGCTCAGCCGCCTCCTCGAAGGCCATGCGGTGAATCTTGTTGTAGCCGCCGTCCGGGCCGTCCAGCGCCGAGCCCAGCCATCCGATCTTGATGGGGTCCGCGGCGCCCTGCCATGGGTTCTCGATTTCTTCGATGACGGGACTCCTTGTTCAGGTACCGACACAGGCGCCGAATTCAGCCTAGGTCGATCGAATTTCATACTATATGCGGGTGTCCTCAGGGGTCCATCCTGTAGCCGACGCCGGACGGGCTGGCGGCGGCGGCGGTCACCAGAGATCCTTCCCCGCCCTCCACGCCGCCACCACCTCATCGGTCGACGCCAGGGTGGCCACCAGCGACAAGGAGTTGGCCAAGACCTGCCGCCCGTAGTCCACCGGGACGCCGACCACCGCATCGGACACCACCACCACCTGGTACGAGCGGTTCACCGCGTCGAACACCAGGTTGGGAATGGCCACATTGAGGGAGACGCCCACCACCACGGTGGTGGTGACCCCCTGATTGCGAAGCAGTGTGTCCAGCGGCGAACCAGTCAGGGGACTCAGCCCGTGGTACCGGGGCAGGATGACGTCGCCCGGCTCCGGGCCCATCTCGGGGACGGGACGGACCGACTCGGACCCGGGGGCGTTCTCCATCCCCGCCTTCCGGGCGGCGGCGAAGACCCTGGCGTTCCGGTTGACCCCGAAACCACCGGGCAGGTTCTCCGCGGTGCAGTGGACGACCGTCACCCCCGACCTGCGGGCCGCCTTCACCACCGCAGCGACGTGGTCGATGAGGTCGATGTCGGCCCCGGCTTCGGCCAGGGCGGGCAGGCCCGAGCTGGATCCGACCACCCCCCGTTGCATCTCCTGCACCAGCAGCGCCGAGGTGGGCGGAGCCAGGAGCTGGGTCAGGCGGTCGGCCTTCCCGCCGGCGTCGGTGTCGCTCATACCGGGGCCGTCCGGCTCAGGAGGCGGGGGCGGGATCGAAGGGCCCGCGCCCCATCTGGTCCCGGACGGTCACCACCGAAGGATTGGTGAGGGCGCGACGTTGCCAGTTGGCGCCATCCACCACCAGGGTGTGGCCGGAGATGAACCGGGCGTACGGAGAGGCCAGGAAGGTTGCCGCCCATCCGAGCTCCCGGAGGCGCCCCACCCGCAGGGCCGGTTGGCAGGCGTCCTTCTCGCTGGTGCGGTCCAGATTGCCGGTGATGTCGGCGGTCATGTCCTCATGGGGAAACAGGCCGGGCACCAGGCCGTTGACCTGGATGCCATAGGGCCCCCACTCCACCGCCAGGGTTTCCACCATGTTCTTGACCCCGGCTTTGGCCGCGGCCGAATGGGCAAACCCCGGCCCGCCGGTCCAGGCGTAGGACGCCCCGACATTGATGATCGAACCGGGGGTACCCGCCTCCAGATGGCGCCGGGCGAATTCGCGGGCACAGAAGAAGGTGCCGTTGAGGGTGATATCGACCACCGTTCTCCAGGCGTTGGGGGACATGTCCTCGGCCGGCACCGGGAAGTTCGCCGCCGCGTTGTTGATGAGCACGTCCGGCAAACCGAAGGCGGCGGTGGCCTCATCGAAGGCGCCACTGATCTGGTCCGGGTCACGAATGTCGCAGCTGACCGCCAGCACCCGGCAGCCGAGTGCGGTTGCCGATTCCCTCCCCGCCTCCAGATGCTCGGGCTTGCGGCTGGCGATGACCAGGTCGGCTCCCAACCGCCCGAACTCGGCGGCGATGGCTTTGCCGAGGCCGGTCCCACCCCCGGTGATGAACACGCCGGTGTCGGCGAAGGTGCCCTCGGCCAGCGCGGAGCTTCCCGACGGCGGCGGCTCCCGAAGTCCCATCAGCTCGGTCATGTTCAGCTCCCTGTGTAGTTCGGCTTGCGACCTTCGGCCGTAGCTGCCTTCAGCTCGGCGATGTCCGATGACTTGTTGACAAACGTCTGATAGACCAACTCGTCCTCCATGGACGAACGAATCCCCGGTTCGCTCAAGTGCTGGAGAACCCGGCGGGCCATCTTGATGGTCACCGCGGGAGCGGCGGCGATCTTTTCGGCCATCTCCCAGGCGGTGTCGTCGAGCTTCTCCGGTGCCACCACCCGGGAGACGATCCCGTGGGCGAATGCCTCCTCGACGCTCATGGTGCGTCCGGTCAACACCAGATCACTGGCAACCCCGGTGCCGCAGATCTGGAACAACCTGCCCATGCCGCCGGTGTCGGGAATGACCCCGTGACCGACCTCGGGAAGCATGAACCTCGCTCCCTCGGCGGCGATCCGGATGTCGCACAGCAGGGCCCGCTGGAACGACCCCCCGATCGCCCATCCTTGAATGGCCACGATGATCGGTATGTCGAGGTCGAAGACCTGAAGAATCCCCCGATGACCCCGGGTCATGAGCTCGTGGTGGCTGAGGGGGGTGACATTGTTCCCGATGACCGACACGTCCCGACCGGATGACCAGGCTTTGCCCTCCCCCCGCCAGATCACCGCTCGGATGTCCGAACGCTCCTTGAGCTCGGCCAGAATCTCGAACAGGCGCTGGTCCATGTCGTCGTCGAAGGCATTTCGCTTGTCCGGGTTGTTGTTGGTGATCACGGCGACCGCGCCGCGTGTCTCGAACAGCACCTTGTCGGTCATGAGGTCCTTCCTTCCATTCGGTCGGCGCGCTCTCGCCTGCGAGCACCGCGCCAATCCAACCCGGGCCACACCGTAGGGGCAAGCTCAACGCCCTTCGGCAGGAGGAGGAAACGCTCGGCCACGGGGGTGCGCTGGATCTCGCCCATCCTGCCGCAGATCGACGCCGCCCGCGAGGAGGGACAGTCGGGAGAATATCTGTCCTGGGCAATGTCGCATAAGATATGTAGGTGGCATCCTCCTCAGGCAACTCCCGCCGAACAACTTCGCAGCGTTCGACGGCCAATCACGGCAACAGAATAGTTCGCACCAGCAGCGCCGAGCACATCGCTCTGCACATCCGGACGCTTATCTTCGACGGGGTCCTCCTACCCGGCATGCGGGTACCCCAGGATGCCATCGCCCAGGATCTGGGCGTAAGCCGAATCCCGGTGCGCGAAGCCTTGATCGTGCTGGAGCGGGAGGGCTGGGTCACCATCGAGATGCACCGCGGCGCCTTTATCAATGCGCTCGACAAGCGGGCCGTCCACGATCACTACGAGCTCTTCGGTCTCATTTACGGTTTCGCGGCCAAGCGGGCGCTGGCTCGCGGCAGCAAGGACCTTCCTGACGCCCTGGCCGAGATCCAGGCTGACTTTGCCGCCGCCACCGATCCCGAAGACCAAAGAGAATTGTCCATCGCCTTCCACGGTGCGATTCTCCGGGCGTCGGAGTCGCCGCGGATCATCGTGGTGCTGCGGGCAATGTCCGCCCTGGTCCCGGGGAACTTCTTCGAATTGGTGCCCGGTGCAGTGGACGTGGAGAAGCGGGGCTTGGCCGCCATCGTGCGGGCGATGCGAGCCAACGACGGAGACAAAGCCTCGGCCGAGTACGGGAAAATGATGCGGCAAATCGGCAACCGGGTGACGCTCCTGTTCGACGAACGAGGCCTCTTCGATCCGGAGATGATTTCCGCCTAGAGGTCCTCCCCCACCTGGTCGATCAATTCCCGGCGCAGGACCTTTCCAACCTCGCTCCGGGGTAACGCGTCGATCCGCCGGAAGGAAACCGGGATCTTGTAGGCCACCAGGTGCTCCCGGCACAGCCGTTCGAGCTCGTCATCGGGGGCGGAACCGACGATGAAAGCCACTGGCACCTCTCCCAGCCGTTCGTCGGGCATACCGACCACCGCCGCCTCCCTCACCGCTGGCGACAGGCACAGCACTTCTTCCACCTGCCCGGGGAACACCTTGTTGCCGCCCCGGTTGATGAGATCGCTGACCCGGCCCTCAATCCACACGAATCCGCCATCGTCGACCCGGGCGTAGTCCCCGGTGCGGAGGTAACCGCCCTCGTCGATCCGATCATCGAGGCCTCCCCCGTCGGCATAACCCGAAGCCATGCTGGGGGGCTTCACCAGCAGCTCACCCACCCCGCCGTCAACGACCGCCGCGCCGTCCCCGTCCACCACTTTGATCGCCACCCCCGGATGGGGGCGGCCGACGGCACCGACTTTTTCCGGATGTTCGCGGGCATCGGCGGCGGTCCACCCGATGACTTCCCCGATTTCCGCCTGTCCGTAGCCGTTGAGCACGCTGACGCCGAACTTCTCGGAGAAACGGCGGGCCGACAGCGGCGACAACGCGGCAGTAATACTGCGGACGTAGCGCAGAGGAGCCAGATCGGTCACACCGTCATCGTCGGCCAGCATCACCATCGCCGCCGGCGGCAACACGGTGGAGCGGATGGAGAACCGGTCCACCAGCATGGCGAATTCGGTAGTCGAGAAACGGTCCATGATCACCAGCTGGGCGCCGGCCCGTAGTCCGAACAAGGCGTTGTAGATCCCGGCGTTGAGCGCCAAGGAGACCGGCACCAGGTTGGGCGACGGGGGTCGAAGGGGATCTGCCGCTCGCCCCCGTAGTGGCCCGAGCACCCTGTCCAGGAGTTCGATGTACCCCGAATGGGTCTGCAGAATGGGCCTCGGCCGGCCGGTGGTGCCCGACGTCCAGGTGACGAAAGCCACATCGGGTTGATAACGCTGCGGAGCCTGTCCCGAGTCCCGCATCCCGGTCCCGTCGATGACCAGGGCGGGAGCCGTCGCTTCGATCACCTGTTGGAGTTCGGCACTGGGTTGCCGGGGGTTGGCCGGGACGAACACCCCTCCGGCCATCCAGACGCCGAACATGGTGGTGACGAACTCCGGGCCATTGGGAAGCTGGATGACCACGGCCTGACCCGGCTCGAGGCCCCTGGTTCGCAGTTGTCGGGCGACACTGACGGCGGCGTCTCTCGCCCCCCCGGCGGTCACGGTGCGGTGCGCGGTGCTGATCAGAGGGTCGGGGTCGGGAAACGGATGATCGGCCAACAGGCCGGCCAACTCCCCCGGGTTCGGGGTCACGACATCCCCGATCGGAGCCGATTCGGTGCTCATCGGCATCCCGGGTCCGACTGCCGGGCGGTCCGACATCCTCCCTCTTCGGACGAATCGGACACCTAACATCCTCTCTGACTCCATCGTCTCGTCTCACCCGGCGAGCGGCGACTGTACATTATATTCGACTCCGGCCGACCCTCGATGGCCGTCCATTGGCAGACCGGCAGAAGGGATCAAACCAGAGTGACTGACCAGGTCTGGAAAGGCGGGGCGCAGTCCACCGTCCCGTCGCTGTTCGAGAGCCGGCTCGCCGAAGACCCCGACGGGGAGTACCTGGACGTCTGCGGGACCAAGCTCACCGCTTCGCAGGTGGTGACGAGGGGCTGGCGCCTGGCTACGGCATTGAACGAGCTCGGTTCGGTACAGCACGACCGCATCGCCACCCTATTGGAGAATTCCCCCGAGGCGGTGGAGTCCTGGGCTGGCATCGTCCTCGGCGGGCGGATCGCGGTACCGGTGAATACCGCCTACAAGGGCTCCTATCTCCTCCATCAGTTGGCCGACTGCGGGGCCAAGGCGGTGGTGGTGGCCAACAGCCTGGTCCCTCGCCTGGCCGGGGTGGTGGCTGATCTTCCCGAACTCGATCACGTCTTCGTACTCGACGACGAAGCCGGTGAGGGCACAGGACTTCCGGACCTCGGACGCGTATCGGTCCACCGATGGACGGATCTGGAGGGGGTCGAAGGCCGCCAGCCGAAGGTCACCATCCGGCCATCGGACCTCGCCACTTTCATCTATACCGGGGGGACCACCGGCCCCTCGAAGGGCTGCATGCTCACCCACAACTATCACGAAGCGCTGGCCCGCCAAATTGGGATCTGCTGGCAACGCACCGCCGAAGATGTGGTGTGGACGCCGCTCCCCCTCTATCACTTCAACGCGCTCACCACGGTGGTGGTGGGCACCCTGCTCTATGGGGGCCGCGGCGCCATCTACCGGAAATTCTCGGTGTCCAACTTCTGGTCGGAGATGAACCGGGTGGGGGCGACCGTCACTTCTACCTTGGGGACGATGGCCTACCTCCTGGCCCATGATGCCGATCGGCCGGAGATGCCGCGCTCGGGCCGACCCGAGGCGAACACCACTCTTCGCCTGATCGGGGCAGCGCCCATGCCGGTGGAGGTCGACGACGTCATCAAAAGTCGGTTCGGCGTCAAGACTTTCAGCGGTGCCTACGGGGTTACCGAGGCCAGCCTGGTGTCGTGGCAGCCTCCCGGGGTGTCCAACAAACCCAACGCCGCCGGCCAGATCAACGACGAGTACTTCGATGTGCGCATCTTCGACGATGACGACGCCGAGGTGCCGAGCGGAGTCGACGGCGAGGTGGTGGTGCGGCCCAAACGCCCCCACGTGATGTTCGAGGGGTACTGGGGTCGCCCGGAGGTCACGGTGGAGACCAGCCGGAACTGGTGGTACCACACCGGCGACATCGGCCGGATCGACGAGGACGGCTATCTCTTCTTCGTGGACCGCAAGGCCGACTACCTGCGGCGGAGAGGGGAGAACATCTCGAGCTTCGAGGTGGAGAGCGTGTTGATGAGCCACGGGGCCCTGGCCGACGTCGCCGTCCACGCGGTGCTCAGCCAGCTCACCGAGGATGACCTGAAGGTGACGGCTACCCTCAAGGAAGGCGCCGAGCTCCGGCCCGAAGAACTCTTCGACTGGTGCGTCGACCGACTTCCCTACTTCGTTCTGCCCCGCTATGTGGAGTTCCGGCTGGAGCTGCCCCGGAGCCCGGTCGGGCGGGTCCTCAAGCGGGAACTGCGAGACGAGGGCGTGACTCCGGCCACCTGGGATGCCGAGGCGGCCGGCGTGACCTACGAAAAGCGGTAGCCGGGTGACACTCGCCGGCCAGCCGACGCTGGTACTGGTCCACGGGGCCATGTCCACCTCGGTGATGTGGGACGGCGTCCTGGAGCACCTCGATCACAAGGCTCTGGCGGTCGACCTCCCCGGGCGTCGGTACAAGCCCGCCGATCTCGGCTCGGTGACCCGCGCCGACTGGGTCGGCTCGGTGTGCGAGGACATCGAGGCGGCGGGCCTGGAGGACATCGTCCTGGTCGGTCACTCGTCAGGGGGGTTCGTGATCCCCGGCGTGGCCGCCCTGCTCAGCGAGAGGACCCGGGGCCTGATCTTTGTCGCCGCCAACCTCCCGGCGGAGGGTCGACCGCCGGTGGAGTTCATGCGGGCCGACTTGCGGTCACGGACGATCGAACACCGGGACGCCATCGTGGCACGGACCTCCGGCCGCACCCTCGGCGGGCTGCGCCCGGGAGAACCGCCCATCGTCACCGATCTCGAATTGGTCGACAGCGGCCCGAGGCTCGGGCTCGAGGCACCCGGCCCGCTGTTCGAACCGTTCAGCTGGGACGGCTTCCCCCGTCAATTGCCCCGGACCTATATCCGCTGCCTTCGCGACGCTGTCATTGCTCCGGACCTGGTCGACGTCATGATCGCCAACCTGGGCGGCGCCGACCTGGTCGACATCGATGCCGGCCACAATGTGGCTACCGGATCCCCCACCGAGCTGGCTGCCCTGCTCGACTCCTGCGCCCCGGGCTGAGCTCGGACCTCTCAGGCGGTCACGCCGCGGGCGTCTCCGGCCGGCTCGTGTGCAAACAGCAGGGCCACTGCCTCGGTGAGGTGGTCGTAGAGCTCGTTGATCGGCAACCGCCCGGCCGACCACGCCCGGAGCGAGCTGTCCAACACCGATTCGGCGGTGCGGACGATGGTGGAGGCCACCTCCGGGTCGACGCCGTCGAGCAACTCGAGATAGATGCCGGTGGTCTCGGTATCCATCCGCCCGAGGATTTCGGCGGCAAAGGGGTCCGCGGACAACTGGAGCGAGGCGACCAGGCGAGCCAGTTGAGGTTGGCGCTGAAAGGCTCGAACCGAACGGTGCAGCGCCTCGGTGAGCTTCCCTTCCGGTGAGTCGCCGGCGAGGGGACGCCGGGTGATGCTGGTCCGGAGGGTGGCCGCCCATTTGACCAGCACCTCGGCAAAAATGTGCTCCTTGGAGGAGAAGTAGTGATACACCGTGCCGAGGGCCACCCCCGCCTCCTCGGCAACGTCTTTGACCTGGATCGATTCGTAATCGCGCCGCTTCAGGAGGGTGAGCCCGGCGTCGATCACCCGCTGACGGCGGGCCCGTTGGTTGTCGGTCAGCACACTCGGCGAGACGGGCTTGGCCATCACCGCCCCGAAGGCCGTACGGCCCCCGGTCCCCGCCTTCCCCATCCGATCCAGCCCTGGCCCTCGCGCACTAGAAGCTGATTCTAGCTCACCGGTCCGCCGCCGCCACCGGGCCAGCACAGATCGAAATGGCGTTCTAGTATGGAGGGGTGAGTGCCCCTGCCCCGCCTGCCCGGATCCCGACCGCTTCGGCGATCCCCGCGGCCCCCTCACCGAGGATCGGCGCCGCCCGGAATCGGACCCGGCCGGAGGCGATCGAGATCGTGGTTCGCCACCGGAGGGTTGGGTGAGCCGGTTCCCGTTTCCGATGCCATTCGGGTGGTTCAAGGTGGCGATGCCCGACGACATCCCCGAGGGCGCCGTGGTCACCCGGCGGCTGTTCGGGACCGATGTGGTGCTGTGGCGGAATGCCGACGGCGAGGTCGTTTGTCAGGAGGCGTACTGTGCCCACCTCGGTGCCCACCTCGGCGTCGGCGGGACGGTGGAGTCGTCGTGCATCCGGTGCCCGTTCCACGGATGGGCCTGGGGTCCGGAGGGGGACAACGTGGATATCCCCTACGCCGACCGACCCAACCGGAAGGCCAAGCTGAGGACGTATCCCACCCGCCAACACGTCGGCATCATTTTCGCCTGGTACCACCCTTTGGAAGCCGCCCCGCTCTGGGAGCTGATGAGCATCCCCGAGTACGAGGACCCTGAATACGGGGAGTACCAGGTATTCGACTTCACCATCGGCACCTGTCTCCAAGAGATGGGAGAGAACGGCTTCGACCACGCCCACTTCCAGTTCGTGCACAGCCATCCCAAGGTTGGTACCGTCGAGAAAATCGATTTCAAGGGGTTTGATCGGACTGTGCTCACTTCCCAGAAGTTCCCGTCGTCGAGGGGCCCGGTGGATGCCCGGATCGACATCTTCGGGCGCGGGCCGGGCATGGCGGTGACCCGCTACCACGGCCTCATCGATGCGTCACTGATCGGATGCAGCACCCCCATCGACGACGAAACGACCCATCTCACCTTCCTCTTCTCATTGAAGAACCCCGACCAGGATCAGCACGTGGCCAATATCGCCAAGGCCTTCGTCGCTTCGGTGACCTCCGAAGTCGGCCAGGACATCCCGATTTGGGAGCACAAGCGTTACCAGCCGGTCCCCGCCCTGGCTTCCAGCGAGAAGCCGATCATGCAGTTCCGCCAATGGTTCAAACAGTTCTACGTCGAGGAAGCGAGCCGGCCGGCGTGACGGCCGAGATCGGGTCGGAGGCCGCGCCCAGCGGTACGCCCGTCCCGCCCGACGGGGTGTACTGGGATCCGTTCGACGAATCGCTGAAGGCGGACCCCCATCCCCGGTGGCGACGTCTGCGTGACGAGGCCCCCGTCTACTACAACGAGACGTACGACTTCTGGGCCCTCAGCCAGTTCGAGGATGTGGAGCGGGCCCACCGGGATCCCAAGGTCTACAGCTCCGCCCACGGAACCGTCCTGGAGATGATGACGGAAGAGGCTCAGCACCAGGGAATGATGATCTTCCTTGATCCGCCGGAACACACCGTCCTCCGGAGGTTGGTGTCGAAGGCATTCACGCCTCGACGGGTGGCCGAGCTCGAAGAGGAGATCCGCACGCTGTGTGTTCGTCTCCTCGACGCCCAGCGCGGACAGGCCAGCTTCGACTATGTGCAGGACTTCGGGGCCCAGCTGCCGGCTTACGTGATTGCCGCTCTCCTCGGGGTGCCACCGTCCGACCGAGACCCGGTCCGTCACCACATCGACGAGATGTTCCACATCGAGCCCGGGGTCGGAATGGCCAATGACATCTCCATGGGGGCGGGCATTTGGCTGGCCGAGTACATGGACAGCCAACTCAACGAGCGCCGAACCCGTCCGCGTGACGACATGTTTTCTGATCTGGTGCAGGCGGAAATCACCGACCCAGCGGGCACCACCCGGCGCCTCACCCCCGAGGAGAGCACGGAATTCGCCCTCTTGATCATCGGGGCCGGAACCGAGACCGTCGCCCGATTGCTGGGCTGGGCGGGGCTGCTGCTGGCCGACCATCCCGATCAGCTAGCCGACCTGGCCGGCGAACCCTCCCTGATCCCCAATGCCGTCGAGGAACTGCTCCGCTACGAGTCGCCGTCGCCGGTGCAAGGCCGATGGTTGACCGAGGAAGTGCAGCTCCATGGGCAGGTGATCCCAGTCGACTCGAAGGTGTTGCTGCTCACCGGGTCGGCCGGCCGGGATGACCGGGCGTACCCGGACGGGGACCGTTTCGACATTCGGCGCACCTTCAAATTGCATGTCGCCTTCGGCTACGGCATCCATTTCTGCCTGGGTGCCGCCTTGGCGCGGATGGAGGGCAAGGTGGCGTTGGAGGAGACCCTCAAGCGCTACAAGACGTGGACCGTCGACAAGGAACGGGCGGTGCCCCTCCACACCAGCACGGTCCGCGGCTACAAGCAGCTCCCCATCAACGTCTGATACCTGACCGGGTTTCCTTCGGCCACCCGGACCCGGGCCGTCGCCGGCCCACCCGAACCGGGGCCTCCCCAATTGCGGGCTAATCCGACCCTGGGTACAATCACTCTGGACTTTATATTGTATATAGACGTGCCAATTCTTTCCCGACTCGAGTGATTCCAACAGGGGGGCAGCTTCCGGACTTGAAACAGTTCCAGGCCTCGGGGCGCGGCGGTGGTGCGGTTCGAGTGCAGATCTGGAGGGTCGTACCGTCAACCCTGGACATCCCCCGTCCGGAGGTCACGACGATCCTCTGGAACCGTGGCGGGTTCGCTTTTCCGCCGCGGTGACCGTGACGGACAAGGTTCCGACACGAGATATGGCCCTCCGATCCCCCATTCGGGGGGCCGTATCGCGTCCCCGGTCCGGTCCGGGGACCGGCCTCTAGGCCGTCGCCTGGGCGGCGATGGTGGCGAGATCGACGCCCTTGCCCCCCCGGACGACGCGACCGGTGTCGAAGGATTGGATGGAGACGTCGTGCCCTTCGGACTCCGCCCGCAACGAAGCCACTGTGCTCGCCTCTCGGGAGCGGTGCACGAAGGGGTCGAAGGAGAACCAACGGCTGGCATTCTTCCAGGTGATCTTCTCGAGCTCGTCGTCGGGAATGTCGGCCGCCACCTCGGCGAGCTCTTCGGGGGCGTTGGGCCATGACGAGTCGGAGTGGGGGTAATCAGACTCCCAGGCGATGTTGTCCATCCCGATCTGGTGGCGGAGTTGCAGCCCGATCGGATCCGAGATGAAGCAGGTCAGGAAGTGCTGGCGAA
Source organism: Acidimicrobiales bacterium (assembly GCA_036268775.1). GTDB lineage: Bacteria > Actinomycetota > Acidimicrobiia > Acidimicrobiales > RAAP-2 > DASZIT01. The sequence goes on along the minus strand of DATATM010000037.1, from coordinate 35,096 downwards.
ATACCTCGCTCGGCAACTTGTCGCCGAAATCCTGTCCGGTCCATCCCCGGTGCATGTCGTAGGTGCGGTCGATGCGATCGAGGAAGTAGGGGATCCAGCCGGTCCCGCCTTCGGACAGCGCGATGCGGATGTCCGGGAACGACTTGAGGACTCGTGACCACAGCAGATCCGAGGCGGCACTACAGATATTCATCGGCTGCAGGGTGATCATCACGTCGATCGGAGCGTCGGGGGCGGTGAAGGCCAGCTCTCCCGAGGAACCCAGATGGATCGACAACACCACCTCCTCGTCGCACAGCGCTTTCCACAACGGGTCCCACGATTCACTGTGAAAACTGGGGAAACCGAGCTTGGCCGGGTTCTCGGTGAAGGTCAGGGAGTGGCAGCCCTTGGCCGCCACCCGCCGCACCTCCTCGGCGCAGAGTTGGGCGTCCCACAGGACCGGGAGGGCCATGGGGATGAACCGGCCCGGGTACGAACCGCACCATTCGTCGATGTGCCAATCGTTGTAGGCCCGCAGGACGGAGAGCGCCAACTCCTTGTCGTCGCAGGCGGCGAACAGCCGAGCGCTGAACCCGGGGAACGAGGGGAAGTTCATGGAGGCAAGCACCCCACCGGCATTCATGTCCTTGACCCGCTCATGGATGTCAAAGCACCCAGGACGCATCTCGTCGAAGGCCGTCGGCTCGATCCCGTATTCCTCTTTGGGTCGTCCGGCCACTGCGTTCAGGCCGATGTTGGGAATCTTGGTGCCGTTGAACAGCCAGACGTCGCTGCCGTTCGAGAGCCGCTCGACATGGGGAGCCTGATCTTGGAATTTGGCCGGTAGCCGCCCGTCGAACAGGGTGGGTGGCTCGACGACGTGGTCGTCCACGCTGATCATGATCAGCTCATCGGGGTGCATGGCGACTCCTTCCGGATGGGTGATCGGTGGTGCTTTGAATCATAGTTCGAAATCTTGAACTCGCAATCAGAGTTCGCCATTTCCGCTGTCTACAGTCGACCTTCAGTGCGCAGCTCCTCCGGTACCCAGGACGGCGAGCGTCGCTCCTTGAAGGCGACCCATCCTTCTACGCACTCCGGGCTGGACAGGCTCTCGTCCATCGACATCCGGTCATAGCGGCCGTAGCTCTCATTGATGACCCGTTTGACCACCAACCGTGCCTGCGGCGCACTCCGGCAGCACGCCGTCAGCGCCTCGAGGGCGTCCCCCAGCAGCCGTTCCGGAGGAGTCACCCGGGAGACGAGCCCCCAGGCGCAGGCTTCGGGCGCGTCAATCGTCCGCCCGGTGAAGAGCATGTCCCGGGCCCGGGCCGGGCCGATCTGGGCCGGCAGGTACTGGGCGTAGCCGGTGTCGGCGATCCCCCGGTAGAGCTCCGGGCAGCGGAAGGTGGCCGCCTGGCTGGCCACCGCCACGTCGGACAGCATGGCCATGAGGAGGCCGCCCCCCTGGCAGATGCCGTTGACCGCACTCACGACCGGCTTGCGGGAGTTCCGGATCGCCTCGAAGGGCACGACGTCCATACCGAGCAGCCCGACGGCACCGCCCCAGTCGTCGACCGAGGCGGCTCCGAGGTCACCTCCGGGAATGAACACGTCGCCGGTGCCGGTCAGCAGCATCCCCGCCAGCTCGGGATCTCGGTTGACCAGGTCGACAGCCAGCCGGACGGCGAAATACATCGACGCGGTCATGGCGTTCCGAGCTTCGGGTCGGTCCACGATGCAGTAGGCGAGGGGACCGTGCCGCTCAAATCGCACGTAAGGGGTACCCAGCCAGTCCCCGCCGGGGGGGCGGGGCAGGTTCTCGGTCATCAGACAACTCCCTCTTTGCCGCTCGACGCGGCGCTCATACCTCGAAGGCCCGGGCCACCAACTGGTGCAGGTCCACCAACGACAGGCGCTCCGGTGGGTCCGGCTCGTCGGAGACGACTGACGGATCCAGCGCCTGATAGGAGGCGATGAGCCCGCTGAACAGGTGGGCGAGCACCGTCGCATCGCCGGGGTGGAACTCGCCGGAGCGCTGGCCTCGGCTGATCAGCCCGGATTCCAGTCGCATCGACTCGTCATAGTTCCCGGCGATCGAAGCATCGAGCTCACTTGGCTCCGCCACCAGGGCGACGTTGGCGTAACGCAAGAACAGCCGGGCGAACCGACGATGGTCCCGAAAGAACCCCACCTGGAAATCAACCAGACGGTGGAGCTTGTCCGTCGCTGAACCGGTCCCCTCCACGATGTCGCGCATCGCCGGCATGAACTCCTCGCCCCGTCTCACGAACACCTGGGAGAACAGGTCCTCCTTGCCCTCGAAGAAGGAGTACACCGACCCGACCGAGTAGTCGGCCAGTTCGGCGATCTCATTCAAGGTGGCCTCGTAGAATCCCTTTTCCCCGAACACCCGCTCGGCGGCGTCCAGCAACTGGGTACGACTCAGGTCGTGGTGACGCTCACGACGCAAGTCCCGCCGACTGGGGACTTCAACTCCTTTGGTCATGGTTGCCGCAGCTCCATCGCTTCCGCCTTCTCAGATGAGTTCGAGGACCAGAGCAGAGCCCATCCCACCACCGGCGCACATCGCGACGCAACCGATCGTCCCACCCCGCCGACGCAGCTCGTGGATCATGGTCACCACCATCCGGGCACCGGTGGCCGCAATCGGATGGCCGAGTCCACACCCACTGCCGTTCACATTCAGGATGTCATGGTCGATGCCGAGCACCCGGGAGCTGGCCACCGCCATGGAACAGAACGCCTCGTTGATCTCGAACAGGTCGACGTCCCCGATTTCGATGCCCGCCCGTCTGAGGGCTTTCGGAATCGCCAAGGTCGGCGCCAGTCCGGTGCGTTCGGGCTCGATCCCGACCGACGCCCACCCCACGATCCGGGCCAGCACCTCCAAGCCGTGGGTGCGGGCGTAGTCGTCGGCGGTGACCACCACCGCGGCGGCGGCATCATTCAAGCCGGCGGCGTTGCCGGCGGTCACCGTGGCTCCCGGCAGCTCCGGATGGAGAAGGGGCAGTGACGCCAACCTCTCCATGGTGGTGTCCGGGCGGGGCTGCTCGTCGGCCAGGACTTCCCGGGTGCCACCATTGCCGTCCGCAACGATGACGCCCACGATCTCGTCGGCGAATCGGCCCTCGTCCCGGGCCGCCGCCGCCCGCATATGGGAGTGGTAGGCCCACTCGTCGGCTTCGGCCCGGCTGATCCCGGCGATTCGGGCGGTGTTCTCCCCCACGGTGATCGACATGTCGTAGGCGGGGGCCTCGGGAGTGGAGGGATGGCTCGGCGACATCCATTGCGAGTACCGGCGGGCGGACGCCGGGATCGACTTCATCGTCTGGGGCATCGAGCTCAGGCTCTCGGTACCGCCGGCGACCACCACCCGGTCCATGCCCGCCCGGATGCTCCCGGCAGCGATCTGAATGGCGCTCAGCCCTGCGGCGCAATGGCGGTTGTCGGCCAACCCGGGAACGCTCGAGAGACCGAGGCGGACGGCGACGTTGCGAGCGATGACCCCGCCACCTTGCAGCGACTCGGCCAGCACGATGTCGTCAATGTCGGCCGCCGGTACCCCGGAGCGGTCAATGGCAGCTCCCACTGCCACCTCGGCGAGCTCGAAGGCGTCGACGTCCACCAGCGACCCCTTGTTGGCTCGACCGATGGGCGTGCGGGCGGCGGCAACGATGACCGCTTCAGTCACGGAGTGCTCCTGGGTGGGTGGGAACGGAACTCACTTCGGGTCGAACCGGATGGCGCCATCGATTCGGACCACGTGGCCGTTGATGTAGCGGTTGGTGACCAGATGCTCGACCAGCTCGGCAAACTCCTCCAGTCGGCCGAACCGACGGGGGAACGGCACCTTGCTTTCCAATGCATCGATCAGATCGGAAGGCGCCTGATCCCAGGCCCGGGTCCGAATGGTCCCGGGAGCGATGGCATTGACCCGGATCCCGTTGGCGGCCAGGTCGCGAGCGGCGATGAGGGTCATGCCGATGATGCCGGCCTTGGCCGTGCCGTAGGCGATCTGGCCGATCTGCCCTTCGTAGCCGGCGATCGACGCGGTGGTGACGATGGTGCCGCGCTCGCCGTCCTCGTCCTCCGGATCGAGAGCCGCCATGGCGGCGGCGGCCAAACGGAGGGAATTGAAGGTGGTGACCACATTCAGGTTCAGGGTGCTGACGAAATCCTCCAGGTCGTGGGCCTGTCCGTTGCGGGATACGGTGCGCGCCGATCGGGTCGCTCCGCCGGCACAGGTCACCAGGATCCGGAAAGGGCCGAGAGCACTCGCCGCCTCCACCGCATTGCCGACGTCGGCTTCGGAGCTGGCGTCTCCGCCCACCGCCAGTGCCCCCGAGCCCAGACTCTTGGCCACATCGGTGGCCCGGTCGACATCCCGGTCGAAGACCACCACCTGGGCACCCCGGTCCATCAGATGGTGGGCGGTCGCCTCGCCGAGCCCAGAGGCGCCACCGGTCACCAGCGCGACGTTGCCTTGCAGCTTCATTGGGCTCCTCAGGGATCGGGGGGTTGGGACACAATCCGACCCCACTTTGAGTGTCCATTCAATCTACTGCGTCGACGTTACAGCCGAGATCAAGCGCCTTCGGCCAACGCCTTCATCTCCAGGTACTCCTCGAAGCCAGCCTGTCCCATTTCCCGACCCACTCCACTTTGCCGATAGCCCCCGAAGGGCACGTCCGGTGAGTAGTAGACCCCCCCGTTGACCGACACCGTCCCGGTCCGCATGCGCCGGGCGACCGCCCGGGCCCGCTCGATCGAGCCACCGACCACGGCTCCCGACAGTCCGTAGATGGAATCGTTGGCGATGTGGACGGCGTCATCGTCACCATCGTGAGGCTGGACCACCAGTACCGGTCCGAAGATTTCCTCCTGGGCGACGGTTGTGTCCCGGCCCACGTTGACCAGCACCGTCGGCTGCACATAGAACCCCCGGGGCAAATGGGAAGGGATGCCGCCGCCCAATGCCACCTCCGCACCCTCAGCGACACCGGTCTCGATGTACCCGAGCACTCTCTGGCGTTGTCGCTCGCTGACCAGCGGTCCCATCATCGTTGACGGGTCGGTCGGATCGCCGTAGGACATGGCCCCCACCGCCTGGACGACCGCCTCGAGACCTTCGTCGAATCGACTCCGGGGGAGGAGGAGTCGGCTGGTCACCGCACAACCCTGGCCGGCGTGGGTGGTTATCTGGAAGGCAACGCCCACCACCGCCGAGGCCACATCGGCGTCATCGAGAACGATGAACGCCGATTTCCCCCCCAACTCCAAGAAGACCTTCTTGATGGTCGGTGCCGCCACCGACATCACCTTTCGTCCGGTGGCCGTCGACCCGGTGAACGACACCATGTCGACCCGGGGATCCTCCGCCAGCAGCTGGCCGACCAGGTGGTCGGACGAGGTCACGATATTCAGCACACCGTCCGGCAGGTCGGTTTCCTCCGCCACGATCCGTCCGAGCAGGGTGGCGGCCCAGGGGGTGTCCGGAGCCGGCTTGAGCACCACCGTGTTCCCAGCCGCCAATGCCGGTACGCACTTGGCCAGGTTGATCTGTACCGGGAAATTCCACGGCGTGATGGCTCCGACCACGCCGATCGGTTCGCGGCGGAGGGTCCGGCGGGTGCGCACCCCGAACGGCTCGGCCACCCCGAGATCCTCTTCCCACTGGTACTTCTCCAGGAGGTCGGCGACCCAGGCGACACTGTCGGTGGGTGACACCAGCTGCGGGCCGTGGGTCAGAAGGACCGGACAGCCGACCTCGGCCACCAACGTTGGGCGCAACTCTTCGGCGTGCCGGAGGAGACCGTCGTGCAACTGGCGGAGGCAACGGAGTCGCAGGGACACGTCGGTCGACCAGATGGTGTCGTCGAACGCCGACCGGGCGGCAGCGATCGCCGCCCGCATGTCGGCTTCGGAACCATCGGCGACGACACCGATGACCTCCTCGGTGGCTGGATTGACGTTCTCGAAGGTGGCCCCGTCGGCCGCGTCGACCAGGCGGCCGCCAACCAGCATCCGCTCCTCACTCCACAACGATGTATCGCTCATTGGCTCTCCTTCTCGGACCGGCCACAACACCGGTCAGAGGTCATCCCTCGCCGGTTCAACACAGGACAACCAGCTAGGAGACGCTCTTGCCGGTCAGTTGGCTCACCTTCTTCTGGGTCACCACGTTCACCGCGCCGAGACATTGATAGGGGGCGATCTGCTTGTAGGCAGTGCCCACCGTCTTCACCAAGGTGCCGCAGCCGGTGGGGATGGTGGAGGCGGCCGGGAAGGTCTCGGCGCCGATGCCACCGGCAATCGGGTCGGTGTAGGTGAAGCCGCTGGTCACCGTCTGTTGGAGCGTGGCGCTGGTCACCTTGCTGGCATCGCCGCCGACCGCCTTCAGGGTGGCCTTCAGCATCTGTTCAAGGACAATGGCCGACCAGTAGCCGATGGACGCCCCGGCCGTCAGGTGGGGCGGCTGGCCGATGGCGGCGAAGTCCTGCTGGGCTTGCTTCACGGCCGGGGAGTTGTTCTCGTCGGCGGGGAACTCGTTCTCGATGTACACCCCGTTGAGGGCGGCAGCTTCATTGGGCTGGCTGGCCAGTTGGCCCGGGAAGTAGGTCTGCCCGTTCACGATGATGCCCTTGAAGCCGGCCGACTTGAGAGCGGCAGACAGGCCGATGCAGTCCGGAGAGTCCAGCGTCTCGAACGCCACGTTGGCCCCCGAGGCGATGATGGCCTGGGCGTAGGGGGCGTAGTTGGTGGTGCCGAGGACGGCCATTGGCGCCTCTTTGTACACGATCTGAATGCCAGCGGTCTTCAAGGCGCCGGTGACCGCATCGTTGGCGGCGATCCCGGGGGCGATGTTCTCGGCGATGGCGGCGACCTTCACCTTCCCCGGGGTTTTGGTGTTCCCGGTGGCCGTCAGGATCTGGGCGGCTCCGGCCAGGCCCTGGACGTTGGGATTGATCTGGTTGCCGTTGATGCCGAAGGCCCAATTGGGCTGCGTCGTAAAGATGACGTTGGTCCCCCAGCCGATGATCGGGACCTTGCTCTGGGCCACGAAGCTCCCCGTCGAGTCGGTAGCCACCGCGCTGGAGAAGGGGGCGATGGCCATCACGTGCTTGTTCTCGACCAGCTGCTGGGCATTGGTCAGGTTGGTCTGGGCGCTGAGCCCGTCGTCCAGGAATCCGGCAAACTGGATCTTGCGTCCATTGAGCCCGCCGGCTTGGTTGAACCGGTAGATGCCGGCTTCAAACCCCTGGGCGATACCGGCGTCGAGGGCCAGGTTGCCGTCGCCTCCGACCACGATCGGCGTCGAGCTGCTCGCCCCGCTCGCCCCCGTTGATGCCGTCGATGCCGTCGACGTTGTGGTGGTGCTGGACGACGATGCCGTGGTTCCTCCGCAGGAGGCAATCAAGCAAGCGCTGACCAGAGTTCCAACGACAACAGCCAAGGCTGGTGGTCGACGACGCATGTTGCTCCCCCTCGAGACATTGGGACAGGTGTCCCTGGTGAACTTCTGAACCCATGTTCCGTGATTCATATACAATATGTAAAATGCGGTTTGAGTACACCACGGCCGTCCCTCGCTGTCAAGGAGGGCTCCGGCGGCAGGACCGGAGGGTGGCGGGGATGCACCATCCGCAGGGGGTCTGAGGGGTGCGCGGCGCCACCGGCTTGCCCCGTCACAACCATGGCGACGGGGAATGACGGCCAGTCGGTCGAACCGGCCGGGTGCCCAAGTCCCCGGCGACGCCGACCCGCTCCCTAGCCGAGGGTGATCTCCCGGCGAGCCAGTCGCCAGACCAGGCCGTCCCGGACGAATGAGTCGTGGTAAGCGCCCATGTTGAAGATGGTGGGTGAGGTCGTGGTGTTCTGCAAGAACACGAAGTAGGAATCCGCGGTGGCCCGGTCGGCGTGGTCGACCCGGACGGCCACGGTGGTGATGAGATGGCGGGTGGAGGTGCCCGGGCCGGTGGTGCCCTCCGCCCGCCGGGCTTCGGCCCCCGCCCGGATATCGACCCGACCGTGCCGGGGGGCGTTGGGGAAATCCCAGACCGCGTCTTGGGTGAACTGGTCGGCGTACTCGTCAAGGTCGCCCTGGTCAGCCAAGATGGCGATGCGAGCAATGACGTTCCGTATGGCCAGCTCCGCCTCCACCCCGGCCGACACCGATTCGCTCACGGCTTGCCGCCCTTGTCGGTGGTCCCCGCCGGCGGAGCCTTTTCTACTGTGCTGATCACCCCGGACGAGACGAGCTCACCGATAGCGGCGTCGTCGAGCCCGAGCACGGAGGCCAACACCGACGCGGTGTGCTCCCCCATCATCGGAACGAACTTCTCCGGGCCTTCGGCAACCTTGGACATCTTGATCGGGTTACCGGCCACCAGCACCGGCTGGTCAACCCCGTCGGTCCGCTCCAGTTCCACCAGCATGTTGTGCAGAGCCACATGAGGATCCTGGGCGACGTCGGCGGCCGAACTGCACGGAGCCGCGGCGATGCCGCTCTCGGCGAACATCCGAGCCGCATCGAGATTGGTCTTGTCCGCTGCCCACGCCTCGACGGCGGGACGAATGACCGGCTCGAGATGGTCACGCCACCCCTGACGGGTGGCGAACCGCTCATCGCTAACCCACTCCGGGTGGCCCACCAGGTTGGCCAGTCGTTCGAACTGGTGGTCGCGCACGATCTGGACGATGAACCAGCCGCCGGCGCTCTGGAAGGAGTCGAGGATGAGGGGGAGATCGAACTCCTGGTCGGGCTCCCGAAACTGCCCCATCGACCAGTAGTTCACGGCAAGATCGCAGATCGCCACCATGGAGTCGAACATCGACACGTCGACGTGCTGCCCGAGGCCGGTGGCATCCCGGTGCCGGAGGGCGGCCAACACCCCGATGACTCCGAACATGCCCGAACCGGTGTCTCCCAGTCCCCCGACCGGGTTGATGACCGGAGGTTGGTGGGGCCGTCGCGAGTACTCGTAAATGCCGGACATCGCCTCTGCCACCGACGCATAGGCGGGCCACTTCTCGTAGGGCGAGAGCCCATCGTTGCCGAAGCCGGAAATGGAGAGATAGATCAGCTCGGGGTGGTCGGCGCTCATGGTCTCGTAGTCGAGACCCAGCCGCTTGGCCTTGCCCGGGCCGAGGTTCTCGCAGACGATGTCAGCCTTCTGGCTGAGATCGAGCACCAGCTGGCGGCCGCGATCCGACTGGAAGTCGATGGCGACGCTCTCCTTGCCCAAGTTGTTGCGCAAGAAGGTTGCCCCTACCTTCTCGCCGTTCTCCCTGGTGAGCGTCGGCGTCGCCGTCCGTCCGGAGTCGCCGCGGCCGACTTCTTCCACCTTGATGATCTCGGCCCCCATCCGCGCCATCAGCTGGGTGGCGAAGGGCAGGGCCTGCATCTGCTCGAGGGCGATCACTCGAATACCGTCGAGAGGGCGACCAAAGCCACGAGCCCCTTCGTTGGCCGTGTCACCGAGCCGCATCCGTCTCCCCCATGTTCGTTGTCCTCTCCTGGCGGTGTTTCGGACCTTGCCCGTTCGCCGGACACCGCGGGCGCTCCTCAGGCCGGGATCGTAGTCGTAGGCCCTCCGACCCCCGACGGTCCGACGCCTGCCACCACTGATCAGACCGTCGCTGGCACTCGAGTTCGCCCGGAGGGCGGCGGGCGATCCGTCCGATGTGGAAGCGGGTCAGTCGGAGGAGGGAAGCGGCTTGGCCTGCTGGAGGCCCAAGGGTTCCCCCGCCACCGACAGGGTGCCCGCCCCGCTCTTGGTGCACAGCACCTCGAGCCCGGTGGCGTCGTGCGAGTACCGCTTGCCCAGCAGTGTCCCTTCGTCTTGACCTGCCACCGGACCGCCGCCCCGCGACGGTGCGGATGCCAGGTCAAGGGTCGGAACACCCCCGCACCAGAGGTCGACGTCGCCGGCTGGAGCCCTGACCACCACGACCTCCGTCGCACAGACGGCGCTGCGTACCCGGGCTCCCGGCTTCAGTTGCACGGCGCTGTACCTCTCGGCACGGGTGAGACGCCGGCTGTTGGCTGCACCATAGTAGTTACTATATCAGGACCCTTTGGAGCCGGCCTCCTCGATGAAAGGCGCCAGCAGGCTCACCAACAGCCGGCGCTGCCGGGCAACCCGGTCCCGCTTGGGCGCCGGGGCGTCATAAGACATGGTGTCGAGAAGTTGCTGGCTGAGCCCGAAGCCACGAAGAGCCAGGAAGACCGTGTCGAGGAGATCGGGGACATTCGCGGCCGATCCCAGTGCCTCCCGCAACAGCCGGCGGACGTGGACGTTCGATCGCTCGGCCACTTCGCGCATGGTATGCCGGACTTCGGCGCTGGTGCGAGGATCGCGGTCCATGCTGAGGAGCACCTGCAAGTTGGCCAGGTACTCCGGCCGGGCGTAGTAGGCCACGAAGATATCCACGAGCTGTCCCATCCGTTCACTGACGGTGGCGCCTTCAATGTGGACGCCGACGACGGAATCGACCAGGTGGTAGTTGCCGTCGTGGAGGACCGCCAGCATCAATTTCTCTCGGGTGCCGAAATAGTGCTGGATGACACCCCAGGTCACCCCGGCCCGCCGGGCGATCTCGTTGGTGCTCGACCGGTAGAACCCGAGTTCCAGAATGCAGGCCACCGTTGCATCGAGGACGCGCTGGCGGGTCGCCCCGTCGCCGTTGGTGGAGGCGGCGCGCTTGGAGGGAAGCCCGGTCGTCGCGGTGATCGGCGGGGGTTTGGTCACGTCGGCAACTCTACGGCCCCCCTTGTCGGTGCACGGCGCCTGTGATACCGTCACCATTGTAGTTACTATGGATGTTGACTGCGAGCCAGCGTCGGCGCTCTGCCGGCGAACGCTCCGGGCAACGCTCGAGGAGGGGACCGATGACCCGACTGATCTCTGTGGATTCGCATGTGAAGATCGTTCCGGACCAGATCAAGGCGAATATGCCCTCGAAGTACCACTCCGCCTGGGATGACGCGGTGGAAGCCGAGCGCTTGATGCACCTGGAGGAAATGGGGGGCGTCGACCCCTCGGTGCTGGCCATGGGGTTCAGCCACGAGGCATTCAGCGACCCCGGCTACTACGACCCCTCCGCCCGCCTCAAGGCGATGGACCGTGACGGGGTGGACGCCGAGATCCTCTACAGCGAAGTCAGTGCCTTCCGGCACTACCCGTTCATGCGGGAAGGGTGGATGGAAGCCTCCGAGGCCTTCAACCGGGTCATGCTCGACTTCGCCTCGGTCGACCCGAAGCGGTTCGTCCCCGCCTACCAGGTACCGCTCATCGACATTGATTTTGCCGTCCAGCAGGTGGAGGCACTGGCGGCCGGCGGCGCCCGCGCCGTCCACATCCCCACCTTCCCGTCGGAAGTGGGTCTCCCCGAGTACCACGACTCCCGCTATGACCCGGTGTGGGCAACCATCTCCGAGTCCGGGATGTCGATCAGCCAGCATCTCGGACTGGTCCAGTCGCTGTGGGACCTGTTCCGCCGCGACCCGACGCCCAACAAGGGCATCTTCACCTCCCAGCCGGCCCTCCGCCTGGCCGAGACGATCGGGTTCTGGATCCTGCCCGGCGTCCTGGCTCGGTTCCCCGAGCTCAAGGTCGTCCTGGTGGAGCCCAGCCTCGGATGGGTGCCTTCCTATCTGGACATGATCGACTCCATGTACGAGGGTCCCTACGACTTCCCACTGTTGGACGACAAGCCGAGCAGTTACTTCCACCGGCAGATGTACCTGACCTTCGTCGACGATCCCCGGGGCCTGGCCCATCGCCATGAGCTCGGCGTCGACCGGATCATGTGGTCGACCGATTTTCCCCATCCGGCGACGTCATGGCCGAACTCGCAGAGCGTGGTGGAGAAGAACTTCGCCGGAATTCCCGAAGATGAGCGGGATTTGATCGTCGCCGGCAACGCCGCTCGCCTCTACGGCGTCTAGCCCAGGGGCGCAGCCGGGAACATTGCTCCGCCCCCGCCGGTGAAGGGGACCTTGGACAGCCCCCGGATGTTGGTGGAATGGAACCGTTCGATTCCCTCCCTGTCGACCTCATAGCGGGGGAACCGGCGGAGGATCTCTTGCAGGGCGATGCGGGTCTCCAGCCTGGCCAGTGGGGCGCCCAGGCAGAAATGGATGCTGTGGCCAAAGGCGAGGTGCCGCTCGATCGGCCGGTCGGCGATGTACCGCTCCGGTTCGTCGAAGGCGCGGGGATCGCGGTTGGCCGCCCCGTTGACCAGGAGGACGATGCTCCCCTCGGGGATCTCCTCGCCGTGGCGAACCACCGGTTCGGTGGTCACTCGACCCTGGTAGTGCGAGGGCGGGTCGAAGCGGAGCAGCTCTTCGACGGCGTTCGGCCACAGCTCCGGGTTCTCGACCAGGCGGGCCCGTTCGTCGGGGAAGCGGTCCAACACCACCGTGCCGGTGGCGATCATCTTGGCCGTCGTCTCGTTGCCCGCCACCCCGAGCAGCAGGCAGAAGGAGACAATCTCGTCATCGGTGAGCCGCTCGGCTTCGCCGTCGCTGCCGATGACTTCCGCCTCGATGAGCGCGGTGGCCAGATCGTCGGCCGGCGACAGGCGGCGGGCCGCAATCATCTCGCCGAAATAGAGGTAGAGCTCGAGCCCGGCGGCGGCGGCGTCCTCGGGCTTGGCCACCGCTCCGTCCTCTCGATGCAAGAGACGGTCGGACAGCAGCTTCAGCCGTTGGTTGTCCTCGGCGGGAGCCCCCAGCAGGGTGGCGATCACCGCCATCGGCAGTTTGCCGGCCAGGTCGGCGACGATCTCCCCGCCGCCCGAATCCACCAGGGGCTCGAGCCAGGCCGCGCACATCGATCGGATCTGGCCGTCGAGCTCCGCCACCCGCCGGGGGGTGAAGGCCCGTCCCACCAGTCGGCGCAGTTGTTGGTGTCGGGGCGGATCGTGGAAGATCATCATGTCGGGGGGAGGGCCACCGCTCTGGATCTGCTCGATGAGGGTTCCCTGGGCGGAACTGAAGATCCCCCAGTCGCCCAGCCCGGCCAGCACATCGTCGAACCGGGTGAGGGCCCAGAAGCCCAGGTCGGGGTTGTGGTACAGCGGCGCCTCGTCCTGCATCCGTCGGTAGAACGGGAACGGATCATCATGGAGCTGGTACGAGGACGGGTCGTAGACCAGTGCGGTCTGGGTCATGGATTGTTGCCTTCTTTCCGAATGCTCAAGAGCTCAACCGGGCCGCGGTGTGGCCGATCGCCGGACCGTCAGAGGCGCACTCTGACCGCGGTCAACGGGAGGATTGGCCAGTCCAGCCGATTCTCCATAGTTGTTACTATGTGACGGCACCCAGTCAACACGATGGACAGCCAGCTGGCAAGGTCACCACTCCCGCCCCGACGGCTGATCGGGGCGGAGGGCACCGACCCATCGCACCAGCCGATCCCACAGGACCATTCGGGAGTCGGCCACGTTGTGGTTGTGGCCGCTACCCATCAAGGTGAACAGCGTGAGGTCGTGACAGGCCGGGAGTTGCCCGACCAATGCCGCCAAGTCGCCGACGATGTCATGATCCCCCGCCGCCACCAGGGTGGGGACATCGATTCGGTCCAGTTCGGGTTGGGTCGAGCCGGGAATCAATGCGGTCATTCCGACCAATGCCAGGAGGCGGCTGCTGGCCCGGTCGGAGGCAGCCGCCACCTGCTCGTCGGAGTCTCCGACCATGGCGGTTCCCGATCGGGCATTCGGCCACTGGGGCAGCGGGTCCCCGAATCGAGCCCGCACCAGCTCCGGCAGCACCGCCACCAAGGCTTCCGGCCTGTCGATGAACGCCGCTTCCTGGTCGGTGAGGACGGGGCGAAGCCCGCTGCCGGAGAACCCCGGCAGGGCTACCGCGTCGTAGGAGTGGTGACGCCCCTGTTGGCAAGCCACCAGCAGTCCGCCGGCGGAGTGTCCCACCCCGACCGTCACCCGGCAGGACGTCGGTGGGATCCCCTCGAGATCGCCCTGCGCCAATTTCCGGCGTACGTCCCCGACCACGAAGTCGAGGGTGTCGGCCAGGGCCCGAGGTGTCAGTTCATTGCCGTCATCCGGGCTATCACTGTCTCCGACCCCGGGAGGGTCGATGGTGAGCACCACCTGGCCGCGAGCCGCCGCGAACCTCGCCAGGCTGAATTCGCCGACATTCGGGGGCACATCCAGATCGAAGTAGGCCCGGTTCATGCCACCCCCCGGCACACAGCACCAGAGGGCAGGGTCGGAGTCGGGGTGGGTCGGGATGAACAGGTCCGTGGTCACCTGGCGGCAACCCTTCGGGGCGTGCCCGGTGACCTCCACCTCCACGGTGGCCTTGGCTACCTCGCCCATCATCGAACGACGCCAAGGTGAAGAGCCGGGGCCCATCGACACGTCCGCCGGCGGACAGATCGGAGAGATGGCATGGGTGCGACTAGGGCCGCTGGAGGATGACGCCGGTCCGGCTGGCCGACACCAGGGCGGTCGTCGGGCTCTCGACCTGGTTCACCGAGTCGCCTCGCAGCTGGCGGACCGCTTCGAGGGTCAGGTTCAAGCCGTGGATGTATCCCTCGCCGATGAGCCCGCCGTTGGTGTTGCAGGGCAGGCTGCCTTCCAGGCCGAGTTGGCCGTCGGCGATGAAATCCTTGGCCTCGCCGAAGCCACAGAACCCGAGTCCCTCCAGCTGCATCAGCAGGATAGGTGAGAAGGCGTCATAGATCATGGCGACATCGATGTCGCCGCGGTCGAAGCCGAAGCCGTCGAACAGCCGCCTGGCCAGGGCCACCGATCCGTCCATTACCTCGAGGTTGGGCCGGTAGTGGTTGCTGGCGATCTCCTCCTCGAAGAGTCCGGCGCCGGCTGCCGCCGCGATGAGCACCGGTCGGTTGGCGTCCCGCCCCCGCTCGGCGCTGGTGATCACCACTGCGGCCGAACCGTCCGTCTCCTGGCAGCAGTCGAACAGGCGGATCGCCGGTTCAGCCACCCATCGGGAGGCTTGGTGGTCCGCCAGGGTGATCGGCTTCTTATAGAAGTGGGCATTGGGGTTGTTGGCGGCATAGGCACGGAATTGCACCACCGCCCGGCCGAAATCGGCGCTCTCGACGCCGTAGGCGTGCATGTACCGGGTGGCGTTGAGCGACATCCATGAGGCCGGAGTCAGGACCCCGAAGGGTGAGCACCACTGCATGGCGGTGGTGCCGGAGTGGGATGACGTCGGGCGGCCGCCCACGTCAGCACGGCCGAAACGAGGACCGGACCGGGCCTTGATCGCCCGGTAGGCGACCACCACACTGGCGGCGCCGGAGGCGACCGCGGCGGCGGCATGGAGGAGGACCCCCTGGGAGCCGCCGCCACCGTAAGGCACCCGACTGGAGAACCCGATCTCATCGAAGCCGACGGCCCGGGCCAGTTCGGTCTCCTCGACCGGATCGATGGTGTAGCTGACCAGCCCGTCGACGTCGCCGGTCGACAACCCGGCGTCGGCCAGGGCGGCGACGATCGCCTCGCTGGCCAGCTGCGTCTCGCTGCGGCCGGCCGCCTTGGAGAACTCGGTCTGGCCGATACCGACGATGGCGGTGGAACTGGCCAGGGGATGGCTCACCGGTCTTCCCCTCGAGGGGCGAACACCGGGACCGCCATGTCGTCACAAGTCGGTTCGAACCGCACCTGCACCGGCATGCCGATCCGGACGTCGCCGGGAAGGATGTCGACCAGATTGGAGAGGATACGAACGCCCTCATCCAGCTCGACCAGGGCGGCGATCACCGGGTAGTCGAACGACGGGTGCTGGGGGTGGTGGAGGATCGAGTAGCTGTAGACCACGCCGGTGCCGGCCAGGTCGATGACGTCCTGCTCGAGCGAGTGGCAGGACGGGCACATCGGCCGGGGTGGATGTTGGAGCCGCCCACACCGGTGGCAGCGCTGGGTCACCAGCCGACCTTCCCGGGCCGCCTGCCAGAAGCCCTGATTGTCGTCGGTGACGATCGGCGCCGGTCGGGTCACCGCGGGGGCGTCGCTCACGACGGCTCCCGGGCTGCGTCGAGGATTCCCTTGTCGGCGGCCAGGCCGTCGACCTCCTCATCGGAGTACCCGATTTCCCGGAGGATCTCCCGGGTGTGCTCGCCGCACATGGAGGGGCCCCGTTGGATCACGCCGGTGGCCGGCCAGACATTGACCAGGAGACCGGGGTCTTCGAACCGCCCGACACTCCCCGACCAGGTTTCGGTGATCAGCTGCGATGCCTTCGCTTCCGGGTCGTCAAAGATGGTCCGACAGAATGCTTCGTCGACGAGCTCAACCGGCACGCCGACCTCGTCGAGCCGGGTGAACCAGTCGGCCGCCGGTCGACTGCCAAGTTCCGACATCAGCAATGCCGCCTCCTTCTCCGAGTCACCGACCACCGCGTCGAGGTCGCTGATCACCGAGTTCAGTTTGGCCCGTTCCCCGGGAGACACCGCGGCAAGAAAGAGCCACTGCTGGTCGGAGCCCTGGTAGAGGCGGTAATAGGGCGACAGGCCGTACTGGTCCCCGTCGACGTGCCCCCACTCCGCCGGGGTCCCGTCGGCGTGAATCCAGGCGTAGGAGGTATGGAGCAACCCGGCGTTGACGATGGAGGTGCTGACCTCTTGCCCTTCGCCGGTCTTTTGGCGGTGGTAGAGGGCCCCAACGATGGCGATGGCCGCCAGGAGGGCGTTCCCGGTGTCCCCCATGTTCGACCGGCTCCAGAGCGGCGGGTTCCCCGCATCACTGGCCCCGTCCTCCCACTCGGTGCCGGAGAGGGCGGCGGCGGTTTGGTCGGTTCCCGGCAGTTCCGACCGGGGGCCTTTCTCGTAACCTCGGGTGTTGCAGTAGATGAGGCCCGGATAGCGCTGGCGGAGCGTCTCGTAGTCGATGCCGAGTCGAGCCGCAGCTCCCGGGCGCCAATTGGTGGCCACCACGTCGGCGGTCTCGATGAGCTTCTCCAGGGCCTCGCGACCGCCCTTGTGCTTGAGGTTCAGCGCGATGCTCCGCTTGCCCCGGTTGGTGCCGAGCCCCATGTGGGTGCCGGCCCAGTAAGTGTCGTGGAGGGCGTTGACCTTGATGACGTCGGCACCGAGATCGGCCATCACCCTGCCGGTGTAGGGCCCGGCCACCCCGAGCCCGAGGTCGAGGACCCGAATGCCCTGCAACGGATGGTCCAGGGTGGCGTCGGGTTGACGGCGGGAGGTCGCCGCCGGCGCCGCCTCGGCCTCCCGGGCGGCGGCCCGCACCTCGGCGGTGTGCTGGCCCGAACGAGGGGCGGGTCCCGACACCGCGCCGGGAGTCGCGGAGAACTCCAGCAGCGGGCCGGCGTGCCGGATCCGTCCCACCTCCGGATCGTCGACCTCGACCACACAGCCGTCGGCGAGAAACGACGGATCGGCCAGCGCCTCGCCCGGCGAGCGCACGATGGCGACGCCCATGCCGGCCGCCTCCCCTGCCTTCACCCATTCCGCCGACGGGAACTTCTTGAATGCCTCGGTCAGCAGCGGATGGAGGAAGATGCCGGTGAGGAGGCCGTCGGCCTCCATCGAGATCCGGTCCGGGTCGTCGCGGTAGGCGGCGTCGAGTTCCACCGTGCCCAACTCGTCGTGCTCGGCGGAGGCGAGCACCCAGCGGGGTCGGACAGTCCAATGGTGCACCCAGCGCCCATCGGCGCACTGGTAGATCCCCTCGATCGACCGGGAGTCGATCGGCCACATCCAGTAGAGGGGGGCGTCGGGGTTCTCCACCCGTTGCCAGTTGAGCGAGGCGGCGGCCAACGCTCCCTGGAGCAGCGAGGTGGTGACCCGCTGCCCCTCCCCGGTGACCTCCCGGGCTCGGAGGGCGGCGGCGATGCCGAGGGTGGCAAAGTAGGTGGCCCCCACGCTCGGCCAGGGGGTCCTCGGGAACACCGGACCCGGGCGATCGGCACCCCGGACCAGTCCGTCGGGCCCATCGAACTCGGGATGAGGACCGGGGCGGCCGCCGATGTACTCCATGGCGGAACCCCGTCGGCCCTTCTGGTCGTAGAGGAGGCCGGTCCGGGCGGCGACTAGACCGTCGTAGCCGGGCCGGTCCCGGTGCTCGGGGTGCTCTCCGTATCCGGTGATCGAACAGGTGATCAACCGCGGATTGAGCTGGCTCAGACTCTGGTGGTCGATGCCCAAGTCGGCGGTGGTGCCCGGCGAGAAACTGTCGACGACCAGGTCGGCGGTGCCGACCAGCGCCAGAAACGCCCGGTGGCCCTCGGCGGAACGCAGGTCGAGGCGAGCGCTGCGCTTTCCGCGATGCCAGACCCGGTAGCCGGTCTGGTCCCGGAACGGATCCCCATCGGGAGGTTCGATGCGGGTCACATCGGCGCCGTTGTCGGCGAGGAACATCGTCGTCATCGGCCCGGCGGTCCCCCACGACAGATCGAGCACCTGTAGACCCGCGAATACTCCGGCCATTCGGCCACCCCCCTCCTGGTGTTCCCTGGTTCCTACCATAGTACTTACTATGGTACAAGCCAACTCAGGACGTGCGGATCGACGGAGATGTCGGGGTCGCCGCCCAGCTCGCCCCCCTCCGGGGTCTTCATGGACCGGAGGTCGGGCTCCGGCGTCGATCAGAGTCGGTCGAGACCCAGCAGGCGGATGGCGTTGCCCCGGGCGAGTTTGTCGATGACGGGCTGGTCGAGATGACCGAACTGCCTGGCCGCCTCTTGACGGGTATAGGGCCAGGTGCCGTCCTGATGGGGGTAGTCGCTCTCGAAGATCACGTTGTCCTCTCCCACCAGGTCGAGCATCTGGATCCCAACCGAATCCTTGAAGAAGGTGGAGTAGACGTGGTCCCAGTACATGGCGGAGGGCTTCTCCTTGGTGAACTCCTGGCTGTGGCTCCAACCCCGGTGGGTCTCCCAGACGTCGTCGATCCGCTCCAACAGGTAGGGGATCCAGCCGATCTGCGCCTCGGCGTAGAGCAATTTGAGGTTGGGGTAACGGAGGAACACCCCGGAGTAGAGGAAATCGCTCATCGAGCCGACGCTGTTGCCGAAGATGATGGTCCCCGCCACCGCGTCGGGGGCGTCCGGACTGGTCTGGGGCGTCTTGGTGCCCGACCCGATGTGGCAGGCCACCACTGTGCCGGTCTCGTCGCAAGCTGCGAAGAAGGGGTCCCAGTGCCCGGAATAGATGCTGGGCAGTCCGAGGAAGGTGGGCAGTTCGCTGAAGCAGACCGCCCGCACCCCGCGGGCGGCATTGCGGCGGACCTCGGTGGCGGCCAGCTGCGGATCCCACAACGGGATCAGGCACAAGGGAATCAGCCGGCCGCCGCTGTCGCCCGCCCACTCCTCCACCATCCAGTCGTTGTAAGCCTGGACACAGAGCAGGGCGAGGTCCTTGTCCTTCCCCCGCATGAAGAGCTGCCCGCAGAAACGCGGATAGTTGGGGAAGCACAGCTGGGCCTCGATGCCGTTGATGTCCATGTCGGCCAGCCGGTCCTTCGGCTTCCAACACCCGGGCCGCATCTGGTCGAAGGTGATGCCCTGCATGGTGATCTCGTCGGCTGGATAGCCGGCGGCGGCGATGAGCCGCTTCACCGAGTAGCGGTGATCCTCGTAGAACCACCACGCCACTGGAGGGCCCTCGGTTCCCGGCGCTTCGATGTACCCGCCGCCTTCGAGGATGGGGGTCCCGGCCGGCAGATACTCGACATGGGGGCCGATGTCCCGGTACTTGGCCGGGAGCCGACTCGTCCATAGATCTTCGGGCTCCACCAGATGGGCGTCGAGATCCACGATCGGTGGGATACGGGCGACCAGTTCATCACTGACGTCGGGCCGGAGGGCGACCTCGGTGCTCACGCGGTCGCTCCGTGTTGCGGCGGCCGGAGCGACACGGCCGGGTTCAACCATCGGGGAGTCATTCGCATATGATATACGTTCGACGATTCGGACGCCGGCGGCGCTCCAGACGGGACGCCGAGAACCAGTCCTCGATCCCCGGTTAGTTACGGGGGACCTCCCGCCAGGGAGACTGCTGCCAGGGGTCGGGCTCCCGGGGAAGTCCGAGGACCCGCTCGGCGATGATGTTCTTGTTCACCTCGGTGGTGCCGCCCTCGATGGTGTTGGCCCGGCTCCGGAGCATGCCCTTCAGCTCGTAGGGCAGCGACTCGGCGTACCGCTCGCCGGCGTCGGTAGCGCCATCGTCGGCGGCGTCGATGGACCAGGCGACGGCGTCGGCGCCCAGGAGGTCGGTGGCCAGGATCTGCATCCGCTGGTTGAGATCGCCCTGGTGGACCTTGCCCACCGAGCTCTCCGGTCCCGGGGAGCGACCGGCTTTGATGCCGGCCCGGATCCGTTGATTGGTCCAGTTGCGGATCCGCTCTTCGCTGAGCACCTGCATGAGCCGCTGACGCACCAAGGGATCGGCCCACCCGCCGGGGTGTCCCTCCGCACTTCGGCGTCTGGCCAGTTGGACCAGGCGCTCGGCTCCCCCTCCGCCGATCCGGTCGACCCCCCCGGAGCCGGAGCCCGAGACCATCTGCCGCTCCCCGGAAAGGGTGGCGTTCCCCACCTTCCACCCGGCGTTGACCTCCCCTACCCGCTGGCGGTCGGGAACCCGGGCCCCGTCGAGGAACACCTCGTTGAAGTCGATCTCCCCGGTGATGTGTCGCAGCGGACGGACCTCGACCCCCGGCTCGTGCATACCGATCAGGAAGTAGGTGATCCCCTGCCGCTTGGGGACGTCGGCGTCGGTCCGGGCCAGCAGCACCCCGAAGTCGGCCAGGTGGGCCCAGGTGTTCCAGACTTTCTGTCCGGTGATGACCCACTCGTCCCCGTCCCGCTCCGCCCGGGTGGCCAGCGAGGCCAGGTCGGAACCGGCCCCGGGCTCACTGAACAGCTGGCACCAGACCTCCTGGTTCCGGACAATGGGAGGGAGGTAGCGCAACCGCTGCTCCTCGGTGCCGAAGGCGAAGAGGGCCGGCGCCGCCAGGCTGAGTCCCAACGGGTTGAGCCGGCCCAGATTGTACGGCGCCAACTCGATCTCGACCGTCCTTGCCTCCGCCGGGGTCAGACCCGCCCCGCCGTACTCCACCGGCCAGGTCGGCGCCACCAGTCCGGAGGCGGCGAACACCGGGTACCAGGCTTCGTAGTCGGCCCGAGGCCGGACCTTCCGGATGGCCGATGCCCCACCCTCGAGGGCGGCCTGGCGCCAGGCGTCCGGGACGTGCTCGGCCACCCACTGGCGGGCCCGAGCCGTCAAATCGGTTGCCGCCAGACCGGTCACGAACAGCCGCTGGTCGGTGGCGGCCATCACCGCCCCTTGAAGTCGGGATCCCGGCGGTCCTTGAACGCCCCCAGGCCTTCACGAAAATCCTCGCTCCGCGACGAGAGCTCCAGGGCGAAACCTTCGTTGCGCAGGTGGTCCTCCAGCGGCAACCAGGCGCCGGCGTGGAGGAGCCACTTGGTCAGCCCCAGGGCCACCGTCGGGCCGGCGGCGAGGGTGGCCACCAGTTGGTCGGCCACCCGGTCCACCTCCCCGGTCGGCACGGCCCGGTGCACCAAACCCCACTCCGCCGCTTCGGTTCCGCCGAGCTTGCGGCCGAGCAGCAACAGCTCCCGGGCCCGGGCCACGCCGACGGCTCGAGGCAACAGCCAGGTTGCCCCGCTGTCAGGGGTGAACCCCCGAGAGGAGAACGGCTCCCAGAACATCGCGTCATCGGCCGCCACCGTGAAGTCGGCGGCGGTGGCGATCTGCATCCCGATGCCGGCGGCCCAGCCCCGGACGCTGCACACCACCGGGACCTGCACGGTGCATAGGAGGGGAAGCAGTCGGTGGGCCTGAGCCGGCAGTCGGCGTTGGATGGCCCCCACCCGGGGCCTCGACTGGTCACCGGCGTTGCGGGCCACGATGTCGGCGCCCCCGCAGAAATGGTCGCCATTGCCGGCGATGTGGATCACCCGCACCGCTTCATCCCGCCCGGCCTCTTCCACCGCCTCGATGAGCCCGGCCATCATGGTGTCGTTGATGGCGTTGCGCCGGTCCGGGCGGTCGAGCCGGAGCCGAAGGACCGAGTCGCGCACCTCAACCGACAAGCCGTCCACCGAGCGGTAGACCGGGTCGGTCAACGGAGGGGCGCCGCGGTGCCGTCGGCGAATCCGGAGGCGATGGCCCGGAGGGCGGCATCGAGATCGGTGGCGTCCCCCGGGGGGTCGGGGAGGACCACTGGACCATGGTCCCGGCTGGGAAGGAGGACGGTGGCATGACCGGGGGTGGTGATCTCCCCCCGCTGGTTCTGGGCCGACAATTCGATGTCGACGGCCGGTCGGTTCCCATCGGCCAGGTACTTCCTTACGACCGTGCCCCGAAGCCACTGGGTGTCGCCGACGAAGTTGAACTTCCGGAACTCGCAGTCCAGCTTCCACAACCAGGCGTCGTCACCCATCCAGTCGGTGCACAGATGGATGAGCCAGGTCTCCCGCATCCTCCCGTAGTCGAAGGTGGTCGGATTCCCGGCCCGCTGGGCGAACTCGGGATCCCAGTGGACCCGCTGCATCACGTCGGGGACGTTGAGGTCGTCGCGGTGGAAGAACCGGGGGATGCGCTTGCGGTTCTGCGCCCCCAGCCGGAGGGGCTTGACGCCGTAGAGGCCCATGCCCATCCCCACGTGCCAGCAGATCATGTCGGTGACGGTGAGCGGCCCCTTCACCATCGGGCCGAGCGTGTCTCCTTCGGCGACATCCTCCCACCAGCGGGGCGTCGAGCCCCTCGGCCCCTCCCCGTCGTACTGGGCGTCGATGGCCTCGATCTCCTCGTCGGTGTACGGGCGGAGTTCGAGCGCGTCGTTCTTCTTCTTCGCCCGCGCCTTGGTCCGCTCGGTGCGGACCATCAACCGGTACTGGCCCGAGAGGATGGCTCCCTGGTCGTCCTGGAAGACCTGGCCGGTCCACTCGTGCACCGCCCGCTCGGCGAACTGGCTCGGCTTGTCCAGCACCCCCACCAACGCGTTGCGTCGCGCCACCTTTCGGCCCGGACGGAGGGGGGCCCACCACTCCCGGGCGCTGGCGGCATAGAAGGCATGCACGCCTCGGAGAGGGTCGCCCCGCATCAGGTCCTTGACCTCGGGCGCCACCTCGGGAACCTCGTCCACCCCGATGAGGGAATCGCCGCCCACCAGCGGCGGCGGGGCGATGACCCCTCCCCAGACGGTGGCGGCCGCGTAGTCCTCATCCCACCACAACCGGTTGTCGTCGCCGTAACACTCGGCCACATGACGGAAGGCGTCCACCCCCGGTCGGGTGTAGTGCGGGGCCACCGGGTGGGGCTCAGGGATGCCGATTCGCTCTCGCAGCCGCTCGATGGCCTGGTCGGTGATGCCGCCCGCTTCACCCATGACCCGACTCCACCACTCTCGGAACACCCCTCACAAGCCAAGGAGTATGGCACAGGCTCGATGGAAATGAACAGTGACGATGGCCGCGGTTCTGGCCGCCCCGCCGCAATTCAATATTGAATACACCTTGCGATTCGTAATCCGGTTCCAAGAATCGGCCGCCGGCCAGGGGGCCTTCAGGCGGTGGCGGACCGGAAGGCGGTCACCACCTCGCCGAGGTAGTCGGCCGCCGCCTGTTCGCCCCGGGACGGCTTCAGGGCGATTCGAAAATCGCTGACGCCGGCCTGGTGGAGTTTCGGGACGGGCTCCATCGTCTGGACCAGATCCAGGTCGCCGTTGTCGTCCTTCACCGCCCGCAGCGTGCCCACCACACCCAATCCTTCGGGATCCCGCCCGCGTTCGGTGACCGCCGCCCACATCCGGGCGATGCCGGCCTCGATGTCGGCGGCGTCGTCCCCCCAGGGGATCCACCCGGATCCGTACCGGGCCAGTCGGTCCATCGACCGGGGGTTGACCGTGCCGCTCACCCAGATCGGCACCCCGCCGGGCTGGGTCGGCTTCGGCATCTGGTGGATGTTGGCGAACGACAACTCCTCACTGTCGTAGCTGGCCGTCTGGTTCTGCCAGAGGGCCTGGCACACCTCGATGGTGTGGTTGAGCAGCCGGCCCCGTCCCTCGAAGGAGAGTCCGGCCGCCTCGTACTCCTCGCGCTGCCAGCCGACTCCCACCCCGAGGTCGAGGCGACCTCCGGACAGGACGTCAATGGTGGCCGCTGTCTTTGCCAACACCACCGGTCTCCGCAGCGCTGCCACCAGGATGTTGGTGGCGAACCGGGCTCGGGTGGCCACTGCGGTGAGGTGGGCGATGGTGGCGAGCGGCTCGAGCCATGACCCGTCGGGCCCGGTCGGCTGCCGGCCGCCCCGGGACCCCCCGTTGGCGGGATCGCTGTAGGCGTCGAGATGCTCACCGAAGACGATGTGGTCGGACATCACCAGTCGATCGATGCCGGCCTGGTCCGCCGCCCGGGCGAACTCGACCAGGGGGGACCAGTCCCCGGGGTCCTCGGCCGCGAAGGTGGGCAGGCTGGTTGAGAGTTGCGCGGGTCCGGTCATGGTGGGTGCCTCCGATCAGCCGAACTGACCCTAGATCCCGGCCCGGGCGTCCGCGTCAGGCCAGGGTGCTGAAGGGCACGTCCTTGTCGGTACGGGGTTCCCGGGGCAGGCCGAGGACGCGCTCACCGAGGGAGTTCCGCTGGATGTTGTCGGTTCCACCCCCGAGTCGGGACATCCACTGGTTGAGGAAGGCGGTCTCCCAGATCCCGTTGTCGATGGCGCTCCCGTCGGCCAGCATCCCGTTGGTGCCGACCAACTCCATCAGCAGGTCACCGGTCAGACCCATGTGCTGGGACACCATCAGCTTGGTGGTGGCCGCCTCCGGGCCGGGCTGGCGGCCATGGGACAGGGCGGTCTGGATCCGGTAGTTCATGAATCGCAGCAGCTGGGCCCGGGTGTAGAAGGCGGCGATGTGCTGGCGGACCAACGGAATGGCGCTCCCCCCGTACCGGCGAGCCAGGTCCAACACCTGGTCGGTGGTGAGCCCCTGACCGGACCCACCGATGAGGGTTCGCTCATTGCTGAGCGTGGTGTGGGTCACCGCCCACCCGTTGTCAACCGTCCCCACCACGTTCTCCGCCGGGATGGCCACGTCGGTGAGGAAGACCTCGTTGAAATGGGCAAACCCGGTGATCTGTCGGAGCGGCCGGACCTCGATCCCCGGGGTCCGCATGTCCACCAGGAAATAGGTGATGCCCTTGTGCTTGGGGGCGTCGGGATGGGTGCGGGCGATCAGAATCGCCCAGTCGCTGTCCTGGGCCCCCGAGGTCCACACCTTCTGGCCGTTGACGATGAACTCGTCGCCATCCCGTTGCGCCCGGGTCTTGAGACCGGCCAGGTCGGATCCGGCATCGGGTTCCGAGAACAGCTGACACCACACCACCTCCCCCCGGAGCATGGCGCCGAGATGGTGTTGCTTCTGCTCCTCGGTCCCGTGGGCGATGAGGGTCGGGCCGCACATGCCGATCCCGACGGAGAATGCCCCGGTCGAGACGTCGTACTTGGCCGCCTCCTGATTGAAGATGGTCTGGTGCCAGCTGCTCTCCCCCCGGCCGCCGTACGCCACCGGCCAGGTGATCGCCCCCCAACCCCCCTCGTAGAGGGCGACCTGCCACCGGCGGCACCGCCGCACGTAATCAGGATGCTCGTGGTTGCGCGACCAGTCGTCGGCTCCGGTGCGGAGCCGGGCATGGCTCTCGAGCCACGCCGACACCTCCCGCCGGAACTCGGCGTCTTCGGCGCTGTCGTCAAAGTTCATCAGGCAATTCCTTCGGATCGGGACTACGAATACGAAACCGCGGGCACGGTTCCCGCTCAGGCTTCGGTGGCTACCTCGGCGGCCCAGCGATAGTCGGCCTTGCCACTGGGCGAGCGGACCACCTTGTCGACGAACACCACCCGCTTCGGAACCTTGTAACCGGCCAGCGAGACACGGGCCAGTGCCCGGAGGTCGTCCTCGCTGGGCTTGGTCCCCGGTGTCGGCTCGACGACGGCCACCACCCGTTCGCCCCATCGATCGTCGGGAGCCCCCACCACCAGCACGTCGTAGACGTCCTCACTCTGGCGCAGCACCGCCTCGACTTCTTCGGGGTGGACCTTCTCCCCCCCGGTGTTGATGGAGATGGAGTCGCGACCCAGCAGGGAGATCGACCCGTCGGCGGCGACCGTCGCCATGTCGCCGGAGAGCGACCAGCGTCGACCATCCCACTCCACGAAGGTGGCCGCCGACTTCACCGGGTCGTTGTAGTACCCGAGCGGGATGCGCCCGCTCCGGGCCACCCGGCCGACCTTGCCGGATCCCGGCGGCATCGGCTGGCGGGTGTCGTCGTCCATGACCACCGCCTGGCTGGCATCGAACCGGGGCTCGTCCTTCGCGGTGCTCGGACCCAGGAAGACGCGGCGGGCCTGGATCCCGGTTTCCGAGGATCCGTATCCATCGATCATCGGAATCGACGGGAAGGTGGCCAGGAAGCGCTCCCGCATCGCCGGCGACAACGGCGCGCCCCCGGAGCTGAACGATTGGATCGAGCTCACGTCAGGCTTCGGGTCGAGACCATCCCAGGCATCGAGCAGCGGGCGCAGCACCGCGTCCCCCACCGCATTGGTGGAGGTGACCTTTTCCCGCTCGACGGTCCGCCATACCTCGACGGGGTCAAGCGGTCCCGACCACAGCACCACCTGGTTGCCGCCGAACAGGAAGAGGAACACCGTCCAGCCGCCGGCTGCGTGCATCAGCGGGGCCAGGGCCAAGAAGGTGGACGGGGAAGGCGCGATGCGCCCGACCAGTTCGTCGACCGACCCCACCTCGTCGCGGTTGGGATCGCCACCGCCCATGCAGGCGAAGAATGCGTCTTCCTGGCGCCACACCACGCCTTTCGGCATGCCGGTGGTGCCTCCGGTGTAGAGGACGTAGAGGTCGTCCCCGGATCGGGCGGCAAAGTCCCGGGCCGAGGAGGAGTTCGCCACCGCCGCCTCGTAGTCGGGTCCGGTGACCAGCGACCAGCCCAGGGTCGGGGCATCCGGCGCCACCTCGGCCAGCCGCTCGGTGGAGTCGGGCTGGAGGATGACCCCGACCATGTCGGCGTCGTTCACCAGATAGCGGAGCTCGGTAGCCACGTACCGGTAGTTCACGTTGATCGGCACCGCCCGCACCTTGTAGGCGGCCAGCGTGGCTTCGATGTACTCCAGGCAGTTCTGCAGGTAGAGGCCGATGTGCTGGCCCGGTTGCACCCCCTGGTCGAGGAACCAGTGGGCCAGCTGGTTGGCCCGTGCCTCCAGTTGGGCGTAGGTGCGCGGCTCCCCGCCACACCGGATGGCCACCCGGTCGGGGACCTGGTCGGATACCGCTTCCCACAGATCGGCCAGGTTGAACCCGCTCATGGCCGGAACCCCTTGGCGGCGTCGCGACCAACCAGCCCGCGCTCCAGGATGGGGACCTCAGCGATCAAGGTCGAGGTCGAGCATCCGGATGGCATTCCCCCGGACGATCTTGTAGATCTGCTCGTCGGTCAGGTCGGCCATCATCGCTTCCGCCACCTTCTTGGTGTCGGGCCACGTCGAATCGGTGTGCGGATAGTCGGTCTCGAAGGTGACGTTGTCGATCCCCACCCGATCCAGTGACTCCAGGCCATGCCGATCCTTGAAGAAGCATCCGAACACCTGTCGGTAGTAGTAGGTCGAGGGTGGCTCGGGTACCAGATCATGGGAATGGGTCCAGGCCCGGTGGTCCTCCCAGACGTCGTCGGCCCGCTCGAGGATGTAGGGGAGCCAGCCGATCTGGCCCTCCGAGTAGGCCAGCTTCAGGGTCGGGAACCGGATCAGCACCCCCGAGAACAAGAAGTCGGCCAGCGAGGCCATGGCGTTCCCGAACGACAGGGTGGCCGCCACCGCACCGGGGGCGTCGGCCGAGGTGGCCGGCATCTTCGACGACGACCCGATGTGCATGCAGACCACGGTGCCGGTCTCCGCACAGGCGGCAAAGAACGGGTCCCAGTACCCGGAGTGGATGCTGGGCAGACCCAGGTGGGGCGGTATCTCACTGAAGCACACCGCCCGGACGCCGCGAGCGGCGTTCCGGCGCACCTCGGCGGCGGCCAGCTCCGCGTCCCACAACGGGATCAGGCAGAGGGGGATGAGCCGCCCACCGCTGTCCGCGCACCACTCCTCGACCATCCAGTCGTTGTAGGCCCGGACACAGGCCATGCCCAGATCACGATCGGTGGTGGCCTCGGTGAAGGTCTGGCCGCAGAAGCGAGGGAAGGTGGGGAAGCACAGCGAGGCCTCCACGTGGTTCAGCTCCATGTCGTCGATCCGGGCTTTGGGCTGGTAGCAACCGGGGCGCATCTCGTCGTAGGTGATCGGGCTCATGGTCATGTCGTCCCGGTCGAAACCCGCCGCCGCCACATGGCGCTTGTGCACGTAGATCAGATCCTCGAAGATCCAGCAGTCCGCCTGGGGGCCTTCCGGGTCCCAGCTGACCTCATAGGTGCCGCCGCCGACGTGGACCATCGGCCCGATCCCGCGGCGCTCGATCCGGGGGGCCCGATCGGCGAACTGCCGGGGCATCCAGTCCTTCCAGACGTGGGCTGGCTCGACGACATGGTCGTCGACGCTGATGATCTTCGGAATAGTCGGCATCGCCTACACCAATCTCTGCATCTGACGGTGCGTCAGAACGAGCAGCCCACCCTACCTCTGCCGACCGGGGGTTCCCAAGCTGGTCACGCCACCGGCAACCGGCGATGACCCGGAGGCCACCGCTCGGCGCCAGCTACATTGACCGGGTCCCAGTGGGTCATCGACGGCGATGACTCCGGTGGCCGCCAACGAAGGGGAGGAGTCCGGCATCGCCCTCGACCAGACAGCCCCGACGGTCATCCAGCCGGTCCGACCGGGGTACCAGCCGGCGTCCACCCATCCGGCGATCCCCGGTGGCGGATAACCGTGGCCCACCCGTTCCGTGACGCGGCCATTGCCGGGGTGTTCAACACCCCCCAGGCCCGCCGCCTGCCCCACCACGACTCCTTGTCGATTGCCATCGAAGGAGCGCTCGGGGCACTCGCCGACGCCGGCCTCGGGGTTGCCGACGTCGACGGGGTCATCGGCGAGAAGGCCGGGGAGCTCGCCTACGAACTTCGCCTGGGTCCGTGCCGGCGGTCGATCAACGCGCTGGGCATCCCCGCCGTCCTCGAGGCGGCCGCCCTCATCGCCACCGGTCAGTGCCAGGTGGTCCTGGTGGTGGGGGGCAGCGCCGGCATCTACACCGACCGGGCCTCCACCGCCCCCTGGACGAGGCCCACCAACGAGTTCGTGGTCGGCTACGGCCTGTTCACCGCGGTGGAGTTCGCCTTGATGGCCAAGCGCCACATGTTGACCTTCGGCACCACCCCCGAACAGTTGGCCACCGTCGCCGCCACCATCCGCAACAACGGGCATCAGAACCCCGAGGCCGTCTATTTCGGTCGCGGGCCGTTCACCCCCGAGGACATCCTGGCCTCGCGCCCCATCGCCGAGCCGTTCCATCTCCTCGATTGCTCCACCACTTCGGAAGGTGGCTGCGGTCTGGTGCTGACCACCGCCGATCGGGCCGCCGACCTGGAGCCGACGGCCGCCTGGATCCTCGGCGGGGGCAGCGATGCCTACGGTCCCTCCTACCAGCACGGCCCGATCTGGGACTTCACCGGCCGGCCGGGCCAGGAGGTCCCAGCGGGCTATGTAGGACGGCACGCCGCTCGCGAGGTCTTCCGCACCGCCGGCCTCTCCCCGTCCGACGTCGACGTCTGCGAGTTGTACGACCCCTTCTCCTTCGAGATCATCCGCCAGCTGGAGGCGTTCGGCTTCTGCCCGGACGGGGAGGGGGGCGGCTTCGTGTCGGATGGCACCATCGGCGCCGGCGGGCGGTTGCCGGTGACCACCGACGGGGGGACGATGTCCTTCGCCCACCCCGGCAACTCCACCCAGATGCTCCAACGGGTCATCCGGTGCGTCCAGCAGGTCCGGGGCAGCTGCGTCTCCGCCCAGGTGCCCGGGGCCGAAGTCGCCCTCTGCTCCAACGGTGGCTCCGGGGCCCTCTTCAATGACGTGATGCTGGTCGGGGCCCATCGGCCATGACCGTGCTCCGCCCCCAGGCCCCGGGAACCCCCGCCCCGGTACCGTCGTCGTTCTCGGCCCCCTACTGGGAGGGGTGTGCCCGGGACGAGCTCCGGTACCTCCGCTGCTCGGACTGCCAGCTGGCCATCGCCGACGCCGCCCGCATCTGCTGGCGCTGCCACAGTCGGGAACTGGGGTGGGAGGAGAGCCAGGGCCGGGGCCGGCTCTACAGCTGGACGATCGTCTGGCGGCCGCAGACCCCGGTCTTCAAGGTTCCCTACTCGGTGGCCATCGTCGAGCTCGACGAGGGCATCTTCGTGGTCAGCTCGGTGATCGGTTGTGCGCCGGAGGATCTGGTCGAAGGGTTGGCGCTGGCCGTCGAGTTCCACCCGATCAGCGACACCCTGAAGCTCCCCTACTTCCGGCCGGTGGCGGTCGGGCCGCCTCCCACCTGACCCACCTAGCTCCGAGCCGGTGTCGGCTCCAGGTGGGACTGTCCGAGGTAGATGGCCGCCAGCTGATCGGGATCGAGCTCGGCCCTCGGCCCGGCCCACACCAGCCGGCCCAGTTCGAGCAGCGCCACCTCGTCGGCGATGTCCAGCACCGCTTTGGCCCGCTCCTCCACGATCAGCAGGGTGACCCCCTGGTCGCGGAGTTCGGCGAAGACCCGGATGATCTCCTCGACGATCAGCGGGGCGAGCCCCAGGGTGGGCTCGTCGGCGACCAGCACCCTCGGCGGCTTCACCAGCATCGGCGCCATGGTCAGCATCTGCTGTTCACCGCCCGAGAGGCTGCCGGCCGGAAGGCGGCGGCGCTCTTTCAGGATCGGGAACCGTTGGAAGGCCTTGTCCTGGTCGGCGGCCTCGGGGAGCAGCAATCTCAGATTGTCCTCCACCGACAGCGACGGGAAGACGCCGCGCGATTCGGGAGCCAGGAGGAGCTCCTTGGCCCGCTGGTGGGCCGGCTGCTTGGTCACGTCCTTCCCGTCCAGGAAGACGGCGCCCCCGGTCGGCGGCATCAGACCTGCCATCACTTTGCAAAGGGTCGACTTGCCCGCCCCGTTGGCGCCTACCAGCGCGGTGAGCTTCCCGGCCTGGACATCGAGGTCGATATCGAAGAGCACCTGGGTCTCGCCATAGCCGGCGCGCAACGAATCGACCCGGAGGGCGACGTCACCCCGGGCCCGAGCCAAGGTCGGGACCTTGGTCGGTGGTAACGACCGGGTGGACAGCGCCGGCGTCGGGGTGCGGCCATCGAGGCGTGTAGGGGCGGTGGCTCCCGGCCGGGCGGCCGCCAGCCGTTTGGCCTCACGCCGCTGCCGACGGCGGAACGACTGCTCCTCGGCGAGGGAAAGGATGCCGTCGGGATTCTGGGCCATCGTCACCGCGCCGAGTCCGAACAGAACGGCGGGGAAGAACACCGAGGTGGTCCCCGACCAGGAGATAAAGGAGAAGTGGAAGCCCGAGGACAACACCCCGGCGAGCAGCACGCTGGTCATCGCTGCCGCGATGGCGCCGCTCGGGCGACGGATCCCGAACAGGACGACGGTGGCCAGCCACACCAATCCGATCGGGGTCGTGTAGGTCGAGGCGGTCACGTGCTGGTCGACGGTCACCACCAGGACCCCACCCAACCCGGCCAGCCCGGCCGACACCGCGAACAGGGTGACTTTCACGGTGGTGCCGGAGATCCCCGAGGTCTCGGCGGCTGACTGGGAGGTCCGGACCGCGCTCATCATCCGGCCGGAGGAGGACCGCTGCAGGTTGCGGATCAGCAGGGTCACCACGATCACGATCACCACCAACAGCACCGCCAGCGACTTGTTGCTGGTGAAGTGGATCGGCCCCCAGGAGGGTCTCGGGATGACCCACCCCTGCTGAGAGGGCCCGGCCAGTCGGGCCCATTGGAAGAGCAGGTTGTCCCCGACGAAACCGAGGGCCAGGGTGGCGAGGGCGAGGGCCAAGCCCCCGAGCCGGAGGGCAGGGACGGCGACGATCACCCCGAGCAGCACCGCGAAAGCGACACCGCCGAGCAGGCCCACCAGGTAGGGCTGGTGGTACTGACTGATGAGCACCCCGGCCACCAACCCCGAGGCGGTGACGAAGGCGGCTTGGGCCAGGCTGACGCTCCCGCCGGTGCCGGTGACGATGGTGAAGGAGAGGAAGACCAAGGAAAGGGCCAGGCCCTTGGTGGCCAGACCCAGCCAGTAGCTGTCAGCCCCGAAGGAGATGTAGACGAGCAAGGCAGTGAACCAGAAGATCCAGGGGGCGATGCGCCGCCAGCGCGGACGGAGGGCCAGATAGTCGGGAGGGGGCACGTCATCGGCGACCTGGCCGGCCCGGCGGGCTCGTTCCCGGCCCCAGACGATCAGGCCCACCAACAACAGCACGAACGGCACCGCGTCGCTGAACCCGGAGATCGACTGGGCGAAAGTGGCATACCCGGCCACCAGACTCTGGACCGCGCCGATGAACAGCCCACCCAGCGCCGCCAGCGGCACCGACCGGAGGCCACCCAGCACCGCAGCGGCGGTAGCCACCAGCAGCACATACAGATAGGTGGACGAGGACAGGGAGTTGAAGATGGGGGCGCCGGCCACCCCGGCCAGCCCGGCCATCACCGTGCCCAGCACCCAGGCGACCGCCGAGGTCCGACCCCGGTCCACCCCCCGGGCGGCCGCCAGGTCCGGGCGGTCGACCAGCGCCCGCATCCGGAGACCGAGCGCGGTGTGCTTGAGGAGATACCACAGCCCGATGGCCATCACCACCGCCACCAAGGCCACGATCAGCTGGTCGGAGTCGAGGTTCAGCACCGAGCCGAGCTGCCAGTGGTGGGGCGGCTCGGGGCCGAGGCCGGGAGCCAGCGACACCAGCGAGCCGTCGGGGATGTTGGCGTGCCCGACCCCGATGAGCAGGGCCACCACCCACTGGGCGAGGGCCGGGACCGCGATCAGCACCCCCACCGTGGCCATGATCTTGGAGCCCTCGCTGGCCTGGGACAGCTTCCCGAACACGAACCGGTCGAGCAACAGCCCGAGCAACGGTGCGAAGACCAGGATGACGACGACCGCTGCCCACAGGTTGGACCAGTGCAGGCCGTTCTGCAGCTCGAAATAGATGTAGGCGGAGGTGAAGGCCACCGCGCCGTAGCCGAGATTGAAGATCCCGGTGGTGGAGTAGGTGAGAGTGAGGCCGGCGGCCAGCATCGAGTAAATGGCCCCGGTGACGACCCCGGTCACCAACAGGCTGAGGAACTTGCTCACCGGAGGAGACCTCGACCAGGGAGGCTCGATCCGCCCGCCCGACCAACGCGGCGATCCGATCGCCGGGGATCAGCCAAGGTAGGCATCCCGGACCTCCGGGTTGGATTGGATCTCACCGGGGGTGCCCTCGGCCAGCACCTCGCCGCGCTCCAGCACGGTGATGCGATCGCAGTGGGACATGACGAAGGAGATGTCGTGCTCGACCAACAGAACGCCACAGGAGCCGTCGGCGCGCAACTGGTTGATGACCGAGCTCAGACACTCGACTTCGGCGTCGCCCAACCCGGAGGTCGGTTCGTCCAGCAGGAGCAGCGAGGGCGACTCGGCCAGGGCCCTCCCCAACTCCACCATCCTGGCCGTGCCGATGGGCAGGGATCCGGCCACCGCGTGCCGGACCGGCCCCAGGCCGCAGCGTTCGATATGGAAATCGAGCTCGGCCCGACGACGTCGCTCGATGCGCCGCCGGGGCGGCAGTGCCACCAGGTCGGCCAGGATGCCACCGCCTCCGCCTCGCCACTCGAGGGCGCAGAGCAGATTCTCTTCCACCGTCAGTCGGCCGAAGACCTGCTGGCGCTGGAAGGTCCGCCGCATCCCCGCCCGCGACCTCCAGACCGCCGACCGCCCGGTTACATCGTTCCCGTCGAAGATGATGGTGCCGCGCTTGGGCTCACGGAGGCCGGAGACCACGTCGAACAACGTGGTCTTCCCGGCGCCGTTCGGACCGATGAGACCGAGCACCTCGCCGCGGGCCACCTCCAGCGAGACAGCCTGGAGGGCGACCACCCCCGAGAACGACACCCCGATCTCCTCCACTTTCAGCACACCGTCGCCCGCCGTCGATCGGCGGGCGGAAGCGGCCTGGTCCGTTTGCGTCATCGCACTCCCCCGGTCAGCTCGGCCGATTGCCGGCCGACGACACGTACCGATTCCTGGTGATCCCCCGGTCGGAGCCAGGACTATAGTCACCCAGGACGTGAAGTTCATACCATATACAATCTGACCATCGAAGGGCTGGCGCCGTCCCCTCCGCCAATGGGAGGGTGTTCCCGGAGCCGGCCCACTGCCCTGGCTGGCGGCCGGTGCGCCGCGCCGGGTACCGTCATCGGTCCGACAACGGCGGGTCGGCCGGGGTCGGGCTTGCCTGAGTCGAGGGGGACCATGAGTACCAACGCCGAGGCCGGACGGGACAGCGGACCGGCACTCCGGGTCGAACGGCACGGACCCGTCGGTTGGTTGATCTTCAACCGACCCGATTCCGGAAACGCCATGAACGCCGCCATGATCGACGAGCTCGAAGTCGCCTGGAGAGAGCTGGACGCCGATCCCGCCGTGCGGGTCGTCGTCAACACCGGAGAGGGCCGGGCCTTCCAGACCGGGCTGGACGTGGTGGAACTGGCCAAGAACCCCGAGGCCCTCCGGGAACAGTCGCGCCGGACCAAGCGGGCCGAGCTCCGGCTGACCGCCTGGCACAACCAGGTCTGGAAGCCGGTCATCGCCGCCGTCAACGGGGTGTGCGCCGGAGGGGGGCTGCACTTCATCGCCGATGCCGACATTGTGATGGCGGCATCCACGGCCAGCTTCCTCGATCCCCATGTCTCCATCGGCCAGGTCACCGCCTACGAGGCGGTCGGGCTGATCCGGAAGATGCCGGTGGAGGCGGTGATGCGGATGGCCCTGGTCGGGCGCTATGAGCGGATCGATGCCCAGCGGGCCTACGAGCTCGGGATGATCAGCCAGATCGTGGATCCCCCCGAGCAACT
>DATATM010000036.1:0-63373 GCA_036268775.1 Acidimicrobiales bacterium | reverse complement strand
CCGTAGAACCCGGCGTCGCCGAAGGCAAAGATTCCCCCGTCGGAGGCGGCCAGCCAGTAGCCCCGCCCGTCGGTGGCGGCAGCCATTCCGACCACCGGCCGGTTGAGGGTGATGCCGCCGGTGGAGCCGTAGAACCCGGCGTCGCCGAAGGCAAAGATTCCCCCGTCGGAGGCGGCCAGCCAGTAGCCCCGCCCGTCGGTGGCGGCAGCCATTCCGACCACCGGCCGGTTGAGGGTGATGCCGCCGGTGGAGCCGTAGAACTGGGCGTCGCCGTAGGCGAAGATCCCCCCGTCGGAGGCGACCAACCAATAGCCCTTCCCGTCGGGGGTGGCGGCCATCGCCACCACCGGGCGGTTCAATCGCTGGCCCCCGGTGGAGCCGAAGAAGCCAGCGTCGCCGAAGGCGAAGATCCCTCCGTCGGTGCCCACCAGCCAGTAGCCGGTGCCGCTCGGGGTGGCGGCCATCCCCACTACCGGGGCGGCCAGGGTCTGGCCGGCCACCGACCCGTAGTTGCCGGCATTCCCGAACCCCACCGGCTGGCCGGCGGCCAGAGCCGTCGCGGTGGCCGCCGCCGCCGAACCACCGGCCGGCGGGAGTGTCAGACCCAGGTAGGCGGTCGTCGCCAACACCGCCACCATCGCGACAACCCCCACTTTGATTCGCCCCCCGACGCCCACCGCGTCACTGTAACGAGTCCGGTTCTCGGCTGCTCGGGCGGTAATCCCCGGTCGGTCCGGTACGCTCTCTTCCCATGCCTGACCAGGATCCGCCCACCGACGCGCCCGAAGCCGGCGACCTGATGGAGAAAGTCGTCAGCCTCTGCAAGCGACGCGGCTTCATCTTCCAGTCGGCGGAGATCTACGGCGGGTTCCGCTCCACCTACGACTACGGACCGCTTGGGGTCAACCTGTTGCGCAATGTGAAGAATGCCTGGTGGGAGGCCATGGTGCAGCTCCGGGACGACGTGGTCGGCATCGACGCCGCCATCTTGTCCCCGCCGGCGGTGTGGGAGGCCTCCGGCCATCTGACCAACTTCACCGACCCGCTGATCGACTGCCGCCAATGCCACCAGCGTTGGCGGCAGGACAAGATCGAAGGGGTGTGCCCGAACTGCGGCTCCACCGAGTTCACCGAGGCGCGGCCGTTCAACCTGATGTTCAAGACCCACGCCGGGCCCATCGAGGACGACGGCGCCGTGGCCTACCTCCGGCCGGAGACGGCCCAGGGGATGTTCACCAACTTCGTCAACGTGCTCCAGACCACCCGGAAGAAGCCGCCGTTCGGGATCGCCCAGGTGGGCAAGTCGTTCCGCAACGAGATCACCCCCCAGAACTTCGTCTTCCGGACCCGCGAGTTCGAACAGATGGAGATGGAGTACTTCGTACCGCCGGCCGACGCCGACCAGTGGTTCGAGTACTGGCTGAAGGAGCGGTTCAATTGGTACCTCTCCCTCGGGATGCCGGAGGAGAAGCTCCGCCTCCGCCACCACGACCCCGACGAGCTCTCCCACTACTCGACGGCGACCGCCGACGTGGAGTTCCTCTTCCCCTGGGGTTGGGATGAGCTGGAGGGCATCGCCAACCGCACCGACTTCGACCTGAAGGCGCACGCCGCCGCCTCCGGCGAGAAGCTCGACTACTTCGACCCCACCGCCAACGAGCGCTATACCCCCTATGTGATCGAGCCGGCGGCGGGGGCCACCCGCACCATGATGGCCTTCCTCCTGGCCGCCTACGACGAGGACGAGGTGGGCGGGGAGGCCCGTATGGTGCTCCGGATCCACCCGAAGCTGGCCTCCTACCAGGTGGCCGTGCTCCCCCTCTCCAAGAAGGACACCCTCGAGCCGCTGGCCCGCCAGGTCCTCCAGTCTCTGCAGCCCCACTTCATGTGCGACTACGACGTGACCCAGGGGATCGGCAAGCGGTACCGGCGCCAGGACGAGGTGGGGACCCCGTGGTGCGTGACCGTGGACTTCGACTCGCTGGAGGACGGGGCGGTCACCGTGCGGGACCGGGACACCACCGAGCAGGTCCGCGTCCCCATCGACGGCCTGGTGGCCGAGTTGCAGCGGCGCCTTTCCGCCACCTGAGGCTCCTTTCACTACCGGCTTCGGCCGCCGGCGTCGTTTCGGAGCCGATGGGCGAGGCAGGTAGGCTCGAATGCCTGCGCTCGCGCAGCCACGCAACCCCACCACCCACCCAGGAGACCGTTTCCGATGCCGTTCGTCTACGACTTCGACCACAAGCACCGCAAGCCCCCGATGGAGATGAAGGACCTCCTCGGAGGCAAGGGCGCCAACCTGGCCGAGATGACGTCGGTACTGGAACTGCCGGTCCCGCCCGGCTTCACCATCTCCACTGACGGCTGCCGGGCGTACATGGACGGCGGTTGGCCCGACGGCCTCACCGCCGAGGTGGCCAAGGCCCGCACCCGGCTGGAGAAGACGATGGGGAAGCGGATCGGCGATGCCACCGACCCCCTCCTCGTCTCGGTGCGCTCGGGGGCCAAGTTCTCCATGCCGGGGATGATGGACACCGTCCTCAACCTCGGCCTCAACGACCAGTCGGTGGAGGGCCTGGCCAAGCAGACCGACGACGAGCGGTTCGCCTACGACTCCTACCGGCGGTTCGTGGCCATGTACGGGCGTATCGTCCTCGACATCCCCGGGGAGGAGTTCGACACCCTCCTGGATGCGGCCAAGGAGCTGGCCGGCACCACCTCCGACGCCGGCATCCCCACCCCGCTGCTCCGCTACCTGGTGGACGCCTACCAGCAGATCGTGGAGCGCCACACCAAAAAGCCGTTCCCCCAGGACCCTGACGATCAGTTGCGCGGGGCCATCGAGGCGGTGTTCAGCTCCTGGGACTCGCCGCGGGCCAACGCCTACCGGAACCGCGAGCGCATCGCCCACGATCTCGGGACCGCGGTCAACGTCCAGGCCATGGTGTTCGGCAACCGCGACGACGCCTCCGGGACCGGGGTCGGGTTCACCCGGGATCCGGCCACCGGCAAGCGGGGCGAGTACGGCGACTTCCTGGTCAATGCCCAGGGCGAGGACGTAGTGGCGGGGATCCGGAACACCCAGCCCCTCTCCGCCCTGAAGGATGAGTTCCCCTCCATCCACAAGGAGCTGCTGGCCATCTTCGCCCGGCTGGAGGCCCACTACCGCGACATGTGCGACACCGAGTTCACCATCGAGCAGGGCAAGTTGTGGATGCTCCAGACCCGGGTTGGCAAGCGGACCGGGAGTGCCGCCCTCCGGATGGCGGTGGACATGGTGGGGGAGCGGACCATCAAGCTGACCAAGGAGGAGGCGGTGGGCCGGGTGACCGGCGACCATCTCGACCAGGTCCTCCATCCCCAGTTCGCCGGCTCCGGCTACAAGGTGTTGACCACCGGTCTCGGGGCATCGCCGGGAGCGGCGGTCGGCCAGGTCTACCTCACCGCCGACGATGCGCAGGCCGCCGCCGAGCGCGGCGAGAAGGTGGTGCTGGTCCGAAGCGAGACCTCCCCCGAAGACGTGCACGGCATGCTGGCGGCCGAAGGCATCCTCACCGCCCGGGGCGGCCTGGTCAGCCACGCCGCAGTGGTGGCCCGGGGCTGGGGCAAGCCGGCGGTGGTCGGCGCCGAAGCGGTGCGGATCTCCGGGTCGTCGTTCACGGTGGGGAGCACGGTGGTCAACGAGGGTGACTGGATCTCGGTCGACGGCACCAACGGCACGGTGGTGCTCGGCCAGGTACCGCTGTCCCAGGGGGAGACCCCGGCGGAGTTCGAGACCGTCCTCGGCTGGGCCGACGACATCCGGGCCGGGTATCTCGGGGTGCGGGCCAATGCCGACAACGGGCCGGATGCCACCAACGCCCGCAACCACGGCGCCGAGGGCATCGGCCTCTGCCGGACCGAGCACATGTTCCTGGGCGAGGACCGGCTGCCGATCGTGCGCCGGATGATCCTGGCCTCCACCCCGGAGGACGAGGAGTCCGCCCTCGAACAGCTGCGGGTGGCCCAGAAAGCCGACTTCGAGGAGATCCTCGAGGCCATGGACGGGCTGCCGGTGACCATCCGGCTGCTCGACCCGCCTCTCCACGAGTTCCTCCCCGACACCCAGGAACTGGCCATCAAGCAGGCCACCGTCGGGCTCACCCCCGAAGAGGACCGTCTCTACGAGGCGGCCAAGGCCTGGCACGAGTTCAACCCGATGCTCGGCACCCGCGGCGTGCGGCTCGGGGTGATCAAGCCCGGCCTCTATGCCATGCAGGTCCGCGCCCTGATGGAGGCCGCCCTCGACCGGGTGGCGGCCGGCGGGCGACCGATCGTCGAGATCATGATCCCGCTGACCGTCGGCCGCGAGGAGATGGCCCTCGCCCGCTCCTGGGTGGAGGAGGCGGTGGCGGCGTCGCTGGCCGCCTCGGGGACGGCGAAGAAGGGAGCCAAGGGAACCGGCAAGGGGGCCAAGGCATCTGCCCCCGGGAAGCTGGAGGTCCTGATCGGCACCATGATCGAGACGCCGCGGGCCGCTCTGCGGGCCGGCGAGATCGCCGAGGAGGCCGACTTCTTCTCCTTCGGGACCAACGAC
Source organism: Acidimicrobiales bacterium (assembly GCA_036268775.1). Lineage (GTDB taxonomy): Bacteria > Actinomycetota > Acidimicrobiia > Acidimicrobiales > RAAP-2 > DASZIT01. The sequence goes on along the minus strand of DATATM010000036.1, from coordinate 58,797 downwards.
CTCACCCAGATGACCTTCGGGTTCAGCCGGGACGACGTCGAGGGCCGGATGATGTCGGAGTACCTCAGCCTCGGGCTCCTCAAGCGGAACCCGTTCGAGGTGGTCGACCCCGACGGGGTTGGCGAGCTGGTCCGGCTGGGGGTGGTGCGGGGTCGCGCCACCCGCCCGGACCTGAAGATCGGGGTGTGTGGGGAGCACGGGGGCGATCCCGAATCGATCGCCACCTTTGCCGAGGCCGGACTCGACTACGTGAGCTGTTCGCCCTTCCGGGTGCCGATCGCCCGCCTGGCCTGCGCCCAAGCCGTGCTGGCGGGTTTGGTGACGCCGAAGTCGAAGATCGGCGCCAAAGCCAAGAAGTAGCAGCGGATACTCGGCGTCGCCGACGCGGTACCGTCGGGGCGTATGGGCATACCTGACGAGGACGTTGCCCGGGTCCGGGCGGCTACCGACATAGTCGCCCTGATCGGGGAGCATGCCGCCCTCAAGCGGCAGGGACGGCGCTGGGTCGGACTTTGCCCGTTCCACGGGGAGAAGACACCCTCGTTCAGCGTCAACGCCGAGGAGGGGTTCTACTACTGCTTCGGATGCCAGGAAAAGGGCGATGCCATCACCTTCGTCCGGAAGACCGAACATCTCGACTTCGTCGACGCTGTCCGGCGGCTGGCCGACAAGTCGGGGATCGTCATCCACGAGGACGCCAACGCCGGCCGGGACAGCCAGCGCCGCAAGGTATTCACCGACGCCATGGAGCAGGCCACCGAGTGGTACCACCAACGGCTGCTCACCGGGCCGGACGCCGGACTGGCCCGGGACTATCTGCGGTCGAGGGGCTATGACGGCGACGTGGTGCGCCGGTTCCGGATGGGTTGGGCGCCGGACGACTGGGACGCGCTGTGCAGCGCGCTGAAGCTCAACAACGATCTGGCCGTGGGTTCCGGCCTCGGCTTCGTGAACCGCCGCGGCCGGCTCCAGGATGCCTTCCGGGCCCGGATCCTGTTCCCGATTTGTGATCCTTCCGGTCACCCGGTCGCCTTCGGGGGCCGGGTCCTCCCCGGCAGTCCCGACCCGGCCAAGTACAAGAATTCCTCCGAGAGCCCCATCTATTCCAAGCGACGGATCCTTTACGCCCTCAACTGGGCCAAGGCTGACATCATCAAGACCGGCGAGGTGGTGGTGTGCGAGGGCTATACCGACGTGGTCGGCTCCTTCGTGGCCGGGGTCGAACGGGCGGTGGCCACTTGCGGGACGGCCCTGGGTGACGACCACTTCCGGCTGTTGCGCAACTTCGCCAAGCGGGTGGTGCTGGCCTTCGACGCCGACGGGGCCGGGCAGTCGGCGGCCGGGCGGTTCTACGAATGGGAACGCCGCCACGAAGTCGACGTGGTGGTGGCCAACCTCCCCGCTGGGGCCGACCCCGCCGATCTGGCCAGCTCGGACCCCGAGGCATTCCGGGCGGCGATCGCCGACGCCAAGCCGTTTCTCCAGTTCCGGGTGGAGCGGGTGCTGGCCGCCGCCGATCTCTCCACCCCGGAAGGACGGGCCAAGGCCGCCGATGCCGCCTTGACCGCGGTGGCCGAACACCCGGACGATCTGGTGCGCGACCAGTACGTGATGCAGGTGGCGGAGAAGACCCGGATGGAGCCGGCCCCGCTGCGGGATCGGTTGGAGCGCCTCCGCCAGGAGGGCCCGAAGCCTGAACCCGAAAAGCGCGGGTCGCGGGGGAGCAGCGGGGCAGCATCCCGACCCCCGGGGCCACCGCCCACCAACGGGACCGACGGGGAACCGTGTATCCGCGACCCCGATGACGAGGGCTGGGATGGGGACGGCGAACTGGGCTCGGGAGCCAACCCGGGAAGGAACGGCGCCACCAACGGGCCGGGTCCGGCCGGCGACGGCTCGTTCCGTCCGGGACTCGAAGCCCTCCGGTTGGCCATCCACCGACCCGAGGAAGTGGCCCACCGGCTGGAGGCGGCGCTGTTCAGCGACGGCCTGCAGCGGACCGCCTTCGAGGTCCTCATGACCAGCGACGACCTCCACCAGGCCATCGACACCTCGGTGCCGGCGGTGCGGGCCCTACTGGTCCGGCTCACCGTCGAGGAGCCGACCGGCGAGCCGGACGAGGTGGTCTCGCAGCTGGTTCGGGACGCGGTCCGCCGCCAGTTGGCCTTGGCCACCAGGGAGGCCCGTACCTCCCCGGAGGCGGCGGCGGAGGCGGCAGCAGCCAGCGTATGGGTCCAGGAACTCGACGACCCGGCGGCGGCGGCGATGGCCTCGGCCCGGTTGGTAGCCTGGCTGGTGGTGAAGGACGACAACGGCGTTTCCCAGGTGACCCTTGACGGCTGACGAGACAGTTCAGGTGGTGATGGGCCCGCTCGAAGAGCTCCCGGTTGCGCTGTTCGATGGGCTCATTCAGCTCGGTCGGTCGCGCGGTTTTCTCACCCAGGATGATGTGGTGACCGTCCTGGAGTCGGTGGAGTTGAGCGCTGACCTGATCACCGGCTTGGTGACCCGTATCCGAGCCGAGGGTATCGAGTTCACCTACGACACCGGCGAGACCACCATCGTGCCGCTGGCTCCGGCCGGCGCCGATGAGGAGGTACTGCTCCTCGAGAGTCCGGTCAAAGCGTTTCGGAGCGATCGCGACCCGGTGACGTCCGCACCGGCGGGTGACCGCGGCGATGCCGGGGTGCTGGTGGCTACCGATGGGATCGCCATCGACGCTTCGCCCAACCGGGCCACCGAGGCGGTGCGCGAAGTGGCGGTGGTCAAGAAGCCCCGAGCGCCACGGCAGGCGCCCTCCGGCGATACCTACGTCGGCGGCGACCGGTTCGGGAGCGCCGCCGCCGACCCGGTGCACACCTATCTGAAGGAGATCGGCAAGGTCAAACTTCTGGACGCCTCGCTGGAGGTGGAGCTGGCCGAGCGGATCCTGGCCGGGACGGAAGCCGCCGAACGGCTGGTGGTAGCGGAGACGGTCACCCTGGTGGGCTCCGAGAAGGACCTGGTCAAGGACCGGAAGCTGGTCCGGCGGGGCCAACTGGCCAAAGAGGCGCTCATCGAGGCCAACCTTCGGCTGGTGGTGTCCATCGCCAAGCGCTACCGCAACCGGGGCTTGGCCTTCCTCGACCTCATCCAAGAGGGAAATCTCGGCCTGATGCGGGCGGTGGAGAAGTTCGATCACACCAAGGGGTTCAAGTTCTCGACGTACGCGACCTGGTGGATCCGTCAGGCCATCACCCGGGCGATTGCCGATCAGGCCCGGACCATCCGCATCCCGGTCCACATGGTGGAGACCATCAACAAGGTGGTGTGGGCGCAGCGCCAGCTGCTTCAGGAACTGGGACGCGAGCCCACCGCCGAGGAAGTAGCGGGGCGGGTCGACTTCACCATCGAGCGGGTCCGGGAGATACAGCGCATCAATCAGGACACCGTGTCGTTGGAACAGCCGATGGGGGACGAGGACGATTTCAGCCTGTCCGATCTCATCGAAGACCGAGGGGCGGTGGTGCCCGACGATGCCGCCGCCCGGATCATGCTCGACGAGGCGGTCCGGGAGGCGCTCGGACACTTGAGCCCCCGAGAGGAGGACGTGGTCCGGCTCCGGTTCGGGCTGGACGACGGGAAGATCCGGACGCTGGAGGAAGTCGGCAAGGCGTTCGGCGTCACCCGGGAGCGGATCCGCCAGATCGAAGCCAAGACGTTGGCGAAGCTCCGCCGTCCGGACTCCGCCCAGTTGCTTCGCGACTACCTCGACGAAGCTTGACTCCGGTTAGGGCGAGACGTCAGTAGCGGCTCGCCGCCCGATGGCCGTTGAGGGCCGAGGCCACATCGTTGGCCATGGTGGCGGCGATGACGTCGGCGGCCTCGTCGCCGTCCCGCCAGCCGAGCCGGGAGCCGAGGGCGTCCTTGGCCCGTTCGGCGCTGAGGGCGGCGGCGGCTTTCGCCTTGTCGGTGACCATGCCGATCGAACCGGCCACCGGCGCCGACCGGGTGACCTGCCCGGTGAGTTTGGCGATCTGGTTGTAGCGCTCCCGCCCCGCCTTGGTCCCGAGGGTGTAGCCGAGCCCGAACGCGACAGCGGTGCCGATGCGAAACCTCATCCACCCATTCTGGCCGGATCGAGTCCGGTTTGCATCTTCGGTGAGGAGGGGAGCGATGACCCCGGTATCGAAGGGTCCGAACGGCCAGCGGGGGAACGATCCGCGGCTAATGTCCTCTGGCACGCCGATCCGGGGTAGCTCAATCGGCAGAGCGAGCGGCTGTTAACCGCTAGGTTGAGAGTTCGAGTCTCTCCCCCGGAGCTTTCCTGTTCGTTTTAGCTGGTCAGCGCCTCTGTGTCCTCTGCCGAGAGGTTGGTGGACCGCTCCGGGATCGGAGCCGCCCACCGTCGGGCCGGCCGTCGAGACGTGCCAGTCGGCTACGCCGGGGTGCCCCCACCGAACTCTTCGACAACCTGGCGCATCCGCTCCTGCTCGCCCGGTGAGATGTGGGGATCCAAGGTCTTCCACGCCACCACCTCACCAAGGCCTTGCCTCACGGCGTCGGCCTCGACATCGAACGAGCCAACGAAGCTCTTTACCAGTACCGAACGAGCCCGACCGAGGACAGCGCCGAGCAATCGCCCGGTCGGTACCTCGCCCGCCACCATCAGCACCCAAGCCAATGCCACATCGACAGCCGGATCCCCCCGACAGGCGCCCGTCCAGTCAATGACCACCGGGCCTTGTGGGCCGATCATCACGTTCAGCGGGTGGAGGTCGAGGTGGAGCAGGCGATCCCCACGGCCGACGGGGGCGTCAGGGAGCCAGTCGGGTGCGATCAACTCATGAAGTTGACGGTGGAGACTGGCCAACACCCTGCCTTGTCGGGGGATCGTCCATGGCCGCTTCGACAAAGTGGACACCATGTCGGTGCCCTCAATGCGTTCCATCACCAGGTCGAGCCCGTCATCGCTCACTTCCTCAACCGCCGGTGCGGGGTATCCCTGGGATCGGACGTATTCCATCACCCGGGCTTCTTCCGCCAGCGAGCGTCCGGCCCGAGACCGGCGAAGCACGAGCCCAGGGCCGTATTCGAAGATGTCGGCTTCTCGGCCGGAGGCCAACAGCGGGCCTGGCTCCATCACCCGCCCCAGCGTAGGTGCAGTGGGGGGCGGTAGCCCGGACGGGGCGTCGGCGGAGAGCGGTCGGGTTCCTGCGGTCGTTCCGGTCGATGAACGCACTACCGTTTTGTACCGCACCGATGGAGTGCACCTGTCGGATGAAGGCCGTTAGCAAAGGGGACAGTTGCCGGACGCGTCACTTGGAAGCGAACAGCTTGATCGCCCCGGCCGTCACCCGAGTACCTGGCGGCGTCGAGCGATCGTTGCAGTCGCGGTCCTCCTGGTGGGCGGGGCGACCGTGTTGGCAATCACCCTGGGCACCTCGCCGGATCCAGCCAAGGCCGGGAGCGGTGTGAGTGGCCACCTCGGTCAAGGCACCGGGACGGCCAGTCGAACGTCAGTCAACAAGCCCGCCCCCGCTCCCCAACCTCCCTTCGCCATCCAGGATGAGACGGTCGCACTCACGGACCCCAGTCGGGATACCGCGGCGCGGGGCGACGTGCCGGCGCAGTCCGGTCGAATATTGACGACGGTGATCCGTCGCCCGGTAGGTGCCGTCGGCCCGCTTCCGTTGGTGGTCTTCGCCCATGGGTGGGACTCCGACCCGCTGGCCTACGAGACCCTCCTGGACACCTGGGCGTCGGCGGGCTTTCTGGTGGCGGCACCCACATTTCCCGACTCCACCGACACCCAGCCGGGTACGCCGATCACCGAGTTCGGCAACCAGGCCCTGGACCTGTCGTTCGTGATCACCGCCATGCTCAACGGTGCCGCCGGGAAGGTGGACCCGACCCGGGTGGCGGTCGCCGGCCACTCCGACGGGGGAACGGATGTGGCGGTCCTGGCGCTCGACCCGGCCTATGCCGACCACCGCATTCGGGCCTACCTGTCCCTCTCGAGCCAGATCCCCGACGGGGTGGCCGGACCCTGGGACGCGTCCACGCCGGGGGCATTGATGGTGGCGGTCGGGACCGACGATGAATACGGCCTGTATCCCGATGCCTATCAGGTCTACCAGTCGGCCAACATGGCCAAGGTCTTCATGTCGGCAACCGGTGGCGACCACCTGGACACCTTCCTGGACGACACTCCTGAGGCGATGGCCATGCGCGCGGACACGGTCAAGTTCCTCGACGTTGCCCTTGGTCAGAAGGGAATGACTTCCACGAACCTGGCTGCGGCCCTGAGCCCGACTGGCGACCCGTCGCTGCTGGTCGACAGTGCGCCTCCCTGACCAGGGGATGACGCCGGCCGTCAGTCTGACTCGGCGATCCTCTTGATCGCCGCCAGGGTGGCGTGAATCCCCTCATGGGCGGCTTTGGTGCGGTCGGCGATCTGGCCCTGCGCGTCGGCACCGTAACGTTCCTCAAACCTGACGATGCCCCCCGGGAGGAATTCCCATGATTCGGTGAGCTCGGTGCCTCCGTCCATCGGATTGAAGGTGAATCCCCACCGAACCCACGAGCCTCCGACCACAAAGGCGAATTCTCGCTCCGGGTCCGCCACCACGACTTCGGACCGGGTTTCCCACGTCCTCTCCGGGATCTCGTTCCGCCCGGTGAACCAGGCCCCCACCCTCGGCCCATCCCCTTCGTCCCACCAGCAGGCCTTGCAAATCGGGCTCCATTCACCCGTGCGTGCGACATCGGAGACCAGCTCGTACAACTCCTTCGCCGGCCGGCCGATGACGATTGACTCCATATAGCTGAGATTCCCCATTGCGACAGTCTTACTATGCAGTCGGCGTCGAGGGGGAGCCGTCGCATTCGGCCAGCGCATGGGCCCGTGAGAACACCGAGTCGAGCATCGGTTCGGTCAACGTGCCGGTGAAGGTGTTTTGCTGGCTCGGGTGATAGGAGCTGAGCAGCACCATCCCGTTGGGGGCGGTGGCTTCGGCGCCGTGTCCGAAGCGGGGCCGAGGCGAGATGGCCAGTTCACTGGCGAGGATCTGATGTGCGAACTGGCCCAGGGCGACAATGACCCTGAGTTCCCTGAGCAACTCGAGCTCTCGCCGGAGGAACGGCAAACAGGTGTCTCGTTCTTCGGGGGTTGGCTTGTTGGCGGGTGGAGCGCACCTCACCGCTGCCGCGATGAACACGTCAGTGACCCGTAAGCCGTCGTCCGGAGACACGCTGGTCGGCTGGTTGGCAAAGCCGGTTCGCCACAATGACCCGAAGAGCCAGTCACCGGACCGATCGCCGGTGAACACCCGGCCCGTGCGGTTCCCACCGTGGGCGGCGGGCGCCAGTCCCACCACCAGCACCCGAGCCGCCGGGTCGCCGAATCCGGGCACCGGTCGACCCCAGTACTCCTGGTCCTTGAAGGAAGCCCGCTTCTCGCGGGCCACCTGCTCCCGCCAGGCGACGAGTCGGGGGCACCGGCGGCACTCGGTGACCTCCTGTTCCAGCGCTTCGAGTTCCGACATCGAGGAGGGCACCAGGTCAGCGTAGGGCACCTCCCTACCCCCAGGTCTTGGACCGCCGTGTACCTTTTCCGGGTCGGGGCAGTAGCTCAGTGGTCAGAGCAGGGGACTCATAATCCCTCGGTCGCAGGTTCGATCCCTGCCTGCCCCACCATCTCCCCACCATCTCCGGGGTGATTGCACCCGATCTCGATCGGATCCATCCACAACGGTGCAGAGTCATGTCGGCTGACCATTCGTGACCAGTCATTGACTCGTCCCGACTGGGCGTCGACAACCGTCTGTATCTCTAACCGATCCCGAGGTCATCGCCAAGATCATGACCTGGCTCCCGAAGTCGACCCTGCTCCCTCGCGAGTTCGCGAGCGTGGGAACGCCAAAGCGGGACGAGCCGGGCAAGCCGCCCGTACTCCTCGTCATCGAGCGGGAACTCGTCTCGTCGAAGGCGATCAAAGCGGTCAGTCATTTCGGCGAATATCTTCAGATCAAATCCGTGGTCCTTGTCGGCGGCAACTCGGAAGAGGCGATCGAGACCGAATCGGCCTTCGATCGCCATCAGATCCATGAAGTCCCGAGCCTCGGCTCGGCCGAAGACTGCCAACACTTTGTCTACCGCCAGCTCCTCGGGAGCGAGAAGCTGGAAACCAGGACCTTGTTCGACGGGGAAGAGCCTTGCGTCACTCCCTAGGTCGACTTCCGTCCGACCGTCGTGGCCAACGACGAGGAATCGGACGAATCCAGGACTGTCCAATACGCGTTCGACCAAGAGGCCGTCCTCCTGGAGGGCGCGTTCAGCCGCAGGAGCGAGGAGGCCAACCGTGGCAGGCACAAGGCCGAAGAAGTCGAGATCTCGTGTACTCCGGTCTATCGCGCCATGCACGATGAGGGCGGCACCACCGGCAAGAGCGAAATCTTCAGCTTCCGGAAGACCGGCGATGACCCCGGCTACTCGCTGCTGTAGAGCGCTCAGCAATCAGGATCGATCCCGGGGTGACGGTCGATCCATTCCTTCCAAGCCTTCCGAACGGAAGGGGGAAGTACTAAATCGTCAAAAAGTTCCACGAGTGTGGTGCCTTCGACGTAGTGCTGAACGTCCTCTGGCGTGCCTTCCCTCAGCACCTGCTCATACACGCGAACCCTGTCGGCGCGGAGGTCCAGGTTGTAAACTACTGAGGGCTCGCTCCATCTGATGTGAAATGGCAGTTCAACTATGCCAGTCGCCTTCAACCCATCGACGGGATCGAGCTCGTCAGGAACCGCCACCGGGCGAGATGCGGGTCCGAGTCGTTCCGTTCGAGTAGTTGCCATACCCAAAGTGTATGACCGCAATGGCGATCGGTTGTCCCAACATGGTCCCAACACATGCGTTTCCCGCCGTACCATTCTGGTTCACACCGATTCATTGCCGGCCCTAGACAAGATTGTTCACCTGCCAGTTTGAGACGCCGTGCGACTTCGTGCCACGCCAGGCTTCTCATCGACAGGGACTCATAATCCCTCGGTCGCAGGTTCGATCCCTGCCTGCCCCACCAGTCCACGTGTTGTCACGGTTGATCCCTGAAGCATCGATAGCGCCCGATCGTGGACACAGCCACGGCTGATCCTTGACAGAGGAAGAGCGACCAAACCACGGTCAGGAAACGGCGGCCTGAGGGGCGACGGTGCCGGCGTGGCGGCGCAACTCTTCGGCGGTGGCCCGCTTGGGGCCCTTCGGCCTCAACTGGTGGACCGGGGCCGCCTTGCGATTCGGCAGGCTCAGTTGCAGGATGGTGCGCAGCGTCTGCCCGTACTGACGAAGCAGTGGTCCGCTGGTGTAGGGAAGATCGTACTTTTCACACAGGGCCCGGACCCGTTCGGCGATCTCCGGGTAGCGGTTGCTCGGAAGGTCGGGAAACAGGTGGTGCTCAATCTGGTACCCCAGGCTCCCCGAGAGCACGTGCAGCACCCTCCCGCCCTCGAAGTTGGCCGAGCCCAGCAGCTGGCGGAGGTACCACTCGGCCGGAGTCTCCCCATCGAGCTCTTCCTCACTGAACTTCTCGGCACCGTCGGGGAAGTGGCCGCAGAAGATGATCATGTAGGCCCACAGATTGCGGATGATATTGGCGGTGGCGTTGGCGGTGAGCGTGGAGAGGAACGCTGGGCCCGACAACAGTGGGAACACGATGTAGTCCTTGCCGACTTGGCGGCGGACCTTCCGTCCGATGAGCTTGAGTTGGCGGAGGGTTTCCTTGGGATCCTTGCGGCGCTGGCGGATCGCTTCGATGTCCAGGTCGTGGAATGCGACGCCCCATTCGAACAACAGGGCCAGCAAAGTATTGTAGACAGGCTGGCCCAGATTGGCCGGCGACCATTTCTGGTCTGGAGTGACCCGCAGGATGCCGTAGCCGACATCGTTGTCCTTACCGAGGACGTTGGTGAAGGTGTGGTGCACGAAGTTGTGCGAGTGCTTCCATCCCTCCGCCGGGCACGTGGTGTCCCACTCCCAGGTGCCGGAGTGAATCTCAGGATCGTTCATCCAATCCCATTGGCCGTGCATGACGTTGTGGCCGATCTCCATGTTCTCGAGGATCTTGCTGAGACCCAACATGGTCGTCCCTGCCACCCAGGCCGCGGGCAGGGCGCTGGCGAAGAGCGTGATGCGGGCAGCGACGACCAACCGCCGCTGGAGACGGATGACCGAACGGATGTAGCCAGCGTCATCGGGACCGAGCGACTCTTCGATGTCGGTTCGGATGCCGTCGAGCTCGGCTGCGAACGCCTCCACATCGGCTTCGGAAAGATGGGCGAACGCTTTCACGTCGGAGATGGGCATGGGACTCCTTTACAGGTCGATCGTGCAGTCACCGGCGGCGGCGGTGATGCAGGTTTGAATACCTTGGTTCTGGCTGTATTCGTTTCCGTTGCGCAGGTCCTTGACCAGGCCCGTCGTCAAGGGGGCGACGCAGGTATGGCAGATGCCCATGCGACAGCCAAAGGGCATCGGAACCCCCGCTTTCTCACCGGCCTCGAGCAGGGTGGTGGCCCCGTCAGCCTGGATCGTCTTGCCGGACCGGGCAAAGGTGACCAGGCCACCGGCGGCGGAAGCGGACAGGGTGACCGAAAATCGCTCGACGTGGAGGCTCGACGCCAGCCCCTGCTCCTCCCAATGCGCCTCGGCCGCCTTCAGCATGGGTGCCGGGCCGCACACCCACACCTGCCGTTGCCGCCAATCCGGGCAGACCTCATCCAACTGCGACAGCTCGAAGAGGCCATCGACATCGTCGAAGTACTCCATCAGTCGGAGGTTGGGATGGCTCTCGGCCATTGCCCGCAATTCATCACCGAAGATGAAGTGGTCCCGGCTCGGGGCGGAATGAATGTGCACGACATCGGGCATGGTGGCCCGCCGGTTCAAGGTCCGCAGCATGGCCATCACCGGGGTGATTCCGCTTCCGCCGGTCCAGAACAGGATGTTCGGCGGCGGAGGGTCGGGAAGGACGAACTCCCCTTGGGGGAGCGCAAGGCGCACGATCGTCCCCGGGTCGAGTCCCCGCACCAGGTGGGCGGAGAGCAGCCCTTCGGGCATCGCCTTGACGGTAATGGCGATGTGGCCCTGGTTCCTCACCGGTGCAGAGGTGATGGAGTAAGACCGCCAGGCCCATCGTCCGTCGACTTGCACTCCGATTCCGGCGTATTGGCCGGGAAGGTAGTCGAACGACCAACCCCAGCCGGGCTTGATGACCAGGGTGGCAGCATCGTCGGTTTCCGGGACTACCTTGACGACCCTGCCGCGGATCTCCCGGGCCGTCCAGAGGGGGTTCAGAAGATGGAGGTAGTCGTCGGGCAGCAGGGGGGTGGTCATTCGGGCCCCGACATTTCGGGCCAGGTCAGCCGGGACCGCGGCGCGGGCTCCCATTTCGCCCCCCAGTCGGTTTCTCACCTCGAGGAGGGTCGCCCCGAGCACCGCGGCTCCGGCGCCGGCCGCACCGGTCAGAAGCGGTCGTGCCGCGGCTGCACCGCGGAAGTTGCGAGCCATTGACAGCACCGTGCTCAGTCCCTGTGCTCTCTGGAAGTTGGTCTCATTGGCAACCATTAATTTTTCCCGCTGGATGGGGATTCAAACCTCCTCGACCACCGTGGCGGCGCGGGTCTGTTGGGAAGCCGTCCAATCCCTAGCGATAATCGCAGTTGGATCGCATCGATGTTCCCTCATGCGGGTGCCGGCTCGATTGACAGGGAGGCCTCTCGAGCGGTGGGAACCCGGGTGGGTACCAGACCGACGTGGGCGGCAGCCAGCGCAAAGCGGTGGGCGTCCCGTACCGCGCAACCACCATGGTCGTTGTTGAAGTAGGCGAAGATGTCCTCGTCCGGCCCCCAGAGCTCGGCTAGGCGTTCGGCCCAGCTACGGAGAGCCGTGCGACCGTAACAAGGAGCGGGCGTGGCCCTCCCCTGGTGGAGTCGCAGGTAGCCCCAGTCGGCGGTCCGCCAGATCGGGGCCTTTCGATCGGGCGTGTCGCTCAAGCAGAAGGCGACGTTCCGGCTCGCCAACAACTCCTGAGTGGCGTCCTGGTACCAGGACAGGTGTCGCGGCTCGAAGGCAAGTCGCACTTCGGGTGGGAAGGCATCGAGGGTGTTGCGGAGGCCTGGCAGGTCGACTCGGAAGTTGGCCGGCAGTTGGAGGAGGATCGGTCCGAGCTTGCTCTGGAGGTGGGTGGCTCGACTCATGAGGCGGTGCACTGGCTCGGTCGGTTCCCGGAGGCGGCGGACGTGGGTGAGATAGCGGCTGGCCTTGACGGTCACGACGAAGTCGTCCGGAGTGCTGTCCCGCCACCGCTCGAAGGTGGAGGTTTCCGGCAACCGATAGAAGGCATTGTTCACTTCGACTGACTGGAAACGCTCGGCGTAGTACGGCAACCATTGAGTCTTGCTGAGAGTTCGCGGATAGAAACGGCCCCGCCAGTCGTCGTACTGCCAACCCGAAGTCCCGATGATGACCGGCACCCCCGGTAGGTACCCAGCACTGCGGGCCCGAAACGGCTGAGCGCCATCCAAGTCAGCGCGGTCCGGTGGGTCCCGCCGGCGGGCGGTTTGATTCGATCTCCATCCGGGTAGGCGTCGGCCAACGCTCACACACCAGAACCAAACCGCGATATTCACAACCGGGAGGAACGATGGCAACCCAGAAGCAACGAACCGCGGCCAAGCGGAATGTGCGCAAGGCGATCGCCGGGGCGAAGGCGAAGAAGTCCATCGCCTCGATGTCCAAGAAGACGCGCACCGCCCTCGGGAAGCAGGGTGCGGCAGTGGCCAAGCGCAAGCGAACCGGCGGCACGTCGCCAAAGACGCGCCAGGAGCTCTACGAAGAGGCCAAGCGTCGGAACTTGGCTGGCCGGTCGAAGATGGGCCGGGACGAATTGGCCCGGGCACTGGGCAAGGACTAGGCGCCGACCCGGGCTCTCGTCACAACGCGACGGCGGCCGTCAGACCCTGACTCGGGGCGGTGATGCCGGACCGGGCCACCCACACCTTGTCGCCCGAGTTCAGATCGAGCTCGTTGGCCGCCCCCCGGCTGAGCTGCACCCAGCACGACCCTCCTCCCGACAACTGGAGGTCCACCCGGACCTCGAACCCGAGATGGGTGACCCGCTCCACCGAAGCGGGTTGCCCGCCCAGGTTGGGGTCCCGGTGGATGACCAGGTCGTGAGGACGGACCCATTCGCCATCGAGGTGGGTGGCCGGGCCGAGGAATTTGAGGACGAATTCGTTTTCGGGATGGTCGTAGATCTCCGCCGGGCCCCCGACTTGTTCGAGCCGCCCTTCGTTGATGATGGCGAGCCGATCGGCCACTTCCATGGCTTCTTCCTGGTCGTGGGTCACCAGCACGGTGGTGACGGAGATCTTCTCGTGGAGCTCCCGCAGCCAGACCCGCAGTTGCTGGCGGACCTGGGCGTCGAGGGCGCCGAACGGCTCGTCGAGCAGCAGCACCCGCGGTTCGATGGCCAGAGCCCGGGCCAGGGCCATGCGCTGACGCTGGCCGCCGGAGAGCTGGGCGGGGAGCCGATCGGCCAGATGGGCGATCTTCACCAGGTCGAGGAGCTCGTCGACCTTCTCCCGGATCTCCGCCTTGGGCCGGCGGCGCACCTCCAGTCCGAAGGCGACATTTCGGCGGACGGTGAGGTGGCGGAAGGGGGCGTAGTGCTGAAAGCAGAAACCCACGCCGCGTTCGCGGACGGGCACGCCGGTCAAGTCTTGGCCGTCGATGTCCACCGAGCCGATATCCGGGGCCTCCAGTCCGGCGATGACGCGGAGCAGGGTCGACTTGCCGCCGCCGCTCGGTCCCAACAGTGCGGTCAGTGAGCCGTCGGGGACATCGAGACTGACGTTGTCAAGAGCGACAGTTCCTCCAAATCGCTTGGAGATTCCTCTGATCGTGATCGCCATCTGTGCTTCCTCCCTTCGTTCTCTTTACCCAGTACTGCCAGGACGATGAGCGAGAGCAGGGCGAGAATCACTGCTCCGGCGTAGGCCCCGACCGGATTCAGGTTCTCGATACTGTCCGAAATGAAGAGCGTGAGGGTCTGGGTCCTCCCGGCGATGTTGCCCGACACCACGATCACCCCGCCGAATTCGCCCAGCACCCGGGCGGTGGTGAGGGTCACCCCGTAGGCCAAGCCCCGCCGGATCGACGGCAGGGTGATGCGCCAGAAGGCGGCGAATGGGGATGCCCCCAGCGTGGCCGCTGCCTGCTCCTGCTCGGTGCCGATCTCCTGCAGGACGGGAAGCACCTCTCGGACGACATAGGGCAGCGCCACCACCGCCGAGGCCATCACGATGCCGGGGAAGGAGAAGATCACCTGGATGCCACGAGCCGCCAGCCAATTCCCGAACCACCCCGTCTTCCCATAGACCAGGATCAGGGATAGGCCGACGATGACGGGGGATACGGCCAACGGGAGGTCGACGAAAGCGTCGAGGAGCCAGGCCCCGGGGAATCGGCGGCGGGACAGGATGAGGGCCACCCCGACCCCAAAGGCGGTGTCGAGGGGGACGGCGATGAGGACCACCAAGAGGGTGAGCCACAGGGCGTGGAGGGCATCGGCGGTGGTCACCGCGTGCCAAGCCACCAAGAAGCCGTGCCGGAAGGCCTGGTAGAACACCGCCCCGACCGGGATGACGATGAGAAGAGCGACGTAGCCGAGGGCCACGATCCGGATCGGTAGCTTCCATTTGCCGGTCATATCGCCTCACTGATGTCGAACCGGCGGCGCAGCATCCCGATGCCGAAGAGGATGGCCAGGGCGATGGCAATGAGGACCACCGAGATGGCGGCAGCACTCCCGAAGTCATCACTCTGGGAGAGGCTGTAGATCCACGACGAGGCGACCTCGGTCTTGAATGGCAGGTTCCCGGAGATGAGGACGACAGACCCGAACTCGCCGACGGCGCGGGCGAAGGCCAGGCCGGCGCCGGCCAGCATCGCCGGGGCGATGCTGGGGAGGATGATCCGGCGGAGCACCCCCGCTGGGGAGGCGCCCAGGGAGGCGGCAGCTTCCTCGGTCTCCCGATCCAACTCGGCCAGGACCGGTTGCACCGATCGGACACAAAACGGCAGGGTGACGAAAGCCAGGGCCAACGTGATCCCGATACGGGTATCGGCCACATTCACCCCGAACGGGCCATTGGGCCCGTAAAGGGTGAGGAGGGTGAGGCCGGCGACCACCGTGGGAAGCGCGAAGGGGAGGTCGATGACGGCACCGACCAGCCGCTTTCCCGGGAACTCGTCACGGACCAGGACCCAGGCGATGACGACGCCGGCCAGGGAGTTGAACACAGCCACGATGAGCGAGCAGATCAGCGTCAGCTTCAAGGCCGCCACCGCTTCGGGCTGGGTAACCGCTTTCCAGAACGCTCCCCACCCGCTGTCGAACGCCTTGCTGACGACGGCGGCGAGGGGGAGGAGGACCAGGAGGCTCAGATAAGTGACGGCCAGCGTCGGCCCACCGGCTCGATTGAGGGCTCCCTTCAGCGTCCCCGGAAGGCCACTGGGACGCGGCGGGACCCGGGAGGCCGATTGTCCGGCTATGCCCGGATGTCCGGCCAGGAGGGTGGTGCTGTCAGGCACTCGATGTCGAGACGCCGAGATTCTGCTCGATCTTGGCCACCACCCCGGCTGCCGGGTCGAAGAACTTGGTGTTCACTGCGGTCCAGCCGCCCAGGCTGTCGATGGTGAAGAGCTTCTGGGGAGTGGGGAACTTGAACTGGGCCGCCACTGACGACAGCACCGGCCGGTAGCCCTGCTGGCCCCAGACCTTCTGGCCGGCGGGGGAGAGCAGGTAGGCCACGAACGCCTTGGCCGCCGCCGGACTGGAAGCATTGGTGGTCACGGCAATCGGGTTCTGGATGAGGATCGTCTGCGGGGGAGTGACGATGGAGATCGGCTCTCCCTGGGTCTGCGCATAGAGCCCGTCGTCCTCGTAGTCGAGGAGAACGTCACCCTGGCCCCCGATAAAGGTCTGGAGGGCGTTGCTGGCGCTGCTCGGCTGGGCCACGGTGTTCTTCAGAAGCTGGGTCAGGTAAGTGGTGGCCTGGGCATCCGTCTTCCCCAGGGCGATCTCCGCCCCGTAAGCGGCCATCAGGTTCCACTTGGCACTTCCGGAACTGAACGGATTGGGGGTGATGACGGAAACGCCACTCTTGACCAGGTCCGCCCAGGTCTTGATGTTCTTCGGGTTCCCCTTGCGGACGATGAAAGAGACGATGGAGTTGGTGACCATACCGCTGGTGGCGTTACTGGCCCATGACGCGGAGACGTCGCCGGCCTTGGCGACCTTTTGCATGTCCAGAGCGGTGGAGAAGTTCACCACGCTGGCCGGAAGGCCGGAGGTCACGGAGGTGGCCTGCGATCCGGATGCCCCGAAGGACTGGGTGAAGGTGATGTTCTTGCCGACGGTGGTGGCTTGAAACGCCTTGATCAGGGCGGCGTAGGCCGGCTTGGGCGTCGAATACGCCACCAGGTCGACCGAGCCGCTGACCGGTGCCCCCGATGAGCCACCGGTGGTGCTGGTGGTGGTCGCGGTGGTGGCGCTGCTCGATCCGCAGGCCGCCAGGGCGGCCGAGATCGAAAGGATGGCGGCGGCAACGCCGAGGCGCCGGGCCGCGCGGGATGGTTGCAGGAGGGAGATTTGCATGGGCAACATTCCTGACCTAAAAGGTCGTATTTGTCAAATCCATAGGTTTACTAGGCATTCTACCCATAGCGGGTCCGCCGGCCGATCGGCCCGTTGATCAGGATGAATCGATCTGAGCGTCTCCGGGGACCCGGCATCGGCCAGTAGCCTCTGGAAATGCGGGCCTCGAAGTCACTGGTGTTTGCCCTGTCCATCACCGTCGTGGTGGGCCTCACCGTGGCGGGATGCACCTCTTCCTCGACAACCACGTCGTCCACGGTGCCGGCCCCGGTTCCGGGACTGGTGGCCGTCGAAGGCCCGATGACCGGATCCCAGTCCGCCACCGGCATCGACATGTATCGCGGCGCTCAACTCGCCGCCGATCAGATCAATGCCGCCGGCGGGGTAGACGGGGTGAAGTTGCACTTGGTGCAAGCCGATGACGCCGCGCTGCCGGCGACCGGGGTCGCGGTGGCCAAGCAGATGGTGAAACAAGGGGTGTTCGGGGTGGTGGGCCCGTTCAACTCCGGAGTCGGAGTAGACAACCTGTCGATCTACCGGGCGGCGGGTGACCCCATCGTCCGTCTTACCAGTGCTCACCAGACACAGGGTTTTGGCGTCACCACCCAGCCGATGGACGTGCAGGTGGCGCCAGTGGAGGCGAAGGAGCTCACCGACCAGCTCCACGCCACGAGGGTAGCGATCGTTTACGACACCTCCGCCTATACCGCCAGCATCGCCACTCAGCTGAAGGGTCTGCTGACGACGGCGGGCCAGCCACCAGTCACCTTTGTCTCGGTGCTGGACACGCAAACCAACTTCGACACTGTCCTCGCCACCGTCAAGGCGGCACACCCCGATGTGGTCTATATCGCCGCCTACGGCACGGTGGCCGGTGACATCGCCAAACAGGCGTCCTTGCTTGGCGTCGGAGGCCGGTGTTTCGTGGACCTGGCCGCTCAGGGCCCCGACTTTGTGGCTGCCGCCACCGTCCCGGTGGCGCAGACCTGCCTGAACAGCGGGGTTCCTTCCGCTCAGCAATTCACCGGGGCGACGGCCTATGTGTCCCAGTACCAATCAACCTTCCATGCCGACCCGGGGACGTGGGGCACCTTCACCTACGACTCGGTGGAACTGTTGGCCAAGTCGGTGGTTGCCGCCGGTGGCTGGAAGCAAGCGGCCACCCGCACCACGCTCTCCCATGCCGTCAACATGTCCGGGATCACCGGGGCGATCACCATCGATCCGTCGACCGGAAACCGGGTCAATGCCCCGGTGGTCATTCTCGGCATCGACGCCACCGGGAACTATGTCATCGATCCCACCTGGGCGGAGTCCGCTGGATTCTCCCTTCCCGGTAAGTAGAACCGTTGGTTCTCCGCCCTATTCGACAACCGGAGGCCCACCGGCGATCCGACCAAACCGACGTACGATTCAGCCAGGCCATGGCCAACCAGACGGGAGTCCGATGAATATCGAGGAGTTTTACAGTGCCGACGAGCGACGTCGTCAGTCAGCTGAGATCGAGCTGGGGACCAACTGGTACGACGCCGCCGGGAGCCGGTACGAGTTGAGCTGGGTAGAGGACACCGGCGAGCTGTACGTGATGCTCGAGCGGGCCTCGGGGGCTGAGTCCTTCACCCCTTTCGGGGATATGGAAGTGGAATCGGTGCCACTGGACGAGGTGTTGGTCACCGTCGTCGGCTACCTCCCCGCCCGCCAGGAGCTGGAGCAGGTGCTGGCCGGATGGGAAGACGAAATGGCCAAACCCGACGGGATCACCTGGGTGGCCAATCGCCTCCGGGAGAACGGCGTGCCCACCGCCGCCCCGACTCCGGCGGCCGACCCGAACCCGTCGCCACCGTCCTGACCAGGGGGGTTCAGGCGCCCGGGGCGGGCAGATCGAGCATGGTGGCCAGCAACTGGGTGGCCAGGTTGTTGGTTTCGAAATCCGAGTCGATCGGGAGGATGTCCGAATCCTTCAGCAGCCCGCCGAGCCGGGCCAGGACGAGGGCGAATCGGAAACCGGCGAAGACTTCGTAGTATTCGACGTTCTCCATGTCGCGGCCGAGCAGCTTGCCGTAGCGGGCGATGGTGTCCTCCCGGCTCGGGAAGCCGGCCGGCCGCTCGAGGTTGATGGTCTCGGTGAACTGACGGTCGAAGTACAGCCACCACCCGAGGTCCATCTCCGGTTGTCCCAGGCAGGTCATCTCCCAGTCGAGAACGGCCACACAACTGAAGTCGTCGAAGATCATGTTGCCGATGCGGCTGTCTCCCCACAGGAGGGCCATCGGCGCATCTTCGGAGGGCCGGTTCGACTCCAACCACTCGAGGGTGGCGGTGGCCACCGGGATCTGTCTCCCTTCCGCCGCCCAGCTATAGAAATCCCGGTAGTAGGACAGCTGCTGGTCGAGGCCGGGGGAGCCACGTCGGGAGTCGTCGAGAAATCCGAGCCCGAGCGACTTCCAGTCGGTGGCGTGGACTTTGGCCATCGCCTCCAATCCGCTCCACCACAACCGTTCCTGGTCCTCGGGAGGAGAGTCCATCAGCCATCCCCCCGACGCATAGGGCGGATTGTCGGTGGGGATCTGGCCGTCGATGCACTGCATCACCGCGAAGGGTGCCCCGAGCAGGGTTGCATCCTCTTCGATCCCGAGCACCGAGGGCATGGGGACGTCGGTCTGTTCGGCCACCGTCCGCATCACCCGGCACTGCCCTACGAAGTCGGGGTCGAGGAAGACGGTGTATCCGGTCGGGGCGATCCGGGCCACCAGACGATGCTGGGTTGCCGCCGCCTTGGCCTCGTCCCAGGAGGCGTCGAACAGGATGGTTTCGCTGGAGAACCCGTTGGTCGGGGGCGCTTCGAGATTGCTGACCCGGACATCGGTGGCCCCCTCGACGTGGGCCTCCAACCAGGCAGCCAAGGTGGCTCCGGTCTCGGCGGGGTCACGGTGAGTGGTCTCAGGCATGCGGAAAGTATGGCCTGTCGGGGTGGCGAATGTTCGTTCCGCCGCCGCCATGTCCACTGGTGCGTCGGTGGCTGGTCACCGGCGAGAAACGCTCCGGCCTCATACTCCGATGACCTCCAGCACGCTTTCCAGCCCCCGGAACTCACCGGGCCGTCGGGTGTACAGCCGACACCCGTTGGCCAGCGCGGTGGCAGCGATGAGCCGAGCCATGATCTGGGAGGGATGGGTGCCCTGACTCTGTCCGATGGTGGCAGCGATCCGGCCATAGGCGATGGCCACCGTGGCGTCGAGAGGGAGGGGGTCATAGAGGGCCGCCAGCGTCGTCAGCCGGCGAAGCCGCCGAGCCCGATCGTCCTCGTTGGACGCCCCCAGCACCGCCGCGTGGAGTTCGGCGAAGGTGATGGCGGTGACAAAGAGGTCGTCGTCGCCCAACGCGGGTGGATCGGCGGAAACGACGACCGAGGTGTCCATGACCGCGTTCACGGAGAGACCGTCCCGGTATCGGTGAGCGGCGGGTGGGCGCTCTCCTGGAGGTCGACGAAGAAGGTCGGATCGGCTTCGCCATCCCAGAGATCGGCGATCTCCTCGAATCGGTGGGATCGGGATCGCACCGCCGGGCCCAGCCGGGCAGCCAGCCGCCCCGACACGGTGACGTCGAAGGTCTCTCCGGCCTCGACTTCCCTGACGATCTCGCTGGCGTTCTGCCGGAGCTCGCGCAGTCCGATTCTCTTGGTCATGGGCCCACGATTGCACAGTTGCTACCGGGGCCGGGTCCGGGATGGCGGATCTCCACTTAGGCCCCTTCTGCCCCGCCCTGTAGGGTCCCATGAGCTAACTGGCCGAATCGGGAAACGGGGGAGACGATGGAAGTGGTGGTTGACCTGGGGACGGCAGGCATCGTTCTCCACCAACCCGAGGATGTGGCCCGATTCGCGGTGCGGGCGGTGTCGGCGGAGAACCGGGCGACCGACCGACCCTCCCCGGCCGCCCTCGACGCCCTGACCTTGGCCATTCGCCGGCACCAACTCGGTCGGGTCGACCCGGACGGGACGGTCTTCATCCCACCCGACAAGGTGCGAGCCTTGGCGAAGCAGGCGGCCACCGAGGCGGGGGACCCGTTGCCTGACTCGTGGGAAGCCCAGTTTTCGTCGATGCTCGACTTCGCCGCCTCGAAGGGCTGGATTGACAACGACGGCGCCATTGCCGCTCACATCGAATGGAGTTACGCCTGATGCGATTCTCATATGCCGAGTCGATGATCGACCCCACCATGTATCTGGACCTGGCCCGGGCGGTCGAGGACGCCGGGTACGACGGGATGGTGGTCCCCGACAGCATCTGTTACCCGGAGGTATCCGATTCGACCTACCCGTTCTCGCCCGACCACACCCGGGAGTTCCTGGAGGACAAGCCGTTCATCGAACCCTTCTCGCTCATCCCCGCCATGGGGGCGGTGACCGAGCGCATCCGGTTCATCACCTTCGTCCTCAAGCTCCCCATGCGCCACCCCCTGCTGGTGGCCAAGCAGGCCTCCTCGACGGCGGTGATGACCGGGAACCGGCTGTCCCTGGGGGTGGGGTCCAGCCCCTGGCCGGAGGACTACCAACAGACCGGTGTCCCTTGGGAAGGTCGGGGGCAGCGGATGGATGAGGCCATTGCCATCGTCCGGGGCCTCACCGCCGGCGGCTACTTCAGTCACCACGGCGAGGCCTACGACCTGCCGTCGGTGAAGATCTCGCCCACCCCCACCCAGCCGATCCCGATCCTGGTCGGTGGCCACGCGCCGGCGGCGCTCCGACGGGCGGCCCGGGCCGAGGGATGGATGCACGGCGGGGGCGACCCGGCCGACCTCCCCGGGCTGCTCGAGAAGCTCGGGCGGATCCGTGAGGAGGAGGGGACCGCGGGCAAGCCGTTCGAGGTCCACGTGATCTCCATGGAGGCCTTCTCGGTCGATGGCATCCGTCGCCTCGAAGAGCAAGGGGTGACCGACGTAATCGTCGGCTTCCGATGGCCCTACTCGGTGGGAGCCGATACCGAGGCCCTCCAGACAAAACTCGACAACCTCCGTCGCTTCGCTGACCAGGTGATCAGAAAGGTGGACGCATGACCACGGCCCAAGATCTCGGAAAGGCGTCGATGGCGGCGGTGGAGGTGCACGACCGGGAAGCCTGGCTCGCCCTCTTCACCGAGGACTCCGTCGTCCAGGACCCGATCGGTCCTTCGGTGTTCGACCCCGAAGGGAAGGGCCATCGCGGGCTCGAGGCCATTGCCGCCTTCTACGACAATGTGATCGCCGCCAACGAGTCGATCAAGTTCACCATTCAACAGTCGTTCCTCTGCGGCGATGAGGTGGCCAATGTCGGGGTCATCCGGATCACCTTCGCCGGGGGTTCGGCTGTCGAGGTGGACGGGGTCTACACCTACCGCTGTTCGCCGGAAGGGAAGATCGCCGCGCTGCGGGCCTACTGGGAGGTCGACGCCGTACGCTCCGCCTGACCTCGGGCGAGTTCGGTCCAGGCGCCACTTCGGCGGAGAGAGCGCCGCGGCGGTGCAGGGGGTAGCTTGAGGGCCGTCGGCAGGGAAAAGAGGACCTTCAGATGAAGTCGGATGAGACCTGGCGATACATCCACGCCGAACGGGCGGAGATGGCCGAGACCATGACCACCTTCTCCGCCGAGCAGTGGGCGACGCCCTCGTTGTGCACCGGATGGTCGGTGCAGGACGCCAGCGGCCATATTCTCGCCGCCGCCGAACAGACTCCCCTGAACTTCTACAAGGAGTTGATCTCGGCCGGCTTCAAGTTCGACGTCTTCACCGATCGGGCCGCCAAGCGCCTCGGGCAGATCGGCCCGGATGAACTGGTTCGGCGTCTGCAGTCCCGGACGACGACCACCAATCACCCCCCGGCTCCGGTGATGGCGATGCTCGGCGAGATCATCGTCCACGGTGAGGACGTCCGTCGTCCCCTCGGCCTCCACCATCGGGCTCCCGAAGCCGCCCTGCTGGCGGTGGCCGACAGCTACAAGAAGTCGAACCTCCTGATCGGCGCCAAGCGGCGGATCGCCGGCCTGAAGCTCCGGGCCACCGATGGTGACTGGGTACACGGCGACGGCCCGGAAGTCTCGGGGCCGATGATCTCCTTGATCATGGTGATGACCGGCCGCAGTGGGGTCGACAACGACCTCACTGGTGAAGGTCTGGCTGTGCTTGCCAGTCGCTCCTGAACCAAGGTCGGCGCTCTGGTAAGCCTCCTCACGGCCGCCGACGTCGACGCCGGAAGGCAAGCGCTCCGCCCCGTCTCGCTCAAACTGACCGCGGTAACCGGATTCGTGGGTTCGCTGTGCGTGCTGGTCGGAGTCACCCAGTCCGGATCGCCGTTCGCGGTGAAGTCCCCGGGGGCCTGGTTCTTCGGCATCGCCAGCGGCCCCTCTTCGACGGCCGGCAGCCCCAATGCCCGATTCCTGGCGATCCTGTTGGTGTACCTCGGCGTCGTCGTGATGCTCGGTTCCTGGTTCGAGACGGTGCGCACCCTGCGCCGACAGCCGAACCTACCGATGAAGGGGCTGGTGGCCATGCTGGTCGCCTGGGCGGCTCCGGTCGTCTTCATGCCTCCGATCTTCAGTCGTGATGTCTACAGCTACGCGGCTCAGGGTGAAATGGTGAATCGGGGCATCAACCCCTATGTCCACGGACCCAGCAGTCTCGGACGGGGGTCGTTCCTCGCTCTGGTCGATCCTCTGTGGCGGCACGCCCCCGCCCCCTACGGCCCCGGCTGGGAGCGGCTGTCCGGCTGGATCGCCGGACTCGCCCGCCACGATGTCCTCACTACCGTCCTCGGTCTTCGGATGGTGGCGCTGGTCGGCGTCGTCCTGATCGCTCTCGGCATTCCGGCGCTGGCCGCCTCCGTTGGGCGGAGCGGAACCGTCGCCTTCGCGCTCGCCGTGCTCAACCCGTTGGTCCTGTTGGTGCTGCTGGGCGGCGCCCACAATGACGCGTTGATGCTCGGATTGCTGGTGGCCGGATGCGCCCTCGCCCGACGAAACCACCTCCTGGCCGGATTGGTGTTGTGCGCCCTGGCCGCCGAGGTCAAAGTCCCCGCCCTCATCGGAGCCGCCTTCATCGGCTGGTGGAGCCGCCCCGAAGCCAGTTGGCAGGAGCGCCTTCCCCGGGTGGCGGCGGCGGTGGTCTTCACCGTCGGCGTGATGACTGCCGTCAGCGCCGTCTCCGGACTCGGTTGGCACTGGCTGACCGGCCTCTCCAATCCGGGGGTGGTCGTCTCCTGGATCGATCCGGCCACCGCCGCAGGTCTCCTCCTCGGCCATGGGGCCAGCCTGGTCGGCTACGGAGGCCATGCGGTGGCGTTCGTGCAGGGTTCCCGAGCCGTCGGGCTGGGGCTAGCTGCCGTCCTCTCCGTGGGCTTGGTCATACGGTCTAAGCGATTCGGGGAGGTGGAGGCCCTCGGTTGGAGCCTGCTGCTGTTCGTCCTCCTCGGTCCGGTGGTGTGGCCCTGGTACGAGACGTGGGGCTTTGTCTTTCTGGCGGTGGCGGCCGGACGGTGGACGCTGCGCCTGGTGTTGTTTCTTTCCGCGGCGGCCTGTTTCGCCGATGTCCCCAGCGGGCAGGTGCTGGTGGGAGGGAACCCGGTGCTGGTCACCCTCGGTTGGATTTGTCTGGCCGCCGTGATCGGCGCCTACACCGCCAGCCGATTGCTCCCGTCCCTTTCCCCGCTGGTCGCCCGGCCGTCCGCGGCGCGGGGCCGAACGGCTTAGCCGGTTGGCTGGGAGATCTCTGCTCCTCCACTCGGCTCGTAGACGAGGACCGGATCCCCGATACCCCGGAGCTGCAGTTCCCCGCTCACCTGCCAGGACTGGGCTTCGGCTCCGGCCCGGGATACGGCTTCCTCGCTGGCCAGGACCCGACCGAGGCGGTGCTTGGCCTCGTCAGTGAGTCTGGCCGCTTCGTTGACCGGCGTCCCGATGACGGTGTACTCGTAGCGCCGCTCGTCGCCGATGTTCCCGGCCACCACGGCCCCGGCGGAGACGCCGATGGCGGCGTCGAGCTCGGGGTTGGCGGCGGCCAGGCCGAGCAGCTCCTGTCGGAGGACCCGGGCCGCCCGCAGCGCCCGCACCGCGAAGTCATCCTGCGACACCGGGGCTCCGAACACACAGAGGGCGCCATCACCTTCGAACTTGTTGACCCAGCCGCCCTCGGCGGCAACCACGGTGACCACCGTGGCGAAGAACTGGTTCAACAGGTCGACGACCGCCTCGGGAGGGCGACTCTGGGCGAGGCTGGTCGACCCGATGACATCCACAAAGATGACGCCCACGTCGCGGCGCTCGCCGCCGAGGGCAACGTCCCCCTGCTCGAGTGCCTGGCGAGCCACTTCCTCACCGACGTGCCGCCCGAACAGGTCTTGGAGGGTTCGCCGTTCGCGGAGTCCGAGGACCATCTGGTTGAAGCCGGCCTGGAGGAGTCCGAGTTCGCCCCCGTCATCGACATCCACCTTGATGTCGATGTCGCCCCGTTGCACCCTGCCGACCGCTTGCCGCAGCTCGAGCAGCGGAGTCACCAGTGAACGGCTGGCCACGTAGAGCACCAGTGATCCGGCGACCAGCCCGGCGACGACGATGAACCAGATGGCGGCGGCGCTGGGGGGTTCGTTGGCGGGCCGCCCGATAAAGCTGAGCCCGATCATCAGGAGGAAGACGTCCGCGCCCACCGCCCACGACAACATCAGCTTGGTCCGCACCCCGGGGGCGATGACGCATTCGGGAACGTTGCCGGCCAGGGCCCGGGCGGTGATCGGTCGGATCGTCCATTCCACCAACAGATAGGTCAGGCCGCAGGCGGTCAAGCCGCCGAGGAGAATTGAAAACGCGACTCGCATGGTGCTGGCGGCATCGTGGTTGGTGCTGTTCAGCACGGAGAAGATCACCGCGGCGCCAATCCACCCGAGCATCGATCCGGCCGCCAGGTGCCAGGGTAGGGCGAGCGTCGATCGCTGCTCGGCGGTAGTCGGTGGCCGCTCCTCGACCAACCAGGTGGTGACCCGTTTGGTGAGGCGGGAGAACGTCCAGCCGGCCAGGACGACGGTGACGGGAAGATAGATGGCCAGGGTGATCAGGTCGACCCGCCCGAATCCATGCTGGCCCTTGATGTGGGCATTGGTGAGCGCACCGGAGGCGGAGGCGAGGAGGGCTCCGGTGATGTGAGCCGCGGAGATCCGGATGTTGAGCCGGCGCCCTACCTGCTCGAGTACGTCTGAGCCCGAAACGACTTCGGTCACGGTGACAGCCTACGGCCCCCGCCACCGCCATGGCGGATCAGAATGAGACGCCCCCGAGGGCGGCGCGGGGGTCACTGGTCCGGACGATGTCCTTCCCCAGTGGGGCGATGGCCACCGCCGCCAGCTTGAAGTTGCCGACCCCGAGGGGGATCCCGATGATGGTCACGCAGAGCAGTACTCCGAGCACCAGGTGGGTGACGGCGATCGCGAGTCCGAAGAGCACGAACCAGATGACATTGCCCAGCATTGACGCAGTGCCGGCGTCTGATCGCCTCACCACCGTCCGGCCGAACGGCCACAGCACGAAGGCGGCGAGACGGAAGGAGGCGATGCCGAACGGGATGGTGATGATCAGCACGCACATGAGGACGCCGGCCACCGCGTAACTCGCCGCCAGCCACACCCCCGCCAACACCAGCCACAGCACGTTGAGAATGGTCCGCATCCGGTCAGTTTCCCATTCGACCGACCGGAGCCGCAGGATGGGATCAGCGGTTGACGGCGACGACGGCATACCGGGGCGGGACCCCGAGCCGGCGCTCGGCCCGGGAAACCGACAACAGCTCCGCCCACTCCACATCTCGGAGCCGCTCGAGCCGCGGCGAGTCCCAGCCCGCCCGCACGGCAATCTCCACCGACAGGGACGGATCCATGCTGGCGGTGGCCAGCTGGAGGCGAGCCCGGATGCTGTCGGGATACTGGCTGTGGTGGTCGGGTGCCCGCCCCTGCCACTGATGGAGCCAGCCACGAACCCGGGCCCGGCCCGGTGACTCCCGCATGTGGCCGACCGAGATGAGCCGCCCGCCGGCCGATACCGCGGTTCTCCAGGCGGCCAGGGCCTTTTCGGGATCGGGCAGGGTCCAGAGCAGATGGCGCTCCATCACCACGTCGTAGCGCCCGGCCGGCGCCACGTCGGCGGGTCCCTCCACCGTCTTGATGGCGAGACCCTCCAAGGCGGCGGCCTGGTGGAGCTTGGCCAGCATCCGACCGGACAGGTCGACGGCGGTTACGTCGTGGCCCAGCCGGGCGGCGATCAGGCTCAGGAACCCGGTGCCCGCCCCGCAATCGAGTACCCGCGACGGCGTCGCCGGCAACAACCGGGCGAGGGCCGCCGTCCAGGCGGCCCGCTCCGCCGGGCGACGAGGTCGGTGGGTGGCCGAGTTGTCATAGGTGGCGGCGTCTTCCTCCCACCACGCTCGGATCTCGTCCTGGAGGGACATCGAACCGCTCCCCGCCGCGTCAGCTGGTGAACCCGTACTGCTGGTGGGGGCCCATCACCGCGCACTCGAACATCCCGTAACCGACCTTCCCCTCGCAGGTGAACTTGGCGGCGTACTCGGTGAGCCCCCAGTCCATGTACGAGGCGTCGGCGGGGGGGATCTGCTGTCCCTGGACCACCAGCTCGCCCTGGTACATCCCGTGCTTCCAGTCGGGCTCGAGCCCGTAGCCGGTCCCCAACAGCAACGGGAAGGGCAGCAGGGTCTCGACTTCGACCTCGGCGGTCTTTCTCCCCCGGGCGCCGAAGTAGGAGAGAGTGGCGCCGACCACCCGGCGGGTGCCGGGGGCGAAGCGGAGGTCGTGCTCGGGGCGGCCCAGCCATTCGGGCTCCCGTCCCGAACCCACCGGGAAGGCCCGGTGGGCATCGCTCATGATCCGTTCGCCATCGGGCCGCTCCTGGATGATGGTGACCATGGCGTGGTCCTCGAAGCGGACCGGCGCGTAGATCCAGAAGAACCCGGCCCCGGTGTCGGTGACCCGGATGCCGGCGTGCTCGGCCTCGCCCACCGGCCGCACC
This sequence comes from Acidimicrobiales bacterium, assembly GCA_036268775.1. Classification (GTDB taxonomy): domain Bacteria; phylum Actinomycetota; class Acidimicrobiia; order Acidimicrobiales; family RAAP-2; genus DASZIT01. Next base: position 31,075 of record DATATM010000036.1, on the reverse strand, counting down.
CCCCAGGATCGGTCACGCGACCCCCACCAGCGGTCCGGGGTGAGGGCGAGCTCCCGGTCACCCAGCTTCAGCGTCCCGGTCCACGATCCGGTCTGGGCGAACCGGGTGGAGTCGAAGGTCACCCGGGTGAACTGGCGATCGAAATGCCGGGATTCGAGGAGGGCCTCGGAGAACCCGTCGTAGACGGCGTCGAGCTCGATCCCGTGCTCGTTCGGCTCCACCACCACCCGCACCCGTTTGAGGCCTTCTTGCACCTCCACCCGGATCGGGCCGACGGAGGCGTCCATCCGGTCGGCGCCGAGGGTCCGGGACGACCGGATCACCCGGTGGTCGTCACCCCACAGCACCGACACGAAGGCATCGGCGACGCTGAGGTTGGGGTAGTGGCCGACGCCGATGACCGCGAATAACTCCTGGTCGGTGCCGTGGATGTCGCCATTGCCGTGGATATTGAAGTAGTAGCGGTCGTAGAAGTTCCGATCCGAAGTACCCACGAACCGCATGGGCTCGGAGATCTGGTGGACCGGGTAGTCGTCGAGAGGGGAGAGCACAATCGGGAGCGTATCGGCTGCCGGGAAGCCGGGCCGGAGCCGCCCGCACCCCCGGTTGTCCCCTCCGGGCCCCTCATGGCTACGATCGGTACTGGAGTAGAACCGGTTCCATCCAGGGAGGGCCCATGAAGTCGTACGACCGTCTGTTCATCGGAGGGGATTGGGTCGACCCGTCCTCGTCAGCCACCTTCGACGTGGTCTCACCCTCCAGCGAGGAATTGGTGGGGCGGGTCCCCGAGGCCCAGAACGCCGACATCGACCGGGCCGTCGCCGCCGCCCGGGAGGCGTTCGACCACGGCCCCTGGCCGCACATGGCCCCGGCCGAGCGGGCCCTCGTCCTCAGCAAGGCCGCCGACGCCATCCGCAACGACATGCAGGGCATCTCCGAGTTGATCTCCAACGAGATGGGCTCGCCGGTGTCGTGGGGCACCCTGGCCCAGGTGCTGGCCCCGACCATGATCATGGATTATTACGCCGGGCTCGGTTCGACCTTCGCCTTCGACACCGTGAAGGACGGGCTCCTCGGCCCGGTGATGGTGGCCAAGGAGCCGGTGGGAGTGGTGGCGGCGATCACCCCCTGGAACGTGCCTCTGTTTCTGGCCACCGCCAAACTCTCCCCGTCGTTGCTGGCCGGCTGCACGGTGGTGTTCAAGCCGGCGCCGGAGACGCCACTCGACGCCAACGTACTGGCGGAGATCCTGGCCGAAGCCGGGCTGCCGAAGGGCGTCCTCAGCGTGGTGCCGGCCGGCCGGGAGGTCGGTGACTACCTGGTCAACCATCCCGGCGTGGACAAGGTGTCCTTCACCGGTTCGACCGCCGCCGGCCGCAAGATCGGGGCCGCCTGCGGGGCCAATCTCAAGCGGGTCAGCCTGGAACTCGGCGGCAAGTCGGCCGCCATCCTGCTGGACGACGTGGATCTGACCACCGCCCTCCCCTTGATGATGCCCAACGCCATCATGAACAACGGGGAGGCCTGCATCTCCCTCACCCGGATCCTGGCGCCGCGGGATCGCTATGCGGAGGTGAGCGAAGCACTGGTCGAGTCGGTCCGGGCCATGAAGGTGGGGGACGCCCTGGATCCGGCCACCGAGGTGGGCCCGCTGGTGGCCGAGCGCCAGCGCGACCGGGTCGAGAGCTACTTCCGGATCGGGGAGGAGGAAGGGGCGAAGCTGGCCATCGGTGGCGGCCGTCCCGACGGCCTCGACAAGGGTTGGTTCGTCGAGCCCACCGTGTTCCTCGACGTGGACAACTCCATGCGGATCGCCCAGGAGGAGATCTTCGGCCCGGTGCTGTCGGTCATCCCCTATGACGACGAGGCCGACGCTGTCCGCATCGCCAACGACTCCGACTACGGGCTCTGCGGCGCCGTCTACACCGGTGACAACGACCGCGGGCTGAACGTGGCCCGGCAGGTCCGCACCGGCACCTACATGGTGAACTCCAACGTTCCCATCGACTTCTCGTCGCCCTTCGGTGGCTACAAGGCGTCGGGGGTGGGCCGGGAGTTCGGGGAGGACGGTCTCGAGCTCTTCCTGGAGAAGAAGACCATCACCCTGCCGGCCGGCTACAGCCCGTCGGTCTGACCGGCTCCCCGTCAGGGGAGGGTTGAGGCTCAGAGGCCCGAGGACCGGCTGGTGAAGGGCCGCTCCCCGGGTGAGCTGCGGGTCTGCGAAACTATGGCGTTCAACCCGCCGGCCTGACCAGACCGGTTTCGATCGAGTCCGGAGGCGCCTACCCCGATGAGTCCTGCTGCCGACGCGGCTGGCCAAGCGCCACCCAAAGCTGCGGCCGCATCCACGGTGGCCCGTGGCCGGAACATCACCTTCGGGTTCATCCCCGCCCTCGACGGGCTGAGGGCGCTGGCGGTCCTCGGGGTGATGATGTACCACGGCGGGACCTCCATCCTCGGGGGCGGGTTCCTCACCATCGACGTGTTCTTCGTCCTTTCGGGGTTCCTCATCACGTCGCTGCTGATCGGGGAGTGGCGGAAGAAGCTGACCATCCATCTTGGTCAGTTCTGGGCCCGGCGGGCCCGGCGGCTGTTGCCGGCCCTCCTGGTGATGCTGATCGCGGTGGCCATCTACGCCAAGATCTTCGCCCCCCCGGGCGAGTTCGCCAATCTCCGGCTCGACTCGCTGTCCACTTTGTTCTACGTGGCCAACTGGCACTTCATCTTCGCCGGCACCAACTACTTCAACCTCACCGCCCACCCCTCGCCGCTCAACCACATGTGGTCGCTGTCCATCGAGGAGCAGTTCTACATCGTCTGGCCCCCGGTGGTGCTGGCCATGCTCTACCTCGGGAACAAGCTGCGACCGGCCCGGCGCCTCTGGCCGGTGTTCACGGTGGCGGTGGTCGGCGCCATCGCCTCCGCCATCGACATGTCCCTGCTCTACCACGGGCCGCAGTCGGTGATGCGGGTCTACGAAGGCACCGACACCCGGAGCCAGGACATGTTGGTCGGCGCCGCCCTCGCCATCGGCATGGCCATGTGGGCCCAGTACCGCAAGGCCCTCCCGGAGTCGTCGGGTCCGGCGGTCGGCGCGGCCGGCCCGGCGTCGGAATCGGTACAGCTCCACCGGCGGGACCGCATCCGCCAGCAGAAGGCCGGGGTCACCCCCATCCCCGCCTGGGAACTCGTCCCCGGGCGCTGGCGCACCCTTGTCGGGGTGCTCGGGTGGGTGGTCATCGGGTACTTCGCCTACCTCTGGTCCCACCTCTCGGCGCCCACCACCTTCCTCTACCGAGGCGGATTCTTTCTGGCCGCGGTGGGAGTGGCCATCGTCATCTTCACCGCGGTGACCCACCAGCTGGGCTCGGTGTCCCGGGCCCTCGGCAACCGGGTGTTCCAGTACGTCGGCAAGATCTCCTACGGGACCTACCTGTGGCATTTCCCCCTGTTCGCGATGTTGTCGGCCACCAGCCTCCACCTCATCGGCTATCCCCTCCTGATCATCCGGATCGGGGTCACCCTGATGGTCGCCACCATCTCGTTCTACGTGGTGGAAGAGCCCATCCGCCGGGGCCGGCTGCGCTCGTTCACCGAGTGGCGGGCGTGGCTGATGACGTCGGGTGCCGTCCTCGGGGTGGTGGCGGTCACCGTGGTTGCCACCCTGCCGTCGGCGGCCGACGCCGCGCCGGCCACCATCTCGAAAGCCTCCGGAGCCCAATACAGCGGACCGACGGTCAAGCTGGCGGTGTTCGGCGATTCGGTGGCCTCCCGGTTGGGGTTTGCCATGTCCCTCAACAACATCCAGCAGAGCTACGACGTCGACCTCCAAAACGGAGCTCTGATCGGCTGTGGGGTGCTCCGCAGCACCGAGTACATCGCCCACGGCATCCCCGACCCGATGGCGGCGCCGTGCAACTCGGGCACCCCGGCCTCCCAGCAGTGGCCGGCCCAGTGGGCCGGCGACCTCGCCCAGTTCCATCCCAACGTGGTCGCCGTCCTGGTCGGGCGCTGGGAGATGAACGACCGGCTCATCAACGGCCAATGGATGCACATCGGGGAGCCGGCCTTCGACACCCTCCTCAAACAGTCACTGGAACAGGCGGTCAGCGTGGCCGGGTCCACCGGGGCCCAGGTAATGCTGATGACCGCGCCCTGCTTCGACTCCGGTGAGCAGGACAACGGCCAGCCCTGGCCGGAGGACTCGCCCACCCGGCTGGCGGACTACAACAGCATCCTCCGCCAGGTCGGGTCCGAACATCCGGGCAACACCGAGGTCTACGACCTGGGGGCCCAACTCTGTCCCGGTGGCCACTTCGAGCTGTCCATCGACGGGGTGCAGATCCGAGACGCCGACGGCATCCACATCGTGCCCACCGAGGCCGCCGGCCAGTGGCTCGACGCCCGGATCCTCCCCGAAGTCGTCCGCCTGGGACGGCTCCAGATGGTCCGGACGGGTCAGGGCGCCTCCTCCTCGTCGGCGGGGATCGGCTGATCAAGTTTCCGTCGTCGGTGACGCTCGCTCTCGGGTGAACTTCCTCGGTCGACGCCGTCGGCGGGCGGGGCTAGGAGGTGGGTGCGGTGGTGGCGGGTGGAGGTATGGAGGCGGGCGGGGGAACCGGGGAGGTGGGCGCCGGCTGGAAGGGACTGGACTGGTCGGCGACGCCGCACTGATCGGTGAGGGCCCCGACCAGGTGGGATTCGGAGACCCGGCTGCTCTCCGAGACCGTGGTCATCAGCGCCTGCCACTGGGAATCCTTCCCGGCCGCCTGGGCGGCGATGGGGAGGGCGTCGACCAGCTGGATGTAGGCCTCCCGGTTGAGGGTCTCGGCAGTGGTCGGGTCCGTATCGGTGGTCGCCTGGTTGTAGAGGGCGATCGACCGGTTGACGTGGACGCAGGCGGCCTGGGCCAGCGCCTTGCCGTTCCCGCTGCAGGCCGCCAGCCCGAGTCCGCAACCGACGACCATGACCAACCCGACAGCCCAGCGGGCTGGCGCCCGGCGGAGGCGGAGCGGGTTCACGCCAACCAGCTGCCGGCCGAGTCGAGGAGGTAGCGGCTGACCGCCAGGCACCGGTCGAAGACATCGCACATCATCTCCTCCCCGGCCAATACCCGGGTGAGGGAGACGGGGGAGCGGGCGACGATGGTGAGCCGGCGCTCGGCGGCATCGGTGGCCGAGGCATAGGAGTCGATGGCCGACACCTCCAGGGGAAGCTCGATCCCACCGATGCCGGCCAGGTCGATGGCCAGGCGGAGCAGGTCGGGTCCGTGGGGCAGAGGCGGCAACGCCCAGGTGAAGGTGAGGGGGAAGTGGAACTCGTCGGGAGGGTCCTCGTCCTCGGCCAACCCGAAGACGGCATCCTCGAAGGAGAGCAGGGTGCGGGGATCGACTTCCAGCGCCAGGTGGAGGTCGAGGGGGCCTCCGCAGCCATCCTCGGGATGGAGCTCGACTTCCCAGACCTGGCGGAGCGAATAGGTCTCCACGAAATGTCGCTCGTCGTGCACATGGAAACCATGATCGACGGAATGATCCTTGAGATCGGCCACGTATCCGGCCACATCGATGACTGCCACAGGAAAGCCAGCCTACCGGGCCTGGATCGGCTCCAGTATCGTCAACCTGTGGACGATGAACTGCTGATCACCGTGCTGTACGACGCCGCCAGCGCGGTGGCCGACGCTCTGGCCGGGCTGGGGGACTGGGGTCTGGCCGGTACCCGGAAGGGTCAGTACCGGTCGGATCTGGCTGCCGACGCCGCCGCGCTGGCGGTTCTGGACCGGGCCGGCTTGGGGGTGATGTCCGAGGAGTCGGGGCTCCACGGCGGTGACCGGGAGATCATCGTGGCGTTGGATCCGGTGGACGGGTCCACCAACGCCGCCCGGGGGATCCCCTGGTACGCCACCAGCCTGTGTGCGGTGGATGGCGACGGTCTGCGGGCGGCGGTGGTGGTCAACCTGGCTTCGGGTGTCCGCTTCGAGGCGACCCGGGGCGGAGGGGCGCGGCGGGATGGCCGCGTCATCCAGCCTTCGGGGTGCACCCGGCTGGGGGAGGCGATCGTCGGCTTCTCGGGCTATCCCGCCTCCTACTTCGGCTGGTCCCAGTATCGAGGGCTCGGATCGGCAGCCCTCGATCTCTGTGCGGTCGCCGACGGAGTCCTGGATGCCTACGCGGTGGTGGGGACCTCCTCGCTCGGGAGCTGGGACTATCTCGGCGCCATGTTGGTGTGCCTGGAGGCCGGGGTAATGGTCGGAGAATCCCTGGGCCGGGAGCTGGTCACCCTGTCCCATGCCGATCGACGCACGCCGCTGGCGGCGGCCACTCCCGCCCTGTTGGAAGAATTGGGTGACGCCTTGGCGGGTAGCGTTACGCCCTCGGGCGCTTAGCTCAGTTGGTTAGAGCAGCTGCTTTACAAGCAGCAGGTCGGGGGTTCGAGTCCCTCAGCGCCCACTCTGTAGCCATGCCCCCACTGCCTGGTTCTACCGGTGCACGAACTGCACCCTCAGGGGTTGTTCGTAGGCGACACGCGGAGTGCTGGGTGTCTGGCTGCAATCGTCAGAGGAACGTCACGCGGGCGGCTTCCTGCTTGCCTTGGGCGAATCCGGCACGGGCAGCGGGGATGCGGGTTGCCGGATCCATCTGGTTGGTGCCCATTGCGGCTCGCGAATCGGCGTCCGGTGTGATCACCTCGACGCGGCTGCCCTGCTGGCGCAGGGCCTCGACCTGGCTTGCCAGGTCCGTGCCCCATTCCGGTTGTCGGCGCAGGCCCTCGAACTGGCCTTCCGGCCGTGTCCCGCTCCGTCCGCCGAACGGCGAGAGCACCAGGACGTTCGCATAGCCGGAGGCAAGGTCGGCGTTTTCGGAGGAACGCACGCCACCGTTGATGTAGCGAGTGCCGTTGATGCTGATCGTGGGGGACGAACCCGGAAGCGCGGTGCTGGCGGTGACGGCATCCACCAGGTCGACGCCCGAATCGCGGTCGAAAGTAGCCAGTTCGCCGGTGTGCGCGTCGATGGCCACCACGATCATCGGCCTGTCCGGCCATTCATGGCGAGGCAACCGGGTGGCGACCACGGCGCGGTGCTGTCCAGCGGTGGGTCCGAGGATGGAGTCGCACTCCAACCCGAATGCGCCCATCGCCCGCTGCAGGTCGGCTGCCGAGGTGGCGGCGGCGGAGATGGTCCTCATCCGCTCGAACACCGTGGCCATCGGCAGGGCTGGCGGTCGTTCCCGGTTCTGTCCGATCGGTTGACCGGATGGGGACAGGACCGAGGCGAACAGATCGGCCGGCGGTATACCGCTACGCACCTGGGCGGCCGCGGTGGCTCCGGACGAGGTGCCGATCACCAAATCAGCGGCCGCGGTCATATCGAGACCCGCTTCGGCCAGGCCGGCGATGACCCCGATCTCCCAGGCATTTCCGGCGGCCCCACCACCACCGAGAACCAGAGCAACGTTGTGAGTCACCGGCGGGGGCGACGTACTTTGCACCGAGTCAGGCGTGAAGGATTGGGCTTTGCCCAGCCGGTCGACGGGAGCGATTCGTGAAATTGCGACATGTCTTGGTCCCTTTCAGGGCATCCGAGATGCGGACACCCAGGGACCGATGACGACGAAGCTCTAGAGGCTCCAGCGTGAAGGGGTGAGCGCCCGACTGTGAACAAAATGAATCGGACTCACCTCCTTTGGTCGTGCGCTGCGACAGCGCTCCTCAACGAACTCAGATTGAACAATAGTCGGGCCAGGAGGTGCGGCATTTGAACCTGCGACCGGCGCCGGTTCTGCTCGCGGTCACCCGCTCTGGTCCATAGGAAAGGTGTGTTCGGCGGGCTGAGGAGAAGTGGCTAGCCCCTGACCTGGGGATGTCTGCTGGAGCCACGGAGCCGGTCATCCCGGGCCGGTATTGGTGGCCTGGATCCGACCGATGGTGTTCCCCGACTTGTTGGTGAACCAGAGACTCCCATCGGTCGGATCGTCCCCTGCCTTGATGTCGAAGGGGCCATCGACATCAGGAGGGCCACCGAAGAACTGCCACGAGGACGGGCCGGGGACGCGTGGATCGTGGCGACCGATCGCATTGGCCGATGTGTCGGCGAACCACAGAGCACCGTCGACACCGCACCACACACCGTCGGGGGTCTCGAGCCGCTCATTGGTCACCCACCGGACCGTGGTCGTGGGATCAGGCGCAGCGGGATCGAAGGTCAGGAGGCCGGGGTGGTCCTGGGTGGTGACCCAGAGCCATCCGGCAGGATCGACCGCCCAAGCTCGGGGAGAGCCGAACTCCGGCCACGGGCCTAAGGAGATGATGGAGTCGACCGGGCGTTCCGCCGCCGGGTCGAGGAACCCGATGGTCCCGTTGTCGGCGTTGACCCACCAGACCTTTCCCCCGGAGTCGACGAACAGGGCCGCCGGCCCGGCCACCAAACTCGAGTGGAGCACCCGCAGGGTGCTGATGGGGTCAGCGGGCCGCGGGTCGATACTCCCGATTCCGTCGGATCCCCGCAGGCTGAACCACAGGCAACCGTCAGGGGACGACTTCAACGCCACCGGCTTCTTCAGGTCCGGGTGTGTATGGGTCATGATCGTGAGCGCCGGATCTGGTGCCGTCGGATCCACCGAGCCCAGCCGGTCGGACCCCAGGCAGGTGAACCACACCCGTCCATCGACGCCGGGAAAGATGTTGGCGGGGAGCCGGACGAGGTCAGCCGGATCGGCGAAGGTTTCGACCGACCCGGACTCCATCCGCACCCGCCCGATCCGCGAGTTGGCGATGCAGGTGAACCACACGTCGCTGTCGACGACGATGATTCCCGAGGGAGCATCGACCATGCCGGTTGGATCCTGGAACACGTCGATCTGTCCGACGCTCGGGCACATATGTTCCGCCCTTTCCTTCGTTTGTTGGCTAGAGATCGCTTCCGCGGTGGCACGCGGTCGGTTCCAGGGGTTTTCGGAGTTGGTCGCCCCGCCTGGGACCGTTATCGTCCCCAACCGGGGGAGGACGGCGGACCGCTTCCCGGCGCTACTTGGGCGGCCGGAGCCCGTCCAAGATCACGACCAGCAACCGCCCACTCTGCTCGGTGGTCAGTGTCGCACTCATGCACATTGAGCCGAGGAGCTGCATGAGGTCCGGCCCGTCGAGGTCGTCGCGCACCACGCCGGCGGCCTGGGCTCGGGTCAGGACGATGCTCAGGGCTCCGTCGATGCGCTCGCGGCACAGCGACCGAAGGTCGGGGTTCTTTTCAAACGCCTCGTGGAGCTCGTTCAAGAACCGCCGTTTGCCGGCCGCATAACGAATGAAGGCCTCGAGGTAGGCCACCATGGCCGGCCAGGGCTCCAAAGTTTCGACCACCGTCTCGGCGGTGGTGACCAGCTCATCGACATCCCCGCGGTACACGGCTTCGACCAGGTCGATCCGCCTCGGGAAGTGCCGGTAGAGGGTCCCGACCCCCACCCCGGCTTCCTTGGCGATGGCGTCCATCGACGCCCCGCCGCCTTCTTGATCGAAGACGTCGTGAGCGGCGGCGACCAGCTTGTCGTAGTTGCGGCGGGCGTCCGCCCGCATCGGCCGGGTCGGGTCGGCGTCCTCCGGGGGGGAGTCAACCTCTTCCATGGTGGCTGTCGTCGACCTCGATTGGTCCGTCATCTTCCTTCATTCTTTCCGGAATCCACGATCCGTTTGCAAAACGGAGGATCCCTCCGTATACTAACCGGAGGAAGCATCCGATTCACCTCCACACCATATCAGCGGAAAGGTCGGACAAACCATGTCCCCTCTGTCTCTTCTTCAAACGCGCCCCCACCTGGTCAAAAGGGCCATTCCGGACCAATCCGACGCCCCCCGGCGCCGGCGCACCAGCCCTCGAGTGTTCCTCTTCGTCATCCTGACTGCCCAGCTCATGGTGGTGCTGGACGGGACCATCGTCAACGTCGCCCTCCCCCACATCCAGGAGAGCCTCCACTTCTCCGGGAGCGGGCTCTCCTGGGTGCTCAACGCCTATTTGCTCACCTTCGGCGGGCTCCTCTTGCTGGGCGCCCGGTCCGGGGATCTTCTCGGCCGGCGCCGGACCTTCCTGATGGGTATCGCCATCTTCTCGTTGAGCTCGCTTCTCGGAGGGTTTGCCGTTTCCGGCTGGATGCTCCTGGCGGCCCGCGCCCTCCAAGGGGTGGGCGCCGCCTTGGCCGCTCCCTCCTCGCTGGCCCTCTTGACCACTGTGTTTGCTGACGGGCCGGCGCGAGTCCGGGCTATCGGTCTCTTCACCACCGTCTCGGCCGCCGGCGGTGCCATCGGTCTGGTCGCCGGCGGTGTGCTTACCCAGCTGGTGTCGTGGCGCTGGGTGATGTTCGTAAACGTCCCCATCGGCATCGCGGTCTGGGCCATCGGTCGTGTCGCGTTGCAGGAGACCGAAGGTCGACACGGTCATTTCGACGTGGCCGGAGCCCTGTCATCCACGCTCGGCATGGGGGGCATCGTGCTGGGCCTGGTGGAGGCGGGCACCGACGGATGGGCCAGCCCGATCACGCTGGGCGCCCTGGCGGTGGGCGCCTTCCTCCTCGGCGTGTTCGTCCGGGTCGAGACTCGAGCCAGTGAGCCGATCCTGCCGCTCCGGCTGTTGGCCAACCGGACCCGGATGGCGGCCAATGTCTCCCGCGGCCTGATGTACGCCGGCATGTACGGGATGTTCTTCTTCCTCGGGCAATTCCTTCAGGACGTGGAGGGCTACTCACCCCTCCGGACCGGCCTCGGCTTCTTGCCCATCCCGGTTTCCGTCTTCCTGGCATCGCAGGTGGTCAGCAAGGGTCTGGTCCATCGGATCCGACCCAAGGTGTTGATGATGACCGGGATCGGTATGACGATCGTGGCCCTGCTGCTTTCCAGCCAGCTCCACGCCGGCACCTCCTATCCGAGGCTGCTGATCAGTTTGGTCCTCCTCGGTCTGGGCTCAGGCATGGCCCTCGTCCCCCTGACCTCGGCATCACTCGCCGGCGTCGAGCCGGGTGACGCCGGGGCCGCCTCCGGCATCGTCAACGTCATCCAGCAGGTGGGCGCGGCCCTCGGATTGGCCGTCCTGGTGACGGTTCTGAGCGCGGCGGCCGGTCATTCCCAGCTGGCTTCGGGGGTGGGCGCCAAGGCATCCCTGGTGCACGGGCTCGACATCACCTTCGGCGCCGGCGCCCTGTTCGGGCTGGTGGCGCTGGTCATGGTGGCGGTACTGGTCCGCCTCCCCGCAACCGCGGCCGACGCCACGGCGGCGATGGAAGACAGAGCGGCCGCAATAGTCGGCGAGGTCGACGAGGGCGTGGAGGCCGAGCTGGTCGATGGCGAAGGCCTGGTATGGGCCAATCCCGAGCTGGTCGCCTAAGGGATCTCGGGCGGGTGGCTCGGCCGGCGCCGCCGGAGAAGCCAGGCCATCACGCCGACCACCACCGCCGCCCCGACGATGATGGCAATGATCCCGAGCGTTGGAATCCCTCCGCTCCCGTTGGTAACCACCTGAGCCGGCGGGGTGGGGGGGACGGTGCTGGTCGACGAGTTGGAGGTCGAAGACCCCGCGTTCGAAGTGGCGGTGAAGGCGACCACATGGGTGCCGGCCGCCGCCAGCAGCACCCCGCCTCCAACGCTGGGGGTGGGGAAGTGGTTGATCGGGTTGCCGATGGAGACCTGCTGCTGGACGGCACCGGTGGTCGGGTTGAGCCCACTGAGTTCGCCGTTCTGCCCGATGGTCCACACCAGGCCGGCGGCGATGATCGGCGGGCCTCCGCCCACCTGGGATGTCCAGAGGGTCTGCAGCCGGGCCGGCGACGAGCTCACCTGCAGGGCGACGATGCCGCTCAGGCAGGGGATGAACACCGTCGATCCCATGACGGCCGTCCCTCCATCGACATCGTCAGAACAGACGTCGTCCAACTCCGCCTCCTGTCCGCCGATGCCCCCCAGGTGACTGCCATTCAGGAGGTAGGCACGGGCCGACTTCCCCGACGCCACCACCTGGCCGTCGCTGAGCAGGGCGGGGCCCATCGACAGGTCCAAATCCGTGGCGTTGTCGGAGGCCCAGGAGGTGGGGGCGAAGTACTGGAGCAGTCGGAGGCTGGAGGACAACTCGAGGACCGAGTCGCTGTTGTCATAGGCATGGCTGGCGGAGGTCACCGACCCGTTCCCGACCCCTGCCCAGAGGTTCCCCCCGCTGTCGACCGTCGGGGCCGCCCCACCCATCCAGATCGCCCCCTGGCTCTCGCCGGGTCCGGAGTCGACCCCGAAGTCCACCGGGGCGCCACCCCCCTCGCTCACTCCGACCAACCATCCCCGGTAGGTGGAGCAATCCCCGTAGTTGCCGCCGAATCCGAACACCACCTGGTTGGCATCGAGGGTCAACCCGGTGCGCTGGAGGAGGGCGGCCGGCGTGGATCCGTTCGGGTCCACGTTCTGGCTGAGCTCGATGTGGCCGGTCGAGGTATTGAGGCCGACCAGCAAATGCGCGGGTTTGCCCCCCACCAATTCGTCGGCGACCACGTAGATCTCCGACCGGGCCGGATCGACCACCGGGGTGCCGGTGATGCCGACCACCGGGCTGATGTCGCCGCAGGGAAGTGACCCCGAGGGCACCGGGGTGCCGACGTGGCTTGACCAGAGCTGGGCGCCGGTCGAGGACGACAGCGCATAGACGGTGTCGTTTTCCGTCGCCACGTAGACCTGTCCGCCGGAGACCAGGGGCTCCCCGTAGATCTGGCCGTCCAGCCCGGGCGAGGTCCAGGCCGCCTTGGTGGAGTTGACGGACGCTACCGGGCCGGCCACCCCGGAGCCGGCCGGATCGTGGTGGTAGACGGTCCAGGAGGTGTCGCCTGTCGTTGTCGTCGTCGTCGTGGTCGCCGCCCCGACGACTGGTGCCGAACCCGTCGATACCATCACCACGGGAACGCTGAGTGCGGCGAGCATGAGCCTGATTCGTCGGCGACCCATTGCCGCCCCATCCTGCCGGCGACGGGAGAGGGTTCGGAGGCCGGGTTCCATGGCCGCAGGCTATTGGAGGCCTCCACCAATTGGACGACGGCAGCTCGGAAGGTTGAGCCACCTAGGAGGGTCGTCGGCCGTCCCCGGCTCCGCGTCAGCTGTACATCAACGAGCCCGGGGTGGTGAGCAGCTCACCCGTCTCCAGCCACGTCTTCAGTCCGGAGAGGATCATCGGCCAGCCGCCGAAGAGTTGGTCATTGGCGTTCTCGCGGAGCTGATCGTGGGTGAGGGTGAGCCGGCAGGAATCACCAATCGGCTCGATCTCCCAGGTGACCCGGGAGGCGCCCTCCCTCTTCACGTCGTCGCCCCACAGCGCCACCAGGGTGTGGACCAGGCGGCGGGGCGGATCGACCTCGAGGACCTCGCCCTCCCCCAGGAGCTGCCCGCCGCCGTCCGGATGACCCATCTCCAGGTGGGAGCCGGGCTTCCAGTCGGAGGTGACCCCGGCCCCGAAGTTGTACTTGCTCCTGATTTCGGGGTTGGTGATCGCCTCCCAGAGGCGTTCGGGGGTGGTCCGGATGTAGATCTCGAACACCTTCTCCATGGGACTCTCCAATCGGGTCTTGAGACCACTGAGCGTCGCCGCCCAGGGCTCGGCATATTTGCTCACCCACCGATCGTGGACGAGCCGGATGGGGACAGGGTTCAGGAAGTGGAGCTTCTCGCGGCCTCGACGCTTGGTCACCACCAACCTCGCCGCTTCGAGTTGCTTCAAGTGCTTCATCACCCCGAAGCGCGTCATCGAGAACCGGTCTTCGAGCTCACTCAACGTCTGCCCGTCCTGACGGAAGAGCTCGTCGAGCAGGCTTCGCCGGGTCGGATCGGCAAGGGCTCTGAATACCTCGTCCACGTCCCTCACAATAGGTGACTATATGGTCACATGTCAACCCTTATCCGAGGGCGGAGGATCGCCGGTTGTGGCCTGAGCTTGTTCACCTGCCATCCGGGGGTCGCGCACCCACACCAGGTGGGCATGGGTCTCCCCCGGCGTGGTGGGAGGACGGGATTCGGTCCGGTCCAGCCGGAACCCGAGCTTGGGGGGAATGGCGGCGCTGCGCTGATTGGCGGCATCGCAGCGGATCTCCACCCGGCTCAGCGAGACGAGGCGGAGGGCGGCATCGGCGAGAGCCCCGGCGGCGGCCGTCGCCACCCCCCGTCCGGTGTGATCGAGGTGGACCCAGTAGCCGATCTCCAGGGCCCCAACCCCGATCCGGGTGTGGAGTCCGCAGCAGCCGATGATCGGCCCCGAGGGAGTCTCACGGATGGTGAACTGGAATTCCTGGAAACCGTCCCACTGCAGAACCGCGGTTTCGAGGAAGCTCCCGATCGACTCCGGGGTGGCCGGGTCCTGGGCCCAAGGCATCCAGGGCCGGAGGTGGGGGAGGCTGGCGTTCACCGCCGCCACCAGCGCGGGTCCGTCGCCGGGGACGGCGCGGGTCAGGACGAAGTCGCCGGCCTCCAGTTGCTCCGGTGGACGTTCATCCAGCCAGGCGACGTCCTCGGACACCCAGAGATGATGGCACCCAGGCGCCTATCCCGCGGCCCGATGTCACTGCGTCGGGTTGGTGTCCGGCACCCCGGATTGCACCGGCTTCATGGAGGGTGCGGGGGCGGTGGGCGAGACGGACGATGCGCCCTCGGCCGGCGCGGCGGGTGGTGGAGCGGCGGCGGGTGGTGGAGCGGCGGCTACTGGCGGCGCGGCGGCGGGTGGCGGCGCGGCGGTTGTCGGCGCCAGCGGCGTCGAGACCGGCTCGGTGCGGATGATCGCCGACTCCTCCCGGACCTCGGGCTGAGGGTCAGCGCCGAACGGCTCCAGCGGGCGATTGTGGCGGACGGCCCAGCCCATGGCGAAGGCTCCGCAGGCCGCCAGGATCAACCCGGGACCGAAGGAGTAGCCGACCTGGTTGGCCAGGCCGCGCAGCGGGCCGGCGGTCACGAAATAGGAGCCGGTGTTGTGGACGATCGGCCAGGCCAACGGGCCGATGACGAACCAGGCGCCGCAGACCACTGCGATCAGCCCGGCCAGGGTGAGGCCGACCCGTCGCCGCCCCACCCCGGTGGCGGAGTGGGGGGCCAGGAAGGAGAAGGCCACCAGAAAACCGAGGGCCCCCGGGGCCAGGGCCAAGACCGTATGGGTCAGATTCCAGGACCAGGACGGAGCCCCGTCGGCGCTGTAGCCGAACGTCGGTCCCAGGTAAGGGATGATTCCGCCCCAAGCGGAAATAAGAAGGGTGATGACCCCCAGAGACCAGAGGCTGGCGGACAACGATCGGGTGGCGGGCATGACGTCGCCCTCCGCCCGCCGGGGACGGCGGCGCACACCTCCCATGGTGTCCTGCCATTGGTTGTTGCTGACAGCAGTCGTCATGTCCGACTCCTCTCGCTTCATCGGGGAGGGCGGGATGTTCCGCCTCCCAAGGCTCAACCTTCCCGCCACTTGGTGTACCCGGACCGGCGTGACGACAAACATCCAGGCTGCGGCGGTGCGGGACGCATCGGGGAACCATCTGACGACATCGCATCGTCGCCGGCCGACCTGGCGCCACCGGTCCGGGCTGGGGGAAACTCGACCGGAGGCGGACCCGTGGGCACCCGCCGCCGTGCCACAGTGGCTGCCCGACCCGACCGACCCGCCTGCCGCTGACCACCAACCATGACATCCGCCACCGACGTTCTCGCCGACCGATACCGACTCGACCGCCTCCTCGGCCGAGGCGGGATGTCCGACGTCTACCTCGCTGTCGATGAAGACAACGGCCGGCAGGTGGCGGTCAAGATCGTGCGCTCCGGCGACCCCGATCTGGCCCGGCGGCTGGCCCAGGAGGCCCGGGCCCTGGAGGGCTTCGCCCACCCCGGCCTGGTCCGGCTGCTCGACACCGGGGTCAGCGGCGACCAGGCCTTTCTGGTGATGGACTACATCGACGGGTTGGACCTGGCGGAGATCCTGCGCCGCGGCCCACTCGAACCTCGGGGCACCGCGGCGCTGGGGGCGTCGGTGGCCGATGCTCTCGCCTACGTGCATGACCGCGGCATCGTGCATCGCGACGTCAAGCCGGCCAACATCCTCATCACCCAGGAGGGGGAGGCCCGCTTGGGCGACTTCGGGATCGCCCGCCTGGTCGACGTCTCCACCCTCACCCTCGACGGGACCACCTTGGGGACGGCCGCCTACATGGCCCCCGAGCAACTCCAGGACCACCAGGTGGGACCGGCCGCCGACATCTGGTCTCTCGGCCTCGTCCTGCTGGAGTGCCTGACCGGTGAGCGGGTCTACCTGGGATCACCGGGGGAGATGATGGCCCGCCGGCTGGCGGGGCCGGTGCCGATTCCTGCCGACCTGCCGGTCCCCTGGAAGGTGCTGTTGAACGGGATGCTCCATGACCAACCCGACCAACGACTCGACGCGCCGGAGGTGGCCTCGCTGCTCACCTCCCCGGCCCTGGCCGCCGCCTGGGGCCCCTCGGCCGGGGCGGTCACCGAACTGGCCGCCACCCGGGTCGACCAGGTCGACGACCTGACGCGGGTGAGCCCACCGGCAGTTGGGGCTGGCGCGGCCACCCTGGTGAGCCCGGAAGCCGGGGTGGGTGGCACCACCCAGGGGATTCCTGCCGACACCCGGGTGGCGCCGCCGTCGCTCCTGGTCGGGGGGCCGGTGAAGCGGAAGGTCGACCGGCGATGGCTCGGCGTCGTCGGCGCCATCCTGGTCGCGGCGCTGGTGGTGGCGCTGCTGCTGGCGTTGGGACCGAACCCCGGCGGCACGCCGGCCGCCACCACCGTCGGGACGACGGCCACCACCGTGCCGCCCACCACCACGTCGGCGCCCACCACCACCGCGCCGCCGAGCGCCGCGCAGTCATTGGCCGCCCTGGTCGGCGCCTTGGCATCGGGAGTGACATCCCTCACCGTCGACCCCAATGTCGCCCAGACGATCTCCACCCAGGTCGAGCAGGCGGTGACCAATGCGGCGGTCGGAAAGGCCGAACAGGCGGCCAACAATTTGCAGCAGGCGGCAACGTCGATCGCCAATGGAGTCCAGAACCACACAATCAGCCCGAGCGAGGGCCCGGTACTCCAGGCGGCTCTCTCCACCCTGGCCTCGACGTTGGGCTTGAGTGCGGCCGCCACCGCGCCGACCACTGCCCCCACCACCACGGTACCCCTCCCTTCGGGCGGACCCGGCAACGGGAACAAGGGCAAGCCCGGCAAGGGCGACTGAGGGTCAGCGGGTGAGGGATGGCCGCGTGACGATCAGCGGGTGAGGGTCGGCGGGTGAAACTCAGCGGGTGAGGCGGGAGGCCAGGAAACGCAGCGCGGACGGGGTCAGGGCCATCACCGCGACGATGTGCTCGCCCAGGTGGCTCCGGCGCAGGGTCACGTCGACCCCACCCTTCCGGTAGATCAGCGCCAGCTCGTCGGCGCCGGAAATGGGCACCAGCTGGTCATGGATGGCGTGGTACAGGTAGACGGGGGCGGTCGGCAGCCGCTGGCCGAGCCGGAGCTCCTCGTTGGTGGCACGGGTGCCTTCGGTGTCGAAGGGGTCGGGCTCGGTGGTCAGCTCCCGCAGGCTCCGGAACGGGAAGTAGGCCACCAGCTCGTCGACGGTCATGTCGGCGATCTCCGCCACCACCCGACGTCCCTCGTCGTTGAGGATGACCTCCAACTTGGTTTCCGGGTACTCGCGGTCGATGCCCACCGCCGCCCCCAGCGCCAGGCCGGAGAAGAACCCGCCGTCCATCCGCCGGAGGGCCCGCCGGTCGGTGGGCACGCCGCCGGCGGCGACGGCGACCAAGCGCACGTCGGGGGCATAGACGGGTTGCTGCTCGGCCATCCAGGCGGTGGCCTGGCCACCCCCCGAGTAGCCCCACGCCCCGACCGGGGCGGTGGTGTCGAGGCCGCCGGGACCGAATTTCAGCGAGGCCCGGATGCCGTCGAGGCTGATCCGGGCGGCGATCAACCCGGCTCCGTAAGCGCGGCGGGGCCCGGTGAAGTCGGAGGTGACCACCGCCCAGCCGCGGCGGAGGGCGAGGGCCATGAGGAACATCTCCCGCTGGGCGCCCCGCCTCAAGGTGTAGGACGGGTCGCGGTTGGGGCCGAGGCTGTCGATGGCGCACTGGTAGGAGACGAGCGGCCGGGAGCCCTGGCGCCACCTTTTGGTGGGCACGTAGAGGGTGGCCACCGAGGAGATCGGCTGGCCGGCGGTGTCGGTGCTCCGGAACCGGATCTGCCATCCGTTGGCGGCCACCTTGATCACGGTGCCGGTCACCGGGATCGGCCGCCAGTCGAGGAGGGTGCCGGGTGGGAGGGAGGCCAGATCCTCGTCACCGGTATAGAACGGATCCTCGGTGGGCAGCGGGTAGTCGGGGAGTTTGCGGTCCTGGAGGCGGGCGGCCCGGTGGAGGCCGGACATCATCGTCTTGGACAGGGCCAGCTTCCAGGCATCAGTGGGCACAGCGGAAGCGTAATCACCCCCGGGCCGACGGCGAACGGCGGGATCGTTGGGGAGTTTGGGTGCCTGGCGGCGTCCGTTGTTGGGGCAGTTAGGAGCGGGCGTCCATGGCCCGCCAGCAGTACCAGGCCACCACGCTTCGATACGGGTGATACGGCTCCCCCAACTCCATCAGCGCCTTCGGCGTCGGGATCTCCGGCAACTCCCAGATGAGGGCGAACCCGGCCCGCACCCCGTAGTCCCCGACCGGCCAGATGTCGAGGCGGCCCAGGGTGCCGAGCAGGAACATCTCCGCCGTCCACTGCCCGATACCCCTCACCTGCACCAGGTGTTCGACCACCGCCTCATCGGAGAGGCGGCCGATCCGCTCCAGTGAGATCTGCCCGGAGACCACCCTCTCGGCCAGGTCCTGGATCGACCGGGCTTTGGCCCCGCTCAGCCCGCAGGCCCGCAGGTCGTCGAAGGTGAGGTTGAGCACCCGCTCGGGGGTGACCTCCCCGCCCAGGGCGGCGACGAATCGGGCTTCGATGGCGGCGGCGGCCTTGCCGGCCAGCTGTTGGTAGAGGATGGAGCGGGCCAGCACCGCGAACCGCAGGGAGGCGGGGATGTGGGGGCGCCCGGGCGGGTACCCGAACTGTCGAATGAGCCCTTTGACGACCGGGTCCCTCCGGCTCAGCGCCTTGGCGGCGTCGGCCATCGCCGTGCGAGTCGCGACCATGACGATTCAGTGGTTCCGTTCGTGCTCGGCGAGGTCGGCGAGGCCGGCGAGGCCGGCGACGTCGGCGAGTGTGGTGTTCGCTTGATGGGGAAGTCGGTCGGACACGGTGATGATGATGCCATGTGGGAACGAACCGGGTGTCTTTCAGCACTTCAGCCACGGTCGACTCTGGGGGAGTGCCCACCCGGTATCGTCCCATCCGTGACCGTGTCCCCCGTCTCTCCGGTCTCGTCGGGCTCGCCGGTCTCCTCCGGCTCGGTCCTTCCGGTCTCGGTTCCCGAGTCATTGACCGCCGACGTCGACGGTCCGGTCAACTACGTCGAGTTCGAAGGACCGAGGGACGGCCCGACGTTCGTCTGCGTGCACGGCCTGGGTGGCTCCCATCTCAACTGGCTGGCGGTGGCACCGTCGCTGGCCCGTCATGGCCGGGTCCTGGCCCTCGATCTCGTCGGGCACGGGCGAACTCCGGTCGCTGGCCGCAACCCCGACATCGAAGGTCACCGCCGGTTGGTGAGTGGATTTCTGCAGGAAGTGGCCGGCCGGCCGGTGATCCTGGTCGGCAACTCCATGGGCGGACTGGTGGCCACCCTCCAAGCCATGCGGGAGCCCGCTTCCGTCTCAGGTCTGATCCTCCTGGATCCTGCCCTGCCCATCACTTACTGGGGCTGGACCCACCCGAGGGCGATCGCCGGCTTTTTGCTGGGCGCCACCCCCGGGCTTGGGGAGTCGTTCCTCACCCAGCGGAGGAAGTACCTGTCGGCCGAACGCAACGTCCATCGGGTGCTGGCCGCCTGCTGCGTTGATCCCTCTCGCATCCCCGCTGACCTGGTCGCCGCCCAGATCGCGTTTCTGTCCGGTGCCGACCGGGCGGCGCTGGACAACGCCTATCTGGCCTCGGCCCGCTCCCTGTCCCAGCACTTTCTCCGGCCCCGGGCGTTCGCCTCACGGCTCCGGCGCCTCGACCAGCCCACCCTCTTGCTCCATGGCGATGCCGATCGGTTGGTGCCGCTGGCCGCGGCCCAGCAGCTGAGCACGGCCAAGCCGATGTGGACCTTCGACATCGCTCGCGGGGTCGGCCACATCCCCATGATGGAGGTGCCGGCCTGGACCCTCGAGCGGCTCACCGGCTGGATGGGAGCCGAGGGCGCCCCGGCGGTGCGGGCCTCGGCGGGGGTCAGCTGAGCTGTCCCTCCAGCCGGGTTCCGGTCGGCTCGTTCAGCCGACGTCAGTGGTCAGCGCCTTTGCGGCGGTATTGACGGCACTCAGTTTGGTATCGATGGTCTGGATGTCATTGATGCACGAGTTGGAGGCCGTCGAGCAGGCCGGGATGGCATTGGTGGTGGCGGTGTTCAGATCGGACAGGGCGGTGTTGTAACTGGCCAGGGCTCCGCTGGCCACCGTGCCCATCGCGGTGACGGACGACTGCAAACCGGTTGACACCGCGCTCGAGAATGTCCGCAAATCCGCGACCAGCTGGGTGGTGGACCCGCCGTTGTTCTGCCCGATCACGGTCACGTCATTGCCGACCGCCTGGGCGGCGGAGCCGATGGAGATCAGGTCGTTGTCGCAGCAGGACGGCCACACCGTGGAGAGCGCCGCGCCTCCGGACCCGCCGGTGGTGGTCGGGGGTGTGGTGGTGGAGCTCCCGGATCCCGAGGTGGTGCTCGACGACGAAGGGGGGCTCGAACTGCACGACGCCAGGATCAGCGCCCCGACGGCAACAGCTCCGATAAGACGGATCGCCCTCATGTGGCCTACTTTCCGCCCGATCGAAACCTCGGACGTTCCTCCTGCCACACCTGGGACCCAGGCGACCTGGCGAAACTATAGGGCGGTCAGCTCCTGATTCGCTGGTGGCGTGGCATCGTCCCCTGGTTGGACTGCGGAGCCAGAGCCGGCATCGGCGGCGCCGAATCCAGATGGCGGGCCTCCCGGGCCCGGATCACCTGCCGGTCGAGCATGGCCCTGGCCTCGGCCGCATCCCGGCGGGCGGCCCGGGTCTTGACCGGACCGGGGGTGGAGTCGAGGTGCATGTTGGCCAGCCCCAGCGCCCGTTCGAAGGGCCCGGCGGTCAGCCGCAGGCTCTGGGTGCGGGCGTGGGGCACCACGTCGATGGTGCGAGACAGCACCCCGTGGTGGACCACGAAGACCCGGTCGTCGGATCCGGCCAGTTCACCTCGCCACCACAACGGGGCCCGGAGGGCGGCCCGTCGCGGCGGCCGGGTCAGGGCGATGGCGTTGAGGTCGACGCCCCCGAGGACCCACCCCACCAGCGACTCGGCGAAGGCCCGGTCGGTGACCGGGACCAGGGTGGTGTTCTTGGTCGAGGCCCGCCCGTAGCCGGCCACGTTCATCCTGATCTGGACCCAGCCCATCGGGCGCCAGGACATCGGCTGGTGGATGAGGATGGCCTGGATCCGTCCCGGTGGCACCGTCAGCCGACCGGTGGACAGGAGCCCGTGGCGGATGCGGAGCCCGTCGGGGGATTCGGTGACGGTGAACTCCCACAGCTGGTTGACCCGCTGCCAGGCGGCATGGGCGAACACAATGAAGAAGCCGAGGAAGAGGGCGATGCCGACCACGCTGGTTCCGGCGTGGCCGTTGCTCTGGCCGAGGGCGGCGAGGACGGGGCCGACGGCCAGGAACACCAGCCGCCAGGAGATCATCTCCAGCAGCACCGCCGCCACCAGCCGGCCATGGGGGACCACGATCAACGGTCGCTCCGGGGCCTCAGGCGCCCCTTCCCCCACCCCGGTCGACCGGCCCAGCAGGTCGGCCCGGAGGGCCTGGGCCACCCGTAGGGAGAGGTAGCGCAGCCGCACCGCCGAGCGCTCGCTGCCGGCGGTGGTCACCTTCACCTCGGCCAGGCCGAAGATCCGGGCGGCGAGGGGCTCGAGGACGTCGATGCTCTGCACCCGATTGAGCCGGACCCGCTTCGACCGCCTCTGGAGCAGCCCGCTGTCGATACGGAGCTCGCCGCCCACCAAGTGGTAGCGGGTCACCGCCACCGTGATCAATCCCCGCACGATGACCAGGAATCCGATCCCGCCGTAGACGGCGAAGGTGGGCCAATGGAGTCCGCCTCCGCCACTCCCCGTCCGTTGCTCGGAGAGGCTGAACAGCACGAAGACGACGAGGAGGCCGAGGATTCGTCCGCCGAGGGCGATGGGGGTCAGCGGGTGGAGCCGGTATGTCTCGTCCGGTTGGGGAGGGGCAGGGGACTGGTCTGTAATCGGCGCTGGAGGTGGCGGGGGCGGAGCCGCCGTCGGGCCCGGGTTCCCGGGAGGTGGCGAGGGTCCGGGGGGTCCCGGGTTGGAGCCGGGGTCAGAGCCCGGCAGCATGAGCCTCGCCCAGCGCGGTCAACCGATCGCGGAGCACTTCGGCGAGGTCGGGGGTGAGTCCGCAGACTTCGGCGTCGGTGGTGGCGGCGGCGGTGTGGAGCCTGACCCGGACCAGGCCGTAGAGGCGCTCGACGGGTCCGGCCTCGACGTCGACCAACTGCATCCGCCCGTAGGGGACGACGGTGAGCTTCTTGAACAGGGCCCCATGGGTGACGAGGAGGTCGTCCACTCGCTCGACGTACCCCCACGACCGCTGGTTCCGGCCGATCGAGAACCAGGCCAGCACCACGGTGGCCAGAGCCGCCGCGCTGGCCACCACGCCGGCCAGGGTGGAGAGGAACGAAAACCCGATGCCGATGCCGGCGGCGACGGGCAGGCCTAGGGTCACCAGCACCGCCCGCCGCATGACCGCCAGCCGAGGCGACACCCGGATCCAGGAGTGATCGATGGGTGGTGCGAAAGGACCCGACATCTGCCGGAATCTACCGTCTCTGGTGCGGTGCAGATCAGTTGACCTGTCGCTCGAAGCCTTCCCAGTACGGCGCCCGCAGCCGGAACTTCTGGAGTTTGCCGGTGGCGGTGCGGGGGAGCTCGTCCCGGAATTCCACCTGTTTCGGGCACTTGTACCCGGCCAAGAGGGTTCGACAGTGGGTGAGGATATGCTCCTCGGTGATGGTGGCGCCGTCATCGGTCACCACCAGCGCCGTGACCATTTCGCCCCAGGTGTCATGGGGGATGCCAATGACCGCGACTTCGGCCACTCCGGCCAGCGAGAAGATGGCATCCTCGACCTCGATGGAGGAGACGTTCTCCCCGCCGGTGATGATGACGTCCTTCTTCCGGTCGAGGATCTGGAGATGACGCTCGTCGTCCACCAGCCCTCCATCCCCGGTGTGGAACCAGCCGCCGTCCAGCGCCGCGTCGGTGGCGTCGGGTTGCTCCCAGTAGCCGGCCATGACGGTGTTGCTCCTTGCCAGCACCTCGCCGTCCTTGCTGATGGACAACTCGGTTCCGAGGGCCGGGGCGCCGGCCCGCATCAGCTTCTTCGCCCGCTCGGCCGAGGACAGGTCGTCCCACTCGGCCCGCCCCCGGTTGATGGTGAGGAGCGGCGCGGTCTCGGTGAGGCCGTAGATCTGGATGAACTCCCAGCCGAGCTCGGCTTCGATGCGCTCGATGGTCCGGCTCGGCGGAGGCGCCCCGGCCACCACGATGCGGGTCTTGTCCCGACCGGGCACCGGGCCCTCCCAGGTGGGGATGGCATCCAATACCGCGTTGACCACCGCCGGCGCCGCGCACAGCAGGGTCACGCCGTGGCGTCCGATCCGATGGAGGATCTCGGTGCCGTCGACCTTCCGCAGCACCACCTGGGGACAGCCCATGCCGGTGGTGGCCCAGGGCATGCCCCAGCCATTGGCGTGGAACATGGGCAGGGTGTGGAGGTAGACGTCGCGGTCCGACACCTGGGTGTGCCAGCCGAACACCGCGGCGTTCACCCAGCAGTTCCGATGGGTGAGCTGGACCCCTTTGGGCCGGGCGGTGGTCCCCGAGGTGTAGTTGATGGTGGCGGTGGCCGCCTCGTCGGCATCCCAGGGCTGGGGCTGCGCCCCGGACGGATAGAGGATCGGATCGGTGTCGGCCCCCAGGACGAACCGATGACGGGCGCGGATGCCGGCGAGGGCGTCGTCGAGCTCGGGATCCACCAGCAGAACCGACGCCCCCGAATGCTCGACGATGTAGGCGACCTCGGCCGGCGCCAGTCGGAAGTTGATGGGCACGAAGGTGCGTCCCCACCCGCACACCCCGAAGAAGGCGGTCAGCAGCCGGGCCGAGTTCTGCGACACCACTGCTACCCGCTCCCCGGGTTCGATGCCCAGGGCATCGAACCCGGCCGCCTGGGCCCGTGCCCGCTCGGCCATCTCGCCGAAGGTCAAGGTTCCCCACGACGACGCCGGCTGATCGGGCTCGTCGATGACCGCCTGGCGGTCGGGGTAGGCCGCCTCGGCGCGATCGAGAAAGTCCCGCACGTTGAACTGAACGATCATCGCTCTCCCTCATCCCCCCTCGATAACCCCGATTTTCCTCCATTGAAGCAAATGTGGTGGGTGCCCGCTCGGGGCGCCCTCGGGACCCATCCGCACTCGGTAACGTGAAGAAATGGCTGCTCCCCGAGGTCCCCGTGTCGCCATTGGCCCCAAGCCCGGAAGGTTCGCGGTGGAAGCTGTGGAGAAGGGCGGCGGGACGGTGGTCGATGTCGGCGACGGCCCCGACGCGGTGGTCTGGCTCGACTCGGCCGACATGGCCGGCCTGTCCGCCGCGTTGGAGACGGCCCCACAGGCCAAGTGGGTGCAGCTGCCGTTCGCCGGCGTCGAGCTGGCGGTGGAAGCCGGACTCCTCGGCCATGACCGGCAGTGGACCAGCGCCAAGGGCGCCTACGGCGAGCCGGTGGCCGAGCACGCCCTGACCCTCGCCCTGGCCGGCCTGCGGTTGCTCCGGACCCGGGTCGAGGCCCGATCCTGGGGTATCCCGGCCGGAAGCAGCCTCTACAACCAGAAGGTCACCATCCTGGGCGGGGGCGGGATCACCCACTTCCTGCTGGAGCAGTTGGCTCCGTTCGGGGTGGAGGCGACCGTGGTCAGGCGAAAGGCCGACCCGGTTCCCGGAGCTGCCCGGACCGTCACCACCTCCGAGCTCCACGACGTCCTCCCCGGCGCCTTGGTGGTGTTTTTGGCGCTGGCGTTGAGTCCGGCGACGACCGGGATCATTGGTGCCGCGGAGCTCGAGCTGATGGACGAGCGGGCCTGGCTGGTCAACGTGGCCCGGGGCCGCCACGTCAAGACCGACGCCTTGGTGGCCGCGCTCACTTCCGGGTCGATCGCCGGCGCCGCCCTGGATGTCACCGATCCCGAGCCGTTGCCGGATGGTCACCCGTTGTGGGACCTCTCTAATTGCATCATCACTCCCCACACCGCCGACACCATCGAGATGATCCGCCCGCTGTTGGCCGAGCGCATCCGCGAGAACGTGGAGCGGTTCGCCGCCGGCCGGGAGCTCATCGGCGGGGTCGACCCCGACGCCGGGTACTGACAGGTCCGGTCGGATCCCGGCGGTCTGTTCGGCGGCTCGGTCGCCGCGCCGCCGCACCGGACAGCTGGGCTGACCAGGAGAAATGGCGGGCGTCGGGGCGATGTCACACCCTCGGCTCATGCTGAACGGGACATGGAACCTCTCCCGTCAACGTCAGCCCAGGAGGACGCATCATGATCGTCACCCCTAACCCCAGGACCACCCGGGTCTCGCCGCCGACGTACGGGACGGCTCGGCCCATCCCGCCGGAAGCCTTCACCATCGACTGTGCCGACTGCCAGCACCAGCACACCTCGGTGTGCGACGACTGCGTGGTGAGCTTCATCATGGATCGGCAGCCCGAGGACGCGGTGGTCATCGACGCCGACGAGGCCCGGGCGGTACGGCTGCTCGAGCAGGCCGGCCTGGTGCCGCGGAATCGCCACTCGCGCCAGGTGGGCTGAGGCTGATCGAGGGGGCCGGTCCTGCCTGGGATACGTCCTGGCCAGGGCCGTGCCAGCATGGAGCATGGCCCTGGCCGACTCACGAGACGATCGCAGCAAGGGGGGTGCCTCCCTCCTCGCCGGTGATCTCCTCGACGGGAAACATGTCGCCGACCAGGATGAACTCCTCGAGGAGTTGGCGACCATCGGTCGAACGCACGGGTTGGCGGCGGTCGGGTTCACCAGTGCCGATGCCTTTACTGAGACGCTTGGCGACCTGCTCGATCGTCGAGGCCGGGACCTCCACGGTGGGATGCAGTTCACCTATCGCAACCCCGAACGCTCCACCGACCCGACCCGCACCCTTCCCGGCGCCCGCTCGCTGGTGGTAGGCGCCTGGGGGTATCGCCGCGACGACGGTGTCGAGCCGGGCGCCGACGCCGACGACCTCCGCCATGACCCCGCCGGGTCACCGCCACGGCCCCGGGCCCGGGTGGCCCGGTACGCCCAGCGCGACCACTACGCCTCCCTGCGCCTGGCTCTGTCGGCGGTGGCAGAACGGCTGCGGGCCGATGGTTGGCGGGCCACCGTCGTCTGTGATGACAATGCGCTGGTCGATCGGGCCGCGGCCCACCGGGCCGGGCTCGGCTGGTTCGGGAAGAACTCCCTGCTGTTGCTTCCGGGTCTCGGATCGTGGTTCGTCCTGGGCAGTGTCGTCACCGATGCTCCTCTGGAGCCAGCTCCAACCGAAGCCCCAACTGCGACCTCGACCCCCGCCGCCCACGGCAGCGGCTGCGGAAGTTGTGCGCGCTGCATGACCGCCTGCCCGACCGGGGCGCTCGTCTCCCCGGGAGTTCTCGATGCCCGACGGTGCCTGGCCTGGCTGGTGCAGGCGCCCGGCTCCTTTCCCGAGCAGTACCGGGATGCGCTCGGAGACCGGATCTACGGGTGCGACGAGTGCCAGACGGTGTGCCCCATCAACCGCTTGGCCGAGCGCCGGGATCCGCCGGCGCCGGGGGAGTCCGACCGGGAGGCCGACGTCGATCTGCTCGGCCTCCTCGGGTCGTCGGATGCCGAACTCCTCGAGCGTCACGGCCGCTGGTACATCGCCGGGCGTGAGCCCCGTTACCTCCGAAGGAACGCCCTGGTGGCCCTCGGGAACATCGGGGACGGGGACGACCCGGCCACCGAGGTGGCGCTTCGTGGTGCCCTCGACGATCCCGACCCGATGATCATCGAGCATGCGGCCTGGGCAGCCCAGAAGTTGGGACGGGACGATCTGGTCGGTCGCGTGGCGTGACGCACCTCTTGGTTACCAACGACTTCCCGCCCAAGGTGGGAGGGATCCAGGCCTATCTGTGGGAGCTGTGGCGGCGGATGGACCCCGCCTCCTTCGTGGTCCTGACCGCCTCGTCCTCGCCGGGGGCGGCGGAGTTCGACCGTCAACAGGCCGATCGGGGCATCCGCATCGAGCGGACGTCCAGCCGGGTGCTGGCTCCGACGCCGGGGTTGGTGCGCCGGATCCGCGCCACCGCCGAACGGGTCGGCGCCTCGCTGGTGGTCATCGACCCGGCCTTTCCCCTCGGGATCATCGGGCCGCGGCTCGGCCTTCCCTATGCGGTGGTGCTCCACGGCGCGGAGGTGGCGATTCCGGGACGGCTACCCGGCAGCCGGGAGCTGCTGGCCTCCGCCTTGCGGCACAGTGCTCTGGTGGTGTCGGCCGGCGGTTATCCGGCCGCCGAGGCTGACCGGGCGCTGCGGGGCCGGGGCATGCCCCCGGTGATCGAGATCCCGCCGGGGGTGGACCTCGACCGCTTCCGCCCGCTCTCCGACTCCGAGCGCCTGGATGCCCGGGTCGACCTCGGGCTGCCGAAGGAAGGACCCCTGGTGGTGAGCGTCAGCCGGTTGGTGCCGCGCAAGGGCATGGACATCCTCATCGACGCCTCCGCCCGGTTGCGTGCCTCGGTCCCCGATCTGGTGGTGGCCATCGCCGGCCGGGGACGGGACCGGGAACGCCTGGCGGCAGAGATCGTCGACCAGGAAGCTCCGGTTCGGCTGCTCGGAGGGGTGTCCGACGAGGAACTGCCCCGGTTGGTCGGGGCTGCGGACGTCTTCGTCATGCTCTGCCGCAACCGGTGGCTGGGTCTCGAGCAAGAAGGTTTCGGCATCGTCTTCGTGGAGGCCGCCGCGGCGGGAGTTCCCCAGGTGGCGGGGGATTCGGGGGGAGCCGCCGAAGCCGTCATCGACGGGTCGACCGGATTTCTGGTCAAACGCCCCACCGATGTCGCTACGGTTGTGCGAACCATCGGGGGCCTGCTGGACGACGGCGACCTGCGCCGGCGCATGGGCACCGAATCACGTCGGAGAGCCGAGGCATCCTTCGACTATGACCACCTCGCCCCTAGGCTGGCCGCGGCGCTCGCAGACGTGGAAGGCTGACCCCTGGTGTGGCAGCCGATGTTGCAAACCCAACCCAATCAGGAGGACTGAACGTGGCGGAAGTAGCCACCGAGCGGATGACCGTGTCGGCCACCCCCGAGCGTTGTTTCGCGGTGAGCAGTGACCTCGACGCCTACCCGCAATGGGCAGCCGATATCAAAGAGGTCACCGTCCACGATCGCGACGACCAGGGGCGTCCGCAGTTGGTTACTTTCCGCGCCGCCGCCTTTGGTCGGAGCACCAGCTACACCTTGGCCTACGACTACAGCGCGGCGCCGAACGTGCTGTCGTGGGTGCAGACCCGCGGCGACATCACTTCGAAGTTGGACGGCCGGTATGTCTTCGAGCCGGCGGCCGGTGGGGGAACCGAGGTCACCTACTACCTCGAGGTGGAGATGAAGGTGCCGCTCCCCGGATTCATCAAGATGCGGGCCCAAAGTCGCATCATGTCGATTGCCCTTCGGGATCTGAAGGTCCGGGTCGAGTCGCTGGCGTGATCCGGCAACGACGGCCGATATGAAGGTCGGCGTCACCTTGCCGCAGTTCCGAGACGACGCCGACACCGCCATCGCCGCCGCCGGTCGGGCCGAGGAGTTGGGCCTCGACGGCGTCTTCTGTTTCGACCATCTCTGGCCGATCGGTCAACCTGGACGCCCGGCCATTTCCTCCGGGCCGCTCCTCGGGGCAGTGGCGGCATCGACCTCGGTCATCCACATCGGCACCTTCGTGGCCCGGATCGGGCTGCTCCCCGACGATGTGCTGGTGGAGATGCTGGTCGGCCTCAACGCCATCTCCGGCGGACGGCTGATCGCCGGCCTCGGTACCGGAGACAAGCTGAGCCAGGCCGAGAACCAGGCCTTCGGCCTCCCCTTCGAGCCGGCCGAAGAGAGGCGGGTCCGTCTGGCGTCGGTAGCGGTGGCGGTGCAGGCCCGCGGGATCAAGGTGTGGGTGGGGGGCGGGCTGCCATCCACCTCGCAGCTGGCCCGCACCGTTGGCGGGGCGGTGAACCTGTGGGAGGCGGATGTGCTCCGGGTGGCCGAAATGACGGCCGCCGGGTACGAGACGACCTGGGGGGGTCCGGTGGAAGGGGACGCCATCGAGGTCGAAGCCCGGCTGCGGGAGTTCGCCGAGGCGGGAGCCACCTGGGCCGTCTGCGCCTGGCCCGACTCGCTCGCGGTCATCGCCGAGGCGGCCGCCGCGTTGCGCTGACCGTGGCCGCCGGGAGTGGCGTCCATCGCCGCCCAGGACCGGCCGGGTTGACCGTCACAGGGAGGCCTACACCCGCGGGTAGCCTTTCGGGATGGAGTTTCGCCGCATAAACGGACTGCCCCCGTACGTCTTCGCCACCATGAACGACCTCAAGGCTGCAGCCCGCCACGACGGCCGGGACGTCATCGACATGGGATTCGGCAATCCCGATCTGCCGTCTCCGGACGTAGCGGTCGAGAAGTTGGCCGAAGCCGTCCACAACCCCCGCAACCATCGGTACTCCGCCAGCCGGGGCATCCCGAAGATCCGTCAGGCGATCGCCAACCTCTACCTCCGCAAGTTCGACGTCGCCATCGATCCGGAGACCGAAGTGGTGACCACCATCGGAGCCAAGGAGGGGTTGTCCCATCTGATGTGGGTCCTGGTCGGCCCAGGCGACACCGCCCTGGTCCCGTCACCGTCGTACCCGATCCACATCTACGCGCCGCTGTTCGCCGGCGCCGATGTTCGCCACGTGCTGCTCGGCGGCAACGACGCCAGCGATGCGGCCCCCGGCGAAGCGTTTTTCGGGAACCTGATGGAAGCGTGGGAGTCGGCGTGGCCCAAGCCGCGGGTCATCGTGCTGTCCTTCCCCCACAATCCGACCACCGAATGTGTCGACCTGGCCTGGATGACCCGGATCGTCGAGTTCGCCAAGGAGCATGACGTCGTACTGGTGCACGACTTCGCCTACGCCGACATTGCCTTCGACGGCTACCGGCCGCCATCCATCCTCGAGGTCCCGGGGGCGAAGGATGTGGCCGTCGAGCTCTACACCATGACCAAGTCGTTCTCGATGGCCGGCTGGCGGGTGGGGTTCATGGTCGGCAACGCCGCCATCGTCCAGGCGCTGACCAAGCTGAAGAGCTACCTCGACTACGGGACGTTCCAGCCGGTTCAGATCGCCGCCATCGTGGCGATGAACGAGGCCCCGGACTACCCGAAGTACATCAACGAGTGTTACCAGTCGAGGCGGAACTCTCTCTGCGACGGCATGAACCGGATCGGGTGGGAGATCACGCCACCGAAGGGGACCATGTTCGTGTGGGCGCCGATCCCGGAGCCATACAAGGAGATGGGTTCACTCGAGTTCTCGAAGTACCTGTTGCAGGAAGCCGACGTGGCGACTTCTCCCGGCGTCGGGTTCGGCCCCGGTGGGGACGGTCATGTGCGCTTTGCCCTCATCGAGAATGAGCAGCGGGTGGGCCAGGCGATCCGGGGGATGCGGAAGGCCCTGACCCGGCTCCACTAACGCAGAGCTCCGCCGGGTCAGCTTCGGCCCGGCTGGCCGCCCGGACTCACTCCTGTTTCGGGAACCGCCGGGGAGCGGTGTCGGACGGTTCCGATCGTCGAGTTGATCGGCTTT
>DATATM010000035.1:0-82399 GCA_036268775.1 Acidimicrobiales bacterium | reverse complement strand
CGGTCCTGGCCTACCGGGCAGTCAACTTCTGGCTGCCCATCCCCTTCGGAGGGCTGTCCTACGCCTCCCTCGAGTTCGAGCGGGGCACCATGTACCGGCGGCTCCACCTGTTCTTCCTCCACCGCTACCAGCTTCGGCGTCGCAGCGACGCCGCCGAGGGCGAAGGCGACCGGAGTCCCGAGGCCGGCGATCCGAACACCAATGGGCACTCTGGACCGGTCGACCCCCGTTCCGACGCCGCGCGGATCCCGGGCGGCGATCCCGGTCGTCAGAGCGGGGAGCCGGCTCCCGACCACCATGATTCCGCCCAGGGGGCGTTCCCCCTGGATGGACCCACCGGCTGATCGGGTCGCTACCCGCCGGATTCAAACCCCCAGGTCACCTCCGTTCACCCGGGGAAGGGGTTGACGATCGATGAACCCTCCGGGCGGCCGAATCCGGGCGCCAGCCGGGGTGGGGGGGTCGGCCCACCGGCGGTACGGGTGTCCGCAACCCTGACGGGTGCGCCAGTAGGATCGCCCCCGTGTCGGTGCTCACCTTGCGCAATCCTCAGGCGAAACGCCGCATCCGGGGGGTGAAGGCACGCCGGCGGACCGAGCTGGGCCTGCTCGTCTTCGCCTCCCTCATCATCATCGCCGCCTACACCCTGATGGTGCTGGGCAACACCTCGAAGCTGCCCTCCGACTCGATTCCGCTGCTGGTCCTGATGTTCGTCCTGGCCGCCGCCGCCCACATCGCCAATCGCATCTTCGCCCCCAACGCCAATGCCGCCATCCTCCCGATCGCCTTCCTGCTGAACGGCATCGGCTACATGATGATCGTCCGCATCGATCTGGGGACGGCCACCCACTACGCGCCGTTGCAGGCGACCTGGACCGCGGTGGGGGTCGGCGCCTACGTCCTCACCCTGGCCGTCGTCCGCCGAGCCCGGGATCTCGACCGCTACCGCTACCTGCTGCTGGTCGGCGGGGTCATCCTGCTGCTGATGCCGCTGATCCCCCACCTCGGGGCCAACATCAACGGTGCCCGGCTCTGGGTCCATATCGGCTCGCTGGAGTTCCAACCGGTGGAGTTGGCCAAGATCGTGCTCTGCATCTTTTTTGCTTCCTACTTTGCCGAAAAGCGGGAGCTGCTCACCATCCCCACCGCCCGGTTCGGCAATCGGCTGGTCCTCGATCCCCGGCCTCTGGTGCCGATCGGCCTGGCTTGGGTCTTCGCCATCGGGGTCATGAGCCTCGAACACGACATCGGCTTCTCCGCTTTGCTGTTCACCTTGTTCATCGCCCTGTTGTGGGTGACCACCGGCCGCACCGGCTATCTGGTCCTCGGGGTGGTGCTGTTCGGCATCGGTGCCTATATCTCCTCCCACTACTTCGCCCAGACCCACATCCGGGTGGAAACCTGGCTCGATCCCTGGAAAGTGATCCAGCCCCTCGACCCGGGGGACCAACTCCGCCAAGCCTGGTATTCGCTCGGGAGCGGCGGTATCGGGGGCACCGGTCTCGGCCTCGGCTCACCGTGGCAGATTCCCAACGTGAGAACCGACTTCATCTTCGCCGGCATCGGCGAGGAGATGGGGCTGCTCGGCTCCACCATGGTGGTGGTGGCCTTCCTCCTCATCGTCGGCGCCGGCTTGCGGACCGCCCAGGCGGCCAAGTCCGAGTTCTCCAAGCTGGCGGCCACCGGGTTGACCGTCATCATCGGCTTCCAGGCCTTCTTCATCATCGGCGGCGTGGTCCGGCTGCTCCCCCTCACCGGGATCACCCTCCCCTTCGTCTCCTACGGAGGATCGGCGCTGATCGCCAACTACGTCCTCATCGCGCTGCTGATGCGCATCTCCGACGAGGGCGCCACCTCCGCCGACGCCGACGAGAAAGAGCAGTTCGAAAAAACCGAGGAGGCTCGAAGAGCCCTGTTGGCCGGGCCCCGGGGCTGACTCAGCGGGGTGCCACGCGTCTGGATTCCGGTGGCGGGGATCCGGCGAGGCGGCGGTCAGCTGGGGTCGACGTCGCCCAGGACTTCGAACAACCGCGAGTCGATGAGGATCGGCACCGGCACCGGTTGGCGGAGGGCGATGGTGATGGCATCGGAGGGGCGACACGACTGCACCGAGCGGCCGTGGCGGCCCCGGAGATCCAGCTCGGCAAAGTAGGTGTTGCCCTGTCGGCCCACCATCCGGACAGCCACCACATCGATGTCGAAGGCCAACAGGATGTCGGCCACCAGCTCGTGGGTGAGCGGGCGCGGGGTGGGGATCCGGCGGAGGGCGTGGGAGATGGCGATCCCGTCCTGGAGGCCGACCGAGAACGACAGCTGGCGGCGGGGCGACTCCGTCTCCCGCAGGACGACGGTGGGGTGTTGGACGGGAAGGTCGACGGTCACCGAGGTAACGATGGCCATCCGGTACTCCCCCATCGAGGCGGTCGACACCGGCCCCCCGTCGGGAGTGTCGGACGCCACGTCGGGATCGCTGCCCGCCTCCACCGGCTCGGCCGGAGCGCCGTCCAGCGGCTCGGTTGGCCCGGTAGCCCCCTCTGGCTCGGTGGCCCCCTCTGGCTCGGCGGCCACCTCCAGCCCGCTGACCTCGGCCGTGGCGGCGACGTCGGCGACTTTCGGGGCGGGAGGCTCGTCCGGCACCTGGAGGGGAGGAGGGACCACCGGCTGACTCGATGTCCCGGTCATCGGAGACTCCGGGAATGCACGCTGGCGGTGATTCCCACCGCGGCAAAGAAGACCACCGAGGCAGACCCCCCGTAGGAGAGGAAGGGCAGCGGGATGCCGGCCACCGGCATGATTCCCATGTTCATGCCCACGTTCTCGAACACCGAGAACACCAGGAGGGCAAAGACGCCGGCACACAGCAGGCGACCGAACTCGTCCCGGGCCAACTGGGCGGTCCGGAGGATCCGCCAGGCCACCACCCCGTAGAGGAACAGCAGCAGGCTCGAGCCGACGAAACCGACCTGTTCACCCACGGCCGAGAAGATGAAGTCGGTCTGCTGGAAGGGGACATAGGAGAGGTTGGTCTGGGCGCCACGGAACAGGCCCTTGCCGAACAGCCCCCCCGCCCCGATGGCGTCCTTCGCCTGGGTCACGTTGTAGGTGGCCGTCGAGCTGGCTCCGTTGGGGTTGATGAAACTGGTCAGCCGGGCGATCTGATAGTGCTGGAGGAGTCCCGCCTGGAGAGCCACTATGACGACTAGCACGGCCCCGACCACTACCATCACCAGGTATCGACCCGGCATACCGGCGACCGCCAGCATCACCACCAGAACCACACTGAGGACGATGCCGGTGCCGAGGTCGGGTTGCTTGATGATAACGAGAATCGGTACAGCGGCCAGAATTAGGAGGCGGACCAGGTCCCGGAACTCCAGCCCCTCGCGGCGGCGGGCGCAGTAGGTGGCAATGGCCACGATCACCGTGAGGGCGGCGAACTCCGAGGGCTGCACCTGGAACGGACCCAGCGGGAACCACCGCTGGGAACCCTGCGCGCTCTTTCCCACCACGTAGACGCCAGCCAGCGCCAGGAGGGTCCCGACGTAGAGGATGGTGCTGATCTGCTCCAGTCGCCGGTAGTCGAAGACGGCCAGCGCCACCATCACCACCACCCCGACGATCACGAAGATGGCCTGGCGCTTCAGGTAGTAATGCGGATCGACTCCAGCGAGGGCCAACTTCCCCCGGGTGGCCGAGTAGATCATCACCACTCCGGTGACGGCCAGGAGCAACGATGTCCCGACCAGGACCACGTCGAACCGGGCAGTCAGATCTCGAGGCCGGCGGCCAACGTGTGCAGGGGCGTAGTTCACCATGGCGCTCGGGGCACAAGGTTACTCGGAGGCGAACTCCCCAATAGCTCGCCACATGGCATCCACCGGGGGTTCCTGGCCAGTCCAGGTTTCAAGTTGCAGCGCAGCCTGGTGGACAAGCATCCCCAGCCCGTTGAGGACCTGAGCGCCCCGGCCCCGGGCCGCCTCCAACCAGGGGGTGATGGCCGGGTGATACACCAGGTCCACCGCCAGTTGGCCGGGGCCCAGCCGGGCGGGATCGAGCGCCCACCGGTCAAGCCCCTCGGGTCCCGGTGGCGCCGAGGTCCCGGCCATCCCGGTTGGGGTGGCATTGACCACCAGGTCGGCATCACCCACCGCCTCGGGGCCACCCACCCGACCGACCGAACCGGCCAGCGCGGCGGCGGCTACCGCCCGCTCTGGCGTTCGATTCACCACCACCACCTCCGCAGCGCCGGCGTCGGCCAAGGCGGCAATCACCGACCGGGCGGCTCCGCCGGCCCCCACCACCAGGCACCGGCGCCCGTCCGGATCGAAGTGGCCGCCGCGGCGCAATGCCTCGACCAGACCCCGCCCGTCGGTGTTGTCGCCGGTCAATACGCCGTCGACGTTGGTCACGCAGTTCACCGCCCCGACCCGCTCGGCCATCCCGGTCAGCCGGTCCACGTGAGCGGCGACCGCGGCTTTATGGGGCATGGTGACCGACAGTCCCCGGATTCCGAGGGAACGGGCCCCGAGGAGGGCGGCGGCGGCATCCCCATCGACCACCCGGAAGCCCACCGATACCCAGTCGAGGCCCAGCTGGGCGAAGGCCACGTTGTGGAGGCGGGGCGACAACGAGTGGGCCACCGGGTCCCCGATGACGCCGACCACCGCGCTGGCGGCCGACAGGCCGAGCTTCGCCACCGACTCCGCCACCATCGACTCCGGCACCGCCGGTGGGGTCGCCACGCCGGCTACGGAAGCCCGCGTTGGGTGGCGAGCGCCTGGTTCGCCAGCTGTTGGGCGTAGGTATCGGAGAACGCCTCGGTGCCGTCTTGGTCCACCACCACGAAGTACAGCCAGGATCCGGCGGGAGGATTGAGAGCGGCCTGCAGGGCGGCGGCCGAAGCGAAGCAGATCGGAGTGGGGGTGAGCCCGTTGTTGAGGTAGCTGTTGTACGGCGTCTGCAGCTTGAGGTCGGTGCTGGTCACCGCTCCCCCATCCCGCCCCTCGGCGTAGAGCACCGTCGAGTCCATCTGCAGCGGCATGTTCTTGGCCAGGCGGTTGAGGATCACCCGGGCCACCGGGCCCAGGTTCTTCTGGATGACCCCTTCCTTTTCCACGATGGAGGCCATGGTGATCGCCTGGTACGGGCTCAGCCCCAGGGCTGCCGATCGCCCGGTGAGGTTGAGACTGTTGGCCACCGCGTTGAACCGGTCGATCATCTGGGTGAGGAGTTGGGTGTCGGATTCACCGGGGACCAGCTGATAGCTCCCGGTGCCGAGGAGCCCGTCGAGGCTGGTCACCCCGGCCGGCTGCCAGGGCGAGTGGACGGTGCCCCCGGTGGCCAGCGCCTTGAACGCCGATCCGCTGTGCCCCGGGAACTGGCCGATCCGGGTGGCCACCTCCGAGACGGTGAACCCGGGCGGCACCTCGAGGTCGAAGACATTGGGCCCGCTGGCCAGCACGCTCTTGACGGTGGCAAAGCTGTCGTTCTTGTTGAAGGCGTAGGACCCGGTGAACACTCCCGGGTCCCCGTGGACGCTGATCCAGACCCGGAAGGCCAACGAACTGCCGATAATCCCGTCCTTCTGGAGGGTGCCGGAGAACGAGCTGATGCCCGCCCCCTTCGGCACCGACACGATGACCTGTGCCCCTTTCGGCCCCGACGGGTTGGCTTCCCCGTTCAGCCACAGGTAGCCCCCGACCACCACGACCAGGACGACCAGCAGGAAGGCGGCTCCGGCGATCCGGTAGGGGTGGTGGGCGAAGAGGGTGGTGCTGGGGTTGCCGCCGCCTCGTCGGTGGGCGGGCCCCGACCTCGCCTCGGACCTGGTCCCGTCCGGGTCATCGGGATCGGGGGTGAACTGGGAGGTGGGCACCGTCAGCGGGTCGGACCCGGCCCCGAAGCCTTCCCAGGCCGGGAAGGAACCGGCAAACGGATCGGTCCCGGGGGGAGTGCCTCCGGTAGGCTCCGGACGGTCCGGATCGTGGGGATCCTCGGGTGGCCCGGTCGTCACCCGGCGTCCCTCTGGCCTTCGAGCCAGGCTTGGAGCATCACGGTGGCCGCCGACTGGTCGATGACCTTCCGCCGGGCCCGGCTGTTCTTGCCCCCCGCCCCCAGCGATTGGTGGGCGGTGACGGTGGTGAGCCGCTCGTCGAACAGTTCCACCCCGATGCCGTAGGTACCCAACAGCGGCCGCAGGGCAGCTGCCTCCGCCTCGGCGTCGATCGCCGCCCGGCCCCGGGACCCGTCGAGCGAGAGGGGCAGGCCGACGATCACCACCGTGGCCTCTTCCTCGATCACCAGGTCGACCAAGGCGCGACGATCGCGGTCGGCGTCTCCCGACCGCGCCAGGGTTGTCCTCGGTGAGGCCAGGGTCCGACCGGAGTTGGTCACCGCCACCCCGATGCGATGGCTGCCCAGGTCGATGCCGACCGCTCGACCACCGGTCACCAAGGTGATCCCGGATCCCGACGCGCCATCCCCCCGGTCGCCCTCCTCACCATCACCCACCCGCCAGGGCCTTCCGGGCTTCGTCCAGGGCATTGTCAATCCCGGAGGGATCCCGGCCCCCGGCCACCGCCACCTCCGGCGAGCCGCCCCCGCCGCCCCCGAGAAGGGGGGCGACCCGCTTCACCAGGTTCCCGGCGTGAAGGCCGGAGTCGGACGGGGCGCCGGCGGTGGCGCCATTGACGGCCACCGCCACCGCCGCCTTGGCCCCGTCGGGACTCCCTCCCAGCACCACCGCCCGCAGATCGGCCTGCTTCCGGGCGCTCTGGGCCAGGTCACGGAGCTCGTCGGGCGCCAGACCGTCCCGGCGGGCGACCACCACCCCATCGACCGCCTCGGCGGCCAGGGCGGCGGCGTCGCCCTGCATCTGCTGGCTCTTCAGCCTCTCGAGCGCCTTCTCGGCGGTGCGCTGCCGCTCCAGCAATCGCTCGATGGTATCCGGCACGTTCTCCGGCTCGGTGCGCAGCAGTTCGGCCGCCTCACTCAGCAAGCCCTCCCGGGCCACGATGCGATCGAATGCCCCCTGCCCGGTCACCGCTTCGATCCGGCGGGTATTGGAGCCGATGGACGACTCGGAGACCACCCGGATGGGTCCGATCATCCCCAGCGCCCCGACATGGGTCCCGCCGCACAACTCGATGGAGTGAGGCCCGGCCCGCACCACCCGCACCCGGTCGCCGTATTTGTCCTTGAAGAAGGCCAGCGCCCCCATCGCCTCGGCTTCCGACTTGGTCGTCTCCATCACCATGACCTCGGAATCGGTCAGGACGTCGGCGTTGGCCATGGCCGCCACCGCGGAGAGCTCCTCGGTCGCCACCGAGCCGGGGTGGCTGAAGTCGAACCGCAACCGGTCGGGGGCCACCAGCGACCCCTGTTGGTGGACATGGTCGCCCAAGACGTTCCGGAGGGCGGCATGGAGGAGGTGGGTGCCGGTGTGGTTGCGGCGGAGCGAATCCCGGCGGCTGGCGTCGATGGTGGCCAGGGCATCCTGGCCGGCGAACACCTCGCCGGTGATCCGCGCCCGGTGGGCGGTGAGGCCGGGGAGGGCGTATACCGTGTCGTAGACGAGGGCGGTCCCCGTCTCGGTGACGATGGTCCCGGTGTCGCCGACCTGACCACCACTCTCGGCGTAGAAGGGGGTGCGGTCGAGGAAGATCTCCGCCTGACCCGGATGGGCGGGGTCGGCATCGGTGAGGACCCCGACGATGCGGGTGGGGGCCGAGTAGCTGTCGGGATACTGGCCGATGAACTGGGACTGACCCTCGTTGTCGAGGATGGAGCGGTAGGCATCCTGTCCGGCCGCCGCCTTGCCGCTCCGGGCGGCGGCGCGAGCCTGGCTCCGTTGCGCCTCCATGGCCGCCTCGAACCCGGCGAGGTCGACCTCGACGCCGGCCTCCTCGGCGATCTCGACGGTGAGCTCCACCGGAAACCCGTAGGTGTCATGGAGCTTGAAGGCGACGTCCCCGGGGAGGGTCACCGCCCCCGACGCCAGCTGCTCCTCCAGGATGGACGATCCGGTGGCCAGGGTGCGCAGGAATCCCTCTTCCTCCCGAGCCACCACATCGGCGATGAGACTGTGGCTCTCCGCCAGTTCGGGATAGGCCGCCCCCAGGGTGCCGATGGCCGCGTCCACCAATCGGGGGGTGAAGGTCTGGTCGACACCCAGCTGCCGGCCGCGCCGGACCGCCCGCCGGATGATCCGGCGGAGGACATAGCCGCGTCCCTCGTTGGCGGGCAGCACCCCGTCGGCCACCAGCATCGACATCGCCCGGCCGTGGTCGGCCAGGATCCGGAGCCCCACATCGGTCTTCTCGTCCTCGCCGTAGGGGCGGCCGGTGATCGACTGCGCCTCCTCGATCATGGGCACGAACAGGTCGGTGGCGAAGATCGAGTCGACCCCCTGGAGGATCGGGAGGATCCGCTCGAGGCCGGCCCCGGTGTCGATGCTGGGCCGGGGCAGCGGCTCGATGGTGTGCTCGTCGCGCCGGTTGGACTCCATGAAGACCAGGTTCCAGATCTCCACGAACCGCTCGCTGCCGCCGTGGGCCGGGCCTCCCGGCTCCCCGTACTCGGCCCCCATGTCGAAGAAGATCTCCGAGCTGGGCCCACAGGGGCCGGTCTCCCCCATCTTCCAGAAATTGTCGTCGCCCAACCGCTGGATGCGGTCCGCCGGCACTCCCACCCCGTCGCGCCAGATCTGCTCGGCCTCGTCGTCGCTGTCATGGACGGTGATCCACAACCGGTCGACGTCCATCCCCAGCACGTCGGTGACCAGTTCCCAGGCGTAGGGGATGGCCAGATCCTTGAAGTAGTCACCGAAGCTGAAATTCCCCAACATCTCGAAGAAGGTGCAGTGCCGGCGGGTGAGACCGACCACGTCGATGTCGACGGTCCGGAAGCATTTTTGGATCGAGGTCGCCCGCGGCCAGGGGGCGGTTTCGTCCCCCACGAAGAACGGCTTGAACGGCACCATGCCGGCGATGGTGAACAGGACCGAGGGGTCGTGGGGAATCAACGCGGCCGACGGCACCACCACATGGCCGCGGTCGGCGAAGAAGCTGGTGAAGGCGGAGCGAAGTTGGTCAGCAGTCATCGTCGTGCCAGAGGTCACGACTACAGAGCTTAGTTGCCCAGGTGAGAGGCTGATTTCGTCGCGCCGACCCGCGAACGGCGCCGGACGGGGGCCGACGGCCCCGGTTGTGGGGCGGTTCCCGTCAACCACTCATCGGCATCGGGAAGCGTCGCCCGATCGGGGGCCACCCTTCGCTCCGCCAACTCCTGCCAGAGAGCTTCCTCGTGTTGTTGCATCTCGGTCCGGCCCACCGAGACCGCGCTGCGCACCCGCTCGCTGGTCGATTCCGCCACCTGCCGGGCGGATCTCCCGATCTCCAACGCCAACGCGTCGGGTTGCAAGCGACTGGCCGCCTGGTGAACGGTCCGGCGCACCCGGCGCTCGATCCACAATGACGATCCGGCGCCCACGGCCGCCCCCATCGCCAACCAGAATGGACGCTTAGGGATCATGTCGGCGGACTTTCTTGTCGTGGCTTCCCGACGGTTTCCCCACCGGTCGGGTGGGCGTGCTCGCCCCGTTGGCGCCAGGCCCGGAGGCCAGCCGACGCATCCCCCCGGCGGCCCCGGCTTTCACCGCCAGCACCTTGACCACCGGATTGGCGAAGGCCCGGTAGGCCAATCGGGACGCCGAGTCGACCGTCGAGTGCACCGACTCGGTGGAATCCAGCACCGCACCGACCCGCTCCATCTCGGTGGCCGCCTGGTCCACCACCCGGTGGGCCTGGGCCGCCATCGGCACCAACTGACCCCGCAGCTCCTCGGTGACGTTCGTCAGCTCCCGGACCTGGCGGCGCAACGAAACCATGATTCCGAGGAGAACCAGCACGGCCACCACGCAGGCCACGGAGGCGATGAGGATGGCAGTCTGGCCCGCGGACATGTCTAGGTAGCTTAGGGCGGTTCTGGCCTGGCTCGAAGTGTTTGCCTGCACCCCGTCGGCTGCCGGTATTCGGCTCCGGAGGGCGGGACTTCCCCGGCCCCGAGGTCGACGTTCCTTCGGCCCCTTCCTTCCCAGCACCGTGAGCTTTGCCCT
Organism: Acidimicrobiales bacterium; assembly: GCA_036268775.1. Classification (GTDB taxonomy): domain Bacteria; phylum Actinomycetota; class Acidimicrobiia; order Acidimicrobiales; family RAAP-2; genus DASZIT01. The sequence goes on along the minus strand of DATATM010000035.1, from coordinate 72,285 downwards.
AGCGTGAGCCACAAGGCCCTCCCTCTTCGTTTGGTGTCCTTGGTCGAACCTCAAACGATCAGGCAGGGCCCCTATTTGTCAACAACCTCCGTGGGATCACATCTAGTCCTACGGCGTCGGTGAGAGAGATCATGGCTTCGCTGCCGATGATGAGCGCCAGGGCGTGAGCGATACGGTCGAGATCTTTCTTGGGAACCTCGCCCTCTACGGGGGCGATGGCGTGCCGGATCTGAGCGTTGCGCCAGCCTTGGCGTATCGGTACTCGCTTGCTTTGGGGTGAGTCGGCTTGGCGGAACCATTGTTCCTGGGCGATCAAGGTGATGCGCCGGTCGGGCACCTGGTCGTCGAGCATCTGGAATTCGACGCTTCGGATGAGCGCCTCGAGACGTACCTGGGGGTCCCTTCCCGAGGCTTCTACACGTTGTTCGCCCTCCGCCATCGTCCGCTCGATGGCGGCGAGCGACGCCTCCCACCACAGGTCCTCGGCTGACACGGGTCACCTTCGGCATCCTCCATGTCTTCGGCTTCCGCGACGGCCTGATCAGCCGCGAACAAGTCTGGATCGATAGCGGCGCCATCGTTGCCCAACTCACCGCTCCCTGAAGCCCACCGTCGAAGTCAGAATGTGGATTCAAGCCGGGTCTGACACCGGTTCGGGAGGCCCGGAGCCCGTCGGGACAAGGCCCTTCGGCATTGGGCGACCGGATCAGGTAGAGGCCATGCCGACGATAGGCCGGTTGAGGACCAAGGCGCCGGTGGAGCCGAAGAAGCGGGCGTCGCCGAAGGTGAAGACACCGCCGTCAGAACCCACCAACCAGTAACCGGCACCATCGGCGGTGGCCGAGATCCCCACAATGGGACGGTTCAACGGCGTCCCGCCGGTGGAGCCGTGGAACCCGGCATTCCCGAAGGCGAAGATGCCGCCGTCGGAGGCCACCAACCAGTAGCCACCACCACCGGGAACCGCCGCCATCCCCACGATCGGCTGGTTCAACCTCAGCGCCCCGGTGGAGCCGTGGAACCCGGCGTCCCCGAAGGAGAAGATGCCCCCGTCGGAGGCCACCAACCAGTAGCCGCCGCCGTCGGGGGTGGTGGCCATGCCCACGATCGGGCGGTTGAGGGTCAGGGCGCCGGTGGAGCCGTGGAACCCGGCGTCGCCGAAGGAGAAGATGCCCCCGTCGGAGGCCACCAACCAGTAGCCGCCGCCGTCGGGGGTGGTGGCCATGCCCACGATCGGGCGGTTCAGCCTCAGCGCCCCGGTGGAGCCGTGGAACCCGGCGTCGCCGAAGGAGAAGATGCCCCCGTCGGAGGCCACCAACCAGTAGCCGCCGCCGTCGGGGGTGGCGGCCATACCCACGATCGGGCGGTTGAGGTTCAGCGCGCCGGTGGAACCGTAGAAGCCGGCATGGCCGAACGAGAAGATGCCCCCGTCGGAGGCCACCAGCCAGTACCCGGGCAGGCCTTTGGTGCAGCTCGAGCCGGCCGACAGGTTGGCGGCCAGGGTGGGTGCCGCCGGCGATCCCCAACCGCTGGCCACGTCGTAGTTGGGGGTGGCGGAGTAGTCAGTGGTGAGGACCGGGAACAAGTCGTTGTTCCCGGCGGTGACGTCATTGAACCCGGAGGGTCCGCAGGAATAGAGGGCGGGGTTGGCGAACCCGACGGTGGCGGGCTGCCCCTGGTCGATGACCGCCAGCAGCGCCCCCCACAGGGGCGACGCCACGCTGGTGCCGCCGGCCACCCCCCAGCTGCCGCCCCAGAAGTTGATGAACCCGTGGGCCGGATCGGCCAGCGCCGAGACGTCCGGCACCTCCCGACAGGTGGACCTTCCGTTCAAATTGCAGACCGAGGTGGCGCTGGGGGCGTCGACCCCGGCCCCCGACTGCCAGGACGGCTGGGCGAAGTCGGTGGAGACGCCTCCGCCGGCGGCGCCGGTGCCGGGTCCCGAGTTCCAGACGGTTTCGGTCGGAGGCGACCCCGCCGACTGGATCGAGGTGCCGCCGGCGCCGGTCACATAGGGCTGGTCGGCGGGATCGTCCACCTGGAGCGAGTTGTCCCCACCCAGGATGACCGACGGGTTGTAGCAATCCGACGATCCGGCATCCCCCGAGGCGGCCACCACTGTCTGGCCTTGGGCGGAGGCTTGGGCGAACAGGGACGACTCGGCGGCCTGCTGCCCGGGATCCATCTGGGGCTCGCAGATCCCCCAACTGGTGGTGATGACCTGGGTGGCGTCATCCCCCACCATTCGGGCGTAGATGTCGATGGGTCCGTTCCCCCCTTGGGGGCCCGAGTACACCACGATCGACGCCCCCGGGGCCATGCTGGCCACGTCCTCGATGTCGAGGGCGGCCTCGCCCCCCTGGGATCCGCTCGCCCCGCCGTCGACTTTCACGTTCTGCACGCTCACGTTGGTGCCGAAGCAGCTCTGATAGGCGGCGATATCGCTCGGGGTATAGGGCTCGAGCTCGTAGATCCCCACCTTCACCCCGCTCCCGGTCCGGCCCTGGCCGTAGAGGGTGGAAATGCCGTAGGTGTTGGCCACCTGGTCGGCGGTGTAGCCGACCGGGTGCAGTGCGCTGGCCGCCGCGCAGGCGGTCGGCACCGCATGGGCGGTCACCGCGTTGGCGCTGACCTTCGGAGTCGCGGTCGGACCCGAGGTCCCGCCGGCGAGGGTGCCACCACCGGTCGCCGCCGTCGCCGAGGGGCGGGCCGTCTTGATCTGGGCGTGGGGCTGCACCACCGTGCTGAGCCCGATCACCCCCTGGAGGACACCGACCAGGTTGGCGGGCACCTTCGGGGTGGTGGTGTTGTTCCTCGCCACTCTCCCCGACGGCAGCCGGGCGGCGACCAACGACACCCCGAAGGCCTGCTCGATCTGGCTGGCGTTGCCGGAGACGGGGATGAGGAGTCCACCCGGGTTGGTCGCCCCCACCTGGAGCCCAGTGGTGGAGAGCCAGCTGCGAACGGCGGTGAGGGTGGCATCGGTCGGCCCGAACCGAGGACCGAACGCACCGGGGCTCAGGTAGTGCCGGAACTCGGGCGAACCGGGGGTGGAGACGTCGCGGACGAAGGTGTCGAGGGCGGCCTGATCACGGGGCTTGAGGGAGACGTCCACCGACACCTGGGCATTCGGATCGGTGGGGCCGAGCACCGAGGCCCCCGAGGGCAGGAGGGGGACCGACCCGACCAGCTTCACCAGGGGGGCCAGCACCGATCCCGACCCCGACGATGCCGAACCGGCCGGTTGGGAAGCGCCGAGGATGCCGACCACCGCCAGGGTGACCACGCCGAGGGCGGCGGTCCTTCGCATCGATCCACGGTTCATGGTCGCCAGTCTGGCCTAAATCCGCTCCTCCTTCGCGGCGCCGGGACCATCGCCGGAGCCGGCGCCGTCCCCGTCAGGAGGATCCTCCGGTGCCGTCTCGGAACCGGATTGGCGCCAGCCGCGGAGGCGGTCGGCCACCACCGCTTCGTGGCCCCGGTCGCTCGGCTCGTAGTACACCGCGTCCCCCAGCTCGTCGGGAAGGTACCGCTGCTCGGTCCAGGCTCCCGGCTCATCGTGGGGATAGACGTACCCCTCCCCGTGCCCGATGGCGGCCGCACTCCGGTAGTGGGCGTCGCGGAGATGGGTGGGCACCTCCCCCCGGGGGCCCTCCCGCACGTCGCGTTGGGCCCGCCCGAGGGCGACCGTCACCCGGTTCGACTTCGGAGCGGTGGCCAAATGGACGACGGCCTGGGCCAGGTTGAGCTGGGCTTCGGGGAGACCCACGAACTCCACCGCCCGGGCGGCGGCATCGGCCACCACCAGCGCCAGCGGGTCGGCCTCGCCGATGTCCTCACTGGCCAGGATGACCAGCCGGCGGGCGATGAAACGGGCATCCTCCCCCGACTCCAGCATCCGGGCCAGCCAGTAGAGGCCGGCGTCGGGATCCGAGCCCCGGACCGACTTGATGAGGGCGCTGACCTGGTCGTAGTGGGCGTCCTCGCCATAGTGCTGGAGGCGGGAGTGCCGGGCCCGCTCGACGTCCTCGATGGTGACCGGACGGGTTCCGGCCAGCGCCAGGGCCACCTCCAGGGTGGTGAGGACGGCCCGGGCGTCCCCGTCGGCCAGACCGACCAGGGCGGCCACCGCGTCGGGCTCCACCGAACCTTCCTCGGCGTCGGCCCCCCTGGCCACCACCATCGCCAGTTCCTCGTTGGACAGCGGCTCCAGCCGCCAGAGGGTGGAGCGGGACAGCAGTGGGGCGTTGACCTGGAAGAACGGGTTCTCGGTGGTGGCCCCGATCAGCACCAGCAGGCCCTCTTCCACCGAAGGCAGCAGGGCATCCTGCTGGGCGCGGTTGAACCGGTGCACCTCGTCGAGGAAGAGGATGGTGCCCCGGCCCTGCTCGCCGAGGAGCCGGCGGGCGCCGTCGACCACCTCCCGCACGTCCTTCACCCCGGCGCTCACCGCCGAGAGGGGCACGAAGTGCTTGGCGGTGACTGCCGCCACCACCGAGGCGAGGGTGGTCTTGCCGGTGCCGGGAGGGCCCCAGAGGATGGCCGAGGTCAACCGGTCCGACTCGATGAGGGTCCGCAACGGGGCCCCTGGGCCGATCAGGTGCTGCTGGCCGATGATCTGGTCGAGGGTGCGGGGCCGCAACCGGGCGGCCAACGGTGCCCGGGCGGCCAGTCGCTGGTCGGCGGCATCGGAGAACAGGTCGCCTGCCACCGGCGGGTGCTCAGTCCTTGGCCGGGGCGGGCCGAAGCCCGACGTCGGCCAGCAGTCCGGGCGCCAACGGCTTCGGTGCCCCGGTCATCGGGTCGGAGCCCGACTGGGTCTTGGGGAAGGCGATCACCTCGCGGATGCTCTCCTCGCCGGCGAAGATGGCGGCCAGCCGGTCGATGCCCACCGCGAAGCCGGCATGGGGCGGCGCCCCGTAGCGGAAGGCGCCAAGCAGGAAGCCGAAGCGGGCCTCCGCCTCCTCCGGGCTGATGCCGAGGGCGGCGAACACCCGGCTCTGGATGTCGGCCCGGTGGATACGGACACTGCCGGACCCGAGCTCCCACCCGTTCAGCACCAGGTCATAGGCCTGCGAGCGCACCGACGCCGGGTCGGAGTCGAGCCGGTCGAGGTCCTCGGGGTGGGGCATGGTGAACGGATGGTGGGCGGCGATCGGGTTCCCATTGGCGTCGACGCCGTCGAACATCGGGAAGTCGACCACCCAGAGGTAACGGAAGGGGCCTTCGCTGACCGGGCGGCCACCGAGCTCGATCCGGAGTTGGCCCAACACCGAGCAAGCCAGCCGGTACTCATCGGCCACCACCAGGACCAGGTCGCCGACCGCGGCACCGGTGGCGGACAGCAACCCTGACCGCTCCTCGTCGGACAGGAAGCGGTCGAGGGGTGAGTCGAGGCCAAGGGACGACCCCTCTCCGCCGTCGGTCACCCGGAACCAGGCCAGCCCCTTGGCCCCCAACCCCTTGGCCCGGTCGGTGAGCTTGTCCAGCCGGGAGCGTCCGAACCCGGCTCCGTCTTCGACCACCAGCGCCTTCACGGTGGGGGCGGCGAACGCCTTCACCTCGGTGGTGGCGAACACCGTCGACAGGTCGATCAGCTCCATCCCGAAGCGGAGGTCGGGCTTGTCGGTCCCGTAGCGGTCGAGGGCCTCCGCCCAGGTCATCTGCGGGACCGGGCCCGGCCGCTCGCCGGTGGCCACCTCGGCGGCCCGCAACACCGCTTCCGACACGAACGCCATCACATCGTCCTGGGAGACGAACGACGCCTCCAGGTCGAGCTGGGAGAACTCGAACTGCCGGTCGGCCCGGAGGTCCTCGTCCCGCATGCACCGGGCGATCTGGAAGTACCGGTCGAACCCGGCCACCATCAGCAACTGCTTGGCCAGCTGGGGGCTCTGGGGCAGCACGTAGAACGAACCGTGATGGAGCCGGCTCGGGACCACGAACTCCCGGGCGCCCTCGGGGGTGGGGGCCCAGAGCAGCGGGGTCTCCACCTCCACGAACCCCTGGTCCTCCATGGCCGATCGGAGGGCGGCGTTGATCCGGGCCCGGAGGCGCAGGTGGGCCTGCATCTTCGGGCGGCGCAGGTCGATGAACCGGTTCTTCAGCCGGGTGGTCTCCTCCACCTCCACCCGGTCGTCCACCACGAACGGCGGGGGCTCGGCGACGGCCAGCACCTCGACCACACAGTCCCCGATCTCCACCTCCCCGGTCGGGATGTCCGGGTTGACGGTGCCGTCCGGACGGGGACGGACCCGACCTTCCACCGCCACCACGTACTCACTGCGGACGTCGACGGTGCCGGGGATCACGCACTGGATGATGCCGGTGTGGTCCCGGACGTCGATGAAAGCCAGGTGCTCGCCGTGCTCACGCCGCTTGGCCACCCAGCCGCAGACCCGCACCGTGCTCCCGATGTCGGCCGGTCCGACCCGACCGCACAGGTGGGTGCGCATCGACGTGGCGTCGAGCGATCCGGAATTGGCGGTCATCAGAGGGTTCCTTTCGAGGCCGGCGGCTCCGGGCCGAGGGTGCCGTTCACGGGGTGGCGCGGACCGCGGCCACCACGTCGGCCACCGGCACCGTCTGTTGATCGCCGGGGGTGCGAAGCGGCCGAACCGACACTGTACCGGCGGCCAGCTCGTCGGGGCCGACGATGATCGCCACCCGGGCCCCCGACCGGTCGGCCGACCGCAGCTGCGACTTCATCGAGCGGCCGTCGAAGGCCCGGTCCGCCCGCAGCCCGGCCCGCCGCAGGGTGGTGGTGACGTCCCGGGCCACGTCCCCACCGGTCAGGTCGACCACGAAGGCATCCAGCTCCGGGGGATCGACCGGGTACACCCCCTCGGCGTCACAGGCCAGCAGCAGGCGCTCGATGCCGATTCCGAACCCGATCCCCGGGGTGTCGGGCCCGCCGAGCATCTCCACCAGCCCGTCGTAGCGGCCGCCGCCACCGATCCCGTTCTGGGCCGACTCCAGGGCGCCGGAGGCGAACTCGAAGGTGGTGCGGGTGTAGTAATCGAACCCCCGGACCAGCCGGTGGTCGAGTTGGTAGGGAACCCCGACCGCCTCGAGGCCGATCCGCACCCGGGCGAAATGGGCGGCGCAGTCGTCGCACAGGTGGTCGACCAGGCGGGGGGCGTCGGCGAGGGCCTCCTGGCACTCGGGGCGCTTGCAGTCGAGCACCCGGAGGGGGTTGGCATCGAGCCGGTCGCGGTGCTCGGGGCAGAGCTTCTCCCGCCGGTCGGCCAGATAGGCCTGGAGCTCGGCGATGTAGGCGGGCCGGCAGACGGCGTCGCCCATCGAGTTGAGCTTGAGGGTGAAGTCGGACAGGCCGACCGAGCGGAACACCCCGTCGGCCAGCGCCACCACCTCCACATCCAGGTCGGCGTCGCTGGAGCCGATGGCCTCCACCCCCAACTGGTGGTGCTGGCGGTAGCGACCGGCCTGGGGCCGCTCGTACCGGAACGCCGGGGTGACGTACCAGGCCTTCCAGGGGGTGGGGGGACGATGCTGGACGAAGGCCCGCACCATCGGGGCGGTGCCCTCCGGACGGAGGGCGAGGTGGCGGCCGCCCCGGTCCTCGAACTCGTACATCTCCTTGCCGACCACGTCGCTGCCCTCACCGATGCCCCGGCGGAACACCCGGACGTCCTCGAAGATCGGGGTGTGGGCGAGTCCGTAGCCGGCCCGCTCCACCTGTCCGGCGAACGCCGCGATCAACGACTCCCACCGGGTCGACTCGGGCCAGAGCACGTCGTGGGTGCCACTCGGGGCGCGCGCCGCGGTGCTATCGCCGGCCATGGCGGCTTCAGTCCTTCTTTCCGGGGAGGATGCGGTAGGCGTCGTAGACGGCGTCGAGGTGGCGGATGAGGTTGAGCACCGACTCCAGATGAGCCGGATCCCCGAGCTCCACGTCGAACCGCATCCGGCTGATGCGATCGGAGTCGGTCTGGGTGTTGGCCCCCACGATGTTCAGGTGATGTTCGGAGACCACGCTGGTCACATCGCTGAGGAGGCTGGAGCGGTCGATGGCCACCACTTCGATGGTGGCGACGAACACCCCCGAGGACCGGTGATCCCATTCCACCTCGATGAGGCGCTCGCGGGAGCGGGAGGCCAGCGAGGCGGCGTTGGCGCAGTCGGCCCGGTGGACCGACACCCCGCGGCCCCGGGTGACGAACCCGATGATCTCGTCGCCGGGGACCGGCGTGCAGCACCGGGACAGCCGGACCATCAGGTCGTCGAGACCCTCGACGTAGACCCCGACCGCCGATCCCCGTCCGGGCCGGGGGGCCATCGGCTGGCGGCGGGCGGTGACCGGCAACTGCTCCTCGTAGACCCCTCCCCGCAGGTCCCGCAACAGGCGTTGGGCCACTGCCCGGGCCGACACCCGGTTGTCGCCGATGGCGGCGTGGAGCGCATCGAGGTCGGCGTAGTTGAGGGTGGTGGCCAGGTCGGAGAGGGCGTTGTCGGAGACCAGCTTCTGGACCGGCAGGCCGTCCCGCCGCAACTCCTTGATCAATTCTTCCCGTCCGACTTCCTTGGCGTCTTCCCGCCGCTCCCGGGAGAACCACTGCCGGATCTTCGAACGGGCCCTCGACGACGCCACGAAGTTCAACCAGTCGCGGGACGGCCCGGCGGTCGGCGCCTTGGAGGTGAAGATCTCTACGGTGTCGGCGGAGGACAGCTTGGTGTCGAGCGGCACCAACCGCCCGTTGACCTTGGCGCCGATACATCGGTGCCCCACCTCGGTGTGAATGGAGTAGGCGAAGTCGACCGGGGTGGCGTTGGCAGTGAGGGCGATGACCTTGCCCTTGGGGGTGAAGATGTAGACCTCGTCCTCTTCGAGGTCGAGCTTCAACGCCTCCAGGAACTCGATGGGGTCGGTGGTCTCGTTCTGGAAGTCGACGATGCGCTGCATCCACTCGATCTCCGAGGTGGTCGACGAGGTCTCCTTGGCCAGCGCCACCCGCTCCGCCCGCCGGTCCCGCTCGGCGATCTCCGACCGCTGGGCGTCGGTGATGCCCGGCCCCGACTTGGCGCTCTGGCTCTTGCCCCCCTTCGGGGTCCGGAACCCGAGGACCCGCCGGACGTCTTCCGCCCCGTCCGATTTCGACCCCCGCCCCCGGCCCACCTTGTTGGGCTTGACCGTCTTGTTGGCCTTCGACCCGGTCGAGCGGTCGCCCTCCCCCTGGGTGGCGTTCTCCTTGTAGCCCCAGTGGGCGGCGATGCCATACTCGGCTCGGCGGTGCATCTCGTGGGTGCGGACCTGGACCTCGATGGGCTGGCCGTCCAGGCCGATCACGGTGGTGTGGAGCGACTGGTAGAGGTTGAACTTCGGCGAGTTGATGTAGTCCTTGAAGCGTCCCTGCACCGGGGGCCAGATGGCGTGGATCGATCCGAGGGCCGCCCAGCAGTCCTTCTCCGCCTCGACGATCACCCGGATGCCCACCAGGTCGAGGAGGTCGTCGAACTCCTTGCCCCGCACCACCATCTTCTCGTAGATGCTCCACAGGTGCTTCGGGCGCCCGGTCACCTCCGCGGTCACCCCGGAGGCGGCGATGCGCTCCCGGACGGCCACCATCACCCGGGCCAGGTACTCGTTCCGCAGGGGGGCCCGGCTGGCCACCATCTGCTCGATCTCCGCGAACCGCTTGGGGTGGAGGGTGGCGAAAGCCAGGTCCTCCAGCTGCCACTTCATCTCCTGGATGCCGAGGCGATGGGCCAGCGGGGCGTAGATGTCCATCGTCTCCTGCGCGGTGCGACGCTGCTTCCATTCCGGCATCACCGACAAGGTGCGCATGTTGTGGAGCCGGTCGGCCAACTTGATGATCAGCACCCGCCAGTCGTTGGCCATGGCCACCAACATCTTGCGGACGGTGGCTGCCTGTTGGGCCTCCTTGGAGTCGAACTGCAGTCGGTCGAGCTTGGTGACGCCGTCGACGATGCCGGCCACTGCCGGCCCGAAGTCGCGTTCGATGACCTCGGCGGTGACCCCGGTGTCCTCCACCGCATCGTGAAGGAGGGCGGCGGCCACCGTCTGGGCGTCGAGGCCCAACTCGGCGACGATCCCGGCGACGGCGATGGGATGGGTGACGTAGGCCTCACCCGATCGCCGCAGCTGGCCGGCGTGGGCGGCGGTGGCGGTCTCGGCCGCCCGCACGATCATCGAGGTCTCCGCCCCCGGGTGGCGCCGGAGAAATGCCTCCACCACCGGGACCAACAGGACGGCTTCGGCCTCGGGCAGCGTCGATCCAACCAGGAAGTCGATTCCCTTGGTATCGATCCCCTCGTGGGGTACTGGTGAAGCCAACGCCATCACTACACGGTACCCGCCACCGGCAGCGGATCAGGACGATTCAGCGCCGTTTGCGCTTGCTGCCGCCTTTGCCCTTGCCCTTGCGGGGACGGGGTGGCGGTCGATTGCCGCCTGGACGGGACGACCCCGGACCCGAGCGCGCCCCACCGGTCGACGAGGCGGACTGGCCGCTGCCGGCCCGGGCTCCCCCCGCTTTGGGGGTGCCCGCCGACCTGGCGGCAGTCCCGGTCGACCGGGAGGCTTTGGCCCCCCCGCCGGGCCGGATCACCCCGGAGGTCTGGGGCCGGTTCCGACTGGCTCCCCGTCCGCCGGCGTTGGCGGCGGCGCCGACCATGGCGGCGGCGGCCGCCGGGGTGAGGATGCCGACCCGGTCGCCCCGGGTCTCCAGCCGTTGGCGGATGGTCTTGTAGCGGGGCTCTCGCTCCTTCATCAGCGCCAACAACGGGGAGGCGATGAAAATCGACGAGTAGGCCCCACTGGTGAGCCCGATGACCAGGGCCAGCCCGAAGTCCTGCAGCGAGGTGGCCCCCAAGAAGATGGAGCCGACCACCAGCACCGAGAGCACCGGGACGATGGCCACCGCCGAGGTGTTGATCGACCGGGCCAGGGTCTGGTTCATCGACAGGTTGACCATGTCCGAATAGGAGATGCGGCCGGACGCGCCGAGACCGGTGGCGTTGTCCCGTATTCGGTCGAAGACCACCACCGTGTCGTAGAGGGAATACCCCAAGACGGTGAGTACGGCGATCACCGTGTCCGGAGTCACCTGGAACCCGAAGAGCGAATAGACCCCGACCGTCACGGCCAGGTCATGGATCACCGCGATGATGGCGGCCACCGCCATCTTGAACTCGAAGCGGATGGAGATGTAGATGGCCACCACGATGAAGAAGATGATCAGGGCCTCGATGGCCTTGTCGGTAACCTGACCCCCCCAGGTCGGCCCGACATCGTTGATCGACACACTCGAGACCGGCACATGGGCCGCCTTGGCCAGCGCGGACTGGAGGTTGAACACGGTGGCCTGGTGCTTGGTGCCTGAGAGGTTATTCAGGTCGGCCTGGACCTGGATCTGCTTCACGTGGGTGACCTGATTGGTCAACGACACCACCGTCGGCTGGGCCACGCCGGACGCCTTGGCAATGGTGGTGGCCTGGGCCACCGTCATCGACGGCGATGCCACCGTCCACGAGCTGCCGCCCTTGAAGTCGATCCCCTCGTTGAGTCCCCGGGTGCCGAGGGAGATCAACCCGGCCAGGATGACGATGGCGGAGATGGCGAACCACCACTTGCGGTTGCCGATGAAGTCGAACGATGTCCCGCCCCGATAGAGCCGCATGAAGGCGTTGGGACCCTTCGGGTCGGACCGCTTTTCGGCGGCGTGCTCCAACTCCTCGTCGAATTCGGCCTCCAGCTCGTCGGGGCTCACCCCATCCCCGTCGACATCCTCATCCCCGTCGACATCCTCGATCCCTTCGCCGTCCTCGAGCTCGGTGTCGTCGGACACCGTCGCCTCGGTCCCGTTTTCGCGAGTCCGGCGGCGGGCGCTCATATCCGGTCCTCCGCCAGGACCCCGAGACCGGCGGCCACGCCCACCCGGCCGGACTCAGCCACCCCCCGGCTCCGACCCAGCAGGATCACGAACGGCTTGGTGAAGAAGTAGGTCACGAAGATGTCCAGGAGGGTCGAGATGCCGAGGAAGAGGGCGAACCCCTGTACCTGCCCGATGGAGACCTCGTAGAGGACGATCGCACCCATCAACGACACCGCGTCGGCGGCCAGCACGGTACGGAACGCGCTCTTGAATCCCTTGTCGACGCTGGTCCGTACGGTTCTCCCTGAACGGGTCTCGTCCTTTAATCGCTCGAAATAGACGATGTAGGAGTCAACGGTGATACCGACGGAGACGATCACTCCGATGATGCCGGCCAGGTCGATGGTGGTGCTCAACTGCTCCCCCATGAAGGCGATGATGGCCCACAGCAAACCGGCGGTCACCAGCAGGCCGGAGACCACCACCACACCCAGCAGTCGGTAGTACAAGAGCATGTAGAGCATGACCAGGCCCAGCCCGGCCAGACCGGAGATCAGCCCGGCTTGCAACGACGCCTTCCCGAGGGTCGGGGACACAGTCTGGACATTGATCCGGTCGAGCTTCACCGGGAGCGACCCGAAGTTCAACTCGGTGGCCAGGGTCTGGGCCTGGCTCTGGGTGAAGCTGCCGGAGATCTGCACCTGCCCATTGAAGGAGGTGAACGACGCCTGGCTGGGCTGGGTGATGGGGGCGGAGATCACCTGGCCGTCGAGGTCGATGCCGATGATGGCGTGGAACTGCTGTTGGGAAAGGGTGTCCCAGGCGGTACTCCCCGCGCTGGTGAGGACGATGCTGACCGCCCACTGGTTGTTGACCAGCTGGGCCGATGCCGAGTGCACCGCGGTGCCGGTGAGGGCGGCCGGCCCGAGCACGTAGCGGATGGTGCCCTGCGAGGCGGAGGAGCCGGGCAGCAGCACGGTGGCGTTCTTGTCGTCACTGGTGGCCGAGGTGGACGGATAGGCGGCGAACTGGGGATCGGCCTGGATGCTGTTGGCATTGCTGGTGTAGCCGTTCACATTGCTGGAGTCGGGCTTCACCGCCAGATTGGTGGCGGTCAGTTGGGCGCCGGCCGCGCAGGTCGGCAACGGGCCGGTCGGTGGGGTGCTGCCCTTCGCCGGGGTGTAGGGCGGGGCGTAACAGAGGGCCGGTCGGAAGAACAGCTGGGCGGTGTTGCCCAGGGTCGCCAGCACCTTCTGGGTGTTCTTCTCACCCGGGATCGACACCACCACCTCGTTCTTCCCCTGGCTGCCGACACTCGCCCCACTGGTCCCGCCGGCGGCGACCCGGCTGTTGAGGATGGACACCACCGTGCTGAGCTGGTCGGAGGTCACCGGGGTGTGGGTCTTGTAGACGACCGACAGGCCGCCTTCGAGGTCAAGCCCGAGCTTCGGCGACCACCCCGCCGCCAAGGTGGCTCCCAGCGCGATCGCGGCGATCAGCACGATACTGATCAAACTGGCCCAGAGGGCGCGCTTGTTCTTCATCGTTGGTCAGGTTGTCTTCTTGGGTCCGGGGCCGTTGGGCTTGTCCTCGCCGGCACCGTCACCGGTGCCGCCGTCGGCATCGTGGTCGTGGTCGTCGACCTGGTCATGTGCATCGCCCCCCTGGGCCGGGTGGTCGGGGTCATCGTGGCCCTCGCCTTCCACCTCGTGGTCGTGGTCTTCGTCGTGGTCTTCATCGTGTTCATACTCTTCGTCGTCTTCATCGTGGTCATCCGCGCCGGGAACCTCGACGTTGAGCTTCCGGATGATGTACTGGCGCAGCACCACGAAGGATGCCCCCATGCTGGTCTCAAGGGTGACCCGGTCGCCGTCGATGTCGATGATGTGGCCGACGATCCCGCCGGCGGTCAGGACTTCGTCGTCGATCTCCCACTGATTGACGGCCTCGCGGGCGGCCCGCTGCTTCTGCCGCTGGGGGCGAAGGATCAGGAAATAGAACCCGGCGGCGATCACCACCAGAATCAGGAGGGTGGTTCCGGAGCTACTTGACGAGGCCTTGGCGGCTGCGGCCACCAGGGGCGCAGCCAGTGCCGCGGACGCGGCCATCATCGAGTGATCAGAACGTGGGAGTTGGAGCGCACAGCGGTCAGACTGTAGCCCAGCCCACCGGCACCCTCATACCGCCCCTCTAGGGTCCCCACACTTCGGCGACATCCGCTTGGAGCTGGGAAAAACTGCCCTTGGTGATGGCGGTGCGGGCCCGGGACATCAAATCGACCATGTAGGTGAGATTGTGGATGCTGAGCAGCCGCCACGCCGTCGGCTCCCCCACCGCCAGCAGGTGGCGGAGATAGCCCCGCGACCAGCGGGAGCAGGTGCTGCACCCACATCCGGGGTCGAGGGGCCCGTCGTCCCGGGTGTGGACGGCGTTGCGGAGGTTGAGCCGGCCGTCGGTGGTGAGCATCGATCCGTGGCGGGCCATCCGGGTGGGGGCGACGCAGTCGAACTGGTCCACTCCCAGCCCGATGGCCTCGATCATGCCGACCGGGTCGCCGATCCCCATCAGGTAGCGGAGCCGGTCGCTCGGCAGCTCGGGGACGGTGACCGCCAGGGCGTCGAGCATCTCCTCTTTCGGCTCCCCCACCGATAGCCCGCCGATGCCGTAGCCGTCGAAATCGAGCTCCACCGTCCGCCGGGCGCTCTCCACCCGCAGCTGATGATCGGTCCCACCCTGGACGATGCCGAACAGCGCCTGCCCCTCCGGCTTGGCTTCGAGCCGCCGGTGATGGGCGTGGGCCCGAGCCGCCCAGGCCGACGTCCGGTCGACCGCCAGACGCAGGACCTCGGGGGTGGCCGGGAGGGTGGCACAGACGTCCAGCACCATCTGGATGTCAGCGCCGATCAGCCCCTGGGCCTCCACCGCCATCTCCGGGGTCAGCCGGGCTCGCAGGCCGTCGTAGACGGAGGTGAAGCTCACCCCATCGTCGTCCACCGCCGGGGCCAGCGAGTGCACCTGGTAGCCGCCGGAATCGGTGAGGGTATGGCCGCTCCAGCCGGTGAACCGGTGGAGTCCGCCGAGAGCGGCCACCACCTCGACCCCGGGCCGGAGTATCAGGTGGTAGGTGTTGGCCAACACCACGTCGGCGCCGATGGCCCCCAGATCCGCGCTGTCCAGGGCCTTGACCGACCCGCGGGTGCCCACCGGCATAAAGGTGGGGACCGGGTAGGAACCCCGGAGGGTGTGGACCACGCCGGCACGGGCCAAGCCGTCGGTGGCGGTCACCTCCATCCGGGCCGCGGTCATCAATCCATCTCCATCCGGGCCACCGGGGTGGCTTTGGGCCCGGACCGACCCACCACCATGGCATCCCCGAACGACAGGAATCGGTACCCCTCGGTCAGCGCCTCGGCGTACAGCCGGCGCCACTCCGGGCCGCAGAACGCCTCCACCATCAACAGCAGGCTGGACCGGGGCAGGTGGAAGTTGGTGACCAACACGTCCACCACCGCGAACCGGTGTTCGCCGTAGATGAACAGGTCGGTGCGCCCCGACAGCCGTCCGGTGGAGGCCACCGACTCGAGGGCCCGGACCACGGTGGTGCCGACGGCCACCACCCGGGTCGCCTGGGCGCAGGCATCCATGGTGGTGGCCGGCACCCGGTAGCGCTCGGTGTGGATGACGTGCTCGGCCGGGGTCGGCGCGGTGATGGGGCGGAAGGTGTCCAGCCCGATGGCCAGGTCGAGGGTAACCACTTCGGCACCGGCATCCCGGCAGGCCTGGAGGAGTTCGGGGGTGAAGTGGAGCCCGGCGGTGGGGGCGGCGGTGGAGCGGTCACCGGGATCGCGGTCGCCCGAGTACACCGTCTGATAGCGCTCGGGGTCGTCCAGTCGGTGATGGATGTAGGGCGGCAGTGGCATGAGGCCCGAGCGCTCGACGACGGTGGGATCGAGCAACCGGACCGAGCGTCGGCTGTCGTCCTGTCCGGCGGCCGGCGCGCCCACCTCGACCACCGGCTCCCCGGTCGCCGTTCCTGACCGTTCGTGGAGGAGGGTGCCGGGAGGGAGCCGGCGCCCCGGACGCACCAGGGCCTCCCAGGTCGAGCTTTCCCGGTCGATCGGCTCGAGGAGCAGCACCTCGGCCTCCCCGCCGGTGACCTTCACCAGGTCCAAACGGGCGGCCAGCACCCGGGTGTCGTTGACCACCACCACGTCACCGGCCCGGAGGATGGCGGGGAGGTCGGCCACGGTGGCGTGCTGGGTGTTCCCCGACGCCGACACCCGACCGGAGATCAGCAACCGGGCGGCACTGCGGGGCTCCACCGGCTCCTGGGCGATGGCCGCCTCCGGAAGGCCGTAGTCGTAGGCATCCATCGGCACCGCCGGCGGCGGCGGTGCGACCCCGGCATCCCTGGAACCGTCTTCGCTCACTGCCGGCATCGGCTGCACGCTATTTCGGAAATCGTGGGCGACCGGCAACCCCGGAGGCGTCGACCCTCCAAGCTGATCAGAGCAGGGTGGGGTCGGAGGGAGTCATCTCCAGGTGGGCCCAGGCCCGGGGGGCGGCCAACCGGCCCCGGGCGGTGCGCTGCAACAGGCCCTGCTGCAATAAATACGGCTCATAGGCGTCCTCGATGGTGTTGGGCTCCTCACCGATGCATTGGGCCAGCGTGGTGAGGCCGACCGGCCGGCCGGCGAACCGCCGGCACAGCACGTCGAGGATGGCCCGGTCGACTTTGTCGAGCCCCAACTTGTCCACCCCGAACAGCTCGAGGCCGGCGGTGGCCGACTCAGCGGTGACCTTCCCGGCGGCCCGCACCTCCACGAAGTCGCGTACCCGGCGCAGCAGGCGGTTGGCGATCCGCGGGGTACCCCGCGACCGTTCGGCAATCTCCCGGGCGCCCTCCGGATCGACCGGGACCCCGAGGATCTGAGCGGAGCGCAACACAATGGCCTGGAGATCGTCCACCCCGTAGAGGTCGAGCCGTCCGACGAAGCCGAATCGGTCGCGCAGCGGCCCGGTCACCAGGCCGGTGCGGGTAGTGGCCCCCACCAGGGTGAACCGAGGCAGATCGAGCCGGATGCTGCGGGCGGTCGGCCCCTTGCCGATGAGGATGTCGAGTTTGAAGTCCTCCATGGCCGGATAGAGGATTTCCTCCACCGCCCGGGGGAGCCGGTGGATCTCGTCGATGAACAACACGTCGCCCTCTTGGAGGTCGGTCAGCAAGGCGGCCAGGTCGCCGGCCCGCACCATCACTGGCCCGGCGGTGATCCGGAGTCCGACGCCCATCTCCGCGGCCACGATTCCCGACAGTGAGGTCTTCCCCAACCCGGGCGGACCGGCAAACAGCAGATGGTCGACCGGCTGCCCCCGTTTGCGGGCGGCCTCGATGACGATCTGCAGGTGCTCGGTCAGCTGGGCCTGACCCACGAATTCGGCCAGGGTGCGCGGACGGAGCCGGGCTTCGTCCTGTTCCTCGACCGGGGCGGCGACCGGGTCGACATCCCGCACCGTCGGTTCCCGGGGGGTGGCATCCCCATCGAGGACGTCGGCCAGCACCTCGCGTCGGGCCTCGGGGGTCAACGGGACCTCGCCAGCTGGCGGAGGGCGGTGCGCACCATGGTCTCCACCGAGTCGTCATCGGGGACGGCATCGAGGGCCTGACGGATTTCGTCGGGGCCGTAGCCGAGCTCGACCAGCGCGGCGCGGACCTCGGCGCGGGCCGATCGCTCCTCGCTGGAGATGACCGGGCCATCCGGGTTCCAGGTGGGCAGATCCAACCGGGCCTTCAACTCCAGCAGGAGGCGGGCAGCGGTCTTCTTCCCCACCCCGGGGATGAGGCAGAGGGTGTCGAGGTCGTCCTCCAGCACCGCGGTCGACAGCGATGCCGGCGACAGCGCCGAGAGGATGGCCAAGGCCAGGGACGGCCCCACTCCGTGGGCACCGAGCAGGGCCTCGAAGCACCGGCGCTCATCGGCGTGGGCGAAACCGAACAGCACGATGGCGTCTTCCCGGACGTGGGTGTGGACGTGGAGGAAGACCTCGGACCCGTTGGGCCCGAGGCTGCCGAAGATCGATGACGGCACCGAGACCCGGTAGCCGACACCTCCGACCTCGACGATGACCTCGCCCGGAAGCGGGCGGTCGATGAGCGTGCCCCGCAGGGATCCGATCATGATGGTCCTCCCGCCGCCGCCGCCACGGCCCGGCGAAGCGGCTGGCTGGTCAGGTAACAGGCGGCCAGCGCCAGGGCATCGGCGACGTCCGGGGGCCGGGGTGGTTCGGCCAACCCGAGCACCGAGGCCACCATCCGCTGCACCTGGTCCTTGGTGGCTCCCCCGTACCCGACCAGCGCCACCTTGACCTCGTTGGAGGTGTACTGGGCCACCTCGCACTCGGCTTCGGCCGCCGCCACCAGCGCCACCCCGGCGGCCTGGGCAGTGGCCATGGCGGTCCGGGCGTTCACCTGGAAGAACACCCGCTCGACCACCACGGCTTCCGGCCGGTACTCCGCCATCAGCGCCCGGAGCTCGTCGGAAAGGACCCGCAATCGCTGGTGGAGGGGAACCGTCGGCGCGGTGGAGATGACCCCGGCGGCCACCGCCACCAGCTTGGAATTGCGCCGGGTGACGATGCCGTACCCACACCGCGACAGGCCGGGATCGATCCCCAGGACGAACATGCGTTCGACTGTATCGTGACCGGGAGGGCAAAATGCGGATAGCCCGGATCGGCCCCGACCGCCTAGCCGCCGTAGGCCGCCATCACCGAGTCGGGGATGTCGAAGTTGGCGTAGACATTCTGGACGTCGTCATGGTCGTCGAGGGCCTCGATGAGCCGGAGCACCTTCTTGGCCTCCGACTCGTCGACCACCTCCACGGTGGTGGTCGGCACCATGGTCAGCTCGGATGTCCCGGGGGTCAGCTCTGCTGCCTCGAGGGCCGCCCGCACCGCCATGAGGTCATGGGGGGCGCAGGTGACCACCCACTGCTCGCCGTCGTCGGCGAGGTCCTCGGCGCCGGCCTCCATGGCCACCTCCAACACCCGGTCCTCGTCGAACGTCCGGGGCACCGACACCACGCCCTTGCGTTCGAACTGCCAACTCACCGCCCCCGGCTCGGCCATCGACCCGCCGTTCTTGGAGAAGATGTTGCGGATCTCCGCGCCGGTGCGGTTGCGGTTGTCGGAGAGGCATTCCACGATGACCGCCACCCCGTCCGGGGCATACCCCTCGTAGGAGATCGCTTCGTACCTGACCCCCTCGAGCTCTCCCGAGCCGCGTTTGATGGCCCGTTCGATGGTGTCGATCGGAACCGAGGAATCCCTGGCCTTGGCGTACATGGTCCGGAGGCTGGCGTTGGCGGTCATGTCGCTCCCACCCTCCCGGGCGGCCACCTCCACTTGCCGGATGATCTTGGCGAACACCTTGGCCCGCGCCGAGTCCTGAGCCCCCTTCCGATACTTGGTGGTTGCCCACTTCGAATGTCCCGACATCGCCTGCTACCTCTCCTCTTTGTCCTCTTTGGTCATCCCCACGAATAGCTGATGCAGCCGCCGGTCCCCCGTCAGTTCGGGGTGGAAGGCCGCCACCAAGACTGGCCCCTGCCGGCACACCACCGGATCCCCCGAGCCGGCTCGGCGACCGATCCCGTCGGGCTCGGCCTCGCCGGGGAGGGTGGCCAGCACGTCGACGCCCGGGGAAGCGGCCTCCACCCGGGGGGCCCGGATGAAGACGGCATGGACCGGCGACCCATCGAGGCCGGCGACCTCGACATCGCACTCGAAGGAAGCCACCTGTCGCCCGTACCCGTTGCGGCGGACGGTGATGCCGATGGCCCCGAAGCCCCTCTGGTCGGTTCGACCGTCGAGCACGGTGTCAGCCAGCAGGATCATGCCGGCGCAGGTCCCGAAGACCGGCAACCCCTCCGACAGCACCGCCGCCAGCGGATCGAACAGCCCCGAGGACTGGAGCAGGATCGACAAGGTGGTCGATTCACCCCCGGGGAGGATGATGCCGCGCAGCCCCTGGAGGTCCGACGGCCCCCGGACCGGGCGCCCGACTTCTCCCAGATCGGCCAGCGCACTGATGTGCTCCCGGACGTCGCCCTGCAGTGCCAGCACCCCGATGGTCATCCGCCGACCCCCGAGCGCCCTCCGGCGCCGCGGCTACCAACCACGCGCTGACAGGCGGACATCGAGTGTCTCGATCTCCTGGCCCGCCATGGCCTCGCCCAGACCGGTGGAGACCTTGGCCACCAGGTCGGCGTCGGCATAGTGAGCGGTTGCCTCCACGATGGCCCGGGCCCGGCGCTGCGGGTCGCTGCTCTTGAAGATCCCTGAACCGACGAATACCGCCTCGGCCCCCAACTGCATCACCAGGGAGGCGTCGGCCGGGGTGGCGATCCCGCCCGCACAGAACAGCGGGACCGGTAGCCGGCCGCTGGCGGCGATCTCCTGGACCAGCCCGATGGGCGAGGCCAGCTCCTTGGCCCAGGCGTACAACTCGGCTGAGTCGGCCTGGGTCAACCGGCCGATGTCACCGAGGATGGAGCGAAGATGACGAACCGCTTCGACGATGTTGCCGGTGCCGGCCTCGCCCTTGGATCGGATCATGGCCGCGCCCTCCGAGATCCGGCGCAGGGCTTCCCCGAGGTTGGTGGCTCCGCACACGAAGGGAACCTCGTAGTCCCACTTGTCGATGTGATGAGCCTCGTCGGCGGGGGTGAGCACCTCGCTCTCGTCCACATAGTCGACCCCGAGGGCGGCCAGCACCTGGGCCTCGGCAAAGTGACCGATCCGGGCCTTGGCCATCACCGGAACGGTGACCGCCGCCTTGATGCCTTCGATCATGGCCGGATCGCTCATCCGGGCCACCCCGCCGTCCCGGCGGATGTCGGAGGGCACCCGCTCCAGGGCCATGACCGCCACCGCCCCCGAGTCCTCCGCCAGTTTCGCCTGCTCGGCATCGACGACGTCCATGATGACGCCTCCACGGAGCATGTCGGCCAATCCACGCTTGACGGTGAACGTGCCCGTCGGACGGCCACCCGTCGTGGAACCCGTTTCGTTCGGCGATTCACCCATAACTCGATTGTACAGTCGGTGCCGCCAGGCCCTGGCCGGAGGCCGGACCGACCGGAATCTTCAGCCGAGCACCACCGACAGCATCGACAGCGACCCGGCGTCTATCCCCTCGACCGGGAAACGGGCCCCATCGTCGGGGGATGCCGCCCCCAGCACGTACAGCAGGGGCAGATAGTGGTCAGGGGTCGGCACCGAGAGACTGGCATCGGGACCCAGTGCCGGGAGGTCGGCCAGCGAGGCTCCCCGGCCGCTATCGATCCGGCGCCGGACTTCGGCCTCGAACCGGACTGCCCAGTCCAGCGGGGGCGCCTCTCCGGCCAGACGGGCCATCTGGAGATTGTGGACCACGTTCCCGCTGCCGAAGATGAGCACGCCCTCGTCACGCAATGGCGCCAGGACCGATCCCAGCCGGAGGTGGAACTCCGGCCCCTCTCGACCGTCGATGCTGAGTTGGACGATCGGGACATCCGCCTTTGGATACAGGTGCCGGGCCACCGACCAGGTCCCGTGATCGAGACCCCACTCGGTATCGGCCACCACCGGCGAGGCAATCAGGTGGGACTCGTCGATCAGCCGCCGCACCCGCTGCGCCAGGGCCAGAGAGCCGGGGGCGGGATAGACCACCTCGAACAGTTCCTTCGGAAAGCCCCCGAAGTCGTGGATCGTCCGGGGGTGGGCCATCTCGGTGACTGCGGTCCCGGCCACGTACCAATGGGCCGAGATGGCCAGCACCGCCGACGGCCGAGGTAGCTGGCGGCCCAACTCGCCCCACACATCGGCGTACCGGTTGGGCTCGATGGCATACATCGGGTTGCCATGACCGATGAAGGCCACCGGCATACGGCCGGACGGCGCCGGTGTCGGCGCTGTCCCAGCCGCAGTCTCGGTCATCGTCAGGCCTGGAGGACGGCCTCGGCTTCGATCTCGATGGTCACCTTCTTGGCCACCACCAAACCGCCGGCGTCCATCACCGCACCGAAGGAGACATCGAAGTCCTCACGGTCGATCTCCGCGGTGGCGCTGAAGCCGACCCGAAGGTTGCCGTAGGGATCCCTGACCACGCCCTCCAGGGAGGTTTCGAGGGTCACCGGACGGGTGACACCCCGGATGGTCAGATCTCCGGTCAGCTTCCACTTGCCCTTGCCGTCAGGAACCAGCGACGTGCTGACGAACGTCCAGGTCGGATGGTTCTCCACGTCGAAGAAGTCGTTGGTCCTCAGGTGGTTGTTCCGGGTCTCATCCTGGGTGTCGATGCTGTTGGCATCGATGGTCACGTTCACCGAGGACTGGGTGGGATCCTCGGCGATCTGAATGGTGCCGTCGAACTTCTGGAACCGGCCACGCACCTTGGAGACGGCCATGTGCCGCACCGCGAAACCGACCTGGGTGTGGGCAACGTCAAGGATGTAGGTGCCGGCGGGCGGAAGCTCGACCCCATCGACGGTCCTGGTAGTTACTTCGTTGTCAGCCATGTGAACTCCTCTTTCTTGTTTGGTGGCATCCATTACCTGGGCTGCTGCTCACCGGCATCCTTGCTCAGGTACTTGCCTGCGCAATTAACTCTAACAGAATCTAGTTGCACACGCAACATAATTGGAGAGAATTCTGAGAGTGGGGATGAACCGGGCCACCTCTTTTGATGGTAGGCCCGCCAGCCGTTAAGCGCAGTTGGGCAATTGGGTTAGTATTTGTGTGCGCAACTTTTGTCTAGCGAACCAGTTGGGCGGTTCCGATATAATGCAGCCATGGCCGGAGAACAGGGACGGGATGACGAGCGAGTGACCACGGTCGGGCTGCTGTTCGAGTCGTCGGCGGGCGTGCGACGGGTGCTGGAGCCCCAGTTATTGGTGGACAGCGGGTTGTCCAACCACTCCTTCGACGTCCTGGTCCGGTTGGTGCGATCCCCGGGATTCCGGCTCCGGATGAGCGAGTTGGCCTCCCAGACCACCCTCACCCCCAGCGGCCTGACTCGTTCCGTCGACCGGCTGGAGGAATCCGGCATGGTGGCGCGGGAGGCCTGCCCGGAGGATCGGCGGGGAGCGTTTGCCGTCCTGACCGCCAAGGGTCAGGCCGTGATGGCCGAGGCGATGCCCCTCCATGTGGCTCGTATCGATGACCTGTTGGACGGAGTGCTCACCCCCGAGGAAGAAGAGACCCTGGCTTCGATGCTCCGAAAGATCCGCGATCACATCCGCGGCCTCGGTCTCTCCACCGCCTGCGAGGAATCCGAATCCGGCGCCCCATTGGTTTCCGGCGTCTCCTAGTTGTCGCCGGGCCCTTCGGCCCGGCCCGGTTGAACGGTTTCCGCTCAGTCAGAGCAGTGCGAGTGCCGCCGCCCGGACCCCGGTGTCGTCCAGCTCTCCGTCCGCGACTGCCCCGGGGCCGGATCCGGCCGTCGGGTTGATCCAGAGCCATCGGGTGAGCCCGGCGATCCGCCCACTCCCCGGCGGCCACCGGGTGGAGCCCCCGGTCGACTCCGCCATCCGGGTCAGCGCCGAGCCGAGTCCGGTGGGGAAGCGCACCACGCCGACCGCTCGCTGGTCGGCGGAGAACTCCCGACCGGGCCCGACCAGGGAATGCACCTTGCCCGCCCCCGACGAGAAAAGGAACGAGATCGGCGCCACCAGGGCGACGGCGATGCCGGAACGTACGGTGTCGTGCCGCTTGATGTGCACCAGCTCCTGAGCCACCACCCCTTCGAGCTCGACCACGCTGAGGATCTCATCGAGGGCCGACGTCACGATCAATGACGCGGTGCTCGGATGGCGGCCAATGGCCATGGCGTTGAGCACTGGGCTCTCGACCATCAATACGGTGGGTTGCGGCAGGCCCATGGTGGCGCAGAGGCCGTCCACCACATTGTGCAGCCTCGGATGTTCGTCAGGGTTGGAGGGGCGGGCAGCCACTGCCTTCACCACCATGCCCGGCGCCACCCGCCAGACCCACCAGGCAATGACCAACGTCGCCACCACCAGCACCCCGATCGCCTCCAGGGGAAGCCCGGCCAGAAATACCACCGCGCCGAGGATCACGCCCACCACCAAGCCGGGGATGAGACAGGCGAAAGCCGCCCAGCGACGGTTGGCGGCAATCGTCTGCCGCTCTTCGACGTTCTCGGCCCGCTCGGAAGCCCGCACCACCGCCGCCACTGCGTGGCGGGTGCCGCCGGCCACCGAGCCCGAGGACTCCGGGGCTCTTCCGGTCGGTCTCGATCCCGAGCCCTGACCGCCCCGGTTGCCGCCGGAACGCTGTCCCTGACCCGATGGGCGACGGTTCCCCGACGACGAGCGCTGCCCGCCCGACCCGCTCGGGCGACCCCCACCGCGATTCTGGTTGGAGCTTCGGTTGCGATTGCGATTCTGTCCCCCACCACCACCGCCGCCGCCGCCACCGCCGCCACCGCCACCGCCACCGCCGCCCTTATTCCCACCCTGGCGCCGGGAGGGCGTAGCCGTCCCTCTCCCCCGCGACCCGGGTAGCGGTGCGTCCGACGGCAACCATGCGGCCGAAGCCGGGAACTGGGGAGGAAGACTCATGGCCAGTGCAGTGTACGGCCGCTCAGCGGCCCGCCCTGACCGCCGCGGCCCAATACAGACTCTCGTACCGCTCGGCCAGGTGATTCATCGACCATTCCTCCGCCCGGGAGGCGGCCGCCGCCAGCTGGGCCACCCGGGAGTCGCCGCCACCCGTGGCCGTCCCTCCGTCCGGAACCGCCAGTGCGGATTCCAGCGCCCCGGCCAGGGCCAGCGGGTCCCCGGGTCGGACCAGGACTCCCGCCGACCCGACCGCCGCCCGGTAGCCATCGATGTCGCTGGCCACCACCAGGGTGCCGGCCGCCATCGCCTCCAACAGCACCATCCCAAACGATTCGCCCCCGAGGGAAGGGGCACACAGCAGGTCGGCGGCCGCCAACCGCCTCAGCTTCTCCTCCTCGGCGAGGACACCCAGCCATCGGACCTTCGATGACTCCGGAAACTGCTGTTGCAGGGCCTCGGTTTCCGGGCCGTCCCCGGCGATCCACAGCACCGGGCCATCGGCCTCCTTGAGGGTGGCGAAGGCCTCGAGGAGGACCCGCAATCCCTTCCGCTCTTCGTGCCGGCCCAGGAACAAGACAGTGGGTCCGGTCTTCGGCCAGGGGTCGGCCCCCCGAAACCGGTCGACCTCCACCCCGTTGAACAGCACCTGGAAGTCGCCCCCGATGGCGGCAGCGGCGGTGTGGCGGGCGGCTTCGGAAACGGCGCACCGCACCGCCAACCGTCGGGCGGCCAGCTTCGCCACCGGGCCGAGCAGCGTGTAGAACCGGCTGCCCCCACTCCGGTGGAAGGTCGCCACCACTGGCGGGATGCCGGGAGCCAGCAGCAGCCCGTAGGGCAGACCCGGGGCAAATGGCTCGTGCACGTGCACGACGTCGAAGCGCCCCCGGCGGAGGGCCCGGACCGCCTGGGCCACCGCCCGGGGCGATAGCGATACCGGCGCCCGGGACCCGTTGGAGGGCACCGACACCGAGCTCCCCGAGACCACCAGGTCGATGTCCGGAGGGGCGTCGGCGAGATCGTCGAGGGGGGCGAACACGGTGACCTGATGCCCACGTCCGGTCAACACCCGGGAGAGGCCGGTGACCTGTCCCTGGACGCCGCCGGGGCGGGACAGGCTGTAGGGGCAGACCAGGGCGACCCGCAGGTTGAGCGGGGTCGGGCCGTCCGCCTTCATGGGGTCGGCGGGATTCTGTCGACCGGCCAGAGGGGCTGGAAGACGTGCCACTGCTCCGGCGCCTCCCGGATGAGTCCTTCGAAGCGGGTGGCGATCTCCTGGGTGATCCGCTGGACGTCGGTCCGGAAGGAGCCGGTCCGGCAGGTGTCGATGGGGGGTTGGACGACGGCATGGTGGTCGCGGCCCGGCCCGCTGTAGACGGCCGAGGTGAGCAGCCGCGCCCCGGTCCGCATGGCCAGGGTGGCCGGGCCGGCGGGCATGGTGGTGGTCTCCCCGAAGAACTTCACCTCGATGCCGTTCTCCATCAGGTCCCGGTCACAGAGGAGCCCGACCAACTTCCCCTCCCGAAGGGTCTGCATCATGGCGCTGCCCGAGTCGGGGCCCAGCGGGACGATGGTCAACCCCATGGCGGCCCGTTGCTCGACGAAGTAGTCGAACAACTCCGGCGGCTCGATCCGTTCGGCCACCGCGGTCATCGGGTAGCCCTTGGCGGCGAGGAAGGCGCCGCCGTACTCCCAACTTCCGACGTGGGGCAGGGCGAGGACTACCCCCTTGCCCTCCGCCATCGCCGCCTCCAGGTGCTCGAACCCGTCGGCGACAAACCGTTGCAGCACCTCGCTCACCGGGGTGGTCCCCAATCGGGCCCCTTCCACCCAGTAGCGGGCGTAAGCGGCGAAGGCCCGTCTCGCCCATCCATCCAGCGAGGCGTCGTCGATGTCCCCACCCAGGACCCGACGGAGGTTGCGGGTGATCATCTCCCGGTGTTCGCGGCGCACCACGAACAGCGCGTCACCGACCAGGTTGGCGGCCCAGAGGGCAACCGGCTCCGGGAGTGCCCCGATGGCGCGGCCCAGACCGGTGTAGAGACGGAAGACCGCCCGGTCCTTGTTCACTGGTGGGTTCCCCTCGCCTGCCGGAGGATGAGAAAGGGTCAGCTACTGCGTCGGGCCGCGGCCCGCTGACGGATGCCCTGCCCGGCATGGCGCGCCCGCCAGGTGCGACCCGACCGACTGGACAACTCACCCTGGCGGCGTGCCCGCCAACGGGAGGGGGATCCACTGTTTCGACGCCGCTCAGCCCGCATCGGGGTCCGGGCCCGGCGGGAGCGGCGGACCGTCGATACCGACACCGGGGCCTCGGCCAGTCGCCAGACCTTGGCAAAGCGGCCGATGGCGGTGAGCATGGTCAGGCCGAGCATCACCCACAACACCGGGATGAGGAAGGAGGCCGAAATCAGCCCGATGCCCAACAGGATCATCCGTTCGGCGCGCTCCATGATCCCGCCCTTGGCCGAGATGCCGAGCGAGGCGGCTTTGGCCCGCTGATAGGAGACCAAGGAGGTGGCACCCAGCACCGCGAATGGCAACAGCACCAGGTGACCCGGATGGGTCGACACCAGATACCACGCCACCCCGCCGAACAACAGGGCGTCGGCCACCCGGTCGGTGACCGAGTCGAAGAAGGCACCCCGGACCGATGAGGTTCCCGACGCCTTGGCCACCGGACCGTCGAACAGGTCGTGGAGCCCGGTCAGGATTAGCAGCAGGATGCCAAGGTGGAGGCGTCCGGTACCGATCGCCCAGGCGGTGGCGGTCGCCGAGAGGAGGCCGGTCGCGGTCAGCACGTCGGCGGTGATTCCTAGCTGCTGCAGCTTGCGACCGACCGGACCGGTTCCCCGGTCAACGGTGTCGCGCCAGCGGCCGTCGAACATGGCAATTTCCTCCAGAGGTTTCTCTCACCTTACCATCCGCTTGCTGTAGTTACCCCCAACTCGACACCCCGATCCACCAGGGCGGGCGCCGCCCAAAGGCCGGATCTCAGGCCGGCCACGCCTGGTGGAGCCGGGCCCAGCTGTCGGCCAGGGTCTCGGGAAGGACCCGGGCCCCGGCCACCGTGGTCATGAAGTTGGTATCGCCCAGCCAGCGGGGCACCGCGTGGAAATGGAGATGGCGCGGAATACCGGCCCCCGCCGCCCGTCCGAAGTTGGCGCCGAGATTGACCCCCTCGGGATGGTAGGCAGCCTCCAGCGCCGCGGTGGCGTCCCGGATGTCGTTCCACAGCTCCCCGCCTTCGGTGGGGGTGAGATCCGCCATGGCCCGCACGTGGCGGATCGGCATGATCAACAGGTGTCCGCTGGCGTAGGGATAGGCGTTGAGCACCGCGAACGTGGTCTCCCCCCGCCACACCACGCCGTTGTCGGCCGAAGGGGGTCCGCTGGCGGCGATCCGGCAGAACACGCATCGCGCCGGATCGTCGAGGGGGTGGTCGTCGACGGTGTCCGGCTCCGGCGACAGCCCGGCGTTGGCCACGCCGGGCAGGCCGGACACGTACTCATGGCGCCAACCCGCCCACAGGTGGTCGAGGTTCACGCCTGGCCGTCGCCGGACACCGCGTCGGGAGCCTCCGGCGAGCCGCGATCGGCGATCTCGGTGATCAGCTCCTCCGCGAACGAGTCGAAGGCCACATCGCGCTCGGCCCGCTTGGAGCCCCGCCGGTTGACCCCGACCGTCCCGGCGGCCACATCGTCGGGCCCCACCACCAGGATGTAGGGGACCTTGGACACCTTGGCCCGCCGGATCCGGGCATTCAGCGGCTCATCCCCGGTGTCCAGCACCACCCGGACCCCGAGGCTGTGGAGCCGGTGCCGCACGCCCTCGGCGTAGTCCTGGTGGGCGTCGGTCACCGGGAGGACCACCACCTGATCGGGTGACAGCCAGGTGGGCAGCGCACCGGCGTAGTGCTCGAGGAGGATGGCGAAGAACCGTTCCACCGACCCGAACAGGGCCCGGTGGATCATGATCGGCGCGTGGCGGCTGTTGTCGGCGCCGGTGTACTCGATCCCGAACCGCTGTGGCTCCTGGTAGTCGAGCTGGATGGTGGACATCTGATGGGTCCGGCCGATGGCGTCGCGAGCCTGGACGGAGATCTTCGGACCGTAGAAGGCGCCGCCGCCCACGTCGGGAACCATCTCGAGACCCATCGACTCGGCCACCCGGCGAAGCACCTCGGTGGCCTCGTCCCACTGTTCCTCGGCGCCGACCGCCTTCCCCGCCGGACGGGTGGACAGCTCGACGAAGAAGTCGTTGAGGCCGAAGTCGCGGAGCATCGACAGCACGAAGTTCAAGGTGGTGTGGAGCTCTGCTTCCAGCTGCTCGGGGGTGCAGAAGATGTGGGCGTCGTCCTGGGTCATCCCCCGGACCCGGGTGAGGCCGTGGACCACCCCCGACTTCTCGTAGCGGTAGACCGACCCGAACTCGAACATCCGGATCGGCAGCTCCCGATAGGACCGCTGGCGGCTCTTGAAGATCAGGATGTGGAACGGGCAGTTCATCGGCTTCAGGTAGTACTGCTGCCCGCCGTCCAGCTCCATCGGGGGGAACATGCCTTCGGCGAAGAAATCGAGGTGTCCGGAGGTCTCGAACAACTCCGCCTTGGTGATGTGGGGGGTGTAGACGAACTCGTAGCCGGCCGCCTCGTGCTGCTGGCGGGAGTGGTCCTCCATCAGCCGCCGGATGATCCCGCCCCGGGGGTGGAAGACGGCCAATCCCGATCCGATCTCCTCGGGGAATGAGAACAGGTCGAGCTCGGCGCCCAACTTCCGGTGATCCCGCCGCTCGGCTTCCTTCAGCCGCTCGAGGTGGGCGTTCAACGCCTTCTCCGACTCCCAGGCCGTCCCGTAGATCCGTTGGAGTTGCTGACGTTTCTCGTCACCCCGCCAGTAAGCCCCCGCCACCCGCATGAGGGCGAAGAAGCCCAACCTCCCGGTGGAGGGCACGTGGGGCCCCCGGCAGAGGTCGGTGAAGGTCGGCGAGTTCCAGTAGGTGGAGACCTCGGGAGCACCGTCAGCCGCCGCGGTGGCGTCCACCTCGTTGGCCCCGGCCCCGACCGCCTCGATGATCTCCCGCTTGTAGGGCTGGTCCTCGAAGAGGGAGAGGCCTTCCTCGATGGAGTGCTCGTGGCGGATGAACGGCTGGTTCTCCGCCATGATCTCCCGCATGGTGTCGGCGATCCGCCCGAGGTCGTCGTCGCTGAAATGGGCGCCGCCCGGCAGCTCGAAGTCGTAATAGAACCCGTCCTCGATGACCGGGCCGATGGCGAATCGGGCCCCGGGCCACAGCCGGAGGACGGCCTGGGCCAACACGTGGGCGGTGGAGTGGCGGATCACGTTCCGGCCGGCCTCCGAGTCGGCGGTCACCACCGCCACCGAGACACCGTCTCGAACCTCGGTCGACAGGTCCACCTCGGCGCCGTCGACGACGGCGGCCACCGCGGCTTTGGCCAGGCGGGGCCCGATCGACTCCGCCACCTCGAGCGCGGTCGTCCCCTCGGCCAGCTCCTTGGTCGATCCATCGGGAAGCCGGACGGTGACGACGCCTGCCATGGGATGCCTTTCTGCTCGGTGCTGCTTGGGCTGGATTGCTCGAAATCGCGGCTGGATTCCACGGATCTCCGCCCGACCTCGAGCCGCGGGAGCCGGAGCTATACCGTAACGGATACTCCGAGGAGGGCAGCTCCCCGGACCACGCTACGGCCGGCCGCCGCCTCGTCGTCGAGGGCCTGGAGCGCACCGGGGGTGTCGAGATCGTCGTCGAGCCGGGAGCGGACCGCCTCGAGTCCGGAGTCGACGTCGTCATCGCCGGCGAGTGGGGCCCCAGCTGCCCGCCATCGCTCCAACCGGGCGGCGGCGGCGGGCATGTCCGCCGAAGTCCACTCCCAGTCGGTGCGGTAGTGGTGGTCGAGCAAGGCCAGCCGGACGGCGGCCGCCTCCCAGGTTTTCAGCAGGTCGCCCACGAACACCAGGTTCCCGAGCGATTTCGACATCTTGGTCCCGTCCAATCCCACCAACCCCACATGCAGCCAGTGGCGCACGAACTGGTGGCCGGTCACCGATTCCGACTGGGCGGTCTCGGACTCGTGATGGGGGAAGATGAGGTCACGGCCGCCGCCGTGGACGTCGAGTGTCTCCCCCAGCTCCCGGAGGGCGAGGGCGGAGCACTCGATATGCCAACCCGGCCGCCCCGGCCCCCACCGGGACTCCCAGGAGGGCTCGTCGGGAAGCGCCGGCTGCCAGAGGATGAAGTCGAGAGGGTGGCGTTTGTTGGGATCGTCGGGGTTGCCGCCGTTCTCGGCGGCCAGCTCCAGCATGGCCGATTCGCCCAGATGGCTCAGTTTTCCGAAGTCGGAGAAGGTGGTGACATCGAAGTAGACACCCCCACCGGCCTGGTAGGCGTGGCCGGAGTTGAGCACCGATCCCACCAGGGTGAGGATGTCGGCGATGGCCGAGGTGGCCCGGGGCTCCGACCACGCCGGGATGAGGCCGAGGGAGGCCATATCGGCGTCGAACTGGGCGATCTCCTCGGCGGCCAGATCCAGATAGTGGACGCCGAGCTCCCGGGCCTTGCGCAGGATGTCGTCGTCGACGTCGGTGACGTTGCGAACGCAGCGGGTCTCGTGGCCGAGGTCCCGGAGGCGCCGCTGGAGGATGTCGAAAGTCAGGTAGACCTGGGCGTGGCCGAGATGGGCGGAGTCGTAAGGGGTGATCCCACAGGAATAGAGGGTGACCACCGGCCCCACTTCCAGCGGAGCCACCTCTCTCCGGGCCGAGTCGTACAGCTGGATCACCGGTCGGACGTCACCATTCAGTGCTCCCCGTAGCCGCCCAGGCGCAACGTCGTGTGCGCCTTGTGCCGAATATTCACGGTGATCAGCACCGCGGTGAATGCCTCGATCGGGGCGGCCTGGGACAGACTGCCGGCATCGATGCCCCGCAGCCCCTCGATGCTGTCGATCATTGCGGTGGTGGCCGCGGTGGCCTGGAGGTGGTCCGAACAGACCAATACGTCGGCAACCAGCGGCGTGGTCAGTTTTTCCATCTCCGAAGCGGGGAGGTGGTGGAGGGACGCCGACACCAACGACTCGGGTAACGCCGCCTGGATCGATGCTGCCACCGAACCGCGGGGCGGCACCAGGGCCAGGAATTCCCGACCTTCCTTGACTAGGGCGTTGGCCATCGACACCACCACCTTGCCGGCCAGCGCTTTGGTGAGGGGCTTCACGGTGGCGATAGCCCCGTCCCAGGGGGTGGCCACCACCACCATCTCGCAGGAGGCGGTGTCTTCGTTGGAAGCCCCCGCCAGGTCGAGGTGATGATCGGGCCATCGCTTGGCCAGCTCCTCGGCCACCGCCGCCGCCCGGTCGGCGTCGCGGGACCCGATGACCACCTCGGCGCCACCGGCCGCCAGACGCACCGCCAGTCCTCGACCGGCAGGACCGGTGCCTCCAAAGATTCCGACGCGCATGGTCCTTACCTTTGCACATGCAACCGTTCCCCCGGCAAAGTTGGCGGGCGGTAACCTCGCAACCCCATGGGACTGCTCGACGGAAAACGGATCCTGGTCACCGGGGTGTTGACCGATGCCTCGCTGGCCTTCGCGGTGGCCCGCAAGGCGCAAGAGGAAGGGGCGGAGGTCATCCTGTCCGGGGCCGGACGGGGGTTGTCCCTCACCCGCCGGACCGCTCGGAAATTGGCGGTGGAGGCCGACGTGCTGGAGATCGACGTCACCCATCCGGAACAGCTGGCGGAAGCGGCGGCGTCGCTGGCCACCCGGTGGGACCGTCTCGACGGTCTGCTCCATTCCATCGGCTACGCGCCGCCGGAATGCCTGGGGGGCGACATCTTTCAGGCCCAATGGGAACAGGTCCAGGTCGCCCTCCATGTCTCCACCTACTCCTTGAAGGCTTTGGCCGAGGCCTTCCGTCCGTTGCTGGCGGCGGCCGGACAGGCCGGCCGGCCGGGCGCCTCGATCGTCGGGCTCGACTTCGACGCCACCGTGGCCTGGCCCGCTTACGACTGGATGGGGGTCTCCAAGGCCGCCCTCGAATCGCTGTCCCGCTATCTGGCCCGGGACCTCGGGCCCGAGAAGGTGCGGGTGAACCTGGTGGCGGCCGGACCGGTCAAGACGATGGCGGCCAAGTCGATACCCGGCTTCAGCGCCTTCGAGGACACCTGGTCCGAACGAGCCCCCCTCGGCTGGGATGTCCTGGATACCGAGGTGGTGGCGCGGGCCTGTGTGGCCCTGATGTCGGACTACTTCCCGATGACCACCGGAGAGGTGGTGCACGTCGACGGGGGCGTCCATGCCGTCGGTGCCTGACCCCTCCACCGCCACCCCGGGTGGCGCGGTCGGCAAACCCGACGTCCGAGGAGGTCGACATGCCCACCCCTGACCAGCTTCGCCACCGGATCACCGAGTACGTACACGCGGTCAACTCCCGGGATGCCAACGCCATCGCCGCCCAGTTCACCGAAGACGCCCACCACCACGACCCGGTCTCCAATCCGCCCAACGTCGGCCGCGCCGCCATCGTGGCGTTCTTCGAGAGCGGTATCGGGGCCAGTGATACCTGGACCTTCACCGCCAAGGCCATCCACACCTGCGCCGACAACGTGGCCATCGATTTCGAGATCGCGGTGGAGACCGGCGGGGCCACCATGGTCATCGACGGCATCGAGGTCTTCGAGGCCGGCGAGGACGGCCTGTTCACCTCGGTCCGCGCCTACTGGGACGACGCCAGCCTCAGCTTCCGCTAGTCCCACACCCGGTCGGGGCTGCCCCTCCGGCGGGGAGGAACCCACCCCGACCGGCGGTACCATCGTCGATCATGCCGACCGCCGACATCGAAGGTGCGCAGCCCGTTGCCCAGCCCTGACCGGACCCCGGCCCATCCGGGCGCCACCCCCACCCGCCCGCCGGGGATGGTGACCGTCATCGGGCTGTCCGGTCACGCCTTCGAGGCGGTCGGGGACGAGGGCCGGGCCGCCCTGGCGTCGGCCGAGCTGATCCTGGGCGGGCGCCGACAGCTCGAGAGCCTGAGGAAGTGGTCGGGGGTCCAACCCGGGGCTTCCAGCCAGGAGACTCCGACCGTCGAGATCGGGGATGACGTCGATGACGCCTGTCGCCGGGTGGCGTCCGCCTCCCGGGAAGGGATCCCGGTCTGCATCGTCGTCTCCGGCGACCCCGGCTTCTTCGGCATCGTCGGCCCGCTGGTGCGGGTGATCGACCGGCGCTATCTCCACGTGCTCCCGGTCACCACCTCGGTGTCGTTGGCCTTCGCCCGCCTGGCCCTCCCCTGGGAGGACGCCGCGGTGGTGGCCATCGGCGGGCGGCCTCTCTCCGACGCGATCCGGGCCATCCGTCTGGCCCGGAAAGCGGCCGTGCTCACCTCGGTCGAGGCACCCCCCGAAGCGGTGGGGCAGGCCCTGGTGGCCGCCAGGGCGGCGGTGGACCTGGTGGCGGTGTGCAGCCGCCTCGGCTATCCAGACGAATCGGTGACGGTGGTCGGGCTCCACGAGCTCGCCACCGGCAGCTGGGACCCCTTCTCGGTGGTGATCCTGGTGGGCCCGGCCGGCCGGCCGATCGCCGGGTGGGGCGGGGCCGATGCCGGCGCCAAGCCCATGGCCTGGGGACTCCCCGACCGCGCCTATGCCCATGCCGACGGGCTGGTGACCGAGGCGGAGGTCCGGGCGGTGGCGCTCGGGAAGCTGTCCCTTCCCGCCACCGGGGTGTTGTGGGACGTGGGGGCCGGCAACGGCAGTGTGGCGGTGGAAGCCGCCGTCCTCTGTCCCGGGATCACCACCTTCGCCATCGAGGAGCGCGACGCCGAGGCGATGCGCATCACCGCCAACGCCGCCAGCTTCGGGGCCGACGTCCGGGTCGTCCACGCCCATGCCCCCGAGGCCTGCGTCGGGCTGCCGGACCCGGACCGGGTGTTCGTGGGCGGCGGCGGGCTGGACGTCCTCGACGCCGCGCTGGCCCGGTTGCGTCCCGGGGGGCGGATCGTGGCGGCGTTCTCGGCCCTGGACCAGGCCACCGGGGCCGCCGACCGGTTGGGCAACCTCATCCAGATTTCCACCAGTCGGGGCCAGACGTCGGCCGACGGGGGTTGGCGGCTGGCCGCCGCCGACCCGGTCTTTCTGGCCTGGGGCCCGGAGACCAATCTCCGTCGCCCGGTCTCCGGCTAGCGGAGCCGCCAGGCCAGGGCAGTTACAGCTGCATGGCCTTCACCTCGAGGAACTCCTCAAGTCCGAAGCTGCCGTATTCGCGGCCGTTGCCCGACTGCTTGTAGCCACCGAAGGGCGCCAACGGGTTGAACCCGCCGCCGTTCACCTCCACCTGGCCGGTGCGGAGCCGGCGAGCCACCGCCTTGGCGCGGTCGGCATCCCCTGACCACACACCCCCGGCCAATCCGTACTCGGAGTCATTGGCGATGTCGATGGCCTCTTCCTCGGAGTCGTAGGGGATGATCGAGAGCACCGGACCGAAGATCTCTTCCCGGGCGATGGTCATGTCCCGGGTCACCCCGCTGAAGACGGTCGGCTTCACGAAGAAACCCGACTCCAGGCCCTCGGGGGATTCCGCCCCCCCGGTAAGCAGGGTTGCCCCCTCCCCCACTCCCTTGTCGATGAAGTTGCGGACCCGGTCGCGTTGGGTGCTGGACACCAGTGGCCCGAGCCGGCTGGCGGGGTCGAACGGGTCGCCGGGCGTGAATGCCTCGGCGGCGGCCACCGCCAGCTCCTCGACTTCGGCCAGCCGCTCCCGGGGAACCAGCATCCGGGTCAAGGCGCTGCAGGTCTGTCCCGAGTTGAGATAGCACTTCTGGATCCCATCGGGCACCGCCTTGGCCAGATCGGCATCCTCCAGGATGACGTTGGCCGACTTGCCACCGAGCTCGAGGGCCACCCGCTTGACGGTGCCCGACGCCACTTCCGAAACCCGCTTGCCGGCCCGGGTGGAACCGGTGAACGACACCATGTCCACGTCGGGGTGGGCGGCAATCGCCTCGCCCACCACCGGCCCGTTCCCGGACACCAGGTTGAACACCCCGGCGGGCACGCCCACCTTCTCGAATACTTCGGCCAGCACGAAGGCGTTCAGCGGCGCCACTTCGCTGGGCTTCAACACCACCGTGCACCCGGCAGCCAGCGCCGGCGCCACCTTGGCGGCGATCTGGTGGAGTGGGTAGTTCCATGGCGTGATCGCCCCCACCACCCCGATCGGCTCGCGGACGATGAGGGAGTTGCCGACCGTCTGCTCCCAGGTGAAGTCGGCGGCTACCGGAGCCATCGAACCGAAGGTCGACATCGGCAGCCCCACCTGGACCAGCTTGGAGAGCATGTGGGGCATGCCCACCTCGTGGGTGATGAGATCGGCCAATTCGTCCATCCGGGTGCCGAGCTCTTGGCTGATCTGGGTCAGCAGCGCGGTGCGCTCCTCCACTGGAGTGGCCGCCCAGGCCGGGAAGGCGGCCCGGGCCGCGGCCACGGCCAGGTCGACGTCCTTGGTCGATCCTTCCGGGATGGTGCCCATCACCGCTTCGGTGGTGGAGTCGATGACATCGATGGTGCCGGATCCGGTGGACTCCACCCACTTCCCGCCTATGTACAAACGGTCACGCACGATCGGTTCCGGATTAGCCACGGTGATCCCCCTGGTAGACGTCAGTTGGCTCAGCATACGCGTCCGTCGGCCGCGGCTACATCGCCGGTGGGGTCCGGACGAAGCCGGCTGCCATCCGGTTGCATAGGATCCGTTACATATGTAGTGTCCAGTATGTAACCGGTTTTGCCGAGGAGTGTCTCCCCGGCGACCAGAGGAGCGAGATGGCCCAAACCCAAGCGGAACGGAAGGCCGAAACCCGGGCGCGCCTGTTGGCCGCCGGGGCGGATCTGTTCGCCGACCATGGGATCGACGGAGTCTCGGTGGATGCGGTGGCGGAAGCCGCCGGTCGGACCTCGGGCGCGGTCTACGCCCACTTCGGATCCAAGCAGGGGCTGCTGTTGGCGGTGCTGGATGCCTGGAAGGAGTCGGTCCTGACTGTGCTGTTCGCCGAGGTCGCTATCACCGACTCCCCGCTCGGGCAATTGGCGGCGGTGTGGGACAACATCGGCGACAATCCCGGGACCGACTCGGATCGTTGGTCGCTGCTCGAACACGAACTCTGGCTGCGGGCCGCCCGCGACCCCGAGGTGGCCAGTGCCCTCCGGGCCCGGGATGCCGAAGCCCGCCGCCGGAGCGGTCAGGAACTGTCCCGCTGGGCGTCGAAGGTGGGGGTGGAGCCAGTGGCGGATCCGGACGCCCTCGCCACCCTGGTCAAGGCCCTCCTCACCGGCCTGGAGATGCAGCGCCGCATCGAGCCCGATTCGGTGAGCGGTGACCTGGCCGTCATCGGACTCGCCGCCTTGATGGGCATGACGTCCCCGCCTTCGCCGTCGACGAGCTCCGGCCCGGACGCCTCACGCTCGAAGCCCGCCACCCTTCCGTCTACGTCCGACCCATCGTCCGACCCGACCCCGACCCTTCAGACATCAACCCACAGAGAGAGGTAACCGCTCCCATGAATACCGAGATCCGCCAAAAGCTGGGCATCGAATTCCCGATCTTCGCCTTCACCCACTGTCGCGACGTGGTGGCCGCCGTCTCCAATGCCGGGGGCATCGGGGTGCTCGGAGCCATCGGCTTCAGTCCGGAGCAGCTCGAAGTGGAGCTCACCTGGATCGACGAGCACATCGGTGATCATCCCTACGGCGTCGACATCGTCATCCCCGCCAAGTACGAGGGCATGGACGAGATGGACCCCGAGGCACTCGAGGCCCAGATCCGAGGGCTGGTCCCACCCCAGCACAAGGAGTTCGCCCTCAAGATCCTGGCCGATCACGGCGTGCCGGAGATCCCCGAGGGCGAGCGTCAACCCAACGGCATGATCGGTTGGACCGCCGCCCACGCCGCCGGATTGATCGATGTCGCCCTGCGCCATCCGAAGGTGAAGCTCATCGCCAACGCCCTCGGCACCCCTCCGCCCGACGTCGTCGAACGGATCCAGGGTGCCGGGCTGATGGTTGGCGCTCTGGCCGGGTCGGTCAAGCATGCGCTCAGCCACAAAGCCGCCGGGCTCGACTTCATCGTCTGCCAGGGCTCGGAGGGTGGAGGTCACACCGGGGATGTCGGGAGCATCGTGCTCTGGCCCGAGGTGGTCGACGCGGTGGCGCCGATCCCGGTGCTGGCCGCCGGCGGCGTCGGGAGCGGCCGGCAGATGGCGGCGGCCCTGGCCCTCGGGGCGCAAGGCGTGTGGTCCGGCACCTTGTGGTTGACGGTGGAGGAAGCCGATATCCCGCCCCGGCAGATGGAGACCTATCTGGCCGCTTCCAGCCGGGACACCGTACGGTCCCGGTCGTTCACCGGAAAGCCGTGCCGGATGCTCAAGAACGACTGGACCGAGGCGTGGGAAGGGGAGGATTCGCCGGGGCCGTTGCCGATGCCGCTGCAGATGATGGTGGCCATCGAGGCCGTCTCCCGGGGCCACCGCTATCCGGAGCAGGCCCGCGACGTCAACTTCAATCCCTGCGGCCAGGTCATCGGCCGAGCCACGGTGGTGCGGAAGGCCCGAGACGTGGTCTTCAGCATGGTCGAGGAGTACATCGAGGCGACCGATCGCCTGCAGGAGGGTGTCACCGTCTGACCCCTGACTTCCCGGCCGGAGCATTGGCCAGCCCCTGCCTCGGACTCGGTCAGCCCAGACTGTACGATGCTGGTGCACTGCACCGACAACGGGGGTTGACCGGGGCGAGGGGGTGACTGATGGCGACTCTGCATGGATTTCCAATCCTGGTAACCGGGCAACGCTGGTGCGTCGTCGACATGCCCGACGCCTGGGCGATCATGGACAGCCTCGACACCGTTCCGACTCCTGCCTTCCAGTACCAGAAAGACGAATCCGGGTGGCGGGACGCGGTGGCGCAACTCCAGCGGACCGACGCCAGCCCTCCCGTCGTCCCGTCGCTGGTCGTCCCGCTTGCCCCTCCCCCGGTCCGGCAAGGCCGTCGGTCGTTCGCCCTGGCGAGATTCGGGATCCTCTTCAGCGCCGCCATCCTCGGAGTGTCGGCGTGGCTGCCCTGGGCAACCATCCAGGTCTCGCTCAATGGCGGCCCGTCCTCGTCAGAGCGGGGTGACCTCTTCACGATCATGTCCCACGGGTGGCGCAACAGCGTGGCCGACATCCTGGTGGCGCTGGCGGTGATCGCCGGCCTCCAGGCCCTGGTGCTTCCCTTCCGCCGGATCAGCTTGGCATCGTCGATCATCGGCTTCCTGGCTCTGGTCCCAGTGATCCTCGGCGTCACCCAGATCCACACCTACACCGGCTCCGGCTTCTCCCATCCGCCGGTTTCCATCGGCTACGGGATCTATGTCGCCTTCGGTGGCTGCGTGCTGCTGATGATGGCGTGGGCGATGTTCCCCACCGGACTCAAGGGTTCCCGAAAACGATCGGCAGCGCCGGAACTCGGGTTTCCCACCCCCGCCAAGTCCAGCCACGTCATGGAGGGGCTAAGTCCCTTGGCTCCTCCCCCGCCGCCACCAACTACTACCAGTACTGCGCCGGCCCCAAGTCCCGCCGCGGCTGGGATCGAGTCTGGCGAGCCCGCCAAGGTCGCCACCGAGTTCTCGGGACTCCCGACGCTGGGGGCGGCAATGGCCCAGTTGGCCGAACACGACCGCCAAGTATTGGTGGGGACCCCGTCGACTCCCCCGGCGCCGGTAGTGGCTGCGCCGGAGCCGGTGGTGGTGGCGCCGGTGGCGGCGCCGGAGCCGGTGGTGGTGGCGCCAGTCGTGACCGAGGCTCCGCAGGAGTTGGAAGAGGTCGAATCAGTGGCGGAGCCCGAACCGTTGGCAGCCGCGGCGGTCATCGCTGATCCCGAACCAGTAGTCACCGAGCCGCTGGCCGAGCCGGTGATGGCCGACGTGCCCGAGCCGGTGATCGCCGAGTCCTCGCCGATCGACTCCCAGCCCGTCGACTCAGGCCAAGAGGACAGCTTCCCGCCTGGGTGGTACACGGACTACGCCGACTCCAGCATTCTGCGCTACTGGGATGGCGCCGAGTGGACCGAACACACCCACCCCGTCACCGCTGATAACTGAGTCCGGGCCGGTGGTAGCGGCGTCTTAGCCCTTGCCTCGGAGGGCGGTGGCGGCAAATCCGGTCATCGGATCGTCGAGCGGCACCACCATCAACGGTTGCAGGAGGCGGTGGTTCTCGGCGGTCAGGCGAACCACCGTGCCCCAGGCGGCAAAACCGACGGCGTGGCGGGCGAAATCCATCGGGCCCTCGGTGACCTTTACCTCCACCACTCCGGTTCCGGCCATGGAGAGGGCCGACGTCTGCATCCGCTCCATGGCCGATTCGCGGGCGGTGTACATCGCCTCGGTGAAATTGGTCAGCTCGATGTTCTGCGACTTCTGCTGCATCACCGTCCCGATCGATCGCCGGGGGGCGTAGACAAAGCTGGCTCCCACGGCCAGCCCCAACGGTTCCCATCCCGCCACCTGCAGCAGGGTGAAGTCACGGGCCGATAGGTCGGAGACGAACACCTTCTTGGCATCAATCCGCTTGGCACCGACCGGCCGCACCGCGGTGCCCAGCAAGGTGACGTCAATGTGGTGACGGTGGATCGAACGCTCGACCTCCACGCCGACGACCCCGTGACCGCCGGCTTTGGCGCACTCACGATGGATTCGGGCAATGGCCCCCTCGAAGGCATGGGCGTAGGCAGTCGACGCCCAGGTGATCTCGCCTTGGCCCCAATTCCAGACTCCCATCGGCACCGAGAACAACGACACGCCGCACACCAGTTCCACCGGCTCCCAACCGATGGAGTGGAGGTTCAACTCTTCATCGATGGAGAGGTCGGAGGTCATCGCCTCACTCTTCGGTTGGGCCCGATGCAAGGCATCGACGGCCCGGCGGGTCTCCGCCTTGATGTCGATGGGTGCCGGCGGCGAAGCCCCGAGCTGGTCGGCGGCGGTCACGACAACCTGACTGTGGGGTGAGGGACCGGCATCGGGTCGAAGTCCTTGAACCGCCGGACCCGGTTTCCCCGCAGGACGCACTGGACCTCCTGATCGCCCTGGCCCAATTCGTGCTCGGACACGACCATCTCCGCCCCGTGGAGTGAGTCTCCCGCCAGTTGGGCCCGCACGTGCTCACGGGCGATCTGCCGGGCGGCCATCTGGGCCGAGGCCACCTGGGTGATCTCCGCCCCGGCCTGCTGGACCCCCCAGCTGGAGCTGGTCCCCTCCAGGAGGTACTCGGTCATGCAGTAGGCCCAGACCCGGACCGAGGACACCGCCGCCGCCACCGCCACCGGCGCGTAGCCGGCCTCGATCAGCTTGGCCAGCCGTTGACCGGCCAGATAGGTGGTCCAGGGCTGGCCTCCCGGGGGTCCGGCGGTATCGGCGACCTTCACCGCCGTCCCCCGGAGGTGAAACTCCAACACCCCCAGATCCCCGAGCCGACTGGCGGAGTCCACCACCCCGACCACCCCGTGGGCCCCCAGCGCTTCGGCTTCTTCCAGCATCCGGGAGTAGGCGGTGCCGAAACCCTGGCCCCAGGCATCCTCGACCCACGATTGCTCGTAGTTCTGACCCCAGCTCCGGTGCTCGGCGGAGACGAACCCGTGGGGACACTGCCAACTCTCCATGTAGCCACCCTGCCCACCGCCGCCGTAGGGCGAGAGGCCCCGGCTATAGGGAGAGTTCATGCCGTACCAACGCCACTGCATCACGCAGAACCCCTGCACGTAGCCGACCGGTTCCAGGCCCATCTGGACGCAGGCGGCAAAGTCGGGCACCGTGAGCCCGGAGGTGAACGCCCCGCTGGCGAACCGCCGGTTGGCGGCCTCGGGAAGATCGGGTGCCGGATCCGACATCAGTTGTCGAGCGAAATGATGGTGGTCGGGGTAGGCAGGGTCACCTCGCCCGATGTCTTGACCACCGCGGTTCCGAGCGACAGGAACTCGATGGTGTGACTCCCCCATTGATGCGATTTCTCTTCGAGCCGGACCCCGACGATGCCGGAAGCGCCGAGCTCATCGGCCTCGTCCTGCATCCGGGTCATGGCCAGTTCCCGGGCTTCATAGAGGGCCTGGGTGAAGTTGGGCAGTTCGATGTTCTGGCCGGCCGACCCCAGTGTCTGGCCGAGACCGCGGTGGGCGATGTGGTAGACGCAGGTGCCCATCACCAGACCTTGCGGGATGTACCCGGTCTGCATCAAGGTCCAGAAGTCCTGGCCGGACAGATCGGAGGTGAACGGCTTGCCCAGCTTGTTGCGATGGGACACGCCGCTCTCGGCTTTCACCGCGGTGCCCACCGCGATGAACTCGGCGGCATCCTTGCCCCACTCGTAGTAGTTCACGTCCAGCCGGACGCCCACCACCCCGTCGGCCCCCAGCTCGGTTGCCTCCTCCTCCATGCGGGTCATGGCCAGTTCCCGGGCGTTGTACATCGCCTCGGTCAGCTTGGTCAGCTCCTGGCTCTGTCCCCACTTCCGGGTCTGGATGCCGGTGTGGTAGATCGACGAGCCCATCACGAACCCGAGCGGGTGAAACCCGACTTCTTTGATCAGCAGGAACTCGTTCACCGACAGGTCCGAGGTGAAGAGGCCATGCTCCAACTCCGCCAACCGGTGGCTGGTCGCCTCGGGGAGCCCCTCCGGGAGGGTCTCGGAGCTGTCGGTCATTTGTTGCCTCCTATGACAATGTTCTCGAGCGCCTGCCTGGCGGTTTGGCTGTGGGCGGCCTCGGTTTGGAGGGCCCCCAGCAGCTTGGCCATCCAGGTCTCCATGTCCACCTGGTCGCTGCGAATCCGGATGCCACCGGAGGCGTGACCGATGGTGCAGATCAACCCGGTGCCGTCCACGACCGCTTCG
This sequence comes from Acidimicrobiales bacterium, assembly GCA_036268775.1. GTDB lineage: Bacteria > Actinomycetota > Acidimicrobiia > Acidimicrobiales > RAAP-2 > DASZIT01. The sequence continues at coordinate 29,881 of DATATM010000035.1, read as the reverse complement.
AAGTGGTCGGATCCCATGGTGATCTGGACCCGTTTGATCGCCTCCGACTTCCGGAACCGCCCCCCGGCGCGCTCGATGCGCAGACGGTCGCCCAAGGTGTCCCGGAGCTGGTCGACCAACACCTTCAGCAGGATGTGGACGTCGGAATTGTCAGCCCGGAGGGAGGCCGCCGCCATCTCCAGATCGAAGGAGCCATCCGTGCTGGTCATTGCTGGTCACCCTACCGCCCGGATCCGCGATCGGCACCGCGCCGGACCGCCCCGCCGGACCCCGGCTACTTGCCGAAATCCCAGGTGTTTCCGGATTCGTACTCATGGAGGATGTTCTTGGCCATGAGGATCCGGTGGACCTCATCGGGCCCGTCGGCCAGCCGCAGAACCCGGGCTCCGAGGTACATCCGGCCGAGCGGCAGGTCGTTGCTCACCCCCGCCCCACCCCATACCTGAATCGCCCGGTCCACCACCCGGTGATAGGCGGCCGGGACGAACACCTTGATGGCCGAGATGGCCGTGCGGACCTGTGGATCGCCGGCCGCCACCTTCTCGGCCGCATTGATGGTCATGAGCCGGGCGGCCTGGATGTCCATGTAGCTGTCGGCGATGAATCCCTGGATGAACTGCTTGTCCTTCAACAGGCCACCATGGACTTCCCGGACCAGGGAGCGCTCGACCATCAGGTCGAAGGCCCGCCACATCTGCCCGATCGAGTTCATACAGTGGTACACCCGGCCGGCGCCCAGGCGGTCTTGGGCCGCCTTGTGCCCCTGGCCGACCAGACCCAGGGTGTTCTCCACCGGGACCCGGACGTTGTCGTAGACGATCTCGCAGTGGTCGGAGGTGGCATGACCGAAGATGCCGATCCCCCGGATGATGTTCACCCCTTCGGCCTTGCTCGGGACGATGATCTGGGTCATCTGGCCGGGTTTGCCCATCTCCCCGGTGGGGTCATTGGCCCGGCACATCACGATGAAGAAGTCGGCGGCGAACCCGTTGGAGGTGAACCACTTGTGGCCGTTGATCACCCACTCGTCGCCCTCCCGCACCGCTTCGGTGGCCAACGAGCGCGGATCGGAGCCGGCGGCATCCGGTTCGGTCATGGAGAACCCCGACTCCAACGTCCCGTCGATCAACGGGAGCAGCCATTGGCGCTTCTGCTCTTCGGTCCCGTACTTCACCAGGATGGTGGCGTTGCCGGAGTTGGGGGCGGCGACCCCGAAGAGGGTGGCGGCGCCGGTGGCGTAAGCCAACACTTCGTACATGTAGGCGAGCTGCAGAAAGTCGAGCCCCATCCCGCCGTACTCGGCCGGCAGGTGGGGGGCCCAGAGGCCGGCATCCTTCACCTTGGACTTCACCTCCTCCCGCCGAGCCGCCGCCTGATGCCGGAGCTCATCCCGCTCCTCCTCGTTGACGGTTCTTCCCTCCGCCGAGCCCCACAGCTTTCCTTCCCGCGGCAGGATCTCGGCGTTGATCAGATCGGCGGTCCGACGGCGGATGCCATTGATCTCGTCATCGACGCCGGCAATCGGCGACACATTGATAGGCATGTCAGTCTCCTAGATAGGCAAGCGAGCGTTCGGCCCCGACGGATCAGCTGGAGGGTCGTTCGACGACGAAGACGGGGATGGGGCGATCGGTCTTTGTCTGGTACTCGGCATAGTCGGGATAGGCCGCCACCGCCCGATCCCACCATTCTTTCTTCTCGTCGCCGGTGACCTCCCGGGCCACCATGTCCCAGCTGGAGGTGCCGTCCCGCAGCTCAACTTCGGGGTTGGCCACCACGTTGTAATACCAGACCGGATTGGTCGGGGCTCCACCCTTGGAGGCGACGATGGCATAACTGCCCTCGTGCTCCACCCGCATCAACGGCGACTTTCGGATGTTCCCCGACTTGGCCCCTTTGGTGGTGAGGAGGATCACCGGCATACCCCGCAGGGTCGTCCCGTCGGTACCGTCGGAGCTCTCGTAGAGTTCCACTTGATCCCGAACCCATTGGGCTGGACTCGGCACATAGGTTCCGTTGAGTGGCATGGAACCAGCTAACACCGAGGAGACACTCTCCGGCCAGTCCTCTTGGCTGAGTACGGAGAAGTACATTTCATGTCGTGGCCAAACCCTCCGAACCCGACTGGGAAGATGACGGCCGGACCCGCTGCTCCTGGGGGCAGGGGCCCTGGCTCGGTCCCTACCACGACACCGAATGGGGGGTCCCGATCCACGACGACCGCCACCACTTCGAGCTGTTGGTGCTCGAGGGGGCCCAGGCCGGGTTGAGCTGGCTCACCGTGCTGAAACGCCGGGAGGGCTACCGCCAGGCCTTCGCCGGTTTCGACCCCGCGGCGGTGGCCCGGTTCTCCGATCGGAAGGTGGAAGGACTGGTCGCCGACCCCGGCATCATCCGCCACCGCCAGAAGATCGAGTCGGCCATCGGCAACGCCGCCGCCCTCCTCCAGGTGCAAGAGGAGATGGGGAGCTTCGATGCCTACATCTGGGACTTCGTCGGGGGGACCCCGGTGGTCAACCGCTGGAAGGCGATAGGGCAGCTCCCGGCCTCGACCGAGCTGTCGGTGGCGCTCAGCCAGGACCTCCGGCGACGCGGGTTCCGGTTCGTCGGGCCCACCATCTGCTACTCCTATCTGCAGTCCGCCGGACTGGTCCTCGACCATCTGACCGGGTGTTTCCGGTATCCGGAGCTCCTGGCCGGAGATGGATAACCTCGGGTTCGGCGGCCGTATCATCGTCGGGTGACCGAAGAACTGACCGCCGCGGCGATCGAACGGGCCGCCGTCCGGCTGGAGCCAGTGGTACGGCGCACCCCCTTGGAGCTGAGCTATCGCCTGACCGCCGCGGTGGGCCAGCCGGTCCTGCTCAAGCGGGAGGACATCCAGCTCTGCCGGTCCTACAAGGTGCGGGGTGCCTACAACCTCATCTCCTCCCTCGACCCCGATCAACTCCGGAGAGGGGTGGTGTGCGCCAGCGCCGGCAACCATGGTCAGGGGGTGGCCTTCAGCTGCAGCCAACTGCAACTCCACGGCCGGATCTATCTGCCGACCAACACCTCCAGACAGAAGCGCCAACGCATCGAGGCGATCGGCGGTACCTGGGTGGAGCTGGTCTTCGTCGGCAACTCCTATGACGAGGCCGGGGCGGCCGCCGAGGAAGATTCCCTCCGCACCGGAGCCGTCTACGTCCATCCCTTCGACGATCCTCGCACCATCGTCGGCCAGGGCACCGTGGCCATCGAAATGGCCAGCCAGTACGAGGCAGACATCGACACGGTGGTGGTCCCGGTGGGCGGTGGGGGCCTGATCAGTGGGGTGGCCCTGTGGTTGCGGGAGCACCGCCCCTCCATCCGGATCATCGGCGCCGAACCCGCCGGCGCCGCCAGCATGCGACTCGCCCTGGCGGAGGGGAAGCCGGTCGACCTCCCGCAGATGGACACCTTCGTCGACGGCGCCGCGGTCGGCCGGGTCGGCGCCCTGACCCTCCCGATCGTCCGGGACCTGGTCGACGAGGTGCTCACGGTGCCGGAAGGCGCCGTCTGCTCGGAGATGCTCGAGCTCTACCAGACGGAGGGGATCATCGCCGAGCCGGCCGGGGCGCTGGCCAGCGCGGCAGCCCGGGTCATCCCCATGCGGGGGTCGGGCGCGGTCATCTGCATCGTCTCCGGCGGCAACAACGACGTGAGCCGGTATGCCGACATCGTCGAGCGGTCCCTGGTCTACGAAGGGCTCCGGCATTACTTTCTGGTCACCTTCTCCCAAGAGCCGGGATCGCTTCGCCGTTTCTTGGATGACGTGCTCTGCGCCGGTGAAGACATCGTGGTCTTTGAATACGTGAAGAAGAACAACCGGGAGACCGGTCCGGCATTGGTCGGCATCGAGCTCGAACGGGCGTCGGATCTGCCCGGCCTCCTCGAGCGGATGGAGGCCAGCCCCCTGGAGGTCGAACCGGTGGCACCCGGGACCCCCCTCTTCTCGTTCCTCTCCTGACCTCCTCGGCCGGGTTTGGGCCGGTTCCGACCGAGCCGGCAACTTCGCCGGTTGGCCATGGCGGCATCCCCCCGATCCTACTGGGCAGAACTCCTGGTCAGCGGCCCGTCACGGTACAGCACGGCCCACTACGATGGGTGGGAGGGAGCGTTGAACGTTCTTCGTTTTTGGGGAGGGTGGGCATGCACGAACTGGCGTTGTGCCAAGCCATTGCCGACACCGTCAGCCAGCGCGCCGAGGGCCAGGTCGTCACCCGGGTCGAAGTCCGGATCGGGCATTTCCGCCAGGTGGTGCCCGACTCGCTGCTGTTCTCCTGGGAGTTGCTGACCGCCGGGACCCAACTGGACGGTTGCCAACTAGCCATCGACCATGTCCCCGCAGTGGTCGACTGTCGGACCTGCGGACAACAGTCCACTCTGGACGTGCCCATCCTCCTGTGCCGATCCTGCGAAAGCAGCGATGTGGCCCTGGTGAGCGGAGAGGAGTTTCTCATCACTTCCATCGACCGCACCCGGGAGGTCTGCTGATGGGACGCTTCCACCACCATGCCGACGGTTCGGTGCACGAGCACGACCATCGCGATGTCGGTGATCACTCCGGCTACTCCGACACCGGAACCGAACGGGTGGCGGTGCTGGAGACCATCCTGGCCGAGAACGACCGCATCGCCGACCGGAATCGCTCCGACTTCCTGGGGGCCGGCGTCACCACTGTGAACCTGATGTCATCGCCGGGAGCGGGAAAGACGACTCTGCTGAAGCGGACCATCGCCAACCTCAGTGGCCAGCTCCGGCTCGGGATCCTCGAGGGCGACATCGCCACCGATCTCGATGCCCACGAGCTGGAAGGTCTGGGCGCCCCGGTCTCCCTGGTCAATACCAGCGCCGGATTCGGTGGCGAATGCCACCTCGACGCCACCATGGTCCGCTCCGGACTCGACCGACTCCCGCTCGGTGACCTGGACCTGTTGATCATCGAAAACGTCGGCAACCTGGTCTGCCCGGCCGAATTCGATGTCGGCCAGCACGCCTGCGCGATGGTCTACGCCATCACCGAAGGGGAGGAGAAGCCGCTCAAATACCCGGTGATGTTCCGAGCCTGCGACGTGGTGGTGATCAACAAGATCGACCTCCTCCCCCACCTCGACTTCGACCTCGAGCTGTTCCTGGACAATGTGCAGGCGGTGAATCCCAGGGCCCGGCTCATCGAAGTCAGTGCCCGTACCGGGGATGGGATGGACGAGTGGTGTGGATGGCTGCGGGAGACCCAGATGGGGAACCGGGCCGAGCCCGGGTAGCCGCGCCGCCGGGCCAGGAGCCCTTTCATGCCGGTGATGTCCTCGCCGGGCCGGCTCAGGGCATCGGGTGGGCGACAAAGAATGCCCAGACGGTGGCGTTGGCATCGATGGCGTCCGACTGGGGCCCGAGCACATCGGTGATTGCCTTCGGAAGGTGCGGGCCGCCGGGCCATTCGTGGCCCTCACCGACGATGCTGTACAGCTCCACCGCCGCCCCCGCCGAGCACCGGCCGTAAGCGGTGAGGGTGACCTGGGAGTTGACGGTGGCGGTGGTGGCCGCTGGCGAGCAGCCTTGCTGCTGGCCCCAATCCTGGGCGGCCTGTTGCACCGAGTACGTCCAATAGGCCTGCCCATGGCCGCCGTACGGGTCGACCGGGTCGGACTCGCCATGGGAGGCGACGATCGGCACCGGCCGGGCCGGTCGACAGGCGGCCGGGAATCGGAGGCCGCTGACCGGGGCGAGGGCCGCGAAGGTGGTCGAGGAGTCACAGGCCAGCTGGCTGGCCATCCTGGCCCCGCCGGAGAAGCCGGTGGCGTAGACCCGGGCGGAGTCGATGCAGAAGCGCTGCTCGAGCGTGCCGACCAACTGAGTGGCAAAGGCCACGTCGTCGGCGGCGCCGGGTGGCACCGACTTGTCCCCGACCAGGGGGACGCCAGGGACGTTCCAATCGAAGCCGGTCCCGTCGGGGATCAGTGCCTGGGGATAGGCGACGATGAAGCCGTTGGTGTCGGCCGAACCGTCCATCCCGGTGAATCCTTCCTGTTCGAGCGCGGTACTCCCGCTGCCGTGCATATTGAGGACCAAGGGAACCCGGTTGGACCCGGTGTAGCCGGCCGGAAGATGAACGATCGCGATGCGCGGGTGGCCGCCGATGGAGAGGGTCAGCGTGGTCGAGGTTGTCGAACCGGCGCTGCCGCTGGACCCACAGCCATTGGCCCCATTGGCCCGGGAAGTCGATGCCCGGGTCGACGATGTCCTCGTCGTCGTCGACGTCGAACTGGCATGACCGGAGCCGCAGGCGGCCAGCAGGAGCGCCCCACCGGTGCAGCCCGTCACCCACCACCGGACCGACCGGGTCCGGGTGGATAGGCCGACTCCGCGGTGCCCTCGGGTCATGGGGTGCCTCCCGACTCTGTAAGCGTTTGCAGTCCGGGGTTACCGCAGACCGAGGCGGCGGTTCGTTTCCTTCGCGGTGACCCCACCGGGCCTCGCCCGCCCTCCCGAACGATGTCCGCCGGACCGGCGACGCCGATCAGCAGATCCGGGGGAGGGGGTCGCCGACCAGCATGTCGACGATCCGGGTCCCGCCAAACAGGGTGAGCAACACCACGATGCCGGGAGGCTCGCTCCGGATCTCGCCGATCCGGACGGCGTCGGCGCCCAACGGATGTCCTCGCAAGGCGCTCAACGCGGCATCGGCTTGGTCGGGAGCCACCACCGCCACCAGCTTCCCTTCGTTGGCCACGTAGAGCGGGTCGATCCCCAGCAGCTCGCAGGCGGCGCCGACCGCCGGCTTGACCGGGAGGGCCGACTCCTCCAGCACCACGGTGAGGTTGCTGTCCCGGGCCAGCTCGTTGCAGATCGTCCCCACCCCACCCCGGGTGGCGTCCCGCAGCCAACGGGTGCCCGGAGCTGCGGCCAGAAGGCGCTCGGTGAGCTCGTTCAACGGCGCAGTGTCGGAGACGATGTCCGCCTCCAGGGCCAGATCCCCCCGGGCCAACATGACCGCGGTGCCGTGGTCCCCGATGGTGCCGGAACAGAGGACTACGTCCCCGTCCCTCACCCGGGTGGCCGACAGGTCCCGACCGTTGGGGATGATCCCGACGCCGGACGTGGAGATGTACATCCCGTCGGCGGCACCCCGGTCCACCACTTTGGTGTCGCCGGTGACGATCGGAATCCCGGCGGTGGCGGCGGCTTCGGCCATGTCGGCCACGATTCCGCGCAGATCGTCGATCGAGAACCCCTCCTCCAGGACGAAGGCGGCGGAAAGGGCCAAGGGGCGAGCTCCCATCATGGCCAGGTCGTTCACCGTGCCGTGGACGGCCAGGTGTCCGACCGAACCGCCAGGGAAGTGCCGGGGCTTCACCACATAGGAGTCGGTGCTGAAGGCGAGTCGCTCCCCGGAAGGCAGGGGGATCACCGCGGCGTCGGTCTGGTCGGCCAAGGTGTCGTTGGCGAAGGCCGGCAGGAACACGGCATCCAGTAAGGCGGCCGAGGCTTTGCCGCCAGCACCGTGGGCGAGGGTGACGACCTCGTCGAGAAGCCGGGGCCGGCGTCGGCGGAAGGATTCGATCCTGGCAAACACCGCGGCCTCGCGGCCGGTCCCGGTCTGGCTGGCCACGTCGGTCACCACGGACTCCCCTCCCCCAGGCAGCGCTGGACGGTCGCCCACAGCTGCAGCACCAATGCATCCTGCGCTTCCTGGATCCGATGGACACTGTCGGATCGAACCACCAGGCAATGTTCGACCCGTCGGCCATCAGCCATGGCTCCCCCCTCGGAGCCGGAGAGTCCGACGGTCAGGAGCTCCCGCTTGGAGGCCTCCGCAAACGCTTCCAACAGGTTGAGGGAGTCACCGCTGGTGGAGAAACCGATCACCATGTCCCCCGGTTGGGCATGGGCGATGATCTGTCGGGAGAACACCAGCTCGAAGCCAACATCGTTGGCCAGCGCGGTGAGCACCGCCCGGTCGTCCACCAACGACATGGCCGCCAACGGACGTCCATAGGGGGGATTCCGGAACAGGTCAACGGTTCCTTCCGCGTCGGTGGCGCTTCCACCGTTGCCGAATGCGAACAGCCGGCCGCCGTGCCGGAACCGTTCGGCCATCGCCGCCCCGGCCCCATCCACCCCCGCCGCACAGCGTTCGAGGGTGGTGGCCCGCAAACCCCGGCTGATCTCCATCTTGGAGCGGGCCGACGCCGCCAGGTCGGCAATCAGGCCGGATGCGTCCCGCTCCTCCGCTTCGATGAACGGGTAGAGGAACCCGGTGGGCTCGGGCTCGGCGGTCACCGGCGGGTCTCCGGGTCGACCATCGACTCAGCCGGTCTGCCCGGTCTGCCCTCGTCGAGGGGAAGGGTGGTCAATGCCACCCCGGCGTGGACCAGCACCAGGTCGCCGGTCTCCACCGGATCGACCAGGCTGAGGTCGACCGCTTCCATCGACCCGGCCACCATCACTTCGGCCACCCCGGAAGTGTGGACGGCTCGGACCTCACCGGCCCGACCCTGGTCGGAACAGGTGATGCACACCTCGTCGGTACAGACGGGCTCCTCCGCGAGCAGGCCGGGGTGTTCGAAGACCACATGGGTCAGCTCCCAGAGAAGGTGGTAGAGCAACACCACCTCGCCGGAGCGGGAGGCCATTGCCGGATCGTCGCCCTCCACCCAGACAATGTGCTCAGCCAGGTCGGCCGTCGGCCGTCGGCCGGCTCCCAGCCAGAGCCGGTTCAGCCCCCAGGTCTCCGCCCGCCGCAGCAGCCTGGCGGTGGCGGGAAGGTCGGCCGACCCCACCACCAGCAACACGTCCCCGGGACGGGCCAGCAGCCTCACCGCCCCGACCGGATCCACCCCTTCCACGTGCACCGCCGGCAGCGCTCGCTTGCCGACGATGACCGGATGGACGAACTCGACGGCGACATGGCGGCCGTGAGCCGGCCACTCCGGAGACACGCACCACAGGGTGGCTCCGGCGGCGAAGCGCCGGGCCAGCATCAGCGAAGCCACCGCCAAGTCCTCGGCCCGGAGGAGATCCTGCTCACCGATGAGCGTGCTCATGGTCTCCATCCTGCCTCGGCCGGAGCCGATCCGCGGTAGCCGGCCACCGCCGCCTGGCCCAAGGCCAGACCGCCATCATTGGGCGGGACCAACCGGTGGGTGAGGACTTCGAACTCTCGGGCCGAAAGCTCCTGTCGGGCCAGGTCGACCAGCAGGACGTTCTGGAAGACCCCGCCACTCAGCGCCACCCGTTCGATCCCCGTCCGCCGGCGGGTCTCGGCGGCGACCTCCCCGATCAGCCGGGCCACCGCCACGTGGAAGCCGGCCGCCACCGCGCCGGTCTCCTGGCCGCCCCGGAGGTCGGCCACCATGGCTCCGAGCACGGGGGCCGGGTCGATCTGGTCCCCTTCGATGGCGAACCGGTATTCCCGCACCGTCCCGAGATGGGCGTCGGCCACCGCCTCCAACTCGATGGCGGCCTGGGCTTCGAAGGAGACGGTCTGCCTGACTCCGAGGAGGGCGCTGACCGCGTCGAACAGCCGGCCCATGCTCGAGGTGGGGACGCAGAAGAACTTGCGCTCGAGTTGCCGGGCGAGGACGGCCACCTCCTTCTCGCCGGCCGCCATGACCGGCCAGAGATCGGGGGACCAGTCGATGCCGGCCGACCAGAGATGGGCGAGGGCGGCGCGGTAGGGCTTCCGGATGGTGGCGTCGCCACCGGGGAGGGGCACGTAGGCCAGGTGGGCGACCCGGTCGAACCCGCCGTAGTCGGCGACCAGGACCTCGCCGCCCCAGATCGCCCCGTCGCTGCCGTAGCCGGTGCCATCGAAGGCGAAGCCGATGACCGGCTCCCCGGCGGGCACCCGACGTTCCGCCATCACCGCGGCGATGTGGGCGTGATGGTGCTGCACGAAGTCCACCGGTCGTTCGGAGGCGACCTCGGCCCAAGCCCGGGTCTGGTAGCCCGGGTGGGGGTCGGCGGCGATCCGGGCCGGGTCGAGGTCGTACATCTCGCCGAACTGCCGGGTCGAAGTTTCGAAGGCGTCGAGGGTCTCCACACTCCCCATGTCGCCGATGTGCTGGCTCATCCAGGCATCCCATCCACTGGCCAGGCAGAAGGTGTTCTTCAGTTCGCCCCCAGCGGCCAGGGTCGGGGCCGACTCGAACGGCAGCCGCACCGGTAACGGGGCGTACCCCCGGGAACGCCGGATCGGCAACTCCTGGCCGCCCGCCACCCGGACCACCGAGTCGTCACAAGGCACGTGGATGGGGCGGTCGTGGATCAGCCACCCGTCGGCCAGCCGACCGAGACGGCGGCGAGCATCGTCATCCCGGTAACAGATCGGCTCGTCACTCAGATTGCCACTGGTCATCACCAGTGCCCGGGGAGCCGCCTGGCCCGAGCCGGGAACGTCCTCGAACAGCAGGTGGTGCACCGGGGTGTACGGCAACAGGACCCCCACCCGGGGGTTGCCCGGCGCGATCAGCTGGCTCAGCGGGCCGCCCGGCCGCCGGCGGAGGAGGACGATGGGTCGCTGGCGGCTGGTCAACAGGGCCGCCTCTTCCGGGCCGAGTTGGGCCAGCGATTCGGCCCCGGCGAGGTCGGCGACCATGACCGCCAACGGCTTGTCCCCCCGGGCCTTACGGCGGCGCAGCTCCGCCACCGCCGGGTCGGAGGTGGCGTCACAGGCCAGGTGGTAGCCGCCGAGGCCCTTGATGGCGACGATCTCCCCCCGGGCCAGTGCCGCCTGGGTGGCGGCGATCGCCGCGTCGCTCCCCCGGATAGGCGGGGCCGCCTCCTGGCCGGACTCCGAGTCGGGTTCGGACTCGAACCAGAGCCGAGGCCCACAGACGGCACAGGCCACCGGCTGGGCATGGAACCGTCGGTCATCCGGGTCGTGGTACTCCGCCGCGCAATCGGGGCACAGTGGGAAGCCGCTCATCGTGGTGTTCGGGCGGTCGTAGGGAAGGCGGAGGGTAATGGTGAACCGCGGCCCGCAGTTGGTGCAGTTGATGAACGGGTACCGGTAGCGGCGGTCGGTGGGATCGGCCATCTCTGCCAGGCAGTCGTCGCACACGGCAACGTCCGGGGACACCAACGTCCTCACCGGACCGGTGACCCGGCTCTCGATGATCCGGAAGGACGTCTCCCCGACCGCGGCGAGCTCGCCAGATTCCACCTCGTCGATACGGGCCAGCGGCGGCGCGTCCTCCACCAGGCGCGACTCGAATCGGCGGACGGCGGAGGCGGGGCCCTCGATCTCCACCACCACCCCCTCGGTGTCGTTGCCGACATGACCCGAGAGGGCGAGCTCCGTCGCCAGATGCTGCACGAATGGCCGGAATCCCACCCCCTGCACCACTCCCACCACCCGGATCCGGTGTCGGACCCGGTCATGGGCGGCGACCACCGTGGTCATGCCGTGACCACACTCCGGCGTCCGAGGGTCACCGCCGCCTCCCGGTGCATCCGGCCGAAGTTGTAGTAGGCCGCGCAGGCTCCCTCCGAGGAGACCATGCAGGTCCCGATGGGGGTCTCCGGCGTGCAGGCGGTCCCGAATACCTTGCACTCCCAGGGCTTGATCACCCCCTTCAGCACCTCGCCGCACTGGCAGGCTTTCGGATCCGCCACCCGGACACCGGGAACGTCGTAGCGAAGCTCGGCGTCGAACTCCTCGAACTCCGACCGCAGCTTGAGGGCGCTCTGGGAGATGAACCCCAGTCCCCTCCATTCGAAGTGGGGACGGAGCTCGAACACCTCGGCCAGGATGGCCAGCGCCCGCGGATTGCCCTCTTCGGCCACCACCCGCGAGTACTGGTTCTCCACCTCGCACCGCCCGTCCCGGATCTGGGTAAGGAGCATGGCGATGGCGTGGAGGATGTCGAGCGGTTCGAAACCGGCGGTGACCAGCGGCTTGCCGTACTGTTCGGGAACGAAGCGGTAGGGACGCTGACCGATCACCGTGGAGACGTGGCCGGGCCCGAGGAACCCGTCGAGTCGCAGGTCCGGCGATTCGAGGATGGCCTTGACCGGCGGCACAATGGTCACGTGGTTACAGAACACACTGAAGTTCGAGACCTGGCGGGCCCGCGCCTGCAACAGGGTGATGGCGGTCGACGGGGCAGTGGTCTCGAATCCGACCGCGAAGAACACCACCTCCCGTTCGGGGTTGTCGATGGCCACCTGGAGGGCATCCAGCGGCGAGTACACGAAACGGATGTCAGCCCCCTCGGCCTTGGCCTTGAGCAGGTTTCCGTTGCCGCCCGGGACCCGCATCATGTCCCCGAAGGAAGTGAAGATCACCCCGGGCTCCTTGGCCACCGCGATGGCGTCATCCACCCGGCCCATGGGAATCACGCACACCGGACAGCCCGGGCCGTGGACCAGCTCCACCGTGGCAGGAAGGATGTGCTCGATGCCGTGGCGGTAGATGGTGTGGGTGTGGCCCCCGCACACCTCCATGAACTTGAATTCTTGGTCGCCGGCCAGTTCGGTGATCAGCGACACCAGCGCTCGGGCCGAAGCCGGGTCCCGGTATTCGTCGACAAATCGCATCCCGCGGCCTAGGCGACCCGGCGCAGTGACGGGTCGGACTTGGATCCGCTCATCCGTTCGGCAAAGCCCTCGCCGCCGCGGCCAAGGATGTCCCGGGCCATCGAGATCCCGCCGCTGATCAGGTCCCTGACCTCCTCGGAGGTGGTGATCACCTTCCAGGATTCCCGGATCTCCTCCCAGCCTTCCTTGCCGTCCCGCGTACCGAAGATGTACCCGACGACGGCCCCCACGATTGCTGCCATGTCACTCTCCTCTGCTGTTCATGTACCCATTTACGTGGTGGCGCTAATGCTGCCGGCGGTGGTCCGGGTCGACCAGTACGCCTCGAGTTCGTCCCCGTAGGCCTGTCCCATCAACTTCAGGGAGGCCAGCGCCAGATTGGCTTCCTCCTCGTCGATCTTGGACATGGCGAAGCCGACGTGGATGAGCACCCAGTCGCCGGCTTCGAGGTGCTCGTCCTCCAGCAACCCGATATTGATGATGCGGGTGACGCCGGAGACGTCCACCCGGGCCAGCTGGTCACTGGCGTCCACGAACTCGACCAACTGGCCGGGAATCCCTAGGCACATGGCTTTCCCTACCCCTCCTTCTCGGCGACAATCTCGACCCGCACATCCACTTCCGGCTCCACTCTCAGCATCAGCATCTTGGGCGGCTCCATCCCGAACTCCCGGATGTCGAAGCGGGACGAACCCGCCATTTGAATGGTCCGGTCGTCGATGGCCTTGAGGGTCATCTCGCCCTCGTGCCGGCGGGTCTCCCCCCGGAAGGTGACATCCCCGCTGACCCGGTAGGTCCCGTCGTCACCGGATCGGTCGATCTGCTCGAGCACCCCTTCGATGGTGGGATACCGCCGGGCATCGACCCGCCGCTGCAGCTCCCGGTCCTCCATCTTGTTGCCCGACGACAGCCGGACCACCGGCAGGCTCAGCTTGGCTGTCGGTTTCACTGCCGGATCCACGTGTCCGTCCGGACCCAGGTCCAACTCGATGTACCCCTCCAGCCCGTCGGTGCTCGAGTGGATGGCGTGCAGGCTCGACTTGCCGTCGAACCACACCTGTGACCGGTCGGGATTGATGCGATAACGGGCCACTCCTACCTACATCTTCCGGATCCGGCGATACCGGCTGATGTCCGGCACCGCGCTCCCGACCAGGCCGAGAGTCAGCAGGACCCCGACGGCCACCACCCCGAGGGCGACGTAGCCCACGATCTGCACCTCACATCTCCCGTATCTTGAGATACCGGGCGAGGTCGGGCAGCGACTTCACCACCAACACGGCCACGCCGGCCAAAAACAACGGCATCACGAAGCGTCGGATCATCCTGGGGTCCCCTTTCCAGCGGATTGCATGATTTCGGTCATGAGCGCGAGGCACAGCACCGCGGCGTCGTCGACGGCGGCGGCCACCGGTGGGGAGAGACCCATTCCCTCTTCCAGGGTGGCCGGTTGGCAACCGACCACCAGGATCCGGCCGACACTCCCACCCAGGCGCGAGAGGGTGCTCAGCACCAACTCCGGGCTCATGTTGTGGGCGTCGAATACCGGCTCGAGGTTGTCGGGGTCCGCCGCCGACCGCCCGATGTCGTCCGGATCGGGCTCGATCACCGCCACCGTGCCGGCCGGCTCCTTCATGGGAACCGCGTCGACCAGGATGACCCCGTCGTAGCCTTCCAGCAGCTCGTAAGCCAGGTGAACGCCCCGGATCCCGAAGTCGGCCACCTGCACCCCGGGCGGGAGGGACCGGTTGGCCACCCCATTGACCACCTCGACGCCGAAACCGTCGTCGCTCAGGAAGATGTTGCCGATGCCCGCCACCAGCACCCGGCGGCTCATGGCCCGAGGTCCCGGTCGGGGGTGGGATCCACCTCGTCGGGGTGGAAGAAGAGGTAGCGGCCTTGCCAGTTGAGCTCCTCGGTGGCCGGGTCGTCATCGATGGTCACGGCCACGTGCTGGCTGCCGTCGACGTCCTTGAAGACCCCGGCCACGGTGGCGGCCATGCCGTCGAGGAACAGGTCCTGAGCGTCTGACCGGTGGGACGGGCGCAGCCGCACCGCGCTGCCCTTGGTCACCTCGACTCCGCCGATCGACACCGAATCGCTCCAAGGGTCGACCGATGCGTCGACCTCCGGATCCCACCAGGGAGCAACCTCGATGACCGGCTCGACCAAAGGCTCGGATTCGAGATCCGGCAGCGGGTCCCGGTCACCGGCCGGATGGAGGGCCCGCACTGCACCATGGAGCCGCTCCCACATCTCGGGAGGCATATCGTCACATCGGTCGATGATGGCTGCCGCCCGGGGGTCGGTTCCTCTTGCCTCCGCCTTCTCGTCGTCGGTGAGGGTCAGGACCCGGAGGGCCAGGATTTCGTCGATCTCGGTGGAGTCGTAGAGGTCTCCCGGGCTCTCGGGAGCCACCTCCGGACAGTCGTAGAGGATGATCGGGGAGGAGAGGACGACGTCGCCTCCCCCGATGAGCACCGGGAACGCCCCCTCATTGGAGCAGCCGGCGGCGGCGGAACGGGCGGCGTCGGGAGGATCCAGCAGGGAGACGAACACCCCGCCGTCCACCGCCAACATGGTGTGCACCGCCACCAGGGAATGCCCCATCACGTCATCCCGTCGGGCGCTGGTACCCGACCAGCCGGTGACGTTCTCCACGGTGACGGTGACTTTGAGAAACGACCCATCCCCGTCGGCCGGCCGGGCCACGACGTTGACCCGCCCTTCCACCGGCTGGCGGCTCCGGCGGATCCGCGCCGCCACCCCCCCGCCGGACGAGGGGATCAACTCGGTGCTCTCTCCCCCGGTGAAGGTGAACGACTCCCCCAGGGTGGTCTCGTCGCCGGGGAGCAGATTGAGCCGGGTCAGATCGACCACCTGGTCGACAGCCTCGTCCCACTCGACGTAGGGCCTCCCCTCGATCTCGACGCTGTCGACGGGCACGAAGCCGCCGTCATCGTCGGCAACCTCCACCGCCCGATGCTGGACCTGGAGGCAGCGAATCCGGATCGACAGCTGGGACACCAGGCCCGGATCGATCAGGCACTCGGTACGCATGGACCAGCGTTCGGAACCGTCCGCCTCACTGAACGCCCGGGGGGTGAGCACGCCGAATTGCCAACGGATCTGGTTCTTCCGGGACGAGGCCCGATAGGGATAGAGGACGTACCCCTCGTACAGCACCGCGTCGGCCACCGCCCGGGCAGCGGCAAACCGGTCGAGCACTTCGGTGGTCATCCGTCGTCCACCCCGGCTTCCTTGAGTAGCCGTTCGAGGGCTTGGTCCCAGGTGGGTAGCGCACGCTGGGCCTTGAAGGTCTGCAGCCTATCGAGGGTGTCGCGGCTGAGGCGGAGCCAGCCGCTGTTGGGAAAGTACAGGTCCATCACCCCTCGCCAGACCGCCACCGGAAGCCGGAAGGAGGATTCCAGGTTCCAGGGGATCGGCTCGGCGGCGAACCCGGATTCCCCCCGGGTGAACACCGTGCCGGAGAACAGGAGGACCAGCGGGATCTCCCCGTCAGACAGGGCGTGGAGGTACTTGGCCCCGGTGACCTCGAAGTCGTAGCTGCACTCCACCGGTAGATCGAATTCCGTCGACCCGTTGAAGCCGGCGATGGTGGTCGACACGTGGGTCCACAAGAACGGCCTCAGCGAGTCCCCCCAACGGGGCGTCTCTCCGAAGATCTCGTAGAGTCGTGCTTCCTCATCCGGTTGGTAGCGCCGCTTCTGGGGCTCGATGCGGATCTGGCTCCGAAGGGCCAAGGCGTGGACGCTCCCGGCATCGGCCTCCTCCACCCGCAGCCGCAACATGATGGTGGGCACCGCCGCGTGGGGTTCGGGTCGAGCCCCGACCACCTCGAAATTGAGCGAGCTCATCGGGCCCTGGCCCGCACCCGCCCGAAGAACGCATCCAGCTCGTCGCGAGCCTCGCGGCCGCCGTCGAATCCCCGCCAGAGCCTCCGGAGCTGGCCGACCAGCTCGTAGCAACTGTCAATGGGGACGATGAAGCACTCGTTGCCGTCCCGGCCGGGCTCGGAACGCACCAGAAACGCCTCGACATCGGGTTGCATGGTGGCCAGCATCGGGTTGGACGCCACCAACTCCTCCCAGGTCTCCAGCGGGAGCAGCGACTCGGTAGCCCCCGCCGGGCCCGGGTAGAAGGCGGCCACCCGGTCCAGCGAGGAGTTCACGAAGAAGAAGGCCACACTAACCGGAATTTGGAGGGAGTCCCACTGTTGGGGGGAGAGTTCGAAGTCGGGGAAAGCCACGTACCGGTCGGGCACCGCAGTGAAATGGCCGCCGCCGGCCCCCTCCGACGAGAACAGCAGGTAGCACCCCCGGCAGGCGCACAGCAGGGTGCGGGCCTCCAGGTCGACCAGGTGGCCGTGCTCGTCGGAGATCGGCTCGGTGCAGAGCTCGCACTGCTCCCCGGCCCGCACCACCGGCCGCGGCTGGATCTCCTTGATCCTCTGCAGCACGGAGAGCGGATCGTTCATGTGACCACCATCGGCACCGGGCATTCGTCATACACCGGCTTCGGGCTCTTGGGCTTGGTGCCCAAGGAGATCGGCACCGGGGCGACTCCGTTTCCACCGGCTTCCCCGGGCATCCCTCCCGACGGGCTCGGGGCTTTCGACGGCTCGTCGACATCGATGATGACGATTTCCGGAGCCGCCTCGATGATGGCCGATTCCACCGCTCCCTGGAGGGTGATGGCCGACGACGGGCAGCCGTCGCAACTCCCGAGCAGACGCAGCCGAACCGCCCCGGCCTCCGGATCGATGTCCAGGAGCTCGACGTCGCCGTCGTGGGTGGCCAGAAAGGGCCGGACCCGGGCCAGGGCCTCTTCCAGCCGGTTCTTCAGCGAGTCGGGGTGCAACCCGTGGACCAGCAGGAGGCTGGCCACCAGGTCATCCTCCGCCAGCCGGGCGCGGAGATCGTCCCCGCCGGCATCGGTCAAGCCCTCGGCCACCTCCATGACCCGGGCGAGACCGGCGCCGTAGAGCTCGGAGAACAGACGCAGCAACTCCTCGATCCCGGTAAAGGCGCGAGGGTCGGTGCTGCCGCGCAACTCTTCGAGGAGTTGCTCGACCCGGTCACCGATGCTCCGGAGATTCTGCGGTGACGCCCGAACCCCCTCGCCCATTCAGCCGGCCAATTCTGGGTTCGAGACCTGGGTGGGTGAGTGCAGGGTCTTCAGTACCTTGCCCTTGCCGAGATACATGTGCACCCCGCAGGGAAGGCAAGGGTCGAAGCTGCGGACGGTGCGCATGATGTCGATGCCCTTGAAGTGCTCCAGGTCGTTCTCCTCGTAGATCGGGCAGTCGGTCACCGCGTCCTCGTAGGGGCCGGGGGTGCCGTAGACGTCCCGGGGGTTGGCGTTCCAGGGCGTCGGCGGATAGGGGTGGTAGTTGGCGATCTTGCCGCCCTTGATGACCAAGTGGTGGGAGAGGACCCCGCGGACCGCCTCCGTGAAGCCGGCGCCGATCCCTTCCTCCGGTACCTCGAAGCGCTCCCAGGTCTTGGTCTTCCCGGCCCGGACGTCGGCCAGCGCCTTCTCGATGAAGTCGAGGGCGGAGGCGGCGG
This sequence comes from Acidimicrobiales bacterium, assembly GCA_036268775.1. Taxonomy (GTDB): domain Bacteria; phylum Actinomycetota; class Acidimicrobiia; order Acidimicrobiales; family RAAP-2; genus DASZIT01. The sequence goes on along the minus strand of DATATM010000035.1, from coordinate 11,732 downwards.
CGTAGGCCTGGAAGTAGGTGCGGGCCCGATCGCGCTCGATGGTGTTCGACCACTGCGGGACGTTCCAGGTGAGGGTGACCTCGGGCTTGAGGGCCGTCTTCGGCAGATGGATCTCCACCGAGGTGCCGGTGGCCTTCAGATGGTCGGTGTTCACCAGTCCGGAGAGGGCGGTCGACCACAGCCGGGCCAGGGGGCCTCCGCCGGTGTCGAGGGCCAGGTAGTCGGTCCCGTCGAACCAGCGGGGGGACATCACCCAGCTGTAGTTGCCGTCAAAGTCACGCTTCTGAGGTTGGGGGTTGGTGTGTTGGTTCCAGGGGTGACGCCGGTCGACCGGATTCCCCAGGGGGTCCCGGGTCACGAACATCTCCTGGTCTTCCCAGTCGTTGTAGAAGGAGTGGCCGAGCAGGATCCGGATGCCGAGGTTGATGTCGACCAGATCGTTGGTGATCAGCTTGCCGTCGACGACCACCCCGGGAGTGACGCCCATCGCCCGGCCCCACTGGGTCATGTCCCGGTAGTCGAAGTTGCAGACGTCGGGATCCTGGAACGCCCCCCAGCAGCCGAGCAGGATGCGGCGGTTGCCCACCTGCTCGTAGCCGGGCATGGCCTGATAGAAGAAGTCGAACAGGTCGTCGTGCATGGGGACGACCCGCTTCATGAACTCCACGTACCGCATGAGCCGGATGTAGTAGTCGGTGAACAGCTGGATGGTGGCGGTGGTGCCGACACCCCCCGGGTAGAGGGTGGAGGGATGGACATGCCGGCCCTCCATCAGGCAGAACATCTCCCGGGTGTACCGGCTCACCTGCAGGGCTTCCCGGTAGAACTCGCCGGAGAACGGATTCAGCGACCGCATGATGTCGCCGATCGTCTTGTACCCGTGGTCGGCGAAGTGCGGCGACTCGGTGCGGTTGGCCTGCTCGAGGACACCGGGGTTGGTCTCGGCCACCATCTTCTCGCAGAAGTCGACGCCGACCAGGTTCTCCTGGAAGATGTTGTGGTCGAACATGTACTCGGCGGCTTCGCCCAGGTTGACGATCTGCTCCCCCAGGGCCGGGGGGCGCACCCCGTAGGCCATGTTCTGGGCGTAGCAGGAACAGGTGGCGTGATTGTCGCCGCAGATGCCACAGATACGGCTGGTGATGAAGTGAGCGTCGCGGGGGTCCTTGCCCTTCATGAAGATGCTGTACCCCCGGAAGATCGACGAAGTGCTGTGGCACTCCGCCACCTTGCCCTTCCCGAAGTCGATCTTGGTGTAGATTCCCAGGCTGCCCACGATCCGGGTGATCGGATCCCAGGCCATATCCACCAGGCCGTTGGCGTCGGCAGTCTTGCTCTTAGTGGCCACGGTGTCCCCCTACTTCCATTCGCTCTTGTAGCCGGTCAGGATCTTCCCGCCCGGAGTCCGCCATTTCGGTTCGTCTTCGAGGGTATGATTGGTGATCCGGCGCAGCGGACGGATGATGTTGCCGTAGAGGCCGCTCGCCACGGTGGACACCGTGGCTCCCGGAGGCTCGTCCATGAAGGGCATGAATTTGTCGGGGAACCCGGGCATGGTGCAGCCGATGCAGATGCCCCCGACATTGGGGCAACCGCCGATCCCGTTGATCCAGCCCCGCTTGGGCACGTTGCACTGGACCACCGGACCCCAGCAACCCAACTTGACGATGCATTTCGGAGATCCATACTCGTTGGCGAAATCGCCCTGCTCGTAGTAGCCGGCCCGGTCGCAGCCCTCGTGGACGGTGGCCCCGAACAACCACTGGGGTCGGAGGGAATCGTCGAGCGGGATCATCGGGGCTTGGCCGGTCGCCTGATACAGGAGGTAGAGGATGGTCTCGGAGAGGTTGTCAGGATGGGTCGGGCAACCCGGCACGCAGACAATCGGGATTCCCGCCTTGGACTTCCAACTCCAGCCCAGGTAATCGGGGACCCCCATCGCCCCGGTGGGATTGCCGGCCATGGCGTGGATCCCGCCGTAACAGGCGCAGGTCCCGGCGGCCAGTACCACCAGCGCCTTGGGCGCCAGCCGGTCCAGCCACTCGCTGGTGGTCATCGGCTGGTCTGTATCGGGGTTGTTGCCGAATCCGCACCAGTAGCCCTCTTTTTTGATGGCTTCGTTGGGGATTGACCCCTCCACCACCAGCACAAACGGGTCGAGCTCGCCACGGTCGGCCTTGAAGAACCACTCGAGGAAGTCGTCGGCGCCTCCCACCGGGCCACACTCGAAGTCGATCAACGGCCAGTGCACCGCGATCTTCGGGAGCCCCGGGAGGGCGCCGAGTGCGATCTCCTCGATACTCGGCTGGGTCGCCGCCGTCAGGGCCACCGAGTCGCCATCGCAACTCAGCCCGGCATTGATCCAAAGAACGTGGACGACGGTTTCGTCCGGCGGAGCCTCAGCAGCTTCAGTCACAGTCAATTCCGCGCCTCCCCAGTCGGATGCCGCGCCAAAAAAGCGCCTCACGGAGACAGTAAGACGACGCTTCGTTTCTGTAAATGAGTGTCTTTTACACATGGGACAATCCCCGGCTGGCTGGTGCGGTGACCTCGTTGACATTGGCGGACGTCCCGGGTAGGAAGGGTGGAGCCATGGAAAACAGCACGCCCATCACGGCGGAGACTGCGGGGGGGCCATCGCGGTTCAAGGTGGCGCCGCCTCGCGGCTTCTTGCTCCCCGCCATCCTCCTGTTGCTGACCGAGAGGCCGGGTTACGGGTACGGCCTCGAGCGGCGCTTGCAAGAGTTTAAATTCGGCCACGTCGATCGGCCGGGGGTCTACCGGGCCTTGGCCCAACTGGAGCGGGACGATCTGGTCGAGTCTTCCCTGCCGGACCCATCGGCAAAACAGCCTCGACGCGACTATCGGGTGACTCCCCTCGGGGAGCGGGTGTTGCGGGTCTGGATGGGGGTCATCAAGGCGGAGCACGAGAGTCTGGGCGAGGTGTTGCGTCGCTATCACGCCACCGGGACACCCGACGCGGTGCTCGCCGAAGTCGAGGGAGGATGGGCCGCCGCCCTGGGTCTCGGCTGGTCATCGGTGTCGTCGACCTCGTCCGGCCGCCGGCATTTGGCCCTGGTCGACGAAATCGAGGACTGCCCCCCGAACGCCACTGAGCTCCCCGACGGAAATGGCAACGGGCACCCGATGACCCGTCCGGGGGATCCGCGGGGCATCCGGGACCACGACGACCCGGCAGTGGCGGTGCCCGGTCTCCGGACCTTCTCGGTGGTTCCCGACCGATCGGTCATGATGATCGAGGCCCGCTCGACTGTGGGCCCGGTCAGTTTCGGCGCCTCCGGCATCACCGGTTCGATCGAGGCGGCGATCTGCGACGGCATGCTGCGAACCGAGATGGCACCCTCCGCCCGACTCGAAGTCGATGTGTCGAGGCTCACGTCGGGGAACAGCATGTACGACGTCGAGCTCCTCCGACGGATCGGTGCCCGTCGGTTTCCGACCGTCACGGTGGAATTGAGGGAGTGTGCCGCCAACGGCTGGGGCGGCCTCTACCGGTTGAAAGGGGATCTGACCTTCCACGGGGTGACCCGACCGGCGCAAGGGACCGTCAACATCGAGATCCCCTCCGATGGCCGCCTGGTGATTACCGGCGAACAGATCTTCGATATCCGCGACTTCGCCATCCCCTCACCCACCATGCTCATGTTCCGCATCTATCCGGATGTACGGGTGCGGCTCCAGGCTGAGGCGGAGTTGCAGGGGTAGGGGCGGACCTGGCGTCAGGGGTTGGAGGAGGACCTAGTGGCCCGGGTCAGCCACCTCGTAGGGCGCGTCGAGGTCGGCACCAACCGGTTCGGTCACGTCCTGCCCGATCCCCCGCAGTCCCACCACCGCGCCGTCCGACCCGTAGGTGGGCTGGGCCCGCACGTGCAGGACCCGCAGGTCGTGATCCGCGCCCACGATCCGGTACTCCCCTTCGAACGTGCGTCCCTCCGCCACCGACTCCGCCATCGCCGCCCGCACCCGGTCACGGTCGTCGATCACCACCGTTTCGAGATAGGCATCGAAGGTGCCGCCGAAATCCAGCGGGTCGACCCCATGGATTCGGTGGAACTCGTTGCTCCACTGCACGGTTCCGGTCCGGAGATCCCACAGCCAACTGCCGACGTGGGCCAGCGCCTCACCTTCCTCGAGGCGAACGGTGACCTCGGCGAGCGCGGCCTGGGCCAAGCGCTGCTCGGTGATATCGCGGGCAATGACCACTGATCCCACCGGTCGCTGACTTTCGCCGAACAGCGGGCTGAGCGAGAGCGATACCGGCATCGGCATGCCGTCCGGCCGTTGCACTTCGGTCTCGAAATGCTTGATCCGATCGCCAGCCAGGACTCTGGAGATGACTGAACTCACTTCGCTGCGGAGGTGCTCCGGGAACAAGGTATCGAGTGGCTGGGCCACGACCTCCTCGGCTCGGCAACCGAACAACCGCTCGGCGCTGACCCCCCAACTGGTGACCTTCCCGTCGCCGTCACAGGTGAAGATGGCGTCATCCGATGTCTCGATGATGGCGCTGACCAGGGTCTCCATCAAGATATTCCTGGCGGTCGCCGGCGGGAGGGGCGGGACGACTTTGCTCATCGTCTCCGCCGGTCCTCGGTCGTTCCGGATGGGAAATAACAACTATTCAGGCACAGCAAAGCTCGGCCCCTTTGGGTTCGGCATGGTTCGGTAAAGCCGCCTCCAGCTGTTCCCGTACCCCACGGTCTGAAGGGGGAACACATTCTGCAGGCTGCCCATCGCCGGATCAGGTGCCGGTCCGCCGGTCTTGTCCGGCGTGTCTCCTGCCAGTGAATATACCCAGTCAGCGGCCATGAAACACAAGAGGTCCGCATCTCTGGGGCCAGAACAGCCCGATCGACGGCCACCTCCGGTCCGGAAACCAATCACGATGGCTCCGGTGCACGTGCCGCCCGGGTAACCGACCTACATTGAGCGGGTGACCGAGAAGACGACCAAGGCCCACCCCCAGCTGGCCTCGGTCAAGTTGGTTGGGCACCTTTCCCGGGAAGAGGAGCAGGCGCAACTGTCCCGCGCCCAGCGGCGATTGACGCATCTTCGTCTTATCAACGGGGGCCAGCTCAACGAAGGACGGCTGGGCCCAGCTGTCTGCGTGGTGTTCGAAGGCTGGGATGCCTCGGGAAAGGGCGGGGTCATCAAGCGGCTGGTCTCACCTCTCGATCCGCGCCACATTCGAGTCGCCCAGTTCGCCGCTCCCACCCCGGACGAGAAACGCCACCACTACATGTGGCGCTTCTCCCCCGCCCTTCCGGGCTGGGGCGGGATGGCCGTCCTCGACCGAAGTTGGTACGGCCGGGTCCTCGTCGAGCGAGTCGAGGGCTTCGCGACCAAGGAGCAGTGGCGCCGGGCCTATGACGAGATTCCTGCCTACGAGCAGTCACTGGCGGCTGAGGGCATGGTCATCATCAAACTCTGGCTGCACATGTCGCAAGAGGAACAAGGGAAGCGCTTCGAAGCCCGGCAGCACAATCCGCTCAAAGCCTGGAAGCTGACCGACGAAGACTGGCGCAACCGAGCCAAGCGGTCCGAGTATGAAGCCGCGGTGGACGACATGTTGGCCAACACCGACCACGTCGACGCCCCCTGGGATGTCATCGACGCCGAACAGAAGCGCTTCGGTCGGGTTTCCGCTTTGCAGACGGTCATCCGTCGGATCGAGGACGGGATGCGCCGCTGGGGCATCGAGCCACCGCCGTCGACCGGCGCCGAGTATGACGACGTGTAAGAGCCGCATAGGTCGTCCCCGCTTTCGGTCGACCGGCACCCTCGCCGGCTTGCCGACTGCTGGTCGTCCCCCGGAGAGGCTCTCCTCGACCGGTTGTTGATAGCGTCTGGCGGGTGTCGGGGATCGCACGAGTCGATGTCGCCACCTTGACGGTGGGCCTTGACGCTTGGCTCGAACAGTGGGAACCGGCGCGAAGGGCCGGCGCCCAGATTCACCGCCTCGAACGACCCGCATCCGGATGGTCGAGCGACACCTTGCTGACGACTGTTCATCCGCCCATCGACGTCCTGGCCAACCGCCAGCCGGTCACCGAGCTGGTCTTCCGGGTCGCGCCGCCGGCAGCGGTGGCCTCCTTTCCGATGGATGACTTCGCGCCCCAGGCCGCCGTGATCGGATCACTGCCATCTGCCGGCCTTCCGGCACCGACGGTGCTGGCCGTCGAAGACGATCGCCAGTGGCTAGGGGCGCCCTTTTTGGTGATGACGCGATCCCCCGGACGGGCGGTGGGCGACGCACCGGCACTCGACCCCTGGCTCATCGGGCTGCCGTCGACGACGCAGCGTCGGATCCACGAGGGCTATCTCGATGCGTTGGCGGCCATCCACCGATTCGATTGGCACGACGCGAAGCTGGACGGGGTACTCCGCCAGGCGGGTCCTGACCTCAAGGCGGAATTCGCCTGGTGGTCGGCCTACATCGACTGGGCGTCCGAAGGCACCCCGGCGCCGGAGCTCGACGGCCACCTCCAGTGGTGCATCGACACCGCCCCGTTCATGGCCCACCCCCCGTCCCTCTGCTGGGGCGATGCCCGGTTGGGCAACGTCCTCCTGCGGGAGGACGGCTCGATCGGCGCCCTCCTCGATTGGGAGTTGGCTTCCATCGGCCCGCCTGAAGCCGACCTCGCCTGGTACCTGGCTCTCGACCGGCTGACCACCCGGGTCGTCGGACGAAGTGTGCCCGGATTCCTGGCCCGGGATGACGCCATTTCCCGGTATCAGGACCACCTGGGGCGCCCGGTCGAGCACCTTGACTGGCACGAGATCTTCGCATTGGTGCGATCGGTGGCCATCAACGAACGGCAGGCCCGATTGGCCGCCGCCGGTGGCGTCCCCTATCCCGGCATCCCCGGAAAGGACAACCCCATGCTCGACTACATCCGTCGCCGCATCCAACGATTCGAGACGCTGGCATGACTGCTTTCGGGGCCGATCGGCAGCACGGGCCGATGAGTGGGCTCGACGAATATCTGGTCCACAACCACCCGCACCCGGTTCGGGTCATGTGGACCAGTGACCCGAAAGCGTACGAGCGAGTCTGGTTCGCGGCCCACGACGATGCCGGCGAGTTCCTCATCGTCTGTGGCCTGGCCTTCTACCCGAACCTCGACACCGCCGAGGCGTTCGCCATCGTGAACCGGGCCGGGCGGCACACCACCGTTCGGGCGCACCGGCGTCTTGGAAACGACAGGATGAGCATGGAGGCCGGCCCCCTGTCCTTGGCCGTGGTGGAGCCCTTCCGGGAGTGGCGTCTGGTCCTCGACGACAACGACTACGGGATCTCGTTCGACATCAACTGGTTCGACACCACGCGGGCGATCTACCGGAACCTCGGAGCCGGCAGCGTGCTCGGAGGCGTCCCGTTTGCCGGAGTTGCCGGCTACGACGGCCTCGGTACTGCGGAGGGGTGGGTACGGGTCAACGGCGAGGAGCACCACCTCAACCGCGAACACTGGCTCGGCTCCCGGGACCACCATTGGGGTACCCGGGACGGAGTCGGGGGACGGGCCTACTGGTCCGGGTGGCAGCACCCGGTGAGCGGTGCCTTCGTGCGGTTCCCGGATTGGGCGCTCTGGGTCGATCACCTGCTTCGGGATCTGGATGACCCCAAGCCCGGGAGTGCGGTGGCCCGGCGGGTCCGCCACCGCCTCCGCTTCGAACCTGACATTCCGATGGTGGCCGGGGGCGAGCTGGAAGTGGAGACCCCTCGGGGTGAGACGCGCCTCATCCGCTTCGACCGCATCGGGAACCAGACGGCCTACCTGCGTTGCGGGATGTATGGCGGCCCGAACGGCGGCACGCCGGACGGCGACATCTGGCAGGGTCAGTTCGTGGGAGACGGGGTGGTCAGCGGTGAGACCTACGACACCAACGATCCCGGAGTTCGGTCGGCGATCTGGGGCGCCGACCAGCACCACATGCGGTTCGAGTACGAAGGGACGGTGACCCACGGGATCTACGAGGTCTACGACCCCCTGGCTTTCGAAGTGGCCACCCAAGGCCGCCAGGGGCTGTCGATCCTGTCCTGACCCCGTCGGAGCGGTTTCGGCGACGTCCTTATAGATCGACGTCGGCTCCCGGGACGGGACTATCCGGCCGCGTTGCCGTCACCGGGGACTCCGAACCCGCATTGGAGTCGGCGAGCGGTTCCGCACCGTCTTCGGCCATCTCTTCTTGAACCCCCGACCGGAGACCAATCAGACCTACAACCGCTGCCACCGCCATGATTCCCGCCATGACATAGAGGACGGTGCGGGTGGCGTAGGCGAAGTCGAGTCGAACGAAGTGAGGAATAGAGGCCAGGCTGCCGCTGCTGCTCGCACCTTGTGACTGGGAGAAGCTGATGGCCTCGGAGGCAGCCTGGTTCTTCGGCACTCCTTGCGAGATCAGCGACGTCGTGATCCGAGACCGCATCTGGGAGACCAGGATGGTGCCCAGGATGGCAAGTCCGAGACTGGCGGCGTAGTTCCGCACCGTCTGGGTGATGCCGGTGGCCTCGCCGTACGAGAGCCTGGATGCCCGATTGACCGCATCGGTACTGGCCGGGCCCAGCATGAACCCGATCCCCGCCCCGGCCAGAACCACGTCCCACTGCTGGGAGCCGAACTTCAACGTGGTGACATCCCCGGCCCACAACGCGAAGCCCACTGCGCCAAGCGCGCAACCGATGACGACAGGACGCTTGGCTCCTCCGGCATCAAGCATCCGGCCGCCGATCTGGGCGGTGATCACGAACCCGATGAAGAAGTAGAGAAGGAAGAGACCGGCTTCGGAGGCGCTGTCTCCCAAGGCGATCTGGGCATATTCGCTGGCAAAGAAGAACACCGGGACGAATACCAGCATGGCGATGCCGAGCACGATGTTCTCTACCAGGAAGGCTCGGATCCGGAAGATCCTCACCTGGATCAGCGGAGTTGAGGTCCGGTATTCGACGAAGTAGAACACCACCAGCAGGATGACGCCACCGGCAATGCAGAGACCTGTACCAGGATTCGTCCACCCCCACAACTGCGATTGTTGGAATCCGAACACGCTGAGCGCCACCCCGCTGGCGATCAGGATCAAGCCACGAATATCGACCCGGGCGGGTCGGAACTCGGTAACCGGCTTCGAAATGAAGATAAGGATGAGGGCGATGAGCGCCACCGGAATGTTGACCCAGAAGATGGCTCGCCACGTCCATTCGGTGAGATAGCCACCGAGAATCGGTCCCACCGCGGTGAGACCGCCGGCGATACCGAAGAAGGTCGCCAGGGCCTTGCCCCGTTCTCGCAGCTCGAAGGTGCTCACCACGATGGCCAGCGCCGCCGGGAACATGATGGCTCCTCCGGCTCCCTGCACCACCCGGAACGCGACGATCCACGCTTCCGCGAAGCTCCCCTTCGGGGTCAGCCCGCACATCGCCGACGCGGCGGCGAACACGATGACGCCAAGAACCACCATCTTTCGATGTCCGAGGGTGTCCGCCAAGCGCCCGCCAAAGGCGAAGAGCGCGGCCAGAGACAGGAGGTAAGCGTTGACCGCCCACTGGACCCCGGTACTGGTCAGCCCCAGTTCCTTTTGAATCTGTGGCACCGCAATCGACACGATCGTCTGGTCGATGAAGGTCATCGCGACCGCGAAGATCATCGCCGCCAGGATCAAGTTCTTCGCTTGACCACGAGCCACACCTGCCGTCATAGCCTTTCCCCTCCGTTCAACATGGGGCGCTCCGGAACACCCCCCGACAATCGCCCGAGGAAGCTAATGTCCCGTCGGCCTCGGACCCCGTCGGGAGGGACGGTACACCACCTCCAAGCCGAGTGACCAGGATCACATCGGTGGGTCGGTGGGACTGCGGGATGGAAGAAGCGGACGCCGCCGGCTACGCCTCGCTATCGAATTGGCGATCACCGGGCGTTGCATTGAGGGCGTCGGCAGCAGCCTTGCTGTCGACTCCCAGGAGCTTGGCCATCGAGAGCTGATGCTCGTGCAACTTCTCATCGATGTGCTGAGCGTGCTCCTCGAACAGTTGCCGTTGCTTTTCGAGATTGCGGGCCCCTCGGAGCTCCGCCCCGATCCAGCCACCCAGAAAGGCAATCGGGAGCCAGATAAACGACGCATACACATTCGGCCCATCCAGCGACTGATCCAGTGGCCAGAAGTCCACCCGTAGCCGGTGCCAACTGAAGATCAGTCCGAAAACGAGGAAATAGACCACGAGCACGATAAGCAATACCAAAGCCTTACGAACGTGGGCCACGGCAGCTCCATTCTCAGTCGGTCGGCAACGACCGGATCCTCAATGCGGAGCATAACGAGCGCCCGACTCGGAATCGTGGTTACTCCACCTCCGGTCTGACGCACTCGGCAATCCTCACCCTCTGACGAATTTCACCGAGGCTTCGTATGTCAGCGGAAGAAGAAGGGGGTGAAGCGGTGAATCAAGACAATCAGGGATCGAGGTGGAACCTGAGGTCCAACAACCCTGGCCTTTGTCGGGCGGCAGGGGCGCCCCTACTCCCGGGGCGGGGGTCGTTGATTCCTCAAGCGATTGTGGAACCCGCAGAGCACCCGCCCGTTCGACTGGATGGTGAGCCCACCCTCGGAGTAGGGCTGGATGTGGTCGGCCTCACAGATGGCGGCCGGTCGGTCGCAGTAGGGGTGGGTGCACTGGCGGTCCCGGAGCTCGAGGCCCCTCCGGGCGGCCCCGGTGAAGAATCTGTCGGTCTGGCTGACCTGGACCCGGTCGGGAGGTTCATGGACCGCCCGCTCGAAGTCGGCCCGGTCCAGCCAGGGAACCAGGCTCCCCGGGGTGAGGGCGATGCCTTGGGCCAGCTCACAGGTCCTGCCACAGAAGGTCTCGAAGTCGATCAGCACGCTGAAGAGGGGTGCGGGTCGTTTCCCGTGCTCGGGGGCGGTCCTTGACCGGGTGGCCATCTCCACCAAGGCGTCGGCCCGGCGCTGGTTCGGGGTCCTCGCCAGGTCAGAGACGGTCGGCTCGAAGCCGAGTCTCGCCTTGGCCTCTTTCCAGTCCTCCTCGAAGAGCCCCTGCACGAGGCGTTCCAGCTCGTTACTGAAGATCGCCCCGGAGATGGGGTCGAGGGTCATCTTCCCGAGGTACATCCCGTCGACACTCGGCGCGAGGTAGACGTCCCGCCTCGTCCTCTTCTCCTCGGCCGACTCCTCGGTGCCGTCGGCGTCCGCCATCTGCTCCCAGTAGGCGGCCGACTTGACGAAGTCCTCGAAGCGGAGGGTGCGGGCCTGGTCGACCAGTAGTTCCTCGTCCCGGTCGAGGGCATCTTCGGTCCGGGGGTTCCGCAGCTTCAAGATGACGTCGAAATGCGATGAGGTGATCTCCCCGTTCCGCCACGCCTCCCAGCACCTCGGGATCTGGTTCTTGGCCCGGCCCCGCCTCACCATGCGACCCGCCTCGCAGTTCGGCCGGTGCCCGGTGGTCGCCACCCAGGTCTTGGCGTTCGGTGCCCCGTCGGCGGCGTACTCTCCCCAGGCATCCAACTCCGCCACCAAGCCGGTGACGTGAGCCTCGACCTTGGTTTGCACTCGCAGCCACATCGCCAGCGACTCCCGATCGGCGGAGGCAGATTCCTCTTCGATGATCTCGTCGATCAACCTGTCCAGAACTTCGACCTTCATGAGCCCAATTCTTCCAGGGAGGTGTGACATCCATCGGAGCGAATCGAATGGTGCAACTC
>DATATM010000034.1:0-82275 GCA_036268775.1 Acidimicrobiales bacterium | reverse complement strand
GTGCTCCCCACCTTGAAGGTGACCGTGCCGGTCGGGACGCCGGTCCCGGTGGTCGGGGCGACGTGCGCCCCGTAGCTCACCGACTGGCCGGCGGTAGAGGACGAGGGAGTGGCCGTCGCGGTGGTGGTGGTCGCCCGGAGGGTTCCGCCGGTGACGCTGAATGTGCTCGTCACTGCCGAAGTGAGCCCGGGGCTCGACGCGGTTAGCGAATAGAGGGTGCCGGCGAGATTCACTGAACAGTTGAAGGTCGCGACCCCACTCGAGGCATTGACCGGATTGTTGGTACAGCTAAGGGCCGCGCCCGAAGTGCCACTTCCCGCGGTGATTGCCAAGGTCACCGGGGCCGACGACGCGGTGATCACATTGCCCGAGGAGTCCTCAACCGAGACCCTTGTGGTGAAGGACGTGCCGGCGGCGGAACTGGCGGGCGGCTGGGTGGTGACCACCAACTTGGAGGCCACCAGGGTGTTCGCCCGCTGTACGCAGGCAAAGTTCGAGTTGGAGGCGAAATTCTGGTTGCTGAACTCCTCCTGAATGAAATAGGTGTGGCCGTTAATGGTCTGGTTGGATTCCCCCCCAGAGCTGCCGCCAAAGGTCGACGAATCGCCGTAGATGTAAGCGCAATCGTCACCGACCTCGTTGCCGGCGGCGTCAAACCAGGCGTTGAGCTCAGGGTCGGTAATAGCCTCGTTCATCTCGTGACTGGTGACACTGAGGACCGTATCGGCGTCGAGGTTGCCGTTGGGCGTCTGGTTGCCGACACTCACGCTTCCCTGGAACCTGCCCCCATCCGAACTGCAGGTGCTCCCGGTGGCGGGGTTGTCTTCGATCGCATAGGGCAAATCGGCGTAGATGGTGGGGCTTGCCGAGTTTCCGAAGTCGCCGTGATAGCCGCAGAATGCTCCACCCTGGGCCGAAATCGTGCAACCCTGTCCGCTTCCGCCCTGCGTGTTGTTGTTGTTGGTGAAGCACGATTCCACGCCCTTGGGAAGGAACACCAAATAGAGATGACTGAAATCGCTGGTGAACGAATGAGCGGCGAGCTCGGTCTGGATCTGGGCATCGGTGAGACACGCCGAGTACCCGCTGCCATCCGAATAGACCGCGCCGGTGTCGTGGGTGCATCCGCCGGAACTCGGGTAAGCATCAGTGTCGTTGATCAGGGGGGCCGCGGCGATGTTGTACTGGATGTGGCCACTCGAGGTGTTGGTGTACTGGGTCAGGTTGGAGAACACATTGGTCATTGACGCGCTGTCATGGGCAACGTCGGTCACGAACTGATTCGTGAGGCTCTGGTAGTTGGAGGGATAGCTGAAACCCGCCGGAGCCCAGTAGATTGGGGTCACGGTGATAGTGGCGGACACGCCCATCACCGGCCCAGTGTGGGGGTTCAACGGGGGCGACCCGCTGTACGGGTTGGCCGGCGCCGCAGTGGCGGAGGCTCCCGTCGGCGCGCCGGGGCAGGCGGCACTAACGGCGCCGGGTCCGGGACGAGGTGGCTGGATACCACCGACATTTCCCACCCGTGTCGGGGCCGCATTCGCACAGGCGCTCGAGGCCGGGGCTATCGCGGACGCCGGAGATGCAGGACCGGCAATGGCGGCGAGGGTCGGAAGCGAAATTGCCGACATCGCCACCAGAACACTTATCCACGCCCGTCGTCCGCGGCGAGAACGCTGAACTCCCGCCTCGACGATACTGCTACCCCTGCCGCGGGCCGAGTTCGAATTCACGTTTCTGCCGTCTCCTCTAGCGACGGCAGTCGCCGGTCGCATCTGCCCTTCGTAGCCAAAACAGCCCTCGCGGGTGCTTGGCAAGCGTGACTATACGCCCCGGCAAGTGAACTGCCATGAGATTCGATGTCGAATTATCGGCTGTAATGAAGTCACGCTTGAATTCACCGATTCCCAAGCCGGCCCACGCCCGCGGCCAGCCGCTGGCAAGCTTTCATCGCTCAGGCGAAGGCGGGCATGACCTCTTCAGCCAACAGTTCGAGGGTCTCCCGCTGGGCTCGGTCGTGGGGGAAGAAGATGAACGTGGAGATTCCCTTTTCGACTGCCGCGCTCATCCGGTCGATGACCATCGCCGGGGTGCCCACATAGCCAGCTTCGACCACCCCCCAGCCACGACCCGGGTAGCGGTGGAGGGCACGTTCTCTCGCCTCATCGACCAGTGATTCGTCCGGCACCAACACCAGCACTGCCTCATGGGACCGGCGGATCGCCGCTGGGTCCCGACCGATGCGTTCGCACTCGGCATCGAGGAGCACCTGGCTGGCCTCCCAGTCGGACAGCCCATAGGTGGGAATGCTCCACACATCGGCGTAGCGAGCCACCAGGGGAAGGGTGCGACGGGGCCCGACCCCTCCTACGTGAATGGGCGGTCGCGGGCGTTGCACCGGCCCTGGGCGGTTGGGCAACTCGGAGACCTGGAAGTGACGGCCCTCAAAGCTGGTGACTTCCTGGGTGAGCATCTGCGAAACGATTTGGAGGGTCTCCTCCAACCGTTCCGATCGCTCGGCGGCCGTCCCCCAGGGGAGGCCGGCCTGATGGTGCTCGATCTCGACCGAGCCGCTCCCGAGTCCGATCTCGAGTCGGCCCTCCGAGAGGATGTCGAGGGTGGTGGCCATCTTGGCCAGCAGGGCCGGGTGTCGGAAGTTGGCACAGAGGACCAGATGACCGACCCGGAGTCGTTGGGTCCGGGCCAGGATGTAACTGGCCAGCGTCCAACCCTCGAACGAATCGACCGCCGGAAGCCCGGGGCTGTAAAGGTGGTCATAGAGCCAGAGAGAATGGATCCCGAGCTCGTCGGCTGTGGTCGCCCGCTCGAGGATGGCCTCCCAACTGAATGCCACTTGGGGCACATAGATGCCGACCTCGACCGTGTGTCCCGGTCCCGCCACCCCTAACCGGCCTGGTGCACGCCGAGGGCCGGAAGGGTGAACCGCAGGACATGAGACCTGGCATCGGCGCGGTCGATGGGTCGCTGCCGGCGAACGTGGGGACTGGCCAGACTCCACACCAGGTCGAAGATGGCGTGCGCGTCGGGAAGCGGATCGGTAGTGGGGAAGGATCCGTCCGCCGATCCTCGGCGAAGGGCTTGCAGCAGGGGGTTGATCAAGCCATCCCGGAGGCTGGCTTCCTCGTCGCTGTAGCCGACCGTCTGGCGGGCCACCGTATTGAACATGACCAGACGCTGGATCCTCTTCCGGTCGTAGGCGATGGCCAGAATCTCGTCGATCCAGACGTGGACGGCGTCGATGGCCACCGGGGCGTCCTTCACCTGGCTGGCTACCTGGGCGACATCGGGTCCCGACGCGGTGCGGAACATGGCCAGCAGCAGATCGTCCTTGGATTGGAACTGCCGGTAAAAGGCCCGGGTCGAGAGTCCGGCGTGATCGAGGATGTCCTGCACGCTGGCCCCCTGAAACCCGTTGCGGCGCATGACCTTCAGGGCCGCGTCCATCAGCTGGCCCCGCTCGACCCGGGCCTCGGGAGTCAGGGCGGCTTCCAGGGAAACCGCGTTTTCGGAGTCGGACACCCTGGTTACGATACCGGCCTCCCTTCCGCCTTCGCTGACCCTCCGGATGGCAGGGTGGCGGACAGGTCGGCCAGGATCTGGCGGCGCAGCAGCTTGCCGGTGGGGGTTCGGGGAAGTTCGGGCCAGAAGGCGACCAGATCCGGGGTTTTCGACGACCGCAGGCGCCCCCGCACCCACTCGATGAGATCGTCGGGGACCAGCCCACTCCCCTCATCCTCGATGGTCACCACCGCGGCGATGCGCTGACCCCACTCGTCGTCGGGCAGGCCGACCACCGCGGCATCGGCCACCAGAGGGTGCTCCATCAACACGTCTTCGATCTCCGCCGGGGCGATGTTCTCGCCCCCCCGAATGATGGTGTCATCGGCTCGACCCTCGATGAACAGATAGCCCTCCTCGTCCACCCATCCCCGGTCGCCCGTCGGGAACCAGCCTTCGGCGTCGAGAACAGAGACGCCGGCGTACTCTCCCGAGACCTGATCACCGCGGAGGAAGATGAGCCCGGGAGCCTGTCCGGTCATCGGCGAGCCGTCCTCGTCCCGGACTTCCACCTCCACCCCGGGGATGACCCGTCCGACCGACCCCAACCGGGCCCGGGCGGCGGGCTGGTCAGCCTGGAGCCCCGCCCGGTGATCGTCGGGACCCAGGAGGGCGATGGTGGAGCTCGTCTCGGTCAGGCCGTAGGCGTTGACGAACCCGGTGTCGGCAAAGCGGGCCAACGCCTCCTCGAGCACCGGGATCGGCATCCGGGCACCGCCATAGGCCAAAGTGCGGAGGGTGGGTACGTCGGCATCCACCCCGTCGAGATACCGCACCACCCGGGCCATCATGGTCGGGACCACCATGGCTTGGGTGATGTTCTCCGTCCGAATGGTCTCGAGCCAGGCTTCGGGGTTGAAGTTCTCGAGGTAGACGATGCGGCGGCCGGCGTAGAGGTTGGAGAGCAGGTTGGCCAAGCCGGCGATGTGATAGGTCGGCACCGTTACCAGAGCCGCCTCTTCGTCGGCGGCCTGGCCGAACTCCACGGTGGAGAAGACGTAGGAAGCCAGGTTCCGATGGCGGAGGAGGGCGGCCTTCGGCGTCCCCGACGTCCCGCTGGTGTACAGCACCACCGCCACGTCGTCAGCTTCGCCCGGTGACGGGGCTCCACCGCCGGACGACGGCTCGCCCTGCAGCGAAGTTAGGAAATCGGTGACGGGTCTCGACCGTTCGGGACGAAGGTCGGAAATCCATTTCTCGTCGGTCACCACCAGCGCTTGGGGGTGGGCCGCCAACAGGGCCTCGAGCTGATCACGCCCCAACCGGTAATTCAGCGGGATGAACGGCACCCCGGCGGCGCTGGCGGCGAACAACGCCACCGGAAAGGCCGGGTGGCTGGGGCCGACATAGATGACCGCATCGGCGCCGATCCGGCCGATCAACTCGGCGCCGGCAGCAGCCAGGCTGCCGAGATCGGAATAGGTGAGGGACTCCCCGCCGGCGCTGACGGCGGTCCGGTCGCCGTGACCGGATGCGGCCATGTCCAGAAGCAGGTTCAGGTCCACCGAGGCAGCCTCAGTCCGAGGACGGGAGTGGTTTGGCGCCCCGGATCCCGAGGACGCGCCCGTCACAGGCCAGCTGACCCGGCCCGGCCTTGGTGCAGAGCACCTCGAGGTCGGTGGGTTCGTCGACGTAGCGCTTCCCGAGGAGGGCCCCGTCTCCCTCGGCGGCGGGATGCCCACCCAGGCTGCGCGGCGAGTCCATGTCCACCAGGGTGCTCCCGCTACAGGTGAGCTCCACCTCCTCGGTGGGGGCCTTGACCAGCACCACCTCGATGGGGCAGTCCGGACAGGCCAGGCGGAGACCGGCTTTCAACATGGCGCCATTTGTAGCACCCTTCCCCGTCGGTGAGCACAAGCCGATGTCGGATCGTCCCTGCCCCGGACCCCGGGGTGGGTCGATCGTCGGAGATGCCCATCCCGCGGGTGGATGGAGGCCCGCCTAGCAGCGATAGATGAACTCGGCGTTCCCGGCAAACAGCTTCGAGCGGGATTCACTGTCGAGACCGGCGGTGACGGTGCTGAACACCCCATAGAGCTCATCGAAGGTGCCGTACATCGAGTCAACCGGGAAGTTGCTGGCGAACATGCAGCGGTCGACGCCGAATGCCTCGATGGCGTGCTCGAGCCAGGGGGCGAAGGCGTCGACACTGATGGCCTCCAGCGGCATCGCCAGGCCCGAGAGCTTGCACACCACGTTGTTGCCGAGGTCGGCCAGCGCACCGATGCCCTCCCGCCAGAGCGCCCGCTCTTCGTCGGAACCGGAGCGGGGCCACCCGGCGTGCTCGACCACCACCACCAGATCATCGAAGCTGGCGAGCTGCTTTGCCGCCGCTCGCAACTGATCGGGATGACTCATCAGCTCGAACACCAGGCTCCGCTCTCGGAGCCCGTCGAGCACCCCGACGTCGGGAAGCGGCCCCTCGTAGCGGCCCATCGGGCGGACCCCCCGGAACCGGCGGGCGGTCATTTGTCGGTCGAGGAGTTCGAGAGCCTCGGCCACCGTGTCGGTCGGGGGGATGCCGCCGATGATGGCGTCGGGACCACCCCGGGCCGCGGCGGCGCCATCGAGCTCGATGGTCTCCTCGATCGAGTGGCTACCGGTGGCGGCGGCGACATTGATGAACTTCTCGACATTCCAGCTGGCCGCCTCCGCCCGATAGGTGTCGACATCGAAGGGGCGGAACATCCGCGATGCATCCGCCGACTCCGGGGCGAGAGGATGGGACAGGTAGGGATACCAGTCGGTCCGGGCCGGGTCCCAGAGGTGCACGTGGGCATCCACCACCCGGGTGGGCTGGTCGACCATCAGGCCTCCCCGTTGGGTGGGCGAACGGCAGCACCGACGATCTCGCGGAGCGTCCTGTCCAGCCACTCGGGGAGGGCGGGCCCACCGAAGGAGACGCTGCCGATGGCCCGGGGATGGCTGCGAAGCCCGAGCCATCCGTCGCCGACGACCAACTCGGCTCCGGCCAGCGCGGTGGCCTCCGGGTGGCTGAGCAGATGGGCGACCAGCTCCCCTGCCGGTCGGCCGCCGACCTCCTCGCTGGCCTCGATGCCCGCCGCGAACGCAGTGATCCGTCCTTCGGTGGCACCGGCGGCGGCGCGCGCATGCTGGGCCGCCGCCTGGGCCCGACTGCGCCCTCCGGTGGTGACGGCGTCGGTGAGGGTCACCAGCCGGACCGGATGGTTGGCGGCGGCGCTGTAGTCGGCAGCCGCCCGGGCCCATCCGCCATCGGTATGGATGCCCTCGACGATCCCGCGGTGCTCGGCGAGCACCTGCTCCCAACCCTCCGTCGCCGAGGGCGAGCCATCACCGGCCAGAGCCACCACCACCGCGTCGATCGGGCCGGTGGTGTCGACGACCGCGTTGAGGGCGTTGGCCGCCTCCCGGAAGCCGTAAGCCAGCTCGGCCGGATGGCACCGGATGGACCGGGCCTCGAGGGCGGCGGTCACCGAGGCGGTCAAACCGGGGCGGTCGGAGACGATGACACAGGACCGCACGTCGGACGGGACGACCTCGGCCGGCCCGGGCTCGTCGAACACCGACCCGAACCGGGGGTTGCTGCCGCCGGCACTCGCCTGCTGTTTCTCGGCTTTGGCAAAGGCGGCGGGGACGACTTCGTCGAGCACCCGGGGGAGGGAGGCCACCTGGTTAGTGCGCACCACTTCCATGAGTCGGGGTTCGTCGATGACCGCCACTTCCGGTCCGCCGGCGAAGAGGATCCGGCCGCTGCACCACCCGAATTCCTCGCCGACCAGGTAGGCGCCGAACGGGCCCAGGTCTTCGGGGCCGGCCACCGAGAGGAAGGAGATGCCGCCTCCGCCCGACTGGCCCGCTTTCCTGGCCCGTTCGAGGGCGGACGCGATCATCCGGGTGGCGGCGATGGGCGACATGGCATTCACGGTCACCCCCGCTGGCGCCTGCCGGCCCAGCTGCCAGGTCAGCGAGGCGAGGGCCCGCTTGGCGCAGCTGTAGGCACCGGCGTCGGCGGCCCGCCACCCCGAGCCGGAGGTGACGCCGACGATGCGGCCGTATCCGGCGGCCGCCATGTGGGGCATCGCGGCGTCGAGCAGATTGAGGTAGCCCTGGAGGTGCACCTCCAGCAACGCCAGCCAGTCCTCCTCGGTGCCCCGGCCGAAATAGGACTGCCGGGTTATGCCGGCGACATTGATGACGGCGTCGAGCCCGCCGTGCTCGTCGACCAGCTTCTGAAACAGGCCGCCAATCGCCGCTTTGTCCGTTACCGACACCGACGAAGCCAGGGCCAAGCCACCGGCGGCCACGATGCGACCGGCGGTGGTCTCCTCGGGATCCGGAAGCCGCTCGGAACCGTCCAGGGTCACCAGCGGGTCGACGGTGACAACCAACCAGCCGTCGCGGCCGAGCTCCTCGGCGATGCCGGCTCCGATCCCGCCCCCGCCCCCGGTCACCACCGCCACCCGTTGACGCCCGCTCACGATGTCGTCGACCGGACCTTGAGCTCGAGGCCCTCGAAGCTGCCGGCCTCCAGCCACTGCTCCAGCCGCTCGCGGTAGCCGAACCAGTCGCCGAACCCGCGGCCGTAGTTGCCGTTCCGGGGGTTCAGGGCCTCCGGGTGGCCCTCGTTGTTGATGCGCGACGGCGTGCAGGCCGACATGACCGCGCTGCCATCGACGAAGGAACTCACGATCTTCTCTGTCCACGCCCCCTCGGCCTCGGCGCTCACGTCGAACACCTCGACACCCCGCTGCTCGAGCAAGCCCACCGCCCGGCCGATGAACTCGGCCCCGAGCACCGCCACCTGCGTGTAGTTGACGGTCACCACCGCCTGCTGGCCCGGCGCCGGCATCACGAACAGGTTCGGGAACCCCCGGCTCATCATGCCGAACAGGCTGGCGGCCCCGTCGGCCCACTTCTCGGCCAGGGTGACACCGCCACGACCGACGATCTCGTGGCCGGCGCGGCGGAAGAGGGGGGTGAGCTCGGCCTCGAAACCGGTGCCGTAGATGATGCAGTCGACTTCGTACTGCTGCCCGTCGACGACCGGACCCTGCTCGGTGATCCGATCGAACCCGCCGGGGCAGTCGATCAGCGTGATGTTCGGATTGTTGAAGGCGGGGAGATACTCGTCGTGGAAGCACGGCCGCTTGCACAGGTACCGGTAGTAGGGCTTGAGGATCTCGGCGGTGGCCGGGTCGCCCACCAGCTCCTCGACCCGGCGCCGGTGGGTTTCCATGATCTGGTAATCGAGCTCCTCGCCGCCTCGGAGATAGTCGGCCAACGTCATGCCCTCAACCCGCGGAGGGTGGTGGACGGCGGCGTAGTGCTGCGTCCACCCGTCGTCTACCTGGTCGACCTCGGCGGGTCGGCCCAGCATGATCCCCTGGAAGTTGTCCATCCGGGCCCGCTGCCAGCCCGGCTCGAACCCGTCGGCGAACCCGGGATCGGTGGGCCGGTTGCCCCGCTCACCGACGGCCGACGGCGTGCGCTGGAACACGTAGAGATGCTTGGCCGATTCGACCAGCGGTGGCACGCACTGGATGCCGCTCGCCCCGGTACCGATGAGGGCGACGACTTTGTCTTTCAGGCCGGTCAGCGGCTGGTCGGGGCTGCCGCCGGTGTACTCGTAATCCCACCGGGCCGTGTGGAAGGAGCGCCCGGCGAACTCCTCCATGCCCGGGATGGTGGGCAGTTTCATCAGATTGAGAATCCCCACGGCCAGCACGTACCAGCGGCAGCTGACCTCATCACCACGGTCGGTCCGGATCAACCAACGAGCGGCGTCCTCCTGCCATTCGGCCCGGGTCACCCCGGTGTGGAACAGGGCGTCGTCCACCAGATCGAATCGATCGGCGACCGCCCCGAGGTGGCCTCGGATCTCCTCGCCGAAGGCGTAGCGCCGGGTGGGGATGTAGTCGAGCTCCTCGAGCATCGGGAGGTACATGTAGGACTCGACGTCGCACATCACGCCGGGGTAGCGGTTCCAGTACCAGGTGCCCCCGATGCCACCCGCCTGGTCGATGATACGGATCCGCGGCACGCCAGCCTGGCGGAGGCGGGCGCCGGCCAGGACCCCGGCGATCCCCCCGCCCACGATCACCACATCGACGTCGTCGGCGACCGGGTCGCGCGGAATGAACGGTGTGAACGGATCGTCGCGGTAGCCACCGAAGTGCTCGTCGGCCGACAGGTCCCGGATGTCGGCACGGTGAGCGACCAACCGCTTGTCCCGCTCGGCCAGGTACTTGGCCCGGACCGCCTCCGGGTCGTAGCTGGCGGCCGTCGGCTTGGGCATGCGGCAGATACTACGACAATTGGATTTTCAACCCCAAGCTGTTCTAGCTACGGGCCGCGTCAACATCGGGGGATCCTCCGTCTACCATCGACGAGCGTGAAGGACGATCTCTCGTGAGCCGGCGCACCCGAACCTGGTGGATCCTCCCCGCCATCATCGGTGTCGGCCTCTTCGGTATGGCCCTGTCGATCTCCGGTCTGCTGACCGGGCTCCCGGGACCTGCGGTCGGGGGCACCTGTGGCCCCGGACTGGGGTCCGAGCCGGCCATCGTCGCCATCTTCGATCCGGTCACCATCGGGGCCGGCCCCGAACCCGCCGCCACCAATGCGGCGGCGAGGTCCGAATGGACGTCCTTCGTCTCACAGTGTCAGAGCTCGGCGAATGGCCGAGCCTTGACCACCTTTCCGATTCTGGTGGTCTCCGCCGGGGTCATCGTCCTCGGACTTCTGCTCCTTCGGCGGAGGTCCCGGAGCCGGGGCGACACCCATCCGGAGTCCGTCGGTGGGAATGCCCCGCTGGCTTGGGCAGCTCCGGCGGCCGGGCCCTCCCCGTACGCGGTGGGTGGTCCGAGCTACTGGTCACCCCCGGGTCTGACGCCGGCGCCTCCCCCACCCCCGCCTCCCTATGGGCCGCCGCCGGCGCCACCCCCACCAACGCTGCCCCCACCTCCGCCGCACTACGGCCCGCCGCCGGGTACTCCGTAGCCACCCCGGGGTCGAGCCGCCGGCCCTCCGCCCGCCCTTCGATTGGGCTCGTCGACGTCAGGATCCGGGCAGACAGATCTGGCAGGGCTGCAAGCCTGGGTGCCCCGCACCCACCACCCGCACTTCTTCGGGGTGATGGGCGATCACCGCACAGTCGGCCCGGTGGTAGACGGTTCCGGTGGCGGTCGCCAGATAGCCGCCCATCGAGCCGCCGCCGGACACCGAAGGAGCGCCGGTCGGGTTGCCGATCCCGGCCGAGTGGGCACCGCCCCCGATCCCTTGGGCGGTGAGGGTGTTCACCAGGTCATGGAGCACCTTGAGCTCCTCTTCGTGATGCAGCTCCTTCTGGTCGTAGAGGCGGTAGAGCCAGTGGCCCCAATAGAGGAGCCCACCCACCACCATGCAGCCCAGCCCGATGAAGGCGCCGCTGACCATGTAGGGGATCTGCTGTTGGACGACCCGGGCGTGGGCGGATCCGTACCAGCCCAGGAGGATGAACACCACGCCGAGAGGGATGAGAATGGACCCGGCCACCACCTGCCAGGCGTTGCGCAGATCGTAGTTCCCACCGTCCTCGCCGTCGGGGCGGGCCGGCTTGGCTCCCCCACCGCCGCCCGGGCCCCGGGTCAGCAGCCGCCGGAGCCGATCGCCCCGACCGGTGGCCGGTGTTTGGCCGTTGCCGTTTCCCTGGAGGTGGACGTCCTCATCGGGCGCCACGCCGACGCTGTCCCTCGCTGGGCGTTCCATCTCGAGCATTATGGTCTCCTTCCAGCCAGAAACTGCCACCTCGCCAGCAACAACAGCGGATAGGCAAGCAGCACACAGGCCAACAACGCGGTGACGATCCATCCCAGCGGCGCCGGGATGCCCCGGATGGGGAAGGCGGTGGCCGACGTCGGGGTCGGGGTGGGCGGATTGGCGGTGGCACTGCCGGGCCCGGTGCTAGGCAGGTTCTCCACCGTCCCGGGGGTGCCGCCGAAGGTGGTGAGCCCGGTGCCCGATCCGTTGTCGAAGGACGAGGTGTCCGGCCCGCTTGCCGCGGCTCCGGCACTCGGGAGCCCGCCGGCCACGGCCGGGATCCCGGTGGCACTGACGTCGACTTGGGCCATCCCGAAGGTGATCGACGTCGTCATGGTGTACAGCCCGGCCGGGAGTCCGACGTTGCCGAGCTCCGGAACCGGGATGGTGGGCTCGCCGGGTATGAACGGCACATCGAACTGGTGGGTGAGTGCCACCGACAGGCCGCCGGCGTTGGCGCTCCCCACCGCGCCGTTGGTGGTCAGCACCGGGTCCAGTACCCGGATGGAGATGCCGTCCTGGGCCAGGGTGGCATTGAGGCTCTTCTGCAAGGCCGCCGGGGTCACCCCCAACTGCCCGGTGCTGGTGGCAGCAATGTGGACACCGGTCCCATCGATGAACGCCTTGACCCCGTCGACGGTGACCTGACCCAGGGTGAGGCTGGCGGTGGGGGTGGCTTTGGTCCCATCCGAGGTGCAACTGGCGGTGCTGGTCAAGCCGCTGATGTCGACCATACCGGCGATGTCGAGCGCTTTCATGAGGCTGGTGGAGGTGGCCTTGACCGTGGAGGAGTCGACACTCACCGCGTCGGAGGCACTGACGTTGGTCACGTCAAGCAGGCTGGAGGCCGCGGGGATGATCCCGTTCAGCAGAGGAAGCGCCAACTTGTTCCCCAGCGAATCGAGGGAGAGATCGCTGATGGCGGCGGAGGCATCACCACCGGCGACGGCGGCGTGGGAGATTGCGCTGAAGATGCTCGGGGCGAGCGGAGCGGAGCCGGCCGCCGGAGTGCCCCCGAAACTGGACTGGGGCGGGAAGCCCGGCGAGGTAGGGAACTTCGCTTCGGCCAGAAAGGGGTCATTGGGCAGGACCCCGGGGAAGCCAAACTCTGCCAGCAGGCTCCCGAGGTTGGCGGCGATGTCCCCGGGATAGAACGGTGCGCTCAGGGAGTCGACCACCGGTCCGCCGGCCAGGTTGACCCGGGAGAACGGGACGTCCTCTTCGATGAGGTTCTGGTTCGGAAGCGGGACCACCCCGGGCACATTGAACGCAAACTGGGCCCCGACCGCCTGGGTGGTGGCGGTGTAGCCGACCAGGGTGGCCGGCGCGGTTGTCCCCGAGTCTGCCTCTGCCATTCCCGCCGGTCCGGCGATGACGGCCAGGCAGAGGGCGGTCGCCGCCAGCAGCCGTGTGGCCACCTTCTTGCCGGTGGGGTTCCTCACGCCGCACCCCCCAGGTAGGCGCTGACCAGTCCCCGGCGCCGGAGGTCCGCCGGCTCACCCACGTCCACGATGACACCTTTGTCCATCACGTAGCCGTAGTCGGCCATCCCCAGCGCCGCCTCCACATACTGCTCGACGATCAGCAGGCTGATGCCGGCGGCCACCCGCTCCCGCAAGGTGTCGAACAGCTGCCCGACGATGATGGGCGCCAGCCCCATGCTGATCTCGTCGACCATCAACAACTTCGGCCGGGCCATCAAGGCGCGGGCCAGGGCCAGCATCTGCTGCTCGCCCCCCGACAGGCTCCCCGCCACCTGGGTGAGCCGGGTGCCGAGGACCGGGAACAGCGTGGTGCCCTCGTCCACCGGATCGATCACACCGCTCATCGCCGAAGTGGCCATCAGCAGGTTCTCCCGCACGGAGAGGCTGGGGAAGATGCCCCGGCCCTCGGGAACGTGAACCACCCCCATCCGGGCGATCCGGTAGGCGGGCTGACGCTCGATGCGGGCTCCACCAGCCAGGATCCGGCCGCGCTCCGCCCGGATCACCCCGGAGATGACCCGCAAGGCGGTGCTCTTCCCGGCGCCGTTGGCTCCGAGCAACGCCACCGCGGCTCCTTCCGGAACGATCAGGGAGACATCCCGGAGGGCCTGGAGGCCGCCGTAGGAGACCGAGACCCCTCGCAACTCGAGGGCGGGCTCACCCGGCACTGGCATCTCCCAGATAGGCGGCTCGCACCACCGGGTCGGCGCGGACCTGGCTCGGAGTTCCGCGGGCGATGACCTTGCCGAAGTCGAGCACGGTGATCGAGGTGCAGACGTCCATGACCAGCGCCATGTCGTGCTCCACCAGCAACACCGCGGGGGGCGCCGAGTGGTGACGCGGGTCGCTCCCGCCCGAGATGATGGTCCGGAGCACCGCAGAGAAGACAGCCGTTTCGTTGGCATCGAGTCCGGAGCCGGGTTCGTCGAGCAACAAGATCCGGGGGTCGGTGCAGAGGGCGCGGCCCAGCTCGACCATCCGTCCCTTCCCGGTCGAGAGCTCCCCCGCCAACCGGTCGGCCACCGCCCAGAGTTCCAGTAGGTCCATCACCTCCGCCACCCGGGCAATCCCCTCGGCCCGGCCTCGGCCCAGTACCCCACCGCGATGCGACGACTCCCAACTCGCCACCAAATTGTCGTGCACGCTGAGCCGGCCGAACAGTGCCAGGCGCTGAAAGGTCCTGGCGATGCCGGCCTTCCCCCGCCGGTGGGGAGGCCATTTCGAGACGTTCTGGCCGAGGAATTCCACCGACCCCCGGGTCGGCTCCTGCAATCCGGTGAGCACATTGAACATCGTGGTCTTCCCGGCACCGTTCGGACCGATGAGACCGGCGATACAGCCGGCCGGCACATCAAGGGAGACATCGTCGAGGGCGACCAGCCCGCCGAAGCGCACGGTGATGTTGCCCGCCTCCAGCACCGTCGGCTCCGACGCCAACTCAGAGACCACGACCGCTCCCCACCGATCCGCCGCCCGCTACCGCCACCTCGGGCCCGGGCGCTGCCGGGACCTTCGCGCCTCGCCCTGAACTTCGGCGGGGCAGGGGACGGAGCACGGAGAGGACCCGACGGGTCTCCCTCCGGGTCAGGGCCACGGTCCCTTCCGGCTCCTGGGCGAGGGCGATCACCCCGAGCGCGATGGCCAAGGGCAGGTACTGGTTGATCTGGGGGTTGCTGATCATCTTCTCTGCCCCGAACACGGCGCCGGCGATCACCGCCCCGCTGATCACCGATCGCCCGCCCAACACCACCAACAGGAGCAGCATCAACGAGGTCGACCACAGGAAGTCGAGGGGGGTGATGGCCTGTTGCAACGCGCCATAGAAGGCACCCCCCAACGCCGCCACCATCCCGCAAACCGCGAAGACCACCAGCTTGGTCACCGTCAGATTGACCCCGAGGGTCGAAGCGGCCAACGGTGAGTCGCGCAGGATGTGGAGTCGGCGACCGATCGGGCCCAGCCGGATGGCGTAGGCGGCCACCGCCACCACCCCGAACACCACCAGCACCAGCTCATAAAAGCTGGCCCGGCCGGTGAACGACAACCCGAAGATGGACGGCCGGGGGACGGTGATGCCGGTGATCCCCCCACTGACATCGCTCCGGTTGAACACCACATTGTCCATGATGAGGGCGAACGCCAGGGTGGCCAACGCCAGGTAGAGACCGGAGAGCCGCAAGGAGGGGAGGCCGACCAGGATCCCGAGAGGGGCGGCGATGATCATGGCCACCAGGGCGGCTACCAAGAAGTGCTGACCGTGGGACCCGGAGAGATGACCGGCGGTGAAGGCGCCGACGCCGACGAAGGCGAACTGGGCAAGGGAGATCTGTCCGGCCCAGCCCGTCAGTACCACCAGGGTGAGGGCGATGAGGGCGTAGACGACCGCGAAGGTGATGTCGATGAGCCGGGGTCCGGGGACCGCCAGCGGGATGAACAGGGCCAGCGCGAATCCGATGAGGCCGACGGTGAGCTTGCGTTCGAAACGCAGCCGCCATCCCAGCACCCGGACAACCCAGTGTCGGGCCCCAATGGCGTCGCCCATCCCCGCCGACTTGCGTGTCGACACCGACAGACGCCTCGACGAAGCACCGGCCTCTTTGAGCCGTGCGCCCATCAAGATCAGCAGCGCGAACAGGGCGAGGTAGGGCAACGCCGCTTCGAGGTTGGCCACCGTGCCGGAGTTGGCGAACTTCGACAGCAGGCTGACGACGACTCCCAGTACCAGGGCGCCGATGTAGGCCAACGGAAGGCTGACCAACCGGCCGAAGACGGCGGGGGCGAAGGCATAGATCACCACCAGCACCAGTTGATTGACGTCGAGACCCTGGGTCGGGCTGATGAGGATGCCGACCAGGGCGGCGAACATGGTGGAGAGGATCCACGCCGCCCGGCGGACGTTGTCACCGTGGACACCCACCATGTCGGCCAAGTCTGGATTGTCCACCGCCGCCCGGGTGGAGGTGCCGAACCGGGTATGGCGCAACAGGGCCCAGAGCACTGCCGCCACCGCCAACGAGACCAAGAGGGTGCCGAGTTGGTCGTAGCCCACATGGAAATGCGACCCCAGGGAAAATGTCGAAGTGGGGAAGATGGCCTGGAGGGTGCGGTCCTGCTTTCCGTAGATGATCGGCACCACCGCGGAGAGGGCGGCGAGCACGCCGACGCTGACGACGATCAACACCTCCGCCGACAGCCCGGCGAGGGGCCGGTAGAGGGCTTCAAGGGCGACACCCAGCACCGGAGCCACCACCAGAAACAGGATGGGCATCGCCACCCAGGCAGTGAGGTGCCAGGAGTCGTGCAGCTGCCAGTAGGTGAAGGCACAGAACATGGCGATGGCGCCGTAAGCGAAGTTGAAGACCCCTACCGTCTTGTAGGTCAGGACCACGCCCATGGCGGCCAGCCCGTAGATGCTCCCGGTGAACAGGCCGATGACGAGGAACGGCCAGTACTGGCTCACGAGGACGCCTGGGTCAACTGCCCTCCACAGTAGAGACCCGACGACGGCGCCTTGCGCACGAAGGACGACCCCTGGATTTCCACGTCGACGTCGCAGTTGTAGACGCTCCGGGTATTCGGGGTGTAGCCACCCAGTGCGCCGCCTCCCGTCCAGTTCTGCAAGGAGTTCAGGACCTTGGTGATGGAGGCTCGGGTCGGCGCGTGCCCGCTCTGAAGCAGGGCGTAGATCAACATCTGAGCCGACTCCCAGGCCAGGAACCCGAACCCACTGGGCTGGTCGCCGGGCTCGTAGGTGGCCAGCTGGCTCTGATAGAGCTGCACCATCGGCTGGGACTCGGACAGGGGATCGAAGGGCAGATTGACGATGAGACCCTGAGCGGCGCTTTGCCCGGCCTGGGTGACCATGGCCGGGGTGTAGGCGTCGAAGGTGGCGGCCACGTAGGGAGGGTGGTACGACAGTTGCTGCATGGCCTGGAGCAACTTGGCGTTCCCGGTGACGTCCATGGTGTCGTATGAGCCGTTGCACCCGGCCTGCTGCATGGCGAGGACATCACTCTCCAGTGACGCCGACGCCGGGGAGACCGAGAAGTCGGTGTAGCACACCGTCCCCCCCAGCGACTTGTAGACCTGTTCGATCTGCTGGGCCGCCTGGGCACTGATGGCAATGGAGTAGGCAAGAAACGCCATCTTGGTGGGTAAGTAGCCTGCTTCCTTGGCCAGCTTGAAATACGAATTGGTGAGGAAGTACGGGCCGCTGGTCCCTTGGGGCTGGTAGCAACTCCCGGCTGCCACCGACCAGTACACCGGTGACTCACTCCGGTTGCAGTTGATGGCGAACCCGAAGTCGGGCACGTTGGCCTGGACCAGCCCCGGCACCCCGCCATTGTCGGCATCGGAAGTCGAGCCAACGAAGGCCAGCACCTTGGGAACCAGATCGGCGACGTCCGAGGCATTGGTGGCGGCATTCTGTTGATCGTCCTCGGCGTCGAGGGACAGCTTCCGGCCGCAGATCCCGCCGGAGGCGTTGACCGCCGCGAAAAGGGCCTCCACCCCTTGTGTCCCCTGGTTGAAACTGTTGGTGAGCGGGCCCGTCAGTCCGCTCACGTTCCCGAACGTCAGCTGGGACGGGCTCACGCCGACGTCCGAGGAGCCGTTGCCGGCCGAGCCGGGGCAGTCCGCCGCCTCCGCCTGGGCCGCGAAGTTGAACCCGCTCGAGGTTGGCGCGGCCAGCGCCGCGGCCGGCGTCCCTCCCGAGCTCGATCCGCCGCCGGATCCGCCGGATCCACCCGAACCGCCGGTGCCTCCGGACGTCCCACCCGCGATGCCTCCCCCGGTACTCGCCAGCCCGGTGGTGGTGGTGACCCCCCCGCTGGAGCTACCCCCGCTCTGGGTCGATGATCCGCCCTGCGCCACCGAGTTGGTCCCGAGGAACGGTGCCACCCTCGCCCCACAAGCAGTGGCAATCAGGGCCACCACCAGCACCACCAACACTCCGGTGGCATGTCCACGCCGCTCACTGCGACTCTGACTCCGCACGGATCCTCCCCCAAGGCCAAGTAGCACCTACCCGGAACTGCCTACCAGCAATCTAGAAAAGTAACGCTCTCATTTAGCAAAAGTAACATTTTCACAGCTGGGTGTCATCTGGCCCCAAGGCCTACTGAAAGTAACACTTTCAGGGCGCCGAACTTGCGGGCAGAGCTCAGAAATCGGGATATCGGCGCCTGGACCTGGATGGGTACTGACCCGCGCCCTGGCTGGTCGCCGATCAGCCGAAGAGATACCCGTCCAGGGCCCGGTGGTAGTTCCAGATGGTCATCTCCTGGGCGGTGTTCAGGCGATGCCCGTCGTAGCCGCGGGAGTGGATCCCGGCCGTCACCTCCGACATGTTGGAGAAATCCTGGCTGAGGATCTCCCCCATGTTGCCGTCCCGCCAGTCGCCGAAGAACTGCGGCGAGGCAGTGGGCAGGCCTTCGGTGGGAGGCAGCTCCAGGCCCTGCACGTCAAAGATGCAGCTGTCGGGATCCTCCCCGTGGGGACGGGACCGGTAGGTGAGGCAACAGCCCATGTCGATGAGGAACACCGTGTTCGGGAACAGGTGCCAGTCGTACATCGCCCCCTTCAACTGGGCGTCGCTGAGATCCGGGTAGTCAAGGCCGGCGGCCCGGGCGTGCTGCTTGCGCAGCTGTTGGTAGATGGCGTTGCCCTCCGGGCCGTCGGCGCCGGCGGTGGTGACCAGTTCAGCCGCCGCCGACAGATCCGATTTGAGATAGAGAGCACCGAGCTCCCGGAGGGAGTACTCGACGTTGCGATAGACCGATTCGGGGTTCACCGAGTAGGCGGGCCGGAGCTTGCTGGCATCACCGTCGGGCCCGTAGCGGAAGAGATCGGCATGGCGGGAATGGAGCCGGAACAGCTCGTTGAAGGTCTTCCCGTAGCTCTGGCTCTCGGCAATGGTGGGCGGGGTGGAGCGCTTGTCGCCCCGCAGGAGCTGGGGATGGGTCCCGGGCACGTGCCAGCTCTCGATGAAGGCGTCGATGGCCGTCTTCCAGTTGGCCGGAAGGATGACCGACTTGTACCAGGCGATTCGCATGTCCTCGAGCTTGAATCCCTCCAACCGCTGCGGGATGGGGTGGAGGAAGTCCTCCAGCGGCTCGGCGTTCCCGTCCAGGTTGACGAACACCCAGCCGCCCCAGGTCCCCACCCGGCACTCGGCCAGGCACAGCTCGTCGTCCGGCCGGGGCTCGAAGTTCTCGGCGTCAGCCTGGAACTTGAGCGACCCGTCGACATTCCAGCGCCAGGCATGGAACGGACAACGGAACTCCGCCAGCCGGCCCTGGCCGGTCACCAGCCGGGTGCCGCGGTGACGGCAGGAGTTGAAGTACGCCTTCAACCCGGCCTCGGTGCGGACCACCACCACCGACTGGTCGCCGATCTCGAAGTTGACGAACTGGCCGGGTTGTTCCACCTCGTCATGCCGGCAGGCGTTGAGCCAGGTGGCCGGAAACAGGTGCTCGACCTCCAGGCCCAGGAACTCGGGATCGAGGTAGCGGCCCTTGGGCACGAAGGCGGTACCCAACTGCCATCGGTCCGGCACCTCGAGGTGCCGGTCGAGATCGACCACCGGTGCCGTCGTCATCGTCCCCTCCTTTCCGGCCTTACCCATGGGTGAGCCAGTGTCCGATGCGCTCGGCCACTGCCTTGTCCCGCTCGTCGTCGCGTTCCCCGCCGGCGTCCTCCCCGGTCCAGTGCCAGCCGGAGGCGGCGATGGCATGGTGACCGAGCCGGGCCTGTTGACCGGCGACGGTGGCCTCTCCCCCCGGTCGGCTGACGGCCAGCAGCACCGGCGGAGCACCCCCGGCGGCCAACGCCGCCGGCGGGAGCAGTCCGAGGTGGGCCGACGGGACGTCCACCGCGATCACCGAGCTCACCTGCCCGGACCGCAGGAGGGCGGCGCCGAGTGCCACCACCCCGCCCTGGCCCCAACCGATGAGGGCGGGTTGCTCGAGCTCGAGGTCGTCGAGGAGATCGCAGGCCTGCACCACCGCCTTGGTCAGGGAGATGGGGTCGGCCGCCTCGGACCCCGGTACCGCCCGGTACCAGCAGATGCCCCCCACCTCCATCCCGCTCGGGTAGAAGGCATAGTCGCCGAACGGGGCCACCACCCGTCCGACCGCCCCGCTGGCCAGGGCGATCCCGGTGGGCCGGTCGGTGGACGGCACCCCCTCGGGATGGAAGACCATCGCCGGTCGTCCGGTGGTGGTGGACGGGAGGTCGCGGTAAGCCAGCTTCATCGCCCGGCCCCGACCTGCGGGGAGCGGTGGCCGGCATGGGCGCCGGCCAGGAAACCGAAGACCATGCCGGGGCCGATGGTCGACCCGCCGCCGGGATAGCCCTCCCCGAACACCCCGTCGACACAGTTGCCCGCCCCGTAGAGGCCGCCGATGGGGCCGGCCGTCCCGAGGATCTGGCCCTCAGTCCCGATCCGGGGTCCGCTGTTGGTGTCGAAGGTGGTGCCGACCAGCGAGATGGCGTACAGCGGTCCCCCCGGGTCGAGGGGATACATCAGCGGGTTGGGCAACGTGTTGTCGGCGGCCCGGGGGCCGTGGAAGGCGAGCTCGACGGCCTTGGTCCCTCGATCGAAGTCGTCGTCCTCCCCCCGTTCGGCCATGGCGTTGAACTTGGCGATGGTGGCGGCCAATGTCTCGGCGAACCCCGGGGCCAGCGCCACCGGGGCGATGCCGGCCGGCATCGCCAACTTCGACCGCAGCAACCGCAGGGTCAACGCCTCGGTCAGACCGGCCACCCCCATGCCGGACACCACATGGTCGGCCACCGTCCCGACCGGGGGGATCGGGTACCGGCCGGCGTAGCGCTCGGCGGTCCGCTGGTCGTAGACCATGAACATCACCCGGTTGACGTACTCGTCCCCGGCATAGACGTGGTGCACCTGGCCCCGCGACTCGTACTCCCGCTTCTCACCGATGGCCCGGACCCCGAGGCGGTTGACCATCACCATGCTGTCACCGGGCACCGACCAGACGTCGAGCACCGAGTGGGCGTAGTCGTCCACCGCTTCGAGGACCTGCTGGTTCCACCAGCCCTTGTGCATCCCGCCGAACTGGGCGCCGGCCCGGGTGCCGATCCCGACCAGGTCGCCGGTATTCCCCGGAACCCCGGATCCCCCGGCGATCGGGCCGCGCAGGAACCGCTCCCGGAGCTCGGGACTGTGGGCGAAGCCGCCGGAGCCGAACACCACTCCGCCCCGGACCCGGAT
The DNA here is from genome assembly GCA_036268775.1 of Acidimicrobiales bacterium. Classification (GTDB taxonomy): domain Bacteria; phylum Actinomycetota; class Acidimicrobiia; order Acidimicrobiales; family RAAP-2; genus DASZIT01. The sequence continues at coordinate 61,197 of DATATM010000034.1, read as the reverse complement.
GGTCCGGCAGGCCGAGCCGTCGTCAACCACCACCCCGGTCACCGCGCCGTCCTCCAGGATGAGGTCGACCACCCGGTGCTCCAGCCGGACCTTGGTGCCCCGGCCGGCGGCGAACGCCATCAGCTGGCGGACCAGTTCACCGCCATTGCCCGCCCCTCCGTCGGGGGCCACCGCCTGGATGCCCCGGCCCCGCACCGCCTTGTTCTCGGGGAACTCGTAGTAGTCGGGGAACATCTGGCCGTCCCAGGCCAACCAGGGGGCCTCCATCCGGACCGCATCGATCTCCGCCAACCGGGCCATCACCTCGGCGCCCCGGTCGTAGTAGGCCTCCAGCAGGGCGAAGTCGCCGGGCAGGATCCCGAAGAACGGGGCATCGGGATCGTAGGCCCCGGGGTGGCTGACCCGGACCAGATAGGCCAACGCCGGGTGCCGGAGGTCGGCGATGCCGGCCGCCTGCATCACCGAGTTGGCATAGATGTGGGCGACGCCACCCGAACAAGCGGTGGTCCCCCCCGGTACCGGTCCCTTCTCGCACACCACCACCGAGGCGCCGGTGCGGAGGGCGCCGGCCGCCGCCGAGAGGGCGGAGGCACCGCTGCCCACCACCACCACGTCACACTCCTCGGGCGACCGGGAGGGAGTGGCGACCGGTGAGCGTCGGACCCCGGGCCGGTGGGGAAGCCCGGCCAGATCGGCCACCCGCTTTCCCAGCGATAGCCGGTGTGCGCTCTCGGTCACGGTCGGTGCCCTCCCCAGATTAGACGACGTGCTCTCGCGATGGGCGACAGTAGCATCGCGCTGAAAACAACATTATCGGGGGGCACATGGGTTTGACGGTTGACGATCAACTGACCATCCAGCAGCTGGTGGCTCGCTACAGCCACGCCATCGACGGCGGGGACGGTAACGCCTACGCCGACACCTTCGTGGAGGACGGCGTCCTCGACGCCGGCGCCCTCCAGCTGCAGGGGAGCCACGCGCTGGCGGAGTTCGCCACCGAGTTCCCCAACTCGGTGCGGTCCCCCCGGCACGTGGCCACCAACCTGGTCATCGACGGGACCGGGGAGGCCGCCACCTGCAAGGCCTATGTCCAGCTGTTCGCCGGGGTCGGCGAGCCGCCCCACCACCAGGTCACCGCCTCGGGGGTTTACGACGACACCCTGACCAAAGCGGACGGGACCTGGCGGTTCGTGCGGCGGACGTTCATCGCCGACCGCTGAGCCCTCAGGGGGCCTGGCGGGCGGCTTCGGCCTGATCGGCGACCACCTGGCGGGGACGCACCCCACTCTTTTCCATCATGAACTCCCGCACGTCGGTGGCCGAGCTGGCCAGCGAAGTGAAGTCGGCGGTGCCCTGGAGGTGGACCCGCATGCCCATCGTCTCCCAGGCCCGCTTCACCCCCGCCTTCACCGTCATGATGGTGGTCAGCGGCATCTTGGCGATGGTCCGGGCGGTCTCCTCGACGTTGGCCTCCAGACCCGCCCGGGGTACCACCCGATTGATGAGGCCCAACTCCTTGGCCTCCTCGGCGTTGAGGGTGGGGGCCAGGTAGAGGAACTCGTAGGCCTTCTTCCAGTTCATCAGCAACCACGGCTCCACCAGGGTCTGGGCGCCGGGCAACCCGAATCCCTGGGCCAACGGCATCTGGAAGTAGGCGTCGTCGGAGGCAATGGTCATGTCGCACATGTGGCTGTAGATGGTCCCGCCCCCCAGGCAGTAACCATGGACCTGGGCGATGGTCGCCTTCGGGAACTCCCAGAGCCGGAGCGGAGGCCAGAGGAAGAGGTCGTAGTTGTGCTTCTTCCAGGTCCGCTCCATGGTCGGCCCGGTGGTCGGGTAGACCTCGGCCATCTCCTCGTGGCTGACAATGGCGTGGCCGGCACAGAACCCGTTGCCGTTGGCCTTCACGATGAGGACCTTGACCTCCTCGTCCCGGTCGGCCAGGGTCAGGCAGTCCTCGAAGTCCCACACCTGCTGGGCGGTCTGGATGTTCGCCTTGTCCGGCGAGTTCAACACGATGCGAGCGATCGCACCGTCCTTCTCGTAGATGATCGTCTTGAATTCAGTGCTCTCCATGTCGGTCCTCCTGGTCAGGCGAGACCGAACCGGACGGCTGGTTCCCGCGGCAATCTGTTGTCGGGGGCACCCGCTTGGACGGGTGCCCCGGTTCCTTCGAGGTGCTCGATGTCACAGTCGCGGATACCTCTTCTATGGGGCCACCTCTCCCCCGGCTTCGACGAACCCGATGTCGTCCCCCACCGCATAGGTCTTCCCCGGCTCCCCGAGGAGGTGGACCACCCCGGTGGCCGGGGACTCCACCTCGATCTCCACCTTCTCGGTCTCCAGCCGGTAGAGCGGCTGATCGGTGGCAACCCGATCACCGTCGGCCACCAACCATTCGACGATGGTGCCCTCGTCCATGGTCGCCCCCGCCTGGGGGATCTTGATCGGGGTCCGCCCGGGCTCGTCCATCGCGACAGGCCGGCTCAGGCCAGCGAACGGATCGTCTCGGCGATCCGGGTCCGCTCGGGAAAGGCCAGGGTCTCGAGCTCGGAGGCGTAGGGGATCGGCGAGTAGACGGCGCCCAGGCGCTCCACCGGCGCCGACAGCTGGCCGAACAGCTCGTGGCCGAGCAGGGCGGCGATCTCCGCCCCGGGGCCGGCGAACTGGGTGGCGGCGTGGACGACCACCGCCCGGGTGGTCCGGGCCACACTGGCCAGCACCGCCTCCCGGTCCAGCGGCACCAGCGTCCGCAGATCGATGACCTCGACACTGACCCCTTCCCCGGCCAGGGTCTCGGCGGCGGCCAGGGCTTCGGGAACCTGCCATCCCCAGGTCACCACCGTGACGTCGTCTCCGGGCCGCTTGACGTCGGCCACCCCCAGCGGGATCTGGAAGCGACCCTCCGGCACCGGGCCCTTGGTGAACAGCAGGGACATCGTCTCCATGAAGATGCAGGGGTCGTCGTCGAAGATGCAGGAGTAGAGCAGTCCCTTGGCATCGCGGGGGGTACTCGGCACCGCCACCTTCAGGCCGGGGACGTGCATCATCCAGGCTTCCAGCGATTGGGAGTGCTGTGCGCCGAATTGCCGGCCCCCGCCCACCGAGGTGCGGAGGGTGATGGGGACATGGGTCCGGCCCCCGGACATGTAGCGGAGCTTGGCGGCGTGGTTGGCCACCTGGTCCATGGCCACCGCGAAGAAGTCCATCAGCATCACCTCGGCCACCGGGCGCATCCCTACCAGGGAGGCGCCGATGGCGGCGCCGACGATGGCCTGCTCGGAGATGGGGGTGTTGCGCACCCGCTCCCGCCCGTACTTGGTGGACAGGCCCTTGGACCCCTTCATCACCCCACCGATGGGGTCCTCGATGTCCTCCCCCAGAAGGAAGACCTCGGGATCCTCGGCCATGGCGATGTCCATGGCCTGGTTGACCGCTTCCGACAGGGTGTGGACCGGGTCGCCCGGGTCGACCGGCGGGTTGCCGGTCGTCTCCGGGGGGCGGGTGACCGTCATCGGGGGACCGAGACCGGGTCGGCGAACACGTCGAGCTGCAACTCGTCCGGGGGCGGCGGGTCGGCGGCCTTGGCCGACGCCACCGCGGCTTCGACCTCGGTGGCCACCTCTCCCTCGATGCCGGCCAGCGTCGCTTCGCCGATCCCCCGGGTCTCGATCAACCACCGCCGGTACTTCCCGACCGGCTCGTTCTCTTCGGCGGCGGCGAACTCGTCGGGGTCCATGTACTCGGTGGTGGCGCCGAAGGTATGGCCACCCAGCCGGTAGGTCATGCACTCGAGGAAGGTCGGCCCACCCCCGGACCGGGCCCGCCCGATCGCCTCGGCGGCGGCCGCGAACATGTCGGGGACATTGTTCCCGTCCACGGTGGTCGCCGCCATCCCATAGCCCTGGAACCGTTCGGCCAGGCTCGGGGTCCGGGTGTAGTCGGCGAAGGCGGTGTGCTCGCCGTACCGGTTGTTCTGGCACACGAAGACGAGGGGGACCTGCCAGAGGGCGGCGAGGTTGGCCGCCTCGTGGGTGGCACCGATGCTGGTGGCCCCGTCCCCGAAGTTGACCACGGTGACCTGGTCGGTTCCCCGGAGCTGGCTGGCCAGGGCCAGCCCGACGGCGATGGGCAACCCGCCGCCGACCACCCCGGTGGTGACCATCACCCCCGACTGGGGGTCGGACAGGTGCATCGGCCCGCCCTTCCCCTTGGAGGTGCCGGTCACCTTCCCGCACATCTCCGCCACCATCTCGTCGAGGGGGATCCCCTTGGCGATGCAGTCGTGCATGCCCCGGTAGGTGGTGACCATGTAGTCGTCCCGCCGCAGGTGCTCGCCGATGGCGGCGGGGATCACTTCTTGGCCTCGGACGTTGTAATAGGTCATCCGGAACTCCCCGGCCCCGAGGCCCCGCATGATCCGGTCCTCGGTCAACCGGATGGTGGTCATGGTCCGGAAGATGCGCAAGGCGGCCTCGTCGGACAGGCCGGCGTCCGGGGCGGGTTCGGTCATCCCGGCACCGGGGGCTGCCAGCCGGGAGAGACGGTGGTCCGGCCGCGCACCATGCTGGTGCCGATGTAGTTGCGCTGCGCCTCGACGGTGCCGGCCCCGATGCAGAGGCCGCGGATGTCCCGATAGGCCCGTTCCAGCGGGTACTCCCGGCTGTAGCCGTAGCCACCGTGGATCTGGATGGCCTCGTCGCACACGTACTTGGCGGCCAGGTTGGCCGCCGCCTTGGCCATGGCCGTCTCCATCGGCGGCGGGGTTCCCCCGGGACCGGCCAGCCGCACCGCCCGTCCCAGCAGCAGCCGCGCCCCTTCGAGGGCGACGGCCATGTCGGCCAGCTTCCACTGGAGCCCCTGGAGCTCGGCGATCGGTCGGCCACCCACCACCCGGTCGTTCATGTAGTCGACCGAGCGCTCGAGGGCGCCCTGGGCCGCCCCCACGCACATGGCGGCGTTGCCGCACCGCTCGTGGTTGAGATGGGAGAGGAGTTGCTTGAACGGCTCGGAGGAACTGGGGTCGCCGGCCACCAGGACGTCCTCCTCGGCGATCGACACCCCGTCGAAGGCCAGCTCCGACTCGGTGGCGGCATGGATGCCCATCCCCCGGTGGCGGCCGGTCAGCTCCACCCCGTCCCGATCGGTCGGCACCACCACCGCCCCGATGCCGCGGGCCCCCTCCCCGCCCGGCCAGCGGCACCAGACCAGGACGGCGGCGGCGGCGTGGCCGAGGGTCGAGTAGTTCTTGTACCCGTTCAACCGCCAGCGGCCCGGCCCATCCTCGACCAGGGCGGTGCGCATCGACTGGACGGCGGAGCCGGCGTCGGGCTCGGTGATGCCGATGCTGATGATGGCGTCGCCGTCGGCGACGGCCGGGAGCCACCGGTCCTGCATGGCCGGGCTCCCGAGGTGCTCGATCCCCCGGGGCGGCCCGTTGAAGGCCAGCTGGCAGCAGATGGCCGAGGACACGTCGGCCCGGGCGATCTCCTCTAAGACGATGGCCGCCTCCACGTCGCCGAGACCCAGGCCTCCCCACTGCTCGCCGATGGTCACCCGGAAGAGGTCGGCGTCGGCCAACGCCTTGATGGCCTGGCTGGGCAGTTCCCCCGTCTCGTCATGATGGGCGGCCCGGGGGGCGACCTCCCGGGCGGCAACCTCCCGGGCCAGCCGACGGAGCGCGGTCTGGTCCTCGTCTTCCGCGAATGGATCGACGCCCCCCTCAGCTGTCACACAACACCACTTTCGTGAAGTCCCCGACGACCTGACCCGGCCATGGTAGCCACGGGCGGTCCGATGATCGAAATTCTCGTTTTCAGTCGGTCGGCTCGCTGCCCACCACCCCCACGAAGCTGACGCACTCCCCGGGGCCGCCGCCGAGGTTGTGGGTGAGCCCCAAGGTGCGACCCCCCTCGCCGACGGTGGCGATCTGGCGTTCCGGCGGGGCCTGCTGCCGCAACTGAAGCCAGCACTCGAACAGCATCCGCAGGCCGGAGGCCCCGATCGGATGCCCGAAGCTCTTGAGGCCGCCGTCGGGGTTGACCGGGAGCTCACCATCCCGGTCGAAGGTGCCGGCCAGGACTTCCTTCCAGGCCGTCCCCCGTTCGGCGAACCCGAGGTCCTCCATCAGCACCAGCTCCGTCGGGGTGAAGCAGTCGTGGACCTCGGCCATGGCCAGCTGGGCCCGGGGGTCGGTGATGCCGGCCTGCTGGTAGGCGTCGGCCGCCGATCGGACCACCTCCTCGAAGCTGGTGTAGTCGTAGTCGGGATCGATGATGCCGGCGGCCGGACCGGCCACGAAGCTGAGGCCCTTCACGTACAGCGGGGTGTCGGTGTAGCGGTAGGCGTCCTCGGTCCGGCACACCACCACCGCGGCGGCACCGTCGCTCACCCCGCTGCAGTCGAAGACCCCGAGTTGGCCGGCCACCAGCGGGGAGGCGGCGATCTTCTCCATGGAGACCTCTTTTTGGAACTGGGCCCGCGAGTTGACCGCCCCGTTGCGGTGGTTCTTCCAGGCGATGCGGGTGAGCACCGACTTCAACTCGTCGGGGTCGACCCCGTACTTGTGGGCGTAGGCGGGGACCAGCAAGGAGAAGACGGCGGGGGAACTCAGCCCGGCCAGGGTGCCGTCCCCGACCTGCCGGATCCCGGTGAGGCCGGAGTAGCCGGAGTCCTTCAGCTTCTCCATCCCGACGGCCATGGCCACGTCATAGGCGCCCGACGCCACCGCATAACAGGCGTTCCGGAACGCCTCCGACCCGGTGGCACAGAAGTTCTCCACGTGGGTCACCGGTTTGTAGTCGAGCTTCATCGGCTTGGTGAGGGTGAGCCCCGACAGCCCCGATCCCATCGTCCCCAGCCAGAAGGCGTCGACGTCGTCGAGGGCGATCCCGGCCGACGCCACGCATTCGACGGTGGCGTCGGTCAACAGGTCGTCGACGCTCTTGTCCCACAACTCCCCGAACGGCGTACAGCCCATGCCGACGATCGCCACCCTGTCGCGAATCCCTCTGCTGGCCATGTCAGGCTCTCTCTTTCCGGCCGGCGCCAGCCGGCGCCGTCTTCTCCTCGGGAGCACCGGTGCCCTCGGACACCGGCCGGGCCTTCCAGAAGTAATTATGTACCCCTTCGGCGGTGTACAGCCGCCGGAAGGTCATCGCCACCCGGGTGCCGATGGCCACCGCGGCGGGGTCGACATCGGTCATCTCCCCCCGGTAACGCCCACCGCCGTCGAAGTCGATCACCGCCCCGACCATCGGCGGGGAAAGGGAGAAGGCCAGCCGGTCGACGGTGAAGGTGGCGACGGTGCCCCGGGTGTCAGCCAGCCGGACGGGGGCCATCTTGTCCACCGCCCGGCAGGAGAGGCAGACCCGGGTGGGGGGAAGATGGACGAAGCCGCAGGCCTCGCAGCGGCTGGCCCGGAACCCGAACTTCCAGCCCTCGTTGCGGAGCATGGCCGGCGCATCCGGCCGTTCGGGATCCGGTCGGCGGGGCGGCTCCCGGCGGAGATGGCCCCGCCAGGTCAGGAACACCGCGTAGGGGAGGTCGGACCGGCCGCCGTCGGCCAACTCGGCGACGCTCGGCGCCCCCGCCTGCCGGCGCGCCGCCTGGACGGCGGTGAGATCGTCGGTGGTCCGCAGCACCACCGCGTCGGCCCCGTCGGCCAGCTCCAGCACCACCACCACCTGGCCGGGAGTCGCCCGTTCCAACACATCGGCCAGGCCCAGCCCGGCCTGGGCGGCGCCCAGATTTCCGATCCGGGCCCCGTAGTCGGGGGTGAGGCGCTCGGCGGTCACGCTGAGTTCCTTCCGGAGGGAGCCGACCGCCCGGCTGTGGAGCCCGGCGATGACCAGGTGATCGACATCTCCGGCTTCGAGGCCCGCCTCTTCCAGCGCGTCGTCGAAGGCGGCCCGGCCGGCCGGGAGATAGGCCTCCTCCCCGAACCGGTCCTCCCACTGACGGGAGGCGGTCTCCCCGGGGACCCGCCAGCGTTCGAGGAACTCGTCGGTGGCCGATGCCTGGCCGAGCACTTCGGCCACCCCGCCTTCGGGGGCGAAGACGAAGGCCACCGCCCCGTCCCCGGCCTGGCTCTCCTCCGCCCCGCCGGCCAGGCCGGTGCGGAGGTCGGCGATGACCGCCAACGCCGGGCGTTGCTCGCCGCTCAGCGCCGACAAATTGAGAGTCGCCCATCCGGAGCGCACCGAGCCACAGAGGTCGTAGGCGCCGGCGGTGGGTGGGAGGCCGAGAGCGGCGTGGATGGTGGTGGCATTGGTCTTGTCCTGATAGGCGGGGGCCGGGGTGGAGAAGTAGAGGTCGGCGGGGGCCGGGGCGCCGGCCACCGCCAGGGCCCGCCGGGCCGCCTCCACCCCGAGGGTGGTGGTGTCCTCGTCGTAGGAGGCGACTGCCCGGGTCCCCTTCCCCGAGGGGGTGCCGAACGCCGCCCCGATGGCGCCGCGGTCGAGCCGCCAGTACGGCAGGTAGACCCCCCACGACACGATCCCTGCGGCCATCACTCCGTCCCTTCTGCTGGTGTTGATTGTGCTGACGCTGATTGTGCGATTGGTGCGACGGTCATCGGGCTGCCGATCCCTGGGCGGACAGCCGGGCCCGCAATGCCGGTCGATCCGGCTTCCCGATCCCGAGCAGCGGGATCGCCTCCAGGTGGACGACCATCTCCGGGGTCTTGAACTTGGCCACCCCCTGGGCGGTGAACCACCGCCGGCACTCCTCCACGTCGAGGTCGGTGTCCCCGACGATGAACGCCGCCACCCGCTCCCCCACCCGTTCGTCGGGACAGCCGACCACCACCGCCTGGCGGACCCCGGGGTGCAACTCAAGCAGCCGCTCCACCTCCGCGGAGGCGATGTTCTCCCCCGACCGGATGATCATGTCCTTCACCCGGCCCACGATGGTCAACCACCCCTCGGCGTCGACCGTCCCGAGATCACCGGTGGCGAACCAGCCGCGACGGATGACCTCCCGGGTCTGGATCTGGTCGCCGTAGCCGACGAACAGCTCGGGTCCCCGGAGGAGGACCTCGCCCTTCTTGCCGGCCGCCACCGTCCGGCCGTTGGTCGGGTTCACCACCCGGATGACCGCGTCACCCACCGAGTGCCCGTCGGTGTCGCGGGCTTTGTCGGCCCCGTCCTCCGCCGTACAGGTGGTCACCGTCGGGGCCTCGGTGGAACCGTAGGTGCGCTTCACGGTGGCCCCGAACTCCTGGCGGGCGAGGTCGATGAACTCCGGGGTCACCCCCATGCCGCCGCAGGACACCACCCGGAGACTGTGGACCCAGTCCCTCGACCCGGGCACGTCCATCATCCCCATGAACAAGGTGGGGGGTCCGATCATGAAGGAGATGTTGTGTTCCCCCACTAGGCGCGCCCCCCGCTCGGGGTCCCACTTCTCCATCAGCACCACCGGCATCGCCGCGGTGCCGGGGACCAGGACGGAGTTCAACAACCCGGACACATGGGCCAACGGTGACGGCATCAGCGCGGCGTCATTGCTGGTCAATCCGTGGGCCCGGGTCATGGACAGCGCCTTGTAGGCCAGCCCCCGGTGGGTGTGGAGCACCGGCTTCGGATGGCCGGTGGATCCGGTGGTGAACAGCACCACCGCCACGTCCGCCCCCCGCCCGATGCCTCCCCGCTGCGGGCCCTGATTGAGCAACATCTCGAAATCGCGGTCCGCCCCCCGGACCCGGCAGCACTCCGCCAGGTCGGCCAGCGGCATCCCGTCGGAGGCGAGGGTGAGTACCGGCTGGAGGGCGTCGAGCATCTGTTGGGCCTCGGCCGAGCCGACCTGGTGATGGATGGGGGCGGCCACCGCCCCCGCTCGCCAGCAGGCCCGGAACAGCGCCACCGCTTCCCACCAGTTGGGGAGCTGCCAGCAGACCACGTCGCCCCGCCGGACCCCGACCGACCGGAGCCCACCGGCCAGGGCGGTGACCACCCGGTCGAGGCTGGCGGCATCCAGGGTCACCTCGCCGTCGACGATGGCCACGCCATCGGCCCGCCGGGGGGAGGACAACAGCCGGTCGAGGGTGGGGACGTCCCAGGCTCCGCCCGGGCTCCGATACCGCGCGGCGTCAGCCTGGCGGTAGGTGGTGCGGAGTCTCACCGGGCCGGAACGGGGCCCTCCACCGCGTTCTCCACCGCCAGCCGGACCGGGGGGGCATCCTTCCAGTTGGGAATGCCGTCCTGCGGCTCGGCCACCGGGTACTTGCTCTCGTGGATCTCGGCCCAGTGCGAATGGTTGAGCTGGTGGAGGGTGAAACAGGCCTGGAGGGAATTGTAGAAGCCCATGTTGTCGACGGTCTGGTTCACCGACTCCTTGATCATCAGAGCGGTCATGGTCGGCACCTGGGCAATCCGCTTGGCATAGGCCAGCGTCTGGTCGGCCAGTTCGGCTTCCGGGAAGATCTTCGACACCATCCCCAGCCGGTGCGCCTCCTGGACGTCGATGGCGTCGCCGGTCAGCATCATCTCCTTGGTCCGCCGGGGCCCGAACTCCCAGGGGTGGCCGAAGTACTCCATCCCACACATCCCGAGCCGGGTGCCGACCACGTCGGCGAACAGCACGTCGTCGGCAGCCACGATGAGGTCACAGGCCCACATCAGCATGAGCCCGGCGGAGTAGACGGTCCCGTTCACCTGGGCCACGGTGATCTTGCGGAGGTTCCGCCACCGCAGGGTGTTCTGGAAGTAGTAGTGCCACTCCTGGAGCATGCGGGCTTCGGCCCCCTGGCGGGTGGCGCCGTTGATGGTGGCGGTGCGGTGCTGGTCCGGCCCCGGCATCCGCTCGGCTCTCGCTTCCTTGGAGCCCATGTCGTGGCCGGAGGAGAACAGCGGCCCGACCCCGCCGAGGATGATCACCCGCACGTTGTCGTCCTCTTCGGCCCGGCCCATGGCGTCATCCAGGTCGACCAGCAGGCCCCGGTTCTGGGCGTTTCGGGTCTCGGGACGGTTGAGGAGGATGCGGACGATCTCGCCGCCCTCCAACTCCTCGTAAGTGACGAATTTGTAGTCGGTCATTTCCGGTTCTCCTCTTCTGGTTGCACCAGCGGCACCGGTGGCACCCCCACCGAGCCACGGTATATCGCACTCCCGTGACGCTCACCTACTTCGATCACTCCCGTCACGAGGCCTCGGGAGAGGCGGCGGCGGTGTCCCGCTCGGCGGTCAGCTGGGCCCGGTTGAGCTTCATCGCCTCGCTGCGGGGGATGGCGTCGACGAACTCGACGGTCTTCGGCACCTTGTAGGGCGCCAGCCGGCTCCGGGCGAAGGCGATCACCTGTTCGGCGTCGACGGTCGGATCGCTGACTTGCACGATGGCGTGGATCCGCCGTCCCCACTCGGGGTCGAGCAGGCCCACCACCACCACGTCGGCCACTCCGGGGTGTTCGCTCAGTGCCTCCTCGACTTCGGCCGGGAAGACGTTGGCACCACCGGTGACGATCATGTCCACCCGCCGATCGGCCATGAACAGGTAGCCGTCCTCGTCGAGCCAACCCATGTCCCCGACGGTCACGAAGCCGTCCGCTGCCGTCTCCATGGGGGGAACGTCGCCCACGTACATGGCGGCGGGGCCGTCGGGCCGGCGGAGGTAGATCCCGCCGATCTCGCCGGTCGGCAGGGTCTGGCCGTCCGGGCCGATGACCCGCACCTCGGTGTCGGTGAACCCCCGGCCGAGGGTGCCGGGGTGCTCGAGCCACTGGTCCCCCCGGCAGATGACCAGCCCGGCATTCTCCGAGGATCCGTAGGAGAGAAAGAAGTGCTCGGGCCCGACCAGGTCGATCCAGAATCGGCCCAACCAGATGGGGAGGGAGGCGGCCCCCTGCTGGACCCAGGTGAGGCTGGACAGGTCCCGCTCCCCGATGTCGGGCAACTGGGCCAGCCGCTGGAGCATGGGGGTGGCGGCGATGAAACCGGTGATCCGGTGCCGCTCGATGAGGTCGACGATGAGGGCGGCGTTGAACCGCTCGAGCAACACGATGGGGTCGCCGGCCATCAGATTCCGGACGGCGGTGAAACCGTTGGTGTGGTACAGCGGGGCGGGGACCAGCACCAGCTGCGGCTGGGGCAACGGCCCGAACGACTCGACCACCGTCGAGGTGACCGCCATGGCGGAGACGAACAGCGCCGGGTCCTTCTGGACGATGATCTTGGGTGACCCGGTGGAGCCCGAGCTGCACATCCCCCAACCGTGGGGGGCGGTGGCGTCGGGCAGCGGCTCGGTCGATTCGGCCCGGCTCCGCTCCAGCCACTCGGCCTGCTCGGCTCCCACCACCACCGCCGGCTTCACCACCCCCATCAGCCGGTTCAGCTCCCAGTCGGGGAGGTCCCAGCGCATCGGCACTACGGTGGCCCCCACCTTCCAGCCGGCAAAGCAGGTGAAGAGGTGCTCGGGCGAGTTCTTCAGGGAGATGGCCAGGTAGTCCCCGGTCGACAGCCCCTCCTCAGCCAGCACCCGGGCCAACTGGGTCGACCGGTCATCGACCTCCCCCCAGGTCACCAGGCGCTCGTCCCCGGACTCGGAGACGAAGATGATGGCGACCTCGTCCCGCCGGGGCTCGGCCGTCAGGTGCAGCCGGGTCCCGTAGGGAACCCCGGCCTCGACGGGCTCCACATCCACCCCCGGTGACATCGTCATCTCTCCACTCCCGTCGATTCCGGCCGAAGACCGGAACTCCCCCGCGGGCACCCTGGCCCTACCCGATGATGCTGAGGGCGGTCCGGGGGCACGAGCGCACCGCCTGTTCCACCTTGGCGCGGAGCTCCTCGCCCGGCTCCTCGTCGAGCAGGTAGAGAAGGTCGTCGTCGCGCACCTCGAAGACCTCGGGGGCGGCCGCCATGCACAGCCCATTCGATTCGCACCGCTCCCAGTCCACCTTCACGCGCACCGGGCCGAGTGTACAGAGTGGGTTTCACCGGAGCCACCTTCTCCCAGACACAATCCCGACCGCAAATGCCATTTCCGCTCGCCCCCCGGCGCTGATATCATCGGCCCCAGACTGCATCCCACTAGGGGGAATCGCGGGGCTGTCGCCGGGCCGGACTGCCGGGAGCCGACGGTGCCGCTGACCAGAAAAAGGGGCGAGGGCCATGTCTCCACGAACGTTGGATTTTCCGGTTTTCGATGCCGACAACCACCTGTACGAGACCACCGATGCGTTCACCAAGTTCCTGCCGAAGGAATACGAGGGGATCGTGCGTTACGTGGAGCTCAACGGCCGCACCAAGATCGCGGTGGGCGGCATGATCAGCGAGTACATTCCGAACCCGACCTTCGAGGTGGTGGCCGCCCCCGGCGCCCAGGAGGAGTACTTCCGGAGCGGCAACCCGGAGGGGAAGTCCCGCCGGGAGATCATGGGCAAGCCGATCCGCTCCCTCCCCGGGTTCAGCTCCCCGGAGCCCCGCATCAAGTTGATGGACGAGCTGGGCATCGACCGGGCTCTCATGTGGCCGACCCTGGCCAGCCTGTTGGAGGAGCGCCTCCGGGGTGATCCGCCCGCCACCCACGCGGTCGTCCACGCCCTCAACGAGTGGATGTTCGAGCACTGGACCTTCAACTACGAGAACCGGATATTCCCGACCCCGGTCATCCACCTCGGCATCCTGGAAAAGGGCATCGAGGAGCTCGAGTGGGTGCTGGACCACGGGGCCAAGATCATCCTCATCCGGCCGGCCCCGGTGCCCGGGTACATGGGACCCCGGTCGATGGCCCTCCCCGAGTTCGACCCGTTCTGGAAGCTGGTGGTCGAAGCCGGCATCCCGGTCGGCATGCATGCCTCCGACAGTGGCTACCAGCGCTACATGAACGAATGGGAAGGGATCAGCCGGGAGATGACCCCCTTCAAGGGCGGCTCGGGCTTCATGGCCATCGTCGGCCATATGGGCCGCCCGATCGTGGACACCATGGCCTCGCTGGTCGGCCACGGCCTCTGCAGCCGGTTCCCGGAGCTGCGCTTCGCGCCGGTGGAGAACGGCAGCAACTGGGTGCGCTACCTGCTGCACGAGATGGAGCAGGCCTACGCCTCCGCTCCCCGCTCCTTCGACGAGGACCCGGTGGCGGTGTTCAAGCGCAACGTCTACGTCCATCCCTTCCACGAGGAGGATCCGGTCGGGCTCATCGAGCTGCTGGGGGCCGACCGGGTGCTGTTCGGTTCGGACTACCCCCATCCCGAGGGGTTGGCCGACCCGCTCAGCTTCGTCGACGAGTTGACCTCGATCCCCGATGCCGACGTGGCCAAGATCATGGGCGGTAATCTCAACCAGCTGATGGGGTTCGGCGCCGCCGCCTGAGCTCGGGTCCCCGACCTGGTTTGCCCCGGCCTGGTTAAGCTTCCGGTGTGACGGACTGGGCCACGATTGCGTCGTTCGCCACCGCGGTCGGCACCCTGGTGCTGGCGGTCGCCACCTTCTCGTCGGTGCGTTCGGCCAACCGGTCGGCCCGGATCGCCGAGCGGTCGTTCCTGATCGGCCTGCGTCCCAGCCTCGCCCCCTCCCGCCTGGAAGACCCACCGGAGCGGATCATGTTCGCCGACCGCCACTGGGTGACCCTCAAAGGGGGTCGGGCGGCCGTCGAGTACTCCTCGGGGGTCATCTACTTCGCCATGATGGTCAGGAACGTCGGGAACGGCATGGCGGTCATCGACTCGTGGCTGCCGATTGCCGGCCAGAAGACCAGTGCCGACGAGTGGGGAACGATCGAAGACTTCCGACCCCAGACCCGCTCCCTGTGGATCCCCCCCGGCGACGTGGCCTTCTGGCAAGGGGCGCTGCGGGACCCGGCCGAGAGCTATTTCGACTCGATCCGCCAATCGGTGGCCGACGGGGCGGTCACCATCGACGTCCTCTACCGCGACCGGGAGGGAGGCCAGCGCACCATGAGCCGATTCAGCCTCATCCGCCGGGAAGGCGAGAACGACGATGAGGGATGCGACTGGTGGGTCTCCCTCGGGATGCACCACGAACTCGACAACAGCTGAGGGCGGACGTGCAGCCACCCCCGGCCCTCGACCGGCTCAGGGTCGACGTGCTCATCGACAACGTCTCCGACAGCTACTCGACCAAGCCGGCCCACGTGGCCCACGAGTTCGAAAATGTGATCGACGCCGGGGCGTCCGAACTGTCCGGCTCGACCCTGTGCTGCGCGCAGCTGGGCCTGTCGTTGATGCTGACCGGGTGGAGCGGAGGCGTCCGTCACAAGCTGCTGTTCGACGCCGGGGTCGAGGGACCGATCCTGCTGCGGAATTGCCGAAACCTCGGCGTCCGGCTCGATGACGTCGAAGCCATCGCCATCAGCCACGGCCACTGGGACCACATGGGGGCCCTCACCGCCGTGCTGGACGAGATCTCCGGCGGCGGTCGCCGGATCCCCTGCCACGTCAACCCCGGCATGTTCGTCGAGCGGGGCGCCCGCCTGGCCGACGGCCGGATCGCCCCGTTCGAGCCGGTGCCGTCCCTGGCCGAACTGACCGGTCACGGGGCGGAGGTGGTCAACGACGAGGAGGGGCGCGGGCTGCTCGACGGCTTCTTCTCCTACAGCGGCGAGATCCCCCGGGTCACCAGCTTCGAGACCGGGCGCCTGGATCACCTGGCCCGGGTCGGCGACCAGCAGCCCTGGGAACCGGACCCGCTGCTGATGGACGAGCGCTACCTGGCGGTGAACATCCGTGACCAGGGGCTGATGGTCTTCAGCGCCTGCTCCCATGCCGGAATCGTCAACGTCCTGCTCGACGTGCAACACCGGTTTGGCGATACCCCGCTCTACGGGATCTTCGGCGGGCTGCATCTGGTCGGCACCCTGGAGCAGATCATCCCGGAGACGGTCGGCTACCTCCAGGGCCTCGGGCTTCGGCAGGTGGTCCCCGCCCACTGCACCGGATTTCGAGCCGTCAATGCCCTCCTCCAGGCGATGGGCGAGGAGGTCGTCGTCCCCTCGGCGGTCGGCAGTCGCTACACCTTCACCCCCGACCTCTAGCCGGGGCGGGGTGCCGGGGTTGTCCCCGGTAGGTGGTTCAAGACCCCAAAGCCGCACACACCGCCAGTTCATCGACGTGTCGAAGCTGGCTGAAGGTGTTTCCAGGGGCGTTGGTGTTGAGTTGGGCGTTGACAATGACGACCACCGAGCGGGTGCCCAAGGGATTCGAAGCCGCGAAGACGGTGTAGCCCGGGTAGTTACCGGTATGCCCGTACACCGTGCCGCAGGACGTCTGGTAGCGGAAGACGGCCAGCCCGACAGAATTGGTCCCGGGGCCGGGAGGTCCGGACTCACCCGGGACGAACTGCAGTTGCTGTTTCTGGGTGGCGGCGTCGAACAGCTGCCCGCTGACGTAGGCGCGCATGAAGGTGTTCAGCTCGGCGACGGTCGAGTTCATCCCCCCGGACGCCCAGGCGAGCCCGGGGTTGAGCGCGGAGGTGTCGTCCTCCGGGGCCTTTCCGGCCTCGACGGAATAGCCGTGCACGTAGGGCTCGGTCATCTGGGCATTGGCCGGAAGGGTCGTCTTGGTGAGCAGCAGCGGGGTCGTCACGTACTTGGCCAGCGCCGACTCATAGGAGGTGCCGGTGGCCGCCTCGATCATCAGGCCGACGACGATGTTGTCCGAGTCCGAGTACTCATAGCGGGAGCCAGGGGGGAACTCGAGCGGCTCGGTGGCGACAAACCCGAGCAGCTGGGTGGGCGTCATGACCACCTGCGGATCCGATTGAAGCTCACTGAGGAACGCCGGGCTCTTGATGTAGCCCGGGACGCCGCCGGTGTGATGGAGCAGCTGGGCCAGGGTCACCGATGCCCAGGAGGCCGGAAGGCTCGGGAGCCACTTCCCGATGCTGTCGGTGAGGGACAGTTTCCCTTGGCTGACCAGGGCCAGGGCCACCGCACCGTTGAAGGCCTTGGAGACGCTGGCCAAGCGGGTGGTGTCGTTACTGGTGATGACCCGATGGGTGGCGACATTCCCGACCCCGGCGTCAGGATCTGCGTGTTGTCACCGACCTGGATCAGGACGATGGCGCCCGGAGGGGCTCCGGGGGCGGCCACGAACTGTCGGAGGGCAGTGGAAAGGGTGGCGGAGGGCGATGACGATGGGGACGACGGCGTCGTCGAACACGCCGCGAACACAATGGCCGCCAGCGTCGCCCCCCGAGGAATCGCCGCCCGGTGATCGTCCTGCGATGCACCCGACGAACCTTACCGGTGCTCAGAATGCCGGGCCGGGAGTACGGCCCACTGCCTAGTTGTGGCGGACCTCGTCGAAGGGCTTGTCGCGGTCGGCGGCATACTCCCTCGGCATCCCCAACACCCGTTCGCTGATGATGTTGCGCTGCATCTCGTTGCTCCCCCCGCCCAGGCTGAAACCTTGGCGGATGAGGTAGTCCACTCCCCAACTGTCGGGGTCCCCGTCCAACCAGGCACCCGCCCGGGCACCGGCGATCTCCAGGCCGATGTCGAAGTGCCGCTCGCCGTTGGTGGCGGCGAACAGGCGGGGCAGCGCCCCCGCCGGGCCGGGGAAGGCACCGGTGCGGATGCCGGTCGCCACCCGGTCGACCAGTTGACCCTGGACCCGGTCGTTGACCCTGGCCTCGGCCACCAATTGGCGCACCCGGGGGTCGTCAGCCTGGCCGGTGGCCCGGGCCAGGTCCAACAAGTCGGTCCGCTGGCCGCCGTGGCTGCCGCCGGCATTGGGCAGCCCGCTGACGAAGGGAGAACCGCCTCCCACCGCGTTGCGCTCGTGATAGAGGAGGCGGGACGCCACCGTCCAACCGTCGTTGACCTCCCCGATGACGTCGGCAACCGGGATGGGAACGTCGTCGAAGAATTCCTGGCAGAACTCCGCGGTCCCATTGACCATCTTGATCTGCTGGATCTCGACACCGGGCTGGTGGATCTTCATGATGAACATGGTCAGGCCGCGGTGCTTGGGGACTTGCCAGTCGGTGCGGGCCAGGCACAGCGAATAGTCGGACCGGAAGGCACCCGAGCTCCAGATCTTGGAGCCGTTGAGGACGAAGACGTCCCCGTCCCGGGTGGCCCGGGTGACCAAGCCGGCGAGGTCGGAACCCCCACTGGGCTCGGAGAGGAACTGCACCCACAACTCGTCTCCGCGGAGCATGGCCGGGATGTGGCGGACCTTCTGCTCCTCGGTGGCGAAGTCGAGCAGGGTCGGGGCCAGGATGGAGAAGGTGGGGACGTTGAACACCGTCGGCATCTGGTACGGCGCCGACTCCTGGGTGAACGCCTGCTGGTGGGCCAGCGAAAGTCCCTTCCCGCCGTAGGCGACCGGGAAGCAGATGCCGGCGAAGCCGCCGTCGAAGAGCAACCGCTGGAGCTCCCGGGCGTGCTCCCCGGATTCATCGTCCCGGGAGAGAAGGTGGTTGGTGGCGCCGTCGGGAAGCCGGGGCATGGTGTCGGCCAACCACTGCCGGGCGCGGGCCCGGAAGGCGTCGACGGACTCCGCGCTGTCGCTGCCGGCTTCGGCGATGCCGTCGGTATCGGTGGTGCTCATGGATGGCTCTCCGACATTCCCATCGCCACGGCTACCCGTTCGCGGTGGTCGGCTGGGGTTCCCCACTGGGTGCTGTCGGTCACCACCCGGCGGAGGTAGAGGTGGAGGTCGTGGTCCCAGGTCACCCCGATGCCGCCGTGGAGTTGCACGCAGTCCTGGAGGATGACCGGGCCGCGTTCACCCACGTAGGACTGGGCCACGCTGACCAGTTCCGGCGCCGACGGGGAACCGGAGTCCACCGCCCGGGCGGCGGCGCCAGCGGTGGCATGGGAAGCCTCCAGCCAGGTCTTCATATCCGCGAACCGGTGTTTCAGCGCCTGGTAGGAGGCCAACGGCCGGCCGAAGGAATAGCGGTCGAAGGCGTAAGCGACGGTGAACTCGAAGGCCCGGTCGAGGGCCCCCACCATCTCCGCGCACTGGAGGACGGCGGCGATCTGCAACTGCCGCTCGGCATCGGCGCCCCCCTCGCCCGGCACCCCGAGCACCACCTCCTTCGGGACGGTCACCTGGTCGAAGCGCACCTGGGCGAAGCGCCGGACCAGATCGAGCCCGTGGGCGGCGACCACCGTCACCCCCGGGGCATCGGCGGCCACCATGAACTGGGTCACCCCGTCACCGGTGCCGGTGGTGACCAGATAGTGATCGGCTTGGCCGGCCGCCTCCACCGGTCCGGTGGCGCCGTCCAACACGAAGCTGTCCCCCTGCGGACTGGCTTCGACCCGGCCACCCCCGGTGCCGACCCCGGCCACCGGCGCCCCCAGACACCAGGCGGCCACCGCGTCGCCGTTGACCAGATCGGGAAGCAGCTGCTGGCGCTGGGCCGGGCTCCCCGAGCGGGCGATGGCGTCGGCCACCACATTGGTGGGCACCAACGGCCCCGGCGAGACCAGCCGACCCATCTCCTCGGCCACCAGCACCAGATCGAGGAGGCCGTGGCCGGAGACCGACCCTCCCCCCTCCTCCTCGGGCACCAACATCGAGACCCATCCGAGCTCGGCCCCGCGCTTCCACCATTTCCGGTCGAAGCCGGCCGGCTCGGCGTCGGCCAGTTGCCGAACCGTCACCAGCGGGGAAGTGCTCTCCAGGAACTTTCGGGTGGTCTCCCGAAACAACTGCTGATCGTCAGTCAATCGCAGGTCCACCCGCGACCTACTTTCCCGACGTCGACGGGAAGACCAGCTCCAACTCGTCGATCTGGCGCAGGCCCGGCATGTAGACCAGTTCGGCGTCGGGGGCGAGCGAGTAGTCGGGGATCCGCTGATGCCATTCCCGCAAGGTGATCCGCAGCTCCAGACGGGCCAGGTGGGACCCGAGGCAGCGGTGAATACCGCCCCCGAAGGCCAAATGCTTGTTGGGATTCCGGGAGAGGTCCACCACCGCGGCGTCGGGGAAGCCGTCGTCATCGGTGTTGGCCGCACCGATGCTCACCCCGATGTTGTCGCCCTTCTTGATCGGGCAGCCGCCGAGGTCGAGGTCCTTGGTCGCCAGCCGGGGGACGGCGGTCACCGGTGTCTCCCACCGGAGCAGCTCTTCCACCGCGGCGGGGATGATGGAGGGATCGTCGACGATGCGCTTCCGCTGGTCGGGGTGCTGGGCCAGGTAGGCGAAGAAGCATTCGAGGCTGTCGGTCACGGTATCCAGCCCGGCCAGGATGAACAGGAAGCAGATCCCGACGATCTCGTCCATGGTCAGGCGTTGGCCGTCGATCTCGGCGTTGAGGAACAAGCTGAGAATGTCGTCGTGTTCGCCCTGGCTCGTCTTCCGGTCGTTCACCGCATCGGTGAAGTACGCCTCGATCTGCTGGGCCGCCACTTTCTGATTGGCCTGGATCTCCTCCAGGTCGGAACCGGCCGGACGTAGGATCCCGTCCTTCATGCTCAGGAACAGATCGAGCTGGGACAGCGGGAGTCCAACCAGGGCCAGGAACACCGACGACGGCAGGGGCACCGCCAACTCCGCGGCGAATTCACAGTGGCCGCGGTCGATGAAGGCGTCGATCCGTTCGTTGACCAGTCGGGCGATCTCCGGCTCCAGCACGTTCATCTGCCGGGGGGCGAAGATGGGATCGAGCAGCCGGCGGTAGTTCCGGTGCTCGGGTGGATCCACCTGCAGCGGGATCAGCGGCACCGACTGCCCGAGGTCGACCGAGCCCATGCCGGAAGAGAAGTCCTCCGGATGCTGGAGGGCGTAGTCCGCCGCCGCCCGTTGAACGATCTGGGGGCCGAACGCACCCGGGACGACCGCGCCGGTTTCCCGAGCCAGGCGGTAGAAGGGCTGCGGATCGGCGGCCACCGCCGGATCCATGAAGCCCATCGGGTCGTAGCCCGTGGACGCTTCCGTTTGGGACATCGTCTTCCTCCCTCGGCGTCTCTGCACCCTGCCGGCCCGGCCGATGCTGAAGTGAGAACCAGCTTTTCAGCAACTGTAGCCCGTCGGCACCGGGGGCCACAGGTTGGGCGGGTCAGGAACGGTTTCGGAACTCGGGGGTGCGGCGGTCGGCGAAGGCGGCCATCCCCTCGGCCATCTCCGAAGACGTCGCGGCCAGCGCCTGGAAGTGCGCCTCCCGGTCGAGGGTGCCGGGCAGGTCGCTCTCGAATGTCCGGTTGAGCAGTTGCTTGGAGAGCCCCAGGGACCGGGTGGGCCCGGCGGCCAGTTTGGCGGCCAGCGCCGAGGCTTCCGTGTCCAGTTCCTCGGCGGAGGCGAGGCAGCGGTAGGCGAGACCGATGTCGACGGCTTCGGCCCCCTTGGCCCCCTCCCCCAACATCACCATCGCCTTGGCCCGGGGGAGGCCGACCAGCCGGGGCAACAGGTAGGCGCCGCCGGCGTCGACCACCAGCCCCCACTTGGCGAACGACCAGACGAACCGGGTGGTGTCGCACACCAGCACGAAGTCACAGGCCAGGGCCAGGTGGGCCCCGGGCCCGACCGCGGTCCCGTTGACGGCGGCCACCGTCGGCTTGTCGAGCTCCCACAGCTCGCGGATGAACGTCTGCACCCCGCGTCGTAATGCTTCGCTGGTGGTTCGGGCGTCGAACTCCGCGCTTCCGGCATTGGACACCGTGGAGGCCCGGAGGTCCATCCCCGCACAGAAGGCGTCCCCGACCCCGGTGATCAACAGGGCGCGGACCTCACCGTCAGCCCGGACCTCCCGCACCCGCTCGACGATCTCGTCCCGCATCTCGACGGTCAGGGCATTCTTGGCTTCCGGACGGTCGAGGACCAGGCGGGCGACGCTGTCCTCCCCCACTGAGTAACGGATCATCGGCCCACCGTAGGACACCGGCGGGAGCCGGGACCATGCCTAGGGTCGGTTGATCTCATCGACCAGCTTCCAGGCCCGCGCGGTTTCCGCGTCGATGGGCTGGCCGCTGAGCGCCAGCCACGCGGTCCGCCGTCTGCCGATCCGCCGGGGCAGAGTGGCGGTGCCGCCCGCCCCGGGGATGAGCCCCATCGCCACTTCGGGGAGCTGGATGCGAGTGTCGGGATCGGCGATGACCCGGCCGGCGGCGGCCGGCAATTCGATGCCGGCCCCGATGCAGGCGCCGTGGAGGTGGGCGGTCACCCGGTCGGCGGTCGCTCCCAGCAACCGGGCCGCGCTCCGAGAGGTCCGGATGAGGTGGGAGGTGGCCGGGTCGGTGGCCGTCCCGAATTCGTTGAGGTCTCCCCCACTGCAGAAGTCGGGCCCGGCGCCCCTGAGATCCACCTGGGTGATGGAAGGGTCGGCCCCGACCATCCACAACGCCTCGCACAACTCGTCGCGCATGGCGGCGTCATAGGCGTTGCGGACCCGAGGTCGGTCGAGGGTGATCGACAGCCGATCGCCGATCCGTTCGACGATGAGAGTGCTCCCCGGTTCCCGGCGGGGAGAAGGCGGGGGACGTCCGTCCAGCCACCGGCGAAATTCGGGTCCGCCCTGAAGAGTCGAGTAGGCCAGCGACTCGAGCAGCAGGTCGTGGCCGAGCCAATCGGATCGACCGGACCGGAGGACCTGCACCAAGGCGACCGATGCCATCGGCGACCCGCTCACGGCCGACACCAGCGGTTCCAACCCGGCGTCGAGGTCAGTGACCGACACCCAGGGGGCGGCCGGCTCGGGCACCGCGGTCAACGCCACATCCACGCCGCCGATTGGCCCGTCCACCGCCGCCGTCCGGCTGACCCCGATGATGACACAGGGGAGCATGGCCGGGACATCGACACTGTCGAGCTCCCCGGGAGAATCGAGATCGACCACCAGTAGCGGTCGTTCGACCAGCTCCCCGAGCCCCTCGGTGGCACCCTCTCGAGCCGCCCGCAACAGGTCGGTCAACACCGCGATGTCGACCATGGCTGCCTCGGTGTCCGCCATCTTCCGAGCGTAACGTGTGGTCCGTGCCGAGCGATGAGGGTGTGGCCACCGCACTGGCCAGCGATCGACGGCCAGCTTCCTGGACCGAACGCCGCCAGCTGGTCCCCTCTGCGCTGGCCGCCCTCCGCCTCGACGCCCTGACGCGGGACATCAACGGGTACCTGGGCGGGATTGGCGCGACCGGCTCGATCGAGTGGCCGGCGATGCTCACGGTGCGGTCGGGCATGATCGACCTCCGGCCGCCGGAACGGACATCGGCCAATGGGAGCTGCCGGTTGTGCCGGACCCTCGACGGCTGGGTGGCGGTCAACCTGGCTCGGCCCGACGACCGGGCGGTCCTCCACGCGCTGCTCGGACACCCGGTCGGCGAAGACCCGTGGCCGGATATCGAGGACTACGCCGGCGGCGGCGAAACCGCCCGGTTGGTCGCCGACGCCCGATTGCTGGGACTGGCCGTGGCCCCGCTGGCCATCCCCCCGCCCGGCACCCGGGCCGCGGTGGTATCCCAGCTCTGGCCGGTTGGGCCTTGTCACCCGGTGTCCGGACTCCGGGTGGTCGACCTTTCCTCGATGTGGGCCGGACCTCTGGCCGCCAAGATCCTGGCCCTGGCCGGGGCCGAGGTGGTGAAGGTTGAGAGCCGCTCCCGGCCCGATGGGGCGCGGGGGGTCCCCGCCTTCTACCGCTGGCTCCATCCCGACGACCAGTGCACCGAGGTCCTCGACTTCGAAGATCCGGACGGGAGGGAACGGCTCCGCAGTCTGTTGGAGACAGCCGACATCGTCATCGAGGCATCCCGGCCGCGGGCCCTCCAGCAGTTGGGGGTGGGACCTGATGCGCTGGTTTCCCGGTCCGGGCGCATCTGGCTGAGCATCACCGGCTACGGGCGGGACGCTCCCGGCTGCGACTGGGTCGCCTTCGGCGACGACGCCGCGGTGGCCGGCGGCCTGGTGGGGAAAGGCCCGGACGGTGAGCCAGTCTTCATCGGCGATGCCATCGCCGACCCGGTGACCGGTCTCTTCGGGGCCCGGGCGGTGCTCGAAGCCGCGGCGGCGGGAGGGGGTCAGCTCATCGACCTGGCCATGTCCCGCAGCGCCGGCGCTCTGGTCGCCGCCGGCTGATGCCGGTGCTCATCCGCGACGGCCAGATCCACGGGACCGGGCAGGCGGATGTCCGGATCGAGGGTGGGCGCATCATCGAGATCGGTCCCCATCTGGGCGCCACTTCCGGCGACGACATCGTCGAGGCCGATGGCGGGGCAGTGATCCCCGGGCTGCACGATCACCACCTGCACCTCCGGGCCCAGGCCGCCGCCGCCGACTCGGTCCCGGCCGGGCCACCCGACACCCCCACGGCACAGGCGTTCGGTGATCGGCTGAGGTCGGCCGCCGTCACCCGGGAGCCGGACCAGTGGGTACGGGCGGTCGGCTACCACCAGTCGGTGGCCGGCGATCTGGACCGGTGGTCCCTGGATGCCTTGCTGTCGTCTCATCCCGTCCGGGTCCAACACCGGAGCGGGGCGGAATGGATCGTCAACTCGGCCGGGCTGGAGGCGCTCGGCATCGATGATGACGCTCCCGCCGGGGTGGAACGAGGGGCGGACGGCCAGCCCACCGGGAGGATCTGGCGTCAGGACGCCTGGCTGGCTACCCGGATCGCCAGTCCACCTCCCGACTTCGGATCGATCAGCCGCCAGGCGGCCTCGCGGGGTATCACCGGGTTCACCGACGCCACCCCCGACCAGGAGGCCGGCGACCTCGAGGCGCTGGCCGAGCTCAGTGACGCCGGAGTCATCCGGCAACGCCTCCACCTCATGGCGCCGGTCGGCGTCTGCTTTCGCGATTCGAAGCTGGTCACCCGGGGGCCGGTCAAAGTGCTCCTCGATGACACCACCCTCCCGACCCTTGACCAACTGACGGGGCAGATCCGGGATGTCCACTCGGCGGGCCGGTCGGTTGCTGTCCACTGCGTGACCCGGGTGCAAGCGGTGCTGACCGTGACCGCCCTCGGCGAGGCCGGGACCCTCGCCGGCGATCGCATCGAGCACGGATCGGTGCTGGGTATCGATCTGCTCCCGGTCCTCCGGAAACTCGGGATCACCGTGGTCACCCAACCCGGCTTCGTCTTCACCCGGGGGGACGAATACCTCACCGATGTCGACCCTGCCGATCTCGGTGACCTATGGCGCCTCTCCTCGCTGGTGTCGGCCGGGGTGGCGGTGGCCGGCTCCACCGATGCGCCTTTCGGGGCATTCAACCCCTGGGCGGCCATCCGGACCGCCACTACCCGTCGCACCGCCACCGGGCAGTGGCTGGGTCCGGACGAACGAATGACCGCCATCCAGGGGTTGGACCTGTTCCTGGGGTCGGCCGACCGACCGGCGCTCCGGCGGCCGGTGGAGGTGGGGGCGGTCGCCGACCTCTGCGTGCTGGCCGAGCCGCTGGCCACCGTGCTCGCCCGCCATGTGGACCCGGTGGTGCTGGCCACCGTCGTCGACGGGTCGGTCATCCACCGCGCCGAATCGTGAATTGCCTCAATCCTGCTTGATCAGCACCTCGGGGTTGACGATGTGCAGCGGGATCTCCCCCTGCAGCAGCCGCTCGAGATCGGTGGCCACCATCAAGGAGTGGTTGGCCTCGGTGTCGTAGGTGGCCCCTCCGATGTGGGGGGTGAGCACCACATGGGGGAACGCGGTCAGCGGATGGTCGACCGGCAGCGACTCGTTGACGAAGTGGTCGATGCCGGCCGCCGCTACCTTCCCCGACGCCAGGCCGGCCACCAGCGCGTCGGTGTCATGCAACTGGGAGCGGGCGGTGTTCACGAACACCACCCCGTCCTTCATGCTGTCGAACTGGCGGGCACCGATCATGCCGGCCGTCTCCGGGGTGACCGGGGCATGCAGTGAGATGACGTCGGCCACCGCCAGCAGCTCGTCCAGCGAACAGGTGGCGTCCTCGGCGTAGGGGTCATAGGCCACCACGTCCATGCCCAATCCCTGGAGCCGCCAGCGCAACGCCCGGCCCACCGCGCCGAGGCCGACCAATCCGGCCGTCCGGCCGGCGATCTGCCAGGCCCGGAAGCGCTGGTAGGGGATGGTCCCGTCCCGATAGATCTCTCCGGCCCGGACGTCCCGGTCGGCTTCGATCAATCCGCGGGTGGCGGCGATGATCAGGCCGACGGCCAGCTCCGCCACCGCATCGGCGTTTCGGCCTGGGGCCCGCAGGACCGGCACTCCGGCGGCGGTCGCCGCCTCGACGTCGACGTTGTTCGGATCCCCCCGGCAGCTCGCCACCGCGATGAGCGGTTGCTCGAACAGCGGGCCCCCACAGGTGTCCGACTCCACCACCACGATGGTCGCCTGCTCGGCGGCCACCCGCTCGGCCAGCTGCTCGGCGTCGTAGATGCGCAGTGGACGGTGGTCGATCCAGGGGTCGACGACCAGATCGGCCAGCTCGTTCAGCTTGTCCAGTCCCGGTCCCCGCACCGGTGCGGTGACCAGTGCCTTGGGGCGATCGTTTCCCATGCAGCTCCCCTTCGGTGGGTCGGTCCTCGATAGTCTGCGTCCATGACGGTTGCGTCAGCATCATGACAGCAGACGGCGACCACGTGCCGATCACCGTGGGGATCGACATCGGCACCACTTCGGTCAAGGCATTGGCCGTCTCCGAGGACGGCGAGGTGTTGGCTCGAGCCCGGGTACCTCACCGGGTCATCCACACCTCGGCCGAGCACATGGAACACGACGCCGGGGCGGCCTGGCGGCGCGGGCCTCAGAAAGCCTTCACCGTCATCCGGGATGCTATGCGGCTGGCCGACGCCGACGACGGGCCGGGTCCCTTCGCCCCGACCTACATCGCCGGAGTCTGCGTGGCCGGGATGGTCCCTTCCCTCACCGCCGTCAACCGCCGGGGCGTCCCCCACACCCCCGGGCTGCTCTACGGCGACATCCGCGGCCGGCAGACCGGACCGTCGGCGTCCGACGGGACCGCCGGTCCGATGCCCGATGCCGAAGGGTTCCTCCAGTGGACCTCCCAGCAGATGCCCGACGCCTTCGGGTTCTGGCCGGCCCAGGCCGTCGCCACCCACGGGCTGACCGGCCGGGCCTCCATCGACACCGCGGTGGCCTCCACCCTCGGCGGACTCCACACCGCCGGTCAATGGAACCAGGAGTTGTTGACCCGGTTCGGGGTCGATGCCGACCAACTCCCTTCGGTGGTGCTGACCGCCCAGCCGGCCGGGACCTTGCGACCCCGCCTCACCGACCCCGACGCCCGAGGTGGGTGCCCGACGTCCGACCATCCCGAGACGGTGGTGGCCGGGGGCACCATCGACGCCTTCTGTGATCAGATCGTGGCCGGGGCCGGGGAGGTGGGCGACGTCCTGGTCATCTTCGGCGCCACGTTGATCGTCTGGGTAGTCACCGACAGTTGGCTGGAGGCACCCGGTCTCTGGACGGTGCCCCACACCGTGGCCGGCCGAGTCCTGGTCGGAGGCCCGAGCAACGCCGGCGCCCTGTTCGTCGACTGGGCCCAGTCCCTCATCCGGTCCCCTCGGGGCTCCGGGCCCATCGATCACGGTCGGGCGGGCGAT
This sequence comes from Acidimicrobiales bacterium, assembly GCA_036268775.1. Lineage (GTDB taxonomy): Bacteria > Actinomycetota > Acidimicrobiia > Acidimicrobiales > RAAP-2 > DASZIT01. The sequence continues at coordinate 33,754 of DATATM010000034.1, read as the reverse complement.
CCCCGTCGGGTCCCGGTGTGGCTGCCCTATGTCCGGGGCGAGCGGGTACCGTTCCACGACACCTCACTACGGGCGGCGCTCTTCGACCTCGATCTCACCGACGGGCCCGACACGTTGTCCCGGGCGACCTATGAGGCGAGCGGTTTCGTGGTGCGGAACATCCTCGAGCGCGCTGGGGTGGCTGGGCGCCGGATCGTGGCCAGCGGGGGCGGGACCCAGGTGCCGGGTTGGATGTCAGCAGTGGCCGACGCCACCGGCCTTCCGGTGGAGACCGTCGGGGTGCCGGAGGGGGCCGCACTGGGGGCGGCCTTCCTGGCCCGGATGGCCGCCGGTCTGGAGCCATCGCTGGAAGGCTCGGCCCGGTGGGCATCCGCGGGTCGGAGGATCGAGCCGGACCCGGCCTGGCGGGAAGCCACCGACGCCCGCTACCGACGCTTCTCCGCCCTCGGCTCCGGTCTCTAGCCCGCCTGGGCGGCGGATCTAGCCGTCGATCAGGTCGAATTCATTGCCTTCGATGTCAGCAAAGGTCGTCCAATGGGCGTCCCCGGCTTCGATGTCGCGGAGGGTCCGAGCCCCGAGGCCCAACAGCCGCTTCGTCTCCGCGTCGAAGGTTTCGCTGAGCAGATCGAAATGGAGCCGGTTCTTGGTCAGTTTCTCTTCCGGCACTCGGTGGAAGGCGATGCGGGGTCCGCCGCTGAGCTCGTCGGCGAGCAGGACGGCATGCTCGGCGGTGGCGTCGTCGGCCAGCCGCCGGCCGAGAACCTCGGCCCAGAACCCGGCCAGCGCGGCGGCGTCGGCGCAGTCGATGGAGACGCCGAAGAAGGTGGTGCTCATGGTCATGGTTCCCTTCAGGAATACTTGCGGTCGGACGAAGTTGCCAGGTTGAGCGCTGCCCGCCCTCAGGGTTAGACGGCGGTGCGGCCGCCGTCGGCGGCGATGACCGCTCCGGTCACGTAGCTGGCTTTCGGTGAGGCCAGGAAGGCGATGACATCGGCGATCTCTTCCGGCTGGGCCGCCCGCCCGAGGAGGGTGGTGGCCCCAAGAGCTTCGATGCGGTCGGGGGTGGCGCCGCCGGTGAACGCCGGCCCGGGGGCGATGGCGTTGACCCGGACACCGGCCGGGCTGAACTCCGCCGCCCACGCCCGGGTCATCGACGAGAGGGTGGCCTTGGTGGCACCGTAGGCGGCACTGCCGTTCAGCCCGATCTGACCGGCCATGCTGCTCATGTTGATGATGCTGCCGCTGCCCCGGCTGGCCATCTTGGGAGCCAGCGCGGCGACCAGAAAATACGGGGCTCGAACGTTGGCGGCGAACAGCCGGTCGAAGGTGGCGACATCGAGTTCCGCCGTCGGCCCGAAATGGCTGAACCCGGCGTTGTTGACTAGGATGTCGACGGCGCCGACCTCCTCGACGAGGTGGTCGATTTCCGCCGGGTGGCCGAGGTCGGCGGCGGCGAAACGGGCCTTGCCACCGTCGGCGCTGATGGCGTCGACCACCGCTTGACCCCGGCCGGCGTCCCGTCCATGGACGATCACCTCGGCGCCGTGTCGGGCCAGTTCCTCCGCCACCGCTTTGCCGATGCCAGAGGTGGCCCCCGTGACCAGGGCGCTCAATCCTTCCAGATCTCGCTGACTGCCCATGACGTGTCCTTTCCTCCGTGAACCGAACTAAACAGACCGTTCTGTTTGTACTATACAGACCGTTCTGGTATTGTCAAGGGGGTGAAGACGGAGAAGGCGACCGAGCGGGGATCGGCACGGGAGCGGCTGTTGGCGGCGGCCAGTGAGCTCTTCTACGCCGAGGGCGTGCACACCGTGGGCGTCGACCGAATCGTCGAGCGGGCCGGGGTGGCCAAGGCGACGCTGTATGCGCTGTTCGGCAACAAGGACGGCCTGGTCCGGGAGTACCTCGCCGCCCGCCACGCCAAGGCCCAGGCGCGGATGACCCGAGAGCTCGCCGCCCGCTTCCAGACTCCTCGAGACCGGTTGCTCGGTGTCTTCGAGGTGCAAGGCGTCTCGTTCATCGAGCCGGACTTCCGGGGCTGCGCCTTCGTCGGCGCCAACGCCGAGGCCACCGACGGATCCAGCATCGGGGAAGTCACCGAGCGCTACCGCCGCTGGGTGCGGTCACTGTTCCTCGATCTGGCCAAGGAGGCCGGCGCCGCCGACCCGGAACGGCTGGCCGGCCAACTCGTCCTCCTCTACGACGGTGCCGGGATCTCCGCCTGGATGGACCACGACCCCGACACCGCCCGGACAGCCAAGGCGGCCGCCGCCGCCCTCATCGACGCTGCCTTCCCGAAGGCGGCAACACTCCCCACCCCCTGAGATCGCCGAGGAGATCGGCGTGGCGGTCCGATGACGACGATGTCGAGGTGGCGATCCAGCCGTTGGAGATCCCTGGGTGCCTCGACGCCGGCCTCTAGTTCTGGCTGGCCGGTCCGAACGCCACCTTCACCGCCCCACTGACGTCCTGGGCGGCCAGCGCCCGGAGGGCGTCGTGCCAGTGGTCGAGGGGGAACTGGTGGGTGAGCATCCCGGTGAGATCCACCCGGCCGGCCACCACCAGATCGAGATAGTGGCGGATGGCGTGCTGGCGGACCCCCTCGACCTCTTCCATCCCGAAGGCGTTGGAGCCGACCAGGCTCAGCTCCTTGAAGTAGATGGGCGTGTACTCCCACCGCCCCGGGGTGTGGACCCCGGTCTGGACCAGGGTGCCCCGTTCGGCCAGGAGCCGGACCCCGACCTCCAGGGTCTCGGGACGGGCCACGGTGTCATAGATGACGTCGACACCGCCGGGGTGGGCCATCGGCAGCCCGTCGTAGGCGGTGTGCAACACCCCGCCCGACCAGTCGGCCAGTGCCTCCACCAGCTCGAGCCGCGGCTCGTGCTCCAGGACCAGCTGGGCCCCGAAGGCGGTGGCCAGGGCGGCCTGGGCGGCGAACCGGGCCACCACCGCGATCTGGACATCGGGGTAGAGCGCCCGGAGGACCGCCACGCTGGTCACCCCGAGGGCGCCCGCCCCGTAGACGAGGGCCTTGCCTCCCGGTGGGGGTGGGTGGCGGACGATGGCGTGCAGCGACACCGCGAACGGGTCGGCCAGCACCGCCACCTCGTCGGAGACCGAGTCCGGAACCGGGATGAGCATCGAGTCATGGGCCGCCATCCGGTCGGCCCAGCCACCCGGGGCGTCGGTGGCCACCCCCAGGTGGACCCCGGGCCCGAGCGCCCCCGAGGTGAAGCTCCAGCACAGGTTCAAGTCGCCGGCCCGGCAGGGCGGGCAAGGGGGATCGATCCCCCGCGGCCCGCAGGTCAACCACGGGTTCAACAACACCCGCTGGCCGACCTCCAACCCCTTGGCCTCCGGACCCAACCGCACCACCTCGGCCACCACCTCGTGGCCGGGGATGTGGGGAATCGACGAGAACGCCGCCATCGGGTTGTCGATGTCCCCGGTGTCGAAGTCGCCGAGGACCAGCTTGGTCTCCGACCCGCACACCCCGGAAAGGAGGGGCCGGGTGATCACCCAGTCAGGCCGGACCAGCTTGGCCTCGTCGACCTCATGCAGACCGAAGGGAAGCGAGGCCAGCCGCCGGTCGAGATCGTCGGTCGGCTCCGACTGCTCGGCTGCGTCGGGCGCCAGCCCGAACACCAGCGCCTTCATCCCAGCGTTCCGCGGTCCGGCACCTGGGTGGCGTCGTACGATCCCGGTGGTTGCTTCTGCACCGCCAGCATCCCGGCCAGAAAACCGTCGAAGTCGGCGGTCTTGAGTTCGACCACCGCCTTCATGTCCGGGAGGTAGTGCTCGAACACCTCGCCGTTGACGGCCTCGACGATCCCGTCGGCGACCTCCTCGGCCGGGGTCAGCGGTCCGGAATAGAACGGGGCGTCGTTCCCCGGCTGGTCCCAGATCTCGGTGTCGATGGCGCCGGGGAGCACCAGCCGGACCTTCACCCCGGTCCCGTCGATGTCGGCGGCCATCGCCTCGCTGAAGCCACAGAGGGCGAACTTGGACGCCGAGTAGGCGGCCTCGGTGGTGATGCCCAGCCGGCCGCCCAGGCTCGAGACGTTGACGACGGTGCCGCTCCCCCGCTCGATCATCATCGGGAGCACCGCCAGTGTCATCGCCACCGGCGACAGGTAGTTGACCCGCATCACCCGCTCCACGTCTTCCATGGTGAGCCGGGGCACCGGCCGGCGCATGGGGATGCCGGCGTTGTTGACCAGGACGTCGAGGTGACCGAAGGCGCTCCATACCTCGGTGGCCAAGGCCGCCGCCCGGTCCGGGTCGGAGAGGTCGGCTACGAACGACCGCGACTCCGGCGCCTGGACCTGGCAGTCCTTCAGCACCTCCTCCAACCGGTCGGCCCGTCGGGCCACGATGCCGACAGCGAACCCCTTGGCGGCCAACGCCCGGGCGGTGGCGGCCCCGATTCCCGACGATGCCCCGGTCACCAGCGCGATGCGTGCCTTGTCATCCATGGGCCACACGGTAGCCAGGTGGCGAGAACGCCGCTCTCGCCCAGGTATGGGGTCTGTCGTCGGAGTCGTGACCGGCTTCGAACCCTTCAGCTGAGCTGCTCGGCCAGTCCCAGGATGATGCCGCTCGGCCCGCGGAGATAGCAGAGCAGGAAGCTGTCCTCGAAGCGCGCCACTTCGCCGACCAGTTCGCCGCCGTGGGGGCGGAGGCGGGCCAGGGTGTCCTCGATGTCGTCGACGGCGAACATGACGCGGTGTAGACCCAGCGTGTTCGCCGGAAAGACCTCCGGCTGGGGGACGACCGCCTTCGGGCGGTGATACTTCGCCAGTTCGAGCCGGCCGGGGGCGTCCGGGATCCGCAGCATGGCGATCTCGCTTCGCATGTCGTCGAGCCCGACGACGTTTCCCGCCCAACTGTCTTCGATCAGCATCCTGCCTTCCAGCTCCATGCCGAGTTCGGTGAAGAACGCCACTGCGGCGTCGAGGTCGTCGACGACGATGCCGACGTTGTCCATGCGCTGAATCGCCATGTCTCCAGCGTAGAACGGCAGTCGGCCAACTAGGTCGGAGTGGCCCGGCTCAGCCGATCATGGCAGTGGCGGCCCGGGCGGCCAGCGCCGCCAGGGTGAGGGTGGGCCCGTAGCCGGTGGAGGTGACGAACACCGAGGAGTCGGCGATCACCACATTGGGTAGCTGGTGGAGGCAACCGTTGGCGTCGGCCACCGAGGTGGCCGGGTCCTCCCCCATCCGGACGGTGCCCATCACATGGCGGCTCATCGGGGCGCCGGGCGTCGACTTCTCCGCCGGTCCCCCCGCGGTCCCCGGCGAGGTCACCACCGAGGTCCATTCGGCTCCCATCGCCGAGAGGATGGAGGCCATCCGCGGCCCGTGATGGGCAGAGGCGGCCACCTCGTGGGGATGCGGCGCGTAGGTGTACCGGGCCACCGGGAACCCCCGCACGTCGCGGACGGTCGGGTCGAGATCGATCCGGTTGGTGGCCACCGGGAGGTCCTCCCCCTGCATGGTGAAGGCCCACATCCGGTCTCGCAGCGGGGATCGCCGCATGCTCTCCTTATGGGCCGGTCCCCACGGGTAGATCTTGGCTTCCAGGATGGGCAGCCCGGTGCCGCCGTGCTCCACGATGCCCCCTCGCATCCAGGGCAGCCCGGCTTCTTTGGCCGCCGCCCGGGAGGCGTCATCGGCGACGATGGCGTCATCGTGGAGGTGGGTGACCGCCCGGCCCCGCTCGGTGTGGAAGCGGAGGTCGGCGAACCCGCCGACCGCGATGGTCTGGAAGTGGACCATCAGGTGCCGGCCGATGAGGGGGTGGTCGAACCCGGACAGCAGCAACAGTCTCGGGGTCTCCACCGCTCCCCCGGCCACCACCACGTAACGGGCGTCCATCGACCGTTCGACGCCGTCGGGGCCGATGAAGTCCACCCCGGTGGCCCGCTGACCGTCGGTCCGGATCCGGGACACGAAGGTCTCGGGGCGGAGCTCGGCGTTGCCGGTCAGCAGCGCCCGCTGGAGCATGGCCACCGGGTCCCCCTTGGCGTGGATGGGGCAGCCGAAGAAGGCGCAGAACCCGCAGTTGTTGCAAGCCGGCCGCCCGTCGTAGACCACCGAGTTGGTCGCCCCCGGTGCCGGGTACGGGTGGTAGCCGAGATCCTCGGCGGCGGCCGAGGACAGCACCGCCCCGTACATCGACGGGCCCGGCGGCATCGGGTAAGGCCCCGACCGCCAGGCGGCCAACGGGTTGGCGCCGGCTTCCCCGGACACCCCGATCCGCTGTTCCACGTCGGCATAGAACGGCTCGAGGTCGGCATAGGTGAGCGGCCAGTCGGCCACCGACGCCCCCGCCTGGGGGCCCAGGCTGGACAGCAGGGTGAAGTCCTCTTCCCGGAAGCGGGGCACCTTGCCGTCGGCATGGGTCCCGCCGCCCCCGACGGTGGAGGGGATGGTGTTCACCTCCCCCACGAAGGAGTGGTCGCCGTCGTCCGGCCCGGTCCGGAAGGTACGGGGCTCCAGGAAGGGGTCGGGCCCGAGGAAATGCCGGTAGAGGAATTTGATCTCGTCGTTGGAGTAGTCGGCAGCCAGCCGCTCCGGATGCTCGAGGTCGATGAGGTGGTTCCGACCCTTCTCGAAGATCACCACCGACCAGCCGGCGGCGGTGAGGACGTCGGCCACCGTCGATCCTCCCGGTCCCGAGCCCACGATGATGGCGTCGACGGTCACGGCCCGGCGACCTCATCGTCGGTCCAGCCGCGGGGCTGCACGTCTCCGGGGATCCCGAGGGCCGTCCAGGCCATCCCGTCCCGGTTGCCCCCGTACTCGGGGGCGCCGTACATGCCCTCGCAGCTGTGCTCGTAGACCAGATCGGTGAACGCCCGGTTGGCCCGCAGCCGTCGGACCTGCTCGTCGGGGTCGGAGGTGGCGAAGTCGGATCCGATGGCGGCCAGCCCCAACCGGTAGGCCTCCTGGAACCCGAGCACCGGACCGTTGAACTCCCGTTCCGGCCGGCCCAGCGAGCCCTCGATCCGGGTGCGCCAGGCGAGTTCGTCCAGCGCGGTGAGCCGGTGGAAGTCGGAGAAGCCGGCCTCACCCCCGTGCCGACCGGAGAACGGACCGCCGGCCCAGATCCGCGGTGGGTCGAAGGAGAAGGCCCCCAACAACCCGTCGATGTAGTCGACGACGCCGGCGTCGGCGGCTCCCGGAGTCTGGTCGGCGGGGATCAGCCGATCACAGACGGCATTGAGTGTCGCGTACTCCTCGGGTGTCAGCCACGTCGGCATCGAGGCTGGAACCTAACAGAATGCCCAAGTCGCACACCGGCACACGGCTCGTTAATGTCCCTGCCATGCCAGCCAACGGCCCCTCCTTTCGAGTCCTGCCCCGGCTCGACGACGACAACCGGTTCTTCTGGACGGGGGGAGAGGACGGGACCCTCCGGTTCCTCCGGTGCCAGTCGTGTCAGCAGTTCGTCCACCCGCCGGTGCCGGTGTGTCCGGGCTGTCTCGGCCGCGAGCTCGCCCCCGAATCGGTCAGTGGGCGGGCCACCATCCACTCGTTCACCGTCAACGTCCAGGAATGGATACCAGGTTCCGAGCCCTACGTGATCGGACTGGTGTCGATCGACGAGCAACCCGATGTGCGGCTGATCACCAACCTGGTCGACTGCGACCCCGATGACATCGCCATCGGCGCCGCCGTCGAGGTGGTGTTCGAGCACCAGGAGGACGTGTACTTTCCGCTGTTCCGACCGGTCTCTGCCACCTCCTCCGCGACGCCGGACGAGGTCAACCGGTGAGCGTCGGACCCCCAGCCGAACGGGCCGCCGCCATCACCGGCATCGGCCAGTCCGACGTCGGCCGCCGGCTCGGGCGCACTGAGATCGACCTCACCATCGACGCCTGCCTGGCCGCCATCGCCGACGCCGGCCTCACCCGGGAGGACATCGACGGGCTGGCCACCTACCCCGGTGCCGGCGTAGGTGGCTCCATGGGCTTCGCCGGCCCCGGGACTCCCGAAGTCCAGGATGCCCTCCGGCTGAGCCTGAACTGGCACGACGGCGGCTCCGAAGGCCCGGCCCAGATGAAGGCGGTGATCGCCGCCTGTTTCGCCATCGCCTCCGGCGCCGCCCGCCATGTGCTCGTCTACCGCACCGTCACCGAGTCGACCGCCCAGGGGGAAGGCGGCCGCCAGGGCATCGGCGGGGGTGGGGGCGGAGGCGGGGGCGGCGCCCCCCGCTTCTCCGGCTTTCTGCAATGGACCATCCCGTTCGGCGCGGTCTCGGCCGCCAACTGGATCGCGCTGGTGGCCCAGCGGCGGTTCCACGAGTTCGGCCTCACCCGCGAGCAGCTCGGCCAAGTAGCGCTCAACGGGCGGCGCAACGCCGTCCTCAACCCCAAGGCTCTCTACCGTCAACCGATGTCGATGGACGACTACCTGGCTGCCCGCACCATCACCACCCCGTTCTGCCTTTACGACTGCGACGCTCCCTGCGACGGGTCCACCGCGGTGGTCGTCTCCCATGTCGACTACGCCCCCGACGCCCCCCACCCCGCCGCCTATGTGAACGCGGTCGGCACGGCGCTGCGGGGGCGGCCGAGCTGGGACCAGTTCGACGACATGACCACCATGGCGGCTCGCGACGCCGGCGCCAGCATGTGGGAGCGGACCGACCTGCGCCCTTCCGACGTCGATCTGGCCCAGCTCTACGACGGGTTCAGCATCCTGCCCCTGGTCTGGCTCGAGGCTCTCGGCCTCTGCGGCCGGGGGGAGAGCGGGGCGTTCGTGGAGGGCGGGTCGAGGATCGCCCTCGACGGCGAGCTCCCCCTCAACACCGCCGGGGGCCAGCTGTCGGCGGGCCGGCTGCACGGCTTCGGCCTGATTCACGAGGCCTGCGTCCAGCTCCGCGGCGATGGCGGGGAACGCCAGATCCCCGGTCGGCACGACGTGGCGGTGGTGGCCAACGGTGGCGGCCCGATCGCCGGCTCCATGCTCCTCACCCGGGGGCCCGCCTGAGCTCCACCGGGTCAGAACAGGCTCGGGTCCTCCGGTTTGCGCCCTGACAACAACGCTGCCACCCGCTCCCGGTGGAAGGCGGCGTCACCGAAGCTCGACTCGTCGAGCTGGGAACGCTTCACGAACAGGTGGAGGTCGTGCTCCCAGGTGAACCCGATGCCGCCGTGGACCTGGAGACCCGATGCCATGACCCGGCGGGAGGCTTCCGAGCACCAGGCCTTCGCCCCCGATGCCGCCAACGAGGCGTCGGGATCCCCGGCGGCCAGGCACCACGCCGCGTAGTACGCATTCGAACGCATGCCCTCCACGTCGACCAGGGCGTCGGCCAGCCGGTGCTTGACCGCCTGGAAGCTGCCGATGGGCTTGCCGAACTGAACCCGGTCCTTGGCGTAGTCGACGCTCATCTCCAGCACCCGGGTCGACGCCCCGAGCATCTCCGCCGACAACAAGGTGGCCGCCCGGTCGAGCAATTTGGCGGCGGCAACCGTACCCCCGATCTTCCGGGCCGGCGTCTGGTCGAGCCGGAGCCAGGCCAGCCGGCGGGTCCGGTCCATGGCCGGCTCCGGCGACGGGCGATCCTCGGCCGGCAGTTCCACCAGATAGACACTGTCGCCGGCCACCACCACCGCCACGTCCGACACCGATGCGTATACCACCGGCTCCGGGCGGGCACTCAGCCGGCACCGGCCGCCGTCGGTGGCATCGGTCTCGATGCCCGGTTGATTGGACCAGCCGACGCATCCCACCGCCTCGCCGGCCACCATCTGGTCCGACCATCGGCGGCAGGCCTCCCTGACCCCATCGGCAAGGCCCGCATCTTCGGCGGCGTCGGCCAAAGCCCCGAGGGCGAGGATGGTCCCGATGAACGGGGCCGGAGCGACGCGACGCGCGAGCTGCTCGCACAACACCGCGACCTCGACCATCCCCAGTCCCAGCCCACCGTCGGGCTCCGGGCGTTCGATGGCCAGCCAACCCTGGTCGGCCATCGCTTCCCACAACGTCATGTCGAAGCCGTCGGGGGGAGCCGGGTCCAACCCCGATCCGACAATGCTGCGGACCCGCTCGGGCGACGCAAAGCGATCGAGCAGAACCCCGGCGGCGTCGCGCAGGGCGGTCTGCTCCGGCGACAGGTCGAAGTCCACGGCTGGCGAGTTTACGCCTCCCCCCTTCTCCCGCCCGAGTTGGAACGAATCACCCCCGGACAGGACGATGCCCCCGGCCAAGGCCGGGGGCATCGTGTCCTCTTGACCGCAGTGGCAGGTCAGGCGATGACTCGGGACCGATCAGGCGTCACGGTGGGCCATCCGAATAGACGCCGCCACCAGGATCACCGCGGCGTAGAGGCCGAGCACGATGATGGCGGTACCGGGCCGCAGGAGGCCAACCGACCGATTGACGGTGACCGCTGCCTGCAGCGCGGTTCCCGGCAGGTACTGACGGAGGCCGGCGGGAACGAACTGCCCGAGGGTGAGGCCCCCGACAATCACCACCGCCAGCACGGTGGTGGTGGCGGCGGTGTGTCGGATGACTGCTCCGAGACCCACACCGATGACGCCGACCAGGCTGACCGCCACGGCGGCGAAGGCAATCGCCTGGAGGACGCCCGGATGTCCGAGGGACACCTGGAGGTGCTTGCTGATGAAGACCCGCTGACCGACTTCGAAGCTGAGCACCGCGCACAGCAGGGCCACCGGGAACACGAAGGCGGCAGTAACCGCCGCCTTGGCCGCCAGTACCAGCCGTCGGGTGGGCATGGCGGTGAAGGTGGTCCGGATCATCCCCGTCGAGTACTCGGAGGTGACGGTCCTGGCACCCAGTGCCCCGAGCAGTACCACGCCGATCAAGAAGATGCCCCCCAACGAGCAGGAGGTCGGGTCGAACGTATGGCGCTGTTGGGCAGTCATGGTGGCCCACCCATTGGCCTGGGAGATACAGAGAATGGTTCCCAGGGCGATGGATACGGTCACGGCCATGATGGCGGTCCGCCAGGTGGAGGGCAGCGTGCGGAGTTTGGTCCACTCCGCTTTCCGGGCCCGGCGGATCGTGGCGGTCCGCGCCGGTGAAGCCGGGACGAAGGCGTGAGTCTGGTTGTGTGTCGGATTGATGGTGCAGGTCGTGGTGCTCATGTCAGATTCCTTTGGTCGAGCCGGTCAACTGGCCGGCGTGGAAGTCGGTTTCATCACGGGTCAAGTCGAAATACGCCTCCTCGAGCGACGACCCGAGGGGGGCGAGCTCGACGAGGGTGATGTCATGGGCAGCGGCGGCTCCGCCGATGGCGGCAGAGTCGAGCCCGGTCACCACCAAGGCGTCGTCGGGACCACACTCGATGATCGCCCCCCGCTGGGTGAGGGCCTCGGCCAAATCCGCCTGCTGGACGGCTCGGACCCGGACGCTCGGCGCGGTATGCCGCTTGACGAACTCATCGGTGCTGGCATCGGCGATGATGCGACCCCGCCCGATGACGAGCAGGTGATCGGCGGTCTGGGCCATTTCGCTCATGAGATGGCTCGAGAGGAACACGGTGCGGCCTTCCGAGGCCAGCGACTTCATCAGGTTGCGGATCCAGACGATTCCCTCCGGGTCCAGCCCGTTGATGGGCTCGTCGAACATGACGGTCTCGGGGTCGCCGATCAGGGCGGCGGCGATGCCCAGGCGTTGGTTCATGCCCAACGAGAAGGTGCCCACTCGCCTTCCGGCCACATCGCTGAGACCCACCACCTCGAGCACCTCCGCCACCCGACGGCGGGGAATGCCGTTGCTGTCGGCCAGCCAGGTCAGGTGATTGGCGGCGCTGCGTCCCCCGACGATGGCTCCGGCGTCGAGGAGGGCTCCGACCGAACGAAGCGGGTCGGCCAACTGGCGGTAGGGCTTCCCGTCCACCCGGACAGTCCCAGAGGTCGGGGTGTCCAGACCCAGGATCATCCGCATGGTTGTCGACTTGCCCGCCCCGTTGGGGCCGAGAAAGCCGGTTACGCGCCCGGGTTGGACGGTGAAGGAGATGTCGTCGACCGCCACCGTCTTCCCGTAACGCTTGGTGAGTTGCCTTGCCTCGATCATGGGTGGTTCCTTTCCTCGATGTCGCTGTGGAACCACCCTCTACCTGGGCCCTGAGGTGGCACTGCCGTCCCGCTGAGGGCAGACAATCAGGACAGATCCGGCTCTGGTGCGGCGCCGCCGGACCCGCCGTCGTACGGTGACAGGCGTGGAGATCAGGCTCTTCGGGGAATTGGAGGTGGTGGCAGACGGCGCCAGCGTGTCGATCCGCGGCGCCAAACAGCGAGCCCTGCTCGCGCTGCTGTCGCTGCACCGCGGAAAGCCCATCAGCGCCGACCGTCTCATCGACGCGCTGTGGGAGGACGGGCAGTCGGCAAACCCAGGCAATGCCCTCCAGGCCCAGATCGGCCAACTGCGACGGTCTCTGGGGGCGGCGGCGATCCTCACCACCGAGGCGGGTTACGCCTTGGCCGTCGACCCAGGTGACATCGACACCGTTCGCTTCGAACGTCTGGTGGCCAAGGGCCGGCGACTCCTGGAAGAGAGGGACGAAGAACCGGCGTCTTCCGTGCTGGGCGAAGCCCTCGAGCTGAGGCGGGGGGAGCCGCTGGCGGAGTTCGCCTATGCCGGCTTCGCCGACGCCGAGCGGGCGCACCTCGATGAGTTGACTCTGGTAGCGGTGGAGGCCAGGGCCGGAGCCAGCTTGTCCATGGATCGACACGGCGAGGTCATCGGAGAATTGGAGGCGCTCTGCCGAGAACATCCGCTTCGCGAACACCTGTGGGAGCTGCTGATCCTGGCGCTGTATCGGGACGGCCGGCAGGCCGACGCCTTGCGGGCCTACGGCGAGATCCGTAACCGGCTGGTCGACGAGTTGGGGATCGATCCGGGCGCGGCCCTGCGGGAGCTCGAGGCCCGGGTGCTGGACCAGGATCCGACCCTGGCGGCGTCCGGTCCGGTTCGGCTCCCCGGAGCACCGGTTGCCGCCGGAAACCTCCGGGAGCCGCTGAGCAGTTTCGTCGGCCGCGACGCCGAGCTCGAACAGGTGCGCGAGACGGTGAGATCCTGCCGACTGGTGACCCTGGTCGGTCCCGGCGGAGTGGGTAAGACCCGACTGGCGGTGGAGGTGGCCGCCTCCCTCCGCGACGAGTACCGAGACGGAGCCTGGTTGATCGAGCTGGCCTCCGTCACCGATCCCGAAGGGGTGGCGCCGGCGGTGGCCGGTGCCCTCGGGGCCGCTGCCTCGGCGCTCGGAACCCCGCATGCCGGGGGATCAACGGTGGACATCATCCTCCATCACCTCGCCGGGCGCTCCCTCGTCATCGTCCTCGACAATTGCGAGCACGTCATCGACCAGGCGGCCGCCCTGGCCGACACCCTGGTCGGCGCAGTGTCTGGCCTCCGGTTGCTGGCCACCAGCCGCGAGCCGCTCGGGGTTCCCGGCGAAATCCTGGTGCCGGTGGCCGGCCTGGCGGTTCCGGCCGCCGTCGAGCTCTTCGTCGATCGGGCACTGGCGGTGCAACCTGGCTTCAGCCGCGACGGGCCGGCCGCCATCATCATCGAAGACATCTGTGGCCAGTTGGACGGTCTTCCCTTGGCCGTCGAGCTCGCCGCCGCCCGGCTCCGCGCCTTCCCACTGACGACGCTGGCCGAACGGCTCAACGACCGATTTCGCCTGTTGACCAGCGGTGCCCGCACCAACCTCCCCCGCCAACAGACATTGCGGGCGGTGGTGGACTGGAGCTACGACCTCCTGTTCGAGGACGAACGACGGCTCTTCGCCCGGCTCTCGGTCTTCACCGGCGGCTGCGAACTGGCGGCCGCCGAGGCGGTCTGCACCGACGACCAGGTACCCAAGGAGGAGATTCTCGACATCCTCAGCCGGCTGGTGGACAAATCCCTAGTGACCGTCGACCTTGCCTCCACCCCGGCGCGCTACTCCCAGCTGCAGACCCTCTGGCAATACGCCCGCGATCGCCTCGCTGACACCGGGGAGACGGACGAATTCCGGGAACGGCACGCCCGTTGGCACCTCGACTTGGCGGAGCAGGGGCGACCAGGTCTCCGGGGCCACTCGGGCATCGAATGGCGAGCCAGGCTGGAAGCGGAGCTGGACAACTTCCGCTCCGCCCTCGACTGGTTCATCGGGCGCGGAGATGCCCCCTCCGCCCTGGCCCTGGTCGGCCGGGTCGCCTATCTATGGTTCCTGCGAGCTGACTTCCACGAGGGTTACCGGTGGTCGAAGGATGCCCTCGCCGTCGATGACCCCGCTGGCTCGACTGGACTTCGGGGATATGCGGCCGGCTATCAGGCCTACTTCGGATTCTTCGTCGTCGGCCCCCGGCCAGCGCTGGAGTCATCCCAGGCCGCGGTCGCCGATCTGCGCGACGCCGACGCACCCGCATGGCTGGGCGGGAGTCTGCTCCTGCTGTCCGAAATCCTCACCCGTCTCGGTGAATTCAAGGCGTCCCAGCAGGCTCTGGCCGAAGCCAAGCCGCTGCTGATCGATGCCGGAGACGCCTGGGACGTCGCCACCGTCGACATGTTCAGCGCCCGCAACCTGGCAGCCCTCGGCCAAACCGAAGAGGCGGAGCTGATGGCCCGAGCCAGCGTCGAGTTGCTCCGGGCCACTGGCGATCATTGGATGTTCCCCTACGGATTGGGGATGCTGGCCGGCATCCAGGAGTCCCACGGAGACTTGGCCGCCGCCGCCGACGTCTACGAGGAACTGATCATGGCGTCCCGGACGGCGGGAATGGCCCACTTCGAGTCGATGTGGCTTATCCGGCTGGCGGCACTGCGAGCCCGGCTCGGTGACGATGTGGCTGCCGAGCAACTCTTCGCCGACGCCATCGCCGCCAGACCTCAGGCCGTCAATGCCCCCGCGCTGGTAGGTCGGGCGGCGGCGGCGCGTCGACTCGGAGATCTCCCCTCCTGTCGTCGATGGCTCGACGAGGCCGTGGTCGAGTACGAGGCCGTCGGTTTCCCTGGGGGTTCGGCCGCCGCGCTCATCGGCCTCGTCTGGTGGTCCCTGGCCATCGGTGACCTGACCGCCGCCGACGAGTTCGCCGGGCAAGCCCGACACCGAGCCTCCGAGGCCGCCGATCCCCTCGTCGCCATCTTGGCCGACACGGTCGTCGCCGCAGTCGCCCTCGCCTCCACCGACACCCAGGCCAACCGGGCCCGATTTGGGGATGTCCTCCATCGACGGGCGGTCGCCGGCCGGTCGGCGGCATTCCTGGAAGGCACCCTCGACGAGCCGGATGTCGAAGCGCTGGCTTCCGCCTACGGGCTTCGCCTCGGCTGATCTCAGCCCCACCTCAGCGTCTCGACAGGCCACCGGTTCAACCTCGGAGCCATGGAGTCAACCCGTGGTCAGCCACCGCTTCGTCCCACCCTTCCCCCAACTTTCGGGCCGGCCGTCGAGGACCACGGCCGTGCGGTCACTGCGAACCGACAGGCGGCAGCCTGGTACCGATTGGCTCAGCGGGCGGTCAACTGCCCCCTGGCGGTGGCGGCACTCCGCCGGGCGGTGACCGCCGATCCGGCCTTCGGGCTCGCCGTCGCCGATCTCAACGCCATCCACAGAACGGCGAGCCAGGGCCCTGGTCGCCGGCAGATGAACTGGGAACGCCACCACATTGAATTGGTCAGCGCCGCAGCTACCGGCGATGCCGCCCGGGCGGCTGACCTACTCCGGGAGCACCTAGCCAATGTGGGTTGCGACCCGCTCGCCTCTCGGATCGCGGCACCGCCCCAACCGCCCGGACGGATGACCACCGATGGATTTCCCAATTGCCATCCAACGGCATGGACGTAGCGAGCCGGACTCGGTCCGGATGGTTCCACAACCGATGTGCGAAGCTGACGACCAATGGACCTGCGGATCACGCCCGAGCAGCAAGAACTGCGAGCTGAGCTGCACCAGTGGCTGGTGGAGCATCTCCCTTGGGAGTACGGCGTCGGACTGCCACCCCGGAACCCCGACCTCGATGAGAGCGTCGCCTTCGGGCGCTCCTGGCAGGCCCAATTGGCGGCCGGCCGATGGGTCGGGGTCACCTGGCCGATAGAGATGGGCGGGCGCGGACTTGGGCCGGCCGAGCACTTCGTGGTCACCGAGGAACTGGCCCGGGCCCGGGCGCCCGAGTTGGTCGGCCGCATCGGCATCAACCTGGTGGGCCCGACCTTGTTTGCCCACGGGTCCCCCGACCAGCAACAGCAGTGGCTGCCCCCCATTCTCGGCGCCGAGGAGCTGTGGTGCCAGCTGTTCTCGGAGCCCGACGCCGGCAGCGATCTGGCGTCATTGGCCACCAAAGCCGAAAAGGTCGACGGCGGCTGGAACCTCGCCGGCCGCAAGGTCTGGACCTCCTATGCCCAGTTCGCCGACTGGGGACTGTGTCTGGCCCGTAGCGAGCCCGACGCCCCCAAACGGCAGCAGGGCATGTCCTGCCTGGCGGTGGACATGCACGCTGAGGGGGTCGAGGTCCGTCCCTTGGTGCAGATCACCGGCGAGGCCGAGTTCAACGAGGTCCTCCTCGACGGCGTCTTCGTCCCCGATGCCCACCTGGTCGGCCAACCCGGCGAAGGCTGGACGGTGGCCAACTCCACCCTCACCCACGAGCGGGGAGTCAACCCGCGCCAGCTCGGCATCCACTGCCAGCTGCTGTTGGAGCTCCTGGAGCTGGCCCAAACCCGGGAGGCGGGATTCGACGACTGGGGCATCCGGCAACGGGTGGCGGAGGCCTACATCGAGGTCAAGACTTTCCAGCTCCACAACTGGCGGACCCTGACCCGACTCGAGCGGGGCGAGGCACCCGGCCCGGAGGGAAGCACCCTCAAGTTGTACTGGAGCGAGATGTCCAAGCGGCTGCACGAAACGGTCATGGCCGTGCTCGGCCCCGCCTCTTCCCTATGGATCGGGGCCAGCGACAATCCGGGGGATGGGACCTGGCAGAGATCGTGGCTCTACTATCAGGCCTCGTCGATCTTTGCCGGTACCAATGAGATCCAGAGGACGCTGGTCGGAGAACGGGTGTTGGGGCTGCCCCGGGGATGAGAGTCCTCCACGATGTCCGACGGTGGGGTGGATGTCGATGCTGATGCTGGAAGCAGCCGGGAGGAGAGACAGTGGACCATGAGGTGATCCGATACGAGGTGGACGGCGCGGTCGCCACCATCACCATGAACCGGCCGGAAGTGGCCAACGCCCAGGACACCCGGCTCATCGACGAGCTCGACGCCGCCTTCAACCGGGCCGATGCCGACGACTCGGTCCGGGTGGTGGTCCTGGCCGCCGCCGGAAAGCACTTCTCATCGGGCCACGACCTCAAGGCCATCGTGGGCGACACCGAGCCCGACCAGTGGCGGCGAATGCGGGAGACGCCGGAAGGGAAGATGTACCACGAGAAGGTTATGTACTTCGACCGCTGCAAGAAGATCCACGACTTCCGCAAACCCACCATCGCCTCGGTCCAGGGAAGCTGCATCGCCGCCGGCCTGATGCTGGCCTGCATGTGCGACCTCATCGTGGCCGCCGACAACGCCCGGTTCTCCAACCCGGTCCTCAAGATGACCGGCGCCGGCGTCGAGTTGCTGGTCGAGCCGTGGGAGCTCGGCATCCGGAAGGCCAAGGAGTTCCTCTGGACCGGCGACTTCATCGACGCCCAGGAGGCCTGGCGCCTCGGGCTGGTCAACCGGGTGGTACCCGCCGCCGATCTGGCGGAGCGGACCAAGCAGCTGGCCGACCAGGTGGCGCTGGTCCCTCCCGCCACCGCCCAGGTGGTGAAGGACACCATCAACCAGACTGCCGACCTCATGGGCCAGTCCGCTTCCTGGAAGTACCACTTCATGGCGCACCACTGGATGCACAACACCGCCACCGCCCTGACGGCGCTCGAGGAGCGCAAGTCGCGATCGTCCATGAAGGAGGTGTTCGCCGACCGCGACCGGGGAGACGGGCCCAGTGGCGAGCACTGACTCCCCCGACGCCGACCTAGGCGCCACTGACGCCGATCCGCCTCCGGGTCTTCCCCTGGAAGGCATCCGGGTCCTCGACGTCGGCACCCGCATCTCGGCACCGTTCTGCGCCGGGCTGCTCGGGGAACTCGGAGCCGACGTCATCAAGGTCGAGTTGCCGGGGGGCGGCGACTTCATGCGGACCATCGGTCCATTCGTGGAGTCCGATGAGACCGAAGCCGGCTACTCCCTGTTCTGGGCGGTGGAAGGCCGGGGGCGCCGGAGTGTCACCTGCGACCTCCGCAAGCCGGAGGGTCAGGCGCTGTTTCGCCGGTTGGCCGCCACCGCCGATGTCGTTTGCGAGAACTTCCGGCCGGGAACCATGGAGGAATGGGGGCTGGGTCCCGACTCCCTGGATCCCCGACTGGTGTTCGTGCGAATCAGCATCTTCGGGCAGGACGGGCCGTACTCCCGCCGCCCCGGGCTCGACCGGCTGGGCATCGCCTATGGCGGCCTGCTCCATCTCACCGGGGAACGTGACCGGCCGCCGGTGCGTCCCGGGGTCACCATCTCCGACTACCTCACCGGGGTGTTCGCCGCCATGGCGGCGGTGGCCGGCCTCTATCAACGGGACATCGGGCGGGCGGGGAGCCCGGGGTCATCGGGGACCGGCATCGGCAGCGTCATCGACGCCCCGTTGTACGGGGCGGTGCTCCGGGTCCTGGAATGGACGTTGGCCGGTTACGACAAACTCGGCGTGGTGCGATCCCGGGAAGGGAACCGGCTTCCCAACTCGGCCCCCCTCGACAACTATCCGACCGCCGACGGTGCCTTCGTCTGCATCGTGGCCGGTTCGGACGCCAACTTCCGTCGCCTCTGCCAGGCGATGGACCGCCCTGACCTGATCACCGACGACCGGTTCTCCACCCTGGCCCGACGAGCGGCCCGAGGCGACGAGATCAACGGGATCGTCGAAGCCTGGACTTCCGGCCTCACCGCCTCGGCGGTGGAGGCAACCTGCATCGCCCACGACGTTCCGGTGGGGATCGCCTACACCGCCGCAGAGATCTTCACCGACCCGCACATGGTGGCCCGGGAAGACCTGGTCCCCGTCGAGGACCCGGTGATCGGCACCATCCGCCAGCAGGCGCCCTTTCCCCGGTTCGTCGGCCGCCCGACTCCGACTCCGACCGGAGCCCCCCGACTCGGTGCCCACAACGACGAGGTCTGGACCGACCTGGTCGGCGTCACCGCCGAGGAGCTCGAGCAGCTACGGGACACCGGGGTGGTCTAGCCGGTTGGGCTCGGGTCGACACTTGAGCCGGCTGTCAGACCGTTGCTCGGATCCCCGGGTCGCTGGGGTGCGGCGTGAGGGGCGTCACTTCGACCGTCATCCAGGGGTGGAGCGGCATGGTGGCCATGATCGCCGTCAGCTCCGCCTCGTCGGCGGCCTCCCAGAGGCCGAGGGTGCGCCACTCCCCCGCGGCGACCGGTGGCTTCCAGAGTCGGAGCAGGTGACCTTGCCGGGCCAGTTCGGCGGAGTTCTTCGCCTCCCGTGCCTTGGTCTCCTCCACGATGACCTCGTCGGTACCGTCGGGGACGTGGGTGATCATGTTGGTCAGAAACTCCATCTGCAGCTACTTCCTCCTCAGAGGTGCCCGGTCGAGGGGGCGCTCCCTGTTCACGCTAGGCGGCAACAATGGCGAGTATGACGTGGCCGACAGCATGGCCGACCGAACTGCCGATCGTGCAAGCGCCGATGGCCGGTGGGCCGTCCACCCCCGGACTCACCGCCGCCGTCTCGGCGGCGGGCGGTTACGGATTCCTGGCCGCCGGCTACCTGTCCGCCGACGGCCTTCGGGATCTCATTGCCGAAACCCGGACGCTCACCGAGTCGCGGTTCGGGGTCAACCTGTTCGTTCCCTCCTCCCCGGGCAACCCCGACGAAGTCCGTCGCTACGGGTCACTGCTTGAGCCGGAAGCCGAGCGACTCGGAGTGGCGCTCGGGGAGCCCCGATGGGAGGACGATGGGTTCGAGGAGAAACTGAACGTCGTCGAGTCGGCCCATGTCGACCTGATGAGTTTCACCTTCGGCTGTCCGACTCCGGCGATGACGGAACGCCTGCAACGGGCCGGCTCCCGGGTGGCGGTCACCGTCACCTCCGTGGCCGAAGCCCGTGTCGCCAGCGAGGTCGGCGCCGACCTGCTGGCGGTGCAGGGAACCGAAGCCGGTGGACACCAGGGCTCCTTCTTGGAACTCGAGCCCAACCGCCGGCCGTTGCTGTCGCTGCTGGCCGAGATCCGAGACGTCACCGACGTTCCCCTTGTCGGAACCGGAGGGATCATGACCGGTACCGACGCCGCCGCCGCGCTGGGGGCCGGGGCGGTGGCGGTGATGGTGGGGACGGCGTTGCTGTGTGCCGCCGAGGCCGGGACCGCGGCGACCTACCGCCGCGCCCTTCTCGACAAGACCTACGCCGACACCATGGTGACCCGGGCCTTCAGCGGTCGGTACGCCCGCGGCCTGGCCAATGAATTCGCCCAGGCTCATACCGATCAGGCTCCGCAGGCCTATCCGGAAGTCCACCACCTCACCCGGCCTCTCCGGGCCGCGGCCATGAAGGCCGGCGATCCGAGCGTGCCGAACCTCTGGGCCGGGAAAGGTTGGCGGCAGTTGACCGCCGAGGCCGCCGGGACCATCGTGCGACGGATCGCCACCGAGGCCAGGGCGGCCAGCCGGCGAACGGCTACCTAAGCCCGAGGGGCAGAGGGCGACAGTCGGTCACCTCGGCGGAGTCAGGAAACCGATTCGGGATCCCGGGGCAGCCCGAGGATCCGCTCGGCGATGACATTGCGCTGGATCTCACTGGTGCCGCCGGCGATGGTGAGGCAGCGGGTGACCAGGAACCCGTGGCCCCAGCGGGCGGCGCGGTCCTCCAGGGTGGCACCCTCGGGGCCCAGCATCGACAAGCCGAGTTCCTGCACCCGCTGCTCGTGCTCGGCGCCGAGGAGCTTCCGCACGCTGGTTCCCGATCCCGGGTCGGTCCCGGATATCGACTGGAGGGTGGAGCGCTGACCCAACAGGGCGATCGACTGGGCCTCGGCCAGCAGGGCGCCGAGCCGGATGGTGGTTCCCGGGGACAGTTGCCCGTCCTGACGATCGGCCAGATGGATCAACGCCTCCACCCCGATCCCGAAGGCCGAGCCCGACGACATCGACACCCGCTCGTTGGCCAAGGTCACCCGGGCCAGCTTCCATCCCTCCCCCACCCCGCCGACCACGCAGTCGTCGGGGACGAAGACGGCGTCGAGGAACACCTCGTTGAACATCGCATCGCCGGTGAGCTCCCGCAGCGGACGGACGTCGATCCCCTTGGAGGCCATGTCGACCAGGAAGTAGGTGATCCCCTCATGTTTCGGAACCGAGGGGTCGGTCCGGGCCAGGCAGATGCCCCAGTCGGCTTCATGGGCCAACGACGTCCACACCTTCTGCCCGGTGAGGTTCCAGCCGTCTTCTACTTTTTCGGCCCGGGTGGTCAGGCTGGCCAGGTCGGAACCCGCTCCCGGCTCGGAGAACAACTGGCACCATTTCAGTTCGCCCAGCAGGGTGGGGAGCACCCAGCGCCGGCTCTGCTCCTCGGTGCCGCTGGCGATGATCGGCGGCAACGCCCACGCCCCGATGGCGATGTGCGGCCGGACGATCCCGGCGGCGGCGAACTCCTCGTCGATGACCAGTTGTTCGACGGCGGTGGCGTCCCGGCCCCAGGGGCGAGGCCAGTGGGGCGACACGAATCCGGCCTCCACCAGGCTCCGGCGGAGCTCGTCGCCCTCCAGCGTCTTCAACTCGGCGATGATCGGGGTCAGCTCCTCGCGCACCTGCTCCGCCTCGGCGGGGAGATCGGTGACCAGGGCGCGCCGAGTCCCTCCCCGGGCCAGGGACACCAACTCCGTCTGGAAGCTGTCCGACTCCCCGAACAGCTGACGGTTGGCCATCGCCCGCCGCAGGTGGAGGTGGGCGTCGTGCTCCCAGGTGAACCCGATCCCGCCCATCAGTTGGACGCACTCCTTGGCGCTGTCGGCGTAGCCGTCGAAGACGAGGGACCCGGTGGCGGCCGCCGCCAGTGCCGACTCTTCCGGCTCACCCGAACCGACGGCCTCGGCGGCGTCCCAGGACAGCGCGGTGATCTGCTCGCCGACCACCAACAGGTTGGCGAGCTTGTGCTTGACCGCCTGGAACTGCCCGATCGGCCGGCCGAACTGGACCCGCACCTTGGCGTACTCGGAGGCCGTCTCCAGGCACCAGCGAACCCCGCCGGCGTGTTCGGCCGCCGCCATCGACACGGCCACCTCCCGCACCCGGGCCCGGGTGAGGGTCGGGAATTGGCGGTCGGGACCGACGCTCACCCGGTCGGCCTCGATGCGGCCCACCCGTCGGGTCGGGTCGAGACTGGACAGCGGGTGGGCCTGCAGGCTGCCAGCGGCATGGCCGACATCGATGAGGCACCAGGTCACCGGGCTGCCACTGTCGGCGCCGCCGTCGGCGGCCGGGACCAACACCACCGACGCGGTGGAGGCACCCAGCACCGGCCGGACCTCACCGGAGACCTCGATGGTCCCGTCGTCACTCCGGCTGACGATCTCCAGGCGGGTCGACCCGAGATGGATGGCGGCGGGGGCGCTCCCGTCGATCAGCCCGGGCAGCACCGCGGTGGCCTGTTCCGGCGAGCCGGCCTCGGCGATCACCGCCGATACCACCGCGGTCGGGAGAAGGGGGCCGGGAAGCAACGACCAACCGGTCTCCTCGAGGATCACCGCCAGCTCCAGCAGCCCGTAACCCTGCCCTCCCCATTGCTCGGGGATGTGGATCCCCAGCCAACCCTGGGAGGCAAACTCCTTCCACACCGGTTGGAGTTCCTCGTCCTCGGCTTCCAGGAGCAATCGGGGGACCGAAGGCGGGCAATGGGCGTCGAGCCAGCGCCGCACGGTTCGGCTCAGCGCCAGGTGTTCCTCGGAAATGGCTATCGGCACGGTCGAACCTTTCGCACTGATCGAACTCGATGGGTCCCGGCGCCGACCGTCGGCATCAGGAAGGAACCGCCTCGACGCCGTCGCGCCAAAGCGAGATGGCCCGAGTCGGACAGCCCTCCTGGGCCAGGAACAGCTTGGCCTCTTCGTAGTCGTCGGGGTGGAGGAATTCGGAGGTGCCGTCGTCGTCCAGGTCGAACGCCCCGGGGGCCCAGAACACGCAGTTCCCCGATCCCATGCACTTGTCGCGGTCGATCACGATCTGGAGCTTCAAGGCGGCAATCCTCTCATCTGGAGGCACGGCCTGCACAGATCGGGCCGACTCCGGGTGGTGTCGACCACCCCGGGCTCAACGGGGCGAGAACACCACCGGCAACGAGGTCGGAGACCGGAACGCCATGCCGTGGATGTGCGGATCGTCCTCCGCCCCCAGGTCGAACCGGATGTCGTCGAAGCGGTCGAGGAGGGCGTTGACCGCCACCCGCGATTCCATCCGGGCCAGGTGCATGCCCAGACACATGTGGACGCCGAAGCCGAAACCGACGTGCTGTTGGGCTTGGCGGAACATGTCGAAGGTGTCCGGATCGTCGTAACGCCGATCGTCCCGGTTGGCCGCCCCCAGGAACAGGCCGACGTCGGTGCCGGTGCCGATGGCCACTCCGCTCAGCTCGGTGTCCTTCAGGGTGCGACGCAGGATCACCGTCACCGGTGGCTCCCAGCGAAGGGCCTCCTCGAAGGCCTGGGCGAACAGCGACCGGTCGGCCCGGAGGGCCTCCAGCTGCTCGGGCTGTTGGAGCAGACCGAAGAGCAGATTGCCGGTGGCCCGGTAGGTGGTCTCCACCCCGGCCGGGAGCAGCAACCGGAGGAAGGCAAGGATGTCCTCGTCGCAGAGCCGTTCGCCCTCCACCTCGGCCACGCACAGATCGCTGATGAGGTCGTCGGCCGGGTGGGCCCGCCGTTGGTGGATCACCTCGGTCAGGTAGACCCCGAGCTGGGCGGAGGCCTCCATCGCCCGGTTCCAGTTGGCGGCCACGCTGATCAGCTCGACCGTCCACTTCTGGAACTGGGGGTAGTCGGTCATCGGCAAGCCGAGGATGCGGGCGATGACCCGGACCGGGAAGCCGAAGTTCAATTCCCGGACCAGGTCGGCGTGGCCCCGGCCGGCGAACTCGTCGATGAGGTCGTCCACCACCGAGCGGACCAGATCCATTTCCCACCGCTCCAACACCCGGGACCGGAAGGCGGGCGAGACGAGGGCCCGCTGGACCTTGTGGTGGGGGGCGTCCATCTGCAGGATGGTCCGGCCCATAACCATCCCCATGATCCCCTCATAGACGGTGGAGGAATAGGTCTTGTCATCACGGAGGACAGTAACCACCTCGTCGTGGCCGAAGACCGACACCGGCAGCGGCTGGTCGATGATGAGGGAAGGGGTGGGGGTATCGCCGACGAAGTCGATCGGCCCCACATGGACCGCCGCCTCCCGGCGAAGCTCGGCCATCTTCGGGTAGGGGTCACGGATGTTCCCGGTGACGGTGTCCTGCAACTCGAAGGGGTCGAAGGCCGCCGGCTCCGCGACCGTCTCCACCGTCTCCACCGTCTGGTCCAGTGACACGCTCATCGTCGTCCTCCTGTCGGCCCCAGGCGACCAAGTCCCTGGTGGATCGGAACATACTAACCGTATGTAACCCGTTCTACCAGTATGAGCCGGTCGACCCCGGGTACCGGGCAGAGAACGGCAGGTCGGACCCTCAGCCGGGTCGGAGGCTCAGTCGAGGGCGCAGGGTGCCCCTAAATAGCTGGCTCAACTGGCGGGCAGGTGGGCCTGGCGCAGCAGCCGCTTCAGGACCTTGCCGTTCTGATCCCGCGGCAGCTCCTCCACGGTCTCCCAGACATGGGGCACCTTGTAGCCGGCCAGCCGGTCCCGGACGAACCGGGCCAGCTCCTCGGTCTCCACCGGATGGCGAAGCTGCACCATCGCCTTCAGCCGCTCGCCGTCCCGCTCGTCGGGGATGCCGAAGACGGCGCAATCCACCACGCCCGGGTGCTGGTAGAGGACTTCCTCGATCTCCCGGGGGGCGATGTTGACCCCGCCCCACAACACCATGTCGGATACCCGGTCGGTGATGTAGAGATATCCCTCTGGGTCGAGGTGGCCGATATCCCCCACCGTGAAGCCTTCGTCGCGCCAGGCCCGGGCGGTCGCCGCCTCGTCGTTGCGATAGGTGAACCGGATGCCTCCCGGGGGCTTGATGTAGACCAGCCCGGGCTCGCCGGTGCCCACCGGCTTGCCGTCCTCGTCGAGGATCCGGATCTCCACCCCCGGCCACGGGAGGCCGACGCTGCCGGGGTGGTCCCGCCACTGCTGCGGAGAGATCCGGGTCGCCCCACCCTCGCTGGCTCCGTACAACTCGTGGATCTCGGTGTGGGGGAACGCGTCCATCATCCTCGTCTTCACCACAATCGGGCAGGGGGCGGCGGCGTGGACGATCAGCGACAGGCTGGAGACGTCGAAGGCGTCCCGCTCCTCTTCCGACAGCTCAAGGATGCGGATGAAGTGGGCCGGCACCATGAACGACCGGGTCCCCCGGTTTCGGCTGATCTCCCCGAGGAAGTCCCGGGCCTCGAACCGTTCGGTGATGACGGTGGTGGCCCCGATGTAGAGGGCGGTGAGGGCCCAGCCGGCGTGGGCGGCATGGTAGGCGGGACCGCTCATGATGTAGATGTCGTCCGGGGTCCAGCTCCAGAGGTCGACCTGACCCTGCATGCCCCGATGCCGGCCGGCGTCATTGGCCAGGTTGCCGAGGATGACCCCTTTCGGCCGGGAGGTGGTGCCCGAGGTGTAGAACATCAGCTCCGGGCCGGGACCGCTGTCGCCGCCGGGGAACGGCTCCGCCGCCTCGACGGCCGGTTCGTAGTTGCCCCCCACCACCAACGATCCGCAGGTGAGTCCCGGGCTGGCCAACGCCGCCGACAGATCGGCGTCGAACTGGGTGTGGCCGACCACCACTGCCACCCCGGCGTCGGCAAAGATGTAGGCAAGCTCGGCCGCCTTGAGATGCCAGTTGATCGGCAGGTAGGGCGCCCCCAACATCGCCGCGGCGGTGGCCACTTCGAACGGCTCGATCCCGTTGGGGAGCACCGTCGCCACCGGGCGACCGGGGCCGGCCCCGAGGCCTTGCAGCACCGTCGCCAACCGTTGGGCCCGGTCATGGAGCTGACCGTAGGTGTAGGTCGTCTCGCCCATCACCATGGCCGGCCGGTCCGGTTCCCGTTTGGCGTGAGCGGTGACTCCGCGTTCGGTAACAGCGTTGGGTTCATCCATGGTCGGCGACGCTACTGCTTGGCCCGCAAACTGCGCTGGTGCGGTTGGCGGGGCGCATCCACCGGGTCAGGGACGGCGGCTGACCGCCGCCGCTCCGCGACCGATGCGGCGACTCAGCGCCGAGTTGGCTTCGGCCCCTGGGGCGTGGCGGCGTCCACCAGCGCGGTGGCGGCCGACAGGACGGCATCGCCGGCGCCGGTTCGGTCCACGTCCAGTCGAGCCGCCACGGCGGCGCCATCGTAGAGAAGCGCGAGCTGCCGGCCGAGCCGCTTCGGGTTCTTGGCTTTGGCCGCCTTGGCCAGATCGGTGAACAGCCCCCGGATCCAGGCCCGATACGCCTCGGTGGCGGCGCCAATGCTCTCGTCCGGCCGGGCCTCGGCGCTGGCGTTGACGAACCGGCATCCCCGGAACATCGGGTTGGCCAGCGCATCTTCGGCGTCGGCAAAGAGCCCGAGGAGCTGGGTTCGGGGGGTGTTGTACCGAGCCAGCACTTGCGCCACGTGTTCGCGGCGGACCTCGAAGTGCTCCTCGAGATAAGCGCGGACCAAGCCGTCCTTGTTGCCGAAGTGGGTGTAGAGCGAGGCTTTGGCCACGCCGGATTCTTCGAGAAGCCGGTCGATGCCCACCACGTGGACTCCCTCTTGGTAGAAGAGCCGGTCGGCAGTGTCGAGTAGCCGTCGCCGCGGACCGGATTCCTCGTCAACCGGGGCGGCCGGGCTCGGTGTTGAGCTTCTCGACCTCGGGTTTGGCACTGTTCGAGAGTACCAGACGGACCTGTCTGCTCCGACTCACCAACGGGGATGAAGGCGGCCCGGCGGCGCTCGTCTAGACAGATCAGTCTGCTACGCTCGCCGGTGGTGAGGCACTCCCGGTTTGGACCCCGATGAAGGCCATCGGACTCACGGAGTTCGGCGGTCCCGAGGTGCTCAAGGTCGTCGACCTGCCCGAGCCGCGTCCGGGCCCGGGCGAGGTGCGACTACGAGTCCAGGCGGCGGCGGTGAACCCGACCGACATCACGTTCCGATCCGGTGGCCGGGCAGCCCAATTGCGCGAGCTACCCACTCCCTATGTCCCGGGCATGGATGTGGCCGGCATCATCGATGAACTGGGGCAAGACACCGATGGCCGGCTGGCCGAAGGCGACGCGGTCATCGCCTACGTCGTACCCATGGGTCCGCACGGTGGCACCTACGCCGAGCAGGTCGTCGTCCCCGAGGCGTCGGTGGTTCCCGCCCCGCTCGGGGCGACGTTTGCCGAGGCGTCCACGCTCCTCCTCAATGCGACGACGGCCCGCCTCGCCTTGGACGCCCTCGCCCTTCCGGCCGGGACCACCGTCGCGGTTCTCGGTGCCGCCGGAGCCGTCGGAGGCTACGCAACCCAATTGGCGAAGGAAGACGGCCTGAAGGTGCTGGCGGATGCCAACCCATCCGACGATGCGCGGGTGCGGGGCCTGGGAGCTGACATCGTCGTCGCACGGGGTGAGGAGATCGGCGACGCGGTCCGGCGACAACTCCCGTCCGGGGCCCCCGGCCTCATCGACACCCCGGCCCTCAACGCCATCGCCCTGCCCGCCATCGCCGACGGGGGCGGAATCGTCACCCTCAAGGGATGGACGGGCCCGGGTGAGCGAGGCATCGTGATCCATCCGGTTTCCTCCTTCGGCGCGGCGACGGATACCCGGCTCTTCGATCGACTCCGAAGCCAGGCCGAAGAGGGCATCCTCACCCTGCGGGTTGCCGAAGTCCTGCCGGCCAAGGAAGCTGCAGAAGCCCATCGCCGACTGGCGGCCGGCGGGATCCGGGGCCGGTTGGTCTTGGATTTCTCCCAGCCGCTGTGAAGGCGGTGTTGGACCGACAGCGACGGACGAGACCTGACAGACGAGACCCAAACGACGACCAGCTATTGGCAAGGCGATGCCAGCCATCCAACCGAGAGGTAAGAACAGTGCCCCAGTTTGACTACGACGGATCGTCGATCTACTTCGAGGAACACGGCCGCGGATTCCCGGTCCTCCTGCTGGCGCCAGGGGCGATGGATTCGGCGATCGGAATGTGGTCCAACGCCACCATCAACCCCCTGGCCCTCTACCAGGACGACTTTCGCCTGATCGCCATGGATCAGCGAAACGCCGGCCGATCGTCGGGACCGCTCGAACCCGCTGACCCGTGGGGTGCCTATGCCCGGGACCAAGTGGCACTCCTCGACCATTTGGGCATCGATCGGTTCCACGTGATCGGCTGCTGCATCGGGGGGTCGTTCGCCCTCAAGCTGCTGGAGGCGGTGCCCGACCGGGTGTCAGCCGCGGTCCTCCAGCAGCCAGTGGGATTTACTGACGGAAACGGACCGCTGTACGAAGAGCTGTGGCGTTCCTGGGGCTCTCGGCTCTCCGAGCGGCGGGACCTCGACCGGGCAGCGATCGAGGAGTTCGGTCTCAGCATGTGGCGAGGTGATTTCGTCGTGAGCGTGTCCCGCGACTTCGTGCGGTCGTGCACGACTCCGCTCCTGGTGCTTCCCGGCATCGACAGCTACCACCCCACCGCCACCGGCCGCGAAGTCGCGGCACTGGCTCCGGCCGGCGAAGTGTTCGAGCCCTGGAAGGACACCCCAACCCACGCCGAAGAAGCCGCCGCCGCGGTTCGCAGCTTCCTCCAGGCCCACACCCCGGGCGATCCGACGTGATCCGGGGGTCGGTGTGACGCTGCCAGCCACCAAGCCGCCCCTCGAGGCGAATCGTCGAGGCCTTCCCCGTCCCGCGGCGTTCTGGCTGGTGGCGGGGGCTACCGCGGTCTTGACCGCCGCCTCCAGCGCCCCCAGTCCGCTCTATGCCGTCTACCAGATCGAATTCCGATTCTCCGCCATCACCCTGACGGTGATCTTCGCCATCTACGTCCTGGCGCTGCTGATGAGTCTCCTCACCGTCGGCCGGCTGTCCGACTACGTCGGACGACGGGTGGTGCTGGCCATTGCTCTCCTGGTGGAGGCGGGCGCCATGGCCCTGTTTCTCGGCGCCACCGACGTCGGGTGGCTCCTGATCGCCCGCATCGTCCAGGGGTTCGCCACCGGCGCCGCCCTGGGCGTGCTCGGGGCCTACCTCCTCGACCTGCAACCCAGCGATGGATCCAGACTGGGTTCACTGGTGAACAGTGCGGCACCGACGTTTGGCCTGGGACTCGGCGCCATCCTCACCGGACTGCTCATCCAATACGCCCCCCATCCAACCCGGCTGATCTTTGTGATTCTCACCGCGCTGTTCGTGCTCCTGGCCATGGCAACTGCGGCGCTGCCCGAAACCGTCCAGCGGCTCCCGGGGGCGCTGGCGGCCATGCGCCCCCAGATAGCCGTCCCTTCCCGGGCACGACGGGCCTTTGCCGCCGCGGTTCCGACCATGGTGGCTACCTGGGCGCTGGGGGGACTGATCCTTTCGGTCGGCGGATCGTTACTCAGCACGGTGTTCTCCCAGACCAACTACGGAGTGATCGGGGTGGTCATCGGCATCTTCCCCGTCGCTTCCGCCGTCGCCGCCGTGCTGGCCCGGGACCTTTCACCCTCGACCATGGCCCAATCCGGAAACGCGGTCTTGGTGGTGGGAACGGTCCTGTTCCTCATTGCTCTCGGATCATCCTCATTCGTCGTGTTCGTGGTGGCTTCGGTGGTGGCCGGCGCCGGTTTCGGGGCGGCGTTCCTCGGTGCCCTGCGGTCGGTGAGCCAACTGGCCGAACCCCACGAGCGAGCGGCGCTGCTCTCGGCGGTCTATGTGGTCAGCTACGTGGCGTTCAGCGTCCCGGCTCTGGTGGCGGGCCTGGCGACCACCCACATCGGACTCCGGGACACGTCGCTGGGCTACGGCGGCTTCGTGGCGGTGGTGGCACTGGGCACGTTGGGCCTCGCACGCCTGAACGGACGTCGCCATCCAGACGCGGCGGCATGAACCAGGGGGTGGCATGAGCCAGGGGGTGGCATGAGCCAGGTCGGCGGTGGTTGGTCGACGTAGACTAACCTGTCTGTCTATACCGTTGCCGACCCTGGGAAGAATGACCGATGCCGATGATCGATGTCTACGCGCCAGCTGAGCTGTTCCCGCCGGAAGCCGACGAGGGCCTCGGGCGGGAGTTGACCCACGCGGTGCTGCGAGCCGAGGGGGTCACCGAACCGGGGCCCTTCCATTTGGACAACACGCCACCTTCATCCACCGCCTGCCGGCCTCGGCCATCTCGACGGCGGCCACCCCGGCCTGCCGCACCGTCCGGGTCCAGGTCGTCACCCCTCCGGGCGCCTTGTCCCGCGACGGCCAGCGCTAGCTGGTCAAAGAGGCGACCGACATCGTGGTCACCTATGCCGGAGAGGAAGAGCTCCGCAAGCGCACCTGGGTCATCCTCACCGAGGCGGCCGAAGGTGGTTGGGGGTTGTCCGGGACTGCCTTTGGGGCCGAAGAGTTCACCGCCCTGGCTCGACGGGCGGCGGGGGCCCGGGCGGATCAGCCAGCTTCGACCTGACGGTCCGGCCCCCCTGAGTGATCCAGACCGACAGGTGTAGACATCGCTACTGACCAAGCGTACGATTTACATCCTTAGCGTATGAATCACTAAACATGACAGGATCTATGCGTGGACAAGCAATCGAGGAAGGCAGGAGCCTCGTGAGCCGTCGCCAGCCCCGCGGTCAAGAGACCCGTGAGCGGATCCTGGCCGTCGCCCTCTCGGAGTTCGCCAGTCGGGGTTACCACGCGGTGAGCGTCGAGGACATCGCCGCCGCCGCCGGGGTCA
Organism: Acidimicrobiales bacterium; assembly: GCA_036268775.1. GTDB lineage: Bacteria > Actinomycetota > Acidimicrobiia > Acidimicrobiales > RAAP-2 > DASZIT01. The sequence continues at coordinate 2,690 of DATATM010000034.1, read as the reverse complement.
CCAAGGGAGCGGTGTACTACTGGTTCACCGACAAGGCCGACATCGGCCGCGACCTCCTCCACCAGCTCTACGAACGTCTCACCCGCGATGGCCTGGCCGCCCTCGACCCGGATGCCGACACCGTCACCAGTATCCGCCGGGCCCTGGAAGTCTTCGTCGGCTCGCTCGACAGCCTGGGCGAAGCCCAGTTCTTCTTGCGGGATGCCTGGACGGTACCCGAGCTCGATTCCGGCACGGTGGCCGACGGGCAGGATGCGGTGGCGCTGCTCCGGGGGGTCCTGGTCGACGGCATGGCCCGGGGGGAGATCGTCGAAGTCGATCCCGATGCCCTGGCCCGGGTGCTGTTCGGTGCCCTCACCGAGGCCACCATGTACGTGCTGACCACCGGCAAGCGGGGTGCCACCCTGGCGGTGGTCGAACATCTGGTCGAGTCTCTGGGTACCAACCGGTCGACCGCCGCGCTCGGTGCGGTGGCCGACAAGGACCGGCAAGGATGAGCCGGTGCCGACGATCGAAGGCGTGACCCACCCGCTCGAGCCGCTGACCGCCGACGAGATCCGCACCGCGGTGAAGATCGTGCGGGAATCCGGTCGGTTGGACGAGGGCGCCCGCTTCGCCACCATCACCCTGGAGGATCCGCCGAAAGCCAAGCTGGCGGCCTACCGGGCGGGCGATCCGGTCGAGCGTCGGGTGAGCCTGGTGATCGTGCCGGGTCCGGAGAGCACCGTCATCGAAGCGGTCGTCGCCTTTCCGACCGCCGAGATCGCGTCGTGGGAGGTGCGGTCCGACGTCCGGCCGGCGCTGTTATTCGAGGAGGCGATGCGATCCATCGACGCCCTCAAAGCGGACCCGGACTGGCGGAGGGCCATGCGCCTCCGGGGCATCACCGACTTCGAGAAGGTGCAGATCGACCCCTGGCCCACCGGCAATTTCGGCAGTGCACTCGAGGAGAACAAACGCATCGCCCGCTGCCTGTCGTACTACCGGGAGACTCCGACCGACAACGGCTATGCCCGCCCCATCGAGGGGGTGGTGGCGACGGTGGACTCCGCCCGCGGCGAGGTCCTCGAAGTCCTCGACTACGGCGTCATCCCGCTGCCGAAGGAATCCGGCAGCTACTACCCCGAGGACCACCAACCGCTGCGGACCGACCTCCGTCCCCTGGAGATCACCCAGCCCGAAGGGGTGAGCTTCACCATCGAGGGCAACCTGGTCCAATGGCAACGATGGTCGCTGCGGGTATCGATGGACCCCCACGACGGGCTGGTCCTGCATACCGTCGGTTACCAGGAGGGCGAGCACATTCGGCCGATCCTGCACCGGGCGTCCATCACCGAGATGGTGGTCCCCTACGGCGACCCGGGACCGCTGCACGGCTGGAAAAACGCCTTCGACGTCGGCGAGTGGGGGCTCGGGCGGATGGCCAACTCCCTCACGCTGGGTTGCGACTGCCTCGGCGAGATCGCCTACCTCGACGCCACCCTGTCCAGTGAGCAGGGCTCGCCCTATGTGATCGCCAACGCCATCTGCATCCACGAGGAGGACTACGGCATCCTCTGGAAGCACCAGGACCTCCATGTGGGACGGACCGAGGTGCGACGGTCGCGGCGGCTGGTGGTGTCGTCCATCGCCACGGTGGGCAACTACGAGTACGGCTTCTACTGGTACTTCTATCTCGATGGCACCATTCAGCTGGAGGTGAAGCTGACCGGCATCCTCTCCACCCAGGCGGTGAGCGTTGGGGACCCGACGCCGTTCGCCACCGTCGTCGCCCCCGGGCTGGCCGCTCCCGTCCACCAACATCTGTTCTGCGCCCGCCTCGACATGGAGGTGGACGGTCCGGTCAATGAGGTCTACGAGGTTTCTTGCCAGGCGCTGCCGCTCGGGGACGACAATCCCTACGCCAACGCCTTCCTGCCGGTCGCCACTCTTCTCGAATCGGAGCTGCAAGCCCGACGCAATGTCGATGCGGCCGCCACCCGCCACTGGAAGTTCGTGAATCCCAACGTCTTCAATCGCCTGGGCCAACCGGTCGCCTACAAGCTGGTTCCCGGAGCCACCCCGATCTTGATGGCCCACCCGGAGTCCAGCGTCGGCAAGCGGGCCGGATTCGCCCAGCACAATCTCTGGGTCACCCAGTACGAGCCGGACGAGAAGCGCGGAGCCGGGGACTATCCGAACCAGCACCCCGGCGGCGATGGGCTACCGCTGTGGACCGCCGCCGACCGGCCGCTCATCGACACCGAGATCGTCGCCTGGCACACGTTCGGGGTCGCCCACATTCCCCGCCCGGAGGACTGGCCGGTGATGCCCGTCGAGTACTGCGGGTTCCACCTGGTTCCGGTGGGATTCTTCGGTGCCAATCCTGCGCTCGACGTTCCGCCGTCATCCGATCACTGCGGCTAGCGCTTGGGTTGCTTGGCTTGGTCGGATTGGCTTGGTCGGATTGGCTTTGGCGGATGAGTTTGAGCGGCGGCGCGGCGCGCTGCTACCGGTGAACTGCTTCCCAACATCAAACAAATCGGAGAGTCCTCTTCCTCAAAGGAAAACTGAGGTCCAACAACCCTGGCCTTTGTCGGGCGGCAGGGGCGCCCCTACTCCCGGGGAGGTGGTCGTTGATTCCTCAAGCGATTGTGGAACCCGCAGAGCACTCTGCCGTTCGACTGGATGGTGAGCCCACCCTCGGAGTA
>DATATM010000033.1:0-1710 GCA_036268775.1 Acidimicrobiales bacterium | reverse complement strand
CCCGTAGTTGGTGTTGAACAGGGTGAAGGCGAAGGCGCTGACCACGATGGTGAGCACAGCCAGGACAACCGGCCCCGGTTGGATCGAGGCCAGAAAGAAGGTGGCGGCGGCTACGCCGGCCAACGTCCCCGTCACCCGCAGGAAGCTCCGGCCCACGGTGACCCCGAACTCCGGTTTCAGGACGAATATCACCGCCACCACGATCCAGTAGCCGTCAACCGGGTCGATGATCCGGTAGAGCACTGTGGCCAGCGTGGCGACCGCGGCCAAGCGCAACGCGTGCCGGAAGGCGGTCGACCGCAGGGACAGGTTGGCCCGGATGGCCAACGCCGCGCCGGTCAACGGCCCCTGCTGTTCGGCGGGGGTTCGGCCGAGCGGGGGCGCGGGGTTTTTGTGCCGGTGTCTGGGTGGCGGTGCGGCGAGCCCTTTGGGATCGCCAGTGGGAGCGCCGGCCGTGGGAGCGCCGACTGGCTCGGTGTCGTCGAGTAGGGCTCGAGCAATACGGAGGTGGTCCCGGATGGTGTCGAGGTGATCGTTCACATCGGCGGCGGCGTCCGGGTCGACGATCGACTGGATGGTGGGGGACTCGGTCAGCGCCTGGTCCAGGCTGACCAGTCGGGCGTCGGACGTGCCCGGTGCCGTGGTCGACCCGTCGGTGGCGCAGCGGTCGGCCAGGCCCTCCAGCACACCGGTGATCCTTCCGGTCGCCTGGTCGATGCCCTCGATGATGTCGGTTGCTTCCGGGTGGCCGAGGCGGTCGCGGGCCAGACGACCCCGGGCTTCGGACAGGGCGGCCAGCGCGTTCCGCAGCCGTTCGGACTGGACGGCCAGGGCGCGGTCCCGCTCGGCGCGGTCGAAGTAGCGGTGCGGTCCGGGGACGGCCAGGGTGGCGGCGAGGGTGTCGAACGGTTCGCCGTCGGGGAGGGTGCCGTTGGCGGTGGGGATCCCCGATGCGTAGGTGGCCAGCGTGCGGTAGGAGGCGGCCAGGGCCCGGGCCTCGGCCCGTTGCTCGTTGTGGTGGAAGGCGAACACCAGGACGGCGGCGCCCAGCCCTCCGGCCAGGGCCAGACCACCGTCCTCGAAGGCCAGCGAGGTCGAGGCGTTGAGCGAGGAGGCGATCATGAGCCCGACCGACGAGACCACCCCGACCAGGGCGGCATTGGGGCCGACGGCCACCAACAGACCACCCATGAACGTCCACGCGGCCACGACGGGATAGATGCCGGCATGTTCGATGCCGGTGATGGCGCCCAGAAAGACAGCCAGTCCGACCACAACCCCGGCCACTGCCACCACCCGGGCCCGGATGCGAAAACCCGGCTGATAGAGGGAGAAGCTGGTGAGAAAGGCACCGATCGCCGCCCAGGCACCGGCGGTGGGATGGTTGACGATCAAGCCGATGATGAGGGGGATGGCGATGGAGCAGGCGGCCTCGACCCCGATCAACGGCCGGATCTGGGTCCGGTCCACCCGCAGGGCCAGCCGCACGACGTCCCGGGCCGACCCCTCCCTGACCATGGCGGAAAACTAGCCCGGGGGCCGTGTGGAGGACCGTCGGTTTGGCGAAGAGGTGGGCCGTTCCAGGTGGTATGAGCCAATTTTCGGGTCTGACGTCGTATCCTTGCATGAGCGACTGTGCGGTTCCGATCCGACACGGAACGAGTGCGGACCGTCGCCACGCGGCTGGCCCGCACCGGTCCTGAGGGTTGT
>DATATM010000032.1:0-9357 GCA_036268775.1 Acidimicrobiales bacterium | reverse complement strand
CGGCCCCTGCTTCATGTGTTGCTCCTTGGTGTTGGGTTGGTGTCAAGATCATCGTGACATCCGGGCAGACTCCGCCCGGGCGCACAGCACGCTACATCTAGGACAACTCCAGCTGGGGGATCCTTGTGACACAATTTCTTTTTCTCGCTATGGAAGCGGAGAAAACCACCAAGGAAGCGCAACGGAGTGGTTTTCCTCCTGCCTGCCCCCCTTCCGTTCTTGCCGACCTGGACCGGCGATTGCTGGACGCCGAGATCACTACGAATGGACGTGAGCGAGAGATCTCAAAGGAAGGGATATTCAGGACCCAGGCCTGGGTTTGGAAAGCCACTGAGCCGGATTAAACAAATCGGTTCAATTTGGCCGAGAAGATGGTGCAATTTGCCCTGGTAGGTGTTACCGTCTGACTCAAATTGTTCGCGAGCGGCCGACTTACGCTGCAGGCACGATGGTGACCAGCGCGAGCATGATGGTTGCGCCACAAAGATAACGAGGGAGGGTCCCGACGGATGGTCGTGCAGTCACAGTCTCTCGACGCGTACGACGACCGGCGCCTGGTCGCTGCCTTCCAGGCGGGTGACGCCGACGCTTTTGCTCAAATCGTCGGGGCCCACCACAGTTCGCTCACGGCCGAGGCCCGTAGGCGGCTGCGGTCGTCGGGCGATGCCGAGGACGCCGTACAAGAGACCCTGCTCAGGGCTTATTTAGCTCTCGATCGGTTCGGCGGCGAATACCACCTTCACGCCTGGCTGAGCCGAATACTCGCCAACGTCTGCGCCGACACCGGAGCCCGTCACTCTGCTGAACTTCGTTTGGTCGACCGCCTGGGAGCTCCTCGCGATGAGGCTCCACCGGCCGACGAGTGGATCGGCGACTCCGATCAACAGCGGGCCATAAAGGAAGCTGTTGACTCGCTACCGGAGTCCTACCGCACTGCCTTTGTGCTCCGTGAGATCCAGGAGTTCTCCTACGCAGAAGTCGCCGAAAAGATGGGAATCAGCGAAACCAACGCCCGGGCACGGGTGCACCGGGCCAGAAGGTCGCTGACTCGGGCGCTTCGGAACACCGGGGCGGTATTGGCGGGCATTCCGATCCCGCTCCATCTGGTCGGACTAAAACGGGTATTCCCCCGGTCTGCGTCCAAGCGATTTTCAGGTCTCGCCTCCTACTCCTCTAATCCCCGGGTTGTCAGCCGAGGACCGGAGATCCCCACCAACGCCCTTCCGGTGGCCTCGCAGTCGTCGCTACCTACCCTGTTCCAGGCGCCACTGGCGGAGACATCCCAGGCGGTGGCCTTGGCCGCCGCCACCCCCCTCTCCCAAACCATCATTGCTGGCGCCTCGGTTGCCTGGCATGCCACCCTTCCGGTCGCCGCCGCGCTGGCCACCGTGGCGGCCAGCGCCGCCATGGTCGGATCGGGGGCCGCAGCCAGCGGCCCGACCACTCCCGACCCGGCCGTCAGTTCCCACATCATCATGGCGGAAGGGACGACGGATCTGGCTTCCTTCGTGAACGATCCGGCCGCTAGCAGCAAAACCAGTTCGTCGGGCCCGGCTTCTGGAACCAGTGCCGCAACGAGCTCTTCGCCCGCAGCCAGCACCACCTCGGTAACCGGCTCGGCCTCCACCTCCACTTCCGACCCCTGGAGCTGGGTAGGCAGCGCGGCGTCCGGTACCGCTGGCGGCGATGCCACCACCTCAAGCTCCTCCGGCAGCCAGGTCTCTACCCAGGCGGCGGGCACGTCTGCGTCGACCGGCGAGGCCCCTCCGATTGTCTGCCCATGGACGGGAACCTTCCCCGGGGCTCCGGATACCCCGATAGCCCTCCCGCCTCCGGAACCAGCCGGCGCGGTGGCCAGCTCCTACTTCTCCAGTGACACCTTCACGCTCGGCACCGCCGGCACAGCCGGAGCCGCGTTTGAGGTTGGCGGCTTGGGTCAATTTGGCCAGGGCGCCAATTCGATTACCCTCCAGACCCTATACGGGGCGTGCACCCTGGCCACTTCCAATCCCGAGTTGGTGGCCAACCTGTCAAACCCCTCCGACGAGGCCCTCGGCCAGCTGCAGCTGCGCGGGGCGCTGGTGAGCTCACAGACCGTCAACGGTGACACGACGGCTTACTACCGGGGGACCGCGGTATGGCTCGACGGCCCCAACGCCTCGACGGCCACTCCCCTCGTGTTCGTGGCCCAGGTGACCCTCGGCGAGCCGACCAACATCTCGACGCTTCGGGTGGCGTTCTTCGGACCTGTACCCACGTTTACCCCGCCCCTGACCTGCCCACCGGGAACCACACCGACGAGCAGTCAGACCACCGGCACCGGCCTGTCGACATCGTCAGGTTCGGATTCCAGCGCTACATCCGGAACCTCACCGATGGGATCCCCGACTTGCACCACGCCGTCCACTCCGTCGACCACCACCACGACCGCCCCCACCCCACCAAGCTCGACGCCGCCGACTCCGAGTACCGATTCGGGAGGCTCGAGTGACGGATCGTCGTCGAGTGATACCTCTCCGACGAACACCACCAGCCCGTCCGATCCGCCAACCAGCGCCGCGATCGCCACCTCGACCCGCTGGACCCCCTGAGTCTGCCACCGCGCCCGCCGCTGCCCAGCCTTTAACCTTAAGGCTACGCATGGCAAAGATTCTGTACCTCGTCCACAGCCTTCCGCCGGAGGAACACACCGGTACCCCGCTCTTCGCCTACGGGTACGCCCAGGCGATGGCTGCCCGCGGCCACCTTGTCACCGTTGTCTATCCGAGCCCTACGGCAACGTCGTGGACACTGACCCCTGAACGGCGGCCCGGGGAGGCCTTCGACCGAATCGTGGCGCCGCCCACTCCCTACGCCGGCCCGTTCTGGTCGATCGAAGCCGCTTCCGACGGCCTAGGTGCGAACCCAGAGTCCGCCGCCGCCTTCCTAGAGGTGCTCACTCGTGTCCAACCCGACTTAATTCATGTGGTCAACAACGTCAACCTTCCCCTTGACTGGCCGGAGTTGGCCAAAGCCAACGGCATCCCAGTGGTGCGATCAGTCACCTGCGCCGAAGATCTCTGTGGTCTGATCGCCCCGGTATCACCTCGCTCGGGTCAGCGCGGCTACTGCTCGCCACCCCTCACCCCCGAACACTGCGCCCGGTGCCTGGCCGCCGTGTTTGCCGATCCCGACAGTGAACTGGGGACACTCGCTCCCTGGATCGGGGTTGGTGGGAACGGAGGCGAGGACGAGCACCGGGCACTGGTCGCCAAACTGTCCCGCAAACGGGCGCGAGCCGCGGAGCAATATCTCCAGGTCTTCGACCGCACCGTCTTCGCCACCGCCGCCTTCCGCCGCTACTTCGAGCAGACCATCCCACTCGACCCGGCCCGGGTACGGGTCATCGAGATGGGGGTGGCTTCCGCGCCACCGCCGGATCCGTCACCGGACTGTCCCGCCCTCCTGTCGGACCGATTGCCGGTCGAGGAGGATCGGGCGGGCGACGGTGCAACCCGACCGGTGATGTTCTGCCTCGCCGCCACCTTGGACCCGGCAAAGGGGATCGATACCGTGGTGGAGGCCTTCACCGATCCTCGCTTGCGGGATCGAGGAGATTACCGGCTCTGCATGCTCGGGGCAGGCAACCAGAATCTGGTGGCCGCACTGCTCGATGCCAATCCCAACGTGATCATGATGGGTGCCTACCGCCCCGACGACCTGCCCGAATTCCTGACCCACATGGACGTCGGGCTCTCGACCTCGGGCTTCGAGACCTTCCACCGAGTCACCCGGGAGTACCTCCTCGCCGGCCTTCCGGTGATCGGATCTCACGCTTTTGGCATTCCCGACATCGTCCGTCCGGGGAAGAACGGGCTACTTTTCGACAGCAAAGATGCGACCACCCTGGTCGAGGCGGTTCTCTCCCTGCTCGATGATCCCGAGATGCTAGCGACGTTAACCGAGGGCGCCGGCTCGACCGCGGTCCGCTCACCGGAAGAGGAGGCGACCGATCTGGACGCCCTCTACCAAGAGCTCCTGGCCGGTTCCGACTCGGCTCACGAAGTCGCCGGCCCCCGCCAATCGTTCGCCACCCGGTCTCGTCGCTAGCCTCCTCGATGGGCCGGCGGCGAGCCGGCCACCAGCAAACACTCCTTGTTGCCCGCCGCCAGATGGTCTTGGTGACCGTCCTCTCACTTCCGTGCGATCGGTGGCCGGACCGCCTCGTAGGATGGGCGGACGGAATCGTCGATCGGGCAGACCGAGAAGCCATCCACCAGCTCATGTCCACTGTTGACCCCACGCCACCGAGCGACAGCCCATTGACGCCCTTGGTGGCCGTTGCCGGCCCACCGGGATCGGGAGGCGAGATCATCGCCGAGGCGCTGGCGGCCATGGGCCTCCAACTGATCGGACGGACCACCGCGGCCGCGGGTGAAGATGAAGGTGGTCCTGAGCCCGGCGCGGTCGCCACCGGGCTCAGCCAGGTGGGCGACGAGCTGCTCGGGCGTATGGAGGGAACCTGGTGGGCTCCCCCGGAACTCCCGGACGGCTGGGAGCGATTGCCCGAAATCGCCGACGCCGCCGCCCGAGGGGTGAACTCGCTCAACGACCTATTGCGTAGTGATCCTGGCTCCCCCCAACCTCCACGAGAAGTGGTCTGGTATGACGCCCGCCACGCGTTGCTGTTGCCCGTCTGGCGCCAACACCCGGGGGTGGAAGCCGCGGTGGTCACCTGGCGCCGGCCCGCGGCCAGCTTGACCGAGCTTGCCATCGAGGGCGTCTCTCCGATCCTCGCCCTGGCGATATGGGAGGCACACCTGGTCAGCGCCCTCGCCGGGTCCAGCGGACTCCCGCTGATGGGGGTGGATGTCGACGAAGTGGCGACCGATCCGAAGAAATGGGCGGCCTCGGCCGCATCATTCCTCGAAGACCTGGGTCTCGACCTGCCCATCGGGGCCGAGGATCGTGCCATTGAGGTCCTGGAGGCCTCTCCGGAGTTGACGGCAGCCGGCGGCAGCAACTCCATCGCGACCGAGGAAGCCGCCATGGCTGCGCAGCTGAAGGGCATGCTCGATGAATCCCGTGGCACCCACCGGCGTTGGGAGCCGTCCACCACCTACAAGCTCAACCCGTGGACCGCAGCCCTCTTGACCGCCGAGCGGTCCGCCCGCCTCTCGGCCACACAATCGGCAAACGCCTGGCTGGCGGCGGAAGACGCCCACCGGACGATGACCGCGGCTCTCTCCACCCTGCAGTGGACGGTCGACCGGCTGGCGGCCGAGGCCTTGTCGGAGTTGCCCCCGAGCTGAGCTGCCGAGCGACACGGCAACATCAGGCGTCCGGTCCAAGTCCCTGAGGTATACGATTGTATGCATGAGCGTGTACCAAAACGGTCCGTCGCCGGGCTCCGGCCTGCTCCATTACGCCCGTTTGAAGGCCGGGCTGAGCCAGGCCGAACTGGCTGAGCGGGCCGGCATACCCAGGAGCATGGTCTCGGCCTATGAACACGGCCGGCGCCAAGCGACGTTGCCCACCTTGATGCGCCTCCTCAAGGCTGCCGGTTTCGACCTGCAAATGCGACTAGCACCGTATGACGATCACGACGACGTGCTTCGAGACCTCGAGCAACATCGCTCCCCCGAGGAGCGTCAGGCCTGGGAAACCTACCAAGCGGAGCGAGTGGCAAAAGACGATAAAGCCGTATCAGCGGCTCTGCGAGTTCGGAAAGCAAACAAGAAGCAGGCATGAGCAGCGAGCGATTCGACCCATTCAGAATTGTCGAGGCGTTCAATCACCGAGGGGTCGAGTACGTCGTGATCGGGGGATTTGCTGCCGAGCTGCATGCCGCCGCAGTACCTCCGACCCGCGATATTGACTTCACACCCCGCGCCACCGAGGAGAACGTCAAACGGCTCTCTCTGGCCTTCACTGATCTCGATGCCCGGATTCGTACTGCGGGAGTACCCGAGGGTCTCCGCTTTTCCCATGATGCCGCCTCACTCGCCAAGGTCGGTGTGTGGAACCTCACCTGCAAGTTCGGTGAACTCGACATCAGCTTCAAGCCAAGTGGGACCGGCGGCTATGACGACCTGATGCAGAACGCCATCCGAACCGAGCTAGGCGGCGATCAGATGCCGGTCGCCTCATTGGCGGACATCATCCGGTCGAAGGAGGCCGCCGGTCGGCCGAAAGATTTCACGGCACTCCCTGCCCTCCAACTACGGTTCGTCGCAGACGAGGGCACCTCGATCGAAGAACGGACAGCCGAGATGACCCGTCGGATAGCGGAACGCCGTGGACCGTCAGGCGGACAGGCCGCGCAACACGAACTCGGTGACTTCGGCGGCAGCATCGGCCCTGAGTAGGGGGAGCGGCTCGCCGGCTCGCACCGACATCGCCCCGTAGATCTGCTGGCCAATGAGGGAGATGGCCCGGTCCGGGTCCATCGAGCGGAATTGCCCGGTGGCGATTCCCTCGAGATAGAGGCCCTGGAGCATCCCGGCGACCTCGAGGCCGATCAAGGCCAACTCGGATCCCACCGCCACCGAGCCCTGGCCGATGAGGGCCAGCCGGAAAAAGGCGGGGTTCTCGTCAAGCCGCTCGAACATCCCTTCGATGAGGACGCGGAGGCGGGCCCGCGGCTCGGTGTCCCGCTCCCAGTCGTCGGCGATGCCCGCTAGGAGTTGGTCGAGCATCCTCTTGAGACAGGCCCCAAGGAGCTCGTCACGGTTGGCAAAATAGACGTAGACGGTCGACCGGGCCACGCCGGCTTCGGCGGCGATCTCGTCCATCGAGACATCGGTGGTGCCCCGCTCGCCGAACAGCCGGCGGGCCACGTCGATCACCTGATCGCGGCGGAAGTCCCGAATGACCTCTTTGAGGTTGCCCGAGGATTTGCTGGTGGCCACTTACGCCGACACGCGGGCCGCGGGGGTGAAGGCCACGGGGATGTGCTTGACGCCGCTGATGAACTGCGACTGTAACCGCTCGACCTCACCGTTGAGCCGGATATCGGGCATCCGGTCGAGCAGGTGCTCGAACATCACCCGGATCTCCATCCGAGCCAGATTGGCCCCCAGGCAGAAGTGGGGGCCGCCCCCGCCGAAGGCGATGTGTGGGTTGGGGTCGCGGGTGATGTCGAAGGCGTGGGGGTTCTCGAAGACTGTCTCGTCCCGGTTGCCGGAGACGTGGAAGAACACCACTTTCTGGTCGGCGCCGATCTGCTGGCCGCCCAGCTCGAAGGCGGAGGTGGACTGGCGGCGGAAATTCATCACCGGGCTCACGTACCTCAGCATCTCCTCGACCGCCGAAGGCAGCAACGAGCGGTCCCGCTGGAGGAGGTCCCACTGATCGGGGTTGTCGAAGAACGCCACCATCGCCCCGGAGATGAGGTTCCGGGTGGTCTCGTTGCCGGCCACGGTGAGGAGCAGAAAGAACAGTTCGAGCTCGAGCTCGGATAGCTTCTCTCCCTCCATCTCCACTTCGGAGAGCACGCTCATCAGGTCGTCGCGGGGATCCGCCTGCTTCTGGCTGAATAGCTCGGCGGCGTAGGCGTAGAGCTCCATGGAGGCCACCTGGGCGTCCTCCGCCGCGCTGGTGACATGGGCGTCGTCCTCGGCCGAGGTCTGGTACTCGGCGTCTTGGTTGCCGATCATCCGGTTCGACCAGTCGAACATCTTGTGCCGGTCCTCGTTGGGGACTCCCAGCAGTTCGGCGATCACCACCAACGGAAGTTCGGAGGAGAGGTCGGTCACGAACTCGGCCGTGCCTTTCTCGATGACGTTGTCGATGATCCGATCGGCGGCGAGGTGGATGCGGTCGTGGAGTTGGGCCACCATCCGGGGGGTGAAGCCCTTGTTGACCAGCCGGCGGTACCGGGTGTGGAGCGGCGGGTCCATGTTCAACATCATCAGCCGATGCTGCTCGAGCAGGTCCTCCTCCAGCTCCCAGATGAAAGTCGCCTTCTTCGCCGAAGAGAAGTGCTCGTAGTCGCGGTTGACGGCCACGCACTCGTTGTAGGAGGTGACTGCCCAGAATCCGGGTCCGTCGGCCTCCTCGTGCCACCACACCGGGGCGTTGTGGCGCAGGAAGGTGAACCACTGGTGGGGGACCCCGTCGACGAAGTGCTTCGAATCGGTGAGGTCGATGTCGTTGAAATCGATAGCGGCTTCGGTCATTTCGGACGCCCCTCCATTGGATCGGACGAACTGTCCGATACGTCAGATGGTAGGTCCGAACGGGTTCGATGTCAACGCGGGGCGGTCGCCAGCCGATGTCGACCCGGCTGGCGTTGGCTCGCCCCTGGGCCCCCAACCAGCCCAACTACGAACTAGACGAGTGATTCCAAGGGATCGCTGCTGGTGCAGTATCCGCGTTTGACGCGACGAAGGCATCCATGATCGGCGTTGCTTACACCAACTTCGACCTTGGAGGTCTCGTGGACACCGATCTGGATACCCTCGCTACCGCACTGTACGTGAAGACCGACGATGCCTTGCGCACCGACCCTGACCTGGCCCGTTGGCGGCCAGTGGTGGGGATAGCTCCCAAGCTCTCCGACTCGGAGCTGCTGACGCTGGCCGTCATCCAGGCGCTGCTGGGCTTCACCTCGGAGGCCCGGTTCCTTCGTTATGCCTCGTCCCATCTGACTCACCTCTTCCCCTACGTACCCAAGCAGTCCGGCTACAACAAACGGCTGCGGCGGGCATCCGCGCAGCTCAACGCCCTCATCCGCCTGCTGGCGATGGACACCGACCTGTGGTCCGACGACACCTGGGTGATCGACTCCACCCCGGTCGAGTGCGGTCGACCCCGCCAGACGGCCAAGCGTTCCGACCTGGTCGGGTTCGCCGGCTACGGGTACTGCGCCAGCCACTCCCGATTCTTCTGGGGGCTCCGGTTGCACCTGTTGTGCACGCCGGCCGGGCTGCCGGTCGCCTTTGCCCTCTCCAACCCGAAGATCGACGAACGAGAGATCGCCCGGGATCTGTTGGAGATCGACGCCGACTTGTTGGATCAGCGTCCCGGCCAGCGAATCCTCGCCGACAAGGGATACGCCAGTGCCGAGTTCGAAACCTTCTTGAACGGCCACGGGGCGACCCTGATCCGACCGGCACGCAAAGACGAGGCTCCCCGTCCCGGGGCCCGGTTCCTCAAACCCATGCGCCAGCTGATCGAATCGGTCAACGACACCCTCAAAGGCCAACTCGACCTGGAACAACACGGCGGGCGCACCCAACACGGGGTGGTCACCCGGGTCCTGCAGCGGCTTCTCGCCCTCACCGCGGCCATCTGGCACAACCACCACAGCGGCCAGCCAAGACTGCGATCTCTCGTTGCCTACGACCACTGATCCCTTGGAATTGATCATCTAGA
>DATATM010000031.1:0-327309 GCA_036268775.1 Acidimicrobiales bacterium | reverse complement strand
TGACCGTGAACGTCGCCGGACCCGAGGTCGTCGGACTGCCGGAGATGACCCCGGTGGTGCCATTGAGGGTGAGGCCGGTCGGCAACGAGCCAGCGGTCACCGACCAGGCGTAAGGCGTGCTGCCCCCGGTGCCGATCACAGTCTGGCTATAGGGAGCACCGACCTCACCACCGGGGAGGGTGGCGGTAGTGATCGATGGGGCAGCCAAGATGCCCACTGTGTAAGCCTGGGTGGCGGTCTGGTTGTGGGCATCAGTGAGGGTCACGGTGAACGGTGACGAGCCCGAGCCGGTGGGGGTCCCGGAGATGACGCCGGTTGAGGTGTCGAGAGTGAGGCCGGCCGGGAGCGAGCCAGCGGTCACCGACCAGGCGTAGGGGATGCTGCCGCCGGCGCCCGCCACGGTCTGGCTGTAGGGCACGCCGTTCTCGCCACCCGGAAGAGTGGCGGTGGTAATCGACGGGGCAGCCAGGATGGTCACGGTGTAGCTCTGGGAGGCCATTTGGCTGGCCGCATCAGTGAGGGTCACGGTGAAGGTGGACGGCCCCGAACCGGTGGGGGTGCCGGAGATGACGCCGGTTGCAGGGTTGAGGGTCAGGCCGGCCGGAAGCGATCCCACCACCGACCAGGTGTAGGGGCTACTGCCGCCGGCGCCCGCCACGGTCTGGCTGTAGGGCACGCCGAGCTCACCGCCGGGGAGGATGGCGGTGGTGATGGTCGGCCCGGTCAGGATGGTCAAGGTGTAACTCTGAGAGGCCATTTGGCCGGCGAAGTCGGTGAGGGTCACAGTGAAGGTGGAGGGCCCCGATCCGGTGGGGGTGCCGGAGATGACGCCGGTGGCAGGGTTGAGAGTCAGGCCAGCGGGAAGCGATCCGACCACCGACCAGGTGTAGGGGGTGCTGCCGCCGGCGCCCACCAGGGTCTGGCTGTACGGCGCGCCGTGCTCGCCACCGGGAAGGGTGGCGGTGGTGATCGACGGAGCGGCCAGTGTGGTCACCGTGTAGCTCTGGGTCGCCGTCTCGTTGTTGGCATCGGTGAGGGTGACGGTGAAGGTATCGGGACCCGAGGCGGTGGGAGTACCGGAGATGACCCCGGTCGAAGGGTTGAGGGCGAGGCCGGCCGGCAACGAACCGGTGGTCACCGACCAGGCGTAGGGGGTCGCACCGCCGGTCCCGGCCAGCGTCTGGCTGTAAGTGACACCGACCTCACCACCAGGGAGGGTGGCGGTGGTGATCGATGGAAGAGCCAGGATGCCCACCGTGTAGCTGTGGGTAGCGGTCTGGTTGTTGGCATCGGTCAGAGTGACGGTGAAGGTGGGCGAACCGGCAGTCGTCGGCGACCCGGAAATGACGCCGGTGGCGCTGTTGAGCGTGAGTCCGGCGGGCAACGAACCGGTGGTCACCGACCAGGCGTAGGGGGTCGCACCGCCGGTCCCGGCCAGCGTCTGGCTGTAGGCGACGCCGACCTCACCACTTGGGAGGCTGGGGGTGGTGATCGACGGAACCGCGGCGACGACCACCGTGAAGACCTTGGTGCTGGTCTGGCTATTGGCATCGGTGAGGGTGACGGTGAAGGTGGGCGAACCGGCAGCAGTCGGTGACCCGGAGATGACGCCGGTGGCGCTGTTGAGCGTGAGTCCGGCGGGCAATGATCCGGTGGTCACCGACCAGGTGTAGGGAGTCGTCCCGCCGGTCCCGGCCAGAGGCTGGCTGTAGGCGACGCCGACCTCACCACTTGGGAGGCTGGGGGTGGTGATCGACGGGCCGATGACGACCGCCAGGGTGTAGCTCTGGGTGGCCTTCTTGCCGTTGGTATCGGTGAGGGTGACGATAAAGGTGGGTGAGCCAGCCGCGGTGGGCGTGCCGGAGATGACGCCGGTGGCGGCGTTGAGGGTGAGCCCGGCGGGAAGCGATCCGGTGGTCACCGACCAGGTGAGCGGAGCAGTACCACCGCTGCCGACCAGGGTCTGACTGTAGGGAGCGCCGACCTCACCACCAGGGACAGAAAGGGTGGTGATCGACGGATTGGGTACCACCGTCAGGGTGTAGCTCTGGGTGTCCTGGCCGCCGTTGGCGTCGGTGAGGGTGACGATGAAGGTGGGTGAGCCGGCGGTTGTCGGTGTTCCGGAGATGACGCCAGTGGCGGCATTGAGGGTGAGCCCAGCGGGAAGCGATCCGGTGGTAACCGACCAGCCGTACGGAAGCTTTCCTCCGGTCCCAGCCACCGTCTGGCTATAGGCGACACCGACTTCACCGGCCGGCAACGTGGCGGTGGTGATGGACGGGAGCGGGAGCGGGGTCACCGCACCGGACGCGGTGGAGTTCGGACCGGTGCCCACGTCGTTGATGGCGGCCACTTTGAAGGTATAGGCAGTCCCGGAAGTCAGCCCGGTGACCGACTCAGTGGTGGCGGTGGAGTTGAACGTATGCGGCGTCTGCGGCACTCCGGCGATATAGGGGGTGATGGTGTAGCCGGTCACCGCACTGCCGCCATCGTTCACCGGGGCAGTGAAGCTGACGGAGGCCGAAGCATCTCCGGCAATGGTTGACACTCCCGTCGGGGCTCCCGGGAGCAGCTCGACGGTGAAACTGTCGGCCGCAACTACTGGAAGCGCATCGATGGAGGACACTTTGGCGCTGTCGGTCCCGGCGCCGACAACTGCCGATCCGGTGACACCGATCGGGACGGTGATCGGTGGATAGGAAGCGTTGGCGGCGACGGTGGCCCCGGTGTACGTGCAGGTCACCGTCTGGCCCGCCGACGCTGTGCAGTCCCAGCTGGTGCCGGTCGCCGTGCCGGGGACGACGCCGGTCGGGAAGGTATCGGTCACGGTCGGCGGGTTGGTCTCGGCGGCACTGGAGCCGAGTGACGGAGTGAGGATGACGTTGGTGGTGCTGGTGCCTTGCTTGAACACCCCGGAAGCGTTGTCGGTATCCGAGAGTGACATGGTGGGGAGCGGGCCGTTCAGCGTGCTCGACGTCAGCGTGGTGATGTCGTGGTATTCGATGGATCCACCTGTCGACGCCGTCCACCCGAAGGTCAGCTGATAGGGAACACCGGTGGTCGGATCGAACCACGCGGTGGGAATGCCTTGGGCGCCAGCGGTGAGGTTCGGTAGCGCATTGGTGAACGAATGAGCGGTCCCACCCACCGGGGTGAAGTCGACCGCGAAGCTCTTGGCGGGCACGGCGAGCCCCGAGGCGGTGGTGGCGGCGGTGGCGGACGGATTGACGGCAATTTCGACCGGCACCAAATCGGTGGGGCCGTGGGTCGTCGCCGTGGGGTTGTCGAGAGCCTTGGTTCCGCCGGGCAGGTTGTTGGTCCCCGACGGGGAGGCGGTATTGGCAGTGGTTTTCACCAGGCAGTACCCGCTGGTGCCGTTGCCCGGGCCTCGGACCGTGACATTCTGAGGGTAATTGGTGCTGCCGATCGAGCCGACCGTCGGGCACGTCGATCCGCCGTAGGAAGTGTTCAGGAAGTTGCCGTAGACATCGAATCCGATCCCGAGGTAGCCATTCGGGACGCCCGGCAAAGTCTGGTTGGTCGAGTAGCCCAGCGAACCCCCCGAAGGGCCAGCCGAGACCGGTGGCTGGGGGTTGGTCGGGTTGGCCGCCGCCAAGGTGAAGGAAATCCCGTCGGCCGGCGTGCTTGCGCCTTTGTTGAATTGATAGGTGTTGAAGGTGATGTCGAGACCCTGGGTGGCCGGCAGGCTGGTGGTATTGAATACCGAGCCCACTTGGGTCGTGGTATTCGTGGTCAGCTGCAGGGCTCCGCTGCCGGCGGTGTCGTTGCCCGTCGCACAGTGGGGAATCGAGGTCGCCCCGGTGGTCGGAAGCGAGGTCAGACAGGCCTGATTGGTGCCGGAGGCGGTCGGAAGCACCCACTGACCCACGCCGGTGGTATTGGTGGTGAACGACGTCGAGATCAACGGTGTGGTTGCCGCCGAGGCCGGACTGGCGACCAGCGCCACACCGATGCTCATGGCAATGATCGTCGCCATGACGATCGCGGGGATCTTGCGCACGGAGACCTTCGGGACCTTCACTGCTGCCCACCTCTAATCACTGGCGAATCGACGTCTTGACTCAGTCCTGTGCAATGTTTCCGCCACAGGAAGCGGCGTCGTTTCCCCCCGCCTGAGTTGAACCCTGACCCCGGTTACGGAGTACATGAGCGATGCACTCGCCCCAATTCAACGCTCAAGATCCTCGGAGTCACGACTACTCTGCTGTGACTATCGGCACCTACGGGTGGGTCTTGAGCAGTTTTGACAGTGGATTTGCCAATTTCTCCCGAAACCACCCTGGGCAAGGTCGCCAGGGCACATCCAGGTCCGTGACAGGGGGAATGAGAGTAGTGAAAAGACGGCCTCACGGCCCAATGGGGCGTCGGGTCCACTCCGTCGCCACTGCCCCAGCCGGCCCCTTGCGATGACTTTCGCCGGAGCCGATAGTCATAACCGCGCCGGAATGGAGCTACCGCGTCAGCGGAATGCGCACGTCAGGAGCCATCTCATGCCCAAGATCACCCCCAACCTCTGGTTCGACTCCGAAGGCAAGGAAGCCGCCGAGTTCTATGTCTCGGTGTTCCCGAACTCGGAGATCACCCGAATCACCTACTACGGCGAGGAGGCCCCACAACGGGCGGGAACGGTGCTGACAGTCTCGTTCGTACTCGATGGCCATGAGTACACCGCCCTCAATGGCGGCCCCACCTTCCACTTCAGTGAGGCGATCTCACTGTTCATCGACTGTGCTGATCAGGCTGAGGTCGACCACTACTGGAACAGACTTTCTGAAGGTGGCGAGACGGGTCAGTGCGGGTGGCTCAAAGACAGATACGGCCTCTCCTGGCAGGTCGTCCCCAACGGCTTGGTGGACCTGCTTTCAGACCCGGACCCAGGCCGCAGCCAACGAGCCATGAAGTCAATGCTCGCCATGACGAAGCTGGACTTGCCCACGGTGCGAGCTTCCGCTGACGACGTCTAGTTGGGCAAGCGGGGTGTTAGCCCCGGGCTCGCCTGGCCTCTTCACGGCGCATCCGGTTCCTCCGGATGACCAGCAGCCGATCGGCTACCCCACCGAGGAGGGCGGTGACCACCAGCACCCAGATCAGACGAACCGAGCTGGTGAAGATGAGAAAGTGGATAGACACCTTCTCGCTGTTGGCGATCACGAAGGCGATCAGAAGCCCGACGATGACCACCGCCGCGACGATCCGAACGTTGTCCCGTGTCTCCCGGTTCCGCATCGAGTTTCGGAATGAGCTCTTCCTCGGCGCCTCTTGGGGCACGCCTTGCACGTTGGTCACACTCGACTCCCATCGATGGTCGGCCCAATCGACAGTACTTCGGGGCCATCAGCCCGACAAGGACCCGCTCATCCGACCCGCCGCCCTGAGCAGGCAACCGGAACTAGGAGGGGAAGAGGAGGGTGGCCTGGTGGGCGAAGTCGACGACCGGCCCGGGGATGATGCCAAACACCACGGTAAACGCCACGGATAGCCCGATGGCCACCACCGTCAACCTCGGGACGGCTACCACCCGGTCGGCCACCGAGGCTTCGGGAGGGGCTTCGGTGAGAACAGAAAGGCTGGCGACCGTATCGGCCACGTCGGCGTCGCCGCTGGCCCCGACCGATGTCGACCCCACCACGGGTACGGACTCCGAGGGGGTGCCGGCCGAAAGGGTGGTGGCGTCGGCATCGGCCATGTCGCCCTCCGCGCCGACCGGCGAGTACATCGTCACCACCACCCGAAGGTAGAAGAAGGCGGCGATGGCGGCGGACCCCATGGCGATAGAGGCCAGCACATAGGAATGGGCGTCGACCGACGCCGCCACTACCGAGAACTTGGCCAGGAAACCGGTGGTGAAGGGGACCCCGGCCTGGGCCAACAGCAGCACCGCCAAGGCCAATGCCAGTAGTGGGCTTCGTTTGCTCAGGCCCCGGTAGTCGGTGATCTGGTGCCCGTTGTCACCCTCTCGAGCCATCACGGTGATCACCGCGAAGACGCCCAGCACCATAAAGGTGTAGGCGAAGAGGTAATAGAGGGACGCCGATACCCCCCGGACGGTGGCGGCCTGCACCCCCAAGAGGATGAAGCCGGCGTGGTTGATGGATGAATACGCCATCATCCGCTTGATGTCCTTTTGGACCAGCGCGGCCACTGCCCCGATCACCAGACTCAGGATGGCGATGCCCCAGACGATCGGCTGCCAGTCGGCTCTCAGGGTGCCGAACGACGACACGAAGACCCGGAGCAGAGCCGCGAAGGCTCCGGCCTTGGCGATGGCCGCCATCAACCCGGTTACCGGCGACGGGGAGCCCTGGTAGACGTCGGGGGACCACATGTGGAACGGCACCGCGGCGATCTTGAAGCCGAACCCGACCAGCAGCAGAGCTAGCCCAGCCAACAGCACGCCGTTGCTGGCCACCACGTTCTTGGACAGATAGTCGGCGATCTGGGGAAGGTTGCTGGAACCGGTCGCCCCATAGACGAGGGCGATCCCGTAGACGAAGATGGCCGAGGAGAAGGCCCCCAGCACGAAGTACTTGAGGGCGGCCTCACCCGACTCCACCCGCTTGTGGTTGAAGGCGGCCAGCACGTAGAGGGCAATGGAAAGGATCTCCAGGCCGAGGAAGACCACGATGAGGTCGTTGGCCGAGCCCATCAGCATGGCCCCGGAAGCGGACAGCATGGCCAGCACGTGGAATTCGGGCCCATCCATGCTCTCGCGTTTGAGGTAACCGTCGGCGATCAGGGCGGTGAGGCCGATGGCGATGGCCACCACGATCTGGATGAAGACGCTGAACCCGTCGTAGGCGATCGCCCCGGCGATGGTCACCTGGGCCCCGCGGGTAGTCACGTGGTGCCACTGGAACAGCGCCGCCACCAGAGTGGCCACCGACGTGACCACGGTGATCAAGGTGGCCGAGCTCACCCCCATCACCTGCCGGAACAACGAAGAGACGGTCACCAGCAGCACCGCTCCCCCCATCATGATCAGGATGGGGAGGATGCTCAGGTAGTCGATGTGGGGGGTGCGGATTTTGGCGGCTGCCGCCGCCGCCACTAGCAGCGTGGACATCAGCGGACACCCCCGGTCGCGTCGTTGGAGCTCGGGCCGGAACCGGTCGGCGCCGACGCCTGACCGGTGGCCACCGCCGGCTGCTGGGTGTTGGTCACCTGGTCGACGTGGGCGATCAGCTGGTTGACCGATGGGGTGATCCGGTCGAGCACCGGCTTTGGGTAGACGCCGAGGAAGACGATCAACAGGATGAGCGGGGCGATGACCAACCGCTCGGTCCAACCGAGATCCCGGGTCTGCTTGTCGGGCTCGGTCGGCTCCCCGTGGAACACCTGCTGGTAGGCCCACAACAGGTAGATGGCGGCGATGATGATGCCGATGGTGGCAGCCAGTGCCCACCAGCGGTGCACCAGAAAGGTCCCGGATAGAATTAGGAACTCACCGACGAACCCGTTGAGCCCCGGGACCCCGATCGACGCCAGCATCACCACCGTGAACACTCCGGCCATCACCGGTGCCGAGAACTGCAGGCCTTTCAACTCGGTGACCTGCCACGTCCTTCGCCGCTCATAGAGCCAACCGATCACCAGGAAGAGGGCGGCGATGATCAGGCCGTGATTGACCATCTGGATGACACCACCGGTCAGGCCCTGCGAGGTGAGGGCAAAGGTACCCAGGACGATGAAGCCGAGCTGAGCCAGCGAGGAGAACGCCACCAGGCGCTTCAGGTCCCGTTGGGCGCAAGCCACCACCGCGCCATAAAGGATGCCGATCACCGCCAGCGTCAACAGCACCGGGGTGAGGGTGCGGGTGGCCTGGGGGAACAGGCTCAGATCGAACCGGATGATCCCGTAGGCCCCCAGTTTGGCCAGCACCGCCGCCAACAGCACCGATCCGGCGGTGGGTGCCTCGGCGTAGGCCACCGGTGACCAGGTGTGGAACGGGAAGATCGGCGCCTTCACCGCGAAGGCGATGGTGAAGGCCACGAACAACAGCACCCCGGCGGTCCCGGAGAAGTGGGTGTGCATCAGGGCGGGCAGCTCGAAGGTAAGCACCCCGGTTTGGGATTGATGGATGAACGCCACCGCCACCATGCCGACCAGCAGGAAGGCCGAGCCGGCGAAGGTATAGAGGAAGAACTTGATGGCGGCGTACCCCCGGCGGGCGTACCCCCAACCGCCGATGATGAAGTAGGTCGGGACCAGGGTCAGCTCGAAGAACAAGAAGAAGAGGATCAGGTCCAGGGAGACGAAGCTGCCGAGGCAGGCGGCTTCCAGGAGCAGCACCCAGGCCACGAACGACCGAGGGTCCCGCTTCACCCGGGCCCCGAGCAGGGTGAGGGGGAACAGCACCGCGGCCATCATCACCAGGAACAGTGAGATGCCGTCCATCCCCAGCGACCAGTGGATGCCGAGGGACTTGGCCCAGATGTGGTCGGAGGTGAACTGGTAGCCCCCGAAGTGGGTCTGGAACCGGAGCAGCAGGGTGATGGCGAGAGCCAGGGTGACCACCGAGACGGCCAGGCCGACCGCCTCGTGGACCCAGCCGGCCACCCGGTGGCGAGGGATGAGCGCCACCACCGCGGCGCCGACCGCCGGGATCAGGATCAGGGCGGTGAGAAAGGGGAACGGGGTGGACGACATCAGCTCCACCACGCCCGGGTCAGCATGAACCCGAAGAGGATCACGACGCCCACCACGATCCAGAGGGCGTAGTTGCGGACGTAGCCGGTCTGGACCCGGCGGAGCTGGGTGCCGGTCCGGCGGACCAGGGTGGCGGTGCCGTTCACCGCCCCGTCGATGACCTTGTCCTCCACCACCGTGGAGGAGAACTCGGCCAGCCGGGTGCCGGGACGGCCGATGACGGCGTCGAACAGCTGGTTGATGTACCAGGAGTGTCGCAGGAACGACCACTCCAGCTTGGGACGGTCCGCCCGGGTGACCCAGAGGCGGAGGCCGATGACCACCCCGATCACCGCCACCACTCCGTCCACCGTCCCGAGCTTCCAGAGCGTCGAGGTCGACTCGTGGTCGTTGTAGAGATTGCCGCCGAACACCGGGTCCACCCAGTGGGCCAGCGACAGGTGGGGGGTGGCAAAGGCCATCACCCCGCCGACGGCGGCCAGGATGGCCAGCACGATCAACGGCGTGGTCATCACCCACTTCGACTCGTGGGGTTCGGGGATGGCACCCTCGGCGTGGTGGGCGTCGGGGAAGTCGGTGGCGGCGTCGATGGGGGTCGGATTCCTCCAGCGGTCCTTCCCGAAGAAGGCGAGTCCGGTCAGCCGGCTCATGTAATAGGCGGTGAGGACGGCGGTGGTGAGGCCGACGGCCCAGAGGGCGGGGTGGGCCGCCCAGGTGTTCTCCAGCACGTCGCCCTTGGCCCAGAACCCGGACAGCGGTGGCACCCCGGCGATGGCCAGCCAGCCGACCGCGAAGGTGACGAAGGTGATCGGCATGTAGACCCGGAGGTTGCCCATCCGCTTGAGATCCTGCTCGTCGTGGAGACCGTGGATGACCGAACCGGCGCCGAGGAACAGGAGACCCTTGAAGAAGGCGTGGGCGACCATCAGGAAGATGGCGGCTTCGTAGGCGCCGCAGCCGATGGCCAGCACCATGTAGCCGAGTTGGGAGATGGTCGAATAGGCCAGCACCTTCTTGATGTCGTCCTGGGCGCAGGCGATGGTGGCGGCCACGAAGGCGGTGGCCGCCCCGATGATGGCCACCGTCCATTGGGCGTCGGGCGAGGCATGGAGCAGCGGATTGATCCGGCAGAGCAGGTAGACCCCGGCGGTCACCATGGTGGCGGCATGGATCAGCGCCGAGACCGGGGTCGGGCCCTCCATGGCGTCGGCCAGCCAGGGGAACAGCGGGATCTGGGCGGATTTCGCCGCCACCCCGACGAACAGCAGCAGGCAGATGGCGGTGATGTTGCCGGGGCCGATCTTGTTGAGGTTGGCGAAGATGGTGGTGTAGTCGACCGAGCCCACCTTGTCGAAGGTGAGAAAGACGGCGGCGATGAACCCGGCGTCGCCGATCCGGTTGTAGATGAAGGCCTTCTTGCCGGCGGCGGCGGCCGACTCCCGGGTGAACCAGAACGCCACCAGCAGGTAGGAACACGTCCCGACCCCCTCCCAGCCGACGTAGGTGACCAGCAGGTTGTTCCCCAGCACCAGGATCAGCATCGAGGCCACGAACAGGTTCATGTAGAGGAAGAACTTCGGGTAGTCGCGGTCGCCCTTCATGTAGCCGATGGAATACAGGTGGATGAGGGCGCTGATCCCGGTCACGAACAGGACCATGGTCATCGACAGCGGGTCGACGTAGAGCCCGGCGTGGACCTGGAGTCCACCGACCGGGATCCAGGTCCAGAGGTTCTGGTTGAAGGCCCGGACGCTGCCGGACTGGGACAGGAGGTTGATGAACACCCCGACCGAGACCACGAAGGACGCCGCCACGAACAGGGTGGCCACCACCCCGGCCAGCGGATCGCCCAGCCGTCGCCCGAACAGCACCTGGACGGCGAACCCGACCAGGGGCAGCAGGATAATTAGGTAGGTCACATGCAGCACGGTGCCGTCAGCCCTTCATCAGGTGGAAGTCATCGGCCGTGGCACTGGCCCGGCGGCGGAAGATGGCGACCACGATGCCCAGCCCCACCACGACCTCGGCGGCGGCCACGACCAGGACGAAGAAGACCAGCACCTGCCCACCGATGTCGTGGAGCATGTTGGCGAAGGTCACGAAGGTGAGGTTGGCGGCGTTCAGCATCAGCTCGACGCACATGAACATCACCAGCACATTGCGGCGGATGAGAAGCCCGAAGGCGCCGATGGCGAACAGCACCGCGGCCAGGGCCAGGTACCACTCACCGCTGATGTTCCCGTTGATGGCGGTGGCTGCGGCGATCATGGCGTCACCTCCTGGTGGGCGTCTTCCGTCTCCGCCGTAGGGTTGCCGGCCTCCGGGCTGCCCGGCGACTCGGCGTCCGAGGCGGGATCGTCCGGCTCCGACGGGGCATCCTGGCCGGCGGCACTGGCACCGGCACCGGCACCGGCACTCTCGGCGATCTGCAGTTCGGTATCGGGAACCCGGGAGAGGTCGGCCATCGGCGGCCGGCGGGCCAGCGCCACCGCCCCGACCACCGCGATGACCAGCAGCGCCGAGGTGATCTCGAAGGGGAACAGATAGGTGGTGTAAACCGACGTCCCCAGCTGGGCCACGTTGGAAGTCGAGGTATCGGTGGAGCCGGCCACCGACGGCGCCCCGGTCGTCCACTTGGAGATCTCGCCGAGCAACAATAGGCCGGTCACGCCCAGGGCTACCAGGGCGACCGCCAGAGGCCGCTGCCCCCGGAGGGGCTCGGCGGCAATGTTCTCTTCCCGATCCACCCCGAGGAACATGATCACGAACAGGAACAGCACCACGATGGCACCGGCGTAGACGATGACCTGGACGGCGGCCAGGAAGTCGTCCCGCTGGAGGACGAAGAGCACCGCGATCCCGAACAGGGTCATCACCAGCATCAACGCCCCATGCACCGGGTTGCGGGCGATCACCACCCCGATCGCTCCGGACAGGACGATGGCGGTGGCCACCCCGAACGTCCCCCAATCGACGGCGGAAGCGTGACCGGTGGCGGTGGCGGCGGCCAGCAACAGGCCGTGGACGACGGCGGCCGTCATCCGGCGTCCTCATCGGTAGTGGCGGCAGGGGTGGCCGGGGCGGTGGTGGCCGGGGCGGTGGTGGCCGGGGCGGTGGTGGGCTCGGGAACCGAGTCGCGCTCGGTGTTCCCAGCGGTCAGCGCCGCGGAGTAGTCGGAATCGGATTTGAGGCGATATTTCTTCCCGGCTCCGGGGGCGAACCGTTCGGCCTTCTGGATCATCCGGCCGATGGCACCCCGGGGACCCCGACGGGCGGCGGGGACATCAACCGGGCGGAGGTGGTGCTCGAGGGTGCTCCGCAACAGCCGGGTGCCGGTGGCGGCGTCGTCCCGAAGACCGCTCTGGCCGCCTTCCGGGGCCCGGACCCCGAAGCCGAGTTCCCCCGACCATTGGACCTGGCCCTCGTATTCGGCGCTCCCCGACGGGGAGGTGGCCCGCATCCATCCCGAGGTATGGAGCTGATCCTCCTCCCGCCAGTCCTCCCAGGGCAGGTGCTGAGGATTCCCGTCGTCATCGACCAACAATTCGTTCTTGGTGTAGATAGCGTCGTTGCGGTTGGTGAAGGAGAACTCCATCAGCTTGGTCTCGGTGATGGCCTCGGTCGGGCAGGCCTCCACGCACATGTCGCAGTGGATGCAACGCAAGAAGTTGATCTCGTAGATGTAGCCGTAGCGCTCCCCGGGGGACACCGGGTGATCGGGCGGATTGTCGAGACCCCGGACGTAGATGCAGTCGGCGGGGCAGACCCCGGCACACAGCTCGCAGCCGATGCACTTCTCGGTGCCGTCCTCGTACTTGTTGAGGACGTGGCGACCGTGCTGGCGCGGCTGCTTGGGCCGCTTCTCCTCCGGGTACTGACGGGTGACCGGTTGGCGCCCCAGGTGCTCGAGGGTGAGCTTGAATCCGCCCAGGATGTTCTGGCGCTGCTTGGGGGGTTCGGGCGTGGGCATCAGGCACCACCTCCCTCAGGTGACGGGGACGACGAGCTGCCGGGCGGGGACGATCCGGCCGGCGGGGGCCCGGTAGCTACCGGGACCTCGGGCCGGTTCCAGAGCCGGACGCCGACGGGGGGAAGGATGGCGTGGGCCTCCTCGCGCTCGCCGCCGATCAGGAAGGCCCGGGTGATCAGCACGCTGGCCACCACCACCGCGGCGGTCATGGCCAACCCCCACCACCCGTCGATGACGAAGCCGGCCACGATGAGCAGCCACCCCAACGACAGCGGGATCAGCCGCTTCCAGCCCAGGTCCATCAGCTGGTCGTAGCGGAGCCGCGGGAGTGCCGCCCGCAACCAGACGAAGACGAACAGGAACACGATGGTCTTGCCCAGGAACCACAGGATCGGCCACAGCCACTGGGTGTGGGGGATGTGGGGGATGGGCCCATCGGGGCCACCGAAGAACAGGGTCACGGTGATGGCCGACATGGTGATGGTGTTCATGAACTCGGAGAGGAAGAACAGGGCGAACCGGATGGACGAGTACTCGGTGACGAACCCGCCCACCAGCTCGGAGTCGGCTTCCACCAGGTCGAAGGGGGGCCGGTTGGTCTCGGCGATGATGGCGATGAAGAAGATGACGAAGGGGATGACCCCGAGTCGGATGGCGTTCCACTGCCAGAGGTGGAGGGCCTGGGCGTTGACGATGTTCCGGGTGCTGAGCGACCCGCTGATCAGCACCACCATCACCACGGTCATGCCCAGGGCGGCCTCGTAGGAGATCATCTGAGCCGAGGCCCGCACCGAGCCGAGCAGCGGATACTTCGATCCGGAGGACCAGCCGGCCAGCATCACCCCGTAGACGCCGATGGAGGACATGGCCAACAGGAACAGGATGCCCATGGGCGGATCGGCCAGTTGCAGTTCGAAGGTGTGACGGGCGATGGTCACTTCGCCGCCGATGGGCACGATGGCGAACGCCAGGAACGCCGGCAGGATGGCCAGGTACGGTGCCAGTTTGAACACGATCCGGTCGGCCCGCTCGGGGAGGAGGTCCTCTTTGAAGAACAGCTTGATCCCGTCGGCCAGCGTCTGGAGGATGCCGAACGGGCCGGCCCGGTTGGGGCCGATCCGGCTCTGCATGTCGGAGATGACCTTGCGCTCGAACCAGATCATCAGCATGACCGCCACCATCAGGGCGGCGAACACCACCAGCACCTTGATGATGACGATGAGGAAGACGACCCAGTCGACTCCGCCGTTGTAGAGCGGGTCGTTGGTGCCAAGCAGCGACGGGAGGGTGGCGAGGAGATGACTCATGGAGTCTCCAGGCGGACTTCGACCACCGGCGAGGGCGAGGTGGCGTCGATGAGGTCAGCCGCCGTCCCCTCGGTCAACGGGACGTTGAAGTCGGTGGCCACCACTTTGCGGGGCAGCGACGGATCCGGCACCGCGGCCAGCACCAGCGAGGTGGTGGCCGTCCGCACCTTGACGTTCCCGCCGGCCGCCACCCCGAGGTCGTCGAGGTCGTGGGGGTTGACCCGGAGGGGCGACTCGGGAATCAGCCCGGCCAGCACCGGGACGGCGTCAACCGCCGCCCCCCGGTCGTAGAGACGGCGGGAGACGACCAATCGCATCGAGTAACTGTCGGTGAGTGTCACCCGGGGGACACTGATCTCGAACGGCCCGCTCAACGTCGGGGGCGGGGGGATGGCCGGGGTGACCGGAGGAGCTCCGGTCTTGGGGCCGGAGTCAGAGCCGGTGCCAGTCTCAGAGCCGGAGTCAGAGTCGGCTTCGGCCGCCGCGAAGGCGACGGCGACCGCAGCTGCCGCCGCGGCCGCAAAGGCACCCATGCCGATCCCGGCGGTGCGGGCCTCGGCCAACCCGGCCCGGGGAGGGGCGCCCTGCTGCTCGACGGACTCCACCCCCGGGAAGGCGATGGGGTCGAGGAGGGGGGCACCGCGGCGGCGGGTGAAGGCCACCGGGGTGACGGTCAGCGGGGCGACCACCCCGTCGGTGGCGGCGGGAGCGTCGAGGATGGCCCGGGTGATGCCCCGGTAAGCGGGGGCCAGCCGCTCGATCTCGTTCCAGACATCGATCACCGAGTCGAGGCCGAGGTCAGCATCCAGGTGGACGGCGAGTTCGGCGGCGATCATCCAGTCCGGCCAGGACTGACCCGGCTGGACCAGCTTCTGCCCGAGCCGGCTGATCCGGCCCTCGATGTTGGTGGTGGTCCCGGGTCGCTCGTGAGCCTCGGCGGCCGGGAGCACCACATCGGCGTGGTCACAGAGCGGGCTGGGCGACGACGCCACCGACACCACGAAGTCGGCCCCGGCCAAACCCCGTCGGGCCAGGTCGGCGTCGGGGAAGTCGGTGAGTGGATCAGCCCCCAGGATGACCAGGGCCCGGACTCGGCTCCCGCCCGCACCGGAGCTGGACCCGCCGTCGCTCCCGCCCGCATCGGTACCGCCCCCGTCGCCGGCCGCGGAGCGAAGGATCTCGGTGGTATCGAGGCCCCGGGTCTGCGGCACCTTGCCCCACGCCTCGGTGAACCACTGGCGCCCGGCGTCGAGGCCCACCCGGCCGGGCAGCACTCCCGGGGACAGACCCATGTCCAGGGCCCCCATCACGTTGCCCCGCCGGAGGGCGGGAAGGAAGGTGGCGTTGGGGAGGGCCCGGGCCAGCTGCTGGACGGCGTCGGCCACCAGCGCTCCGTCTTCGGCCAGCGACGGCCGTCCCACCACCACCACCACCTTGTCGGCGCCCGCCAGCCGCCGGGCCTCGGCCAGATCCGCCGCGTCGACGGTGGAGGGAACCGCGGCGCCGGGATCGGTCACCGCCTTGGCCAACTCGGAGGCGGCACCCGGCACATACCGCAACGACACCGCGGCGTGGGGGGTCAACGAGGTGGCCTGCGGGGAGAGCTCGACCAGGGAGAGGTCGCCGTCGACGATCTCCGACCGCAGCCGGAGGAACAGCACCGGTAGTTCCTCCCGGAGGTCGCCGGACACCACGATCACGGTGTCCGCCCCGACCGCCTCGTCGATGGTCGCCCGCGGGAGGCCGAGCACCACCTCGGCCGGGAGGCCATCGCCCAGCTGGGCGTCGACCGAGTCGGTGCCCAGAATCCCCTTGGCCAGCCGGGCCCAGGTGTAGGCCCCTTCATTGGTGAGGCGGGCGCCGCCGATGATCCCGACCCCGCCGGGGCCGTTGTCGTTCTGGGTGGCGGCCCGCAGTCCGTCGGCCACCACTTCCAGCGCCTCGTACCACGACACGTTGACCAGCTCGCCGGCCTTGCGGACCATCGGCTCGGTCAGCCGGTCCTCACTGTTGACCGACTCGAAGGCGAACCGGCCCTTGTCGCACAGCCAGCCGTGGTTGACCGGGTCGGAGTCGATGCCCAACAGCCGGGTGACCCGGTTGGAGGAGGACTGGACGGCCACCCGGCATCCCACCGCGCAGGTGGTGCAGGTCGACTCCACCTGATCGAGGTCCCAGGGGCGGGAGGAGAACCGGTAGGGCACCGCGGTGAGCGCCCCTACCGGGCAGATCTGGACGGTGTTGCCGGAGAAGTAGGAGGTGAACGGCAGCTCGGGGAAGACGTTGACCTCGAGCTGGTCGGCCCGGCCGATGAAGTCGATCTGGGCCTCACCGGCGACTTCGGCGGCGAACCGGGTGCAGCGGCTGCACTGGATGCACCGCTCCCGGTCGAGCAGCACCAGTTCGGAGATGGGAACCGGCTTCTCGAAGTGGCGCTTCTCCTCGACGAACCGGGTCTCCCCCGGGCCGTAGGCCAGGGTCTGGTCCTGGAGGGGGCACTCGCCCCCCTTGTCACACACCGGGCAGTCGAGCGGGTGGTTGATCAACAGGAACTCGAGCACCCCGTCCTGGGCCTTCTTGACCTTGTCGGAGGTGGTGATGACCTCGGACCCCTCCGCCACTTCCACGAAGCAGCTGGGTTGGAGCGACGCTCCCCGGGGGCCGCTGACCTCCACCAGGCACATCCGGCACACCCCGACCGACTTCATCCGCGGGTGGTAGCAGAACCGGGGGATGAAGGTGCCGGCTCGCTCGGCGGCGGCGATCAGCATCTCCCCCTTGACCCCGGACGCCGGGCGCCCGTCGAGGGTGAAGTTGACCCGCTCCTCGGTGTCTTCGACCGGTACGGTGTGGGCGGGTTCGGTGGTGGTGGCCCGGTCAGTCAAAAGGACAGCCCCCCTCCTTGATATGGACGAGGAACTCATCGCGGAACATCTGGATGGCCGACCCGATCGACGATGGGATCGACGGTCCCAGCACGCAGATGGTGGTCTGCTGCGGCGGCCAGGAGAGGCCGGGGGAGATGTTGTCGCAGGCGTCGAGCAGGAGGTCGAGGTCCTCCTCCCGGCCATAGCCGGTCTCGATCCGCTCCATGATCTTCTCCAGCCAGCCGGATCCCTCCCGGCAGGGGGTGCACTGCCCGCACGACTCCCGGGCGAAGAACTTGGTGATCCGCCACGACGCCCGCACTGCGCAGGTGTGGTCGTCCATCACCACCACCGAGCCGGAGCCGAGCATGGAGCCGGCGTCGGCCACTTCGTCCTGGCCGAGGGGGATGTCGATCTGGTCGGGTCCGAACCAGGGGGCCGAGACCCCTCCGGGGACGAACGCCTTCAACTCCCGCCCGTGGGGAATGCCGCCGCCGAGCACCGGGGCGAAGATCAGATCGCGGAAGGTGGTCTTGACCATCTCGATCTCGAAGACGCCGGGATTGTTGACGTGGCCGGCCAGCGCGAACAGCCGGGTGCCGGTGGACCGGCCCTCCCCGAGGGCGGCGAAGGCGGCCCCGCCGTTGAGCACGATCCAGGGGAGGTTGGACATGGTCTCGACGTTGTTGACCACCGTCGGCTCGCCGTAGAGGCCGATGGCGGCCGGGAAGAACGGCGGCTTGATCCGGGGGAACCCCCGCTTGCCCTCCAGCGACTCGAGCAGGGCGGTCTCCTCGCCGCAGATGTAGGCGCCCGCCCCGGGATGGACCACCACGTCGACGGAGAACCCGGATCCGAAGATGTCCCGGCCCACCGCCCCGTGGGAGTAGGCGTCGTTGAGGGCGGCCTGGGTCCGCTCCAGGCCGAGGGCGAACTCGCCCCGCAGGTAGATGAACACCTGGGACACCTGCAGCGCGTAGGCGGCGATCAGCACCCCCTCGATGAGTTGATGGGGGTCGCGCTCCACCAGGAGGTGGTCCTTGAAGGTGGCCGGTTCGCTCTCGTCGCCGTTGACCACCAGGTAGGTGACCGGGTTCTTGCGGAGCATGGCCCACTTGCGGCCGGCCGGGAACCCGGCGCCACCCCGGCCGAGCAGGCTGGCGGTGTCCACCTCGTGGACCACCTCCTCGGGGGTCATGGTCAGCGCCTTGCGCAGCCCGTCGTACCCGCCGGTGGCCAGGTAGCGCTCCAGGGTGTGGGAGTCGGCATGGCCGATCCGGCCGGTGATGATCTTCGGGACGTCGGTGATCGGCATCAGCCGGCCGCCTTCTTGGCCGCGGCCCGCTCGGCCTGGGCGTCGGCCATGGCCGAACGCTCGCGGGCGATCTCCGAACGATCGGCCTGGAGCCCGGTCGACCTCGCCACCCGGTTCAGCGTCCCGTGGCTGGGGATGTCCGCCGCCCTCGCCCCCGAACGGAGATCGGCCATCAGCTGATCGAAGCTCTCCGGGGTCTGGGCGCCGACATAGCGGTGGTTGACCTGCACGCAGGGGGCGGCGTCACAGTCGGCCAGGCACTCGGCCTCTTCGAGGGTGATGGCGCCGTCGGCGGTGGTCCCCCCTGAGTTGATCCCGAGGGACGACTCGGCGTGCTCCAGCAATTCCACCGCCCCGTTGAGCAGGCAGGCGATGTTGGTGCAGACCGACACCACGTGGGACCCGACCGGCTCAGTGTGGAGCATGTCGTAGAACGAGGCGGTCCCGAGCACCTCGGCCGGGGTGATGTCGAGGAGGGCGGCGATGTCGACCATGACCCCGGGCGTGAGCCAGCCCTCCTGCTCCTGGGCCAGGTGGCAGAGGGGGATGAGGGCGGAGCGGGGCTCGGGATAGAGGGCGATCAGGTTCCGGGCCCGGGTGACCACGTCGGCGGAGAGGTGGGTGGGGCTGGGGGTCGGCCCTCCGCTTTGGCGCCGGCGGATCAGCGGGGCGGGTTGGGCGGTGTCGCTCACCGGTCCACCTCCCCCATCACCGGGTCGACCGACGAGCACACCGAAATCGCGTCGGCGATCAGGCCGCCGCGCATCATCAGCGGGAGGGCCTGGAGGTTGACGAAGCTGGGGCCCCGGATGTGCATCCGGTAGGCCTTGGAGGTGCCGTCGGACACCAGGTAACAGCCGAGCTCCCCCCGGGGGGACTCGATGGCGGTGTAGACCTCGCCCTCGGGAACCTTGAAGCCTTCGGTGAACACCTTGAAGTGGTGGATGAGGGCTTCCATCGACTCGTCGATCCGGGCCCGCGGCGGCGGGGTCACCTTCTTGTCCTGGACCCGGTAGTCGCCGGGAGGCATCTTCTCCACGATCTGCCGGATGATCCGGATCGACTCCCGGATCTCGTTGAGGCGGACCGAGTAGCGGTCGAAGTTGTCGCCGTAGGTGCCGACGATGACGTCGAAGTCGACCTCGTCGTAGCGCAGGTAGGGCATCGATCGGCGGAGGTCCCAGGGGACCCCGGTGGACCGCAGGATGGGCCCGGTCAGGCTGAGGGCCAGCGCCTCCTCGGCCGACAGCCGCCCGATCGATTCGGTCCGCTGGCGGAAAAGCGGCTGGCCGGTGAGCAGCTCGTCGTACTCGTCGGTTCTCGGCAGCACGGTGTCGCAGATGACGGTGACGTCGTCCTCCCAGCCGTCGGGGAGGTCGGCGGCGACGCCCCCGGGCCGGATGAAGTTGTGGTTCATCCGCAGGCCGGTGGTCTTCTCGAAGAAGGCCAGCACCATCTCCCGCTCCCGGAAGCCGTAGATCATCATGGAGGTGGACCCGAGGTCCATCCCGTTGGTGGCCATCCACATCAGGTGCGACGACACCCGGTTGAGCTCGGTCATCAGCATCCGGATCCAATCGGCCCGGGCCGGCAGCTCAATGCCCAGCAGGGCCTCGACGGCCAGCGACAGCACCAGCTCGTTGTGGAGCGGGGACAGGTAGTCCATCCGGGTGACGTTGGTCGACCCCTGGACGTAGGTCAGCTCCTCGGCCGTCTTCTCCATGCCGGTGTGGAGGTAGCCGATCACCGGCTTGGTCCGCAGCACCGTCTCACCGTCGAGCTCGAACATCAGCCGGAGCACCCCGTGGGTCGACGGGTGCTGGGGGCCCATGTTGATGATCATGGTCCGGTCGTCGGACTGCTCCACGTCGATGTTCGACGGGTCGACCGCTACCCCCTCGGGCAGCCGGAGGACGGCACCCACCTCCCGGCGCAGCTCGCCGGCTCCGGTGGTGGACCGGCGGGTCAGCTCCTGATGGCCTTCGGAGGTCTCCGTCTCCAACCCGAGGGTGGCGCCATCCGACCCGGCTTTCAGGAACTCCTGGCCGGAGACCGGCGGGGGCAACGTGGTGTCGGGGTGAGCGGGGGTGCTGGCCGGGCGACGAGGGGCCGGCTGCGCGGAGTCCGCGTCAGTATCGCCCGCCCCAGCCTCGGGGGCATCCGAAGTCTCTTCGTTCATCTCGGCCCCGGGGCGCCCTTGAACTGCACCGGCACCCGGCCCACGCCGTAGTCCTTCCGCAGCGGGTGGCCTTCCCAGTCCTCGGGCATCAGGATCCGGGTCAGGTCGGGATGGCCGTCGAAGATGATCCCGAACATGTCGAACGCCTCCCGCTCCATGGCCTCGACCCCGGGGTAGACGTTGAAGATCGACCCCACCACCAGATCCGAATCGGGGAGCTGCACCCGCAGCCGCACCCGCCGGGCGGTGCTCAACGACAACAGGTTGACCACCACTTCGAACCGCTCGGGGGTGACCCCTTCGGGCAGATGCCGGTTGAAGTGGGTGAGGTAGTCGACGCCGCAGAGGTCGGCGCACATCTCGAACCCGTTGCGGTGATACTCCTCCACCACCGACAGGTATTGCTGGCGGGTGGGGAAGGCGATCTCTTGGACCGGGCGTCCCGGCACCCGGGAGCTGCCCCCGCCGGAGTCGCTGAGCCCGCCGGTCCCCGCCGGGCCCTCGATGGGGGCCACCGGATCGGCCGAGGTTTCCGGGGATGCCGGATCGGAGGGGGCGGAGGAAGCCTCGGCGGCGGCGGTGTCGGCGGCACTCACAGCGGCTCTCCCACGCTGCGGGCGATGACCGGGTTCCGCTTGGGGGTGCCGACGTGCACGGCGTCGGGGCGGTCCGGGGTCCACCCGGAGGTCTCTTCCTGGCTGTGGGTCCGGTTGTCGTCGGTGTCGCCGCCCTCGTCGGTGGCCAAGGTGCGGACCCCACGACCGTCGGGCATCACCCGGTCGTAGCGGCCGGGACGGCGGGTGATGTCGCCGGTCCGCACCTTCTCATGGAGGGTGAGGATGGCGTGCATCAGCGTCTCGGGGGTCGGCGGGCATCCGGGGGCGTAGACATCGACGGGGACGATCTGGTCCACCCCCTGGACGATGGCGTAGTTGTTGAACATGCCGCCGGAACTGGCGCACACCCCCATCGACAGCACCCATTTGGGCTCCATCATCTGGTCGTAGACCTGGCGGAGGACCGGAGCCATCTTCTGGGAAACCCGGCCGGCCACGATCATCAGGTCGGCCTGGCGGGGGGAGGCCCGGAACACCTCCATGCCGAACCGGGCGAGGTCGAAGTCGGCGGCCCCGACCGACATCATCTCGATGGCGCAGCAGGCCAGGCCGAAGGTGGCCGGCCACATCGAATAGGTCCGCGCCCACTTCACCAGGTCCTCCAGCCGGCCGGTGAGGAAATTGTGTTGGAGATCTTCGAGTCCCATGGCGAGCGTTCCTCCGCTCTACGCGGCCCGGACGGGTCCGGCGGGAACCGCCGGATCGCCGGTGGTCGGGGGGACAGGGTCCGTCGTCCGGGTGCCACCGGAGCCGGGACCGGAGGGATCGTGCTGTCCGCCGGGCCCCCCCGGTCCGGCGGTGATGCGAGCGATGGTCGATTCGGAGGTGCGGGAGGGCATGGCCCTCACCAGTTGCTTGGCCGGTCCCCAGGTCAGGGCGCCGTTGCTCACCAGGAACAAGAAGGACACAAAGACGATGGCGGCGAACACCAGTACCTCGACCAGGCCGAAGGATCGCAGCTGGCGGAAGATCACCGCGAAGGGGTAGAGGAAGACGATCTCGATGTCGAAGATGATGAAGATCATCGCCACCAGATAGAAGCGGACCGGGAACCGGGTGGGGGGCTCGATGGTGGGCACGATCCCGCACTCGTAGGGGGCGATCTTGGCCGCGGTCGGGCGTTTTTTGGGTGCCAGCATGGCCGACCCCACGAAGGAACCAGCGGCGAACAGGATGCCCAGAAGGATCAGGATGAAAATCGGCAGATAGTCGTCCACTGCGGTCGTTTTACCACGACAGGCTGCCCAGGGCACATCGACGGACCGGGCCTGGCGGCCATCGGACCGGCCGGGCCACTCCGGCGGGGCCGAGAGGAGCGGTGTCCCGGACTGGCGACCCCCGGCCTACGATGTGGTCCCGTGACCTCCCCCCGAAAAGCTGCCGTGGCCACGCCTGTCGAAGCTGCCGATGCTGACCGCCTGTACGACGTCCTGGTGGTGGGGGGCGGTCCGTCGGGGTCCTCATGTGCCTACTGGCTGGCGGAGGCCGGTTGGGACGTGGCGCTGGTCGAGAAGAAGGTGTTCCCCCGGGAGAAGACCTGTGGGGACGGCCTGACCCCCCGTGCCGTCCGGCAGCTGGCCGACATGGGCCTGGAAGGCGCCCTGACCGGGGCTCACCGTTATTCCGGCCTCCGGGCCCTCGCCTACGGCAAGGTGCTCGAGCTCAACTGGCCCGACACCCCGAGTTTCCCCTCCTACGGCTACGTGATCACCCGCCACGACCTCGACGCCATCGTCAACGAGCGGGCCTCCAAGGCGGGGGCCACCGTCTGGCAGGGCACCGAAGCCGTCGAGCCGATCCTGGCGGGGGGCGGGGCCAATCCTTCCGTCCCCCAATCGAGAGGGACATCGGATTCGGGCCAGGCCTCCACGCTGCCGTCCTGTATCGGGGCGGTGGTGAAGGAGAAGGCAACCGGCCGGACCCGGGAGGTGCGGGCCCGCTACGTGGTGGTGGCCGACGGGGCCAACTCCCGCTTCGGGAGGGCGCTCGGGACCTCGAGGGACCGCACCCGGCCGATGGGGATGGCCCTCCGCGGCTACTACACCTCGCCGATGCACGACGACCCCTTCATCGAATCCCACCTCGACATCCGGGACGGCGACGGCCAGGTGGTCCCGGGCTACGGCTGGATCTTCCCGATGGGCGACGGGCGGGTCAACGTGGGGGTGGGCCTCCTCTCCACCGACAACCGGTGGAAGGGGGTCAACACCTCGACCCTCATGGACCACTTCGTGAACTGGGCCCCCAAGGGTTGGGGGCTCTCCCCCGCCACCTGTCTCGGCCCGCCGACCGGCGGCAAGCTGCCGATGGGCCTCACCGTCGGTCCCCGCATCGGGGCCACCACCCTGGTGGTGGGCGACGCCGGCGGCTCCATCAACCCCTTCAACGGCGAAGGCATCTCCTACGGCTACGAGACCGGACGGCTGGCGGCGGCTTCTCTGGGTGAGGCGCTGAGCGGCGGCGGGCATGCCGCCCTCGAGCGCTACGAGACCCGGCTCGAGGATGCCTACGGCCTCTACTTCCGGGTGGCCCGGGCCTTCGTGCGGATGATCAGCCAACCGGAGCTGATGAAGCTGTGCGTGGGTACCGGGATGTATTCAGAATCACTGATGACCTGGATCCTGCGCATCATGGCCAACCTGCTGCGGCCCGACGAGATACGCCCGGCCGAGGCCGCCTACCGGGCGATGGCCACCCTGGCCCGGTTGGTCCCCGAGCCCGACCGGACCTGAGCTACCGGAACCCGGCCCGCCGGAGCCCGACCGAAGCCCGGAGGCCGGCCCTCTACTTGCCGACGTTGGCGGAGATCCGTCCGAGCATGGCGTTGTAGGCGGAGCCGAAGGCGTCAGAGGGGACCGGGACCCCGTGGGTGGAGGGTTGGAGCGTCGCCTCGATCCGACCGCCCACCATGTAGGCATCACCTACCACCCGGGTCCCCTGGGTGGGAACGGTGAAGGTGGTGATGTAGCCGTAGGCCACCCCGCCCTTCGGCGCGGTGAGTTGCACCTGTTGGACGGTGGCGGTGGTTCCTGGAACCAACGCCGACGCCGAGGCGATCTGGTACTGGGTGAAGCACTTCAGGAAGCCGCTATTGGCGAAGATGGCGGCGTCGGCCTTGGCGCTGGTGGCCGACTTCACGATGTTCACCGCCGATTGCATCTCGATGGTCGAGTCGGCCGCCTCTTGGAACACCGGCGAGGTGGACGCCACGGTCTCATCCGACGACGGCACGTTGCCGAACACCTGTCCGACGGTGGCGGCCGACGCACCCAGGCAGGTGGCGAAGGAGGTGGTGGCCGGCTTCTGGGTTGCCTTCCCCGAAGCGGAAGTGGCGGAGATGGAAGGGGCTGAACCCAGCTCCTGGGTCCAACCGGTCGGAAGGTCGGTCAGGTGGAGGTTGACCGCACTGGCCAACGACTTGTCGGCGGTCACCGAGGCTGACGACGCCGGCACCGTGGTGGTGGTGGTGCTGGAATTGTTGTTCTTGGTGGCTTCGTAGACCACCGCGGCGATCACGATGAGGACCAGGATCACGATGAGGACGTACAGGGTTCGCCGATTGCTGGCCCGCTTGCCGTCCTCGCCAGTCGGGACTCCGGCGGCCCGGGCCCGCTTGCGTTCCTTGCGATCCGCCTTGGCGTCGGTGCCACCGTCGCCTCCCCGGTTGCCGAGCGAGTCGAGCGGGTCGCCTCGCCGCAGGCTGCCGGTGGCCGGGTCGATGTGCTCCTCCGCCGACGCCGGTGTCACCATCGCCGCCGCCGCCGCCTCCGAAGGGGCCGACCGGGTCAGCGGGGGCGCCGAAGGTGCGGGGGGAGCCGCAGCCGGAGCGGCCGGTGCGGGGGGTGCCGCAGCCGGGGCGGGCGACGTCGCCGGAGCCGCCGGGGCGGGAGGGGTGGGGGTTGCCGGAGCCGGTGGGGTGGGTGGAGTCGGCGGGGCCGCAGCCGCAGCTGCCGCCGGGGCCGGGGCCGCAGGGGGGCCGCTCGTCCCCCGGTAACGCTCCAGCCAGGCGGGAAGGGCCTGGTCGAGGTAGGCAGCTTGCCCGGGTGAGACGGTCTCGCTGGGAAGCAAGAACTGAATGGTCTGTCCGGCCGAGGTCAGCTCGAGGGGAGTAGCGGTCCGGCCTCCGCCCCGCTGCACCTCACCGTGGCAGGAGGCGGCGTCCAATCCCGACCAGGCGAAGTGCCGCTCGGTGGCCGGATCGTCGCCCTTGACGGTGATGCCCTGGGTCGTGAACAGCAGGCTCAAACCCTCGGTGGTTTCGATGCCTCGGGACGGGTCGCCCGCCAGCGCCACTCCCCCCAGCAGCATTCCCTCCGGGGGCAGGTCCATTGCTCCGACAGCCATCTACCACTCCTTCGATCCACGGGAGATCGCCAACGGACCCCCCTTTACTGTTCCGACCGCCACTCTCTGACCGTCACCGGTGGGTGAACTATCACAGGGATAACGGCTCTGAGTACCCGTTCATACTGTCGCAAGTCGGCGGGTACATGTGTACAAGCGCAAATTATGACCGGGAAAAGGTCCAGATCGTCGGCCGATTCTTACAGATTTCAGGCGGTGGTTCCCGTACCCCCGGTCGCCACTCGCTGTTCGAACGTGGAGATCGTCGACGAGAGCACATCGGTGGGGAATTGGCTCCCGATGGCCAGTGCCTGGAGCTGTGCCTCGATGCGACTGGTGCCGACCACCAGCTGGTCGACCTCGGTCGGGATCTGGCTGGTGCCATCGCTGATGGTGAACTGCATGCTGATGCCCACCACCTGCTCGCCGGCCGGGGCCACCAGCTGGACCACCTTGGCGGTGGCCGGCCCGGCGCTGGCATTGCCGCCGGTGGCGTCGTTCAATC
Source organism: Acidimicrobiales bacterium (assembly GCA_036268775.1). GTDB lineage: Bacteria > Actinomycetota > Acidimicrobiia > Acidimicrobiales > RAAP-2 > DASZIT01. The sequence continues at coordinate 301,538 of DATATM010000031.1, read as the reverse complement.
CGAGCTGGAGGGCGGCCGCCACCGCCGCCGCGTTGCACTCCGGGAACTTGGGGCCGGTGAACAGGGCGAAGTCCCGCTGCTCGTCGGCATGGGACTTGACGATGTTGGCATCGGTCTGGACCTCGAGGGTCGACGGCTCCGCCGGCAGTGCACCCGGCACCGTCGTCGCTGCTGACGGGGAGGTGGGGCCAGGAACGGAGGGGAGGCGGCCTGGGCGGTCTGATCCTGGGCCTGTCCCCCGAGGGCGACGTTGCCCTGATCGGCGGTGATCGACATGCACTGGTTGAAGGCCTTGTTGATCTGGTCCTGGACGGCCAGGTCGTGCTGGCTCGAGCCTCCACTGTTGTCACCGGTCACCCAGCCGGTGGGAAAATCGTTCTTGGTGAGCATCAGCTTGTCGGCCAGGCCCTGGTCGGGGGAGACCGTCTGGGTCACGTGGGAGATGGACGGCGCCTTGTTGTTGGTCACCACGGTGAGGATGACGGCCAGCCCGGCGCCCGCCACGATCAGGCCGAGAGCGACCACCAAGGTGGACCGGCGGCGGAAACGGCGGGGGTGGTGGGCGTGGGTGCCCGGGGGCAGCGGAGAGAGGGTGGCACCGTAGAGATGCGGCCCCGGGGGGACGGGATTGGCCCCGTAGGCGTACCGCCCCCAGGGCGCGGTCGGCGCCGCCAGCGGATCAGGTGACGGGGTCCATCCTGGAGGACCGCCCGGCGTCGGGAACGGTGCCGCGGGCGGGTACCCGGGCGGCGGCGGAGAGAGGGGCGGAGGAGGTGGGGCGGCGACCGGAGGCGAAGGCGGTGGCGCGAACATCGACGGAGCGGGCCCGACTGGGAAGGCGGCCGGCGGTCGGCCGGCGGCGCCACCGTGCCAGGTCGGCAACCACGAGCGCAGCTGCATCAGCTGGGCCTCGGGCACCCGGTCCCCGTAGAGGTAAAAACGGACCGTCCGATCCGACGAGGTGATGTCGAGGGGGGTGGCGACCCGGCCGGTGGGGATCACCCCGGTGGGACCGAACCAGACATTGGTGATGGCGGACCACGGCACATTCCGCTTCGCCGGTGGCCGATTGCTGACGATGTTCACGCCCTGCTCGTCGATCAGCAAGGTCAGCTCATCAACGGCCGCAGTCCCCTGTTCCATGGAGCCGACCAGCTCCACCCCATCGAACCGGAGGCGCAGGGACTCCGGGTTCCCCGGCGGGGGGGAGAAGGACGGCGGGGGCCCGGGCAGCGGTGACGCCCCCCGGGTCCTCGGCTCCTGCCCGCTTGGCTCGTCGTGCTGGCTAGGTCCCGTCATGCCGCGTGGTCCTCGATCTGCTGAAAAGCCGGCCAATTCCCTGACCGGCGCATAATCCGTACGCAACCCTACCGGGGGTGGTGAAGGGCACCTGGGCGTGGGAGGGGCCGACCGGCCCGAAATCCCCGCCCCGCCGGAAGCAGGCAACGGCCAACGTCAGCTCGCCACCACCTCGGCCATCGCCTCCCCGGCGATCTCGGTGGCTCGCTCGAGATCCTCCTGGCTATGGGCCATCGAGGTGAACGCCACCTCATAGGGTCCGGGGGCCAGCGCCACTCCCCGTTCGAGCATGGCCCGGAAGAACCGGGCATAGATCCCGGTGGCGGCGGAACGCACGGCTCCGTCGTAGTCGAGGGTCGGGTCGGAGCCCTCGGGGACGAAGAAAAGTCCGAGCAACGGGCCGACCACCGGCACCCGCGCCTCCAGGCCGGCGGTGTCGCCGGATCCCCGGATCAGCGCCTCGTTCAACACCTTCGCCAACCCGGCGCCGAAGGACGCCACCCGGTCGGACAGCGCCGCGTAGGCCTCCGCCTCCACCAAACCCAGCACGGCCAGCCCGGCGGCAGTGGCCAACGGGTTCCCCGACAGGGTGCCGGCCTGATACACCGGCCCATCGGGAGCCAAGACCTCCAGCACCTCGCGCCGTCCCCCGAACGCCCCCACCGGCAGACCGCCTCCGATGACCTTGCCGAAGCACCAGAGGTCGGGACGCACCCCCGACCGCGCCGATGCCCCGCCTTCGCCCAGGCGGAAGCCGGTGATGACCTCGTCGAAGATCAGCAACGCGCCGGCGGCGTCACAAGCTTGACGGAGGCCCTCGAGGAATCCCTCGACCGGCGGGATCAGACCCATGTTGGCGGCCACCGGTTCGACGATCACACAGGCCACCCGGTCGTCGAGCTCGGGGACCACGTTGTAGGGAACCACGATCGTCTCCGCCACCGCCGCGGGAGGGACTCCAGCCGAGTCGGGAAGCCCGAGAGTGGCGACCCCGCTTCCGCCCCCGGCCAGCAGACCGTCCGAGTGGCCGTGGTAGCAGCCGGCGAACTTCACGATGCGGGATCGTCCGGTCTTTCCCCGGGCCACCCGGATGGCGCTCATCGCCGCCTCGGTGCCCGACGACACCAGCCGGACCTGGTCGCAACCTTCCACCCGGGAGCAGATGGCCTCGGCCAGCAACACCTCGCCTTCGGTCGGCGCGCCGTAGGTTGTCCCCCGACCGGCGGCCTCCCGCACTGCCTCGACCACCACCGGGTGGGCATGCCCCAACAGCGAGGCCCCGTAGGACTGGACGAAATCGAGCAGCTGGTTCCCGTCGGCGTCCCATACCCAGGCGCCCTCACCCCGCGCCACGAAGTAGGGATGGCCGCCCACCGAGCGGAACGACCTCACCGGCGAATTGACACCACCCGGGATCACCCGCTGGGCGCGTGCGAACAGCTCCGAGGACCGGGCGTGGTCAGCCACCCAGCACCTCGGCCAACTGACCGGCGAAGTAGGTGAGAATCAGGTCTGCCCCGGCGCGCTTCACCGCGCTGATCTGTTCGAGGGCCACCGCCGGGCCATCGATCCATCCGCGTTCGGCGGCGGCGCACACCATGGCGTACTCCCCGCTCACGTGATAGGCGGCCACCGGGACCGACACCGCGGCCCGAACGTCGGCGATGACGTCGAGGTAGGTCAGGGCCGGCTTGACCATCACCAGATCCGCCCCTTCGGCGATGTCCAGCGCCACCTCGTTGAGCGCCTCTCGGCGGTTGTGGGCATCCTGCTGGTACCCGCGCCGGTCTCCACCGCCGGCGATGGTCACCTCCACCGCATCCCGGAACGGCCCGTAGAGCGCCGAGGCGTACTTGGCGGCGTAGGCCATGATCACGGTGTCGGGGTGGCCGGCCCCATCGAGGGCGGAGCGGATGGCCCCGACCTGCCCGTCCATCATCCCGCTGGGGGCGACGACATCGGCGCCGGCGCCGGCCTGGGACACCGCCACTCGGGCGTAGAGCGGAAGGGTGGCGTCGTTGTCGACCTCGCCGGTGTCGGGGTCGATGACGCCGCAATGGCCGTGGTCGGTGAACTCGTCGAGGCAGAGGTCGGCCATCACCACCATCGAGTCGCCCACCTGGTCCCGGACTACGGCCAGGCCCCGGTGGACGATGCCGTCGTCGGCGAACGCCTGGCTTCCGACCCCGTCCTTCTGCTCAGGGCGAGGAAGGCCGAAGAGGATCACCCCGGGGACCCCGAGGTCGGCCAGCCGGGCGACCTCTTTGGACAGCGATTCCAGCGTGTGCTGCATCACTCCCGGCATCGACGGGATGGGCCGGGGATCCTCAAGGCCGTCGGCCACGAACAGCGGTGCGACCAGGTCGTCGACCGACAGCCGGGTCTCGGCCACCAGCCGTCGGAGCGCGGGGGTGCGACGCAGGCGTCGCAGGCGGGTGGCCGGAAACGACTGGGGGGTCGGTGGGTCGGGCAACACGGTCCCCAAGCCTACGGCAGCATGGCTCGCATCCCGCCGGACCGGGGTCAGGGCGGGTTAGGGGCGGCCGGGGTCAGGCTCGGAGGTGGATTCGGGATGGAGCGCCGCCACCACCGCCGCGACCAGGCCATCGAGGCTGGATTCGACCGCCTCCGCCGTCACCTCGAGCCCTTCCGCCCGGGCGGCGGCGGAGGTGACGGGCCCGATGGAGACCACCACCGGGGGCACCCCACCGACACCCAACAGCGCGACGGTGCGCTCGACGGTCGACGAGGAAGTGAAGGCGACCGCCTCGGCATCTCGGGCGGCGGCGATCGACTCGGGGTCAGGATCACCGGCCAGGGTGCGATAGGCGACGACCTCGTCCACCGTCCATCCCTTCGCCCCGAGCCCGGCGGCCAGTGCTCCCCTGACCGTCTCGGCCCGGGGGAACAGCACGGTGGCGGCGGCTCGAACGCACACGGGGAACGCGTCGGCCAACGAGTCACTCACCGACTCCGGCGGCACCAGGTCGGGGGGGAATCCCCCCTCTGACAGTCGGCGGGCGGTGGCGGTCCCCACCGCCGCCCATCGCACTTCGGCCGGGACGGCGCGGCCATCGACGGCAGCCAGGAAGCGGGACACCGCGTTGGCCGAGGTGAACGCCACCCACTCGTAAGCGCCGTTCACCAACCGGTCGGCGGCCTCCCTCAACCCCGCGCCTCCGTCGGCGGCGTCCTCGATGGCGATGACCGGCAGCTCGACAACGGTGGCCCCCTGCGCCACCAGGCGGTCGACCAAGACCGATGCCTGGGCCCGGCTGCGGGTGGCAACCACCGTCCGCCCGGCCAGCGGTCCGGAGCCGGAACGGGATCCAGCGGCCGAGGAGTTCATCGCCGCCGTTCGCCCTTCATGCGCCGGTCACCCACCAAGAGCGGCCACCGGGCCGATCACGATGATCGACGGGGAGGGCAGATCAACGTCGGCCAGCGAGTCGAGGGTGGTTCGAGCCACCCGTTGCCGGTCGGTGGTCCCCCAGTGCACCACTGCTACCGGGGTGGTGCCCGGCCGACCGCCGGCCATCAGCGCGGCGGCGATGGTGGCCCGCGCCGCCATGCCCATCAACACCACCAGTGTGCCTCCGGCCCGGCCGAGGGCGTCCCAGTCGACCCCTCCGGGTGCCGACGAGTCGCCGGTGTGACCGGTGACCACGGTGACCGACGCCGACAGCCCCCGGTGGGTGACCGGAATTCCGGCAGCGGCGGGGACCGCGAACGCCGATGTCACCCCGGGGACCACTTCGTAGTCCACCCCGGCAGCCTGTAACGCTTCTACTTCCTCCCCGCCCCGCCCGAACACGAACGGGTCGCCGCCCTTCAGCCGCACCACCTGGCGGCCGGCCTTCCCGTGGGTCACCAGAAGCTCATTGATCTCGTGCTGGCGGCGGAGCTGAGGCTGACCCGGAGTCTTGCCCACATCGATCACTTCGGCGGTGAGCGGGGCCAGCGACAACAGTTCTTGGGGGATGAGGCGATCGTGGATGACCACATCGGCCCGGCCGAGCAGCGACGCCCCGCGCAGGGTGATCAGGTCCGGGTCACCGGGACCGGCGCCGACCAAATACACCGTCACTGGTCGCCGATGATTCCCAGTGAGCTCCCACCGGCTTCGTCGACCAGATACCGGGCGACGGAACGGCCGAGCTTCTCGGGGTCATCGCCGGAGGCGGTGTGGCGCAGCACCATCCGACCGTCCTCGCTGCCCATCATGCCCGAGAGGGTGAGGGCCCCGTCGTCGCCTCCCGTCGTAGTGGCGTGGGCGCCCACCGGCAATGTGCATCCCCCGCCCAGCTCGGCCAGGTACGCCCGCTCGGCGGTCACCACCCGGCGAACCGACACGTCGTCGATAAGCGACAGCGCCGATCGAACCGCGGGATCGTCTTCCCGGCACTCCACCGCCAGGGCCCCCTGTCCCACCTGGGGCAGCATCACCATCGGGTCGAGAAGCTCGGTCACCATGCCTTGAGGGGCGACCCAACCCAGCCGGTCGACCCCGGCCGCCGCCACCACCACCGCCGCCACATCACCGGTGTCGGCCACCGAGAGCCGGGTGGCCAGGTTGCCGCGAAGATCGGTGAACAACAGGTCGGGGCGGAGGTTGGCCAGCTGGACCCGTCGGCGGGCCGAACCGGTGGCCACCCGGGCTCCGGAAGCGAGGGTGTCGAGCGTGGACCCGACCAGCAGGTCGCGGGGGTCGGCCCGCTCCGGGAAGGCGGCCAGCGCCAGCCCCGGCACTTGCAGCTCGCCGGCGGCGGGAAGGTCCTTGGCCGAATGCACCGCCACGTCGGCATCACCGCGGACCACCGCCGCCTGGACCTCCTTGACGAAGACCCCCTGCCCGCCGATGGAGTGGAGAGGAACATCGGTGCGCCGGTCGCCCTCGGTCTCCAGTACCACCAGCGACGTCTCCGCCCCGGCGGCTTCGAGCCGCTGAGCGACCCGGCGGGCCTGCCACAGCGCCAGCGGGGATCCTCGGGTGGCCAGTCGGATGACCGTTGGTTCGGTCACGGATCTAGTCGGTCACGGGGGGGACGGGCAGGAGGACGAACCACGTTCTAGAGGTCGAACAGGGTCCGGAGGGATTCGATCAATCGCTCCCCCCGCGGCGTGCCGACGGCGTCCTTCAACGTCACGGTGGGCTGGTGCAACAGCTTGGCCACCATCGCCCGGGTCACGATGTCCACCTGCTCCCACTGGTCGTCGCTGAGGTCGGACCGCTTGGCCCGCTGACGATCGAACTCGGCCTGGCGGGCCTCTTCGGCCTGGGCCCGCAGTGCCGACACCACCGGCGCCGCCCCTCGGGCCCGGGATGCCGCCCGGTACCGTTCGACCTCGTCCCCCACAATCTCCCGGGCGTGGGCCACCTCGCCCTGGCGGCCGGAGAGCGCTCCCTCTACCGCCGCCCGCAGCGCATCCATATCCAGCAGGGTCACCCCGTCGAGTTCGGAGGAGGACGGCTCCACGTTGCGGGGAACCCCGAGATCGACCACCAGCAGGGGTCGTTCGGTTGCCCGGCCCGCCACCGCGGCTTCGACCATCGAACGCTCCACGATCGGGCGAACCGTGCTCACCGAGGTGAAGACCACGTCGGCGACTTCGAGCTCCGGGCCGAGAGCGGTCAGCGGGACGGCCCGGGCGGCAGCCGCCAATCCCTCGGGCAGCCCGGCGATCACCGTGTCGGCCCGCTTGGCGGTTCGATTGGCCACCACTACCGAGGCCGGCCGGTGGGGGGCGAGGGCTTGGACCACGCCGTCGCCCATCTCTCCGGCTCCGACCACCAGCACCCGGGACCCGGCCAGCCCGCTCGGCGCATGCTTGGCGGCCAACGCCACCGCTCCGTGGGACAGCGAGGTGATGCCGCGGGCGATGGCCGTCTCCGACCGCACTCGCTTCCCCGTCTCCACCGCGTGCCGGAAGAGGGCACCGAGCACCGGTCCGGACGCCCGCTCCCGCTGGGCCTTCTCCCAGGCCCGGCGGACCTGGCCGAGCACCTCGGACTCCCCGAGGACGGCCGAGTCGAGGCCGGACGCCACTGTGAACACGTGGTCGGCGACGTCGTCGTCGAAGCGGATGGTCAGGTACTCGCTCAGCGCCTCGACGGTGGTGTCGCCCATGATGGCCAGGAATTCCTGGAGCTCGTCCACCCCGTCGTGGAATCGCTCGACCACCGCGTAAACCTCGGTCCGCAGGCAGGTCGAGAGGATGACAGCCTCCGACAGGTTGGACCGGTCCCGCAGGGCGGCCAGAGCCTTCGGGAGGGCGGCCTCGGTGACCGCCACCTGCTCGAGCAGGTGGAGCGGTGCCTCTCGTTGCTCGATACCTACCACGATCACTGACACGTTGTCACCGCTTGGGTCTCTCGGTCGCTGGGTCGATCATTGACTCATCGCTGGTTCTGCCTCACTCGATCCGACAGGCCGGACCGGACCATCCAGCATGCCGGTCCGCTCTCCAGGTTGCCAGTCGGCGACCAAGAAACGGGCAGGCGCTTTCCCCGTCAGTCTAGGTTGGCACTCGTCATGCCGATCGAGCGGATGACCGGCATCCCCTCTTCACCGTCCAGCGAGCGCCTGGACTGGTAGAAGCTCATGATCTGCAGTTCGATGCTGAGGTCGACGTAGCGGAGCAGGATGTCCGGTCCCAGGGTGAGCACCTTGGGGGCGAAATTGAGGATCGAGCGGACCCCGGAGGCCACCAGGAGGTCGGCCACCCCCTGGGCCGCCGGCGCCGGAGTGGCGATCACCCCGATGGCGAGGGGTTGCTCGGCGGCGATAGCGGGGAGGCTGTCGAGGTGGCTGATAACGACATCATCGACCGTTTCCCCGATCACCTCGGGGTCGATGTCGAGCAGCGCCATCACCTTGAACCCCCGGGCGATGAATCCCTGCGAGTGGGCCAGCGCCCGTCCCAGGTTCCCGATGCCCACGATCACGATCGGCCACACATGGTTGAGGCCGAGCTCCCGGTCGATCTGCTCGACCAGGAAGGCGGTGTCGTAGCCGGCTCCCCGGGTCCCGAAGGAACCGAGCAGCGAAAGATCCTTGCGCACCTGGGCCGGGTTGACCCGGGCCAAAGACCCGAGCAGATCCGACGACACGGTGGTGGTGCCCGACCGGAGCACCTCTTCGAGAATGCGCTGATACACGGGCAACCGCCCCACGGTGGCCTCAGGGATCCGACGGTGATGGGCATGGCTCGTCGCCGGGTTAGCGCTGTCTTCCGGGAGGCTGGGCTCAGGTCTCGTGGGCACTGGCACGGATCGTAGGACCATCGGCCTCAGGGAGGAAAACCGACGCCCTCCACGTGCTCAGAGCTCCGGCCACCGCCAAGCCGCGAAGACGGCCCCTGGGGTGTCCGTGGCGAGGGGTTGTCGCGGCGGAGTGGACCATCGGGTCAGGGGTTCGGGAGAATTTCATCGGATCATCCTTTGTCGGCTCATGGGCGCAGGCTGGTTGCGCACGACTCGCGGGTCTCGCGGGCCCCTTGGTCATCAGCTAGAGATACGAGGAAGGGTTACGACCAAGGAATACGAGCCGGGGGCCCTCAATGTTCAATGGCGGAGAGTGGCTATCGGCAATTCGGCCGGAGTCGCACTCCCCGCCTACGTCAGGACCGCCAACCACGGACGGACCGGAATGACAGGTCCCCGTTCAGGTCGATGGTGTGGCATCCCCGGAAGGGTGTTTGGAGTAGCCGACCAGGACGACTTCGTAGATGAGCTCCCCGGGTTCGGCCACCGCCGTGATGTTCTGGTCCTGCTGGAGTAGTGCCGGGTCGAAGATCCCGACCTGGACCTGCACCCGTTGGTCTACTTCCCATGCCCGACCCGACACCTGGGTCGAGAGGCGGTAGTCGGTCACCGAGTGGTAGCCCCGGGCCAGGAGTTGTTGTTGGTAGAAGGCGTAGAGCTGATCGGCGGTAGCCGACGCCGTCAGGATGGCCCCGGCATAGGCGGGGTCCGGCTCCCCGGCCGCCGGATTGGCGATCTGGTTGGACCCCACCGAACGCACCACCGTCGAGCCGGGGTAGAAGAGATGGGACTCGGCATGGGTGGCCAGTTCGGCTCGGGTGATGGGCTTTCCGATGGGAAGTCCGAACGCATCGACGTGATCTGTGGCGGTGGCCCCACCACCACTCGGACCACTGCTGCTGCAAGCCGCCAGTCCGACGGCCGTTGCCGCCACCACCGCGGCAACTCCGACCGTTCTCGCCAGCCTCCGGCTCCTCAGCGCCGCGCTACCAACGCAAGCCCGGAGGCGAGCAGCAACACGAATCCAACGATCTCCAAGATGAGCGACGAGGTGGCCCAGGGAACGCTCAACCCGTCGTGGAGGCCCAGGAAACCAACTGTGGCGCTCAGCAGGAGGCCGCCGACGCTGGCTGCCATGAACGCCGCCCCGGCCAGGACCATGTACATCCGGCGGATCAGAACAATGACCGGTCCGAGCACGAACCCGGAGATGGCTTGGGCCAGAAAGAGGTTGCCGAAGCTGGCGATGTTCTTGTAACCGATCATCCACAGGTGCAGGTGGATGGCTCCGGTGGCCACGATCGCCGCCGCCCCCAACACCATGGTGGCGAGGACGAAGACTCGGTACCCGACCGGCGACGACCGGGGGGCGCCAAGCAGGATGGTGCTCCGCACCCAGCCCATCAGTCCCGGTGGTCGGGAAGCCGAGGTGGACCGGTGGTCGGTCGTCGACACGGAGGTCACTACTTGTCGCACCCATCCCCGTCGTCGGGCCCACCGTTGTTGTCCGCGTCATGGTCGCCGCCGTTGTTCTGCGGGATAGTGCAGGCGGTGGTTGAGCTCACCGATGTCGACGAAGTCGAGGACGCAATGGTCGTTGTGGTTGCGCTGGTGTTCGAGGGGCCGGACGTCGAGCCCGTCGACGTCGACGGCGAGCTCGAGCAAGCGGCAAGGCCCAGGGCGAAGGCCACCGAAGCCAGACCCAACAAGGCGGAGCGTGCTTTCACCTTCCTTCCTCTAGGGCTCATTTGCTGTGACAGATTTTCCATGCCGAGACCTCGCCTCCAATCGTTCCTCTAGGACTACGTCCGAAACCGCCAATCTGTTCAGCGGACCCTCGTTTTAAAGTACCTGGTCGGCGGTATTCGCGCCGGGTCCCAGCCTTGGAATCGCCTGAGCGTTAGTCCGAAAGCCGGAGGCGAACCGCCCGGGCGGTGCCGTCAAGGCCCAGGTGATCGGCGGCCGACGAGCGATCGAGCACCAGGGCCAGGTGCCCGTTGCTGTCGACCAACAGGCCGAACTCCCCCCGACCGAGGTCGCCGAACGCCTCCACCCGCTTGGCATCCACCGTTTGGCCCGACGCCAGCTCGACCTCCACCCGCGAGCCCACCGCCACCTTCAGCCGACCGAGGTCTTCGGGGCCGGCGTGGAACTGGGTATTGCCGAAGCTGTCGATGTGGGTCACCGAGGTGACCAGGACCCCCCCTTCGAAATGGTCGCTCGGCCCGTCGGGAAGCCGAACCAGTGACCCCGGGTCCGCCTCTTCGCCGAGCGAGGCTGGGTCTCCCCCGCCCACCAGGTGAGCCGCCGCCGGGGCGAACACGTCCCGTCCGTCGAAGGTGGAGCCGGGCTTCGAGATCAACACCCGCACCGCGGTGGCCCCGCCCAGGGATTCCACCGCCGGGACCAAGAGGCCGTTGTCGGGACCCACCCACCACTCCGGCCCACCGGACGGCGGGTCCTTCTTGTCGCCCGGGTCAACGGACAGGCCACCCACCTGGACGGCAATGCCCCGGCGGGCGGTTCCCACTCTGGGGTCGACCACCGCCAGGACTACTCCCGGTCCCAAGTAGGGTGCGGCCCGAACCAGGGCAGCGGCGCCGGCGGCCACATCGAAGTGGGGCACGTGGTGGGTCAGGTCGATGACCGGAGTCCCGGGTGCCTGCCTCTGGAGCACCGCCCGGACCACCCCGACAAATTCGTCAGTCGTGCCGTAGTCCGACAGGAAGTGGATGGCCGGCGTTGACGGGCCGGTCACCGGACCCATCCAGCCGGCTCGACCCGCCGGGACTCAGCCAGCCTGGACTCAGCCGGCCTTGGTGTACTGCTGGGCGAGGTACCGGTTGAGGTCATCTTCACGGATCCGGAACGACTTGCCGATCCGGACCGCGGCCAGCGATCCGGTATTGATGAGCCTGTACACCGTCATATTCGACACCCGGAGCGTGGACGCCACCTCGGTGACGGTCAGGAACCGTGCAGTCGCATGTTCTTCCATCGGTGATGCACCCTCCTCCACTTGTGGCGACTGTACGCCACTGGGGTTAATGGGGAAAGTGAGAATTCCGGGGCGGGGCGGCCCGGCTCCGAGGTAGCCGCCAAAATGGGCCGGGCCGCTGGACCAGGTCAGATCTTGGCCATGCGGTGGCGGCCAGCTTGGCGAAGAAGGGGGCGGTGGCCGAACTGGTGGTCGACCAGCCCAGAAAGACGGCGTTGGAACCCTTGACGGCATAGAGAACGTCCAGGTAGCTGGACTGGTTGCCCTCGGTGAGGGTCATCTGCGCCGCGAACCCGGCGTCTCCGGTCGAACCCACCGAGATCGGTTTGATCCCGATGGTCGCCTTCACCGTGCCGGACTGGAGGGTCCCCCCGTTGCAGGATTCGAAGGTCGACTTGAGCGACTTGACCGATGCCGCCGCCCGCCCGGGGGCGAACATCCCCGCCGTCTGGATGACCGCGGTCGGATTGGCACCGGAACTGGCGAAGACCACGCTGGCGCTGGAGGCCGCTCCCTTGAGCAACACCAGGTCGGCCACACAGGTGGGAGTCCCCTTGGTGCCGGCGGCGTTCTTGGCGGTGTCCTGGGCCCAGCCCCCGGGAAAGTCGGAGGTGGTCAACAGCAGCGGTTTGAGGGCGGCCTGTTGGGCCGGCGCCAACGTCGTGGTGGTGGTCTGGACGATGGTGGTGGTGGATGCCTTGGCCGTACCCCCGCAGGCGGCCAGTCCGACCCCGATGGCCAGGCCGGCGCCGATGGTCAACGCCACCCCCGTCATCCGCCTCCCCGTCACCGCCCCAGTTGCCGCGAGCGCTCGACGGCCGCCGCCACCGCCTCGATGAAGGCCGACCGGACCGCCTTGAACTCCAGGGTGCGCAATCCGGCGGCGGTGGTCCCGCCCGGCGAGGTCACCGCGGCTCGGAGGACCGCCGGATCGTCACCGGTCTCGCTGAGCATGCGGGCCGAGCCCAAGAGGGTGCCGACCACCAGCTTGTGGCTCACGTCCCGGGGGAGCCCGGCTGCCACTCCGGCCTCGATCATCGCCTCGGCCATCAAAAAGACGTAGGCCGGCCCCGAGCCGGACACGCCGGTGACGGCGTCGAGTTGGCGCTCGGGGAGGCGCACCACTGTGCCCACCGCCGAGAGGATTCCCTCCGCCCAGTCGAGGTCCTGGGAGGTTGCCTGGCTGCCACCCGACAAGCCGGCCACCCCGGCACCGATCAGCGCGGGGGTATTCGGCATCGCCCGGACCACCACCGCCCCCGGGTTGAGGACGGCCTCGAGTCGGGCCGACGGCAGTCCGGCCACCACCGACAGGACGCGGTTGATGCCGAACCCGGCCAGCGTGCGGCACACCCCTTCGGCCGCCTCCGGCTTCACGGCCAGGAGGGCATCAGCTGCGGCCACCGGGGTGTCCACCACCGTGAGGCCCGGGTGGGCCTCGACCAGCCGTTGGCGCTGCCCCGGGTCGGGGTCGCTCACCGCCAGTTCCTCCACCGAAGCCCAGCCGCCGGCCAACAGCCCTGTGAGCAGGGCGGAACCCATCTTGCCGCCACCTACGAGCAGAAGTTTCGGTGCGATGCGCAGACGCTAGCAGCGGGCCGATACCGGGTCGGAGGCCGGAGTGGGTCCGATACTCGGCTCAAAGTCAGCTCCGGGTGGCCCGGGGGCGGCGCCGGTACATGCCCTCGTAGCCGAGGAGCATGGCGGTCGGGAAGCACTCGTCGGTATAGGCCAGCGACGCCCCCATCACCCGATCGAGTTCCTCATTGTCGACCCGCTCCACCGGGACCCGGCCGACCAGATAGATGGCGTCCTCGGGGCCGAGGGCAAAGCTCATGCCCAACAGGTCGGCATTGCGTTTCAGCAGGTACTCCCAAGTGGACTCGATGTTGGTCTCGGGAGCGGGCATGAACTGCGCCTCGTGATGGAGGGTGCGCTGGCGCAACGTGAGCCAGACGGTCACGAACTCCTTCTCGTCTCCCCGCATCCGCAGGTACCAACGGGCGGCGCCGGTAACCGGGTCACCGCCCTCCTGGCGTTCGGCCGCCACCAGGGCCCCGTTCTCGTCAGCCAGCTCCCGGGCGGCCCACTGGTCGATCACCGCGCAGACCGCCTCGCGCTCGGTGGCGCTGAGGATGCCGCTCCACCGGTCAGGGGTCTCGGTCTCGGTCACGGACCGGGCGAGGGCGAGGGCGAGGGCGACAGAACCTCAACCATCAAGGGCACTCGACCAGCCGCCCGACGGTCAGGTCCTCGTAGATGTCGTGGAGCAGGGAGGCGGCCCGGGCCCAGGTGTAGCGGCGGGCCCGAAGCACCGCACCGGTGCCCAGACGCTCGGCCAGCAGCGGCTCGGCCAGGATCTGGCGGATCCAGGCGGCGAACGCCTCCGGGGTCGGGTCCTCCACCAAGAAGCCGGTGCGACCGTGATCGACCAGGCTGCGCAGCCCGCCCACATCGGAGGCCACCACCGGGGTCCCGCAGGCGGCGGCCTCCAGCGCTACCAGCCCGAAGGACTCGGATCGGCTGGGGACCAGACAGACGTCGGCCGCCCGGTAGTAGGTGGAGAGGAGTTCATGGGGGCGGGGCGGGACGAACACCACCCGGTCGGCGAGGCCCAACTCGTCGACCATGGACATCATCCGCTCCAGCTCGACGTCGCCCCGGGGCCCGCTCGGGCCGCCGACGATGGCCAGCCGGGCGTCGGGCCGATCGACCCGGAGCCGGGCCAGCGCCCGCACCGCCACCTCGACCCCCTTCAGCGGTTGGATCCGGCCCACGAACAACAGCAAAGGCCCGTCCATCGGCAACCCCAGCGCGGCGCGGGCCTGGGGCCGGTAACCAGGACCGAAGAAGGCATGGTCGACGCCGGGAGCCACGATCCGGATCCGGGACGGATCGGCGTGGTAGAGCTCGGAGATCTGGTCGGCCTCGACGGAGCAGGAGGCGAGCACGGTGTCCGAGCAGTTGATGGTGGCGGCTTCCGCCTCCGCCCGGAGGTGGGCGGAGTCGGCCTCCACCTCCTCGGGGCTGAACTCGGCCTTGACCCGGTCGAGGGTGTGAAAGGTCGACACCAACGGGATGTTCAACTGGTGCTTGATGGTGTGGCCGGCCAGGCCGCTCAGCCAGTAGTTGGCGTGCACGGCGTCGAAGGGCAGGTCCTGGTCGGTGAGTCCGCTCCCCACCGACTCCATGGTCTTGAGGACGCCCTCGGCGAACTCGTCCACCACCCCGGGCAGCGACTCCTTGGCCATCGGGGTCGGCGGGCCGGCGGCGATGTGGTGCACCCGGAACCCGGGTTCCACGGTGACGACGGCCGGGAGGGTGTCCGACCACGACCGGGTGAACACGTCGCACTCGGCCCCCGACCGGGCGAGGGCGGAGGACAGCTCGCGCACGTAGACGTTCATGCCGCCACCGTCCCCGGTTCCGGGTTGGGCCAGCGGCGATGTGTGCAACGACAGTACGGCCAGGCGTCTCATGCCTCGCCGAGCCTATAGGGATGACCCGATAACTCGGCGGCAACCTCGACCGGCCCGTCCCCCGATCCCCGCCGGGCGACCGCCGGCCGCATCCACCCCGCCCGCACGGCTAATTCCCCCATCCAACCCACATCCAACCCAGATCCAGCGCCGGAGCGCCGGGCCAACCGGCTCAGCCGGCCACCGACCCCCGGTCGGTAGCCCCTTCGGCTCCGGAGGGGCTCTCCGATGGGGCCCCGGACACCGACGCCTCGACAGCCACCGTTGCCTCGGTCGATGGCGCGTCCCCGGGCGAGGACGCAGGCGACGCCGACGCCGCCGCGGCGGCCAGATCGGCGTTGTCCTCGTTCTCGTGCCGAAAGGAGAGGTAGATCCGCATCAGGGCCTGCTTCTGCTCTTCGTTCAAGTTGTTGTCGCCGAAGATGTGGCGGGCCAGGTCGGTGTTCCCGTCCGGCTTCTCCAGGATCCCGGCCTGGACGTAGAGGGTCTCCGCCGAGATCCGGAGTGCCTTGGCGATCTGCTGGAGGATCTCCGCCGACGGCCGGCGCAGCCCCCGCTCGATCTGGCTCAGGTAGGGGTTGGAGATCCCGGCCAGCTCGGAGAGCCGGCGCAACGACAGCCGGGCGCTCCCCCGCTGCTCGCGGATGAACGACCCGAGCTCGTTGAACCGCTCCGGCAGCTCTTTCACCACCGGGATCCTTTCGGCACCGAGTTCCTTCTTGCCCCTCACGACAGCAGGCCGTCGACCGAGGCGCGGCCGGTCTTGTAGCGGCTCACCAATTCCGCCTGGAGGGTGTCGATCCGTTGGTGGAGGGCCCGGCGGTCGGCGGACACCCGGCGTTCGATCTCCTCCAGGCCGTCGGCCATGACGCTGAGCCGCTCCTGGCTCAGCTCACCGAGGTGGCCGATCTCGTCGGAGCTCACAACCGAGTCCAGCTCGGCGGTGAGGTCGGAGTCTTCGGTGTCGGGAGCCAGCACCGTCACCATGTGACCCGGCCCGGGAGGGCGTCCGGGACCGGAGGAGAGGATGGCCGGCAGCCCCTCGACCAGGGCGGCCAGATCCGGGGGCTCGGTAGCGGCGGGGTCGCCGTCGGCCACCGGGCGGACCAGGTAGGCCTGGACGATATCGAGGCGGCCCTGGGCCAGCCGCCGGAGGTAGGAGAGGGCGACTTCCGCCGACTGGCACTCCGCCCGCATGGAGCGGATGTCGTCGAGGGACTTCGACTCGATACCGCGGAGGTAGGAGTCGGTGAGAAGACGACCGAGGTCAGCCTGGAGACTCGCCATTACCGTCGATCGTACCCCGCCACCCAGGGGCCACGGCCCGTTCGCCCGGGCGGGGCGTATCGGTAGACGGCTCGCCCCAGCACCGATGACATCGGGACCGGTCCGAACGTCCGGCTGTCGGTACTGGCATGGCTGGCGTCGCCGAGGACCTCGAGGCTGGCGCCGTCACCGTCCACTCTCGCCACCCGCTTGACCAGAACCCTGCCTGGATGCCTGGGGTCGCGCACCGCCACCACCTCTCCGGGCTCCAGCCATGGCTCCTGGCCCGAGAAAAGCCGAAGCCCCCGGTAGGCCGGCCTCACCACCAGCAGGCAGTCGCCGGGCAGCAGGGCGGGGGCCATCGATCCACCCTCCACCTTCACCCGGTGCACCGATCGGGACAGCACCGCCGCACCCGCGATCGCCGACAGCGCGGCGGCGCCGAGGATTGCTCCGCCCGGCTTCCGGGTAGAACGACCTGGACGGGCCGCCATCAGGGCATCCTCGATAAGGTGGGCCGGCATTGCATCTCAACCACTCTGCACCACAGAACACAAGGAGCCTTGCCCCATGCGAATCGCTGACCGTCTGCTGACCACGCTCGACCAACTGTCCGCACCGGTGACCGGGCACGCCCACTGCGATCTGCCCTGTGGCGTCTACGACCCGGCCCAGGCCCGCATCGAGGCCGAGTCGGTGAAGAACACCATGGACAAGTACAACGACTCGGACGATGAGGTCTTCAAGACCCGGGCCATCATCATCAAGGAAGAGCGCGCCGATCTGGTCAAGCACCACCTCTGGGTGTTGTGGACCGACTACTTCAAGCCCGAGCACCTCGAGAAGTACCCGCAACTTCACGACCTGTTCTGGAAGGCCACCAAGACGGCCGGCGAGGCCAAGAAGACCACGGACGCCAAGGTGGGCGAGAGCTTGCTGGCCCAGATCGCCGAGATCGACAAGATCTTCTGGGAGACCAAGAAGTAGCCGGTCAGAATAAGAAGGCAGTCAGACCGGGCAGGCGCCGCAGGTCCGGGCGGTGGGGAGTTCGGCGAGCCGGGCCTCATCGATGGGTTCGCCGCACTCCTCGCACCTCCCGTAGGTGCCGGCATCCAGCCGGGACAGCGACTGCTCGACGTCGTTGAGGAGGGCATCGACGGCGTCGATGTCGGCTTCGGTCACCCCGCCCTCGGCCGGCTTGTCCCCCCTGACCTCGGCATCCACCCCTCCGCCGGCGGTCGTTCCACCGTCGACGACCTGGGTGTCTGACTGGTTGAGGTCGGCGTTCATCCCCGGCATGGTACCCGTAGGGTGAATGGGGTGAGCACCTCCACCGCGGAATCCCGCGGCACTCCGTCGCCGGCCGACCCGCTGGCCGAGCTGATCGGGGCCGGCCAGTTGGTCCCCTGCCTCGATGGGATCGACCGGCCCGCCATCGAACTCGACCAGGCGGCCTCCACCCAGTCGTTGGCGGTTGCTGCCGCCCGGGTGACCGAGTTCCTCCCCTGGTATTCGAGCGTCCACCGCGGCGCCGGCTACCGGTCCCGCCGGGCCACCGCCGCCTACGAGGACGCCCGTCGGGCGGTGTTGTCCTTCGCCGGCCGGGATCCCGACGGTGACGACGTGGCCGTGCTGTGCCGCAACACCACCGAGGCGATCAACCATCTGGCCTACCGGTTACGGCTGTCCCCCACCGACGTGGTGGTGACCACCGTGGTCGAACACCATGCCAACCTGCTGCCCTGGGGCCGGGTAGCCGAGCGCCGCTACGTGGAATGCACCACCCAAGGCACCTTCACCGTGGAGGACGTGGAGGCTGCCCTGGACGCCGACCCGGCCCCGAAGCTGCTGGCCATCACCGGGGCATCGAACGTCACCGGTTGGCTGCCTCCGCTCGACGCCATCGTCGAGAGCGCCCACCACCGGGGCATCCCGGTAGCCGTCGACGCCGCCCAACTCGCTCCCCACCGGCCCCTGCCGGTCTCGGCCGACTATCTGGCCTTCAGCGGCCACAAGCTCTACGCCCCCTTCGGATCGGGGGCGCTGATCGGGCCCCGCTCCACCTTCGAGACCGGGGATCCGTTTCTGGCCGGCGGTGGCGCCGTCGACCTGGTCGGCCTGGACGAAGTGGTGTGGACGGCCCCGCCCGACCGGGAGGAGGCCGGTTCTCCCAACGTGGTCGGAGCGGTAGCCCTCCATGCCGCCATCGACGGGCTCGGCGCCATCGGCTGGGAGCGGATCGCCGCCCATGAGCAGGCGTTGGTTGGTCGGCTCCGGCAGGGGTTGTCCGCCATCGGCGGCGTGCACCTTCTCGGTCCGCCGGCGGACAGCGGCGTCGACACCCTTCCGGTGGCCGCCTTCACCATCGAGGGGATGCACCACGCCCGGGTGGCGGCCCGGCTCAGTGCCGAGTTCGGGATCGCGGTACGGCACGGATGCTTCTGTGCCCATCCCTACGTCGTGCGGTTGCTCGGCCTCGACGACGTCGCCGTCAACGCCTACCGGGACGAGGTGCTCGGGGGTGACCACCGCAATGTCCCCGGGGCGGTACGGGCCAGCGCGGGATTGGGGACGTCGGGCGAGGAGGTCGACGTCCTGCTGGCGGCGGTGGCCGATCTGGCCGGCGGGCTCCCGGAGCCGGTCCCTTACCAACAGGACACCGGGACCGGCGACTACTTTCCGGTGACCGACCTTCCCGGGTGGCGGGACGCCGCCCGGGAGCTCGGCGCCTCGTGTGCCCGGGGTTGAACTCACCGTGCCCGTGCCGTCCCGAGCCCGGTCGGAACAACCGGCGAAAACCGCGCCCATCCGATCCGTCGGCAAGATCGCGGGTGGTCACGCCGGGGTGACCTCGATGGCCCTGGCGGGATGGCTCCTGGCCGGAGCCGCGCTGCTGGCCGGCTGTGGAGCCGCGGGAGCGTCGGCCGCTTCCCCGGGGACCGCGGCCTACGTGGCCACCGTCGCCGGGTTGGCCGATCCGGGGAGCACCCTGACGGTGGTCGACACCGCCTCCGCCACTGGCTTGGGCACCATCACCACCGGCTCGCTACCGGCGGCCATGGCCGCCACTCCCGACGGTGCCCATCTCCTGGTGACGGACAAGGGCATCAACCGGCTGAGCGAGATCTCCACCGCCACCGGCAAGGCGATCGGCGGAGCCACCGTCGGTCTCGAGCCCGACGCGGTGGCGGTCACCCCTGACGGTTCGCTGGCGTTGGTGGCCAACTTCGGCGACAACACCGTGACTCCGGTGGCCCTCCCGTCGATGAAGGTGGGTACTCCCGTCCCAGTGGGACACCAACCGGTGGCGGTCACCATCGCTCCCAACGGGAAGCTGGCCCTGGTGGCCAACTACCAGGATGGCACCATCACTCCTCTCGACCTGCCGGCGATGGCGCCCCTGGCCCCGGTGGCGGCCGGTCCCGAGCCCGACGCGGTGGTGATCGGCCCGGACAGCACCACCGCCCTGGTAGCCGACTTCGAGTCCGGCGCGGTCACGCCCGTCGACCTGGTGCGCCTGACCGCTGAGCCACCCATCCCGGTCGCCGGCAATCCCACCGATATCGCCATCTGGAGGTCGAGCACCGTCGCCTATGTGAGCGGCGGTGACAACGTGACGCCGGTCGACTTGATCCGCCACCGCGCCGGTGCTCCGTTGTCGGTGGGAACCACCGCCCAAGCATTGGCGCTTTCCGACCATGGGCGCACCGCCTGGGTGGGGGGAGGCAACGGCACCCTGGTGTCCCTGAAGTTGGCCAGCGGCGCGGTCGGAGCCAGGGTGGCCGTCGGCGGTCAACCGACGGTGGTGGTCATCCCGGTGCCTCCAAACACTGGAACGTCATCGGGCGTCGGGCGGTAAACCCGAGGGATTCGTACAGGTCGATGGCACCGGGGTTGCGGAGCAGGGCGTGAAGGATTGGGGTGTCGCCACGCCGGATGATGTTGTCGGCCACCGAGAGCACCACCTGCCGGGCCAGACCCCGACGCCGGTAGTCGGGGTGGGTGGCCACCGCACTGATTTCGGTGTACCCGGGTGGACGGAGACGCTCACCGGCCATGGCCACCAGATCCCCGTCGATTCGGATCCCCAGGTAACCGCCGAACTCGATGGTCCGTGCCTCGAACGGGCCGGGCTGCGCCACCTTGACCAGCGCCATCATCTCCGGGACGTTCGCGGCGTCGAGGGGTACCGGGGACGGGGCAACGGTCTTGACCGCCGAGGTCTCCGGGGCGGTCTGCCGGGGCGGGGACGAGGTTGCTCCTTCCCGCCGGGACCCGGGCTCGGTCGGCTGTCCGCGCAGCCTCTCGGCCACCATCTGCACCCCCTCGAGACGGGACGTGACCGTCCACCCCGCCGGAGGATCGGGCAGATCACCGGTGAGCTCAGCAGTCCCGTTGGGGCCGAGCAGCCGGGCCAGTTCCGGCCAAGCCAAGTCCACGTCCGCTCCGTCGGCGAGGGCACCGAATGGAGACACGTCCTCGTCGAAGCGGCCTACCCGTTCAGTGGACCGGCCCAGGACTTGTTGAGGTCCCCTCAGGGCATGCCATACCGGATTGTCGAGCACGTGCACGGTTCGCGTCCTCCCGTTCCCTGACCGTTGAATCATCGCGGTCGGCAACGCCCCGTTACCCGCGACCTGGATGGCCTAACGGCCACTCTAGGAAGCTACCGGGCAACCTCATCGGGTCGGGCTGGATCAAAGACCGGGGGTCGGCCAATCGGCCCCGGCCAAATCTCTTGGCGGCGCTAAGCGGCGGATCCGTAGAACTGGCTGGTGCCGAACGAGAAGACCCCGCCGTCACTGGCGACGAACCGGTACCCGAATCCGGCCGGACCCGATTCCATCGCCACGATGGGGCGAGCCAGCCTGATGCTCCCGGTAGAACCCAAGAAGGGGGCGCCGAATGCGAACACGCCGCCGTCGGCGGCAACCAGGTAGTAGGAGTCGTTGGCCAGGTTCACGTTCATGCCCACCACCGGTTGGGCCAGTGGCCGTCCACCCATCGAGCCATAAAACGGGGCATCGAAGGCGAAAATCCCGCCATCGGAGGCATCAATCCAATACCCACCAGTCACCGGATCGACGGCCATACCGACGATCGGCTTATTGAGGTTGATACTGCCGGTCGAACCGTGAAAGCGGGCGTCCCCGAAGCTGAAAATGCCGCCGTCGCTCGCCACCAGCCAATAGCCGCTCCCGTCCGGCGTGGACGCCATGCCTACGATGGGTTTGTTCAACGCCAAGCCACCGGCGGACCCGAAGAACCCTGCATCCCCGAAGCTGAAGATGCCGCCGTCGCTCGCCACCAGCCAATAGCCCCTGCCGTCAGGGGTCGCGGACATGCCGACAATGGGGGAGGTGAGGGGCACCGTGATTTGGCCGTAGCTGGTGGAGGCGTCGCCACAGGCATCCACGTGGCCCAGGTTGTCAACGATCCAGTAACCAAAATCGGTCGGGGTGGCGTACATGCCCACCACCGAACCGGGAGCCATCTTCACGCAGCCCTGGGACGGACCCGGTGGCGACGTGGCCCCGGGAGGATCGGTCGGAAACGCACCGGAGTTCAGCTCCATCGAGCTTGACTGGGTCAGGTCGCCACATCGACCCGACGCGCCAGTCCCCACCCTCCCGTAGTAGATGAAATACCGGCTGTCATTCACGGGGACCACATCGGGGGCAAGCAGCGCGCACGAATTGATCCCGTCCACCGAGAACGCAAGGGAAGGGGTCGAGTGGGACCAATCAGTCGGGGAGTTGGAACTGGTCTGCCAGATGTCGAAGCGAACGGAGTCTCCATAGGTCGGCTCTAGCACGTTGAAGAACATGTACCAGGTGTTGCCCACCTCCACAACGTGGGGGCTGGCCATGCATTGGCTTCCGGTGCCCTTGTAGACAATCCCATCCGAGATCACATTCCGGTTAGCGTCGACACTGGCGACACCGATTTGGCAGCCGGAGTGGTAGTAGACCAGCCACTGTTGCGCTCCCGAGGGTTGGACGACGCTCCACGGCGAGGTGACCCCCACCTGATTCGGATCAGAAACCGTCAGTCGCTGAAATGAACCCCAGTTGATGCCGTCGAGGGATATTGCCGACCAAGTTTGCCCGTGGCTCTCCAGCTGTTGAGCATTGGTGCAGACCGACGAACCGGATTGGCACGCCAGGACCGTGAAGAACATCGTGTAGACAAGTGAGTTCCCCACCGTGGCCACGCTGACGGCGGGATGGTTCACTTCGGTGATCTGCGGGGCAACTTGGGCGGCGACCAACACCGTGGTTGGAGTCGTCCAAGGGCCGTTGTAGGCGGGGGCGGTCCGCTCGTAGATGGTGTCCCCTTGACCGGAATCGGCCGTCTGTTGGGTCTGCCAACCGCCGTACCACATGATCCAGCCTTGGCCGTTGGGGTTAGGCATGACGTCCGGGTTGTACACGTCGCGTCCCGAAAACTGTTCGGTACCCGGGGGTGATTCGGAAAGGCTGGCATGAGCGTTCGCCGGCAACGCCAACTGGAACGCGGTGCTGGCGATGACCCCCATCACCAGCACCGATAGCCATACGAAGAACTTCTTCACGACTCCCGCGGGGCTATGCCAGGGCATCGAGAACCCATGGACCGTCGATGGCAACCCGTGACCGGTACCGGGGTGGTTGATGGCGCGACCCCGCCCCCAGGTCGCGGAAAGTCGTAGTGCCCGTTGTCTGAACCATGGGAGGGGAACTGAGCTACCTTCACTAACTTTCGATATTCGACGATTCGGCGGACAATCAGGCGGCTCGGCCGATCTCCCGCACCGATTCGCTCGAACTGAAACACTCGTCACTGGGCCGCGCGCAACCAAGTCAGCTGATTCAGCCGATTCACGCGCCCGACTATGTCGGGGTTGATACAACTCGACGTGCGGAGGATGGAACCGTACCGACCGACGAGAGTGATAGATCATCGGCCCAGTCGCTCAAATCCTTGAGGAAGTCGGCCGCCAATTGCACGGGCCGCACAACCCAAGGGCAAAAGGCCGCATCCCGGGACCTCGACTCTGCACCTTGCTTCCCCGAGCCGTCAGGACAGGTAGTTTTCCCGGTGGGCCGTTAGCTCATCGGGTAGAGCAGGGGACTTTTAATCCCAAGGTGGCGAGATCGAGACTCGCACGGCCCACCAGACATTGTATTGATTCGGCTGATCTTTGCCAGATTGGCCTCGGTTGATCTTTTACACGGTCTCGCCTGATCCTTTACAGAGTGTCGGGTGATGGCTTGACACCTCGGACCTACCGGCCTCGGCTTGCTCAACGAGCCGAGGAGGTGGACGAGTGTTGTTGGAGACAACCAAGATGGAACAGCGGTATCAAGCAGTGTTGGGCGGCCTGCGGGACGGGTTGACGGTGAAGGCAGTCGCCGAGGCATTCGGGGTAAGTCGCCAGACCCTTCACAGTTGGTTGCGGCGATATGAGGTAGGTGGCCTCGAAGCTTTGGCTGAACAGTCCCACCGGCCGCATGGCTGCCCGCACCAGATGGCGGCTCATATCGAAGCCCGACTCTTAGAGCTCCGCAGAGGATGGCGGCGAGTGCAGGGTGCTGACCGGAGTCGACGATCACTCCCGGTTTTGTGGGTGTGCCGGCATCATGCTCCGAGCCACGGCCCGACCCGTCTGCGGATTCCTGGCCCAGGCGCTCGAGCGCCACGAGGCGCCTGAGGAGATCCTGACCGACAACGGCAAGATCTTCACCAACCGCTTCGGTTTGAAGCCCACCGAAGTGCTCTTCGACAAGATCTGGCGGGAACGGCATCACCCACCGGCTCACCGCTCCGGCCTCGCCGACGACGACCGGCAAGATCGAGCGGTTCCACCGCACCTTGCGTCAGGAATTCTTGGCCGGGCAGATCTTCCCCTCCTTACTCATCGCCCAAAAGGAACTCGACACCCCGGTGCTCAGTTGCAACACCGATCGTCCCCACCAGGGAATTGCTATGTCCACGCCGGCCCAATGCTTCTCGACCGAAACGGCGGCAACTACCCCTGAGCTCCCACCCGACCTCCGCGCCATCTCCGAGGACCGCTTCAGACCGTTTGCGGCAATATGAGGCGGTGGCCTCGAATGACCGTCTGAACCGTCCCACCGGTTCCGTTTCTGACTGCTGCGACACTCGGCCCGCCAACGCATCTGGTCATGCTGCGGCCAACAGCTGGGGCGGAGTGGAAATTCGGTCAAAGTCGAGTGACACGACCCGACCAACTTCTCGCCTTAAGTCCTTCCCCACCAGTGAAGGACTCGACTCTTTGCGAATTCGGTAATCCCCACCGCGACCAACCCAAGGACGCTGAGTACAATTGCGACCGTGAATGTTAGCGTTGATTGCCCATCTTGCAAAGAAATGAGAAGGAGCCGACCGAGTCCACGCGTCCCGATAAGTACCTCGGCCGTCACCACAGTAAGTATTGCAAAAGTGATAGCGAGGGGAAGGGCCGCGAACGTCCATGCAGCCGCGTAGGGAAACCGAACGCGGGTGACAAGTTGCCATCGACTGGCTCCAAGCAGTTCGACCGTATCAAGGACTTCAGATGGAACACTTGACCCTCCCTCGTAAGCGTTGAAAAAGGCCACAAAAAAGACGACAGCAACGCAAACCGCAGCCGTCCCCTTGACAGAGAGGCCAAATACTATGAGGAAGACTGGTATGAGTGCGATGCGAGGAACCGCATTAATTGCAATTAGTAGAGGCCTAAACACGCGATTTAGAGTACCGCTATTCGCTAGCAACAAACCGATGCACAGACCACCTACAACGCCAATTACGGTCCCAATGAGGGCGGCCTCCATTGTAGGGACAACATAACTCCAGATCGTGGCGGTACCCCCAGCTCCCGTCGTCTGATCGTAGAGCGATCGAGCAACCGCCGACGGCGAACTTATGAAGATCGGGTCTAGGAAGTGAAACCGCGAACTCAACGCATGAATCTGCGGGAGATACTGCCAGCCGAGCAAGAACGCGGCCAGTACGGATATCTGAGCACTGAGTATCGCGACGCGACCGACCGAACGATCCGATCGCCTCTTCATCCTTCAGTCATCCAATCCGGCCTATGGCTGGTCGAGTCGCGAAAACTCCGCTGTCTCTTACGACCACCGTTGTCGAGCTGCAAACCCAACTCTCTCCATAGCTTCCCATAAAGTTCCAGGAACTCTGGCTGTTCTCGTAGCGCCACGATGTCCCGCTCAGGTCCGAATGGCATGGTATGCACGGCTGCCACTCTTCCGGGCCCGCGAGAGAGGATAATGACTTCGTCTGAGAGGGACATGGCCTCTGCGAGGTCATGCGTAACCAACACGGTGGTAATTTCGTATTGCCTTGTGATATCGAATACATCCTGATGAATCACGAGACGCGTTGGCTCGTCGACTGACGAAAAGGGCTCATCGAGAAGTAGGACTTGGGGAATGGGTGCAACTGCTGTCAGGAACGCCACTCGTCGACGCATACCACCAGAAAGTTGGTAAGGGTAGGCATCTTGGAAGTCCCCCAAGCCAACGAGATCAAGAAGATCCTGTACCCAGGCTCTTACCCGTTCGGTTTTGTGTTGTCTACGAAGGCGAAAATGGAGACCGACCTGATCCTTTACCTTGAGCCACGGCAGAAGTGTTTCCTTCTGCGACACCATTGTCACAGGTAGTCGGCCGGGTTCCACTTTGCAACGAGTTACGGTGCCCGAAGTCGGAAGCGTAAGTCCTGCAACTATGGCTAGCAGCGTTGATTTTCCGCACCCGCTCGGACCGACGATGCTGACGGTGTGGGCGCGGGGGACGGTCAGCTCAACCGACTCAAGAGCTTTGACGCCATTGGGGTAGCTAAAAGAGACACCCTCGAGGGAAACCTCGCTAGTCATGCCATTTGAAATCGGAAGCGGCGTATAGGGACTGGCCGATCCATTCTCCGACACAAGGCTATCTCGCGTCGCCGGAACAATATCAGCCACTCTTCCCCCCGACGGTTCCTACATTCACATTGGTATAAGGCACAACCAAGCCACACATCGAGGCCGCCAACCTAGGCGTGCCCCGTCGCCTTGTCATAATACGACATGTCCACGACGCTTCCATAAGAATACGTCGGCCCCGTCACAAAAGTCAGGCCCTGCGCTTGAAACACCGTCAGCGCTTGAGGCCAATCGGACTTGGGTATGAAGCCATTGTTGGGAGAATACCAACTCAGCGCATTCTTTACCTGAGTCGCGACCGTTGCGAGGGGCATGGACGAGTAGCTTCCCTGAGCCGCTTGAGACGTTTGCAATAAACCGGCGATCTGAGTGGCATTGCCTTTTTGTACCACGTTGGTGATGGCCTTCTGGTACGCCGTAAGGAACTTAACGGTAAGCGCCGTGTGGGAAGTTAGATAGGTCTTCAGTCCGAATATAGCGGCTTCCGGAAACGATGGAGGTATAAATTTTGGCCGGTCTTTCACAATCGTCGTGTTGCTCAGAATCACAACCTGTTTTTGGCTCAACGCGGGTGCCCAGGAGGAATAGTCGTTCAGCCCACAGTCAGCCTCCCCTCCAACCACAGCAGCAACAATCGAGGCCTGAGTCGAGACGGGGATTATGTTCGGCGTCTGCTGACCGACGGACTTCGCATACTCAACTGCCCATCCGTATGCGGCACTCCCTGGGGCCAACGTAGCGAAGCTCTTGCATTGGGAAACGCTTGTAATGCCAGGATGGGCCGCGAGCACCGCCCCAGCTCCTCCCCCAAGAGCGTTGTAGATAATGGAGACCGGCTTTCCATTGTGAACGATGCTTAGCGCCAGCCCAGTACCGATGTAGGCGAGATCGTCTTGGCCAGATTCAACGGCAGTGACTAGATTCGAGCCAACTGCATCGATGTGCAACTTGATTCCCTGTGCCGCAAAATATCCATTCGCATCGGCAACGTAGAACGCGTCCTGCGTATAGTTGAACCCCGGGACAGCGACATTTACGGTCTGCAATGGACCAGTAGGCGCGGGGCCGGAAGTAGTGGTAGCGCCGGTGGCACTAGGCCCACTTGAACATGAGGCAATAACGATCCCCATAATGATCAGCGGGATAACTTTCAGTGAGCCCCGCATTTTCAGTCGCATTCTTGCCCTCCCCAATCTTAGACGGACCATATAGTGGTTTCCCCCGTCAATACATGACCAGTTGTAGCACACCATTCAATGTTCGTCAACGGATCTGTCACCCCTCCGCGTGAATAGTGTTTCGGTTGATCACTGTGGGTGTTTCCGTGTGCTCCTCGATGATGGAGCGGGAAGAAGAGGCTGCATCCCCTGACGGGAACGCCTTGCTGATGGATTGTCGCCGGCGATGGTTGGGTATCCCATTCCGGTGCCGCAAGGGGCACAGTGTCCAAGATGTACGCGGTCTGTCGAGCATGTGCTGAGGTGCGCCCGATCATTCCCCTGTTAGCCGGCGAACGCCACGCTTGAAGACGGTCACGTCCGCGATTGGCTTGGCTTGACAAGCAAGGCGAAGTGGCCACCCGTCACGATGCAGAGTTGGAAAAGTTCGCTCAAGTTCAGTTAGTTCGAGTCGGCTCAGTGAAGCCAGGGCATCGGGATCGCTACGGACCTCGCAAGTGCACGCCTTGCACGACGCCTGCCCCCCACATACGGTCGGCCATTGATAACCCTCGCGGCTGGCTGCACCCATAATTGTCTCACCATCCATGACATCAAGGATGATGCCCTTCGGCTCAACGGTCACCCTCGGCACGACACGACAACGCTCCTCTGGAGACGAAGCGAGTAGACCCTAGTCACGACCTGAGTCCCCAGCCGGCGATGGTGACTATCGATTGTCGAGTCCCTAAAGGCCATTTGGCGCCAGATAGGATTGGTCAAGCGACCGGGCGTTCGGCTGTCCCACCAACGCGAGTCCGATCTCGAGCTCAACCCGCAATAGATCTAGGGCGGCTCTGACTCCGGCCGTACCTCCGGCGGCAAGCCCCCACAACCATGGACGGCCGATCAAACATGCACGGGCACCGAGACAAAGCGCCTTTATTACATCAGTTCCACGCCGAACGCCTCCGTCTATCGCAACGTCCGCCTGGTCGCCTACCGCATCAACAATTCCTGGAAGAGCGTCGAGGGTGGCGCAAGCGCCATCGAGCTGCCGCCCGCCATGGTTTGACACAATTATTGCGTTCGCTCCAAGAGCGACGGCCCGCGCTGCGTCCGCAGGGTTAAGAATTCCCTTCACGGCCAAAGATCCGCCCCATGCCGCCCGCAACTTCGCAAGATCATCCCAGGTCACACTCGGGTCAAGCTGGCGCAACACGGCATCAGTGCTTGCGGATGCGGCCGTGATCAAGTTCCTCAATTTCGGGAGGGGCGCCAGCGGGTCGATGTTTCGAACCAGGACGCGACGATGTCGTACCGCGCGCGCCACCCATGCCGGGTGCGCTAAGAACGAAAGTCCATTGCGGCCTACGATTTTCGGGGGCACTGACCATCCGTTGCGAAGATCCCGCTCTCGACGAGAGCCAACTGCTGTATCGACTGTGAGGCAGATGCCAGGGAGTTTCGCCGCAGCAGCGCGCTCGACGAGGGCCGATGCCAAACCCTTGTCTTTGAGGGAATACAGTTGGAACCAGGGAGGCGGGTCGACTGTGGCAGCGATTTCTTCGATCGTGTACGTCGACATTGTTGATACAAATGCGAGAGTTCCCAACTCCGCGGCGACGACAGCCGCTGCACGTTCGCCATCCGGGTGCACGATCCCTGAATGCCCAGTGGGTGCAAGCATAATTGGGGTCTGTAATGGTGACCCACAGAACGTGGTGGTCAGATCGGGCTTCCCAACGTCGACAAGCACGCGGGGCACGAAGCTCAGCCGATCAAATGCACTCCGATTTGCGGCGATCGATGTTTCGTCACCGGATCCGCCTTCGATAAAGTCGAAGACAGGTCGAGGAAGCTTCTTCCTGGCAATCTCCTGATAGTCCTCAATGTTAATAGCCGTAGTCATCGACTCGGCTTGTCAAACCTCTCCAAATAGCCATCAAGGGCCTCTTCGAAGTTTCGGATAAGACTCTCCTGATATAGGCCGAACGAAACTCCTGGATAGTGTGCAGACTGAAGTCCGCGTTGAATCGATTCCAAATTCGAGAGGTCCTGATCGAGTACGGGTCCGAGCGGATGAAATCCATGGCTGTCTTCGAATGCCTCAGTAACAGAGGTGCCGAGTGGGTACGAGGACATGGGAACGTTCGCCATCGGTGCATTGGCATCATCTGGGAATGTCATAAGCCACAATTCAGCCACGCAGGTATTTGGGTCTCGCCCGTTGGGCAGGAAGCGCAAGACGTGGCCAGCTGTTCCGAGCCCAACGTACGCGATCGCGTTCGGAAAAATCCAATATCCCTTTCCGTCGACGAACTCATCGTTAGGACAGTCAGCGAAATCGAAACCCTTATCTAGAAAGCGCTGTCGCTGAACCTGAGCCAGGATCTCCCGAGCTCCGAAACCATTTTCCAATCCTTCCATGGCGGTATCCATTGCCTCCCGATTGAGGAACCCCAGCTGTTCCGCGAGGTACGTCTCATCGTCGACTTCGAATGCGTTGTTCGGGGATGGGCGCCTTGCATTTACGCATTTGCCATGAAGGCCCAGTGGTATAAGGGTTGAGTCCACATCGCTAACCCACGAGCCAATTTGCGGATGAGTCCAGGGAACGTGATACGTCTCAGGAAACGAGGCGGCTGCAACCTTCCAATTACACGGCAGCACCATCCGGATCCCTGCGGCTCGGTATCGAGATTCCATCGCGTATCGGTCGAACTCTGGCTCGAGGGGCCCGAGGAATTCGGAGAGGGGAGCCGCATCGGTATCGAGGTTAATAAAAACGAATCCTTG
This sequence comes from Acidimicrobiales bacterium, assembly GCA_036268775.1. GTDB lineage: Bacteria > Actinomycetota > Acidimicrobiia > Acidimicrobiales > RAAP-2 > DASZIT01. The sequence goes on along the minus strand of DATATM010000031.1, from coordinate 271,342 downwards.
CCATGTCTCGAGAAGAAATTCGGGTAGGCAAGGATTCTGCGCTCGTGTCTCAGGAAAGTCCCAGTCGTTCACGATCTCCAATAGCGAACCATCGAGACCGTACCGCCACCCATGGAATGGGCATCGTAGTTCGCGAGCATTTCCTGAGCCCGCCTTGAGAGCCGTAGCACGGTGCCGACACACGTTGGACAACGCTCGAAGCCGGGTTGGCGTTTCTCTGATGACGAGAATCGATTCATCGACTATTCGATATTCGACGTAGTCACCGACCTCTGCTACTTCGGATTCGAGGCAAGCGATTTGCCATGCGTGACGCCACACGCTGTGGTCTTCGCGGGCAAGAAAGTCGAGGGAAGTGTATCGATCCGCCTCAAATCTTCGCTGGCTTACGTAGAGGCTCTTTGCCCGGAGGTCCAAAGCCTCCTTTGTCCAGTTGACATTGAGTTGATCAGTGTCCGTGCTACGGCCTTCCGTCGCCACGGATTCACCCCACTTGACTTCGGCGAACTTTGGTGAGTTTCAACTTCATCTGGCTGCGGCTTCCACTTGGCTGAGGTTATCGCCGATTTCCATTGTAAGAATCAACGAAGCACGAGACTTCCCATGTGCGTCCATCCAAACCGACCGGGTAACGCCTCCTCCGAGAGCGTCTTCCATCACGAAGTTGAGCGCCCGGATCCCCGGCATTTCGTAACGGTGAACTGCGCCCCGTACGAGCGGCCCGAAATAGTCCTTCACAGAGACTTCAGTCAGTTTGTTCTTAAGCAACTCGTAGTTGTCTTCGTCGTACGGCACAACCACGACGTTGCTGGTATTTCCTTTGTCGCCCGCACGCGCACACGCAATTTCGCGGAGATACATAAGACACCCCTTCTGCTTTATAGCGTCGCCATTGACGCGACCGGCGTCACGTCAGACCTATCGATGAATGCCGTATACGTGGACACAATCTCCGAGATCCGCGTGCGATGACCGGCGGCAACTCCCGAAGGACCGAATAGCATGAGATACTCCACTTCTGCTGCCACGAGTTCAGCAGCATGGCGGTCGCCACAACGCGCCGCACCCCGCACGTGAACTTCGTAGGGCTCGGATTCGTCTCTAAACTTGGATTGCGGACCGTGGATGGCGTTCACGCCGACCAGGTCCACTCTCCATTCTTCGATCTTCTCACTTTCCGCAAGAAGGCTAAGCCGTTCTTGAAGAATTTCTTCGGCGAGGTGAGCCCTACTTAGCGCACCGAAGCCGGCATAGGACACCTGATTTTCGCCGATGAAACCCCCGGCAACACCGACGCCTACCTTCAGCTGGTCGGGGCGCTGACTGCCTCCCGCAAATCGGACCCCGACACCGCCGTCTACCTCGTCGACCTCAACGCGTGAGAAGTCGGCAACTACATCCGGGGTCTTGTGGGCGCTCGGGTTGTGCACCTCGTACCCAAGTTGGAGCTTGCAAGTGAGGGCGTTAAGAGCGCCGTCAGACCCCGGAAGCTTCCGAAATACCGCAGCGCCACTTGCTTCAACATCTGCCAGGGGCAGGCTGGGATGGTGAAATCCCTCGACGTGGGTGTATGGCGGATCGGCAAAATTGCCACCCGTAAGGTATGTACCGCACTCAAGCAAGTGACCGACACATGTCCCGGCTCCCAATCGGTCCCAATCGTCGAGCTTCCATCCAAACTCGCGCACCAGAGGGGCAAGAAACAACGAACTATCCGCGATACGACCACCAATGACGAGCTGTGCTCCCGCCTCGAGCGCATCAACGATCGGTTCGCAACCGGTGTATGCGTTCGCAGAGACGATACGGTCCGTCAAGGCCGACAGCCGCTTTCCTGTCTCAAGGAGAATTGGATCAAGCTTTTCAAGGGCCTGCAAAACGTCATCCCCCTGGATCAACGCAACATTTAGACCCACCAGACCGAAGTCCTTCGCTACTTCGCTCAGATACTGAAGGGCTGCCTCAGGATCCGCCGCGCCCATGTTTCCGATGACCGTTGTCCCGTGCTCTCGGGCAAGTGGAAACAGATTCCTTGCATACGCTGGCAGCCGCAAATCGTATCCGGCGCCGATTCCAGCGGACTTTCTTAGCTGCGCCAACGCGAGCGTACGCTCCGCAAGGCTGTCAAGGCAGAGGTACCGCGGGTCACCCTGTTCGACCATGTCAACCGCGAGTTGCACCCGGTCGATGGCTCCTGCGCTCCCACACGCTATGCGAACATTATCCGGCATTTTCGCCCCACTAACATATAATGACTCTGTAGTCCACTATTTGTATTATTTTGGTCGCGCTGAAGCTACTTGTCAATAGCCAGTGATAGCTGCCAAGGCAACTGGGGCTTACCCAGGCTGGCGACTGGGCCGCCGCTGTGGGGCGAAGGCACCAATGTGGCAGATGAACCTGCCAAATCGACAGGTTCCAGTTGACCCACACCTTGGCCTCTTGATGGGAGCGACAGTCCACTTGTATTGAATCCTCACCCAGCGGAGCTAACCGTTAAAGCCAGGTACTCCGGGTTCGCGTTGGACCCCAAGTGAGTTCAACGTAAATGCCACGAGATGGTAGTGGCCCACCAGCATCGGCACCTCGATCAGCTGACGTTCGTCGTACCGTTCAGCTAAAAACTGCCATGTCGCGTCGGAGACGCAGCCTTCATCGTGGAGCTCGTCAACGGCGCGCAGCAGGGACGCATCGAACTGACTCCAGCCGGCTACTTCTGGACCTTCTTTGACCCGAGCGACGTCATCATCGCTTAGTCCGCATGTGGGGGCGAGTAACACATGTTGACCCCACTCATACTCCGAATTGCAGCGCCAGCCCGTTCGCAAAACCAATAGCTCGCGATCCCGACTTGGTAACTTGCCAACCAGGAGCTTCGCTGACAGAGGCCACCATTTACGGAACAGGCCTGGATGTCGTACGAACGTAGTGAATATGTTCGATGCAGGCGTTCCATCAACAAACACCTGCGACAATAGCTCACGGGTTTGCGAATCCTGCTCATCTTCAGGTACCGGAGTCATTCGAGGAGAAGAGGAGTTAACCATGCATTGCACTTTAGTTCCTTGACGGCCTGGAGCGCCCAAATCGACCGCCACTCTTACATCGTCGATTGGAAGGCCCATTGCCAGCATGCAACGCCGCCCTCTCATTCACCCTTGATCGGTACCAAAGTCAGTCCCGCCTATACGTCCGGCCCCATAGCAGACTCATTACAGGACCATTGCATTGTTTCTACAGTCGCTCGCACGCTTGCAACCAATCACATGACACCACGTCGCTCGGGAATTGGAAGTGCATTGCGACCAAGCTCTGCGGTCATCACATTGCGCATAGAGGAAGCATCAAAAGGGAGGTAGCGAGGTAGCCGCGGTAAGTCCTCCATCAACGACAATGTCGCAGCCAGTAATGAATGAAGCGCCCTCGGAACACAAGAAGGCGGCAGTAGATGCGACATCATCGGCGCGGCCAGGCATACCCTGGGGGTCGGAACCCCAACGTTGAATCGGGGTACGTTCGGCCTGTATCCGAACATCAGGATGTCCGGAATATCCCAGGCGGCCCATTGGGGTATCAATCAGTCCTGGGGAGATTGAGATGATGCGAGCACCTAAGGCTCCCCATCTAGCCGACAGTTGTCGGCACAGGAGCGTTACTCCATACTTTGCGATGCCGTAACTCATCCTTGCGCTGATCTCACCACCCGCCACATCGCACACATGCTCAAACAGGTCAGCCGCATACGGATCCGCGAGCACGGGTTCGAGAGCGCCCGCCAACTCAGGAGACAGCCGAAATCGCGCGATGGAGGACAGACACACCGCTGTCGTTCGCGCCGTTACGAATGGCACAAGTGCGTCCAATAGCCATGCAGTGCCAAGAAAGTCGATTGTGAATATCTTGCGGGAATCGCCCATCAGCGAATCGATTCCGGCAGTGTGAATGATCGATACGAGCGGGCCCTTCGAAGCCGCATACTGCGCCAACGAGGCCACCGAATCACGGTCAGCGATATCGCAACGTACCACCTCGATTGGCGAATCACTTACTCGTAATGTCTCGGCGGTTTGCCGAAGGTTTTCGAGATCAACATCCGCAAGAATCGTCAAGCCGCGTCCCGCCATTGCGGTCGCGCAGGCCGAGCCAATGCCTCCAGCGCCCCCTGTGATTAGGACCACCCCGTTCGAGTTGCTTGCCGCTTCAGGAGTCTGACTTTCCGCACCTGATCCCGCGATCGCAATAGGATCATCTGCTGGCCGATTCGACGGCATGCCAACCTCCGTTCCCTTGTCCTTCGCCCGCTGTGACCCAACGCTTCGGTCGACTTCCAAACGATCGCTGCTCACCATCGAGAACCGCGTCGACGCAAAGTGCGCTTCCTGTTCGCGGGTCTAGATACGTTGTGGTCGTGAGATTCCGTCCGGCCCGCGTGGTTCGAATCTCAGAAAGAGTCGGGCAACCGTCCAGCCAATCGTTGGGTGAGAGTGCCAACGGTGCGCCGCTTCCGATCGCAACTGCAACAGTGCCTCGCTGTTCGACCCCTATCGCTAGAGGTAGTGGATCGTACCCAGTTGTGGCCGAAAGAGCCGAGTCCGGGCACGGCCGAACCGGAGCAATCGCTTCGACTAGTCGAGCGCTACGTATCCCCTCACGCAGCGACAATGTCGCCTCGTGATCGATCATTCGATGGTCGGAAGTAAAGCGTACGCCATAGGCATTCTCTGCCTGAGCGATGTCAAGTCGCTCGCTTAGGAAGTCCGCAAGGACGCTCTCGGGTGCTCGCTCGATCGGATCTCCAAACCCCCCTCCCGATGCGGGCCAGCATTGGAACACATCTTCCGACGTCACTTCTACATTCGAAGCTCGTGGGGCAATCGGCGTACTACTTCCATCTTTGCGGTGGAGCCATAGTTCCGGGCACGATCCGGGGTATCCGCCTGCGAAACCCAAAAATGGAGCGTTTGAGTGGCGGCCGATCATTGTACCGACAATTCGATCAACTCCATAGGGCCGGACTGAGACTGTGATTGGAGCGCCAGATCGGAATTTGCCCGCTCCACAAGCGTCATACCGAGTTCGTCTCTCCTCCACCAATAGTGGATATCGCGACTCCAAGATCTCGACATCGATCACGTCAAGCATTCCCGCTCGGCCTCTCGCGAATGCGGACACGTCTGGTCCGTCTCGGCCAATGGACCCAGGTCCGCCCGCCATCAATCCATCCATCAACAGGAAGCCATCGTTACTGCCATCTGGGGCTTCGAACTGCCACGTTGTCAGAACGAGGCCGGCCTCTGGGAACTGCGCCGTGCTATTGAGGGATTCGGGAAGGCCATCACTAGCTGCCAAAGCCTGGTGCAGACAGTGCATCGCTATCGTGTCCGCATTCCATGCCACATCTGAGTGCGCTGATGCGACGGGCGCCGGCGGGCTGGAGTTGACGATCGTGCCTTCCGGACACTTAACCTCGATGGGACGAAGAACTCCTTCTGTAAACGGAAGATCGCTTGCGAGAGCGTTCCACACCGAGGGTACCAAGACCGACTTGATGATCCACGGCCTCGAGTTGAAGAAGTGGGGAGCTTGTTGCGCGGCACCCTCAAAGTCAAAGGTGAGCACGTCACCGCTGACTGTTAGCTCACACGGAACCCGATAGAACTCCGAATCCCACTCCGTAAACCCCGTACACCGATACGCACCATCACTGATACGCCCTATTCGCCTGCGCAACTCTTGTTCCGTTCGTTCGTTGATAACGCGGATCGTTCGGCGGAAGTCTTCCGGACCTCCTACTTGGTCAATCAGCTTGACCAACTTTTCTTCGGCGACGTTGCATCCCGCGATCAGCGCCCGAAAGTCCATCTCCATCTGGTCGGGTAGTCGAACATTGTTCTTAATGATCTCCCACACATCAGTCTGTTCGACGCCGGCGCGATACAGCCGAACGGACGGCAGGCGAATGGCCTCCTGGTAACACTCAGTGGCTTCGGGAGCGTAAGACCCGAAGGCCATGCCACCAAAATCAAGCATGTGCGCGCTGTTCGCCACCCAGGCAGTCAACTCTGAGCCCACGAAGATTGGCTTCTCGATTATCACATCCTGAATGTGGAGTGCCGTATCCGAGTGCGGATCGTTCCCGACGAATATGTCCCCGGGAGCGATGGTTTCGCCGTGGACGCTAATTACGTTCCTGACTGCGTGCCCCCCCGCTGAGAAGTGAAACTCCAAGGCTCCCCCTCCAGCAATCAGCTCGCCGCTTTCGCCAAGTATCACGCACGACGCGTCGCGCGCTTCGCTTACGACGGGGCTGATTGCTGTGCGCTCAATGGCATTGACGCCCTCATTCGCAATTGCCTCAACATTCGCCCGCATAACGTGAAGCGCAATCGAGTCAACATTCTTAGTCACTGCGCAATCATCCCGGGCCGACTTCGATCAGGATCGAACGATTTCTATCCATCACTCCAGTTGCGCCGGGTGGCATCCACACCGTCGTATCGTGATCATCAACGAGCACCGGGCCTTTTATTGCATCGCCGGCTTGAAGGTCGTCGCTTAGAATAACACTTACTTCCTGGCGCTCGCCTATTCGATCTACTTGTAAAGAACGTCGAGCCACCTTCCGCCCAGGCGAGTTCGCTTCGTCAATCCGAGATTCGTGCTTATCACCATACAGAGTTGAAGTATGCCCGGTACCGACTGCGCGAATGACAGCTAGTTCCACGTCGGCGGTTGACGACAAGGAACCTACGCCATAGCGAGAGGAGTACTCCTGATGAAAGTCATCGAGGGCGTAGGAAACCGCGAGCGGATCAGTCAAGCTAGTTCTAATGGGAACTGACAGCTCCGACTTCTGCAAACTGACGCGAAGGTCCCATTCAAATGTGATCGTTCGGTCTGCTTCGGGGACACCGTCATTGGAAAGATCTTCGTCTACTGCCATTGCAAGTTTTTCGCTAGCCAAGCGGACTTGCGTAATATCGCCGGTGACAGGTATTCCCATGAAGTGGCTCCGCTCTCGACGAACTTCTAACGTTGCTGCGCCTAGGGCTGAGAGAACAGAGGCGAAAGCCGGTGAGATCACGGTTGCGATGCCAAGAGCGGATGCGATCGAAACGGTGAATAGTCCGGCGCAGCCTCCAAAACCGACGAGGGCGTGCCTACGGGGGTCCAGCCCTCGCTCGGCAAGTCGTCCTCGCGTTGCATTGACCATACCTGCAAGCGCGATCTCCCGGATGCCCCAGGCCGTCTCAATCGGGTCAAGGCCAATCGATTCACCCAATTGTCCGCACACGCCGAGTGAAGCCTCCCGATCAAGTGTCATTGACCCGTCCAAGAAGCGTTCCGAGTCCATAAACCCGAGCACAAGCAACGCATCGGTCACGGTAGGTTCACTCCCTCCCTTGCCATAGCAGGCTGGGCCAGGATTGGAACCCGCAGATCGTGGACCGACGCAGAGTCCCCCGATGGCATCGGCCCAAGCGATAGAACCGCCGCCTGCTCCGATAGAGTCCACGTCGACCATTGTCATCGCCGTCCAGATGCCCATGACATCCCCACGTGAGCGCCTAGTCGGCGCCCCTCCCCTAACAACAGATAGATCGAACGTTGTCCCGCCCATGTCACAGGTGATCGCATCTGGGTGTCCTGCGGCGAGGGCGACGCTTGCGGCAGCTGCAACTCCGGCGGCCGGCCCCGATTCTGCAAGTAGTACCGGCGTCCGCCGCGCCTCGTCTATCGAAAGAGAACCACCTCCGGAGTGAACAAGAAGTATCGGCACTCGGAGCCCACGTTCTGATAATTCGCTTGCGAGTACGTCGATCCCGTTTAAGCCATCGGCAGTGGCCGCATTGAGTAAGGCGAACGTTGTCCTTTCGTACTCGCGCATAACCGGATGCAGCTGAGCTCCCGACGTTACGGGGAGATGTGGAAACTCCCGCCTAATGATCTGAACCGCAAGCACCTCGTGTGTGGGATTCAGGAAGGACCACAAGAACGAAACGGCCACAGCTTCGATTCTCTGATCGGCAACCAGATGTTCAATCTTGTCGAGTACCTCGCATTCATCAATTGCCTGCAGCACAGTGCCGTTTCGATCAATCCGCTCCCGAACCCCCACGATGCAGTTTCGGTCGACGAGTTGTGGCGGGGGAACCAACCAGCCTCCCTCGGAGACAAACCGCCCTCTCGCCTCGGGCACCGCATCTTCAAACCCCAAGGTTGTGACGAGTCCCACTCGCAGCCAGTTCCGAGTAGCGATCTTGTTCGTGACTTCTGTAGTGCCAAGTCCAAACCGCTTGACGCTTGGCAGCAATTGGTCGAGCGACGTGCCAAGCCTTGTCGCTGCAAGAGAGCAGGCGTCTAGTACACCCAACCTCAAGTCATCGACCGTCGTGAGGGATTTTGCGCGGACCGACCTCTCTCCATCAATGATGACCGCGTCGGTAAAGGTCCCCCCAATGTCCACTCCTAGGCGTATCGCATCGCTCATGGATCAAAGATTCCGCGTGAGGGCAAAAGCCGCTTCCTCACTTGCCGTCGAACGAGTTCTTCGATTGCTTCGCCAAAGCCACCTCGCAGCGGCCACTACATTTCCTGTTGTCGTTCTTTGCTCCCCTCCGATTATGACAAAACTCACGCGACACTACGAGATTGGATGGTGACTAGAGCAGGTCCCGAAGTGCTCCTCGGATCACTTTGCCGTTTGAGTTACGTTCCAAATGGTCGACGAACACAATCCGTGACGGTCTCTTGTAGTCGGCCAAAAGCACTTCACAGTGCTCAAGGATCTCATTCTCGGTAGCTGGTCCAGTCTTAACAACAAACGCTATGGGTGTCTCTCCCCAGCGGTCGTGCGGGGCACCAACGACGCACGATTCAGAAACATTGGGGTGTTCATCAATGGCGCGTTCGATCTCGGATGGGTAAACATTGAACCCACCTGAAATGAGCATCTCCTTTTTGCGGCCAACGAGATACACGTAGCCGTCGTCATCCACCGTCCCGACATCCCCTGTATGAAGCCACCCATCTCGAAACGCAAGTGCAGTCTCGTCCGGGGCGTGCCAATACCCATTCATCGCCTTCGTCGACCGGATCTGAAGCTCACCCCTTGCTCCACGCGCGAGCGCTCCACCTTCATCATCTGCAATTCGAATGCGAACCCCTGGGACTGGGCGTCCAATTGAAGAGAGGCGATGCCGGAGATTTGGATCAGCACGAGCCTGATCGTGATCTTCAGGACTCAACATCAGGAGCGCGGGGCAACCTTCGGTCAGTCCGTATCCTTGGAGAAGGTCGCAGGGAAGATGTTCGATTGCTGCAGTGACAAGATCCTGACTTGCTGGTGCGGCCCCATAGACGATAGTGCGAAGGCTCCTTAGGTTTGCCATCTGTAACCCTGGTGATTCGATGAGATCGCGCAGCATAGTGGGGACGAGGATCGTTGACGTTACCTGATGGCGTCCTACCGCCTCAAAGAAGGCATCCGGTGTAAATTTCTCTAGAATCACATGTGCCATTCCGTCAGTCGCGAGGCTGAAGATGCGAGTCCCTGCGGCCGCGTGGGTAAGAGGAGTGGTTGTCAAGAACACGTCGTTGTGTCTGAGTCGCTGTGAGAGTTGGATCGTTAGACCATTTTGGATCATGGCCCGTTGCGTGAGCGACACTCCCTTCGGCCGTCCGGTCGTGCCTGACGTGTACAGATGGAAGATGGGGTCAGCGGCTCGTTCTATTTCGTCCGGTTCAATTGGGGCTCCCTCATCCCGGTATCTCTCGTAGTCTTCGCTACGCGTTATTACCATTTCCGTGCCTCGCAAGGCGACGATCGCTGGGTGCTTATGCTCGACAAATGCGAGGCTCACGGCTGAGTCGGTGATAATGTACTCAACTTCGGCCGTCGTTAGGCGCGGATTAATCGGAACGATGGCGGCGCCCAAAAGGGCGGCAGCAAACGCGATTTCGGGTATTTCCGGGCCATTTCGTTGCAAGACACAAATGCGGTCCGTCCGTTCGACCCCGCTTTGACTGAGGCGGTTCGCGAGGCGAAAGGACCGTTCGGTGAACTCCCGCCAGTCTGTTGTGACATCTCCAAATATGACGGCCGGGTCATTGCCGTATAGGTCAGCATTGCGAAGAAGTACGTCTCGGAGCCTCAACTCCGCTCCACGATTCTGAGCACTGGCTTCGGACTTATCCACCATTTCCAAAACTTCGCTCCAAATTTGAGCGTGTTCGCATTCGCATTGGCATGGGCATGGCGGTTAGGACTGGAACACGTTGATCACGTCGCTTAGCAGCGCGTAGTAGCCCACCGTCACGCATAGCTCCACTAGTTGGGGCTCCGACAAGAATGACCGAATCGAATCGAAGGCCGCGTCACTCACCCGGTGATCGTTGATCAACTCTCGGCAGAACCGAACGATCACGGCTTCATCCTTCGGAGCCGTTGCTTCACGGCCCTTGCACAACTCGACTGTCGCCTCAGCGACACCCTCCTGGAACGCGAGCGGAATGTGGCTTAGGAGTTCGTATTCGCATTTCACGGCTCCCGCCGTGGCCACGATCGCCGTCTCTCGCGTTCTGCCGTCAAGGGAGCTTTCAAACCGCACCCGATCGCCAAGCGCAGCAACACGTTGGCACAATTCCGGCACACCTAAGAGGATTTCGAAGGGTAATCCAACCGTGCTTCGGCTCGCGAGGACGGCGCTACGCGCTGCGGCATAACCCCGCGGCCTTATGGCTGAATGACCTTCGGACAGCCTTCCTTTGGACACTAGACAGTCACATCTACGGGAAGGTCAATATCGTAGAGACGCGCTGCGGTCTCACAGAAAACCTTTTTAACGAGATATTCCGGAGAACCAGAAAGCGCTGCTTCGGCCATCTCGCGCGGGTTTCGTGCCACGGATGCCGGTCCAGGCGAGAGACTTGTCGGATGCGGGAAATCCGTCTCAAACATGATGTTGTCGGCAAGCTGATCTAGGACACGGCGCGCCGACTCCTCCTCGAACCAAAACGAGCCATAGATCTGACGACGAAAATAGAAGCTCGGTAGCTCCATCTCTGGCCGGTCCCGAAGACCTCCATAGCTTTTCCAATGCCAATCGAGTGATTCAAGGAGATAGAGAAGCCAACCGGCGCCACTTTCGACAGAGACAAAATTGATGCCGGGGAACCGGTGGCAGAGACCAGTGCAGATGACATCAGCAATGGCGTGGGCATTGCCCATCATGGCAACGCTCGTAATGCGGGTGTGGTGCTCACCTGACGCTTCGGTGCGCTGCTCCTGTTCCTCTTGCGTCATGTTGCTGAACCCAATATGGAAATTCACCGACAGGCCAGAGTCTTGGATTAGCGACAACAGCTTGTCCCAATACGGATCCCAGATCGGGGGCAATCCTACCTTTGAGAAATCAGCCGAAAAGAGGACGCCCTTGTGGCCTATCTCAATGGCCCGCTTTAGCTCCGCGTAAGATGCATCCAAGTCCCAGAACGGAAGCATCATGATTGGAACGAGCCGGTGCCGATCGTTGTCGGCAAATTCCGAAAGGAAGTCGTTGTAGGCGTAGACACAATCGAGCGCGAGGCGAGGGTCTTTAAGCCCGATGAAGGCATGAGTAGCAAACGTGATGATATTTGGATACAACACCTGCGCGTAAATCCCGTATTCATCGAGACGCTGAAGTCGGTTGGTCGCATTCCAAGATGCCGGATCAGCATCATCCAGTGTCAGTGGATGGGACGGCGGATAGTCGCGCCAGCCCGCCATCGAGTACTTGGCTTCGCCCGTGAGCAATGCATCTCCAACTCGCCAACGTTGTTCGCCGGTTGGTTCGTTCCACTCCAAATGTGGTGCCTGGTCCCCCCACTTCTTGCCTATCCGTGAGGTCCACAGATCCGGTGGTTCTGTGACGTGACTGTCGCAGTCGATGATGGGAATCCGTGCCATGAAATTAGAATCCACAACTGTCCTCAATTCGAAACGATGAATATTGCTGGCGGGCGCCACTTCCGGTTGTCTTTATCAGAGGAGGCTGAATTGATCGATAGTTTGGGTCTGTCGAACGCAAGCGGGGGTTCAACCTTCATTCGTCGGTGCTCCCTCGTCTGACTTGTGTCAAAAGCAGCACCATGCCACTCCCTCTCCGAAGCCCGTTTCTCGGTTAGCCAGTTAATGGACTTGCACACCACTAACTGGGAGACAGTCTCTCCCCGGAGCGCCATCTTGTCAACCCCGAAGAAGCGGAGGGTCTCCTGCGGGGCCCGGCCCGGCAGATCCGCCTTGATCACATTCGAAGGATCCGTCGCCGTTGAGTGGGTCAGCTTCAAACGCTTAGATGACGGCGACCTGTCTTTGGCGACCCGATGGCGTGGGTCAGCGTGAACCAATTGATCAGCGTGAACCAATTGAACTGCCGGAGGACTGGTTCCGACCCAATATGAGAACTCAACCGCCTGCCGAGATCGATTTCTCCGCCCTACCCCTTTCCGTCGGGACTATGCGGAACCCACGGGCAGTTGCAAAGCTAACTCATGTGCCGGCGAGCCTCACTCGCGAGCCGGCATTTTCCTGTGTCCGGCGGTACTGTCTCAGCTGGGTACTCATTTCGATGCGCTGGAACCACTGAAATTGAAAAGGGAGGCGCGCATGCAGGGATCAAACCTCAAGATCAAGTTGCGAAACGGAGAAACGCTTATAGGCAGCCTAGTTTCTGTGGCAGAGCCATTCATTGCGGAGGTCATGGGTGCAGCGGACTTCGACTTCCTCATCGTTGATACGGAGCACTGCCCAATGTCGATTCATCAGTTGCAGACGATCTTGATCGCTCTCAGTCCAACGGCGTCGACCATTATTGTACGTGCGAGATCGGGTGATGCCACCGACATCAAGCAGATCCTTGATATCGGGGCGGACGGTATTCTCGTGCCGAGCATTGCGGACTCGGCGCAGACTGAAGCGGTGGTCGCCGCGGCAAAGTATCCGCCAGAGGGCATCCGGGGGTTTGGCCCTCGACGGGCAGCTCGATTGGTCGGAGGTGCGAGAACTTACTCTCGCATTGCCAATGACGAGGTCATCGTAATGATCATGATTGAGCAGCGCGAGGCAGTTGACAATCTTGAAGAAATCCTCGCGACGCCCGGACTGGATGCAATCATGGTTGGGCCTTCAGACCTCGCAGCGTCGATGGGGTACCTGAATGACATGGAGAATTCGGCTGTTTCCGATGCCATTGAGCGGGTGCTGACCGAATGTAAAATTCACGCGGTCCCGTTCGGAATCTTTTCGGGTAACGCCAAGAGCGCTGGGCATTGGATCTCCCGTGGCGGCCAATTGGCGACGATCGGCGGCGATATACCATTCATGGATGCGGGTATCGCTCAGGCAAGGCAAGACATCGCGCGAATTCTCAACCGTTCTGGATCGTGATCCGAAGTGGATTGTCGAGGTTGCGGCTGATCCATCCTGAACCTGTTGCAAAGTCGAACACCGACGCGGCTTGCCGGCGGCGGCGACCCGGCTTGGGCAACAGTGCAGGACCAGACCGAACGCAATCTAGTCATTTGTCCTAAGGCGCGTTGAGTTACGGCGACCTTTGTAGCTGTTCCCCGAACGTGACGACCGTCAATTCAGTCGACGGAGCTCAGCCGACGAACCTCGTCAGAAACAGCGCTCACCATTTCTAAGGTCGTGGACGATCCACCGAGATCTGTTGTTAGAACTTTCCCCGCCGACAAGACGTTCGCGACCGCTTGCTCGAGCTGCTGACCAGCCACTCTTGCAGCCGCATCGTCACGAGTCCGGCCAAGCCAGTCAAGGAGCATCTTTCCAGCCATGATCTGTGAGATGGGGTTCACGGTGCCTTTGCCGGCCTTACCGGGAGCTGTGCCGTGGATTGGTTCGAAGTAGCCGGTTTCATCGCCAAGGTTGCCGCGCGCGGCTAAGCCAACTGAACCGCAAGCCTCAGCAAAAAGATCCGTCATGATCGATCCCCATTCATTTGGCGTCACCACGACGTCATACTGAGACGGGTTCGCTATAACTGTGCCCGCAAACGCATCCACCTTCCGAACCCAGAACTCAACTTCGGGGTACTCCTGCGCTACTTCCTCACATGAGGCTACGAATAGCTGATCGCTGTTTATTCCTACACGGAATGCACACACCGCGAGCTTGCGGCGGCGGCGCATGGCGTACTCGAATCCAACTCTGGCGATGCGTTGCGAAGCCTGCCGAGTGATGAACCTCAAGTCGACCGTCATGTCCGCTGATGGGTATGCCGACTGCATTTGGAACAGCCCTTCAGAGTTGTCGCGAACCAACAGAACATCGATGTCAGGCCGAAGTGCTGCTTCTACGCCAGGATATGACCGGAGTTCGTTGACGTTGGCATAGGCATTGAGTTCCTTTCGGAGCATCAGACTCACTGGCATCGTTTCCGCTGTCTTAGCGGAGGCGGTGGGAGCCTTAAATGCGATCCCAAGATCGAGAATCTGCTTGAGGCTATCGTCGGGGACCACCGATCCATGGGTCCGGTAGCAATGGGCTCCGGCGTCGACGGGAACAAATTCGATGGCTAGCTCCGGGTGCGATTCAAATACGACATCCATCACGGCCATGGCAGCGTCTGCCATCTCGGGCCCACTTTCGTCGTCGGGCCCACCACGGATATACGCCACTCGGTGTTCAAGGGTGTTCATTCCACCGTTCCTTTCGTTTGTTCACTGATTTGATCATCACAAGGGGACAAATCGTTGACTGCAGACGAATCAGACTCCGACTGCGACTACGATTAGGGTGGCGCCTTCTGGCCCGGCACGCCAACCATGTTCAACGTTCGGAATTACGACGCAGTCACCTGGTTCAAGACGAACTTCCTCCGAACTTAGGACCAAGTCGAGTTGTCCATCGATCAGCACGTCGTAATCGATGGTCCCGGTCTTATGAAGTCCTGCGACGCGATTCGGACCATGACGCACAACCCTCCACCGGGTTGCACCAGGTCGTTCGGCTCCACTCGACCAACTCATACCGACAGTTGGGTCAACATCAGAAGCCGTCGGCGGGGAGTCACTAGTTTCCCAAAGTTCTGCTACGAGCAACTCGCCGTCTTCCAGCGCTTCGGGCACCGCGTCCCCATCGGCGACACGGCCGCCACCAGGTGACTTCGGGTTGAGGAAAACCGTCGGAGGGGGTCCAATGGAAACCACTCGGGACGACCCATCGTTGCCTTGTCCAGTCACAATCCGTTTAATCGTCACTCCCCTCCAAATGTCCGTGCGCCCGCACGGCCAGCACTACGTCATCTCGATTCCAATTTACGGAACCGACTCCCATGCGGTCATCGTTGGGGGATTTGAGGTGCAGGACGTCCAACCATATAATGTCTTGGTCCCCCATTACTTGACACATCCTCCTCCCAATGGGGCATCCTGTCAAGGTGCGTAACCGCGCCTCGACTCCACACCGATGATTGGGTGAAAACCGTGGACAACGACTCAACCTCGTCACACTTTTTGTGGCTTCGCCAGTTGGCTAGTCAACAGTCATTTGGACCGAGGGACCGCCTCGGTACTCTCAACTTGATCGACCAGGAGGCTCGGCGGCGGGCAGTTGAAGCTGTCGTTCGCGGGGATCCAGTGAGTCTCGCTCGTGCAATGGATGACGAGGGTTCATGCACCGTCGATGCGTCAATTACAGAGGTCATGGGCGCTCACGAGCGGAGGTTCGGTCTCGATCATGTTCACCTTGAGTGCCATGGACGTTCGCAAACCCACATCGATGCTTTGTCTCATGTCTCCTTTAACGGAACTTGGTATTCGGGATGGGCAGTGGACCACTTGGACGCCCCATCGGTTGCCGATTGGTCGGGAGGCGCCTTCACTCGGGCGGTGCACGTGGATGTCAATCTCGTCCGGGGCACGGAGTGGGCCGCTGCGCAAGACCCGGTAGAGGGAAGTGATATCGACGCAGCCCTGAGTGCAATGGGGATCTCGTTCCACGCCGGGGATGCGTTGCTGCTCGACATGGGCCGGGACCGATTTGAGGAATCGGGTGGCGAACTTATATCCCAGCTACAGGCAACCGACGACTTCATGCAGCCGGGTGTTGGCGCTACCGGAGCTGAATGGATTGCAGACAATCGCGTATCTGTCCTGTGCTGGGACTTCTTCGATGCAGTTCACCCATCGGTCCCGCGGTTCTCTGTTCACCCGCTCATCTGGGCAATTGGGCTGGTGATCGTCGACAACTGCACATTCGCTCGCTTGCGTGCTGTGACAGATATGCATGGAGCGGTGGAGGGGGCGCTAGTGCTTGGCCCGTTACCAATCCCCGGAGGGACAGGATCGATCATCAATCCGCTGGTTCTTTTGTGATGGAACCAATTGCGTCGGGGTCGAGGTCATGATCCGAATCACAACACCGTCGCTACTTATGACCCGATTGGGAGTCAATACGAGGGGAGGAGCGTCGAACAATAGTTAGGGCGCGCTCCGAGGGAGGTGATTGCAAGCAACTCCCGCAAAACGTTAAGGGACTTCTTTGGTGGGCCCGAAACTCCGTACCGAAGATCGGTCGTGAGCGCGACACGCCGGACTAGAACACGGAATAGCCGCCATCCACGGTAACTACATCTCCAGTGTGGAACACATGGGCCGGATTTGCGAGATAGACGGCGGTAGCCCCGTAGTCAGCAGGCTCGCCCCAGCGGCCCATCGGCGTTCTACCAATAGTAGTTGCTCGAAGTTTGTCGCTGCTCAGACTCCGCGCCGTCAGATCAGTATCCGTCCAACCAGGGAGCAATGCATTTACCCGGATCCGGTGTTTCGCAAATTCCACTGCAAACGTTCGGACGAGTGCCAGCGTGCCCGCTTTGCTTGCGGCATAGTGAGCGGCTCGTGCCGCCCCGTGGATTGCCGCTACAGATGAGACGGCAAACATAGAGCCACCCTCCCCGAGTTCAACCAGCCGGCGCGCACCCTCACGCATGGTCAGGAAGGAGCCGGTCAGGTTGACATCGAGGACCTGCTGCCACTCCGCGAGCTCTAGATCGAGTGATGGAGACGAATTGTGAACGCCTGCATTTGCGACAACAATGTCAACTCGCCCTAGCGAATGGATTATCTCGTCGAAAGTTGTGATCACCTGCTCTTCGTCGGTTACCGAACAGAGTAGCGACAGGACTCTGCGTCCATGACGAGCCACTGCTGCGGTCGCGGAAGCGTTCTTCTCAGCATTCGTACCCACAATTGCAAGATCGGCCCCGGCCTCGGCGAGGGCATCAGCAATGCCCAGCCCAATTCCGCCATTGCCACCTGTGACGATGGCTACTCGCCCATCAAGCGTATTCACGGCACCTTGAAGATTGGGGTTGCCCGAGTCACAAATAGCTCCGCTAAATTCCGTGGAGTTTCGAGCTCACGAATTGAGACTTAAATCAACGAGGGGCTGAGACTGGCCGTGGAAACGGAGCCCGAGGGAGATCTCGCTTGCGGCCTGGAGAACAGTACGCGGTAGCGACTCTCGACGCTCGTCTGTCATAAAGCTACGGCGACAGGCTGCACTTAGCGCCGCAACGACCCGGCCGGTGTGATCGCGGATCGGCGCTGCGACAGACCACAAATCAGGGTCGGTGCGACCGTCATTGACAGCCCATCCATTGACGCGGGCCATCTTGAGTGCGTCCAGAAACTCGGTCCGCTTCAATATTTGGTTATGTCCATAGGAAGGCCACGAGCTTACGTCCGGCAAGATTGCGTCGAGTTCGTCGGAATCAAGCCAGGCGAGCAGAACGATTCCGCTCGCGCCTCCTTCATAAGCCTGGTAGCGACGTCCTTGGGGCGGGTAAATCGAGAACCGATGCACACTTTGCCGTGATGCGAGATGGACAACGAGTGTTCCGCTAAGCACGTTTAGCACGATCGTCTCATCCAATTCTTTCAACAACCTGTCAAGCATTGGTTCGGCCGATCGAACGACATCGTTGGTGCTTACCGCAACGGCTGCGAGTCTGACGACCTCTATGTGAAGCGAATAGCGACTCGTCGCCTCGTCCAGTTGCAGGTAACCGCACTCTGCAAGAGCGGTCACAAGCCGACGGACAGTGCTCGGCGCCAAGTCGAGGTCTTTCGCGATTTCGCTAATCCGACCCTGGGGATGCTCAAGGCTGAACCAACTAAGTATGTCGAGTGTTCTTCGGGCGGAGCGAACGAGGGTTGCATCCGTCGACGGGGATTTGGCCAAGGTGCCCTCCTACTGGCTGGGTGCGGGACACTATCCCCAACCCAGGGGAACTCACATCCAAACGGCGCGGCTCAGGACTTAGCGAAACCCAACTTTACTTCTATTCGCTTCAAGCCCGAATTCTCTTTCGAAACCACGACTTTCGGATAAAGGGTCTAGATCAACATGTTACCATACTGGCCAGATACTGAATCTGCATATCATTAAGTGGAGCTTAGGTGATGCACTGATGGGCGCCCTGGACGGTCGGCATGTAGTTGTTACGGGTGGGGCGCTCGGTATCGGACATGCGATCGCAATCGGGTGCGCCCAGGCAGGTGCGCATGTGACGTGCCTTGATGTGCAGATCGCGCCGGCCCTTAAGACAGCGCAGATCATCCGATCACTTGGACAACGGGCAACGGCATTCGAGTGCGACCTGCGGGATTGGGAATCTGTGTCAGAAGCGATCAGGCAGGCTGAGGAGAGTCTGGGTCCAGTTGACATTCTTATTGCCAACGCGGGTGGTGCGCACGCGGTGGGTAGGCAACCGTTTCTAGAAATACAGCCGGAAGCATTCCGAGAGATGGTCGACCGGAATCTGCATACAGCGTTCAACGCAGGTGCCCTCTGCGCAAGACGAATGGCCTTGGGATCAGGGGGATCCATCGTGTTCATCACCT
This sequence comes from Acidimicrobiales bacterium, assembly GCA_036268775.1. Classification (GTDB taxonomy): domain Bacteria; phylum Actinomycetota; class Acidimicrobiia; order Acidimicrobiales; family RAAP-2; genus DASZIT01. The sequence continues at coordinate 252,436 of DATATM010000031.1, read as the reverse complement.
CCGAAGGCAGCGAAATAGGCGTCGCCGGGCTAACGCACTACTGCGCGGCGAAGGGCGGCGTGAGGATGCTGATGAAGGCGATGGCCGTGGAGCTCGCCCCTTTGGGCATTCGCGTAAACGCGGTCGCGCCGGGGCCAACCGAAACGGATGGGAACTCCCATCTCCGTCGCGACGAGGCTGTCGCCGCGGAACTTGCGGAGAGCGTCCCACTCGGCCGCTGGGCAAAACCGGAGGAAATCGTAGGTGCCGCGGTGTACCTTGCGTCAGATTCAGCCTCCTTTACGACTGGGACCACAATCTTTGTTGATGGAGGACGCACGGCATCGTGAACGACCCCGCTCCTGTTACGCGCCAAGCGTCAACGCCGATCACGTCGGCTGACGAGATCAAAGAGATCCTCAAGTCACACGCCTTCGTTCAGGCCGGTCACGCCATCGCCGCACCGCACTTTCTCGAAGAGACCGTCGTTCTGCTCGATGGGGAGAGCCACCTTCAGCGCCGGCGAATGGAATCCCTTCTTTTCACGCAATCAGCAGTGGCTCAGTTTCACAAGAATGCGCTCGTACCAGTCATCGATGCGAGCCTCGACGGGTTAAATGCGATAACGGGTAGAGATGAACAAATCTCCGCTGACCTGGTGAAGCTATCGTGGACGATGCTTCACCAGGTTGCGGCGCGTGTTGTTGGAATTGACGGAGTTACCACAGCAGAAGCAACTCAGCGATTCATAGGCTATGTTCGAACCTACGGTGAAGCACTCACTGTCGAGTTCTCGACTCGCCCTCAGGCGCGGGTAATTGAAGATGGTATGGCGGCGCTCACATCGATGACGCGCGAATTTTTGGCACCTTCAGCTGCGCGGCGTAAGGAGCTTGCCAAAGAGGCCCACGACGGCCGCATACCTCGCGATGAGTTGCCTCTTGACCTGCTGACCCTTCTCTATCTTCATTTCGATCCAACATGGGACGATCAGTTGCCACTGCGCGAGGCCGCTCTCTTCGCGGTTGGTTCGTCGCAAACAACCGCACAAGCGCTTCCACGTCTAATGATGCAACTCGAGCAATGGTTCGAGTTGCATCCCGATGACCGAGAGTGCGTTCTCTCAGATGCCGATTTTCTCCGCCGGGCAGCCAACGAGTCCCTGCGGTTTTTCGTTGCTTCCCCCGCGCGATTTCGCGTGGCGATTGAAGACACGACATTGACTTCCTCCGGTCGCAAGATCTCTGCTGGCGAAAAATTCTCCCTCCATTTCTTACCAGCGAACGCCGATCCCAATCTGTTCGGGATTGACGCCAAGGACTTCAACCCCCGTCGAGACGTATTGCACGCGCCCTGGGGCATCGCCTTCGGTGGTGGTCCCCACACCTGCCCAGGAAGGCCTCTGGTTACAGGTCACGGAGCGACAGGATCACGGGAGGGGACGCTTGCCACGATTGCTCGCAAGTTGTACGAAGCCGGTTTCGAATTGGATCCCACCGATCCACCGGTTAGAGCCAGCGGAACGCTCTATGACAACTTTGAATCTGTCCCAGTTCGATTCGCTCGGCGAAGCGCTGGGGGATGATATTGCGCTCGCCTGACCACCGTGAGTTGGCTGGATTGCATTGCGGCTCCTTCCACAGCCCCCTTTAGGGTTCACCGAAGAACTACTTGCGCAGTAACAGGCCACATGCCCGAGTCCCTTCGGGGGGGGAGGGATTCCGCGCAAGTAGTTCTACGGTGAACCCCAAGTGCAGGGGGTTCGGCAATCAGGGTGAACTATTTCTTCGTGGGTTGGTATTTGTCGTCTGTTGGGTAGACGAGTTCAAACTGACCGACATGAAGATCGGCCTTCGCCAGCGCGGAGCCGATGACCGAGGACATCATCGATTTTGGCACCAAGCACTCCTCGCAGGCGCTGGGCAGAGCGTGAATGATCAACGTCAACATGTCGGCCTGTTTCTCAATACGCAGTCCATAGCCGTCCGACCGCAACATGGTTTCCACACCATTGAGCGCGACCTGCACCGCTCCGACATCACTGATTCCTTGGTCCTGTAGATCCACGCCTTCGTCCTCTCTCTTGAAATGCCCGACTTCGGCCACCCCTTGGGCCAATACGAGTCGTGTCTTACGGACGAGGCTTCTAAGCCTTACCCACTCCATATTATGGATAGCACAAACACTACATGGTTGGTTTAACACCACCAGCCGGGGAAGTCAAGGCCGAACAACAAGCAGGTGGGTCAGCGTTCCCTAGCTAACTCAACGAATGGCCGCGATGGTTAAGGTTCTGCATCGATGCGCGACGTGATGAACTTATTCCTTGGACCGCCCCCGCCAGTCCAGCCCGGGCGGCGGCCGGATACTGGAGGGTCAAACTCAGTATCTTGAAGCTGGTCATCCCGTGGCACGGGCAGCCCCACCGTCAACCTTGATGACCGCTCCGGTGGTATAACTCGATGCTTCGCTGGCGAGATAGAGAGCAGCTCCCACGATTTCTTCAGGTTCACCCCCGCGGCGAAGTGAAATCTGGTCGGCAGCGGTCACTGCGAATGCCTCCAGATCCCACGACTTGGTTACGTCTGTCATGAAGGGACCCGCCATGATGCCGTTAACTCGCACGGTCGGGCCAAATGCACGAGAAAACCCGGCAGTAAGACAATTCAGGCCAGCTTTCGCCGCAGCGTAGGGCAACTCGATTGGTCGGGGCTCGACGGCCGCGATGCTCGAGATGTTTATGATCGACCCGCCCTGGCCTTGCGCCATCCGCGTCCCCACCAAGGCTGACAGTCGAAAAGGACCCTTGAGATTTACTGCCATCACCTTGTCGAACAATGCTTCTGTGACCTCAACCAGCGATGGATAGAGAGGAGACATGCCAGCGTTGTTAACGAGCACGTCGATGCGATCAAATCGTTCGTATATCTGGTCGACCAGCGTCGCACATTGTTCCCACTCACCGACATGGCAGGCTATTCCCACTGCCGCGTGGCCTTCGGCGTGAATCTCGTCTGCTATTGCCTTGCACGCGGCACCATCCCTGCTTGCAACTACCACCGTGGCACCGTTTCGAGCAAAGCCCCAGCTCATAGCGCGGCCAAGCCCTCGACTTCCCCCGGTGATCAAGGCGACGTGACCCTTGAGGTTGAACGCCGCAAGCGGTTCGGCCGATCCGAGGGCGGTCACTGAGGCGGGCCACCACAGACCACTGCGTCCCCGACGAAGGCTCGGACACAATTCAAAACGCCGGTCTCGGAACTGGCGAACGGGGCCTCATAGACGGAGTGGGCCTTCACCGGTCAATCTCGGCAATCATTCGCGCTTCCTCAAACAGTGCAATAGCAATGCCATGCAGGCGGTTGCCCGTTTCCAGCGGAGCGAGACCCGCCTTTGCTCGGGCATAGGAACCTTCGAGGATGGAAGCGAGGCGGAAGCACGCAAGAACCTGGTACCAGTCGATATTGCCGACGTCGCGGCTACTTCCGCAACGATACCGCTCAATAAGTTCATCTCGGCTCGGGAGGCCCGGCGTATCAAATACAACGGCCGGGGGCGGAGTCTCAGAAGTGGGCCACGTGGCCAACATGTGTCCAAGATCCAACAAGGGGTCGCCAATGGAGGCCAATTCCCAGTCCACAATGGCCGCCAATCGAGATCCGTCAGGCTCCACGATCACATTCGAGAATTGGAAATCACCGTGAATCAGACCCGGACGCCACGCAGAAGGTCGATGGTCCCGAAGCCACGCCTCCAGTTTTCCGGCACCGGTGAGACAGGAACGGAAGCCAGCCAAGCGTTCGTACGAGGTCAACAGCCTTCCCCATCGTTCGCATTGGCGTTCCAACCATCCTTGGGATCGTCCAAAATCGGCCAAACCCACAGCCTCCGGTTCAACGCGGCCAAGGGCGGCAATCGCATCCACCATGGAGAGCCCGATCGTTCTTGCCATCCTCTGAGTGTCGGCACCATCGGGCCACGACAAAGTCGGATTGAACCCAGCAACTGGAGCCATGAGGTAGAAGGCGGCACCGATAACTGACGTATCAGGACACTGGGCGATGAGCGCCGGATGGGGGACTTCGGTGTCCTTCAAAGCCGCAAGGATCCGCGCTTCGCGGCGCATTGTCTCGTCGCTGTTATCTCGTTTGTGGATTGGTGGGCGACGGAGAACGTAGCTCGCATGACCGAGGGTGAATGACACCAGGATGTTCTGAGTACCCCCTGCTAACATCTGAACGTCACTGACTACACCGGTGGGAAGCCCTTGCTCAGCCATCCACGATGTGAGGCTCGACCAGTTCAGCATCTCGCAAGTCGGCGTTGTGCTCGTGGAGAGCCCTTTTTCTTGGGGTAGCACCTCGCGCCTTATCACTCGGTCGGGCGGCTCACACGGCCTTAGACCGTGACCGCTCGCCAAGGACAACACTTAGGTCCAGCCCCGACGGCAACGACGACGAACTCCGTCCCATTTGAACGTTCAATGGACAACGAGGCGAGGTTCATGAGCGTGGATGACAGCGCATTTTTGCAACGGTTTACGCGCTCGGCAATGCAGCGCTCGTTGCATCGCTTAGGCAAAAGCCCATCCCATACATCGTGTGATGCCCTCCCGTTTGACCGGCCACCACGATGTAAATGTCCTCTGCTCGCCGCATACCGAGCACCTGCCCATCCACAACGGTCCAGTCACCAACCGGGATGTTTCCATGTGGCAACGTGTCTAGTGGAACGCGGGCTTCTTGGAACAAGGTTTGCTGGACGTCTTCGCGGGAGTATCCAGCGTCACAAAGGATTGAGGCGTGGGTGGGGTTCATGATAAGAACGGGGTTCCCTTGAGACCAGTAATAGGAAGTGCCCATCGTCCGCATTACGCGACCCATATGGTCGAGGAGATGGTGAGCTTTGGTGTTGCCGTATGACGGGATTACATCGATCAATCCCTCGATCGGGGCGGTAGTTACGACGCTTTCCGTCGCATCGTAACCAAGCCAAACGTGAAGTGGCTCCCAAGGGCTCTCCTCTTCAGCCTCACCGACGCAGAACGTGTATTTCAGCGGACTACCGTGCGTCGCCATGTCGATTTTCTCGTCAAACGAGCCACCAAGGTTACCCATAACGAACCGGACTGCACGACCGATTACGCCGTTAGAATTGCGCCCCGGGCCCAACGTCCCGAGGCCGCAGTTGACCCCACACGTTTCCCGTACCGGCCCGTTGATGATTACCAGGGGCGTAACTGGGTTAGTCGTGCACTGAACCGCCCACAAGTTAAACGGCTCCTTCAAGAGGGCCTCGACAGCTGCACAAACGATCGCGAGATGCTCAGGCTTACATCCAGCCATAAACGCGTTGATCGCGACGTTCCCAATGGTCGCAACGCCATGAGCTGGAGGCACGGTACCGATGCGCACATTCGGATCCAACCCGGAACTCGCAACGAACGCGTCGACACGTTCGACTCGGGGAACTCGAATCGGAAGCCCATCCGTCCAAGCCCGTTCGAAGAACGCATCCTCGGTTTCATCATCAGTCAGATCGAGCTGATCAACGTTGTTGATCATGAATCGTCTCCGTATTTCTCGTCTTTCGATGGAAGCCCGAGCACTCGTTCGGCAACGCGAACTGCTTCAGCTCTCAACGGATCCCCGGTCAGAAAGTCGACATCTTCTTGGAGAGGAAATACCGTAGAGGGATCGCCACCCCAACTCTCGGTCGAAGCCTCTGCCCATGCACGAAATGACTCGATCGCGAGAATCGGCGCAGGAATCCCTCGCCGTGCAAGTTCGACGCTGGCATGGCAACTCCATGCCGTACAGCTACCTCAATTGCCGAGGCCGGTGACTGCTCCCGCAACCTGAGCCGCAATGTCATCGAGGAATTGGGTGGATGCGAGGTCAGTGTAGCGAGGCGCTCTGAACCGTTTTACCTCTAGTGCTCCGAGACGAAGCAGTTCTTCCTCAATCATGGCGCCCAGGTTGAGGAGCTTCCCGTTGTCTACGATGCCGACGGCTTCACCAACGAGGTTCCTCGAAACAGCAGACGGCGCGGCGGCCGACGCGTTCGGATCTTCGAACATCTTCGGGCGGGGAGAATAAATCCCAGAGCCAGTCATGTGTTCCTTTCCATCGATCATATAATGGATACCCACGTTCACTACGTGATTAGTATCTTCCAGCTTGTGAAGCATGTCAAGCACGATCGCCCCGTCGGGTGGTACCTCTCACCCTTCACATTGTCGGGCACCCCATCTTTAAGCGCTACCTAAAGGATCACCGGTCGCAGATAGCTTGAAATTACCAGCATTCGGCCGCGTTTCCCGAGATCTAGACGTACACGTCAGAGCACCTGCGAATCGCTTGATTGCGGATTGAAGCTAGCGATTTGGTGCCCAAAGACCAGTTCCTGTGTTCTTGGCCTTCCAGTCAGAAACTTCTTGAGTGCCACTGCCTACATGAAGTTCCGGGTGTGCAACTCCGAAAGTTCCATTGCTCGGCTCGACGTGAAGCCCAGTCGCACTAGACGTCTGCGGCGCCCGGCATCCATCTCATCCTGAAGTACCTGCACGGCATCCCATCCCGAGGCGATGGCTGGAGGCTCCCACGAACCTGCGGCGAGCAAGACGAGCGCGTCGAACACATTCTGGTTTAAACCGCTTGTCGACGCCAACGCGTCATGCCGGCGCTCCATTGAGGTTGCGAGGCGGTCACGGAGAGGTGATTCACCACGAAGCCGTTCTTCGAGGTGCGCGAGGCCGAACGCCACGTGGCGTGCTTCGTCTTGAAGGACAAGATGGCAGATCTTCTTGGTGATCGGGTCAGGGGCATACCGTTCGATAAACGACAGCAAGTGGAGAAAGGTTCCTTCGCCAAGCACTGAAAGCAGAAAAGATGCAATGGAGAAGTCGCTCTCGTCGAGGAGAGTCTGGAGGGAAGTTCTTCCACCGGCACTCGACGTGCCAAGGTCAGACCGCCGTAGCGTCGCACGACGGGTAAACACCTCAACGTGCCGAGCTTCGTCTGCAACTTGGGTAGCGAGAAATTGGAGGACCTCGCGATAGTGGGGATGGACTCTGCCAAGGAATCGTGCCGGGACCAAAAGAGCCGCCTGCTCGTTCTCGATCAAGTAGGTCATGACCTGGACGACCGCATCCTCGATGTCTGAATCGAGGTCGAACGGTTCTGACCAGTCGATTGCAATGTCAGGGTTCCATTGGGCGGCAGCCGCCTGGGCGTAGAGCTTCGGAGCAATGTCAGCCCAGACAGCCATCCGAGTATCAAGGTCGGCCGATACAAGGTCCGGGCCACCTTCTTCAACGAGAGCACCACGAGCAGCGAGGCCCCACGACGATGGGGCTCGATCCACAACCTGCGTTGGCAACGGTCCCCCAGCCCGTACAGCGTTGCGCCATCGATCGATCTCGGCAACGCCTCGGGTCAACACGCAGCCATCAGACTGATGTCCTCTGGCACGAGCCCACGCGCCCAAGTGCACAGCTAGGTGGGGGTCGTCGCCTATGACAAGGAGTTTCCCACCAGGGCAGAGTCCTCCAAGGGCCCGATCAACAAGCAAGTGACCGCCGCTGTCCATCCCAAGAGGCCCAAGTTCTACATGTGCCGTGGCTGCCCTACCATCAGGGTCGGTAGTCATTCGCAATTACGGCCCCCTTTTTGTCGTAGAACCCCACCGCATCGACTGCGTGCTCAAGCGCCACGTAACCCTCGGTGCGGCCTGGAACCCATTGCGTTAATCCCTCGAGGTCGAGCAGTGGTCGTACCTCTGGATCGGCGAAGTCCATGGATAGAAGCAATCGGGCGAAAGTCTCTACTGGCCCAGAAGCTGAGGCATCGATGACCGTCATGTTGCAGTGATCAAACGAGCCGGTCTGAGCGACGATGCGGCTTGAACCGGCAGGCAGAGATCCGTCATGTGAAAATCCGAGATGGTTGGTGTCGATCATGCATGCTGCGTCTACTTCACCAGCCAGCAGCGCTCGGGCGGCCGCGCGCTCACCACCGATATGGTCGCCGTGCAAGCCCGCGCCAATATCAAAGAGACGTATTTCTAGGTTCTCACCGGCTCTCAAGCCGTGCCGTCGCAGCAGATCTACGGGCAAAAGATTTGCTTGGGGAGAGTCGACAGCCCCTACAGCCACGATCTTGCCGCTCAGATCGGCAACAGAAGCGACTTTTGAATCGGACCGCACAACTACAACCGAACTGAGATCACGATCAGTATCTCGCATGACTAGGGCCCTGGCTTTCAGGTCGTTCGCTTGGGCCAACCGGCAACACCGTATCCATGCCAACGGCGAATTCCACGCCGCATCGATCCGCCCAGCGACGAGTTCCTCTGCTTGCCGCTCGTAATTCGAATAGAAGACATAGTCGAACTTCAGCCCGCGCTCGACGAGCCATCGGCGAAACCCCTCCCAGATCGTGACGACCTTAGGATCGTAGGCAACCGCTCCCATCAGCAGATCGCCAGCCATTAGTTCTCCAATAGTGGAAGGCCGCCAGTGGCCCGTCCTATGAAATCCAGCAGGGCATCCGTCGTCGGGGCCATCACCCGCGCCGCCCTCGCATCACGAAACGGTCGCTCAATTCCGAGTTCTTTACGAAATGCAGCACCGCCGCACACTTTCATTGCCAGGTCGGTAACGGTCAGAGCCGACTCTGCTCCCATAGCCTTTGCCTCGAATAGTCGCAGCATGGCATCCTCTCGTCCCGTCGTTGTGGCCGTTACCGCATCAGAGACAAGCAATCCCGCTGTGTCGGTCAGGATCCGCATCTTCGCGAAGTCAGCTCGTGCGATCGGCTGCTCGATGAGTGTCTGATCGAGATGCTCCAGGCGAGTGGTCGTCAGATGCCTCCCTGTCTCTTCAGTAACCGCCTCCATCAACCCGACGCAGAAAGCGGCCGACATCACCAAAAACCACGGAAGAGCCACCGTAAGCCCAATATCCAGTCCCGAGCCGTCAGCTCCCAGCATGGCCGATCGTGGCACCACCACGTTCTCGGCCGTGACCGGGACCGACCCGTTTCCCCGCAAGCCAAGGCCGTCGAACGTCGCAGGCCGCGACAGTCCTGCCGCATGAGATGGGACGAGCCACAATGTCTGAGGTCCCTCTGCTGTCACTGGAAGGCTCGACCATACGTAACTGTCCGCATCGGCGGCGGAAGTGACCCAGCTCTTGTTGGCATCCAGCCGAACATTGTCCCCATCAGCAACGGCCGTACTCAATGTGGTCCAGAAATGGCTCCGGGACCCGGTTTCCGAGAAAGCTAACGTCGTCAAGTGCTTGTCAGTGGCTATCTGACGGCGGACGTTTTCTGGCCCATGCGCTTCTATGACCGCTGTTCCCGCGTAGTGCATCATCACCACCATGGCAGTGGAGCCGCACCTCTCAGCCAGTTTCCGCACGACGACAACGGCACCTTCCAATCCAGCGCCACCGCCACCCACCTCGCTCTTTGACACCAAGCCGAGGATTCCGGCCTCGCCCAGGGCCTCGATGCCGGCCTTAGGAAAGCATCCGGAGGCGTCGACGTCACGAGCATTGGGACTGACAGTCGATTTGATCACACGGTCCAATGCGTCGAGATAGTCAGGCACAAACGAACCTCCTAGGTATTGTGGACACCTACAGCGAACCCTTGCTGAGGGGACGGGCGCCTCCATCATCTGCGAAAGTAGAGGCGGGAGCCGGAGCTCCCAGACGGTTGCGATATCGGCGTGACCGAAAGGGGACACGAGCGCGGACCACTTTGCTGCCGCCTCCGGACATCGCCGCTGCCCCGCAGGGATATCTCCCCTGAAGCGAAGACGAAATGACCCATGCCCTTGCGGGCAGGGTCGGAGCGGAGATGGACGGGAATCGAACCCGCCGGACGGGGATCACCCGTCCCACCCGCTTTGAAGGCGGGGAGGCCCACCAGGCACCTTGACACCTCCACGAGGCACGTTAGTCAGTAGGAGGTACCGGAGCAAAACGGCGTTCATTCTCTAACGCACCAACAACGGATGACTCGTTTGCTCAACAAACTCGCCAATGACTGGAAAGCCCGGGAGTTCGCCAGCCACCAGCAGCCCACCGGACGTCTGGGCGTCAGCCAATAGAACCAGTTCTGACTCTTCTAGGTGCGAACTCATGTGAGGTCGCACCCAGGCAAGGTTCCGCAGAGTCCCACCCGGCACATATCCAGCCATAAGAGCGGCGCGAGCACCCTCGAGATAGGGGACGGCGGAGGCGTCAACTATGGCAGTGACCCCGCTGGCTCGGGCCATTTTGTAGAGGTGGCCAAGGAGACCGAAACCTGTGACGTCCGTGGCAGCGTTCACTTTGGCGGCGATCGCCGCTCGTGATGCATCGCGGTTGAGAGTGGCCATGCTGGCAACTGCCTCGGGGAAACACTCGCCAGTGGCCTTGTGCCGGTTACTGAGGAGCCCCACCCCGAGCGGCTTTGTCAAACTGATTGGATCTCCCGGCCTGGCGAGATCGTTGCGCAAGATTCGGCTCGGATCGGCCAGACCGGTAACGGCGAGACCGTATAACGGGGTGGCGTCTTGAATGCTATGCCCACCTGCCAAAAAACAGCCCGCCTCATCGGCAATCAAGCGCCCCCCCCGCAGGACCTCAGCGGCCAGCTCATAGGGCAGCCGATCAGCTGGCCATGCGAGAAGGTTGAGCGCGGAGATCGGGTCGCCCCCCATAGCGTAAACATCGGAAAGCGCGTTGGCCGCAGCGATGCGACCCCAATCAAAGGGGTCGTCGACTACTGGCGGGAAGAAGTCCGTCGTGGTGACGATGGCTGTGTCGGCCGAAATCTGTACGACCGTGGCGTCGTCCCCCGAGTCCAAGCCGCATAAAAGTTCCACGCCTCCAATGACTGAGGTGCTCAAATCGGATTGTTGTTCGTAGGCCGACCCGATGAGCGCTTCAAGCTCATCGGCAGGGATCTTGCAGGAGCACCCACCGCCGGGAGCCAGCTGCGTCATGCGCAAAGCTACCGAATCCGGGCCAGGGCTCACGGCATTATCATAAGGTAAGCTGAAGACAATTGTAAGGCGAACTGATCAGTTCGCCTCATCTGTCAGGCGTCGATCCGCTGGCGGCCGCGAGGAGAGGCCCCGCCACTCGCACGTGGCCTCGTCGCCGAGTCATGCCCGTCGCATCGAGTTGAGCTAGTAGAGGAAGGGCGAATTTGCGCGTCGTCCCCAGCGCTTCCCGAAAATCGGAAACCGAGACTCCTTGATCGTGCTCAATTAGAAGAAGGGCAACGACTCTTGCGGCCTCAGCTACAGCTGCAGGCGCAAAAAAGATACCATCGCGCTCGACGACCCGCCCTTGACGGACCAGCTCGCGCAACTCGCCACGGTCGATTCCGATCGATCCGGGATCTGGGGGAGCGAACAGGCAGGCTTCGAGTTTTGCAAGCGCACGTTGGTTGGATGAGGCATCAATCGGATTGTCGGCCAGTCTGGCATGACCTCTCGTTACCACTACGTCCGATAGTTCCGAGAGGACGGCACGTTCCTCCGCCGATAATGGCGATAGGTCGAGACCAAGTGACGACGCCTCAACAACTGCGCGCCGCAACCGGACCTGGGTCACCGCCAATGCTTCAGGATCTACTACCCATAGCCCGCCTACGTTCGGCTCAACGCGCTCGCCCGTGAGCCGTTGCAGCAGACCTACCTCCACCCAACTACGTTCACGGATCACTCGGTCAAGGGACCGATCAGGGTGGGCCCGCCTAACGGGAAGTAGCGGTGCCACATCGAGGACTTCGCCTCCGCCCACAGTCTCCGAGCGCCCGGCGTCTCGCAACACGTATTTGTCCCCCGGAACTAGCGGTAAGGGAATAGGGAGGCGAATCCGAACGAGACCGGTCTCGCCCGGACGCAGCGAGGTGGCACCAATCAGCTGCAGATTCACAGCGTGCTGCCCGGACCCCAGTGAGGCATGGTACGCGCCGCGATGGACTACAACGTGGTCAAGGGCATCCAGTACCTCAAGGGTTGCATCGATTGTCGTCGTCGCCACCCACTGGCCCGGGCGCACCAAGGCACGGCCCCGACCAACTTGCTTGTGCGACATGCCGGCGACATTCACGGCCAGACGTTGCTTTGGGCCCCCCCGGCTAAGGGTGCTGCCGTGATTCTGCATGGCGCGCACCCTGACTGGCAGTGGACGATAGCTTGGTCCGGGACCAGGAGCTACTTCAAGAGTGTCGTAGACGGCGAGCGTACCGCCCTCTAACGTGCCGGTTACTACGGCGCCAGACCCTTGGACGGAGAACGAGCGATCGATCCAGAGGCGAGGTCGCTCGCGGTCGACGGCAGGAGGTATTACTGCCAATATCTGCTCCAACCCTCTTATCAGCTCGGGGATACCGACTCCAGACGGAGCGTCCACGTCAACGACGCTGGCCGACTGGAGGAAAGTCCCGGCTACGTGTTCGCTGACCGCCAAATGTGCCAGTTCGAGAGTCTCCTCGTCGGCGAGCCCGACCTTCGTGATCGCGACCAGTCCCCGAGAAATACCCAACAGTTCAAGAATCCGGAGGTGCTCTTCCGATTGCGGTTTCCATCCTTCAACAGCGGAAACTACGAACAGGCAGGCATCTACTCCGGCAACCCCTGCGAGCATGTTCCTTATGAACTGCGCGTGACCGGGCACATCGATGAACGAAACTTCTGCTCCGGAAGGAAGCCTGGCCCATGTGAAGCCCAGGTCGATGGTGAGACCTCGCGCCTTCTCCTCGGCAAGGCGATCAGGATCCAAGCCGGTGAGAGCGTGCACAAGGGTGGATTTGCCGTGATCGACGTGTCCGGCGGTAGCGACCACGTGCATCAGACCGACAGATCCTCCCCTTGGTCGAGCCGAGCGAGCGCGGCTGCAAGTGCCCCATCGTCAGCGGGGTCAACGCTTCGCAGATCGCACATAGTCATTCCGGCATGGATCCTTGCAATGATCGGTGGTTCGCTCAGGCGTAGCGCCTCTGCGCGGTCACCAGAAAGGACCACACCTGCCGACGGGATCTCAAGGCCCGGGACGGACCCGCCTCCAGCCACCGACATGCAGTCAACAACTTCGGCCCGACTCGATTTTGCGATCTCAGCGGCGCGATCGCGCAGCTTCTCTACCGGCGCTGACGCCATTCGCCAAAACGGTATGCCTTCCCCATCTTTTCGAAGGTAGGCAAGTGCCGTTGCTTCCAACGCACCGAGCACGAGTGCGCCGGGCCTAAGTGCTCTGGCGAGCGGATGCCGGGCACAAAGCGCTACCAACTCTGCGCTACCGGCAATGATTCCTGCCTGTGGTCCGCCCAGCAACTTGTCACCAGAAAAGGTGACCAAGACAGCACCGGCTTCGAGAGTCTGACGGGCTGCGGGCTCCGTTCGTAACCACGCCGGAGGATCTCCGTCCAGCCACGGCACGTCCGCGTCGATGAGGCCCGATCCGATGTCCGCGACGACCGGTACTCCTAAAGGCGCCAATTCGGCAACCTCAACAGACTCGGTGAACCCAATGATCCGATAATTCGATTGGTGCACCTTCAACAGGAGTGCCACATCATCGTCAGCGGCGATTGCCGCTTCGTAGTCCGAACGCCTCGTGCGGTTTGTGGTGCCTACTTCCACTAGGCGCGATCCGGATGCGGCGAGGACTTCAGGAATTCGAAATCCACCGCCAATCTCGACCAACTCGCCACGACTGACGACAACGCTTCGATCGTGCGCCAATGCGGCAAGGACGAGAAGTACTGCGGCCGCACCGTTATTGACGACGAAGGCGTCTTCGGCCCCCATGGCTCGGGCGAGCAGCGAGGCAGCCTGACCCCGCACCGAGGAGCGCCGGCCAGTCTGGAGATCAAACTCGACGTTAAATGCACGGGGAGCGTTGTGCAACTCAACCGGCGCTCGCCCCAGGTTCGTGTGCAATAGCACGCCAGTGGCATTGATCACAGGCCGCAACAAGGTGCGGCGCCGCTGAACTGCAACAGCCCGCGCGGACGATGGGTCTGAGGAAGCAATCGCGGCGCGGGCCGCATCGACCAACAACGCATGGGGAATTCCTACGTCGACAATCGACCGAGCCAAAGAATCCACCGATGGTGCATGGCTCACCGGTCTATCCAGTTCCACCGCGTCGTGCCTCGCCTACACGCCACGAATCAGCGCGCCCAAAGCTTGCGTTGCGGGCCACGATTCTTCGAGTACGTGCAGGGTCATTTTGGGCCACGCCTCAATGCCTCTCGGGTCGGAAAAGAACCCTCCTCGCAGTCCACAAGTCGATCAAGTAGGCGAACGGCATTGACCAGAACTTCTTGCTCTTCTTGGTCAAAATAGTTAGAAAGAGCCCGAGTCAACCATTCTCCGCGAGATCGTCGAGCGCTCGCAACGATCTCGTTTCCCTTGGCTGTCGAACTAATGAAAATCTGACGCCTGTCATTCAAATCATCTTTTCGCTCGATCATTCCTTCGGCCTCAAGAGAGGAGAGGGTGGCAGCCATCGATTGCGGTCGAACCCGCTCCGCCGCTGCGAGGCCACTTGCCGTCTCGGGTCCTTCGTGTTCGAGTCGGCTGAGCACGGCCATCTGTGACAACGTAAGTCCGATGTTTGGTGCTTCCAGACGAAGCCGTCGCCGCAACCTACTCAAGAGCAGCTCCAGATCTCCCGCAACCTTGGCAACATCGACGCTGACTATGGCCACTACGGGACTCTATCCCCAGTGATCTATTGCATTCAACAGCCCAGCTGATCAGGTTATCTGAATAGTGCATTGAGAGCCGCATAGAAGTCCTCGCTCAAGCGGATCCAGATCCGTGGAGATGCCCACTAGCCGGGAATTACTCCCCAACCCTGCATCTGGGTGCCAGGCAATGTGCGGGCACCAGATTGACCGGCCCCCGCGGCGGGAGGACATGCAAATGTATACGGGCAATGACATAGGTGAAACGAGATCGTCGAACGGTACCGTGGCTCCCATCGCGCTATGCAGGAGGTCATAGTGGTGACGACTCAGAGCATCAAAAAGGCAAACCCCACCGTCGCGGAGCGCGCCGACGTCGGCAAGGCAGCCAGGAGGGTCAGCCCGAGGCGCGGCCACGCCATCTGGTCCCCGGACCAGCGAACGACCGACCCCTTAGCCCTCTTAGCGGAGCAAGCCGCCACTCGAGTCCCCGAGTTGATACCCATCCGGTACGGCCGGATGGCCGCTTCGCCCTTCGCCTACTTCCGGGGGGCGGCGCTTCCGATGGCCGCCGACCTCGCCACCATCCCCCCGACGGGCATCCGCGTCCAACTCTGCGGTGACGCCCACCTCTCCAACTTCGGCGGCTTCGCCTCGCCGGAACGCGATCTGGTGTTCGACGTCAATGATTTTGACGAGACCCATCCTGGGCCGTTCGAATGGGACGTCAAGCGGCTGGCCGCCAGCCTCGAGATCGCCGGTCGGGGTCGGGGCTTCGACCCGGCCACCAATCGAAGCATCGTGCTTCAAGCGGTGCGCACCTACTGCGAGACTGTCGGGCGGTTCTCCCAGATGCGCAAGCTCGACATTTGGTACGCCAAGCTCGACGGGCCCGCCGTCTTTGCCCTTTGGGGAAACGACGTCGGGAAGGCAACTCTGGCCAGCCTGCAAAAGGCGGTCACCAAGGCCAGCTCCAAAGACCGACTCAAAGCGCGAGACAAACTCACTCAAGTCGTCGATGGCGAACTCGCCTTCCTGAGTGATCCCCCGCTTCTGGTTCCCATCGAAGACATCTTCCATGATCGGGAAGAAGCCGCGATCCTCGAAATCGGATTGAAGAGCGCCCTGAATTCCTATCGACGCACCATCACCTCTGACCGGAGGGCGCTGCTCAACAGCTTCCGCTACGTTGCCACCGCTCGCAAAGTGGTCGGCGTCGGGTCGGTGGGAACTCGGTGTTGGTTGGCCCTTTTTGTTGGAGGCGACAACGACGATCCGCTGTTCCTCCAGATCAAGCAGGCCGAGGCTTCGGTGCTCGAGCGATTCACCACCAAGAGCACCGCATCCAATCACGGTCAGCGAGTGGTTGAGGGCCAGCGGCTGATGCAGGCGGCCAGCGACATCTTTCTGGGATGGCAGCGCATCCTTGCTCCCGACGGAGTCACCCGGGACTTCTATGTGCGCCAGCTCTGGGATTGGAAGGCCACCGCCGCCGTCGACACCATGGATCCGGAGCTTCTGGCTACCTACGCCGGGATGTGCGCCTGGACCTTGGCCCGGGCCCACGCCCGTTCAGGCGATGCCGTCACCTTGGCCGCCTACCTCGGAGCCACCCCGGTCTTCGGCACGGCCCTCGCCGACTTCGCCGCCGCCTATGCCGATCAGAACGAGAGCGATCACCAGGGATTGGTCGCCGCCATCCAAGACGGTCGCGTGGCGGCCAACGCCGAGGTCTGAACCGCCCGTCGGCGTCACTCCACCGGCAACTAAGTTTTGGAGTGGCCAGGACACCGAGGCTCGACCGACCTGAGGGGGGAGCACATTGGCAATCGCGACCCCGGAGAGCGATGACTACGAGGACGTGCGGTTCCGGGAGGTGGAGCTGGACGTCATCGGAGGAATGGTCTCGGTCCTCGTCTACGAGCCCAAGGGCAGCGGCACCCATCCGGCGATCGTCATCGGGGCCGAAGGGGGTGGGATCAACCGCTTCATCAAGCGGATCGGCGCCGCCTTGGCCCGCCTCGGATTCGTCTCGCTGGTCCCCGACTACTACCGGGGGGTCACCATGGGGTCCGATCCGGACGACTACAGCGACGTCACCTCGATGCGGGCCATGATCGAAGCCCTTGATTTTCGGCGCGCGGTGCTCGATTTCCTCGAAACCATCGCCTTCGCTCGCCAGATGCCTAACGTCGATGGACGGGTGGGAGTGTGGGGCTACTGCACCGGAGGCACCATCGCCATGTTCGGGGCTTCTCTGGACCGCGATCTCGGGGCCGCAGTCCTCTTCTACCCGAGCCAACTGCGGTTCGATGCCCTGAACGCCAAGCGGCCGGTACACGTCATCGACCTCGCCTGGAACATCGCCTGTCCTGTCATGATCGCCTACGGCGACCGAGACGAGGTAGTGAACCCAGAGGAGCTGGCCGAAATTGAGAGCCGGTTGCAGGGGTGGGGCATCGAGTCCGACATCAAGGTCTATCCGGAGGCCGGGCACGCGTTCAGCTCACCCGGGTACGTCGGTTACAACGCCGGCGCCGCCGAATCTGCCTGGCAGGATGGCGTGCGCTTCATCATCGACCGTATGAAGACCGACGCCGCCACCTAATCGCGCAGCAACTTGTCCACCGCGGCATAGTCGTCTTCGGTCAACTGCCAACCCATCGCCGCGACATTGGCCGAGACCTGGTCAGGTCGGGTGGCTCCGACGATGACACTGGTCACCTCTGGGCGTCCGGCCAGCCATGACAGGGCAAGTTCCACCATCGACCGGTCCCTCTCCTGCGCCCAGGCTGACAGCCTCTCCACCTTCTCCAGGTTCTCTTCGGTGAGCAACCGGGCGTAGAAGGGGGAATCCGCATTGCGGGTCAGTCGGGCCTCCGGGGGAAACGGTTGCCCCGACCGGTACTTCCCGGTCAGGAGTCCGGCGGCCAATGGGAAGAAGGGCACGAACCCGAGGTCGAAATGCCGGCAGGCGGGAATCACCTCGGTTTCCACCTCGCGGACCAGCAGGCTCCAGTTTCCCTGATCGACGACGAACCGCTCGGTGCCGAGCTCGCGGGCCAAGTGTTCGGCGTCGGCGATCTGCCACCCGCTGAAGTTCGAGCAGGCGATGTACCGGACCTTGCCCTGGCGAACGAGGTCGTCGAGCGCCTTCAGCGTCTCCTCCACCGGCGTTGCCGGATCGGGGAAGTGCAGATAGTAGAGATCGATATAGTCGGTGTTGAGCCTTCGAAGGCTGGCCTCGCAAGCCCGAAGCACCCACGAACGCGAGGCTCCTCGCTGGTAGGGGCCCTGCCCTCCCCCGGGCGAGGAGAACTTGGTGGCAACCATCACCTCGTCGCGCCGCTTCCCGAGGGCGGCCCCGAGGAACTCCTCGGAAGCGCCCCGGCCATAGCTATCGGCAGTGTCGAAGTGGGTGATGCCTTCCGCCAGTGCCTGTTCCACCACGGCGGCACTGGCGTCACCGTCAAGGGTGGTCCCGAATTGGTTGCAACCCAATCCCGCCACCGACAACCCCAACCCGGACCGACCGGCTTTGCGAATTTCCACCTCTCCACTCCCTTCCGTGCGGCTCCCTGTCAGCCCCTCTTCCAGTAGACCAACAATGCCGCCAACTGTCACAACGACGGAGGCTCAGCCCGCCATCCACCCAGCGTCGGCCGAGACGATCGACCCGTTGACCAGGGAGGCGGCCGGCGAGGCCAAGAACGCCACCACTGCGGCGATTTCCTCCGGCTCCCCCAGCCGCACCACTGCGTCGAGGAGCACCTGGGAGCGGGCACGGGCGTTCGGAGGAGCATCGTCCCGGCGGGAGTCCATATTGGTGCTGACCCCTCCCGGGCACACCGCATTGCAACGGATCCCCTGATGGGCGTACTGCCAGGCCACATTCTTGGTCAGGCCGATCAACCCGTGCTTGCTGGCGGTGTAGGCCGCTCCCGCCCGGCCCCCGGAAAGGCCGGCGACCGACACGGTATTGACGATGGCCCCCTGGCCGCGGGCCACCATCGTCTGCAACGCCCGTCGGGTGAGCAGGAAGGGCCCGGTCAGGTTCACGGCCAGAACCCGGTCCCAGATGTCGTCGGGCGTTTCCCCGGCGGGGAGGAAGCCATCCATGATGCCGGCGTTGTTGCAAAGGACGCCGACCGGCCCCAAGCGGTCCTCCACCTGGTCCATCATCAACTCGACCGATTCCACGTCGGAGACGTCGACCGGGAACGACCCCGACCGGCCGGGAGGAGCCTCGAGGGCTTCGACCGCCCGCTCCGCCCCGTCGGCATCGACGTCGGTGACCGCCACCCGGTAGCCGTCGGCCAAGAGCTGGCGGGCAATGGCTAGACCGATGCCCGAGGCGGCCCCGGTGACCACCGCGACTTCCCCTCCGTCTTCCGGCCGCTCACGGTCGGCCCCGGCTGCCGCCGACGATTCAGTCACGGTCCCGACAGCCGATCCACCCGGAGGCGGCTCAATGCCGACGTGGCGATACGCCATTGACCGTCATCGCACAACCGGTACTCCTCCGTGTAGTGGCCAAACCCCTGTTTGACGTAGCGACGATCAGGGTTCCTCCCGGGGGCCGGCGACGGCTTCCGGTCGCTGTAGTCCCAGGCGGAGTCGGTGTGGTCGTACATCGCCCATATCCCGGTGGCGGTGGTTCCGCTCACCTCGATCTCCGGCATGTGCCCGTGGTGCACCGTCACCGCGAAGTCCAGGGCGCCATGCACGTAGTCGACGACCGTCTGTCGGCCCTCCACCACGTCTTCGGCCCCGGGGCCGAAGCGCAACCGGACATCTTCGGTGAAGACGTCCCCCCACTCCTCCCAACGTTTCTGATCCATCAACCGGAAGTACCGGGCCTTCAACTGTTTGATCTGTTCGATGGCCATCAGGTCGTCGAGTTTCATCGGTTCTCGCTCCTCACGACGGGGCGATCTCACGTGGGAGGCCGAGCACCCGCTCGGCCATGGTGTTCCGTTGGATCTCCGCGGTCCCGGCTCCGATGGTCGAGGCCCGGGTGTTGAGATAGCCCCACACCCATCGGCCGCCCTGGACTGACGACGCCTCCGATGATCCGAGGAGGCCGGCGGTGCCCAAGATGGCCATGGCCGTCTCGTGGAGTTCCTGTTCGAACAACGCGTGGGAGAGGCGGAACATCGACGAGGCCGGGCCGGGCTCGCCTCCCTGGAGGAGCTCGGCGACGATGCGGCGGCTGGTGGTGATCAGGACTTCGCACCCCGCATGTACCCGGGCCAGTCGCTGGCGGATCAAGGGGTCCGAGCTCAGGCCCCGATCACGGGCCAGCTCGATGAGCTCGCCGACCACCCGTCGATACCGGAGAACGGCCGGGACCCTCGACGTCGAGCGCTCGTGGCCGAGGGTGGTACGGGCGATGGGCCAGCCGGCGTTCTCCTCCCCTACCCGGTTTTCCACCGGCACCCGGACGTCGGTGAAGGTGATCTGGGTGAACCGGTGGCCGCCGGTCATATCCCGGAGCGGCAGGATGCTCAACCCGGGGCTAGCCAGGTCGATGAGCAGGTAGCTGATCCCGTGTTGGCGGGATTCGGGCGTTCCCGTCCGCACCAGGGCGAAGAGCCAGTCGCTGTAGTCGGCGCGGGAAGTCCAGACCTTGACCCCGTTGACCACGTAGTCCTCGCCGTCCCGCTCGGCCCGGGTGCGCAACGAGGCCAGATCCGAGCCGGCATTCGGTTCGGAGAAGCCCTGCGCCCAGAGGAGGTCGGCCCGGAGGGTGGGCCGGAGGAACCGTCGACATTGGTCCTCGGTCCCGGCGACCAGGATGGTGGGTCCGACCATGAAGGCGTGGGGACTGGGGTGGACCGGTACCCGGGCCCGGGCCACCTCGTCGTGGTAGATGAGCTGCCGGCTGAGAGGGAGGTCCATCCCGCCCCACTCCGTCGGCCACGCCGGCCCGGCGTACCCAGAGTCGGCCATCAGCGCGGCCCATGACCGGTCGAAAGCGAGGCGCTTCCGGCGATCGCCAGGCGGATCGCCGGGATGATGCTCGTCGAGGAAACCGCGAAGACGGTGTCGGAAGTCCTCGTCGTCGAACTGGTCAGGAACCGGAGCCGCCGACGATCGAGCGCCCGTCGTCGTCCGGGTCTCGGTGGTCATCGATTCGATCTCACGTCGGCTCTCGGACCTCTGGACCGGCAACCGGACCGGGCCGCATTCAGCCGGCGTCGGCCCCGAAATGGAAGAGCTCCCGGGCGTTGAGCTCTACGATCCGGTGGACCTCGTCATCGGGGATGTCGGCCATTGCCTCCTCGAGCAACTTGCGGTCATCGGGCCACCGGCTGTCAGAGTGGGGGTAGTCGCTCTCCCACATGATGTTCTTGATCCCGATGTCGTGGCGCAGCTTCAACCCGGCCTCGTCTTCGATGAAGCACCCATAGATATGTTGGGCGAACAGGTCGACCGGATGTACATCGAGATTCACGTGGGTGTAGAAGCGGTGACGCTCCCAGGTGTCCTCCATCCTCCGGATCATGTAAGGCATCCAGCCGATGCTGCCTTCCGACATGGCCACCTTCAGGTTCGGGAATTTGTGGAAGAGCTGCGAGAAGATCAAGTCGACCACCGTGAACATCGAGTTGCAGCCCATAAGGGCAACCGAGACGGCAAAGGGGGCATCGGTGGCATGCGGGGGGCGGATCGACGAGGTGCCGAAGTGGAGACAGATGGGAGTCTCCGTCTCGTTGGCCACTGCCATGATCGGGTCCCAGTGGTCGGTATGGAAGGTGGGAAGACCGAGGGGCTCGGGGTTCTCCGGGAAGGTCACCGCCCTGGCCCCCTTGGCCACCGTGCGTTCAAATTCGATCCTCGACAACTCCGGGTCCCACATTGGCAGGATGGTCATCGGGATGTACCGGTCGGGGGCAGTGGCGCACCACTCGTCGATGAGGAAGTCGTTGTAGGCCTGCACGCAGCGGAGGGCGAGTCCACGATCTTCCCCTTCGAGGAACATCGTCCCCGCGAAACGGGGGAAGGTCGGGAAGCACATCTCGGCATGGACGCCGGCGAGATCCATATCCTTCAACCGGGCGGCAGGGTCATAGGCCCCGAGCGGCATTTCGTCGTAGCGGGTCGGGTCGTTGCCGAATTCCTCTCGGGGCTTTCCGGCCACTGCATTGAGCCCCAGAGTCGGATACAGCTTCCCCTGGTAGGACCAGACCTGCTGTCCCTCCTCGGTCTCGACGATCCGGGGGCCGGCCTCGCGATCGGCGGCCGGGAGGCGGTCCTGCCAGACGCCGGGCGGCTCGATCAGGTGGTCATCGACCGAGATCAGCTTCATGTGCGGTTGCAGCGGCATGACCGTCCCCTCCAGATGCGGCGTTCGCCACCACTATAACCCAGAAGTCGCTAACCTATCTACCGGATTCTGGCGACGTCAGCGGACCAGCCGGAGTTGGAAGAGATCGTCCTTCCGGATCTCCGCCGCCCGTGCTGCCAGGCTCCTCACGTCGTCACTGACGTGGAAGAACCTTCCCGACAGCCCGTCCCCCGCTCCTCCGGCCAGGAAGGCGACGGCGGAGGCGGGCAGGTCGACCGGGACGAAGGTGAGACCCGCTTTCTGCCCTCCGAGCCAGCGCTGGCCACCCGGCGATTGGTGAACGCCACGATTGAGGGCGGTGTCGACCGATCCCGGGCTCAGGGCGAACACGCTGATGCCGTGGTCGGCGACTTCGGCCGCCATCGATTCGGTGAAGCGGATGAGCGCGGTCTTGGATGAGGAGTAGGCGGTGTCGTAAGGGACGGGGCCGAGGGTGGCATGGCTGACGATGTTCACAATCCGGCCCGAGCCCCGGGCGAGCATGGCGGGAAGGACCGCCCGCGAGCAGAGGAACGGACCGAGGAGGTTGGTGGTGACGTCATCCCACCAGACCTGGGCGTCGACCTCCCATACCGGTCCGATCGACTGGTTGGAACCGGCATTGTTGACGAGCAGATCGACCGGGCCGAGGGTGGAGGTGCAAGATGCCACCGCGGTCCCTACCGAATCGGTGTCGCGGACGTCGCACACCTCGCCGTGCACCCGGCCCCCGATTTCGGTGGCCAAGGCAATGGTCTCGTCGATCTGGTCGCGGCTACGGGCCAGGATGCCGACGGCGGCACCGGCTTCGACCAGAGCCAGGGTGATGGCACGCCCGATACCCCGTCCCCCACCGGTGACGATGCCGACCTGACCGGACAGCTCCTGTTCGCGGCTCAAGGCCAACGCCGGCAGCAAGGGCCGTGTCCGGAGGGCTCCCGTTCGCCCGTCAACTCAAGCCGTCAATCCAGGAGGTCGACCACGGTGGTGGCTCCATACTCCTTCAGGAGCAACTCACCGGCGATCTCCATGTGCCGTCGCCAGAAGGCCTCGGCCTTTTCTTGGTCGCGCGCCTCCACCAGTTGCAGCAGCTTGGTATGGGCGCGGAAGGCCCGACGGTTGTCCGACTCCTGTTCGGGTCGACCTCGCTTGCTGGAGATTTCCACCACCAGATGCTTCTCGACGATGTTGGCCAGCATCCCGGCCAACACCCCGAGGGTGAGGTTGCCCGACCCCTCGACGATGATCCGGTGGAACCGGGCGAATAGCACGGCCAGGGCATCGGGATCCTTGCCGAGGGCGGCCGCCTCCGCGGCCAGGATGGCCCGGAGTTCCTCGATCTCCCGTTGCGGCTGCTTCTTGGCCAACAGGCCGGCCATGGGAGGCTCGACCACCAGTCGGGCGGCGTAGACGTCGGCCAGGGTGGCGCCCCGAACCTGTAAGAGGAGGCCGGCGTACTGGGCGGCCACGCCGATGTCGGGAAGATGGACCCGGGCGCCACCCCGGGCGCCGCGACGGACACTGATGAGGCGTTCGGACTCGAGAATGCGAAAGGCTTCCCGCAGGGTGGGCCGGGAGACGCCGAAATGCTGCATCAACTCGGCCTCGGGGGGAAGGGCGTCGCCCTCACTCAACTCTTTGCGAACAATCTGCCGACGGAGGTCCCCGGCCACCAGCTCGGAGGCTTTCGGCACTCTGAACCGCTCGGGTCCGCGGCCGTCGGCGAGGGACACGGCACCGTCGCTCCCCTGGCGTGTCACTTCGAAGACCATCGTTCCTCCGTGCTCCTACCCGGTGAGTTCAACGCTGGCACCAGGGGGTTCTGCGCCACTTCGCAACGCAATTGTGTAGAACAATATACCTTCTGCCCTTCCCACCAGGTGAAGTGTGAAAGCAGTGCCCGGTCTGAGCCTGGCGGCGGCCGGAGGCGGGCGGAGCGGGTCGACCCGATTCCGACCTCGGCGCTCACCACCCGGGGTCTCCTTCGAGTACGACCGCCAGGTGCCAGTGGGGCGAGCCGAACATGTGCTCGAGGACATGGGCGCGCTTGAGGAAGAGGTGGGGGTCGTACTCGGCGGTGTAGCCCACGCCGCCATGATTCTGAATGTTGTCCCGGGTGTTCCGGATGGCCGCATCGGTGGCCACCACCTTGGCCGCCGACACATCGAACCCGGCGGCGGCGCCGGCGATGTCGACCCGGAGGGCGGCGACCGCGGTCTGGGCCCAACCCGCTTCGGCGCGGACCGCCATGTCGGCGCAACGGTGCTTGACCGCCTGGAACGCTCCGATCGGCTTGCCGAACTGCACCCGGGTAGAGGCAAAGGCGGCGGCGTCATCCCGAGTCTGCTCGGCAATACCCACCTCCATCGCCGCCGTCAGCACCGTCCCCTGGGCCAGGAGGACCGGGCTCTCCGGGCCGGCCTCCGCCACCGGGGGGGCCAGGGCTCCCGTCGGGATACCCACCGGTGAGTAGGCCCGATCGATCGAGGCGACCCCCTCGGGGATCTCGACCGCGGCTCGGTCGACCAGAACCAGCGAGCTGTGGGCGAGATCGGCGACCAGCAGGTAGTCGACCTCCTCGGTGTCCCAGACCATCACCTCCCCGTCGGGGCGGACTTCGGCCAACCCGGCCAGGGTGGCGCCCGCACTCAACCGCTCGGCCAACTCCCGATCACCTCCAGCCACCGCCACCTTGGCCGCCAGCGAGGTGGCCAGAAACGGGCCGGGGACCAGCGCCCGGCCCAGCTCCCGGAAGAGCAACGCCTCGTCGACGAGCCCGAGGCCGGCCCCGCCGGCGACTTCTGCCAGCCCCAACCCCAACCAACCGAGCTTCCCGCACTGCTCGACGAACGAGCGGTCGACGCCGTGGCCGGCGTCCAGCAGGGAGCGGAGCCGCGGCCGGGGGAACTCCCGGGCCAAAAAGGCGGCGGCGCTGCTCAGCAGTTCCTCTTGCTGTTCGTCAGGGATGAGGTCGACCATGTCAGCGGTACTCCGATTCTCGTCAGGCGCGGGGAAGGCCGAGGAGGCGTTCGCCGATGATGTTGCGCTGGATGTCCTTGGTTCCCGCACTGATGGTGCGGGAGAAGCTGTAGAGGTAGTCGTTGCTCCAATTGCCTCGGTGCCGGGCTGGCTCGGTCCACCGCAGCCCCTCCGCCCCCAGGATGTCCATGGCCAATTGGCAGATGCGCTGCATGACTTCGCCAACCGAGAGCCGGAGGAAGGAGCCCTCCACTCCCGGTTGCCCCCGCCGGAGGTTGCGGGACACCCCCAGGTAGGTCATTGCCCGAAGGGCGGTTACCTCGCATCGCAGGGTGGCGAGCCGGCGGGCGAACTCCTCGTCATCCAGCGCGCTCCCGCCACCCCCCGGCGCCGGGTGGGCTCGGGCCACTTCGGTCAGCTCATCGATCATCTCCGACAGGGCCACCTGCTCGGCCATGAAGCCGGTCCCCCGCTCGAAGGAGAGCGTGGTCATGGCCACGTCCCAACCCTGGTTCATCTCCCCCACGATGTTGGCCAGGGGGATGGCCACGTCGGTGTAGAAGACCTCACAGAAGTCGACGTCCCCGGCCATCGTCTCGATGGGCCGCACCTCGATCCCGGGAAGGTCCATCGGGCAGATGACCCAGGTGATCCCCTGGTGACGGGGGGCGTCGGGGTCGGTGCGCACCAGGAGCTCCTGGTACTGGGCCGCCCAGGCGTAGCTGGTCCAGATCTTCTGCCCGTTGACGATCAGGTGATCGCCGTCGACGACGGCCCGGGTGCGAAGACTGGCCAGGTCTGATCCGGCGTCCGGTTCCGAGAAGCCCTGGCACCACACTTCATCGCCGCGCAGGATCGGAGGGAGGTGGCGCTGCTTCTGCTCCTCGGTGCCTCGGAGGATGAGGGTGGGCCCACCGTGGTTGATGCCGACAAAGCAGGTGCGGATGTAGGGGGCACCAGCCCGGGCGTACTCCTCGAACCAGACCAACTGCTCGATGACCGACAATCCCCGGCCGCCGTATTCCTTCGGCCAACCAATGCCGGCCCAGCCACCCTCGAACTGGCGGCGCTGCCAGGCGGTGTCGAATTCCCGCATGGCGGCGAAGTCCCCGTAGGGGGTGTCGTCACGGGGGACGTTCTCGTGAAGCCAGGTCCGGACTTCCTGGCGGAAGTCGTCCTGCTCGGCGGTGAAGGTCAGGTCCATGGGCCTCTCAGTCCGATCCGTTCGGTGCCATTTCATCGATACCCATCAGGTGCCCGACCAGTGCGGGGAGCGGCGCTCGATGAAGGCGGTCGACCCTTCCTTGGCGTCGTTGCTGGTGAAGACCTCGTCCTTGGCCCGGTCGACCATCGCCCACAAGCCCTCGGACCCGGCCTGGGCGGTCGCCCGCATGAGGGCCTTGGTGGCGCGGACCCCGAGGGGGCTGTTGGCGGCGATGGCGTCGGCGAGTTGGAGGGCCTCGGGCATGACCTGCTCCGGGGGAACCACCCGGTTGACCAACCCGACCGCCAGGGCCTGCCCGGCGTCGAGCCGGCCCCCGGTCAACCCGAGCTCGAGGGCAAGGGGCAGCGGCAACCGCCGGGGAAGAAAGGTCCCACCCCCGGCGGCAAAGAGCCCGCGGGCCACCTCGGGAAGGGAAAACCAGGCGTGGTCGGCGGCGACCACCAAGTCACAGGTGAGGACCAGTTCGAATCCGCCGGCGAGGGCCGGGCCGTTCACTGCCGCAATGATCGGCTTGGGAAAGTTCCGGCGCAGAAACCCGGTCAGCGGACTGACCGCCTCCGCCCCGGCGGCGAAGGCCTTCAGGTCCATCCCCGCACAAAACGCCTTGTCGCCGGTCCCGGTCAGGACCAGACATCGGATGTCGTCGTCGGCCTCCGCCACCCCGAAGGCGTTCACCAGCTCCCCGCAGGTGGCGGGATCCAGGGCGTTGCGCGCTTCGGGCCGGTCGATCCGGACCACCAGAGCGGCGCCTTGCCGATCGACCACCACCGTCATGCCAGCTCCTCCGCTCAACGCCGGGACAAAGGCGTTTAATCATTGTACTATGTCGTAACCAGCCGCCGGTGTCCGTTCTGCGCCATGATCGCACCTGACCGCCGGGCTGGAAGGACGACGAGGAGGACCATGACGCTGGCTGCTGAGACCACCCACCGGGCTTCTCACCTCTACATCGACGGGAACTGGGTGGCGCCCGACGGTGGCCGGGTCGAGGAGCTGGTCAACCCCGCCACCGAGGAGACGTTCGGGACGGCGCCGGTCGGCAGCCTGGTTGACGCCGAGTCGGCGGTCAGTGCGGCCCGGCGGGCCATGGACGACGGGCCCTGGCCGACCATGGACCGGCGTGAGCGGTCCCGGCATCTCCTGGCCTTCCACGAGGCACTGGCCTCCCGGGTCGACGAACTGGCCGAACTGGTCGTCCTCGAGGCGGGAGCCACCCAGACCGCCGCCCGTCACCACCACGTCCTCACCTCGCTGAAGTACCTCCAGTACTGCGCGGAGGAGGCCGCCCGCGACTTCTCCCGGTCACTACCCACCAGCGTTACCCCGACCCCTTCCGGCAACAAGATCCTGGGGGCGTCGGTGGCCCTCCGGGAGCCGGCGGGGGTAGTGGCGGCGATCACCGCCTTCAACTTCCCCTTCTATCTGAACATTCAGAAGGTGGGCCCGGCCTTGGCCATGGGGAACGCGGTGGTGTTGAAGCCTTCCCCCTACACGCCGCTCGAAGCCTTGGTGCTGGCCGACGCCGCCGAAGCCGCCGGCCTGCCGCCCGGCGTGCTCAACGTGGTGACCGGAGGGACCGAGATCGGCGAGTTCCTCACCACCGACCCGAGAGTCGACCTGGTCTCGTTCACCGGGTCCGACGCGGTCGGGATCCGGATCATGCAACAGGCGGCCACCACTTTGAAGCGGGTGCTGCTGGAGTTGGGCGGGAAGTCGGCCATGATCGTCCGCCCCGATGCCGATCTGGACGGCGCCGTCGCCACCGGACTGGGAAACACCATCACTCAATCGGGGCAGGGATGCGTTCTCACCACCCGCCATCTGGTCCACAACTCGATACGCGCCGAGTACGTGGCCCGGCTTTCCGAGGCCTTCGCCGGGGTCCGGGTGGGCGACACCTCGGATCCGAACACGGTGATGGGCCCCCTCATCCGGGAGTCCCAACGGGCCCGGGTGGAGCGCTACGTCGCCTCCGGGGTGTCGGACGGGGCCACCTTGGCCTTCGGGGGCAAGCGCCCCGCCCATTGCCCCCGGGGCTTCTTCTTCGAACCCACCCTGTTCGACAACGTCGACAACCGCTCGAGTCTCGCCCAGGAGGAAATCTTCGGACCGGTGGCCGCGGTCATCGGCTATGACGACGATGACGAGGCGATCCGGCTGGCCAACGACTCCATTTACGGATTGGGCGGTCACATCTGGTCGAAGGACGCCGGGACGGCGTTCGAGATGGCCAAGCGCATCCGCACCGGCCAAATCCTCATCAACGGGGGCAGCGGGACCACCAACCCCTGGGACCCGTTCGGGGGGATCAAGCGCTCAGGCATCGGTCGGGAACTCGGCGAAGAGGGCTTCCTGGAGTTCACCGAAGTCAAGACCATCCGGTTCCACGCCGGGTGACGGCGCCTGAGGGCTCACCCGCCGCCCGGCCGATGGACGGGAAGGTGGTGGCCGTCACCGGCGCATCCAGGGGGACCGGCCTCGCCATCAGCCGCACCCTGGCCGGTGCCGGTGCCCGGGTGGCCATGCTGGCCCGACCCTCTACCCACCTCGACGAGGCGGTCACGTCCATCGCCGGAGCCATCGCGGTGCCTGTCGACGTCGGTCAGCCGGACGAGGTCCGGTCGGCGTTCCACACCGTCAGCCACCAGTTCGGCCGACTCGACGCCCTCATCAACAATGCCGCCATCGCCGTCCCCCACCGCATCGAGGACACCACCGACGAGGAGCTACGGCTCCAGGTCGACACCAACTTTCTCGGTCCTGTCTACTGCGTGCGGTCGGCCCTTCCCCTCCTCCGTGAAACGGGCGGCACCATCGTCAACATCTCGTCGGAGTCGTCAGAGGACCCCTTCCCCTACCTGCTGATGTACGCCTCCACCAAGGGTGCCCTCAACATCTTCACCAAGGCCCTCCTCTCCGAGGTCCGATCGGAGGGGGTGCGGGTCACCCTCCTCGTCTCCGGGCACACCCGGACCGGGACCTGGAGCGAACGCTGGGAGCCCGAAGTCCGCGACGCCGCCCTCGCCGCCTGGAAGGAGGGTGGCTACACCACCCGGGTGGCCGGCACCGAGCCCCAGGAGCCCGAGGACGTGGCCGAGACCATCCTGTTCGTCCTCACCCGGCCGCCGCGGACGATGCTCGACGTCGTCTGGTGCCGGGCCGCCCGTTGAACACCGCCCACCCCGAAGGCCGGGTGCCGACCGCCGACACTGCGGTGACCCGGGTGCAACTCGAGGTGACCGGCTCGGTCGGCCTGGACGGCGAGCTGCACATCGGGGCGACGGTCGCCCTGCCCCCTGACCGTCACGAGGGGCCGCTGCTGTTCTGTATCCCGGGGGGTACCTACACCCGGGAGTACTACCACCCAACCGAGACCGACTTGACCGACTACAGCTTCCTGGCCGCCCTGGCGGCGCGCGGCTTCGCGGTGGCCGCCATCGACATTCTCGGCGTGGGGAGCAGCTCGAAGCCGGCGGATGGCATGGAGATCACCCTCGAGACCGCGGCGGCTGCCAATGCCGCCGCCCTCGGCTGCCTTCTCGATCGGCTCCCTCGAGGGACCCTTCCCGGCCTGGCGAAATTCGACCCCACCGCGATCCTCGGCGTCGGGCATTCGCTCGGCGGCATGCTGGTCATCGCCCAGCAGGCGCTGACCCCCTTCGCCGGGGTGGCCGTCCTCGGATGGAGCAACCAGCGGATCGAACGGCACGGCGCGGTGATGACCCCCCTGGCCGACCTGGTGGGCGAAGACGGGTACGTGTCGATCCCGCGGGGCGGGCGCCGGGCCCTCTTCCATCTTTCTGACGTGCCCGACGCGGTGATCGTCGAGGACGAGACGAAGATGGTGGCCCCGGTGCCGGGTCCGTTGTACGAGACCACCCTCACTCCCGGAGTGGTGAAGAACAGGGCGGCGGCGATCGCCGTCCCGGTGCTGCTGGTTTTCGGCGAGCTCGATACCTCGCCCGATCCGGTGGCCGAGGTCGGGACCTACCCCGGTTCCCCGGACGTCACCCTGTTCGAGATGGCCGGGTCCGCCCACTGCCATAACTTCGCCGGATCCCGGGCGGTGCTGTGGGATCGGTTGGCGGGATGGGCCCGGACGGCCGCCGACGCCGCAGCGCTTTAGGTCCCTGGCTCCGGCATCGAAGAGGAGGTGTCGATCCGGGCGTTGTCCCAACTCAGGATCTTGCCGATCGGATCCAGCCGGATGGCGACCCGGGATGATTCGTAGTACCCGCGGGTTCCAGCGGTCATCTCCTGGTGCGCGGTTCGAAACGACCGGTATTTCACCTCTTTCTCTTGGTCGACCCACGCCACCAAAGCCGGGTCATCGATGACCACCGCCCGGCAGGAAAGGTGGACGGCGGTCAGCTGGCTCCACTGCTGACCGGACTCCACCAGAAAGGAGGCGGCGCCGTTGTTCCGCACCCGTGCCACCTTCTTGGCTGAGGCCGGGGTGGAGAAGTAGACGACCCGGTCGGCGGCGATGAACCAGACGGGGAGGGTGACCGGTTGGTCACTGCGGGTCAGCGAGGTGAAGATCCCGGTGTGAGCAGCACCCACGACCGTCCACGCCTCCTCCGGTGACAACCGAATGCTCCGTCGTTGCGGCTGACCCGCCGACCCGTCGCTCATGGCTGAGGGGTGCGCCGGTCGATCTGCATCAGGTCGGGCACCCGTCGGGCCCAACCCAACGCCTCTTGGGTGTCCATGTGCTCCTGCAGGGCCAGGAAGCCGAGGGTGAGCCGAACCCCCTCCGGGCGCATGGCGGCGATCGCCGAGGCCCACTCCAACCCCTCGTCCATGAGCCGGCTGCTCGGCACCGCCCGGTTGACCAGTCCGATCTCGTAGGCCTCGAGCCCGGAGACCTCCCGGCCGGTCAGCAACAGCTCTTTCGCCTTGCTGGTTCCGACGGTGCGGGCCAGTCGGGTGGCGGAGCCCCAGCCCCCGATGGCATTGCCGAAGGTGCGCAAGTGCCAGTCGCAGAGTGTGGCCGTCTCTGCCGCCATCCTCAGGTCGCAGCCCAGGGCCAGTTCGAGGGCGCCGGTGGTGCAGAGGCCGTCGATCACCGCGATGGAGGGCTTGAGCATCTCCTCGATCCGATCGATCACCGCGTTCGCCACCAGACCCCGACCCGGAGGGAGGGCAGGATCCAGCTCGGCTCCCGATGGCTCATCCTGGTCGGCGCCGGAGCTGAACCACGGCCGCCCATCGGGCCGGGGAGCGCCGGTGAGAAGGAGTACCCGAGTGCCGTCGTCACGGTCGAGGAGGTCGAGGACCTCCAACAGCTCGACGAAAAGGGTGCGGGAGAGGGCGTTGGCCCGGTCGGGCCGGCTCAGCACGATCCGGGCGACGTAGTCAGCGGGCTGGTCCACCTCGATCGACGAGTAGGACGGGAAGCGGGACGCCATCGGGACGGCTCAGCGACCAGACCGCGGCTCAGCTGGTGGCATAGCCGCCGTCCACCCCGTAGGTCTGGCCGGTGATCCAGGCCGACTCGTCGGAGGCCAGCAGGAGGACGACCGGAACGACGTCCTCGGCGACCCCCAGCCGGCCGACCGGGTAGCGGGTACCGGTCTTGGCAATCGATTCCGGGTTCTGGCGCTCGGTCACCAAGGAGCCGAGGGAGATGCAGTTGACCGTCACCCCGTCGCGCCCGACTTCTTTGGCCAGTGACTTCGAAAAGGTGGCCGCCCCCGCCTTGGCGGCGGCATAGACGGCGATGTTGGGCTCCCCCACCCGGGCAGCGTCCGACACCATGGTGATGATCCGGCCCTGGCGGCGACGGAGCATGCCGGGGAGGACGGCCTGCACGCAGTGCATGACCGCCAACAGGTTCAGATCCAGCAACACCTGCCACTGCTTCGGGTCCGAAGTGACGAATGGGCCCGCCCCCACCCCGGCGGGCGGGATCCCGGCGTTGTTGATGAGGATGTCGACCCGGCCGAGCTCCGCCTCGACGGTATCCACCATGGACAGGACCGATGCCGGGTCAGTGACGTCGGCCACCACCGACATCGCCCGGCCCCCCGCTCCCACCAAGTCGGCCACCACCGCTTCGGCCCGAGCCCCGTCGAGGTCGTTCACCACCACCGAAGCCCCGTGGGCGGCCAGGACACCGGCGATGCCGGCCCCGAGACCGCGACCGGCCCCCGTCACCATGGCCACCCGGTCGGTCAGGTCGAACATGGCACCGGTGGCCTTCCCGAATCGCCCGGCGGGATGCGGGTCATGGCTGTGCCAGCGTGAACCGCACCGGCAGGCTGGAGGGTCCGCGGTTCACCACCGAGCGGGTGGTGACGGTGGTGGACGCCCCGTCCTGGAGGGAGAACGACTCGACCCGGTCCAGGAAGGTGTTGAGCATCAGCCGGGCCTCGAGCCGGGACAGGGGGGCACCGATGCAAAAGTGCACCCCGTACCCGAAGGCGATGTGCTTGTCCAAGTTCGGTCGATCCAGATCGAATCGGTCGGCATCGTCGAACAGGGTCGAATCCCGGTTGGCCGACTGCAGCTGCACCACCACTTTGTTGGAGTGCTCGAGGGCCACTTGTTGCAGGTCGATATCCGACACCACCGTCCGGAAGATGCCCTGCACCGGCGAGTCGAACCGCAGCGACTCCTCAATGGCCGGGTCGACCAGCCCGCGGTCCGCCCGAAGCCGGGCGTAGAGCTCAGGATCCTTCACCAGCACCGAGAAGAGATTGCCGATCAGGTTCCCGGTGGTGTGGTTGCCGGCGATGAGCACGAATCCGAGCTGACTGCGGATCTCCGAATCGGTGAACGGCTGGCCGTCCTCGTCCTCGAACCCGACCATCCGGGTCACCAGGTCGTCGGCTTGCACCTCGCCGGACCGCCGGTCCTCGATCAGCAGCTGCATGTAGTCGTCGAAGGCATCGACGGCCGGGTGGGGGATGCGCCGGCTGTAGAGGTCGGCCATCGACACCCCGTGCTCGGGATCGGCGGAGTCCTCCACCTCCTGGGTCCAGCCCCGCACTTTCACGTAGTCGTCGTCGTCGACCCCGATCATCTTCAGGATCACCCGGGCGGGAAGCTTGTGGGCGATGTCGGAGACCAGGTCGGCCTGGCCGGCGGGGAGGATCGCCTCGACCAACTCGACCGACTTCTCCTGGATGAAGTCGGTCTGTTCCAAGAAGTGGACCGGCCGGAGGACCGACTGGAGCATCCGGCGGAGCCGGACGTGCCAAGGCCCGTCGGTGGCGTTGATGGTGATCGTCTCCGGCGGCATGTCGGTCGCCAGCGAACCGCCGCCGGCACTGGAGAAGCTGGGCCAGTCCCGAAGGACCTGCACGCAGTCCTCGTACCGGGCCACCACATGGAGGCCGGGCATGGCCTCGGCGACCGGGCAGCCCGACCGGAGCTCGGCCAGTGCGTCGAACGGATCGTCGGCGAAGGCCGGGTCGAAGGGGTTGAAGACGGCCATGGTCACCTCCTCGGAGTGGGTGGGTTGGCGGAACGGGCTCGGGGCCGGCGGGCGATCATGGCGCCGGGGTGAGGTCATAGGCGGCGGCCAGCTTCTCGGCCCAGCCCATCGCCACCTGGGTGTCCTCGGTGTGCAGTTCCATGACCACCTCGACGCAGCCGGCCTGGTTGTATTCGGCGAGCTCGTCCACCAGCGCGGCGACCTCCATGTCCACCGGGATGGGGATCCGCACACTCCGGGGGATGGTGCGCCCCGCCCGCTCGTCGAGCTCCGCACCCATCGAGGCGATCTCGTCGGGCTTGAGTCGGGTCGGATGCCAGACGTCCGCCCACTTGGCGGCCCGGCGGAGGCCGGCTCCCGACTGGCCGCCGACCCACAGGGGCGGGTGGGGGCGCTGGACCGGGAGGGGCAACGGCTCCATCCGGCGGAAGTTCACGAACTCACCCTCCCAACCGAACTCGCCGCCTTCGAAGCAACGGGCCATGACCGCCACCGCCTCGTCGGTGTACCGGCCCCGGGCCTCGAACAGGTCGCCCCGGCCGAGGGCGTGGAACTCCGAACGCGACCATCCGGTGCCGATGCCGACGTTGAGCCGTCCGTCCGACAGCCCGTCGAGGGTCACGAGCATCTTGGCCGCCATCACCGGATCACGGTAGGGAGCCACCAGGACCCCTATCCCGAGTCGGATGTGGGTGGTCCGGGCCGCCGCGAAGGCCAGGCTGGTGAGGCACTCGGCCCACTCCGGGCCGTAGACGGGCTGAAAGGACCGCACCCCGGCCACATGGTCGGTGAACCAGGTGGAGTGGAATCCGAGGGACTCGTGGAACGGCGGGAGGGTCCGGACATTCTCGATGGCATTGGGTCCCCGGTTCTGGACCACCACTCCGAGCTCCACTCCCACCCCTTTCCGCCCGGACGGCGCTGCCTCCGGTTCGATCCACCCCCGGCGATCGGAACGCCTGGGGTCCTTCAGTTTAATAGTTTAACGGTTTCTACTACCCTTTGGAAAGAATGCCGAATGACGCCATGACCGGACAGGTGGCCATTGTGACCGGTGGTGCCGGGGGGATCGGAGCCGCCGTCTGTGCGCAGCTCTCGGCCCAGGGGGCCTCAGTGGCGGTATTCGACCTCGACGTCGAGCGGGCGACCGCCACCGCCACCGGCCTGCCGGGCCCGGCCACCGGGGTCGGCCTCGACGTCACTATCGGCAGCCGGGTCGACCAGGCCGTCGCCGAGGTCGTCGATGGCTTCGGCCGGGTGGACGTGCTGGTCACCGCGGCCGGGTTCTCCCGGGACCAGCCGGTGACCGAGATGGACGATGCTACCTGGCGGGCCGTCCTCGACGTCTGCCTCTACGCCCCGTTTGCCGCCTCCCGAGCCGTGGCCCGGGTCATGGTCCCCCAGCGTTACGGGCGGATCATCCATGTGGCCTCGCGGGCCTACCTCGGCAGTCCCGGCCAGGCCAACTACTCGGCGGCTAAAGGCGGGGTGGTCGGCCTGACCAAGTCCCTGGCCAAGGAGCTCGGTCCTTTCGGGATCACCGCCAACGCCGTCGCCCCCGGCCTCATCCGGACCCCGATGACCTTGGGGAAGGCCAGGGCGGCGGAGATCTTCGAACGGGCCCGGGGGGAGAGCCCGCTCCAGCGGGTGGGGGAGGCGGACGAAGTCGCCTCCGCCATCGTCTATCTGGCGTCGCCGGCGGCCTCGTTCGTCACCGGCGACGTCGTCCATGTCTCCGGCGGTCGATTCGGGTGAACGTCCCGGCTGGGGGCGGCGTCTACCGCCGCCGCATCCGGGTGACGGCCGGGGACGGGGAGGCCGGCGCCGAAATGGAGGACGACTTCCACCATTTCGCGGTCCGGCTCGTCCACGACGGATCCCGGGTGACCGGCATCGAAGGGCGGGCGATACGGGCCCCGTGGACGACCTGCGTGGAGGCAATCGATCTGTTGCACCGGCTCGACGATCTGGCGCTGGGTACGCCGGCCACCGAGGTCAACCGCCTGGGTGGCCCGACGACGGGCTGTACCCACCTGGTCGACCTGGCCGTCCTGGCGTTCGGGGCCGCCGGCCGCCGCCCGGCCGGCTCGGGCCCCCCGTCCCCCGTCGTCGAGTACGACATCGGGGTGACCGAACCGGTCGACGGTCCCCACCTGGCCACCCTCGCGCTCGACGGGCGCCCGCACCTGCGCTGGGACCTGGACGGGGACCGGGTGCTTTCTCCCCGTCCCTACCGGGGTCTGTCGCTGTTGGAGCCGGGGTTCGGGCGCTGGGCGACAGAAACACTGGCACCCGCCGACATCGAACCGGCCACCGTGCTGCGCCGCGCCTGTCAGATCTCCCGGGGACGCCAGCGAAATCTCGACGACTACGCCACCGCCGCCGACCTCCCACCCCGCTCGCGCTGTTACAGCCAACAGCCCTCGATGGCTTCGGTGGCGGTCCGCGTCCGGGGGGCGAGCCGGGACTTCAGCACCCGTCCC
Organism: Acidimicrobiales bacterium; assembly: GCA_036268775.1. Classification (GTDB taxonomy): domain Bacteria; phylum Actinomycetota; class Acidimicrobiia; order Acidimicrobiales; family RAAP-2; genus DASZIT01. Next base: position 216,300 of record DATATM010000031.1, on the reverse strand, counting down.
GGTGACCTCCTCGACAGGCCGGACTGAGTCCCGGGGCATGGCTTCACTCCCGGACCCGGCCGCCCTGGAAGCCCGCCGCCCGGTGGGAACCCGCCGTGCGGCCCACGCACCAGGGGGGTGGCGACGTGGGACCGCACCGGCAGACTGTTACCCCCCGAGGCGCGCTGGCTTCCGGGGGATTATCATATACCTATGTTAGCGGATTCGGACGGGCCGGAGACGGGTCCGGGGATCCTCGACGGGGTCCGCATCCTCGACTGCTCGAGAGGAATGGCCGGCCCGCTGGCCACCCTGCTGTTGGCCGAAGCCGGGGCCGACGTGGTCAAGCTGGAGTCCCCGCAGGGCGATCCGGTCCGCCTTCTCCCCGGGTTCGCCACCTGGAATCGCAGCAAGCGGGGCATGGTGCTCGATCTGGCTCAGCCCGAGGGCCGGGCCCGCTTCGAAGCCCTCCTCCCCCGGGTGGACGTGGTCGTCCATGACTTCTCCGCCGTCACCGGGAAGCGCTTGGGCCTCGACCGGGACAGCCTGAAGTCGAGGGCCCCGGGGTTGGTGGTCTGCCGGGTTGGGGCCTTCCCGACCGGCCATCCCGATGCCGACCGTTCGGCATGGGATCCGCTGGTGCTGGCCCGGCTGGGCATCTTGGACGAGCAGCGAGGGCATCGGCCCGGCCCGGTCTATCTCCGCTTCCCCCTCGGAAGCCTCGGCGCCGCCTACCTGGCCGCCGCCGGAATCGTGGCGCGCCTCCTGGTCCGGGTTCGGACCGGTGGCGGCGGACTGGTCAGTACCTCGTTGGCCCAGGGGGCGTTGCTGCCGATGATGATGCACTGGTTCCGGGCCGAGCGGCCGACCGAGGGTCTCAGCCGGGGAATGCCGAAGGACCGGGCGGTGACCCTGTTCGAGTGCTCGGACGGCATCTGGATCCACATCATGCAGGCGCCCGACGCCACCCCGCTGATGCTGGCCGCCTTCGCGGCCATGGGCCCTGTGGCGATGGCGGCCGCCAATGCCCGGATGCCCGCCCATCCTCTCTGCCCCAATCAGGGGGCCAACGCGGCGGCCTTCCTCCAGCGACCCAGCGCCGAATGGCTGACCCACCTGTGGGAGCACGACATCCCCGCCCAGGCTGTCGCCCCGTTCGGGTCGGCCTACTTCGACGACCAGGTCCGGGCCAACGGCTACGCCGTCGAGATCTGCGATCCGGGGTGGGGGTCCACTTGGCAGGCCGGACCTCCGCTGCACACCGATCCCCCCTCCCGGGTGCGGGGCCCGGCGCCGACCCTCGGCCAGCACACCGAGGAGGTGTTGGCCGAATACTCCCGGCCTGGACCTCCCCGGCCGGCCGCCACCCGCCTCGGGGCCCATCCCCTGGAGGAGGGGAACGGGGGTGCCGCCCCCCTCCACGGGCTCCGGGTTGTCGACCTCGGCAGCTACCTGGCCGGGCCCCTCGGGCCCATGCTGCTGGCCGACCTGGGCGCCGACGTTGTCAAGGTCGAGCCCCCGTCGGGGGACGCGATGCGGTGGAACGAGGCGTCGTTCGAAGGGTGTCAGCGGGGGAAGCGAAGCCTGGTCCTCGACCTGCGGGACCCGGGTCAGCGCCCCTTGCTGGAGCGCCTGGTCGCCAGTGCCGACGTCGTGCATCACAACATCCGCCTGCCCGCCGCCACCCGGATCGGCGTGGACCCGGCCAGCCTTCGGGCCATCAACCCTGACCTCGTCTTTTGTCACGTCAGCTCCTATGGTCCCCGTGGTCCGCGGGCCGACTGGCCCGGTTACGACCAGCTCTTCCAATCCATCACCGGTTGGGAGTCCGAAGCCGCCGGTCGGGACAACCCGCCGATGTGGCACCGGTTCGGGATGATGGACCACCAGGCGGCGTCGGCTTCGGTGGTGGCCACCCTTCTGGCTCTCTACCATCGTGAGCGGACCGGGCAGGGCCAGGATGTGGCCGCCTCGCTCCTCGGGGCGGCGGTGATGAGCATGAGCGTCGCCCTCGGTCGTCCCGACGGGACCGTCGAGGGTGCCGGCCGGGTTGACCACCTCCAGACCGGGGTTGGACCCGCCACCCGCCTCTACCCGACGACCGACGGATGGGTGTCGGTGCTGGCTTGCCGGCCGGACGGGGTGGAGGCCCTCTGTTCCGCCTTCGGGACGACAGGCCCGGAGGCACTGCCCGCCCGGTTCGGGGCCCTCACCCAGTCAGAGTGCCTGGAGGTCCTGGCCCGAACCGGGATCGCCGCCGAGCCGGTCCGGCTGGATCAACGGACGGCCTTCTTCGACAGCCCCGACAACCGGAGCTGCCGGCTGACGGTCGCCTACCACCACGCCACCTACGGTCGGATGGAGCAGATCGGCGCCTTCTGGGACTTCGACGACCTGCCACTGCAGCTGGACCGCGCCTCCCCAGCCATCGGCCAACACAGCGCGGAGATCATCGCCTCGCTCGAGCCCGCCGACTGAGCTGCGTCGACAGCCCCCGACTCAACTGCGGGGGAGGCCCAACACCCGCTCGGCGACCACGTTCTTCAGCACCTCGCGGGTGCCGGCCGCGATGGAGGCCGACCGGCTGGTCAGTAGTTCCTGTCCGGCCGCCCACTCCACTTCGGTGACCGCCGCCATCCCGTGCCCGTGCACCCGGGTTTCGGCCAGCCGCTGGCGCAGCAACCCCTGGGCCAGCCGGATGAGCGCGGGTTCGGGCCCGTTCCCGCGATTGGAGGCCAGATGGGAGAGGACCCGGGTGCCGAGCATCCCGAGCACCCGACCCTCGATGAACCGCTGCACCAACTCCTGGCGGAGCACCACGTCGGTGGTCCCAGCCAGGCGGCCGACCTCGGCCAGCACGTCGCGCTCCAGCCCGGCGGCCTGGGAGATCACTCCGGCCCGCTCGTTGGCCAAGGTGGTCATGGTCACCCGCCACCCGTCATGGAGGGGACCGAGGAGGCCCGACGCCGGCACCTCGACGTCGTCGAAGGTCATTTCCGCGAATTCCCGCCCCCCGTCCATCTGATGGATGGAGCGCCGCTCGATACCGGGAAGGTCCAGCCTCAACAGGAGCGCGGAGATGCCGCGGTGCTTGGGCACATCGGGGTCGGTCCGGGCCAGGAGCATGCAATGGGTGGCTTCCACCCCGTTGGTGGTCCACACCTTCCGGCCGTTCACCACGAAGCCGCGGTCGGTGACCCGGGCCGAGGTTCGCAGGCCACCGAGGTCGCTGCCGTTGTCCGGCTCGCTGAAGCCCTGGCACCAGATCTCCGAGGCGTCGAGGATGGCGGGAAGGTGGGACTGCTGCTCCGGGGTCCCGAACACCATCAGGGTCGGGCCGACATTGGCGACCCCGAGGGGACCGGCCAACGGGGGAGCCGCGCTCAGCGCCAGTTCGAGGTCACAGGCGATCCGGTCCTCGATGCCGAGCGCCCGGCCCCCGTACTCCTCGGGCCAGGTGAGGCCCACCCAGCCACCGGCGGCCAGTCGGGCCTGGAAGGCCCGGCGGGACTCGAAGTCATGGGAGTCACCGAAGTCCTTCCGGTGGGCGGGGAGGGCCTCGGACAGGAACCGGTGCAGCTCGGCGGCGGCGCCGGGCGGGGTCGCGGTCGGGACGGTGGGGTTCTCCAACCGGGTCATCCCTACAGCACTGCCCGGGAGCGGCCACCGTCGACGGCGATGGTCTCGCCGGTGACGAAGCTGGCCTGGGTCGAGCACAGGAAACTGACCATGGCGGCGATCTCCTCCGGCCGGCCGAAACGGCCGACCGGGATGTGGGCGGCGTTGGCGTTCTGGACACTCCCCTCATCGATCCCCCGCTCGGCGGCGAACTTCTGATGGAAGGCGATCCGGTTCTCGGTCAGGATCCCTCCCACCGCCACCGTGTTCACGGTGATCCCGAAGCAAGCGTTCTCGTCGGCCAGGCTCTTCTGCAGGCCGAGGGCGGCGGGCCGGGCCGTGTTGGCCAGGATGAGGGGGATCTCGCGGTGGACGTCGCGCACGCAGTCAGAGCCGATGCTCACCAGTCGGCCCCATCCCCGCTCCCGCATGGAAGGCAACACCGCCCGGGCCAGCCAGACCACGCTCATCACCAGCGATCGGTAGGCGTCGGTGAAGGCGGGATCGTCGGTGCCGTCGAACCCGAGGGCCTTGGGCCCGGCCACATTCGACACCGCGATCTCCACCGGGCCCCAGCGGTTCTGGGCCGACTCGATCACCCGGGACACCCCCTCCTGCGTCGTCATGTCCGCCGCCACCGGCACCAGCTCCGCCCCGGTCTCCGACCGGAGCTCCTCCGCCGCCGCCTCCAGCACGGGTTGGCGACGGGCGACCATCACCACCTTGGCTCCTTCCCGGGCGAGGGCGGCGGCCACCGCCCGACCGATCCCCTGGCTGGCCCCGGACACCACCGCCACCTTCCCTCCGATCCCCAGATCCATCAGTGGCTCCCTCCGGCCCGGGAACCGGGGCCCCCACCGGTGCGGCCCACCCGGCCGATCACGAGGAGAGGCCGGCCTGCTTCAGGTCGGCCTGCAGGGCCGGGCGGAGGTCCTCCATCGGGGAGCGGTAGGCGGTGGGCTCGGCGACGAACAGCTCCTGCCAACGCTGGTGGAGCTCCTCGACCGGGAAGGCCCGGCCCCCGCTGGACCGGAGCTCCGGTCCCAGGCTCCAGCCCCGGTAGAGCTGGACCGACCCGCCGTAGACGCCGAAGATCTGGCCGGTGATCTCGGCGGCGGCGTCCGAGGCCAGAAACGTCACGAAGGGGGCCACGTTGGCCGGGTCGATGGGGTCCCATTCCACCGCCGGGCCGTCCTGGTCGCTGATGTTGTTCGACCCGAGGAGGGTGAGCCGGGTGCGGGCGATGGGGCAGATCCCGTTGACGTTGACCCCGTACCGGCCGAGCTCCATGGAGGCGATCTGGGTCACCGAGGCGATGGCCGCCTTCACCGCCCCGTAGTTGGTCTGTCCGACGTTCCCGAAGATCCCCGACGTCGACGAGGTGTTGACGACGCTCCCCCTGACCTCTTCTCCTTGCTTGGCCCGCTGGCGCCAATGGGCGGCGGCGTGGCGGATGGTGTTGAACGTCCCCATGAGATGGACCTGGATCACCGTGAGGATGTCCTCGGTGGCGAGATTGAAGACCATCTTGTCCCGGAGCACGCCGGCGTTGTTGACCACGATGTCCAGGTGGCCGAACTCGTCGACGGCTTGGGCCACCATGGCATTGGCCGCCCCGTCGTCGGCCACCGAGTCGTGGTTGGCCACCGCCCGCCCTCCGGCGGCGGCGATCTCGTCGGCTACCGCCTGGGCTTGCCGGGGATCGGCGCCGGCCCCATCCCACTCGCCGCCAAGATCGTTGACGACCACCGCGGCGCCCTCCCGGGCCAGCAGCAGAGCCTCCTCCCGGCCGATGCCGCGACCGGCGCCGGTGACCAGGGCGACTTTGCCGTCAAGGGTTCCCATTGCTGCGCTCCTTGCTCCTCGCCGCCACCGCGGCGCTCCTCTAACTAGTTAGATGAACTAACGCTATCAGCGGGGCGGGAGGCCCGCTCCCTACTTGGCCGGGTACCCCCCACCACCGAACTTCTCATCGAGGGCGTCGTAGTTGACGGCGCCATCCGGGCTGCGGGGGAGGGCGTCGAGGAACTCCACGTGCCGGGGCTTCTTGTAGGAGGCGATGTGGAGCCGGCAGTGCTCGACGACGTCCTCCCCGGTGATGGTGGCGCCGTCCTCGGGGACCACGACGGCCAGCACCGACTGGGTCCATACCGGGTCGGGCACGCCGATGATCCCGACTTCCCGCACCTGGGGATGGGCGCGGATGCACGCCTCCACCTCGGAGGGATAGATGTTCTCCGACGCCGACTTCACGATGCGGGTGACCGGCCCGACGAAGGACAGCGTGCCGTCCTCTTCCCGGCGGCCGAGGTCGTTGGTGTGATGCCACCCGCCCCGTCGGCGCTGGGCGTTGAGTTCCGGCCGCCGGTGGTACCCGTTCATGACCATCGGGCCCCGCACCACCAACTCCCCCACCCCGCCGGCGCCGAGGATATTGCCGTCGGAGTCGACCACCTCGACCTCCGCGACCGGAATCGGTCGACCCGCCGCCCCGATCCCGGGAACCCGGGTGCTGGCGAAGGTGATGATCCCGGCCAGCTCGGTCTGACCGAACCCGTTACGGAGAGGTCGTTCGTCCACCGTGACCATGGCGTTCCACTCCGGCGTCCCCGGGGCACTGCGGAGGCTGGACAGGTCGTAGCGGCCGTCGGCATTGCACGCCGCCATCTGGGCCATGGTCGGCGCCTGTAAGAAGGTGACCGTGCAGTGCTCGGCATCGATGAGACGGCAGAGATCCTCCGCCTCCACCCGGCGGGCGATCACATTGCGCCCCCCCAGCTGGAAGGCGGACAGGGCATGGCGCAACATCCCCACATGGAACATGGGGCTGCAGCACAAGCAGACGTCTTCGGCGGTGGTCCCCATGATGTAGGCGGTCACCATGTTCTGGTGAAGCCAGGCCCGATGGCTGAGCAGCGCGCCGTTCGGTCGCCCCTCGAAGGCGGCGGTGTAGATCATCACGAACGGGTCGTCGGCATCGACCAACGGCGCGGTGAACGACGACGGGCCGATGGCGGCCAGGTAGTCCTCGTACTCGCTGGTGTCCCCGGGCCCGTCGTGTTGGACCCAGTGGGCGGCGGCCGCCGAGCTTTGCCTCCGGGCGGCGGCCACCGGCTCGCCGACTTCGGTCTCCTGCCAGATGACCACCTTGGGCTCGACGTCGTCGATCACGAAGGCCAGCTCCGCCGGGCTCTGGCGCCAGTTGGCCGGACAGAAGATCGCGCCGAGCCGGCCGGCGGCCAACAGCCCCTCCAGCAGGCGATGGCAGTTCTGACCCAGCCAGAGGACCTGGTCACCGCGCCCCACCCCGTCGGCGGCCAGGGCGGCGGCGAGCCGGTCGACCCGCTCGTCGAGCTGTCGCCAGGTGAGGCGGACGTCCCCGCACACCACCGCCACCCGATCGCCCATGCCTCGGGCGTGCTTGGTCAGGATGTCCCCGACGGTCGGGGTTCGTTCGGGAGTGGTCATACTCGGCTTTCCTGGCTAGGAGCGGATACCGCCTCGGCGACTGCCGACCCGTCGGTCAGGGTAGCCAGTAACGGGTAGACGTCATCGAGCAGGTACTGGTGCCCCCGTCCGACCCCGGCAACGCAGTCCACCGGCACCACCACGTTGTAGCCACGGTTGACCGCCTCGAGGAGGGTTCCGTACACCGCCACGTTGGTGGACACGCCGGTGACGACCACGGTGTCGACCCCCAGGTTGCGCATCAGGCTGTCGATCTCGGTCCCGTGGAACGAGGTCATCCCCGTCCGCCGCCGGATCACATGGTCGCCGGGCTCGGGTACCAGGCCGGGGTGCGACTGCGACCCGGGGTGCCCGTCGCGCACGACGTTGGTCCGCTTCAAGATCGCCGCCAGGGCGCAGTTGACCGCGAACCCCGACCAGTCGTCCCGGGGGGCGAGGTGGGAGTGGAAAACGGGCAACCCCTGGGCCCGGAACGCCGCGGCCAGGGCGGCGATGGCGGGGATGATGCCGCGCTCGGCCACTTCCCGGGCCAGGTCGTCGCGCTGGTCCCGGTATTCGGCCACCGTCATGCCCTGCTGGCATTCGGAGATGAGCAGGGCGGCCCGCTCACCCCGATCCAGACCTCGAACCGTCATCTTGGCTCCTTCATCGGGTTGTCTCCATGGTGTTGGTGGGTGGCGGCACCGTCATCGGGACCGGGTGAGGAGGACACATCCGCCCAGCGGGCCGCCACCGGTACCCACCACCGCCACCTCCGGGGTGCCGGGTAGCTGGTGCTCACCGCCGCGATCCCAGAGCTGGGTGCAGGCCTCATGGAGGAACCCGTACCCGTGGAGGCGGCCGGCCGACAGCTGGCCGCCATGGGTGTTGAGGGGGATTTCGCCGTCGAAGGCGATCCGCTTGCCCCCTTCCACGAACGGGCCGCCCTCCCCGTGGCCGCAGAACCCCAGCGCCTCGATCCACTGGAGGGCCAGGTAGGTGAACCCGTCGTAGAGCTCGGCCACGTCGACGTCGGCCGGCCGGAGGTCGGTGCGGGACCAGAGCATGGTGGCGGCATCGAAGGCGCCCATCGTCGTCAGGTCGGTCCGCTGGTCCCAGGAGTCGCGGCCGAGGAGCGAGGTCCCGATCGCCTCGATCCGGACCGGCGGGTGGGCCAGCCCCGGCAGGGTGTCGACGTGGGAAATGATGAAGGCGGCACTCCCGTCGACGGGGACGTCACAATCGTAGAGGCAGAGCGGGGTGGAGATCATCCGGGAGGCCAGGTAGTCATCCATGGTGAGGGGGTCGCGGTAGACGGCCGCCGGGTTGCGCTGGGCATTGCGCCGACCGTTGAGGGCGATGGCGCCCAACTGCTCCCGGGTCGTCCCGAACTCGTACATGTGCCGTTGGGCCATGAGACCGACCAGGGTGGCCGCCGACATCGCCTTGTAGGGAACGCTCCACTCGAACCGGGCCTGCACCCGCTCACCGTCGGTGCCGTTCACCGACGCCCGGCGTCCGGCCGTCTGGGCACTGGACTCGGTGACGGTGCGGAACAGGAGGACATGGCGGGCCAGTCCGGCCGCTACCGCCCCGATGGCGGAGAACAAGCCGATCAGTTGGCCGGGGCCCTCCCCGGCGCCGGCGTACCAACGGAGAGGGAGGGCGAGCGCCTCTTTGACGTCGGACACCCCCACCGGTGACATCCCGGGCGGGTCGGGTCGGAAGCCGGGATAGGTGGCCAGCCCGTCGATGTCGTCCCGGGTGAGCCCGGCGTCGGCGATGGCCTCCAGGCAGGCGTCGATGGTGAGGTCGAGGCCGGCTCGTCCCAATCGCCGACCCACCGCCGAGGTCCCGATGCCGCTGATGACCGCCTGCTGCTCGGGTGACCGCATTACGGCGCCACCCCCGGTTCGAACATCGGGATGAAGACGTCCTCGACTTCGACGAACACCACCCGGACCGCCATCCCGATGGCGACGTCCTCGACCGCGCATCCGAGGATGTTGGTGGTGAGGCGGAGGGCGGGCTGCTCAGGCAGCTCGACGATGGCCACCACATAAGGCACCGACTGCCCCGGGTACCAGGGTTGGGCGTTGATGCTGAAGGTGTAGACGGTGGCGTTGCCCGATACCGCCTCGGGCTCCAGCCGGCGGCTGAGGCACCGGGCGCAGACCGGTCGCGGCGGGTGGACGTAGAAGCCGCAATCCTGGCAGCGGAGGATCCGCAGCTGGCCCGATGCCCCGCCGCTCCAGAAGGCGGCACTCAGCAGGGACACCAGGGGGAGCGGCTGGACGGGACCCCCGGGGAGATCTTCGACGGCCACCGCCCGGGAGGTCGTCACGCTCCGCTCCCGGCCGACCCGGCGCGGTGGGGGGTCCCCTTCACCTGATCGATGATGGCCTGAAGCCGGGCTCCGTCCTCGAAGGTGGCGAAGATCGCCTCCTTCGGGTCGAGGCTCCCGTTCACCACCTCCGCCATCTCGGTGGCCAGGGCGACGAAGTTGGGGACCAGGTAGTGGGCACCGGCGATGGTAGGGAGGGTGGCCTCGGGGTGGAGTTCGGTGAGCTCGGCATCGCCGTTCCGGGCCCCGAGCAGGTGCCCGTCGGGGGTCAGGTGCAGGCTGCCGCGGTCGCCGTAGGCCTCCAACCGGACCCCACCGGGAAACCGGATCGACCACGAGCCGCTGACCGAGATCAGGCCGCCGCCGGAGAGGGTGCCGGTGAAAACGGCGGTGTCGTCGGCGTCCACCGGCCGAAGGCCCACCGTCGGGGTGTCGGCCCCGATCGGGTCACCGTCCCGGTACTCGAAGGTGAGCACCGGTCGCTCGGTGATCAGCGTGGTGACCCGGCCCTGGACGCCCTCGATGTCCCCGAAGCAGAACCGGAGGAGGTCGATGTGGTGGGAGAGCGAGCTCATCAGGAACCCACCGCCCTTGTCGGCCTGACCCACCCAGCCCCAGTAGTACGGCTCCTTCGAGGGGTCGGTGCCGTGGTCGGCGTTGACGGTGGCCACCACGTACTGGACCTGGCCGAGGAACCCATCGGCCACCAGATCCCGGATCCGCCGGCGCACCGGGGTGTAGCGCATCTCGTGGTTGACCACGTTGACCAACCCGGTGCCGGCCATGTGGTCGAGCATGGCCGTCGCCTGGGTGGCGTCGAGGGCCAGCGGCTTCTCGGCCAGGACGTGCTTCCCAGCGTCGATGGCGGCCAGAGTGATCTCCAGGTGGGTGTCCGGCGGGGTGCAGACGTCGACCAGATCGACGTCGGACCGCTGGACCAGCTGGCGATAGTCGTCGGTGTACCAGGGCACCCCGAAGTCCTCGGCCGCCTTCTTCGCCCGCGGCCGCTGGGCGCTGCATAACGCCACCACCTCGACGGTGTCGCAGGCCCGATAGGCCGGCAGGTGCACGTGGGTACCGAATCCGGTGCCCACCAGCCCCACCCGCAACTTCTCGGCCATGCCCCCTACTTTCGTCGACGGTCCGGGTCGACGGCGCGTGAGCCGGTCGACGGAATAGTATAACTTGTCTTACTATACGCTGCCGAGTGACGGGGGCGGGATCGAGGGGAGAGCCGTGGCCAGTCTGACCGATCGAGTGGCGGTCGTCACCGGGGCGGCACAGGGAATTGGGGCGGTCTACGCCCAGGCCCTGGCGGCGGAAGGCGCCGCGGTGGTGGTGGCCGACATCCAGGCGGAAGGGGCCGCCGACACGGTGGCCGCCATCGAGGCGGCTGGGGGAAAGGCGGTTGCCCTCTCGGTGGACGTGAGCGACCGGGACAGCACCCTGGCGCTGGCCGGGGAAGTCAGGTCCCGGTTCGGCACCGCCCACATCCTCATCAACAACGCCGCCATCTACCACTCGATGCGCACCGATCCGCAGATGACGGTGGACATCGATTACTGGCGCAAGGTGTTCTCCGTCAACGTCGACGGTGCCCTCCTCATGACCCAGGCGGTCGGCCCACTCCTCATCGAGGCCGGCTGGGGCCGGGTGATCATGCAGACCTCGACGGCTCCCTACCTCGGGACCGCCGGGCATTACGGGGTAACCAAGCTGGCCCTGGTCGGGTTGACCCGCGGCTTCGCCAAGGAGCTCGGCCCCCACAACATCACCGTCAATGCCATCGCCCCCGGCCCCATCTTCACCGAGGCCACCCTCAGCATCATCAACGAGGACCGGCTCGACTACCTGCTCGGCCAGCAGGCCCTCCCGATGCGGGCCACCCCCCAGGAACTGGTGGGGACCCTGCTCCACCTCTGCAGCGACGGCGCCGCCTGGGTCACCGCCCAGACCCTCTTCGTCGACGGCGGCGGTACCCCCCGCATTTGAATCCACCCACCCGTCCGGGCGATTCCGTCCCGTTCCTGTCTGGAGGTCCCATGACCGATTACCCCGCCATCGACGCCGATGGCCACGTCCGAGAGCCAGAAGATCTCTGGCAGCGCTACGTCCCCACCGCCCTGCGGGAACGGGCGCCGAAGAAGGTGCCGGGTCCCGGCGCCTACTGGTTGGTCGACGGCGTCGAGGTCCCGCCCCGCCGGAGTTACTCCCGCACCACCAAGGACCTCGCCGCCTCCGAGGACCGGTTCGAACCGGCGGCGTCGGTCGGCTACTCACCGGCCAGCCAGCTCGATGCCATGGATGTGGAGGGCATCGCCCGCTCGGTCCTGTTCCCATCCGCCGGGTTGGTGATCATGGGGGTCAACGGGGTCGACCCGGCGGTGACCACCGCCGCGGCCCGGGCCTACAACACCTGGCTGTCGGAATTCTGCGCCGAGGGCCGGGGCCGGCTGTTCGGGGTGGCGGCCCTCGACCCCCGCGACGTGGCCGGGGCCATGGCCGAGGCCCGGCGGGCCGCCGAGGCCGGGTTCGTCGGCGTCTTCCTCCGCCCCAATCCGGTGAACGGCCTCCCTTGGCACGACTCCGCCTACGACCCGTTGTGGTCGGTCCTCCAGGATCTCGACCTGGCGGTCTGCTTCCACGAGGGTGGCGCGGTGCGGCTGCCCCAGGTGTCGACCGACCGGTTCGTGGAACACGCCTTCTGGCACATCTGCACCCATCCCATGGAACAACAGATGGCCATGGTCTCCATCGTGTTGGGTGGGGTGGCCAGCCGGTTCCCGAGGCTCCGGTTCGCCTTCTTGGAGTGTGGGGCCGGGTGGCTCCCCTACTGGATGTGGCGCATGGACGAGGCGGTGGAAGGGGAAGAGGCCGACTTCGCCCACCTCGACCTCCCGCCCTCGGGGTTAGTGAGCCGCCAGTGCTTCGTATCGATCGATTCCGACGAGGAGCCGGGCATCTACACCCTCGAGCAACTCGACGTGGCCCATGTCGTCTGGGGCAGCGACTACCCCCACCATGACGGCAAGTTCCCCAATGCCTTGAAGACGGTCTCCAACCTTCCTGGGATGACCGACGCCCACCGCCGGCAGGTGGTGTTCGAGGCACCGGGTGCGCTGTTCGGTCCGGCGGTCGGCGCCCCGACCCCTGGCTGAGCCGTCGCTCAGGCGATCACCAAGGCGGCCGCCATCGCCTGACTGCTCACCTTGTCGACCTTGCCGTTGGGGAGCCGGGGGATGTGGTCGACCACGAAGAGCTTCCTCGGTCGCTTGTAAGCGCTGACCACCCCGCCGACCCGGCGGAGCACCGCCTCGGCGTCGTCATCGCTCTCCACCAGCGCCACCGGAATCTCGCCGAGTCGCTCGTCGGGGAGGCCGAAGACGGCGGCGGCCCGGACGGCCTCGTCCACGGCCAGGGCCGCCTCCAGTTCCTCCGGCACGATGTTGAATCCTCCACAGATGATGATGTCGCGCTTGCGGCCCACGATGAACAGGTACCCGTCGGCGTCCAGCCGTCCGAGGTCCCCGGTGTGCAGCCAGCCGTCCTCACCGACCGGGACCGCGTCGGTCCCGAGGTAGCGCTGGGTGGAGGCCGGGGAGATGACACAGATCTCCCCCGGGGTGCCCACCGGAACCTCCTCGCCGTCCTCGCCCAGGATCCGGAGTTCGATGGCGGGCAGCACCCGGCCGACGGAGCCGGGGCGGCGGCGGCCGCCGAGGACGTCACGGGCATTCTCGATGGCCACCGCCCCGAACGTCTCGGTCTGCCCATAGGACTGGAGGACCGGGACCCCGAATCGGTCTTCGAACCGGAGCCGGAGGGCCTCGGGCAGCGGCGCCGTTCCCGAGGAGACATACCGGACGGGGTCGAGGCTGGCGTCGGCGGGGAGATCCTCCAGCAGCATGCGCAGCATGGTCGGATTGATGGTCAGGTTGTCGATGCCGTGTCGCCGGACGGCTCGAAGCGCGGCGATGGCGTCGAACTTCCTCAGCATGACGATGCCGCGACCGACGTAGAGGCCGAGCAGGAGCCTTACCACCCCCCCGCTGTGGGACAGGGGATTGGCGATCAGGTTGGGCGGTCGCCGCCGGTCGGACAGCGGGGTGGGCCCCGCCTTACTCCGGAAGGCGGAGACGGTGGCGGCCAGATTGGCCCAGGCATTGTCATGGCTCAACACCACCCCCTTGGGGGCGCCGCTCGAGCCCGAGGTGAGCAGGACCAGCGCCGGTGCCCGCCCGGGGACCCGGTCCTCGTCCGGCGGGGTGAAGGGCTCGGTTCCCACCCCTTCCCCGCCGTCGGCCGGGCCTGCCTCCACCCGCACCACCGGGAGGGTGATGGCGCCGAGCGCGTCGTCGGTGACCGCCGCCACCACCGCCACCGGCACCATGGTCTCGACCACCCGGGCGACTTCGGCGGCGGGGGCTGCCGGGTGCATGGTCACCGCGGTGGCGCCGAGACCCCAGGTGGCCATCAGCGACGGTAGGAACCGTTGGTCATTGCCAAGGCGGATGAGCACCAGGCTGCCGGGGCCCACCGAGCAATCCTCCAGTTCCTGTTGGATGCGCACCGCCTCGGCCGCCAGTTGCCTGATGGTCCAGGGGCCTTCCTCTTCGACCCACAGGAAGGGGAACGCCGGTCGTTCCGCCAGCCTCCAGCCCAGCAACCGGGCCAACGAGCCCCCCGGGCGGAAACCGCCGCCCGACGCTTCGCTCCCGAGGTCGGTCAAGGTGCCCAAGGCCCGCTGGCGGGCTCCGGCATCCCGGGCAGCAGACCGTGATCGTCGGGGACGGCGGGGTACTCGGGCAACCCCCGGGCCCTCGACGGGAGGCGGACCCGCACGGTGCCGGTGGCCGTGACCTTCTCCTGTTGATTGGAACACGCCACCTCGATGACAACTTCGGGCCACTCGCCGGATGAATCGATGGCCGACACCCGACCGGTCAGCTTCGACAGGTCGCCGATAGTGTTGAAGCCTTTGATGCGGTCGTCCATCGCCACCAGGACGGCGTCATCCCCCATCCAGTCGGTGACGATCTGCATCAACCACGCATTGCGGAGCATCCCGTAGTCGTAGGCCCGCGGCGCCCCCACCGACTGGGCGAAGCCGTCGTCCCAGTGCACCCGCATGGCCGAGTCCCAGGCGCCGAATTCGTTGAGGGCATAGAAGCCACCCATCCGCTGACGGTTCCGCCAGTTCAGCCGGTAGGGATAGATCTCGTGGCGGCCACACCCGGTGAGCCAGGCGATGATGTCGCCGACCACTAGCGGCCCGCGGTAGCGGGTGCCCAGATCGTCACTCTCCTTCACGTCCTCGACATAGCGGGGATCCGCCCCCCGGATCGTCTCGGCGGCATAGTGCTCATCGACCTCCGCCCGCTCCGCCTCGGTGTAGACGTGCTGGGTCCGGGTTTCCTTCTGGGTGTCGCGTTCGGCGGCGGCATGACGCTCGGCGTGGACGAAGTCGGCATCCCAGATGGCGATGAGCTCGCCTTCCTCGTTCCAGTAGACCCGGCGGCGGACCGAGACCGCCGACTTCCCGGCGAAGTTGGATCGCTCCTTCTCGGTGATGTCCACATAGAAGCGGCGGACCCAGAGGCCGTCTCCTTCCCGGACGGGCCGGAAGTACCGGATGTGGTCACCGGCCCAGTACATGTGGACCCCGGCCAGCCCGCCCTTCCCCCGTTGCTTCATCTCCGGAGTGGTGGGGATCGCCGGAGTCAGGCCCGCACCCTCCAAGAAGCCGGGGGGCGCCACGATCGAGCCCCAGCGGGACGACCGGCCATGGTCGGGGTCGGTCCAGAGCGGGTTGTCATCGCCGAATCCGTAGGAGTAGTGACGAATGCCGTCCCGGGTGGCCTCCTCATTCCAGGCCGTCCACCGGTCATAGGGCCAGTCGAGGCCCACCTTCTCCCGGAATTTCTCGATCCCCGCCCGGTCCAGCCGCCCGAAGCTGGTGCCGGTTCCGGGTTGCTGTCTGGCGCTCATCGGGTCCCTTCCGCTGCCTTCGCCCGGCCGCCACGGCGGAGGCCGCCCCAGACCCGGCGTCGAGCTTGTTTAGTTAGATCATATACCGGATTGTAGTACACTCTAGGAGTTCGCCCGGGGGGCTCCAAATTGCCCCTGGAGGAACCGGGATCCATCTGTATAATCTAACTATTCAACCCTTTCGTCGGGTGGGGCCGACGGGGGCCGAGGCGACCAGCTGAGGAGGTGCGGTGGGCAACTTGAGCTTCAACCTTTCACCCGAGTTGGAAGGCATCCTCGAGGGGCTGCACTCCTTCATCGAGCAGGAGGTTGTGGAGCGCCACCGTCAAGCCGGCGAAGCCCTTTCCGAACCGCGCCTGATGTACGGCGACGACGGCCTGTTCACCGAAAAGGTGTTGGAATCGATCCGGGAAGTGCGGATGGCCGCCGCCGAAGCCGGCTACTACACCATGTTCGTGCCGGAGTCGCTGGGGGGTGGCGGGCTCGGCTGTGAGGCCCTCTACCGCGTCTACGAGGATATCCATCACCGCTACGGGCCCCACAATTGGCTGACCACCTACGTAGTGGCCCACTGGGTCCGGGGACCCAGCCATGTGCTCGAGCATGCCACCGAGGAGGCCCGGCAGCGGGTCCTCCCCCACCTGCTCTCGGGTCGCGACTCGATGTGCTTCGGGATGTCGGAGCCCGACGCCGGTTCCGACGCCCGGATGATGCGGACCCGGGCCGTCCCCGACGGGGACGAGTGGGTGCTGAACGGTAGCAAGATCTGGATCACCAACGGCCCTTATGCCGACTTCGCGGTGATCTTCGCGGTCACCGACCCGGTGGCCGCCGCCGACCGGAACGGCGGCATCAGCGCTTTCCTGGTCCCGACATCCACCCCCGGATTCAGCGCCGAGGGCAGCATCCGGATGTTCAACAGTCCCGGAGGGGATGAGGCGCTCCTCTACCTGGACGATGTGCGGGTAGGCAAGGAGATGGTGCTGGGACAGCTCGGCCAGGGATTCGACATCGCCCTGTCGGGGGTCGCCTCCGGCCGGCTCTACAACGCCGCCCGGGCGGTCGGCCTGGCCCGTTGGGCCCTCGAACTCGGCCTCGACTATGCCAAGCGCCGCCAGACGTTCGGGGTGCCCATCTCTGAGCACCAGGGCATCACCTTCCCGATGGCCGAATCGGCCATGGAGATCCATGCCGCCCATCTGATGGGCCTCAACTGCGCCATCTTGATCGACCAGGGCCGCTCCTACCTGAAGGAGCTGTCGATGGCCAAGGCCTACTCGACCGAGGTGGCGGCCCGGGCCATCGATCGGGTCGTGCAGGTCCACGGGGCCATGGGCTTCACCAACGAGATGGGATTCGTCGAGGCCTGGCAGCACGTGCGGAAGGCGGGAGTGGCCGACGGGACCGCGGAGATCCTCCGGCGGGTCATCGCCCAGCGGCTCCTCAAGGGTGACCTCGATCTCTGACCCGGTCCGGGGCCCGCAGACGCCGGCCCGGACCTCCCCGGAACCGCCTACCGATCTGAGGCCGGGGGTCCACGCCGACCGCCACCCAGGGCGCCTGGCGGCGGTGATGGCCGACGGGAGCGCCGGCCTGACCTACCGCCAGCTGGAGGACCGGTCGCAACGCCTGGCGTCGGCCATCGCCGGTCGGGGGCTCGGCCCCGGTGACCGGGTGGCCATCCTCCTCGACAATCACCCGTCCTATTTCGTGGCCGCCTGGGCCGCGCAACGGGCCGGGGTCGCCTACACCCCGGTGAACTGGCACCTCACCGCGGAGGAGACGGCCTACATCGTGGCGGACTCGGGAGCCCGGGCCCTCATCTCCTGCGCCGGCCTGCTGCCTCTGGCCGAGCCGGCGGCGGCGTCCTCCGCGGTGACCTGGCGCCTGCTGGTCGACGGCATAGCCGACGGGTGGGAGACCCTCGACGACGCGGTCGGGAACGCTCCGGTGACCGATACCGTCGACCGGGTCGAGGGGCAGTGGATGTTCTACTCGTCGGGCACTACCGGGCGCCCGAAAGGCATCGTCCGGCCGGCCGCCACCGCTCCGTACGGCTCGGGCACGCCCATCGACTCGCTGCTCGGCGGGCACTACGGGTTTGATTCGGACACCGTCTATCTCTGCCCGGCCCCGCTCTACCATGCCGCCCCGCTCGGCTGGTCCATGGGCACCCAACGGCGGGGAGGAACAGTGGTGGTGCTGGAGTCATTCGATCCGGTCCGGGTCCTGGAGGCCGTCGAGCGGCACCGGGTCACCCACGCCCAGTTCGTACCCACCATGTTCATCCGCCTCCTCAAACAACCCGCCGAGGTGCGGGCCGGTTACGACCTCTCCAGCCTCGAGGTGGTGGTCCACGCCGCGGCTCCCTGCCCGCCGGAGGTGAAGCGCCAGATGCTCGACTGGTGGGGGCCGATCATCCACGAGTACTACGCCGGGAGCGAGGGCACCGGGTTCGTGGCCATCGGCCCCGACGAGTGGCTCACCCACCCCGGGTCGGTGGGGCGCTCGAAGCGGGGCCCGGTGCACATCCTCGACGACGACGGCCATCGGGTCGCTTCCGGGTCCGACGGCATGGTCTGGTTCGAGGGAGGGGGACGGTTCGACTACCACCGCGACCCGGCCAAGACCCGAGCCGCGTTCAACCCGGAGGGTTGGAGCACTCTGGGCGACATCGGCCACCTCGACCCTGACGGGTACCTCTATCTCACCGACCGGGCCAATGATCTGATCCTCACCGGCGGGGTGAACGTCTATCCCCAGGAGGTCGAGCGGGTCCTGCTCCTCCATCCCCAGGTCCTCGACGCCGGGGTGGTGGGGGCCCCCGACTCCGACCTCGGTGAGCGGGCGGTGGCTTTCGTCGAGCTGACCGACGGGGTGACCGGGGACGAACAGCTCGAACAGCAGCTGGTCGCCCACCTCCGGGCCCACCTGGCCTCGGTGAAATGCCCCCGGACGGTCACCTTCCTCGACCAACTCCCCCGGTTGCCGACCGGGAAGCTGCTGCGCCGACGCCTGCGGGATCTCCTCCCGAGGGTGGCGGGGTCGACGGACCCGGTCGCCTAGCCGTGGTCACCCTGGCCCTGCGCTTCGATCTCCGGGCACCGTCCTGGGGAGCCGCACCGGTGAGCCTCTACCGATCCTGCCTGGAGATGGCGGCCTGGGCCGACGGCCTCGGGTTCGACCTCATCCGGGTCTCGGAGCACCATGCCGCCGAGGACGGGTACTGCCCATCGCCGTTCGTGCTGGCTTCAGCCATCGCCGCCCGCACCACCCGGGCCCGTCTCCGCCTCAACGCCCTCATCCTGCCGCTCCACGACCCGGTCCGGGTAGCCGAGGACCTCGCCGTCCTCGACCTGGTCAGCGCCGGCCGGATCGAAGCGGTGGTCGGGGCCGGCTACCGACTGACCGAGTTCGCCATGTTCGGGATCGACCCGGCCGGGCGGGGGGCGTTCATGGAGGAGGCGGTCGGCGTCCTCCGTCAGGCGTGGGCGGGAGAGCCCTTCGACTACCGGGGACGGCGGGTAACGGTGCTGCCCCGGCCCGTCCAGCAGCCTCACCCCCCGATCCTGATGGGGGGTTCCTCGGCGGCAGCGGCCCGCCGGGCCGCCCGGCTCGACGTTGAGTTCATCCCCACCGACGGCCGCCTGCACGAGGTCTACCGCCAGGAGCGGGTCCGGCTGGGTCGGGAGGCGGGGCCGCCCCTCCTCCCCGCCGGGCCGGCCTTCGTCTTCGTGGCCGAGGATCCGGAACAGGCCTGGGCCCTCCTCCTGCCCCACCTCCTCCACGAGTCCAACTCCTATGCCGCCTGGTCAGCGGACGGCGGGACGCCGGTCCCCTACTCGCCGGCCGACGACCGGTCCATCCGCGAGGGCGGCCAGTACCGGGTGGTGACCCCCGAGGAGTGCGTCACCCTCGGCCGGTCGGTCGGCGACGGGACGCTGCTCCTCCATCCGCTGGTGGCCGGGCTCGACCCGGAAGTGGCCTGGACCAGCCTCGAGCTCTTCGCTACCCGGGTGCTCCCCGAGCTCCGATCGGCTCTCGCTCCATGACCGGGGCGGTGGCCGGCGCCGGAGCTAGGGTCGCGATCACCATGCCGGCCACCGCCCGTCCGACCGCCGCCCGGATGGTTGCCGGCCTCCTCCGGGAGGAGATCCTCGGACACCCGGGCGCCGACCCGTGGTTCCTCGGCTCCGAGGACGAGCTCCTCGAGCGGCTGGGGGTGAGCCGACCAACCCTGCGCCAAGCCGCCCGCCTGCTGGAGGCGGAGCAACTTCTCGAAGTCCGGCGGGGGCTCAAAGGCGGGTTGTACGGCCGCAAGCCGGATACCGAGGGGGTCATCCACGCCACCTCGGTGTTCCTGCGTTCGGAAGGGACCACCCTCCTCGATGTGGTCGAGGTGCAGGTGTTGGTCACCCCCGCCTGCGCCGGTTCGGCGGCCCGGCACCCCGACCCGGCGGCGAGGGCCGCCCTGCTCGACTTCGCGCTGGCGCTCCGTGACACCGCGGCGGGACCCGACGGCATCCGCCGCTACGGCCGGGCCCGCATCGAATTCTCCCGGCGACTGGCCGAGCTCTCCCACAACCCGGTGCTCCGTCTGGTGCAACACCTCCTGGCCGACATCGCCGCCACCGGTGGTCCGGTGCTCCTCGACCCCGGGGCGGTGGGCGAGTCCCTCGACTACTACGAGTCGGTGGCGCGGTGCATCGCCGCCGGCGACGCCGAGGGGGCCGAGTCAGCGGCCCGGGCGGCCAACCTCCAGACCCTGCACCGGGTCCGGGCGCTGGCCGACTCCGAAGGCCTCAGCGTCCTCCGCACCCGCTGAGTCCCCGGGAGAAGGGAACCGGCGGCCTACAGCGCGCTGACGGTGATGGGGTGTTCGGCCCGGCCGGAGGTCCCGCCGTCGGCCAGACCGAGGGACTGCGCGCACCCGGCCAGACCCTCCCGCCATTGACTCGACCTCGCCCAGGGGGTGACCACCACCCGGTCGGCCCCCGCCGCCTGGTACTCCTCCAGGGTGGCGCCGACCACCGCCCCGACGGTGATCGACAGGCTTCGGCCGTCGGACAGCCGCTTGAGCCGTTCGACGATCTCGGCCACCTCCCTCGGCGGATGACGGCTTCCGTACCAACCGTCGCCGTGCCTAGCCACCCGCCGCAGGGCGGCGGGGGAGGCACCTCCGAGGAGGAACGGCGGGCGAAGATGGGGGCGCGGCTTCGGCTCGAAGGCGGCGGCGGGCAGGTCGATGTGGGCGCCGTGGTACTCGGGACGCTCCTTGGTGCACAGCGCATCCAGGACTTCGAGGGCCTCGTCGAACCGCCGGCCCCGGGACGGGAAGTCGCGGCCGAGGATGTCGTATTCCTCTTTGAGCCATCCGGCCCCCAGCCCGAGCAGCAGGCGCCCCCCGGACAGGAGGTCGGCGGTGACCATCGACCGGGCGGTCAGGAACGGGTCGCGCAGCGGGAGGATGACCACCCCGGTCCCGAGCAGGATGGTGGAGGTCACCGCCCCGACATGGGCGAGGGCGGCGAACGGGTCGTAGAAGCGGAAGTCGGGCCGCAGGGGTGGGTGGTCGGCATAGGGGTAGGCGCTGGTCCACTCCCAGGGGATGATCACGTGCTCGCCGATCCAGACCGACTCGAACCCGAGAGCCTCGGCCAGCTCCGCCGCCTCCGCCAGGTCGTCGGGGGGGACCGGGGAGAGATTGACCCCGACGCCGGGTGTCATCCCCGGCCCCCGGACACCGCCAGGCACTGCCCGGTGATGTAGCCGGCCTCGTCGGAGAGGAGGAACCGGACGGCGGCGGCCACCTCCTCGGGTTGCCCGGCCCGGCCCATGGGGATCTTGGCCAGGGTGGCGGCCAGCACCTCGGGGGTGACGGTGCCCACCCGGTCGGTCCGGGTCAGGCCGGGGGCGACGCAGTTGACCCGGACCCCGGCGGCGGCGAACGCCCGGGCGCAGGTCCGGGTGAAGTAGATCAGCGCCGCCTTGGACGTCCCGTAGTGGATCTGGTCCGGGTTCGGCTCGATGCCGGCGACCGAGGCGATGTTGACGATGCTCCCCCGTCCCCGCGCCAGCATCCCGTCCTTGACCGCCCAGGTGGTGAGGAAGGGACCGTCCAGGTTGACGGTCAGCACCTTCTTCCACTCGGCGAAGCTCAAGTCGTCGGCGGGGGTGAGACGGGAGAAACCGGCGTTGTTGACGAGCTGGTCGACCGGACCGAGTTCCTCGGCCACCCGTGCCACTAAGCGGGCCACCTGCTCGGGATCGCCGACGTCGGCCGGGTAGCCCACCGCCTCACCACCCGCCCGGCGGATGTCGTCGACGGTGCGGTCGGCCGCCTCTCCGTCGACGCGGTAGTTGACAGCCACCCGGGCCCCGCTGCCCGCCAGGGTCAGGCAGATGGCGCGGCCGATCCCCCGTCCCCCGCCGGTGACCAGTGCCACCCTCCCCTCCATCCCCCCGGACATCGGCCACCCACCTCAGTCCGGGAGGCGGGGGACGAACCGGGCCACCGTCACCTCGTCGCTCACATCGTCCCAGGCGACCGTGACCGGCATCCCGATGTGCACGGCCAGAGGGTCGACCTCGAGGACATTGGCCACCAACCGGGCGCCCGGCGCGCCGTCGAGCTCGATGACGGCCAGGACATAGGGGACGCTGGCCCGCACTTCGGGGATCACCGGGTGACGGACGATGGTGAAGGTGTAGACCGACCCGGTGCCGGGCAACTCGACCCAGGTCAGCTCCTGGGAACGGCAGACGTGGCAGAAGGCGGTGGGAGGCATCCGATAGGTCCCGCAGTCGGCGCAACGGGCACAGACCAACCGGTGCTCGGCAGCGGCGGCCCAGAACGGCGCCGTCCAGGGGTCGGGATGGAGCTCGGCCAGGTCCACCGGCAGCGCCCCGGCCGGGCGGGGGCTCACCGGTCCCTCCGCAACAGCAGGGAACTGACCGGCAGGCCGGCCGGCCCGCCGGTGACCAGGGCCACCTCGGCCCCGGTGACCTGGTTGACGGCGGTGCCCCGGATCTGTTCGACCCCCTCCATGACGTGGGTCATGCCGATGATGTAGGCCTCGGAAAGATTGCCGCCATGGGTGTTCACCGGGAGCGTCCCTCCTTCGTAGCGGATGTTGCCGTCGGCCACGAACGGTCCCCCCTCGCCCACCGGGCAGAACCCGTAGTCCTCCAGCTGCATGAGCACCATCGGGGTGAAATGGTCGTACAGCTCGGCCACGTCGACGTCCTTCGGCCCGAGACCGGCTTGGGCGTAGAGCCGGGCCGCCACCGGACGGTGGCCCGACGACGCGAAGTAGTCGTCGGGCATCTGCATCGACCGGATGGCGTGGCCCCACCGGCCCCAGCCGCCCTGGGCGGAGGCGGCCACCACCGCCGGCGGGTGGCGCAGGTCACGAGCCCGGTCCAAGGAAGTGGTGACCACCGCCACCGCCCCGTCCGACTCCAGGCAGTAGTCGAATACACAGAGGGGATCGGAGATCATCCGGGCGTCGTGGTACTCCTCGAGGGTGAGGGGCTCATGCTTGAGGGAGGTGGGCCGTCGGATGGCGTTCTCCCGGGTGGAGATGGCCACTTCGGCGAAGTGGTCTCGGGTGGTCCCGTACCGGTACATGTGTCGTTGGGCCAGCATCGAGAAGGCCTGGCCCGGCGCGAACAGGCCGGAGGGGGTGAGGAAGTCGGTCTCGGGGGTGGCGGCGGTGGCATAGGGACCGGCGACTCCCTTGGTCGGTACCAGAGCCGCCCCGAACCGTTTGAGGATCTGCTGGATGGCCATCACGCTGACCACCACCTCCGCTTGGCCGGAGGTGACCGCGGCGGCGGCCAAGCCGACACTCCCGGCCGATCCCCCCCCGCCGCCGGTGAGGGTAGCGGTGAACCGGATCTCGGGGATGCCGAGGGTGTGGGCGATGAGCGAGGTATCGAAGCCCCCGCTGTAATAAGCGAAGCCGTCGACGTCGTCGAGCGTCAACCCGGCGTCGGCGACCGCCGCCGTCACCGCCTGACCGGTCAGTTCCAGCATCGTCAGAGGGGCGGACTGGCCCCGCCAGTAGTAGGGGGTGGCCCCGACTCCGACCACCGCGGCGATGTCGGGCCTCATGCGAATGCCCCGGAGTCGATGAGGACCCTGGGGTCACGGCTCCCACACCAGCAGGGATCGGAGGTCACCTCGCCGGCCACCCCGGTGGACACTGGATCGTCGTCCCGGATCGCCTCCCCGGGGCCGGCCAAGCGCGGACGGAGGACCAGTTCACCGCCGACCTCGGTCACCCGCCACCCGTCACCGTCGACGTGGAGTCCGGCGCGGCTCCCGCACTCGATGGCCAGGCAGGGCCCGAGGAACCGCCACCCGAAGGGGTCGAGACCGGCCGACCGGAGGGGACCGACCGCGTCGTGATCGGCGACCAGGATAGGGGCCCGCTCGAAGACGGAGAGGGGGATGTCGAGTTGCCGGCATCCCTCCAGGGTCGACGGGCCGAGTCCGAGCACCGCGCCGAGCGGGAAGGTCCGGAGGAGGGAGGTGACCCGCCGACTGTCGGCGACGGTGCCGTCGGCCGGGCACAGCACCGCGTCCAGGTTGGCGATGGCGTCCTCCACCGGCACCGCCTGCACCCCTTCGGACATCCTCGAGACCAGCAGCACCAGGTCCCCCTGGCCGATGCCCAGGGCCCCGAGGTGGCGGGTGGCGTGGCCGGCGGCGCTGGCCCGCTCGGCCCGGGTCGACGGCCACAGCCGGGTCCGCCCGGCGACGGTGTAGCGGCCGACCCCCCAGATGGCCCGGTCGCTCCAGACGCCCTCCACCGGAGGGGCGGCCTGGCTCATACCGCACTCACCCTCGGGATCTTGTGGGGAGGCCCGAGCCGGAGCAGCTGGGCCTCAGGGACCAGCTCGACGTCGGGCACCAGTCCGAGGTGGGCTTCCACCGAGGAAGCCAGGTCGGCGGCCAGTCCCGGCGCCATCGACGTCCCGCGGTAGCCGACCCGGATCCGGAGCCGGTCGCTGTGCCGCTCCCGGCGGATGAGCTGGAACAGGCCGGCGGCGGTGGCCGGGACCGCCTCGATGGCCGGCCACACGTCCCGGGGGAGGATCGAGCGGCCGTCGATGACGATCTCGTCCCCGGTGCGGCCGAGGACCTTGATCCGGGCGTGGGTCCGCCCGCAGCGGCAGGGGCGGCGGGTGAGCTCGACGATGTCGCCGGACCGGAAGCGGATCAAGGGGGCGACCCACTCGGTCAACGAGGTCACCACCAGCTCCCCCCGCTCCCCGTCGGCGGCCGGGGTGCTGCTGTCGAGCTGGAGATGCTCGACCAGGGCCAGGTCCTCCCAGGTATGGCAGCCGTCCACCTCCCGGCACTCGATGGCTCCGCAGACATCCCCGAGGGCCGTCATCTGCTGGGCCCGCAGCCCCCATCGGGCGAGCAGGGCCCGGGAGCGGTCACTGAGCGGCTCGCCGCCGAAGATCACCGACTTGTAGCTGGCCAGGACCTCGGCCGGATCCCGCCCCGACCGGGTGCCGTAGTCGTCGATGGCGGCAATGAGGAGGTTGTTGACCACATAGAGGACAGTGGGCCGGAACCGGACCGAGGCGTCGAACAGCGCCTTGAGATCCTCGGTGCCCTGGTCGAGGAAAATCGGGACCACCGGGATCCGCTCGAACCGCTCGATGGCGTGGCTGGACCGGTAGGTGAACTGGGCGTTGGCCACGTAGTCCCCCGGCCGGGCCCCCGCCTCCCAGAAGTCTCGGGCCAACCCGACCACCAGGGGGCCGTTGGCCTGTTGGGGCAGGGGGGTGGGGTCACCGGAGGTGCCCGAGGAGGAGCCGAGGACCGCGATGTGGGCATGGGGGACACAGAGGAGGCCCCCGACCGGGTCGGCATGGTCGGCCCGGAATTGCCGGATCCGGTCCTTGTCGACGAAGGGGGCCAACTTGGAGAACGCCTCCAGCGAGTTGATGTCGCGCCAGGAGATCCCGGCCGCCTGCCAGACGCTGCGCATCAGCGCCGAGTGCTCGTAGACCTGGGGGAGGCGCTCGAGCAGTCGTTCGGTCTGGAGCGCCTCGAGCTCGGGGCGGGCCATCGTCTCGATGGCCGGGTCGAGATAGCGCGACCCGGGGTCGGGGGCCCCGGTCGGCTCGGCGATCACCTCGGGCTCCGGCGGTGGGCCGGTCGGCTGACCATCAGGCGACGACGGGGGCGGGGATGTCGAACAGCCGGGCCAGGGTGCCGCCGGCAATCGCCTCCCTGGCCGGCTCGTCCACCGTGGCCAGCAGGTCGTCGAGGACCTCTCGGCTGTGGGGCCAGGTGCCCTCGAGGTGGGGGTAGTCCGATCCCCACATGATGGCATCGAGACCGGTGATGTCCAGGGTCTGGAGGGCGGCCCGGTCGTGCTGGAACGACACGTGGACCTGTCTCCGGATGAACTCACTCGGCATCATCGACAAGTGCGGCTTGACCCAGCGCCCGTGTTCTTTGTACGCCTCGTCCATCCGTTCCATGGCCGACGGCAGCCAGGATGCGCCGCCTTCGATGAACAGGAAGTGGAGATCGGGATACCGGTCCAGTACCCCGGCGGAGACCAGGTAGGTGAGGGAGCGCTGGGGTGGGAAGAAGGTCTCTACGTAGTTGATGACCGCGGCGCCGGCGCCGCGTTCGACCACCGGATGCATCCCGGTCCCGACGTGGAAGCAGGCCCGGATCCCCGCCTCCTGGAGGGCCGCCCACAGCGGGTCGTAGCCGGGGTGGTTGTAGTGGAACCCCTCCGGGGGTGTCGAAGGCAGCAGCACGGCCCGGAACCCGGCGTCGGCGACCCGAGACAATTCCTCCAGGGCGGCACCGACGTCGATCACCGGCAGCATGGCCACCGCCCGGAAGCGCGGCGAGGTGCGGACGAAGGCATCCACCACCCATTCGTTGTAGACCCGGGAGCAGGCGGCCATCAGGGCCGGATCCTGGATGAGATAGCACCACATCCCCACCGACGGGAACATCAACTCCCCCCAGATCCCGTCGGCGTCGAGATCCTTGACCCGGGCCACCGGTTCGTAGGCCCCGGGCGGCCGCATCGAGACGTTGACGTCGGGCAGGGTTCGCCGCATCTGGCGCCCTTCGATGACCAGCAGCTCCGCCCCGTCCACCAGGTGGGACTGGGGGGCGAGATCCCGTTGGGCCGCGGGCAGGGCGTCCAGCCACAGCCGATCGGGTTCCAACACATGGGAGTCGGCCGAATTGACCAGCACTGGGTTCTCCTTGAACAGATACCTAATATATAGCTATCGGACCCGGGGCCGTCAAGGACCGCTCACTGGGGCGGCCCCCGCCTGGGCGGCGATCCGGTCACGGAGGAAGCCGTCGGGATCATCGGCCCAGGAGCGCATGAGCGCATCGGTTCCCGGGTGGGTGAGGAGGAGGAATTTGCCCTCCTCGATGGCGGCGACCACCAGCTCGGCCACCGCCGAGGCCTCCATCGTCTCCATCCCGGGGCGCTGCAGGGACCGGTCGGGACCAAAGGACTGCCGTTGCTCGGCGATGCGGGTGGCCACCGGTCCGGGGCACAGGCAGGTAACACCCACGCCGCGTGGCTCGAGATACAGCGCCAGGTTCTCCATGATGGCGACCAACGCCGCTTTGGAAGCGGCATAGGGCAACCGGTCGTAGGCGTAGGGAACCAGTCCAGCGGTGGAGGCAGTGGTGACGATGTGGCCCTCCCCGGCTTCGACCAGGTCGGGGATGAACGCCTGCAGGGCCCGCACCGCGCCAAAGACGTTGACCTCCAGCACCCGGCGCCAGGCGGCCAGCGGAATGTCCTCCGGGAGCCCGGTGGCCAGGATCCCCACGTTGTTCATCAGGATGTCGATGCGGATGAAACGGGCCAGCGCCATGGCCCGGAGGGCCTCGACGTCGACGTCGGATCCGACGTCGCAACCCACCGCCAGGCTGGCGGTCCCGAGGGCGGCGACCTCCCCGGCCACCTCCTCGGCCCGCCCCTGATCGATGTCGGCCACCACCACATTGACGCCCCGGCCGGCCAGGGCGAGGGCGGTGGCTCGGCCGATGCCGCTCCCGACTCCGGTGATGACTGCAGTCCGACCCCCGAGGTCACGCACCGGATCCGAACTCCTCCTCCAGCTCGCCGAGCATCGCCTCGACCGTCGACGCCGCCGGCCAACCGCAGTACACCGCGAAATGCAACACGAACTCCCGGAGTTCGTCCGTTTGGATGTCACCGCTCTCGAGGGCGGCACGGAGATGCGAACGGATGGGACCGGGCTGGCCCACTGCTGCGACGCAGGAAATCGTGATGAAGCGTCGCTCCTTGCGGGTCAGGCCCGGCCGGGACCACATCTCCGAGAACACGAAGTCGAGGATCCCTGCCGCCTTGTAGGGGGTCGCCGCCGCCGGGGGGGCCTTGACCATGACTTCTTTCCAGGTCTCCTCTCCCCGTCGTCTCCGCTCCCCCGGTTGGTCGGTCATGGCAACTCCTGGACATAGACGTTCTTGATCTGGAGGAATTCATCCAACCCCGGCTTGCCCCCCTCCCGCCCGTACCCGCTCTGCCGGTAGCCGCCGAAGGGGGCGGCCGGGAGCATGCCGCCGGGATGCCCGTTGACGAACACGCTCCCGGCGGCCAGCAACGGAGCCACCCGGTGGACCCGGTTGAGGTCGCGGCTGTTGATGTAGGCGGCCAGCCCGTAGCTGGAGGCATTGGCCAGCTGCACGGCTTCCTCCTCGGTCCCGAAGGGGATGACCGCTAGCACCGGACCGAAGATCTCCTCCTGGGCCATCGGGCTGTCGTTGGCCACGTCGGCGAACACGGTGGGCTCGATGTAGTAGCCGTCGGCCAGAGGGCCGCCGAGCCGCCGACCCCCGGCGATCAACCGTCCCGACCCGTCCGCCACCGCCCGGTCGATCACCCCCATGATCCGGTCGCAGGCTCCCTCGGAGATCACCGGGCCCATGGTGGTCTCGGCCCGGAACGGGTCACCCACCACGAAGCCGGCGGTGGTGGCCTGAAGGCGTTCGAGCACCTCGTCATAGACCGGTCGCTGAACCAGGAGCCGGGTCGGGAACGCGCAACCCTGACCGGACCGGGCGGCCATCCCCATCCGGGCGGCAAAGGGGACGGCGACGTCCAGGTCGGCATCGGCGAAGAGGAGGCTGGCCGACTTCCCACCCAACTCGAGGGCCACCGGGGTGAGCGTTTCCCGGGCGGCGTCGAGGATGGCCCGGGCGGTGGCGCCGCCGCCGGTGAAGGAGACCTTGGCCACCTCCGGGTGTCTGACCAAACGCTCCCCCGCCGCCGGGCCCCCTGGGAGCACGTTGAGCACCCCCGGTGGCAAACCCGCCTCGAGCGCCAGTTCCCCGAACCGGACGGCGGCGAACGGCGAGAGCTCCGGCGGCTTGAGCACCACGCAGTTCCCGGCGGCCAGGGCCGGCGCCACCTTCATCCCGATGGAGATGAGCGGTCCATTCCAAGGGATGATGATCCCCACCACCCCGTAGGGCTCCGGCAAGGTGTAGTCGAAGCCCCGGGCCGGGTAGACGGGGACCACCGACCCCTCGATCTTGTCGGCCCAACCGGCGTAGTAGGAAAACCAGTTGGCCGCGGTCGGGGCCCCGAGGCCGGCCATCGAACGGGGGACGCCTCCCTCCAGGGTGGAGATGAGGCCCAGCTCCTCGGCGCGGGACTCGACGGCCTCGGCCAGCCGGAACAGCAGCCGGCGGCGCTGGTCGGGTGGGGTGGACCGCCACCCCGGGAACGCACCGGAGGCCGCCGCCACTGCGGCATCGATCTCCTCGGGCCCGGCCATGGCGATGGTCGCCTGGGGGCGGCCGGTCATGGGGCTGATGTGATCGATACTCCCCATTGAGGTGTCGGTGACCCAGGACGAACCGATCAGCAGACGGGCATCGGTGAGAGTCGGCAAGGATTGGATGTCAGTGGTGGTCATGAGGGCTTCCTCTCCAGGCTCAGATCCGGGGGACCCAGCCGCCGTCCACCCCGAGGGTTTGTCCGGTGACCCAATCGCTGGCGTGGGAAGCCAGGAACAGCAGCGCCCCGCACAGGTCCTCCGGCTCCCCGAAGGGGAAGGGGACGGTCCGTTCGATGGCCAGGCGGCTCTCCGGGGAGGCGGCGGCCATTCCCGCCTCGGTGTTGACGTAGCCCGGGGCGATGGCGTTGACCCGGATGCCGGATGGAGCCAGCTGATAGGCCAACGAGGCGGTGAGCGACACCAGGGCCAGCTTCGACGCCCCGTAGACGCCGGAGGGCTTGAACGCCCCGCCCGACACCTGGTTGATGATCTTGCCGTAGCCCTGGTCGCGCATGGCAGGAACCACCGCCCGGGCACACAGCAGCGGGCCGGTGGTGTTCACCGCGAACACCCGCGCCCAGGTCTCCAGGGGCAGGGTCATGAGGTCGGGCGGCCCGATCTCCGCCATCAGCGCGGCGTTGTTGACGAGGACGTCGATCCGCCCGAACCGTTCGAGGGTGGCGGCGGCCATGGACTGCACCGACAACTCGTCGGAGACGTCGACCCGGGCGGCCAGTGCCGGGGTGCCGGATGCTTCCAGCTGGGCGGCCACCTCCCGGGCTCCCGCCTCCACGATGTCGGCGACGACCACGCAGGCTCCGGCGCCGGCGAAGGCCCGGCAGTAGGCCTGACCGATACCGCCCCCGGCCCCGGTGACGATGGCCACGGACCCGGCCAGATCGCCGGTGGCGGAATCGTTCAACGCTGCTTCTCTCCGATGGCGGTGATCACGCCGTCGCCTGTGGCAACGGCGCCACCCCGGTGGCGACAATGCCGCCGTCGACCCGGAGATCGCAGCCGGTCACGAACGACGCCTGCTCGGACACCAGGAATGCCACCACCGCCGCCACCTCTGCACCCGACGCCTGCCGTTGCAGGGGTGTCCGGGCCACCATGGCCTGCATGTGCGGTTGGCGGCTGAACTCCATGCGGCCCTGGGGAGTGTCGATGAGCCCGGGGGATACCGAGCAGAGGCGGGCGCCGCGGCGGCCCCAGGGAACGCACTCGCGCTCGACCAACCTCATCACCCCCCGCTTGGCCCAGCCGTAGGCCCGCTGCGACTCGAGAATCTCCGGAGCGCCGGCCGCCTCCAGCCGATCGAGGAAGTCCGGCGCCAAAGGGTCATCCATCACCTCGTCGATGGCGGGGTCGCCGGCGCTCATCCGGTAGCCGGCCAGCGAGGCGAAGCACACCGCCGCCGAGCCGGGCTCGGCCAGGGGTTCGAGCCCGGTGATCAGACGGGCCGTTCCCACCAGGTCGACGTCGATGACCTGTCGCCAATCCCCCATCGACGGCGAGATGCCGGCGGCATGGGCCACCGCCCCGAGGGGACCGAGGCCCTTCACCACTTCCACCACCCGCGCCACCGCCTCGGGGTCGGTCAGATCGGCCACCAGTTGATGGAGGCTCGTGTCCCCGGCGGACTCCACCTCGCCCTCGGCGACCGCCCGGCGCAGACCATCGGCGTTGCGGTCGACCAGCACCAGGTGCCCGCCGGCCCCCTGGAGGGCCTGCGCACAGGCCAACCCCATGCCACTGGCGGCGCCGGTGACGACGGTGACTCGGGGAGCCTCGGATCGGATTCGGGAATCGTTAATGGGTAGTTGATATACCCTATTCGCATGGCGGTCAAGGTTGCTCTCCACCCCCGGCACGGACCTCACCAGCCGACCACCGAAACGCCCGCCCGCCTCGATGGCTCGGTACGGCGGACGACCAGCATCGACATGCTGAGGCCGGAAGGCCCCGGCGGCCCCCTTCAATTGCAAGGCCGGGGCCGCGACATGGTCACCGGCTTCGACGGGGCGGCGGCCTGGCGGGGGAAGGCATCCTTCGAGGCGGAGGTGGACTACATGGGCTCCCGGGAGGTCCGGAGCCTGGTGGTCCACCCTGACGACCCGAGAGCCGGCGGTCTGGTGGGCATTTCGGCATCCTCCGGTTTCCGCGGCGCCCTCGACCGGTCCTTCCATCCGGACGACTTCGCCGGTTCTCTCCTCTATGCCCTCCTCGACGACCTTCCGGTCGCCACCCTGGTATCCGGCTACGCCCTCAGCGCCGCCGGACACGCCCATCCCCGGGCGGGCCGGGCAGCGGCCCATCCCGACATCTGCGCCGGGTGGGTGACCGGGGGCACCATCATGGGCGCCATCGACGAGGTCGGCCGCAACCCGGTGGTCACTGGACCCCCGGCGCCGCGCCTGGATGGCGGCCCCGACCCGCTGGCCTGGCACGCCATGGACGTGCTCCCCGCCCACGGCATGAGACGGCGCCGGCGGTTGGATGTGTCCGGCGGCGAAGAGCTCGCCATCCAGGCCATGTTCCGCGACTCCCATGTCGCCCCTGACGGGCGGGAGACGGTTGTCCACGAGTACACGCTGGCTGCCGCCGTCGACCGGTCGAGCGGAGTCGTTCTCGCCTGTCGCGCCACCGCCCAGGTGCTGCCGTGGGTGGAATGCCCGGCCGCCGCCGACAGCGCCACCCGGGTGGTGGGGAGGACCGTCGCCGACCTCCGGTCCTGGGTCCGCTCGGATCTGGCTGGGGTCACCACCTGCACCCACTTGAACGACATGCTGCGGTCGCTGGCCGACGTCGGCACCCTCTCGCCCCCAACCGGTGATTGAGGCCGGGGCGGCGCCGGCGCCATCCGCTCAGGCCGCCGGCATCCAGCGGGTAGCGCGGGTCTCCACCCCGGCGAGGATGAAGTCGATCACTAGGGCCAGGATGACGGTAACCCCGAGCGCCGTCCAGATCTGCACCGCTTCGGTATTGCTCAGTCCCAGGTACATCAGGAACCCGAGCCCCTTGTTGGCCCCGATGAACTCGGCGGCGATGGCGGCGTTGAAGGCGTACCCCACCGTGACCCTGGCCGTGCTGGTCACCCACAGGGAGACGGACGGGATATAGACGTGCCGGACCAGATCGAACTTGGTGGCGCCGGCCAGGCGGGCGTTGTTGAGATAGTCGACCTTGACCTCTCGCAGCCCGGCGGCGACGTTCAGCGCCACCATCAGGATGATGACGGAGATGACGAGGATGAACTTGGGCTCGAGGCCGAAGCCGAACCAGACGATCAGCAGCGGGAGCAGGATCAGCCGGGGCAGGGCGTTGAAGAAGGCCAGGAACGGCTCCATGATCTCCCGGGCCCAGGTCATTGTCCCGATGACGATGCCGAGGACAATGCCGAGAACGGTGCCGGCCACGTAGCCGACCAGGAAGACCGTCATGGTGTCGACGATGTTCTTCCAGAGCACCCCGGTGCGCTTCCAGAGGAGCAACTGGTGCCACATGTCGGTCGGCTTGGAGAAGAAGACCGGGTCGAGGACGTGGTGCTCGGAGGCCAGTTGCCAGAGCACCAGGAAGACCACCACGGTGGCCACCTGGGCGAGGGCGATGAGCCCGCGCTGGAGGGCGTACTTGGCGGTCATGCCAGTCTCCAGACGCTGAAGTGGCGCTCGATCCGGACGATGACCCGGTCCACGATGAGCGCCACCACCGCCACGATGAGGACGCCGCCCAGCACCTCGGGGGTGGAGGAGGACTGCTGGCCGGTGGCGACGATGTAGCCCATGCCCTTGACCGAACCCAGGTATTCGGCGATGACCGCGCCGGTCAGGGCCCACGCCGAGGTGAGGCGCAGACTGGTCATGACCCAGCCGACGATCGACGGGGCGTAGACGTCCCGCACCAGCCATCGCCGGTTCGCCCCGAGGACCCGGGCATTGCGGAGGTAGATCACGTCGATCGACCGGATCCCTCCGAAGACGTTGTAGAAGGTGATGAAGAAGATCCCGGCGGCCACGAAGTAGGCCCGGGCGGAGACCGACTCACCGAAGATGAGAATGAAGAGCGGCGCCAGGGCGATCTTCGGCAGCGCGTTGAGCATGCTCACGAACGGGGCGGAGAACAACCGGACCCACTTGGACGTCGAGACCACCACCGCCAACACCACTCCGATGAGCACCCCGAGGAACATGCCGTAGGCCGCCTCCTCCAGCGTCACCACCAGGTCGCTCCAGCCGTGGGCCTGTTTGCCCTCCGCCCACTGCCCGATCCATTTGGCGGTGTCCCAGGGGGTGCTGATGGTCAGGTTCAGGGTCTTGCTGCTCTTGCCCAGGTACTCCCACAGGCCCAAAGCCACCAACACGATGGCGATCTGGATGATCCGGACGATGCGCTTGTGCCGCCGCGTCTCGGGATCGGGCCCCGGGTCGCCGCGCCGGATGATATTCCAGCGTCGACTTTCCTCGGGCGTCGCACGGGGCCCACCGATCTCTTCGGCGGGCCCCGCAGTGACGTCAAGGGAGGTGGACATGAAGCGGCCTGCTGCTCCCGGCTAACTGGCGGCCGTGGTGGTGGTGGGCGCCACCGTGGTGGTTGTCGCGGCAGCGGCGGCCGTGGTAGTGGTGGCGGACGCACCGACGGTTCCGAGCGGGTCGGCCTGCCCCGTGAGGGTCTGGTAAGCGGCAGCGGCCTCCGCGGAAGCTGGGCCCGGCTTCGACGCCAGGACCGAGGGCCCGGTGGTGCCGGCCGGGGGTGTCTTCCCGAGGTCGGTGTAGGCCTGGACGGCGAACTTGTTCCACCAGACCTGGCCGGTGTTGACCACCGAGCTGGCCGGGATCAGGGCGGTGCCCAAGAACAGCGACGTGGTGTCGTTGGCCTGCTGCTGGGTGAACTCCCCGCTCACGTATTTGGTGCCGTAGGCCGGGCCGAGCAGGCTCATGGCCTGGACGAAGGTTCCCAGCGGCACACCGCTCTGGTAATCCGAGTTCAGGTGGTTGTAGATGAGGGTCGGATTGGCCAGGTTGGTCTGGATGTAGAGGAACGCCTTCAACGTGGCATCGGTGATGGCCTGGGTCAGCGCCGGGTACTGGTTGGCGAAGGCATGGCTGGTGGTCAGCGGAATTCCGATGATCGATCCGGCCAGCTTCTGGGCAACGGCCGGGTCGGCCAGGTTGGCGACGTTGTAGGAGGTTCCGTTGATCACGCCGGTGGCGGCGGAGGCGACGTCCTCGGCACAGATGTCAGCCTGGCCGGAGGATAGCGCCGGCGCATAGGCCGACACCGAACCGACCGAGACGATGTTCTGCTTCGACGGGTCCATCTTGTTCAGCCCGATCTCGAGCTGGATGGCGGTGTGGGCAGTGCCGACCGGGCCGGTCTGGCACCAGGTGCCGCCGTCGTAGGCCTTGATGTTGGACGCTCGGGTCGTCTTGTACTTGGTGGCGCCTCCCATCACGATCTGGAGGCCCACGTTGTTGTTGAAGATCGCCACCTGGTCCTTGCCCTGGAGAACGGGGGAAATCCAGCTGTTGGTGCCGATGACCATCAACTGATCGGTCCCGCCCAGGAAGGCGGGCTCGGCCTGGGTGCCACCCGGGTAGATGTCGAAGCTGATGTTGGTGTTGAACTGCTTGTCGACCGCCGCGTAGTAGCCGAGGCCGCTGGCCAGGTATTCAGGCAGGAAGGCCTGGGCAAAGCCGCCGGCCATGCCGATCTTGATGGTGGCGGGAGCCGGGCCACCCTTGGTGGTGGTGCCGCTTCCGCTGGTCGTAGTGGTGCTGCTCGAACTGTTCGAGCTACAGGCGGCCGCGAGCAGTGTCAGTGACAACGCCACGCCACCCACCACCGCCATACGACGCATCTTGCCTGGTTTCCTCATGAAATTTCTCCTTTGGTTGGACGTCAAATTGACACTGCTTGACCGGCGGGAATCGCGCGGTCTGACCGGGAAACCCGGCACCGGGCCGTCGGCTTAGAGTTCCGCCTTCGAAGCGATCCGACTCGCCTTCATGACCTCGCCCTCCAGGTCCGCCCAGATGCTGCGGTAGAGGTCGATGAAGCCCTCGTCGAGCTTCACCTCGAGCAGGTTGCGCGGCCGGGGAAGGTCCACCCGGTAGTCGCCCAGGATCCGGCCGGGGCTGGCAGTGAGCACGATGATCCGATCGGAGAGTCCGATGGCCTCTTCGAGATCGTGGGTGACGAAGAAGACGGTCTGATGACCCGACTCCTCCCACAGACCCAAGAGGTCGTTCTCCATCAGATTCCGGGTCTGGACGTCGAGAGCCGAGAACGGCTCATCCATCAACAGGATGGACGGGTCGTAGACCAAGGTGGAGGCGATCGCCGTCCGCTTCCGCATGCCCCCGGAGAGTTGGTGGGGGTAGGCGTTCTCGAAGGCTCCGAGCCCGACCCGGGCCAGCCAGCCGCGGGCCCGCTCCCTCGATTCCTTGCGATTGACCCCCCGGAACCGGAGGGCCAGTTCGACATTCTGCAACGCGGTGCGCCACGGGAGCAGGGCGTCCTGCTGGAAGACGAACCCGACGTCCTGTCGCACTCCGGCGACCTTCTGGCCGCCGATCCGGACCTCTCCCTTGGAGGGAGGGCGGAGTCCGCTGATGGCCGACAGCATCGTCGACTTGCCACAGCCAGTGGGCCCGACGATGGAGATGAACTGCCCCCCTTCGACTTCGAGGGAGACGTCCTCCAGGGCGACCAGCGGGGGTTTCCGGGGCGAGGGCTGGAAGATCTGGGTGAGGTTGGACAGCTCCAGCTTCTGGGCGGCTCCGGACGCCGCCGCGGGGGTGGAGGGACCGGCTGGAGTGGAATGGTTGGCCATGGGCTTCTCGATAACGGGCCTGGTCGAGTTCATGAATCAGGTTTTCCCAGGCAGTGTGATCATTGCGGTCATATCGTCCCCCCCCAGCAAGCAGAATCCCCAGGTCGACGCCATTCGGGTCTTCAAGAAACGTATAACCTATTTAGCGATCTGTCAAGCCTTTTCGCCAGGGTTCCGGCCGCCCCGTCACCTGGCTGTCACCTCCCTGTCATCTTCGCTGGGCTTCGGCGAGGTGGGACTGGCAGGAGCCGTGACCGGAGCTGTCAGGGCATTCCCCCATCTACCTGGAGCAGCGCCCCGGTGGTGAAGGACGAGGCATCGCTGGCGAAGTAGAGGGCGGCGCCGATGATCTCCGGCGGGTCCCCGGCCCGCTCAAGGGCGTACTCCTTTTGGCGCCGATCCACCTTCTCCATATCCCATGCCTTGCTGATGTCGGTGAGGAACGGCCCGGGCAGGATCCCGTTCACCCGCACGGTCGGACCGAAGGCATGGGCGAAGCCGACGGTAAGGGCATTGAGCCCGGCTTTCGCCGCCGCGTAGGGGAGGATGTTGGGTCGTGGCCGGATGGAGCCGCCGGTGCTGACATTGATGACGGAGCCGCCACCGTCCGCCACCATCCGGGGGCCGATGAGGGCGGTGAGCCGGAACGGCCCCTTCAAGTTGATGGCCTGCACCTTGTCCCAGAGCGCTTCGGTGATGTCGGCCGGCTGGTCGTAGAGAGGGGACAGACCGGCATTGTTCACCAGGATGTCGACCCGGCCGAATCGCTGGTAAGCGGCGTCCACCAGTCCGTCCAGCTCCCCCCACCGGCTCACGTTGCAGCCATAGGCCAGGGCCTGGCGCCCGGTGCGGGCCTCGACCTCCTGAGCCACCGCCCGGCAGCCGTCGATCTTGCGACTGGCGATGATGACGTCGGCACCGGCGTCGGCGAAGGCCAGAGCGATCTCCCGGCCGAGGCCCCGGCTTCCTCCGGTGACCAGGGCCACCCGATCGGTGAGGGCGAACCGCTCCCCCGGTGGGCTCACCCGACCCGGCCTTCGGCCCGGCGCAGGTAGCCAAGGGCACCGTCGAGGAGCGGGGCGATGATCTCCGCGAACGACAGCGCCCGAGGGTCGGGGTCGGACGACTTTCGGTTGTTCTTCACGATGAGCGCCGAGGCTGCCGCCTGCTTGTAGCGGACCAGGGCCGAGAACCAGTCGAGCGCCTCCAGTGGGACGCCCCGCTCTTGCTGGTACGTCTCGGCCAGCCGCGCGGGCTCAGGGAGCCCGGTGCCGGAGCGCAGCCCCGGAGACCGGGAGGTGTCGGCCATGAGGAGGAACCAGGCCAGGTCGATCCGGGGATCGGCCAGGGACCAGATCTCCCAGTCGATGACCGCGTTGATGGCGGGTCCTTGGCAGAGCATGTTCCCGAGCCGCCAGTCACCGTGGAGGACGGCGGGCGGCAGGGCGGCGGGCGCGGCACCGAGCAGTTCGTCCCGGCAGCGGTCGACGGTGTCAGGTCGGAGATCGCCCTCCACGGTGGCGAACGCCTTCGACCACCGGTTGACCTCCTCGGACAACCGGTAAGTCCGCTCGCCGGCCAGCACCGCGGACTGGGGATCCACCCGATGGAGCCGGGCGAGCATCCGCGCCGCCCCGAGGGCCCGGGCCTCCACGATGTCGGGCGATGGCGGGTCGCCGGGACCGTTGGTCGGTTCGAACGACTCGCCCTCCACCATGGTCATCACGAACAGGGGCGGGACGTCGGGGGGCTCGCCGTCGTCGGTGCCCAGTACCGAGGGGACGGCAACCTCGGAGGCGGCCGATAGCAGGTCGAGGACCCGGGCCTGGCGCAAGACGTCGCGGTTGCGCACCGGCTCGAGACCGGGTGGGGCCATCTTCACCACCACCCGCCCGGCGGGAGCCGTCCCCCCCGCCAGCTCGGCGACATAGGTGAGGCTGGAGGCACCGCCGGGCAGGGTGGCGACGGTCGAAACTTCCGCCTCGGGCCACGACTGTCGGAGGGCGGCTTCTGCCCGCCGGGCGATGGTGGCCGGGTCGACGGCGGCCGCGACGGTCACGAGTTGCCCAGATGATGTTCGAGGGCGGAGGCGTAGCGGGCCCGGGCTTCCTCGATCCGGGGCGGGAGCCACTGGGTGGGGAAGGGGCCGGGAGCCGGGGTGTAGTCCTTCAGCACCTGGCGGGCCAGCGTGATCTTGTGGACCTCGGTCGGCCCGTCGGTCACCCCCATCTGCGGCGCGTACATCCACATCCGGGCCAGCGGGAGCTCGTTGGAGACGCCGAGGGCCCCGTGGACGTGCATGGCCCGGTAGACGACGTCGACCAGGATCCGGGCCGCCTCGAACTTGCAGGCGGCGATCTCCTTGCGGACGCCCTCGGTGGTGTTCTGGTCGATGAGCCAGGCGGTGTAGAGGACCATGAGACGGAACTGGGTGATCTGCGCCCACGACTCGGCGATGGCTTCCTGCACCAGTTGCTTGTCTCCGAGCCGGCTGCCCTGGGTCTCCCGGGACAGCGCCCGCTCGCACATCATGTCGAACGCCTGACGACAACGGGCCACCGTCCGCATGGCGTGGTGGATGCGACCCCCACCCAGGCGGGCCTGGGCTACCGCGAACCCTCGTCCCTCTTCGCCCAGGAGGTGGTCGGCGGGGATCCGTACCTCGTGGTACCGGATCCAGGCGTGATCACCGTCGTCCATCGGCTCCCACATGGTGCCCACGTTGCGGACGATCTCGATACCGGGAGTGTCGGTCGGCACCAAGAACATCGACATGCCCTGATACGGACTCACGTCGGGGTCGGTGACGGCCATCACGATCAGGAACTCGGCGTAGCGGGCATTGCTGGAGAAGTACTTCTCTCCGTCGATCACCCACTGCTCGCCGTCACGCCAGGCGCGGGTGGTGAACCCCTTGGGGTCGGCGCCGCCGTGCGGCTCGGTCATCGAGTACGACGAGAAGATGTCCCCGTCGAGGAGGGGCTGGAGGAATCGGGCTTTCTGCTCGGGGGTCCCGAACCGGGCCAGGATCTCGGCGTTGCCGGTGTCGGGGGCCTGGGTGCCGAAGATGACCGGCGCCCAGTTGGAGCGACCGAGGATCTCGTTCAGCAGGGCCAGCTTCAGCTGGCCATGGCCCTGGCCGCCGAGTTCGGGATCGAGATGGGTCGCCCACAGTCCCCGGTCGCGGACCTGTTGCTTGAGCGGGTCGATGACCGCGTGGAGTTGGGGGTCGGGCCGCTCGAAATGCCGGTCCGGGAAGGCCAGGTCGAGTGGCTCCACCTCGTCCCGGACGAAGCCGTCCGCCCAGTCCAGCAGCTTCTGGTACTCGGGGTCCGTGGAGAAATCCCAACTCATGTCCGTCCTCTCGTCCGGCCGCCCGGCCGGTTACCGCAGCTCGTAGGGGGGCCGCTCGGTGCCGGAGGAGAACTCCTCTTTGGCCAGCGGGTTGCCGATCTGCGGGTACACGTAGGGAATCGTCCGCCCACCACCGGCGCTCATCTCCAACGATTCCCAGATGGCCTTCACCGTGCCCTGCACCGCGATCGGCGGCTTGTCGGCCAGCCGGAGGGCCAACTCCCGGGCCCGGTCCCAGAGCTCCGGGCGGGGCACCACTTCGCTGACCAGCCCGATCTGGAGGGCCCGATCCGGCGACATCCGCTCATCGAGACCGAACAGCGCGATCCGGAGCACCTCGCCGAGGGGGATCCTCCGGAGGAGCCCGATGGGTTCGAGGGCGGACGTCATCCCGTAGGAGGTGTGGGGGTCGAAGAAGGTGGCGTCGTCGGAGCAGATGACGACGTCGGCTTCGTTCACCCAGTAGAACCCGCCGCCGGCCACCATTCCGTGGAGGGCGCAGATCAGCGGCTTCCACACCCGGTTCTGCTTGGCGCCGAGGAAGATCCCCGGATCGTCCTCGCTCCAGGGGTTGGGATGGTGATCGCGCCCCTCCTTGCGGTCGACCCCGGTGGAGAACGCCCTGTCCCCATTGGCCTGGAGCACGATGGCCCGGATGTCGTCGTCGCGGCGGCACCGCAACCAGATGGCGCTGAACTCGTCGAGCATCTTCTGGTTGAACGAATTGAGCGCCTGAGGCCGGTTCAGCGTGATGGTGGCGACGTGGTCGGCCACCTCGAACAGCACCGTCTCGAACTCACCCGGGTCCTGGGGGTCCATGTCTATCTCCCTGCTCATCTGGCCGGCGCATGTAGCTAAATTGTTGTGCGAATATAGCTCATATGTCCTCGACTCCTCCACCCTACGCCGACGGTCCGGAGGTCGGGCTCCTCGACGGCCTGGCCACCGCCCGGGCCATCCGCCGGTTCCGTCCCGAGCCGGTACCCGACGCCGATTTGGCCCGGATGCTGTTCGGCGCCACCCGCGCCCCGAGCGGTTCCAATCGCCAACCCGCCCGCTTCCTGGTGCTCCGGCAGGGGCCTCGAGCCACCCAGGCCCGCAACGTCCTCGGCCGGCGCTTCCGAAAGCAATGGGCCACCGAGCAACCCCGGATCTACGGCTACGCGTCGAACCCCCCGGGGAGCCGGGCGGCCCGGATGGGTGAGGTGATGCAGGGATTCGTCGATGGGCTCGAGCAGGTCCCGGTGCTCATCCTGGTCTGCAGCGAGCTGGAGGAGGGACACCAGTGGGGGCCCCGGGACGGGGGATCCGTCTACCCGGCGGTCCAGAACCTCCTACTGGCCGCCCGGGCCCTCGGCTATGGCGGGGTCATCTCCCACTGGCAGCGGTTCGTGGCCGACGAACTCCGCACCATCCTGGAGATTCCTCCCGAGGTGTTCATCTTCGTCACCGTCGCCCTCGGGCGACCGGTCGGCGACCACGGACCGGTTCGGCGGCTGCCCCTTGCCGACGTCGTCTTCGAGGACGGCTGGCGGCGACCGGCCGCCTGGGCGGTCGACCCTCCGGGCACCCGGTTCAGCGGGCCGCCCACCCCGGCCTCCCGACCCGACCCGGGTTCCGGCTGACCCGTTCAAGCCGACCCGGGCGTCAGCCTTCGTCGATGACCCGTTCGGGCTTGAAGGCGGCCCGGGGGAGGGCGCCGGGCCCCACCTGTTCCACGTCGACCGGGACCCCGATCCTGGCTTGGAGACGTTGAGCCAGGTCCGGGGCTCCCTCATGCTCGATCCGCACCGTCAGCCGCTGGGCGTCAGGACGCCGGACCAGCTGGTACTCGGCATCGACCGGCAATTCGAACCAGACGTCGAGGGGAAGGATGATCTTTCCCGCCACCCGGACGATGTCCTTGCGGCGACCCTCGTAGAATCCGCGCCGCGAGGTTTCCCCGCAGGCGCACGGCTCGGACTCCAACCGCACCACGTCCTCCACGTTGTACCGGATCATCGGGTTGTCACGACCGAGAGAGGTGACGACCAGCAAGCCGCGCTGGCCGTCGGGCACCGGCTCGAGGGTCTGCTCGTCGAGCACCTCGACCACCGCGTAGTCCTCGGCCATATGGGCGCCGCGTCCAGGGCCGCAGCTACCCCCGAGCACGCTGATGCATTCCTGGCCCGCGCTCATCTTCTCCGACTGCTGCAGCGGGCCGATCTCCCCCGCCTCGGGGAGGCCCACGTCGATCCCCGCCTTGGCCGCCGCCTCCCGCATCCGGTGAAGGGTGGCCGGGAACAGCCGCCAGTGGTCCACGTGGATGCCTTCCACCGCCCGCAATGCCTTGACCGCGTCATCGATCGAGTCCGGGGGGCCGAGGGAGATGGGCAGCATTCCCATGTGCCGGCAGTCGCCTTGGATGAAGGACTCGCCCCCGTTCAGATAGCCGGGATGGGCATTGACCACCACCATGCCGGGACGAAGGCCGATCCTCCAGCTCGCCCGGGCCGACAGCTCGAACTCCAGCCGCAGGTCGTTGGCCGTCCACAACGCGATGGTGGCCTTGCCGGTGGTCCCCGACGAGGTGGCGAAGCGCACCGATCCCTCGATCCCCACACAGCGGTAGTCGCCGAGCGGCG
The DNA here is from genome assembly GCA_036268775.1 of Acidimicrobiales bacterium. Taxonomy (GTDB): domain Bacteria; phylum Actinomycetota; class Acidimicrobiia; order Acidimicrobiales; family RAAP-2; genus DASZIT01. The sequence goes on along the minus strand of DATATM010000031.1, from coordinate 174,287 downwards.
GGTGTGCCGACTCACTTTGCCGGAGGTCATCCTTCTTGCAGAGAGGCAGCTTGCCGATGTCGTCCACCGACTTGATGTCGTCGGGCGAGACTCCGGCCTCGTCGAACAACCGCTGGAAGAACGGGGCGTGGTCATAGGCGCGGGTGACCGCCTGGCGCAGGCGCTCGTCCTGGAGGGTCCTCAACTCCGTCCTCGGCATCGTCTGGGCGGCAACGTCCCAGAAGGGCCGGTCCAGGTCCTGGTGCAGCGGGTCGGTCACGGTCTCGGTCATTCCATTCGTCCTTTGTTTCTCGCGTGGGTGGTTCTCATCATCCGGAGGTGGCGGCGGGATCGATCTTCTCGGTGCCCAACTGGTCCCGGCCCCGCCGGACCACGTCCCGGCGCTGGCCATCGATGGCACCGGCGTCGTAGCCGTCGCGGGCCCAGGCCCGGCACACCGCCTCTTCCCGCTCCCAGGCCTCATCCAGGGTGCCGCCGGCGTTCTCCTCGTAGGTTTGGCGCATGCGGAGCATGGCCGACAGCTCGATGCCGGCACACTCGCCGGCCAGCCGTCGCACCGTCGGAAGCAGCAACTGGTGGGGGACGACCCGGTTGACCAGTCCCCAGTCCAGCGCGGTCTGGGCATCGATGTAGGTCCCGGTGAGGCTCATCTCCTTGGCCCGCGCCACGCCGATTCGCTGGGCCAGGAGGACAGTGAGCCCGGCTCCCGGCATAACCCCGACCCGGGCATGGGTGTCGACGAATGCGGCGCGCTCCGATGCCACCAGGAAGTCACAGTTGAGGGCCAGCTCGAGGCCCCCGGTGGCAGTGGGCCCGTTGATCGCCCCGATCACCGGGTTGCGGTGAGGAGGGAGGATGCCACGCCACGGGGTGCGTTCCCGATCGGCGAAACCGACCGGATTGGACACCCACTCCTTGAGGTCGGCGCCCGAGCAGAAGGCGGGGTCGGAGCCGGTCAGGACCATGACGTGGACCTGAGGGTCGGCATCCAGGGTTCGGACCGCCTCGACGATGGCCCCCTGCAGCCGGGAATTGAGGGCGTTGCGGACCTCGGGGCGGTCGAGGGTCAGCACCGCCACCCGGTCGTCGATCGCCACCCGGAGCCCATTGTCGGTCATCGCTCTCGGCACCTCCTCCCCCAAAATAGGTTCCCCTTCGGCCAGCCGAATCGTTTAGATACTCTACCTATAACCGGCTACGCTGCCAGGCATGGATTTCGAGCTGTCCCCGGAGTTGGCCGAGCTGCAGGCCACGGTGCGCCGTCTGGCCCAGGACAAGGTCAAGCCCCGGGCCCGGGAGATCGACCGGTCGGGCGAGTACCCCAAAGACCTGTTCGAGGTGTTCCGGGACACCGGGCTGCTCGGCTTGTGCATCCCGGAGGCCTATGGGGGCTCCGGGGCCGGGATCCTCGGTCTCACCCTGGCCATCGAAGAGGTGGCCAAGTACTCGAACACCGCCGCGCTGATGCTGCTCCTCACCCGGCTCCCGGGAGGACCGATCATGATCGCCGGTTCCGAAGCCCAGAGGCACCGCTACCTTCCCGGCGTTGCCAACGGCTCGCAGCGAGCCGCCTTCGGACTGTCCGAGCCCCAGGCGGGTAGCGACGTGATGGGGATGCGGACCCGGGCAATCGCCGACTCGGACGGTGGTTGGATCCTCAACGGGACCAAGTGCTGGATGTCCGGCGTCCGGGAGGCCGACTGGTACACGGTGTTCGCCAAGACGTCGGAACCGACCAGCCGGGCCCACGACTCCATCACCGCCTTCATCGTCGAGAAGAGGTGGGACGGCGTCGAGGTGGGCCGCACCGACCACAAGATGGGCGTCCGCGGGATCGACACCGGAGAGCTGCTCCTCACCGATGTGAAGGTACCCGCCGCCAATGTCATCGGTGAAGTCGGGGGGTTCCGGCTGGCCATGGAGGGACTGAACGCCATGCGCCCGATCGTGGCTGCCCGGGGGATCGGGCTGGCCGAAGGGGCGCTCATGTACGCCACCGAATACGTCAAGGAGCGGGCGGCGTTCGGCAAGACCATTGCCGACTTCCAGGGCATCCAGTGGGAGATCGCCAAGTGCGCGGTGGACATCGAGGCGGCGCGGCTGCTGACCTACCGGGCCGCCAGCTTCGCCGATCAGGGCAAATACACCAAGGAGTGGGTCCCTTACCTCTCGATCGCCAAGTACCACGCCACCGAGCTCGCCGTCCGGGCCTCGGGCCTCGCCGTCCAGCTCCTCGGGGCCGCCGGCTACATGGAGGACCACCCCACCGAGCAGTGGTACCGCGACGCCAAACAACTCACCATCGTGGAGGGCACCAGCCAGGTCCAACTCGGCCTCATCGCCCGCGGCGTCCTCGACCACCATCTCTGGTGGGACTGATCACCTAACGACTCATCGGACGAAAGGACGGTCATGACCGAACGAATGGCAGGCAAGGTGGCGCTCATCAGCGGGGTGGCCCGGGGCCAGGGGCGGTCGCACGCCCTGCGGCTGGTGGAGGAAGGTGCCTCCATCATCGGCTTCGACGGGCTCTGCACCTACGACACCGTCCCGTTCTCGCAGGCCACCCAAGAGGACCTCGACGAAACGGTGGCCCTGGTAGAGAAGGCGGGGGGCAAGATCGTGGCCGGCCGGGCCGACGTCCGGAACCGGGCCGAGATCAGCGCGGTGGTGGCCCGGGGCCTGGAGCAGTTCGGTCAGATCGACATCGTCATCGCCAATGCCGGCATCGGCATCAACGGCCGGCCCTTCTGGGAGGTCCCGGAGGCGGACTGGAAGGACGTTCTCGACGTGGATCTGACCGGGGTCTGGCACACGGTGTCGGCGGCCATCCCGGCGATGATCGAGGCGAACCGCGGTGGCTCCGTGGTGATGACCAGTTCGGCGGCGGCGCTGAAGGCGGCGCCCAACCTCGGGGCCTACACCGCGGCAAAGACCGGGGTGATCGGCCTGATGCGTTCCATGGCCAATGACCTGGCCCCGTACCGGATCCGGGCCAACGTGGTCTGCCCCACCAGTGTGCCCACCGACTTCTTGTTCAACGACCGCCTCTACCGGATCTTCCGCCCGGATCTCGAACATCCGACCGCCGAGGACGTGAAGCCGGTCATGGCCGAGATGCACCCGCTCGGAGAGCCCTGGATCGAGACCCAGGACATCAGCGCCGCAGTTGCCTACCTGGCCTCAGACGAGGCCCGCTACATCACCGGCATCGTCCTCCCGGTCGACCTCGGCCTCTCCATCGCCTTCTGAACTGGAAAGGTCCGGCCGCGTTGGGGGCTAGGCCTCGGCACCGGCCCGCAGGGCCATGAACTCCTGTTTAGTGAAGTAGGTCGAGTCTGTGGTGCCCCGGAAGTTGAGGAAGTGGAGCCCGTCCGGCCCGGAGCTGAAGGAGTAGAGGGTCCGTCCCGGAATGTGGACCGACGCCCCCGGCTCGAGGGTGCGGGCACCCAGTTGCATGGATCCGGAGACGACGTAGATGATCTCATCGAGCTGGTGGGCATGGGCATCGACCGCCTGGTTCGGACCCACCCGGCACTCGAACAACTGGGGAGCGGACTCGCTCCCCGGGTGACGGACCCGCTTGGCCGCCCCCTCGATCTCCTGGTCGTCGGCCATCTCCGCCTTCTGGGCGTCGGACATGGAGTCCTTGCCGGTCACCCATTCCGCCGAGTCGACCCCGAAGACATCGATCTTCGCCATGCTCACTCCCTCCTGATGTGCGAGGCCGGTTGCCGGCCCGGCGGTTACTGGTTGCTCACTGCGGCAGCAAGGCGGCACCCTCGCCGCCGGCCGGCTCATCGGCCCGATCCGGCATCGGCGCGTCCACCAGCGCCGCCTGGAAGGCCACTACCGGCTCACCCTCCTCGTAGGAGCGGAAGACGTGATGAAAACGATGCTGGCCAAGCATCACGCAGACGTGGTACACCAACTCGACGACTTCGGCCGGGCTGAACCACCGGCCCAGAGACCGCAGGGTGTCCTCGTCGATCCCCTGGTGGTCATTGGCCACTTGCCCGACCAGCGACAACACCGCCATCTCCGGCTCCCCCATCGACCCCCCACCGGGGATGGCCATGCAGGCGACGTCGTCGGCATTCACCCCGGGCTCCTTGATGCGGGAGGCGCAGGCATCGCAGCCGTTGACCTGGGCACTGCGGATACGGATGAGCTCCTTCAGGCGATTGTCGACCACACCCCGATGCCACAACTCGGTCGATTGGGCGGCGGTCGCCTTCAGGACGGTGGTGTTGTAGGCCATCACCCGGAGCTGGGCCGGTGGGAGGCCGGCACCGTCGTCGTACATGCCCGAAGCGATGCCGGCGTCGATGATCGACCGCGCCTCGGAGGACAGCTGGTCTACCGGGATCGGCTCGTACCGGGGCATGCCGTTCCTCCTGGCTCGGGGGCGGGATGGTAGGGGTCCGGATCGGCGAGGCGACCGGACGGACGGCCGGCCGTCATTCCGATGCGCCTTCCTCCGGGGCGGGGCGAAAGCGCGGCACCCAGAAGTCGCCGCCCGGGTGGGGGACCAGGCGGGACTGCATCGGCTGGCCGGCCCGGAGATCGCCGGCGGTGGCGTCCTCGAGGCGAGCGGCGATCCGCAGGCCGGGCTGCTCGTCCAGATCGACCAACCCGACCAGGTACGGCACCGTGTCGCGGTAGCCGGGGACGGCGGGCTGGTGGATGGTGATGAAGCTGTAGAGGGTCCCTTTCCCGCTGATCGGTTGGTAGTCGGTCGGGCCTCCACACAGGCGGCACCGTTCGAGGGGGGGATGGCACCAGTGTCCGCAATCCTGGCAGCGCCGGATCGAGAGCTGGCCATGGATCATCGCCTCCCAGTAGCCGAGCGAGTCGGGATCGGGAACTGGCTGGGGCGGCGGTTCGGGGTCGGTGACGGTGTCGGAGGCGGCGGTCACGGCTTCTCCGCGGTCAGGATGTTGGCGCCGCCGTAAGGCCCGGCCCCCGCCGACACCAGCACCACTCCCGCCCCCTCCACCTGGCGGGGCCCGGCGTCACCTCGAAGCTGGAGGACGGCTTCGAAATGGTGGTTGAGACCGTGGATGTACCCCTCGGACAGCAGTCCCCCGTGGGGGTTGACCACCACGTCCCCGCCGTAGGTGGCCCGTCCCTCCGCGAAGTAGTCACCCACCTCGCCCTTGTCGCAGAACCCGAAGTCCTCCATGGTGGCCATGACGGTGTAGGTGAAGCAGTCGTAGAGACAGGCCACATCGATGTCGGAGGGTTGCAGCCCGCTCCGCTTCCAGAGTCTGGGCCCGGCCTCCCTCGAGTACATGGTGGTCATGTCGTCCCACTGGTCCCAACCGGTGCCGGCATGGGACTCGGCCGCCGCCGCCAGCCACACCGGGTCACGGGTCGACTTCCGGGCCATCTCCTCCCCGGCCAGCACGATGGCCACTGCTCCGTCCACCTCGTAGGAGCAGTCGTAGACCCGGAAGGGCTCGTTGACCCAGCGGCCAGCCAGGTAGTCGTCCATGGTGATGGGCTGTCGGGCCACCGCATGGGGGTTGGCGACGGCGTGCCCGCGTTGGGTGATGGCGATCTGGCCGAGATCCTCGCAGGTGGATCCGTAGACCATCTGATGGCGGCGGGCGAACATGGCCAGCCACTGGGGCGGGACCAGATACCCCTGGGGCGCGTCGAACTGCCATTCACCGTCGACCTCCATCGGACCGGTGCGGGACCCGTGGCGGTAGCCCGAGCGGCCGTTGAGCGAGCGGTAGACCACTACCGCCCGGCACAGCCCGGCTTGGATGACCGACGCGGCGGTGGCCACCACCGAGGCTGTCTGGTTTCCCCCGCCCTGGAAGCTGCAGTTCCAGGTCAGGTCGTCGATGCCGATGGCGTGGGCGACCAGGTGACCCAGGGCGGAGTCATTGTTCTGGAAGGTGGCGATCCCGTCGATGTCGGCAGGATCGAGCCCGGCATCGGCCAGGGCGGCACGGGAGGCTTCCGCCCCCATGGCCAGGGTGGTGCGACCCGAGTTCCGGCTGTAGGCGGTCCGACCGATGCCGACGATGGCGCAGGGCTTCATGGCGTCGCCGACACGATCGGGGTGCCCGGGACCTCGAAGGACCAGACGGCGGGGTGGAGACGCTTGCGGATCTTCCAGCCCTCCGGCGTGCGGACCAGGTCGTCGATGTTCCGGGTCCCCCGCACGATGATGGAACCCTCCCCGTCCCGGAAGCCGGCATGGATGGCCAGGCACATGCTCTCGCAGTGGGCGGTGTCCCCATCGAGGTCGATGAGGACGTTGGACATCACCGGGGTACTGGCCACCTTCTCGTCGAAATTCATCACCGCCTTACTGGCCGCCGAGTCCTTCACCGCCCCGAAGTACTGACGGATGGCCTCGATCCCCTCGACGGACTGTCCGTGCCCGTGGTCGAGCGAGGCATCGTCAGCAAAACAGGCGGCGATGGACGCGGCGTCCCCCCGCCGGACCCCGTCGCCGTACCGGCTCACGATGTCGGTGATCTCCGCCCGGTCCTCCAGTTCGCGTAGACGAGCGGTGTCATCTTTGGACAGTCCGGCCATGCGTCCCTCCCTCGGTGAACAGTTCAATCATCCTACTATTAGATCCATCCGGGCGCCCTCCGGGTCCCGCTCCAGACCGGCCCGGAGGTCGGCCTTTCTCACCTTCCCGGTGGCGGTTCTCGGGAAGTCGTCGACTGGGATGAGCCGTTCGGGGGTCTTCTGGCGGGCCAGGCCCAAGCCGGCGAAATGCCGGCTGACCTCCTCCAGGTTGAGCTGGCTCCCGGCCCGGAGCCGGACGAAGGCGCAGACCCGTTCGCCGAAACGGGGGTCGGGGAGGCCGACCACCGCAGCCTCGAGCACGTCGGGATGACCGACGAGGGCCCGCTCCACCTCCTGGGAGGAAATGTTCTCGCCGGCCCGGACCACCAGATCCTTCTTGCGGTCGGTGATGGTGAGTCGGCCGTCGGAGTCCAGCACCCCGATGTCCCCGGTCCGGAACCAGCCGTCGGCAGTGAAGGAGGCGTCGTCGAGGGCGGTGTCCCAGTACCCCTCCGACTGCTTGGGGCCGATGGACAGGATCTCGCCCTCGGTCCCCCGAGCCACCGGGCGGTCGTTGCCATCCACCAGGCGGACGACGACCCCGGGCGCCGGGCCGCCGTCGGAGCCGGCCCGCCAGGCCAGTGGCTCGAGGTCGGAGCTGCCGAACATGCTCGGGTGTTCGGTGCAGCCGTAGGAACGAGCCGCGGTCCAACCCAGCTGTTGGGCCCGCTCGACCGTCGAGGACGGCACCGGGGCACCCCCGCAGTGGTAGTAGTGGAAGGAGGAGACATCGAGGTCGGCCGTCTCGGCTGCCTCGATCAGGGTCAGAAGGTGGAGGGGGGCACCGGTCGACCGGGTGAGTCGATGCTCGGCCACCATACGGACTGCCTCGTCGGCGTCCCAGCTGTCGAGGTAGGTCCCCGGCGTCCCGGTCAGAAAGGGGGCCAGCACCCCGATCACCGCGCCGATATGTCCGGCCGGCGAGCCGAACAGGCTGGCGGGGCCGGGTTCGCCGGACATCGCCGCCGGTCCGGTACGGACGCAGGCGGCCAGTTGGTTGTGGGTGCGGAGTACTCCCTTGGGAACCCCGGTGGTACCCGATGTGTAGAGGGCCATGCACACATCGTCGGAGGACCCGGGGGGAGCCGGCGGCACTAGCACCCCCGAACCGGAACCGGCCAGCTCGTTGAAACGGTGGGCGCCGGGAGGGACCCGCTCCCCGACGACGATGAGGTGCTCGACGGGCTGAGGGGAGGCAAGGGCGGCCACCCGGGCCAGGCAGTCGACCTGCCGCCACCGGTCGGGTATGACCAGAGCTCGGGCGGCGGTCTCTTCGATGATGAAGCCGAGCTCCGACGGGCCGTAGATCTGCACGACCGGGACCACCACGAGTCCGAGGAGGAAGCCGGCGCTGTAGACCACCGATTGCTCGACGCGGTTGGGGAGCTGGACGCAAATGGCATCCCCGGGCCGGAGCCCGATCCGATGCAAGGAGGCGGCCAGGGCGGCGGCCCGGGCTTGGATCTCGGCCAAGGTGGTCCGGACGGTCTCGCCCCCCACCGACCGAAAGTTGAGCGGCGTCGCGCCATGGGTCGCCGCCCCGGCGGCCATCATTTCCGCGAGGGTGGCGGTCCCGAAGTACCCCTCGTCGTACCAACGCCGGCGGAGGTGAAGACGCGAGCTTCGGCGGGCGTCGGGGGTCTCGCCGACCGTCGGCGTCACCGGTGCCGGACCATGGTCGGGACCGTCTCGAACATCCACTGCAGGACGTGGCGTCGCCAGGCGATGCGCCAGGCCCCGTCGTGGCGCACCAGCCGATCGGTGTACCGGATGTTCCGCACCAGCATCACCGGGCTGCCGTTCCGCTCGCCGGCCACCGTGGCCAGGATCATGCTCGTCACCCCGGCCCGCGGTCCGTCGATGTCGACCATGATGTTGGAGACGGCATGGGTGAATTGGTCGACCCGGTCGAGGCCGGAGGCCCGCGGCCGGACACCGGTGCGGTCGGCGAACAGGTCGATGAGCGCCGGTCGCCCGACCACCACCTCCTCCCCGAGCTCGTAGCGGGCATCTTCGGTGAAGCAGGAGGCGGTCAGCACCGCGTCATCGGTGTCGATGCCAAGGGCGTAGCGGTGGAGGACGTCGACGATGGCGAGGTGATCGGCGCGGTCCCCGGCCGGGCCCTCCACGGTCAAATCACTGGGTCCCGGCGGTGAGGACGGTACGCCCGCCGTCGACCACCAGGACCGCCCCGGTGATGTAGGACGCCTCCTCGGCGGCCAGGAAGGCCACTGCCGCCGCGGTCTCCTCCGGTCTCCCGAAGCGGCCGAGCGGGGTGGCCGCCTGCAGCTGGTCGAAGTAGGCGGCAGTGTCGGGATCGGCCTCCACCGGCCGGCTCTCGGTGCTGGCCACCCGGCCGACCAGATTCACCCGGATGGGATACTTGGCGAACTCGAAGGCCATCACGTGGGTGAGGGGGACCAAACCCCCCTTGGAAGCGGAGTACCCCGGGACCCGGGGGTTCCCGAACAGTCCGTCCACTGAGCCGAGGTGGACCACCGCCCCGGTGCCCGACTGCTTGAGCTGGGGAAGGAAGGCCTTGGTCCAGATGTAGGGACCGGTGAGGTTGATCCGGATGGTCTCCTCCCAGGCAGCCAGGTCGCCCTCCTCCACCGAGGCCCAACCGGTGGACATCTGGGCGTTGACGAGGACGTCGGCCCGCCACCCGGCCGCGGCGGTGGCGCCGGCGGCCCGCTCGGCGGCCAGCGGATTGCCGAGGTCATGTTCGAGGACGAGGGCCCGGACCCCGAAGGACTCGACATCGGCTCGCAGCTCGGCAAGGGGTCCGGCGTCGGGGCCGACGATGATGACATCGGCCCCTTCCGAGGCCAGCCGCCGGGCGGAGGCGCGCCCGATGTCGGACAGCCCGACCACCACCGCCGTCCTTCCGACGAACCGCATCGGGGACGCCATCACCCCGCCGCCCGGTCAGGCGACAACGCCGGCATGTCGCTGACCATCACCGAGCGCTCGACCATCCCGGCCCCGGCTTCGCCATCCAGCCCGAAAGTGGCGACTCCTTGTTTCATGATGCGCTGGATCCCCCGGCTCCGGTCGATCCCCCAGCGTTGTGGCTCCGGAGGCATGGCCGAGACGAAGTTGGTGGCCTCCAGCTTCCCGGTCACCGACCATTGGCCAAGATCCGATTCGAGTACCGCGGTCAGCGCTTCCCCGGGTAGCTCCTGGGAGAACAGCGTGGCATCGCTCACCCGGGCGGGGTGATAGCGCTCCCCGTCGAAGACCACCGCCTCTTCCCAGTGGGGAACCCCATCAGCTCCGCAGAACCGCATCAGGCCGAAGGCCCGCCCGCTCGGGAACAGGCCGGTGAGCCAGGTGTGCCCGGGGAACGATGTCAGGTTCCGGGATCCCATCCGGTGGGTGCGTAGCCCCACTGCCGAGAACGTGACGTCGCGATCTCCGAACGGGTCGATCCCCGGGGCGCCGTAGCAATCCCGGACTCGAATGGTCCCGGTGGCCCGCAGTAGCTGCTCGTAGCGATGGCCGCCGAACGACTGGCGGGCTTGTTCCAGTGCCTCACCGGTGCTGAAGGTCCCGGTGACCCAGGGGGGCACCGCCATGGTCGTCTCGATGTCGAACGACAACAGCACCACGGTGCCGTCGGGGAGCAACCCTTCTCGCATAGCCGCCGTCGAGGTGGGGCGAGCAGTGGCGTCGTAGCTGTAGGTGCGGCGGACGAACGGCTCGGTGACCCGACAGGCGAGACTCGGGCCCCGGGCGGTGTCCGGAGTCGAGCCCGGCCCGTCCTGCCTACTCACCAATACCGACGAGCCGCCGAAGAACACATTGATCGTCTCCCGCCGCAGCCGGTAGGCGTAGGGAAGGGTACGGAGGTAGAGGTGGAAGCCCACCTGGGCCTCCGCGTCCCACAGCCACAACGCCTCGTTCTCGCCGAAATGGGGATCGTCCTCGTCTCCTTCGAGGCGAGGCAGGTCCAACTCCGGGGCCAGGCCTCCGCTGAGATCCATTGCACCACTCCTCCGCCGGCCCACCCTCGCGCCGGTTAGCTCGATGACACTTGCGAATGCGAACGGCCCACGATCGGATCAGTCGCCGACCGCCCCTCCCCACCCCTGCAGATGCCGGGCGAATCCCGACGGCACCTGCCCGTGGCCGAGAGGACCGGGGCCGAGGTTCCGCCGTTCCCGTTTGGTGATCCTCCAGCCCGGCGGCTCCCGACGGAACTCGTCCAGGTACACCCCGGCGCCGACGAAGTCGGTCGGCCGGCCCGGGCCGCCCGAGGCCGTCTCCCGGGTCCAGTGGAAACTCTGGAAATAGGCTCGGGCCCTCGCCTGGTCGCCGGTGACGGTGATCTCGAAGTTGGTGAAGTAGTGGGCCGTCCCTTCCAGCTCGCCGCGGATGGTGAGCGACTGGCGAATGGCGTCATGGCCCCGGTGGGTCGGCATCCCGGTTCCGAGACTGAGCTCGGCGTCGACCGCGAAGACCTGGTCGACCAACTCATCCAGCCGCTCGCAATCCTGCAACCAGGCGTAGGTCACATAGACATCGAGGATGGCCTGGCGATTCTCCAGTTCGCCCACCCGGCGCTCCAGCCCGGCCACCGCCGCCTCCAGGCCCCAATCCACCGTCTTTCCCCTCCTCGGCACCATGACCCCCACTACCGTTATCCTCTACCTATGTTATCTGATTCCAGGCCACAGAGGGCCGGGACCGAGCACGGGAGAGCAACGGGATGGGAACGCTGAGCGGCCAGGTCGCCCTGGTGACGGGGTGTGGGCGATATGCAGGGCTCGGCCGGGGGATCGCCAGGAAACTGGCGGCCAACGGTGCCGACGTCGCGGTCACCGACCTGGTCCCGGGAGGGACCCGCAACGTCCACGAGGACGGCGAGCAGGACGCGGCGGCTTCCTGGCTGGGCCTCCCCAGCCTGGTGGAGGAGCTGGAGGGGATGGGCGTCCGCTCCACCGGCCTGGTCGGAGACGTCGGGGAGAAGGCCGACGCCGAGCGGATGGTGGCGGAGACCATCGGGACCCTTGGGCAGGTGGACATCCTGGTCAACAACGCCGCCGCCCCCCACGGGGCCGACCGGAACTGGACCTGGAACGTCCCCGAGGAGGCGTTCGATCTGGTGATGCGGGTCAACACCAAAGGGGTCTTCCTCCTCAGCTCGGCGGTGGTCCGCCACCTCCTGGATCGGAAGGCCCCTGGCCGCATCATCAACATCGCCTCAGGATCGGGCCGCCGCGGCTATCCCCAACGCGGCGCCTACTCCGCCTCGAAGTTCGCGGTGGTCGGCTTGACCCAGGTGATGGCCCAGGAACTGGCCGCCAGTGGGATCACCGTCAATGCCGTCTGCCCCGGAGCCATGGACACCCCCCGCCAGAGCCACACCAAGCCGGCTCCCGCCGACGCCCCCGGCGCCGACTCTCCCATCCCGACGGTGCCGGTCGGCCGCCTCGGCCAGCCGGAGGACATCGCCCGGGCGGTCGAGTTCCTGGCCGACCCGGCGGCGAGCTACATCACCGGCGAGTGCCTCAACGTCAATGGTGGGGTGTTGATGGTCTGACCGGCGTCCAGACTCAGATCGTCGGAATCGCCATCACCGGCTCGGCGTCCTCAGCGCCGGGTCGGGTCAGGACCCGGAAGGCACCGACGGCCACCAGCGACAGGGCCAACAGCAAGCTGGCCATCGGCACCCCGTTGGAGGCGCCTCCCAGTCCCACCAGGGGGGCAAGGCCCGCCCCCATCAGGTACTGCGGGGCGCCCATCAGCCCGGTGGCGGTTCCCGCCTCTCTCGGGTGGTCGGCGAGGGCCAGCGCCAAGGCATTGGGCAGGATCAGCCCGATGCTCGACATCATCGCCAGGATGGGGACGATGGCGAACACCGGCGACAGCCCGTGGACGGAGAAGGCGGCCAGGGCACCGGCGGCCCCGATGGCTTCGATGGTGAGCCCGATGCGCAGCAGTCGACGGGTGTGCACCCGGTTGACCAGCCAGCGGTTGACTTGGCTCATCCCGATCAACCCGGACGTCATCAGGGCGAAGACCAGGCTGTAGACCTGGGGTGAGAAGCCGTAGCGCCGCTGGAGGACGAACGGGGATCCGGCGATCCAGACGAAGACGCAGGCGTTGGCGAACCCGTTGGCCAGGAAGTAGCCGAGGAAGACCCGATCGTGTCCGAGCCCCCGCATGGTCCGCAACGCGTCGGGGGTCCCGCCGGTCCGGCGCAGATGGGGAGCCAGGGTGTCGCGCAACCCCACCACCGTCACGGCCAGCAGGACGACCGTGACGCCGGCCAACACCAGGAAGATGCCCCGCCAGGAGGTGAAATGGAGCAACTGGCCACCGGCGATAGGGCCGACGATGGGGGCCGCCCCCATGACCAGCAACAGGATCGAATAGAGACGGGCGGCGGCGGGCCCGCTGTGGAGATCCCGGACCACCGCCCGGGCGGTCACCACCACCGCGCCGGCCACCACCCCCTGGAAGCCCCTGGCCACCAGCAGCACCCCGATGGTAGGAGCCAGCCCGCACGCCACCGACACCACCGCGTAGACCGACAGGGCCACCAGCACCGGGCGGCGGCGACCGAACACGTCGCTGACCGATCCCCCGAACGCCTGCCCGGCGGCAAAACCCACGAGGAAGGTGGTCAAGGTCAGCTGGACCATGGCTTCGGTCGTCGAGAGGCCCCGGGCCATCGAAGGGAGGGAAGGGAGGTAGGCGTCGATGGACAGGGATCCGAGAGCGGTCAGCGCGCCGAGCAGCAGGACCATCCGCAGCGGCATGCGCGGCCCTTGGCTCCCTGCCTCCACAGTCACTCCGAATCCTCTCCCGGCGGTGCGGCGTCGGGGGATGCCCCGGACCGGCCGAATAATCATCTATCTTATTGCACTCATCCGGGCTCGGCCGCCTCCCCTCCGCCTCGCAGGGGGCGGAAGGCGTCCCGGAGGTCCTCGACGAACCGTTCGGGCTCCTCCATCGGGCCGAAGTGTCCGCCGACGTCGTGCAGCCGGAGCAACGAGAGATCGAACACCGCGGCCAGGTCGGAGCGGTCTGGGTCGTAGCCGGGGGGACGGTCGGGTCGCGACAGGCTCAGCGCGGTGGGGACCTCGACCACCGGCAGCCGTGGGTGGCTCGGCGCCCAGGGGGCGTCCACCGCCGCGGCGTAGAACCGGATGGAGCTCCAAAGGGTTTCGGTGAACCAGTAGATCGACACGTTGGTCAGGAGCTCGTCCTTGCTGAACCGGCTCTCGATGTCGCCGCCGCAGTCCCCCCAGGCGTAGCGGCGGTGCACCAGCCAGGAGGCCAGGCCGGCCGGCGAGTCGTGCAACCCGTGGGCCAGGGTCTGGGGCTCCCCCATGTGGACGGCCAGATGCGAGGCCCGAACCCGCTCCCAGGCCGGATAGTCGGCGCGGCGTTCGGGATCGGTCGATGCCTCCGCCCGTCGGATGTAGTCGCTCCACGGGTGGTACGTCTCGGTCGGACGCCAGCCGTCGAGGTCGACCGGTCCGGCCAGGTGGATGCCGGCGACCTGCCCGGCATATTTGTGGCCCAACTGAGCGGCCACGAACACCCCGAAGTCGCTGCCGTGGGCGACGAAGCGCGGGTAGCCGAGCACCTCGGTCATCAACTCGGCCCAGAGATCGGCGGTAGTGGTGAAGGAGATCCCGGTTCGGGGGAGTGGCGTCGAGAAGCCGTAGCCCGGGAGGGAGGGGACGACCACGTCGAAGGCGTCCGCCCCGTCGCCACCGTGGGCGACCGGGTCGGACAAGGGGCCGATCACTTTGGCAAAGTCCCAGAAGGTCCAGGGCCACCCATGGGTCAGCACCAGGGGGAGCGGGCGCCGGCCCCGACCCGGGACGCGAAGGAAGTGAAGGGGGACGCCGTCGATCTCCACCCGGTAGTTGTCGGCGCGGTTGATCTGTTGCTCGTGGAACCGCCAGTCGTAGTGGTGGCGCCAGTAGGAGACCAGCTCGGCCAGATAGTCGGCGGAGGTGCCGAGGGTCCACCCGTCACCGGGGAGGGAGGGCGCCAGCCGGCTGTGGTCCAACCGGCGGTGCAGGTCGGCGATGGCCTCGTCGGGGACGGCCACCGCAAAGGGGACCGGATCTCGGCCGCCGGTCATGCGGGCGGAGCCGATCGGAGTCGGCGGCCGGAACCGACGGGAGCGGGCCGGACCGGCAATAACCGATTAATGATTGTACTGCTTCGGAGACCTCGGGTGGTAAGGTGGCGAGCGCCGTTGGGGCCCCTGACCGGGGCCACCGCGATCGGACCCCGGGGGACACTGCCATGGCCCGCTTCACCTTCGTCGTCTTCTCCAATCCCGTCGATGGCCGGGAGAAGGAGTACAACGACTGGTACGACACCGTGCACCTCCAGGACGTGGCCCGAGTGCCGGGGGTGGTCTCCGCCCGTCGGCTCCGCTTCAACGACGTCGTGAACCCCGACATCTCGCAGTACCGCTATCTCGCCCTCTACGAATGGGAGGCGGAGAACGTCCAAGCCGCCCGCAGCGCGCTCGACGTGGCGCGGGAAGCCGGCCTGGTCCCGGTCCACGACGCCCTCGACCCGGCCAGCGTCCAGGCTGCCTTCTACGAGGCGATCGGCGAGCCGGTGAGCGCCGGCTGAGCCCACCTCTCCCATCGCCTCAGTCGAGATCCGGGAGGGTGGCGGTGAGCGGGCCGGGCGGATCGAGGCCGAGCAGAAGAGCCAGCTGTTGGATGGCCACGTTGTTCGTCTCCAGGCCGGCCATCTCCGGAGGCAGACGGTCTTCGGCGGCCAACTGGCGGGCCAGGCGCATTCGGATGGCCCCGAGCCGGAAGGTATTGAAGACAAGCGAGAAATGCAGGTCGTCGGCCGGTCGCCCGCTGACGGCTTCCCAGAGCTCGACGGTCTCCCTCGGGGTTCCCATCCCGTCGAGATGTCGCGGCGCCCCGTGATCCTGGATAATCCACCAGCCGAGGTCACTCTCGGGGCCGGCCAGCGACACCATGTCCCAGTCGAGGACGGCCACGCAGCGGAACCCGCGGAAGATCATGTTGGCGATCCGGGCGTCGCCCCAGGCCAATCCCGTGACCGGGGCGGCCGGAAGATTGGCCTCCAACCACTCGAGGCCCGCCTCCATCACCGGATGGCTCCGGCCCCCGGCCGCCCACGAGTAGTAACGGCTCCAATGGGTCAACCCCTGTTCGAGCCCGCTCCGACCGTCGCCGGGTCGCTGGAGAAAGGGAGCTAGTGCGGCATCGACCCGGTGGATCCCGGCCATCACCGTCACCGCGCTCTCCCACAGACGGCGCCGATCGGCCGGGCTGGCGTCCGCCAGCCAGCCGGCCTCGCTCCAGTGGGGCCGATCGGAGGGGACCAACCCCGACACGTGCTCCATGACGAAGAACGGGGCCCCGAGCACCGATGGGTCTTCCTCCAGCCCGACGACGCCGGGGACCGGCACCCCCGGTTGGGTGGCCAACAGGGTGGCCATGTCGACATGGTCGGCCAGGCAGGTCCCGGTGAACAGCGGCTGCCTCGACTCGAGGCGAGCCACGAATCGGCGACTCCGGCGCCCGCCGGTGTCGGTGTACCGGGCGGTGAAGACCACCGTCTCGTTGGCCACCCCGTTTCCCTCTGGGACGACCAGGGGGGAGAGATCGAGTTCGGCGACGCCGGGCAATCGCCCGGCCATCCAACCGGCCAGTGCGGTCCGGGTGTGTTCGAGGTCGCGGTGCTGGATCTTCTTCGGGGTGACGAAGCCCAGCGGGTTGGCGGCCATCGGGATGGTCACGGCGCCGGAGGGCGCAGCTCCCCCGCCGGATCATTGAGATGCTCCGATCGCTCGCAGAGTCCGTAGCCGACCTCACCGTCCCACTCGAACCGGGCGAAGGCCTCGGCCAGGATGCTGGCCTTTCCCTCCCGCTCGACCCCGCGGGCCAGCGCATGGTTGCGGGTCATCCAGGTCTCCTTCACCGTCCGCCCGAGCAGACGCACCTCCCCGCCCGGGTAGCCGAGGCCGATGGGAATCTCGTCCCCCGAGACGCGGGGCTCATAGAAGCGCGGGACCTCCAGCACCTCGGCGTGGTGGAGGACACCATCGGCGTCGACCACAAAACCGGCATCGAGGGTCAACTCGCCGTCCGGGTCCCACATCCGGGTCAGCCCGAAGCCGCGGCCGCTGTCGGGGAAGAAGCAGTTGACGATGGCGTGGCCTCCCCAGGTCGCACCGGTGCCCCCATGACGGGGTCCGCGGGAGTGGTCCCGCCAACCGGTCCCCTTGAACTCGATCTCCCCCTCCGGAAGCTGGACAGGACCCTGGACGGTGAAGAGCTGCTGGTAATGATCGGTGGCCCAGCTCTGCCCGCGCATGCTGCCGCGATCGTCGCCGATGGTGGCCGAGGTATGGGCGTCCCACACCGGGGTGGCGCACTCCACCGTCAGCTCGAAGGCCAGCGGGTGCTTGACGCTGTCCAGCGCCCGCCCCTGGCGGAGCTGCTCGTACTCCGAGAGCAGGCAACGGCCGTCGAATTCCAGTTTCCACCGCCGGAACGGCTCGAGGCAGGTGAACGACAGGTTCGACCCCGCCGGGCGCCGCTCGGCCGGGGTCCGGTGGTAGGAAGTCATGTGGAGCAGGCCGCCGTCTCCGGGGAGATAGCCGAGCACGATGTCCTCCCACATCGACCAGTCGGTCGGCACGGTGCCGAGATGGAGCCAGAGCCCGAAGTCGGCGGTCGGGTCGTAGAGGGTGAACAGCATGTTCTCGGCCCAATAGGGGATGTCCGGAGGGGTGCTGAGGGGGTATTCGCGATCCGGCGCCAAGGCGGATGACAGGTCGAGCGTTCGGGTCGGGCCCACGGGGGTGCCTCCAGTAGAATCGTTTAGATTGTCCAACTGAATATAGCGGACCGGCGTCACGGGGTCGAGGTCCATCCGTCCTCTCGACCCGGAAGGAGCAGCCCCGAGATGAACCAGCCAGGACCGCCGCCCGACGACCGGTTCGACCTCTCGGGCCAGGTTGCCATCGTCACCGGTGGCGGCACCGGCATCGGCCGGGCGACCGCGCTGGTCCTCTCCCGCCACGGGGCGACGGTGGTCCTGGCCAGCCGCCGGGTCGAGGACCTCGAGCGGGTCGCCAGCGAAGTCGCCGACGACGGGGGCACCGCGGTGGTGATGGAAACCGACGTCAGTGATCCGAGCGCCTGCGCAGCGTTGATCGGCGGCACCGTCGCCGAACTCGGGGGGCTGGACATCCTGGTGAACAATGCCGGCGGGAGCCGCAGCCGGACCGATGGGGACTGGACCGCCGACGACTGGGACCGGATGATCGACGTCAACCTCCGGAGCGTGTGGCTGCTCAGCCGGGCGGCTGCCCCGGTGATGGCGACCCGGGGCGGCGGCGCCATCGTCAACGTGGCCTCGGCCGCCGCCCTGACCCCTCGACCCCTGCATGCCCCCTACGGGGTGGCCAAAGCCGGTGTCATCCACCTCACCTCGATCCTCGCCGCCGAGTTCGGGACGGCCGGGGTGCGGGTCAACTGCATCGCTCCCGGATTGGTGAAGTCCGAAGGGTTCGAGCGGGCCATGCGAGGCCTGGGGCGGGATCCGGATGCCCAGGGTGACCGGGTGCTGGTGGGCCGGCCCGGCGATCCCGAGGAGATCGCCTATCCCATTCTCTTCCTCGCCTCCCGGGCCGCCAGCTACATCCACGGCGAGACCCTCTACGTCGGCGGCGGCCCCCGCTACTGGTCGGCCCAGTGATCCGTCGGGTCCTCCTCGGCGCCAGCACCCGGCGCGACGTCGGTGCCCGGCAGCGGCTGCAGGCCGCCTCCGAAGCCGGCATCACCGAGATCGGCCTCTCCTACCGCCAGGTGGTGGACGCCGCCGCCGACGGCGTCACTCTCGAACAGCTGGTGGCGATGGCCGACGGGTTGGGGGTGCGGATCGGCGAGTTCGAGCTGCTGGGCGCCGCCCTCGAGCCGGATCGGGCCGACCGAACGGCGGCTTTCGCCGAACGACTGTTCTCCCTCGCCGCCCGGGTCGGGGCCGAGCGGGTCATCGTCGTCAGCCAACTGGCCGGATACCCAGACGAAGCCGCCATCCGGCTCCGCCCGTTGTGCGATGCCGCCGCCGACCACGGGCTGGTGGTGGCGCTCGAGTTCGCCCCTTGGACAGAGGTCCCCAACCTTCGCACCGCGGCCGCCATCGTCGAAGGCTGTGGGCGCCCGAACGCCGCCGTGGTCCTCGACGCCTGGCACTTCTTCCGGGGTGGCTCGTCGATCGACGACATCGAGGCGGTGCCGCCTTCGGCCATCGCCTGCGTGCAGCTCAGCGACGGCCCCGCCACTGGATGGGACGACCCCTACCAGGAGACCCGTCACGGCCGGCTGGTCCCCGGGGCGGGCAGCTTCGCCCTGGAGGATCTGGTGCGGAAACTCGACCAGCATGGCTATGCGGGCCCGTGGTCGATCGAGGTGCTGGCCGACGCCCTGGAGACGTTGAGCCCGGCTGCGGCATTCGCGGGTCTGGCGGCGGCCACCCGCTCCCTGCTCGACGGCGCCACCTGAGCGGTGGGCCGGCGCCGGGTCAGCCGACCGTCAGGGCGCCGGCCAGACGACGGCCGAACAGAGCCAGGGGGGCGTCTTCCACCACCGACCGCAGCTGGTCCTCGCCGAGGCCGGGGAGGCCCGACAAGGTCTTGAAGGCATTGGGGAACTTGGAGTCATGGTGGGGATAGTCGCTTCCCCACACCACCCTGGCCGCCTCCAGGTGACCGATGGTGGCCACCCCGGGCTCCTCGTCGGTGTCGATGGAGACGAAGCACTGGCGCTCGACGTACTCCGAAGGGGTCAGGGTCAGGTCGGTGAAGTCGTGGGGCTCGCCCTCCACGTGCTCATCCATTCGCCACATCCAGTAGGGGAGCCATCCCGCCCCGCATTCCATGAACCCGAAGCGAAGTCCGGGATGGCGTTCGGCCACCCCGCCCATGAGGACCGACACCATCGCCAGCTGCTGTTCCATCGGATGGGTGGCGACGTGCCAGAAGGAGTGGCGGTCGAACCGGTCGGTGCCCACCTGGGGCAGGAGCACCCCGCCCCCCTCGTGGAAGCAGACCGGGGCATCCAGCTCTTCGAGCGCCGACCACAGGGGTTCGTAGGCGGGGTCGTGCCACATGAGCCCGTTGACCGGATTGGGCCGCAGGTAGACGGACACGAAGCCCAGCTCCTCGATGGCCCGCCGGGCTTCGGCGACCGCCCCGGCGACGTCGCGGGGATCGATCATCGCCGAGCCGAACAGGCGACCCGGCCCCTGGAGGCAGAAGTCGGCGAGCCAGTCGTTGTAGGCCCGGGAGGCGGCGGTGGTGATGATCGGATCGACCCCGTCCACCCCCGTGATGACCAGGCCGTGGGACGGGAACAGCACCGAGGCATCGATGCCTTCGAGATCCATGGCCTCGATCTGGCTGGCCGGGCCGAACTGGTCGGCCTGGGCGGTGCCGAAACGTTCACCCTCGTCCTCGGAGATGGGGGTCTTCACCTTGGACGGGAACAGCCGCCGGGGGGGTATCTCCACGTCGTCCACCAACAGGAAGGGCGGACCGCCGGGAGCCGGGCGGGGGGCGCGGGCGCGGAGTTCCTCCGGCATCCCCTTGACCCAGAGGTCGGACGGTTCGAAGACGTGGCCGTCGGCATCGATGACCCGGTGACTTGTCATGGCATCCTCATTCCTTCTCTATGGCTTGCGTGGCGCCAGATCCGTTCAATCTGAAATCCCCCCACCGACGCTCACCGCGGTCCCGTGGACGTAGGCACCCGCCGGGGAGGCAAGGAAAACGACCATGTTGGCGACCTCCTCGGGCAGGGAGACCCGGCCCAGACTGATCCGGTTCATGGTCTCGTCGATGGTGCGCGCCCCGGGCCGACCGTCGAGATCCCGGAAGCGCTCGATGGTGTACGGCCCCACCATGATCCCGGGACAGACGGCCACGATGGACACGCCGTACTCGGGCAGTTCATGGGCGAGGTTCCGGGTGGCGCCCAGCGCGCCGGCCTTGGAAGCGTTGTAGACGGCCAGATTCCTCATGCCCGTTTTGCCACCCTCGGAGGCGACGTTGATGACCCGCCCGGCACCGGCCGGGATCATGTGGGTGAGGGCGGCTCGAATCGAATAGAGCACCCCGGAGAGATTCACCGCGATGACCCGGTCGATGTCCTCTTTCGACAGGCCGACGAAGGGGCCGTGGGTGCGCAGGCTTCCCCCGGCGTTGTTCACCAGCAGGTCGATGCCACCGAGTCGTTGGGCGACCCCGTCCATGGCGGTGTGGATGCCGTCCCAGTCGGTGACGTCGGCGACCACGCTGAACGCCTCGCCTCCCGCCGCGGTGATCCGACCCGCCACCGCCTCGGTCCGGGAAGCGGTGGTACCCAGCACCGCCACCCGGGCTCCGAGCCCGGCCAACCGCGAGCAGATGGCTTGACCCAGGCTCTCCCCGCCGCCCCCGGTGACAACCGCCCGGATACCACCCAGGTCGATCAAGTCGTGCAGGGAGGACCCTCGCTGGGCGAACGGCAGTCGGTCCAACCCGAAGCGCTCGACCACGCTGGCCGGCACCCCCTGGAGGGAGTCGTGGGCGGGGGGGCGGTGATCCCCGGCCATCGAGTCTGCGGTCATGAGACGGTGGCCACCCGACCGCCGTCGCAGAAGATGACCTGGCCGGTGCAGAAACTCGACGCAGCGGTAGCCAGGAAGAGGGCGGCGCCGACCAGTTCGTCGGCGATGCCGATGCGGCCGAGCGGGATTTTCGGGATGTGGGCTTTGAAGGCCTCCCACACCCCGCCATCGGGGCTGATCGACGCCGGGCAGATGGCGTTGACTCTCACCGCCGGGGCACACGCCTTGGCCAGGTAACGGGTCAACATGTGCAGCGCCGCCTTGGTGGTGCCGTAGGCCACCACCGGCAGGGCGGGTTGGAACGCCGCCGCCGAGAGCACGTTGATGATGACCCCGCCTCCCCGCTCGGTCATCCCGGGGACGACGGCCTGGGCCAACCGGTAGGGAGCCAGCACGTTGACGTCGAAGGCGGCCTGCCAGTCCTCCGCCCGGTAGTCCAAGGCGCCCTTGTCGGGCAGTTCACCCCGGGCCAGGCCGTGTTCGAGACCCTCCTGGGCCGACCAGGCGGGATTGGCGTGAGCATTATTGAACACCACGTCGATCGAACCGAACGAGTCCTCCGCCGCCTTCACCAGGTGGTCCAGCTCTTCGGGCCGCGAGACGTCGGCCACCACCGCCAGGGCCTTGGCCCCCTCACCGGCCAGCCGCTCCGCCAGTTCTCCGATGCCCTGGGGTCGACGGGCACAGAGCACCAGGTTGGCCCCCGCTTCCGCGTAGCCGGCGGCGACGTGGGCACCAATGCCGGGGCCGACCCCGGTGACGAGCACCGTCTTCCCGTCCAGGCGGAAACTGGGGATCGCCATCGTCAGCGCTCGGCTCCCGACAACCCGCAGAAGGCGCCGAACTCGTCGAGATAGTCACCGAACCGGGCCCGAACCTCGCCGGCAGACAGACCGAAGTCTTCCAAGCGATAGGAGTGCTTCGGCCGCTTGTCCCGGGCGTTTTCCTCCATCCAGGTGTTCATGGAGTGCTCCATGGCCGGGCTCACCTCCCGACCGACCTGGGCGTAGGCCGACCGCACCGTGCCGATCGGGTCGGCCACCAGCTCCGGGTAGGCCACGTCGATGACACGGACTTCGGGGTGGGCCCGGCGGAAGGCCAGCATCAGGTCGGTGCCGCGGGCCCAGAGCTCGAACGAGTCGCGGCCCACCGCCCGGGCATCGGTGTCGTCGGAATAGAGCACCCGGTTGGCCAGGTACATGTCGGCCTGGGAGCCGATGGTCTGAGCCGGGTCCCGGTGGGTCTGCAGGAGCACCGCGTCGGGGTACTCCCCGACCAGCGCCGGGAGGGTGAAGAAGTGGGTCGGCGACTTGACCACCCAGCGTCCCTTCGGGCCCCGCCACTGGAGTTGCTTGAGCGCTCGCCGGTGGTATCGGTAGAGGGCGGCCTGGTCGGCGGCGAGGTACCACTCGGTGTAGCCGGGGATGTCGTAGTAGGCGGAGAAGGCGATCGACCGGAGGCAGGGTTGGGCCAGGGTGTTGCACTCGGCGGTCAACTCCGCCGCCCAGGGTTGGAGGGCGTCGTAGTTCGGGTTGCGCTGCTTCATCGACTCGAACTCCGCATCGACCTTGGCGATCCGAGGATCGGTGAAGAAGGTCTTGGCCTCCGGCGGGGGCGACGGGTAGAGCGACTCCCACCACAACGGCGCCCTCGCCTCCGGGTCCCGGGACAGCAGGGCGTGGAACAGGGTGGTCCCCGAGCGCGGGAGCCCGATCAGCACGAGGGGCTGGCCGACCTCCTCGTCGAGGATGTCGGGATGATCGGTGGCGTCCGCCTGCATCTGGATGAAACCCCGCAACAGGTTCCGGACCCGAGTCCCACAGGCTTCGGTCCCCACCGCCGACAGCCGGCCTTCGGCTTTGACCGTCTCCAACAGGACCTGGAGGGGTTCGGCGATGTCGGCGTCGTCCCAACCCTTGACCCCGGCGGCGGCAGCCGCGTCGTCCCGCACCGCCTCCTCGTCGAGCAACCGATCATCAATCATCGCGGTCTCCGTTCTGGTGGGGGCTGGATCCATTCACGGTCGGGGCGGCCACCGGCGGACGACCGGTCATGCCACCGGGTCCGGCACCGGACGGAAGTGGGGGGAATCGCCGGGAAACAGATCACAGAGCCACGGGCGGTCGCAGGTCGCGTCGCAGAGCTCGAGCACCAAGCCGGACGGCCCCCGGTACAGCGCCTGCCGGCCTACCCCGGTACCGGCGAAGTAGCTCCAGCCCGCCGCCTCCAAGCGGGCCGACTCGGCGGCCAGGTCGTCCACCCACACCCCGACGTGATGGAACGGCGAGCCGACCGGGACGTCGAGCGGGGTGCCGGGAATCGCCTCGAACACCTCCACCGCGGGGGCGGCACCGGCGGAGTACGTCACCCGGACCGGCGCCGGGTGGACCACGCCGTCGGCGTCCCGAACGGTGGTGTCGGTCTGCTGGATCGGCCGCCAGGTCAAGCCCAGCGCCCCACCGATCTCCGCCATCCCCGCCTCCAGCCGGGGGACGGCCAGGGCGATGTGGTGGTACCGGTACATCAGGACCCCCGGCCGCCCGCCGGCGCGGCCATCCTCACCGGATCACCGCCTTGGCGAAACGCTCGAGCAGGCCTTCCGGATCACGATCGACCGCCGGGATCATCAGCCGGGACACTCCGGCGGCGGCCATCCCTTCCGCCTGTCGGCGGCACTCGTCGGGGGTGCCGGCCACCGCGAAACGACCGGCGAGGTACTCGCTCAGACCCAGCTCCTCCACCAGCCGGGCGTTGTCGCCGTCCCACAAGGTGTGCTGGGTGGCGTCGTAGCGCTGCTGCAACTCCACCACCTTCGGCCGGAACTCCTCGGGCACGGTCGCCATCTGGGCCGTCGAGCGCAGGCCGAAGCTGGCCGCGCTGGCCAGATTCGCCCGGATGTCGGTGAGGGCCTCTTCGCGGTCCTCCCGGACCGCCGCCCGGGACATCACCCAGACATCGACGTCGCCGGCCGAGCGGCCGGCGGACTCCGCCGCCGCCCCCACCTCGCCGAGGAAGTGCTCGATGAGAGGGACCGAGGACCCGGTGGCCAGGATCACCCCGTCGAACGTCTCGCCGGCCAACCGCCGGGCGGCTGGACCGTAGGCGGAAAGATAGAAAGGCACCGGCCTCGGGAACCGGGGCGGGGGCACCGTCTCCCCCTCCCACTCCACCGGTTGCCCGGCGAGCAGGGTGCGGACGGCGTCGACGAATTGTCGGAGGACGGACAAGGTGGTGGGGCCTTGACCGAGGCCGGCGGTCCCGCTCCCCCCGGTACCGATCCCCACGCTCAGCCGATCACCCGACAGCTCCTGGAGGGTCGACAGCGCGCTGGCCACCACCGCCGGATGGCGTCCTACCGGGACCATCACCATGGAACACAGGGCCAGGTCCGAGGTGGCCATGGAGGCCACCGCCAACCCCGCCATCAGCTCCCGGTAGACGGTGGGCGAGTCCCCGATGCCGAGGGCGCGGTAGCCGAGGGACTCGACCTGGGCGATCCGCGACCGGAAGTCGGCGGTGCGGTCCTCCCACAGCAGGATGGTTCCGACATCCATGGCGAACTCCTCCCCAACGCGACCGGAGCCGGGGGCTCCTCTCATCAGTTCGATAATATAGATGATCATGCCCCTTCGTCGCGAGAGCCGCCCGGTGGTGGTCACCGGAGCCGCCGGATTCGTCGGCTCCCATCTGGTCCGGGCGCTGGCCCGGAGCGGGCGGCCGGTAGTGGCGGTGGATCTGGCTCCCGCCCTCGGTGCCGGAGTCCTGGAAGGACTGGAGGGGGCTGCGGTGACCTACCGGCAAGGCGACCTCCGCCAGCCCGGCTTCATCGAGGAGACGCTGACCGGCGCCGCCCCGCAGGGGGAACCCGTCGACCTGGCCCATCTGGCCGCGCTGACCCGGTTCCACGGCGAGGTCTCCCCCACTCCCGACCAGGCTCTCGAGGCGTTGGCGGTCAACGCCGAGACGACCTGGAGGCTGTGCCGGGTCTTCCACGACCTGTCGGTGGGGCGATTGCTGGTGATCGGGACCCGTTCGGTGTTTGGCCGGCGGCCGCCGACCACCACTCCCCTCGCCGAGGACTCCTCCTATGCCCCCGCCGGCTTCTACGGCTCCTCCAAGGCGGCCGGGGAAGTCGGCGCGTTGGCGTTCGGCGAGGAGTACGGCATGGACCTGGCCCTGGCCCGGATCACCGGTGTCTACGGTCCGTGGCAGCCCCACCGGACCCCGGTGTCCACCATGGTCACCGACGCCTGCGAGGGACGGCCCCATCACCGGTCCGAGGGCGGCGACCAGCAGTTCGAGTTCACCTATGTGAAGGACATCGTGGCCGGGTTGGTCGCCCTCCTCGGGGCCGCCGCCCTGGGCCATGCCGTCTACCACCTGTCCTCCGGTCGGATGGCCCCCCTCGGTGACGTGGCGGAGGCGGTGCGGGCCGCCCGTCCGGCCGCCGACATCGATCTGGGCGGTGGATTCCCGGAGGGAGCTTGGCTCCGCTCCCCCCTCGACGTCTCCCGGATCGCCGCCGATGTCGGGTTCACCGCCCGTTGGTCCCTGACCGACGGCGTCGCCGACTACCTCGACGCCATGGAGTCGGGCGGCTACGGCGCCGAAGCGGTGGACGCCGGGCCACCGTCGGCCTGACCGTCGATCAGGTCAGGGATCGAGGCGGGCGGTGGCGTAACCGGTCATGACGGCGTCGCCGGCTTGGTTGATGGTGGTCAGGACCAGGTCGACAAGCTGGTCGCCGTCCTCTTCCCGCAGGCCCTCGATGGTGGCTCGGGCGGTGAGCGTCTCCCCCGGCCACACCTGGCGCCCGAACCTCACCCCGAAGCGGACCAGGCGTCCGTCCCCCACCCAGTCGGTCACCAGCCGGCCGGTCATGCCCATGGTGAGCATCCCGTGGGCGAAGACGGTCGGATAGCCGGCCACCTGGGTGGCGTAGACCTCGTCGGTGTGGAGCGGGTTGTAGTCACCGGAGGCTCCGGCGTACTGGACCAGCTGGGTGCGGGTCAGATCTTCGACCACGACCAGCTCACGGGTCTGGCCGACCTCGACTTCGGCGGCACGGAGGGTCACTGCCCCTCCTTCTCCTCGACCTGCACCACCTGTTCGGTGCGGACCGACACCGAGCGCATGGTCACCGCCAACCCGCCTTCCTCATCGCGGAATTCGATGACGGTCTCGGCGAACCGCAGAGTCCCGCCGCGCCGACCCTGCTTTTCCCATCGGCGACCCGGTCGCTCGGTGGCCCGGAGGACGTCGCCGGCCCGGACGGTCCGGTGGTACTCGAAGTGCTGCTCGGCATGGAGGGAGGTGCCCTCCTCGCCCCCATCGCCGCGGGGGACTCCGGTGGGGGTCCGGCCGGATCCGATCCACGGCTCCCCGATCTTCGGGCGCAGGGGCCAGTCGGGGTCGAACTGGGCGCTGGCCCGCAGGAAGGTGGGCGGGGCGATGACCCCTCCGAGCTCGGTACCGGCGGCGTAGACCGGGTCGGCGTAGATGGGGTTGGGGTCGGCAATGGCCCGGGCGAATATCATGATGTGCCCGGCCTCGATCGGGAATCTGTCCACACTCATATCGGCTTGAGCTCCGTTTCGGTGATCGGGTCAGGGAGGGGGGCGGACGGCGGCCACCTTGCGGAAATCCCAACTGGTCACCTTCTGGGGTTGGAGGCGGAGCCAGCCATGGCGGCCGTCATAGGCGAGGGAGTCGTTGCCGCCGTACTTCCGGGCGAAGGCGCGCTCGGGCTCCTCCAGCTCGGGAACCGATCGGCCGAGCCGCGGCACCTCACCGACGATCTCCACCCGCCCACCGATCTCCACGCCCCGCAATTCCTGATAGGCCGAGCCGGCGTCCACCACCACCCCGACCCGGGAATCCCGGCTCAGGTCCACCCATCGCTGGCTCCGGACGATGGAGTACAGCCAGAGCGCCGGGGTCGACGGGAGCCACACGAACCAGAGCGGCGTGGCGTGGGGTTGACCATCCGCCCCTACCGACGCCACCCGGCAGACCCGCTCCGTCCCCAGGAACCCGTCGCGCTCCTCGTCGGTCATGGCGATGCGCCGGCTGCGGCGTTGGGGCTCCACCGTCCTCCTCAGGCCCCGGCGGTCTTGGCGATATCCCGGCCGAGCGGCTCCTGGGCGATGGCGGTGACCGAGCTCGACCCGATCGCCCCATCCTCGTCGTAGAGCGTGCACTGGCCGATGGCAATGCCGCCTTGAGCCAGATGGGATGCAACCTCGAAGCCGATCCACTCGCTCCGGGGTAGCCGTCGCAGCAACAACGTGATGTCGGCGTTGATGTACCGCAACCCCCGGGTCCCGGCATTGGCGAATGGGTTGGCGGCGTCGGCCACCATCGCCGCCCGGACCAGGCCGGTCACCACCTCGCCCTCGACCAGAGGCCGGGGGTCCCGGACCCAGACCTGGACCCGACCCGAAGAGACGAGCCGGCTCGGCCCGACGGCGCGGATCTCCCAGGGCAACAGCCGGGCCTCGTCGGCCACCGGCGGGTCGATCGCCTCCGGACCCGGCAGGGTCCACTCCGCCGAGGTCCATACCTCGCCGGAAGGCGCTTCGCCGATGCGGAGCAGGGTGGCCGAGGCCCGGGCGGTGACCACCGGGCCCTTCCCGGTGGGAGAGGCCGACAGCACCTCCGCGTCGATCACCTGGATTCGCCGACCCCGGCGGACCGTCGAGGCGCGGACTTCCACCGGACCCAGCGGGGTCGGACGGAACAGGTCGACCGTCAGCCGGGCGCATTGCAGCTCCGGGTCGTCGACCTCGGCTTCGACCCGTCGGGCCAGCAGGCCGGCCAACAGGCGCCCGTGGAGGAAGTCGACCGATCGTGCACTGTGGGCATGGGCCCGGGGGACGAGGGTGTCACCGGTCGACTCGAAGAAGGCGGCGGTGATGGACCGGTCGGCCCAAAGAGGCACCCTCCCGCCGTCGACCGCCACCCCCCTCACCGGATCGTCACCGGCATGGCGACCACCGAATTCGGGGCCCGGATCACCGGGACCGGCGCGCCCACCCTCAGCGCCCCAGGACCTGATAGGCGATCTCCCGAAGCCGGAGGGCGTCGTCGAAGGTGGCGAACAGCGGGTCCCCTCCGCCGCCGGTCAGGGCGGTGACCAGATCCTTGGCCAGCAGCGAGAACCTCGAGATCCGCACGGAGCCGAGGTCGGCCAGATGAAGGCGATCGGGCACCGCCAGTTCCGTCAACTCGCCATCGTGCTTGGTCCCGCCCAGCAGGCGGCCCGAAGGCTCGAGCACCAAGGTGCCGTCGCTCCCATAGGCCTCCACCCGGACACCGCTCGGATGCCGCACCGACCAGGACGCCGCGGCGGTGAACAGCCCACCCCCGGCGAAGCGCCCTTGGAGCGCCACCGCGTCCTCGGTGTCCACCGGCTTCCGCTCCAGCGTCCCGGGGTCGCCAACCGGGTGATGGCTGTCGGTCCCGGGCGGCAGGACCGGCTTGTCGGTCACCAGGGTGCTGACGACCCCTCCCACCGACTCGATGTCGCCGAAGGTGTAGCGAAGGAGGTCGAGGTGGTGATTGAGCAAGGACGCCCCCAGGATCCCGCCGCCGGCCGACAGCTGCGACACCCAGTTCCAGTAGTAGAGGTGGGCGCTCGGGTCGGTGGTGTACCCCTCCATGAGGGTGAGGACCACGAAGCGGAGATCCCCGAGGTAGCCGTCTCGGACCAGTTCCCGGCTGTAGCGCCTCACCGGTTCGTACCGCTGGTCGAGGTCCATGGCTGTCACCACCTTGAGGTCGCGGGCCCGGTCGCGCAGCGCGGTCGCCTCGGGAAGGGTGGTGGCCAGGGGCTTGGTGGAGAACACGTGATGCCCGGCGTCGAGGACGTCCATGGTCATCGCCGCGTGCAGCGGGGGCGGGGTGCAGACGCAGACCAGGTCGAGCTCTTTCATCGCCACCACCCGGCGGTAGTCGTCCACCGCGGTGGTCGCCCCGAACCGGGCGGCCGCCGCCTCCGCCCGGTCGATCCGGGCGCTGCACACCGCGTCGATCCGGATGCCGGGGGTGGCCGCGAACGCCGGCATCAGCGTCTCGGCGCCAAACCCGGTGCCGATCACCCCCACCCGCACATCGGCGTCACCGCTCATCGGTTCGCCAACATCACCATCTCGCGCTGGGTGAAGCGCCAGCCATCGGTCCGGCGAGCGAACTCGTCGTGGTACTCACCGACGCTCAACGGCGAGCCGGGCACCGGTCCTCCCCGATCGGCCATGTAGATGACCGCGTAGGTGGTGGCGGTGGCGAGATCGGGGCCGGGGGAGGTGATCCGGATGTTCGAACAGACATGCATGCTCCGTCGCTCCTGTCCGGCACGATTGGCGCCCCACTCGGCAATGGCCGAGTCCCCGTCGAGATGATGGGGGCCGAGGACCAACCGCCCGTTCTCGACGAACAGACTATGGACGGTGTCGGCGCGGTCGTGATCGACCCGCCAGGCGAACTCGACGATGAGCAGCTCGATGGCTCGCCGGTCGGCGTCGTCGATTCCCGCGGCATCCTCGGTCACTGGCAGCTACCCCCTCGGTCGGCATCTCAGACCCAGCCCTGCAGACCGTACAGGTAGATCATCTGACTGAATAGTACCCGCCCCCGGCCACCCCGCGTCGGAGCCCGGTACGGTGGAATCCGTTAGATCTTTGTGCGATTCTTGCCGGTATGACTCCCGCCGCCCCGCCCCCGCCCGAATCCGACGCCGGCCCGGTGGTGGGCGTGGTCGGACTCGGGAACATGGGCGGTGGCATCGCCCGCTCCCTGGTCCGCGCCGGCTTCGACGTCCTGGTGTTCGACACCCGGCCGGAGGCCGTCCAATCGCTGGCCGACGCCGGGGCCCGCCCGGCCGGTTCCCTGGCCGCCCTGGCGTCGGAAGCCTCCGTCATCTCCGTGGTGGTGGTCAACGATCGACAGGTCGAAGACGTGGTCGCCACCGTCGAGGAACATGGCCGGCCCGACACCGTGGTGGTGGTCCACAGCACCGTCCTCCCGACCACGGTGATCGACCTGGCCCACCGGGCCGCGGAGCACCAGGTGGTGGTCATCGATGCCGCGGTCAGCGGTGGCAGCGAAAAGTCCGAGCTCGGCTCCCTCTCCATCATGATCGGCGGCGACGAGCCGACGGTGAAGCGCTGTTGGCCGGTCTTCGAGGCCATGGGCAGCGAGCTGTTCCACGTCGGGCCGGTCGGATCGGGGGTGACAGTCAAGCTGGTGAACAACCTGTTGAGCATCGGCGGCTACGCGCTGCAGCTGGAGGCTATGCAGCTGGCCGCCGCCTACGGGATCGACGAGGACATGGTGACCCGGGTAGTGACGGCCAGCCAGGGCGACTCCCGGGGCATGCGGACCTGGGGGCGCCACGACCGGATCCGCCGGGAGCGCCAGGCCATGGACCACGTGGACATCACCCAGTTCATGACGAAGGACCTCCATGAGGCCACCATCGCCGCCGGCCTGGCCGAGGTCACCCTGCCGCTCACCGCGGTGGCCGCCGACATCCTGCCGGCCAAGATGGCCCGGCGCGATCGCGAGCTGGCTGCCCGACCCGAGCGCCCTCCGATCCCCCGGTGCGACGGCTGCGGGCAGGAGTTGGCCCTTCCGTTCCGGGACAAGGGGCGCCACCCGGAGTGCCGTATCGGCTGAGCCGCTCAGATGGTGGAGGCGGCGGCCTGACGGGCCGGGGCCCTTTCCGCGGCCATGGCCGCCAACACCTGGTCGAACACCTCCACCGTGGTGGCCAGATCCACGTCGCTGTGGGCCAATGAGATGTAAAACTTGCCGCCCCCGTTGTTGAGGATGCCGGCCCGCAGGCAGCCGAGCCCGAATTCCC
Organism: Acidimicrobiales bacterium; assembly: GCA_036268775.1. Classification (GTDB taxonomy): domain Bacteria; phylum Actinomycetota; class Acidimicrobiia; order Acidimicrobiales; family RAAP-2; genus DASZIT01. Next base: position 143,188 of record DATATM010000031.1, on the reverse strand, counting down.
GAGACAAGGTGCGGTCCCCGGTGGCCAACGTCTCGAAGTCCACCACCGGGGTCTCGCTGAAGACGATCTGGAAGACCGGCCCCTCGCCCAGGACCTGGGCGGGCAGCCCGTGGCGGGCGGCCGCCTCCCGGAGGGCGTGTCGCAGGGTGTCCCCCATCTGGTCCAACCGCTGGTAGACGCCGGGACCGGAGAGGACGTCGAGGACGGCCAGACCGGCGGCGGCGGCCAGGGCATGGCCGTTGAGGGTCCCGCCGAAATAGGAATAGGAGTCGCTCCCGGCCCGGGCGACATCGGCGACGGCCAGGACGTCGCTGCGTCCGGCGATGCAGGTCATGGCCATGCCGTTGGTCATCGCCTTGCCGAAGGTGGCGAGGTCCGGCACCACGCCGTAGCGCTGCTGGCCGCCGCCGAGGGCCAGCCGGAACCCGGTGACCATCTCATCGAACATCAGCAGCAGGCCGTTCGCCTCGGTCAGCTCCCGGAGGAATTGCAGAAACCCGGGAGCCGCCGCCACCGCCCGCTGCATCGGCTCACACACCACCACCGCCAGTTCGTGGGCGTGTTGCTCCACCAACGAGCGGGTGAGCTCCCGGTCGTTCCACCGGGAGACGAGGACGGTGTCGCGGATGCCGTCGGGGATCCCGATCGAGTCGGGGGCCGGATGGGGGAATCCTTCCGGCGACGCATGGAACGAGCTCATCATGGCGTAGTCGTGGGTCCCGTGGAAGCCACCTTCGAATTTCAGGATCTTGGTCTTGCCGCTGAAGGCCCGGGCCATGCGGAGGGCCTGGAAGGTCGACTCACTCCCCGAAGAGGCGTACTTGATCTTCTCGGCACAGGGAACGATCTCGACGATCCGTTCGGCCAGTTCGATCCCGGGCTCGCTCAACACATAGAAATGGGATCCTTTGGCGGCCTGGCCCTGGATGGCGGCGACCACCTCCGGTCGGGCATGCCCGAGCAGGAGCGGCCCACTGCCGAGGAGGTAGTCGAGGTAACGACGGCCGCGCAGATCGTAGAGATAGGCGCCCCTGCCGTGGGAGGCGACGATGGCGTCGGCCTCCGGCAGGGCGAACTGCCCAAAGGCGCCGCCCAGGACCCGGCCGGCGGCGGCGAAGAGCTCGTCGTGTCGGTCCATCAATCGGTCTCCCTCTCGTGAATGGTGAAGGCCAGCTCGGGGCAGGCGTTGACCGCCTGGCGCACCTTGGCCTCCTGTTCGGCGGTCACCGGCTTGTTCTCGCCGATGTTGGAGTAGCCCTCATCGTCGAGGGTGAAGAAATCCGGCAACAGCTGCCAACATCGGGCGTGACCCTGGCACCTCTCGTTGTTGACGCTGACGGTGCAGACGATCGGGTCGGTGGCGGCATCGGCCGATGCTGTCGTGGGTCGCTCCATGTCCTTCGCCTCCTTCACCCGGCCGGGAACCCGATGGGCAGATTGTCGAGACCGATCACCGCGCCGCCGTGGTAGTGGACCTGCGCCCCCTCCTGGATCCGGTAGTCCGGGATCCGGCGGTGCCAGGTCTCCATGGCGATGCGCACTTCGGCCCGGGCGAGATGGGAGCCGAGGCACCGGTGGGGCCCAGCGGCGAAGATCAGGTGGCGGTTGGGGTCGCGGCGGAAGTCCACGGTGTGGGGGTCGGGGAACTGCTCCTCGTCGCGATCGGCCGACGAGGTGGGGAGCATGATGCGGTCCCCCTCCTTCATGGTGACGCCGGCGAACTCCAGGTCGCGGGTGATGGTGCGGGAGTCCTCCAAGAACGAGTAGTAGCGCAGTAGCTCCTCGATGGCGCTGGGGATCAATTCGGGATCGTCGACGATCTGCTGGCGGTGCTCGGGGTGCTCGGCCAAAAACTGCCAGCCCCACCCGAGAGCGGCGGTGACCGTGTCCAGTCCGGCCATGAACAGGAGGTACACCATCCCGAGGGCCTCTTCGTGGGCCATCGGGCGGCCATCCACATCGGCGGCCAGCAGGGTCCGGACCAGGTCGTCGGCCGGGCCCTCCCCCCGGCCGGCGATGAACTGGGACAGGTAGGCCGACAGTTCCTCGTTGGCCTGGGTCTGGCGGGCCTGGCCCTCGGCGTCGCCGTGGACGTGGAGGATGGTGTTGTTCCACTCGAGGAACTGGTCCATCTCCTCGGGGGGCAGGCCCAGGAGCTCGCAGAAGATCTGAGTCGGCAACTTGACCGCGAATTCCGCCATGAAGTCGCACTCCCCCCTGCCGATGAAGCTGTCGATCAGCTCGTTCGCCCGGTGCTCGATCTTGACGCCCAGCTGCTCGATACGGGGCGGCGCGAACGGCCGGTTGAGCACCCGGCGATAGGAGCGGTGTTCGGGGGGGTCGAGGCTGATGGGGAGGAGCCGGACCTTCCGGCCGGGGATGTTGGTCAACCGGCTGGAGAAGTCGTCGGTGCGCTGGAAGACCTCGTGGATGTCGGCGTACCGGGTGAGGCACCAGAAGCCTCCGTGCAAAGGGCTCCAGAAGACTCGGGTGCTGGGCCGGATGTCGTCCCAGTACCCGATCGGATTGGCCAGGAAATCGGCGCCATTCCACTGGTCGAGCGGGTGGACGAGTTCGGGAGGCACGTGGTCGGGTATTTCCCCCACCGCGGCATCCTGCGTCGTCAAGCTCTCGGTCATGCCTTCCCCCATCACTCCCCTGGTCGTCGGTCCGGGCCCCGGCCCACCGGACTCGCGACCGCCCGGCTCCACGATTGAAGCGGGTATTTGTTTGACTAGGTTACATCTTTATCCCACACTGGGACAGCCGCCCGGGGCCGGGCGACGGCACGAGAACGGTGGAGGAGACATGGCTGTCGAGACGTACCAGATGTGGATCAACGGAGCTCAGAGCCCTTCCTCGTCAGGGGAGACCCTCGACGCCCTCGAGCCCTACAGCCGCAAGGTGTGGGCCACCATCCCGGCCGCCACCCCCGAGGATGTCGACCGAGCCGTCCGTTCGTCGCAGGAAGCCTTTCGGGATTCGTGGTGGAGGCACGACCCCCGGAAGCGGTCCCTGGCGCTGCTGAAGCTGGCCGATCTCCTGGAGCAACACGTCGAGCGGCTGTCGGGCGTCGAGAGCCGGGACAACGGCAAGACCATCCGCGAGTCGCTGGGGGCCAACCGGGCCAACCCCGCCTACTACCGCTACGCCGCCGGGCTGGCGATGACCATGGACGACGGCGAGATCCAGACCGGTGGGCGCCCCGACCTGGTCAGCTACTCGATCCGGCAACCCTTCGGCGTCCTCGGCGTCCAGGTCCCCTGGAACACCCCGCTCCAGATCATGGGCCAGAGTTGCGCGCCGGCCCTGGCGGCCGGGAACGTCCTGGTGGTGAAGCCGTCGGAGTACGCCTCCTGTTCGGTACTGGAGTTCGGCCAACTGGCCGATGAAGCCGGCTTTCCGCCCGGCGTGGTGAACATCGTCACCGGACTGGGACCGGTGGTCGGGGCCGCGGTCAGCAACCATCCCGATGTCCGCAAGATCATCTTCACCGGCAGCCCGGAAGCCGGTCGGATCGTGGCCGGGCAGGGCGCCGCCCGTCTGGTCCCGGTCATCTTGGAACTGGGCGGCAAGTCGCCGAACATCATCTTCGACGACGCCGACCTCGACCGGGCCGCCGCCAGCATCGTCAGCGGCATCACCGGCGGGGCCGGCCAGTCCTGCGTGGCCGGATCCCGGGCGCTCATCCATGCCCCCGTCTACGCCGCGGTCCTCGAGCGGGTCCTGAACGGGATCGACAAGCTGGTGGTGGGTGACCCCGGGGATCCGGACACCGACATGGGCCCGCTGTGCACGCCACAGCAGCTGGCCCGGGTCCGGCACTTCGTGTCCGTGGCCCAGGATGAGGGGGCCACCCTGGTGTGCGGCGGGGTACAGCCGCCGACCCCGAAAGGGATCGAGGGCGATTCGTTGCTGTTCTCGCCCACCGTCTTCGCCGACGTCCGCCCCGACATGACCATCGCCCAGGAAGAGGTGTTCGGTCCGGTCCTCTCCGTCTTCTCCTTCGCCGACGAGGACGAGGCCCTGCGCATCGCCAACGACACCCGTTACGGGTTGGCCGCCGGGGTGTGGACCCGGGACCTGGGTCGGGCCCATCGCATGGCCGGCGAGCTGAACGTCGGCACCGTCTGGGTCAACAACTACCGGGGTGGGGATCCCGCCTTCCCCTTCGGCGGGGTCAAGGAGAGCGGGTATGGCCGGGAGAACGGCCGGACCGCCTTCCTGGAGATGACCCAGGTGAAGAGCGTTCAGGTCGACTTCAGCCAATGAGCGGAGCGGGAACTGGCCACGCCGGCAACCACGACGAGGTCAGGCTCCTGGCCAATTGCGTTATCGGCTTCGGCTTCTCCCGCCGGGGCTTCCAACTCGGATTGGAACGGGAGCCACACCTCATCGGCTGTGACTCCGGGAGCACCGACTTCGGGCCCGCCTTCCTCGGCGGGGGACGCGATCCCAAGTCCAAGCTCTCCTCCGAGCGTGACCTCGGCATCATGCTCGTCGGCGCCAAGACGGTGGAGGCGCCCCTGGTCATCGGATCCTGCGGTGGCGCCGGTGGGGCTCCCCACCTCGAGGGTTTCCGTACCATGGTCGCGGAGTTGGCCGGCCACGCCGGGATGCGGTTGAAAGTCGCCCTCGTCCATGCCGATCTCGACCCCGCCCTGGTCCACCGGGCCCTCGACGAAGGCCGGGTCACCTCGCTGGGTCCGGTACCTGACCTCACCCATGAGGCCATCGACGGGTCGACCGCCATCGTCGGCATGCTCGGAGCCGGGGCGCTGATCGACGCCCTCGACACCGGGGCGGATGTGGTGCTGGCCGGGCGGTGCGCCGACCCGGCCATCTACGCCTGCGAAGCGCTGCGCCGCGGGATGCCGGCGGCCTCGTCGTGGCACGCGGCCAAGAGCATCGACAAGGGCTACCTGGCCACCACCGAACCGGCCAAGGGCTCGCCGGTGCTCGGCACCGTCCGCGCCGACCACTTCACCGTGGAGCCGATGCTGCCCGGCGTCCGGTGCACCACCGAAAGCGTGGCCCGGGTCACCATGCACGAGAACCCGGACCCCTTCGCCATCGTCCAGCCCTCCGGGGCCATCGCCGCCGGGGACGCCCGCTACGAGCAGCTCGACGACCGCACCGTCCGGGTCACCGGGAGCCGGTTCGAGCCGGCCGACCGGCCGTCCATCAAGATCGAGGGCGCCCGCCTGGTTGGCTATCGCGCCATCATGATCGCCGGGATGCGCGACCCGAGACTCCTGGCTGAACTCGACGGGTTCCTCCACGACTTCCGCCAGCTGCTGGAGCGGGTGGTGGCCAGCCTCGGGATCCGCCCCGAACAATGGTCGATGCGCTTCCGTCCCTACGGCCACAACGCCGTCCTCGGCGACCTCGAGCCCCAGGCCGATCAGCCCCCCCGGGAGGTGGGGCTGGTGGTCGACGTGGTGGGCGACACCGAGGACATCGCGGTGGCGGTGGCCGGCCGGGCCGGAGCCACCGGTTCCCGACTCGACTTCACCGGGAAGTTGGGGGGAGGCGGCAACTTCGCCTATCCGTTCTCGCCCAATGTCTTCCGGGGAGGCGCCGTCTACGAGTGGAGCGTGTGGCACATCCTCGATGTCGAAGACGAGCGGGACCCGTTCCGGATCGAGCTGGTCGAGGTCTGATGGCCCGGCTCGCCGACCTCACCCAGGCGCTCAAGAGCGCCAATGCCGGGGCGTCGTGGATCACCTTCGACATCGTTTTCCCGGACCTGGCCACCTACGACGCGGTCCGCCGATCCCGGGCGCTCAACCCCTCCCTCTTCGCCCGCCTCTACGGGGTCGAGGCCACCGGCGTCTCCATCTACGACTGCGACCAGGTCCGGACCATCAAGGTGACCATCCCCCGCCGTACCGCCTCCGGCGGTCCCGACGAGACCGACTTCGACGGAGTCCAGCAGTTCGCGCCCCTCCTGGATGTCGAGGTCGCCGGGGTGGAGATTCCCCCCTGATCTGCTTTAGAGATTGGAGGAATCGCCATTAGCTGTTTGACGGATGGCGGGGAGGAGACGCACACTAAACTGGACCCAGTAGTCAACCAGCGAAATCAGGTGCGAACGATGGACCAGGGCACGCGATCGATCATGTATGTGTCGGGCATGGTTGATGCCGAGTACGACCAGCTCCCCACCCGGACCAAAGGGGTGCGCATCGCCTCCGACCTGGGCGTCGTGACCCTGACCGGCAATCTCCCCACCTACACCCTGCCGAGCGCCGGGTTCCGCTCGGTCCCGGCCACCCTGCAGCTCAAAGGCGGATTTCCGGTGACGGTGCCGATCCACCTCGAAGTCGCCCCGGCCGGTGCCGGCGCCATCCGGGTTGGCATCCGCCCCCCGGACCGGTTGCCATTCGGGGTGTCCAAAGGCCGCTATCTCACCGCCGCGCTCAGCGTCCTCGGACAGCTCGCCCCGACCAGCACCCGTGGCTCCGAGCCGCAGCTGCTGGTCGACACCCTCGCCGCCTGAAGCCAGCCGGCGGGCCGGCGTCGGCACTCCGTCCTCCGCCGGGCGGCACCCAATTACCGAACCACCTCAACGGTGAGCACCGCCACACCGGCGCTTGCTCCCGCCCGGTTAAATAGCTAACTTATTTGACTAAAGGACTCCCGGCACCTCGCCGAGGGACCTGGGGAGGGTGTCGAATGGGTGGCATGCATCTCCGGTCAGGGCCTGACCCACAGGTCCGCCCGGGACTGGAGCCGGTGATCCCAAACCAGTGGTGGCGGATCCGGGGCCGGAAGGCCCTCGTCGCCGACAAGCGGGTGGTCCACCTCACCGGGTTCTCCTACCTGGCCTGGCAGAACTGCAAGCTTCGCCATGTGTCCTACACCCCTTGCCTCCTGCTCACCACCATCGGCCGAAGCAGCGGGATGCTGCGGGAAACCGTCCTTCCCTATCACCCGTTCGGCGACGGCGAGCTGGTCGTCATCGGCTCGAACTCGGGTGGCAGTGCCGACCCCTCCTGGGTGGAGAACCTCCGGGCCGAACCCCGCTGCTGGATGCGGGTCCGGCGCCAGGACCGGGCCGCCCTCGGCCGGGTAGCGGCCGGTGAGGAGCGGGCCCGGGCACTTTCCACCGTGCTCATCACCCGTCCCTATGCCCAGGCCTATGAGAACCGGACCCAACTGCTCGGCCGGGAGATGCCCATCGTCATCCTCAGCCCGCGCCTGAACTCGTCACGAAAGAAGGAACGTCCATGACCTCAACGCTACCTGCCACCAGCCGGACGGCGGTCGGACTGATATCCGCCGATTCCCACGTCATCGAGCCCGTCGCCCTCTGGGCCGACGTCCTTCCCACCGACTACTGGGGGGCGACCCCCGGGACCTTCTCCCAGCGTCCCGGCGGGTTCGATTCCAAGGCCCGCCTTGACGAGATGGGCGAGGACGGAGTCAGCGCCGAGGTGCTGTACCCCTCCCTGGCGCTCCGCTTATTCGGCCTCGATTCCCCCGAGGTCCAACGGGAGTGCTTCCGCCTCTACAACGATTGGCTGGCCGACTATGTCAGCGCCAACCCGGAGCGGCTCCTCGGCGTCGGGCTCATCTCCGTCTATGACATGGACCTGGCGGTCGAGGAAGCCATCCGCTGCCAGCGGGCCGGCCTCCGGGGCATCCAGGTGTGGCAGTCGCCGCATCCCGACCTCCCGTTCGCCTCGTCGCACTACGACCCGTTGTGGGAGACGGCGGCCAAGCTGAACCTGCCGGTCAGCCTGCACATCCTCTCCGGCCACGATTACAGCCTGGACATCTATAGCCAGGGCAGCGATCTCTCCGCTGCCGGGCTCGCCCTCTACCGGCGTTCGATCAATCTGAAGTGGCTGGCGGCGGCCGACGCCTTGTTGGAGCTCATCCTCTCCGGCGCGCTCGACCGGCACCGGGAGATGCGCTTGGTGCTGGTCGAGAACGAGATCGCCTGGGCCCCGTTCCTGGTGGACCAGCTCGATTACTACTACGCCCGGCTGCGGGAGAAAGTGCCGGTGCCCCAGTCCCGGCCCCCCTCGGAATGCTTCGCCGACCAGATCCGGGCCACCTTCTTCCGTGACCCCAACGCGGCGATGGTCATCGACGCTCTCGGGCCCGACTGCTTCATGTGGTCCAACGACTACCCGCACGGCAACTCCACCTGGCCCAACTCCCGGGAGATCGTCCGGACCCACCTGGCCGCCCTCGACGACGAGCGTTACCAGAAAGCGGTGGTCGGCAACGTCTGCGCCCTCTACCGGATCGATCCCGATGTCGTGGTGACCGAAGGATGACGGCGGTGACCGAGAAGTTCAGCCTCCGGGGAACGCCCTTGCTGTCGGCCGGCAACACCCAGACCCTCCTGGCCAAGGCCCCTTCACTGTGGGCCCACGTGAAGGTCTATGCATCGGGTGGCGAGAACGGGGTCCACGCCCACCCTGACGAAGACCACCTGTTCGTGGTCCTCGCCGGCGAGGCCACTTTCGTCGGCCCCGACCAGAGCGAGACGGTGGTCGGCAGTTACGAGGGCATGATGGTGCCGAGAGGAGCCGCCTACGCCTTCCGGAGCTCGGCGGAGGACAACCTGGTCATGATCCGGGTCGGCGCGCCGGCCGACACCACCCTCATCGATGCCGACGGGAAGCCCGACGTGACCGGATCGGGGATCCCGAAAGCCGTCGCCAACCGGGTCGCCGCCGACGGGAAGCCGGCGCCGGGTCTGGCGCCGACCAACAAGACCGGGGCGGTTCCCGGCGTCCCCATCCCGGGGCGGGTCTTCGCCGGCTGACGGCGCTCCGGTCGCGGCGGTCCCGGGCGGACCTCCTCTCCGGTAGGAGTCGGGTCAGCCGGACGGGCGGCTCCGCAACAGGTGCCCCGGCAACGGGCCGCCGGACTCGACCAGGGGTCGCCCGGCCTCGAGGATCGAGGTGCCGTTGACGATGACGTGGTCGACGCCGACCGCGTCGACCACCAATCGGGAGCCCCCGGCGGGGAGGTCGGTGACCCGGCGGGTGGGCAGGCAGCCGACCGTCTCGGCGTCGAAGACGACCACGTCCGCGGCCAGGCCCGGTTCCAGTAGACCGCGATCGACAATGCGGTACACCTCGGCGCTCCGAGCCGTCAACATGTGCACGGCGTGCTCGAGGGTGATCTCGCCCTTCTCCCGCACCCAGTGCTGGAGAAGATAGGTGGGAAAGCAGGCATCGCAGATGTCGCCGACGTGGGCCCCGGCGTCACTCAGACCGAGCCGGGTCCGCGGGTCCAGCAACAATCGCGATACTTCCTGCTCGTCGACGTTCAGGTAGGAGACGGCGAACTTGGTGGCCAGGCCGCCCTCCAGCGAGAGCTCGAGCATGATGTCGGCCGGGTGCACGCCCTGCGTCTCTGCCAATTCGAGAACGGGGACCCCGGTGAGCTCGGGTCGACCGGGGTGCTCGGCCACCGTCATCCGCTCCCACTGACCCATCCATCCCGGCGAGCTGGTCAGTTCCCGGAAACGCCGTGCCACCTGCGGCCGCCGGTAGTGCTCGATCATCTCCCGATCGGTCATGGCCGAGACGGGGTCGATGATCTCGTCGAGGACCTGGATGTGAAGCACCTCGCAGGCGTCATGTCCGAACATGAACGGGCGGGCCAGCGATGCCTGAATGGTGAAGGGTCGCGGTGACACCTGGGCGATCAGGTCGTGTCCGGGTCCGCAGAGGTCATCCAACCAGGTCAGGAAGGCATGGTGGGCATTCTTCCCGCCCTCCTCCGGACCTTCATCAGCCAGGATGCCGGACCAGCTGATCCGGCATCCGGTGGCCTCCATCACCGCGCCCATCCCGCGGTCGTTCATGGTCGGACCGTGGTTGGTGGCGAACACCCCCCGGCCGGTGCCCTGCATGGCAGCGACCAGGGCGATGTACTCGTCCAGGTTCGCCTGGCGGCTCGGGACCGGTCGACCCAGGTAGCCGACGTGGGCCCGATGGTTCGAGCTCGAGAATCCCAGAGCCCCGGCTTCCATGGCTCCCCGGACCAGGTCTTCCATGACGGCCAACTCGTCGGCCGTGGCCGTCCGATCGAGAGCCGCCTCCCCCATGGCCCAGAACCGGGCGGCGGTGTGGCCGAACAGGAAGCCGATATTGATGGCCGTCCCCCGGTGCTCGACGGCGTCGAGGTACTCGGGGAAGGTGACGAACGGCCACGGTTCACCCATACCGGCGCGGGTGGTGGCATAGGGCATGCCTTCCACCTGCTCCAAAGTCCGCAGCAGCATGTCCTGGTGCTCGGGCCGGGCCGGGGCGATGCCGAACCCGCAGTTGCCTGACACCACCGAGGTCACCCCGTGCTGCGGCGACACGCTGAGCAGCGGGTCCCAGAAGAGCTGGAGATCGTAGTGGGTGTGGATGTCGATGAACCCGGGGGCGACGATGTGCCCTCCGGCGTCGATCGTCCGGTCCGCCGTCCCGGAGATATCGCCGACCCCGACGATCTTCCCGTCCTTGATGGCGACGGCACCCTCGCGACCCGCCCGACCCGAGCCGTCGACGACGCGGCCGTTGGTGATGAGCAGATCAACGTCCACGTCCCTCTCCTTCATCCGACGACTTTGGCCCGACCAATGCTGTTGCCGCCGTCGACCATCAAGGTGTGCCCGGTGATGGCGCCGGCGTCCTGGCTGGCCAGGTAGGCCACCGCCCGGGCCACGTCGGACACGGTCGGCGGCCGGGTGAGGTGCATCCCCTCGATCCATTCCCGAACCTCGGGGTCCGGCATCCCCTCGCGCTCCTTGTCCACGATGTAGCCGACTGCGACCGTGTTGCACCGGATGCCGTCGGCGGCGTAGTCGACGGCAACGGACCGGGCCAGCGCGTGGAGGGCGCCCTTGCTGGCGGTGTAGGCCGCCGTATTGGGGGTACCGCGCTCGCCGACCCGGGATCCGATCGCCACGATCGCCCCGCCGCCTGCCTCCCTCATGACCGGAATGCCGTGGCGGCAGAGCCAGAGAAAGGAGGTGAGATTGATGGCCAGCTGCCGCTCCCACGCCTCGTCGGTGACCTCGGCGATGGGGCCGTCCCCGCCACCCGGACTGGCGGCCAGGTGCAGAGGGCCGATGGTGGCCACTGCGGAGTGGACGAGAACGGTGAGCCGGCCGAATCGCTCGACGGTGGCGCCGATGAGGCTCCGACACTCGGACTGGTTGGAAAGGTCAGCGGGCACGCAGACCGCCGTCCCCCCGGATTCGGTGATCTCCCTGCAGATGCGGCGGCCACGCTCTTCATTGCGCCCGGTGACGACGACTTCGGCGCCCTCGGCCGCCAGCTCCCGGGCGATCTCGGTCCCGGATCCGAGACCGGTCGAGCCCGTCACCACCGCGACCTCACCGCTCAACCGCCCTGGGTTGTCGGACCCACCCCGAAGGTTCACGCCGGAAGATCGAGACCGAACACCCGGATGGCGTTCCCCCGCACCACCTTGCGGAGTGACTCCGGCGCCATGACGTAGGAGTACTCCTCGACCAGTTTCATCGAGCCGGGCCAGGTGCTGTCGGTGTGCGGATAGTCGACCTCGAACATGACGTTGTCGAGGCCGATCTCCTCGATACTGCGCATCCCGTGCGAATCCCGGAAGACCGTGGTGTGCACCTGCCGGCGGAAGATCTCGCTCGGCGGCTCGGGTAGGAGGTCGGCGACCTCGGTCCAGCCCCGGTTCTCGCCCCAGGCGATGTCCATCCGTTCGAGCAGGTACGGCAGCCAACCGATGTTGCACTCGCCGAAGACGATCTTGAGACCCGGGAACCGGAGCAACAGACCGGACATCACCCAGTCGGAGACGGCCATCGCCGGGTTGAGGAAGGTCAGGCTGTTGAGCACGGCAGCCGGCGCGTCATCCGAGGTGGTGGAGAAGGCCGAGGCCGAACCGAAATGCATGTTGATCACCGTGCCGGTGTCCTGGCACGCCGCAAAGAGCGGATCCCAGTATCCCGAGTGGATCGAGGGAAGCCCGAGTTTGGAGGGGATCTCCGAGAAGGCCACCGCCCGGGAGCCGAGCCCGGCGGTCCGCTCGATTTCGGCCACGGCCAGGCCGACATCCCAGAGCGGAATGATGGTGAGGGGAATCAGGCGGCCTCCCGAAGGCCCGGCCCATTCCTGGATCATCCAGTCGTTGTAGGCTTTGACGCACAGCAACGCCAGGTCCTTGTCCTCGGCCTGGGAGAACGTCTGCCCGCAGAACCGGACGAACATATTCGGGTAGCACAGCGAAGCATCAACACTGTTGGCGTCCATGTCGGCCAGTCGGGCCTCCCGGTCGTAGCAGCCCTTCCGCATCTCGTCATAGGTCATCGGGGTGATGCTGATGTCGTCCCGGTCCATGCCCACCGATCCGAACGTCCGCCAGATGGGGATGCGGAGAGACTCATAGAGCCAGACGTCCGCCGGCCGGCCGGCATCGAAGTGCACCCGTTTGGTGGAATCGGTGCCGATCGGGCGACCGACGGAGTCCGGATCCATGGCCTGAATGGGGCCACGGATGACCCGGGGGCCGACGTCCAGGTATTTGCGCGGAAGCCGGTCCAGCCACAGGGTGGGTGGCTCCATCACGTGGTCATCGGCCGACACGATCCTGGGCAGATCCAACTTCGCGTCCATCGCCCTTCCCCCCTAGGTGTCGAGGTCCGACCGGCTCACTACTGCCAGACTCCCGACGGCATCAGCAGCCCTTCGAACGCCTTCTCGCCGACCGGCCGGTCCGGCTCGATGCCCAGCCGCTCGACCAGGATTTCATTGAGCTGGCGATAGTGCTGGGCGAGCGAGCAGGTCATGCTCTGCAGCAACTGGTGCAACGTCTGGGGTCCGTAGTGGGTCCCGATGACCCGGGTGAGGTCGCAGGTGGGCGTCACCCACCGCCAGGCCCGGATGTCATTGGCGGTCAATGCCATCTGGGCGATCACCCGGTACATCGGGGTGGCCTCCTCCGGTTCCCCGAAGGCGGCGTCCTCGCCGGTCACCTCCATGGCGAAGCCAAGTTCGTGAATGCCGTCGGCGACCAGCGCGAAGCGCTTGAACTTCTCGGCATGACCGGCGATGTGGTGGACCAACGACTTGTAGCTGTGGTGGGGGACGTAGGGGGTCCCGTCGAGCATGAACAGAAACGGGGCGGCAAAGCGATCCATGGTCGGCGTCGGATCGTCGTAGTGGTCGGGGGGCAGCTGGAGAGCGAGGCGGCAGACGGCGTCAACGAACCCGGTGGCCCGCTCGACCAACTCCTCAATGGCCAGCACCCGGCCGGCCGGGTCCTTGGTCAGCCCTAACAAGTCGTCGACCTGGTCGAGATCAAACCCGGTGGCCCAGCGATCACCCACCCTCACGCTGGGCATGGAGAGGATCCCGGCTCGCTTCATGTCTTCGAATGCCTCGAGGTCGCCCTGGACGTCGACCGCCTGGAATTCGACACCCCGATCGGCGAGGTAGCCCTTCAGCCGGGTGCAGTTCCCGCAGCCAGGGATCCAGTAGACGGTGATCGCTTCGGTCCCGACTGGCATGGCCACTCCCCTGGGAAATCCTAAATAGTAAGTTTATTGTACTTCTTTGATCCGGGAGAAGGCAACTGTCCGGCCAACACCGTTGGATCGGATCCTGCCACCGGGAGGTCAGGTGGAGAAGACGACCGGGAGTTCCTCGAAACTGTTGTGGAGGACGGAGTGAGGACGCACCGGCGGACCGGCCAGCTCCCAGTGGGGATACCGCTGGATGAGCTCTTCGAAGAACACCCGACCTTCCAGTCGGGCCAGCGCGGCACCGACACAGGCGTGTTCCCCGAACCCGAAGGCGAGGTGGGTGGGCTCCGGCCGGCGGGAAACGTCGAACACATCGGCATCCGACCAGATGGACTCGTCACGATTGGCCGCCATCCACATCATGTGGACGTGCTGTCCCTGCTTGATCTCCCGGCCGCGAATCTCGGTATCCCGGGTGACGGTCCGAATAAAACCGCGCACGGGGGTGACCCAACGCAAGCACTCCTCGCCGGCATCGGCCAGCCGCGCGGGGTCCGCCCGAAGTTTGGCGCGCTGATCGGGATAGTTGGCGTAGGCCCAGATGCTTCCGGAGATGAAATCTCTGGTCGTCTCGTTCCCCGCCACCAGGACGGAGCGCAGGAACATGTGGATGGTGTCATAGCTGAGGTCGGCGCCGCCCAACTTGGCCGACACGATGGTCGGGATCATCTCGCGGCTTTCCTTCCCGAGGCAGCGGATCATCCACTCGTCGAAAAAGGAACGCATCCCCTCAGTGTTGGCGGCGGCGAGCGCAAGGCCTTCTCGGTCCAGCGCGGCTCCCATTTTGATCATCTCGTCGCTCCAGTATTTGAGCCGCGTGACGTCATCGGTGGGTAGTCCCATCAGGAGGGCAATGGCCTTCAGCGGGATCACCGCCCCGATCTGACCGACGAATTCGATCGGCTGATCGGGGACGATGGCGTCGATCAGGTCACGGCAGAACCGGCGGACGGCGCCCTCCATCTCCTTGATGGAGTTGGGGGTGAAGCTCGGGGAGATCATCCGGCGGAGTTCTCGGTGACGGGGCGGATCAGTGGTGGACAGGACCTCGGCATCCTGGCCGAAGAAGGACTTGATGACGCTGTCGTGGCGGATGTCATTGAGGAGGATCCCGCCCTGATTCGAGAAGATCTCCGGCGATCGGCCCACCATCCGGATGTCCTCGTAGCGGGTCAGCACCCAGGTGTCGAGAGGCTCGTAGTAGAAGACCGGCGCTTCACGGCGCATGCGCTCGAAGACCGGAAAGGGATTGTCGGCGTAAAACGCCGGATCCTCGATTTGGACGAGCTCGCCCAGCCGGTCGCGCTCGGATTGGATCACCACGGTCAACGCTCCTCATCCGGCTCCCCGGCCTAGTCTCCCTTTACGGATAAATAATATGACTATTTAGGACCCCAGGCAATCTCTGGAATTGGTCGGCCGCTTCTATAGGCTCAGCCGATGGTCCCGGCCCTGGTCACCAATGTCGCCGTGGTGGTGGTCGGGGAACCGAGAGTATTTGTCTCCCTGGTGGTGATCGCCATCATCGCGGTGGCCGCGCCGATCATCGTCGACCTGAAGGCCTCATTGCGGATCCCGGCGGTGGTGGTCGAGATGGTCCTCGGCGCCGCGGTCGGACCCTTCGGGTTCCACCTGATCAGTCCCAACGTGGCCACCGATGTGCTCTCCTTCCTGGGCCTGGGCTTCCTCCTGTTTGTCGCCGGCCTCGAGCTCAACCCGGTCGAAATCCGGCGCCATGCCGGCACCGTGGTCACCGACTATGTGATCTCGGTGGCGATCGGGATCGGGGCGGCCTATCTGATCGCCCGGATCGAGTCGATCAGCCACCCGCTGCTGCTGGGTTTCGCCCTCACTTCCACCTCGCTCGGCGTGATCGTGCCGATCCTGCGCGATGCCCGTGAAAACCAGACCCCGTTCGGTCAGATGGCGGTGGCCCATGCTTCCATGGGCGAGTTCGGGTCGCTGATCCTGGTGGCGGTGTTTTTCTCCTCCACCGACAATGATCCCGCCCTTCGCATCGGGCTCTTCGTGGCTTTCGCGATCCTGATGATCTTCGCCGACCTCGTCATGGCCCGGGCGGTGCGGTCGCCCCGGCTCATCGACACCGCCCGCCGCCTGCGGGGGGGAAGCTGGCAGCTGGACGTCCGCCTCTCCATCCTGGTGCTGATCGTGTTCGCGGCGATCGCCGACGTGTTCGGATTCGACGCCATCCTGGGCTGTTTCGCCGCCGGGGCGATCATCAAGGTCATCGACCAGCGGGGCTTCTCCAGCGATCGGGACCTGGTTACCAAGATCGACGCGGTCGGCTACGGCTTCCTCATCCCCGTCTTCTTCATCTCCGCCGGGATCAACCTCAACCTGCGGGTGCTGGTCGAACAACCCAAACACTTCCTCCTCATCCCGGCGTTCCTGGTGGCGATCCTGATCGCCCGCAGCTTGCCCGCCCAGCGGCATCGCCGAGAGATCGGGCGACTCCGGGCCGCGGCCCTCGGCCTGCTGCTGTCCACCACCCTCACCGTGCTGGTGGTGGTGGTCGACATCGCCACCGAAGAGCACATCCTCGATCAGGCGGCGGCGGCCGCGCTGTTGGCCACCGGCTTGTTGTCGGAGCTGCTGTTCCCCCCCATCGCCCGTTGGCTCCTCGAGCGGGCGGACCAGCCGGTCGAATCGGTCACCGATCAACCGGCCTGACCGCCCTCACCGCGCTGGCTCTGGCCGACCGCCCGCACCGGCGGTCGACGCTAGACCCTGACCACCCCCGACCACTCCTGACCGCCCCGGGGCGGGTGCCGGACGCTACGGCTCGGCGACCGTCCAGCCCCGGCGCCGGAGCTCGGCGGCGAGATCCCCGGCGGGCATCGTCTGGAGCAGCTTCTCGGCGGCGGACATCCGGGTGGCGGTGGGAACCGGCGGTGGGCTCCCGTCCCCGCCGTCGGCCTCGTCCCCCTCGGCCTGCAGCCGGTCGATGAACGACTCCACCTCCTCGCGGGTGAATCTCCCGCCCGCTTGACGCTGGTTGAACCCCATCGGGCCGCGGGCGTCGCGGAAACCGGTGTGGCCGGCTTCCTGGAGGAGGGCCAACAACTCCTGTACCTGCCGGCCCGAGGCCTGGGGTCCCGCCGGTTGGCCGAATGCCATGGCCGCAGTCTGGCAGTCGGGGTGGGCCGGTGGGGCTGTCGGGAAGCGGTGGGGCTAGGCCGAGAGGGTCGGGGACGGCTGGCGGTCCAGGTGAAGGTTGACCAGCTCGTCCAGATCCAACGGACCGGCCGGGGTGACGCCGAGGGGCGAGGGGGCGGCGATGACCGGAAGCGCCGACAGCCGGATGACCCGTTCCCGTACGTGGTGAGTGAACAACCGGCCCAGGTGGCGACCGCGATCGGTGCCGAGGATGATGGCATCGGCGGAAACGGCGGCGGCCATGGAGGCGATGGTGGGGGCGACCCGGCGGTAGAGGGCCCTCCGCACGCTGCCGGTGGCCCGGATGCCTTCCGACCGGAGCTGGCAGATGGCATCGGTCACCAGGGCGATGGACTTCTCGTCGGTGAAGACGGGGACACCCCGGAAACCGACCACGTACTCATTGACGTAGAGGACATGGACAACCGCAGAGCATTCCCGAGCGACAGCAGTAGCAAAACTGAGGGCTACCTCGCTCCTCTCGGTGTCGTCCAATGCGAACAGCAGCTTCTGGAACATCTCGGCCTCGCGAT
This sequence comes from Acidimicrobiales bacterium, assembly GCA_036268775.1. Taxonomy (GTDB): domain Bacteria; phylum Actinomycetota; class Acidimicrobiia; order Acidimicrobiales; family RAAP-2; genus DASZIT01. The sequence goes on along the minus strand of DATATM010000031.1, from coordinate 125,941 downwards.
ACCCGGCGGCCTGGCTGTACAAACCCCCGGCAACCACAATTGTTTCCATGATGTTAACCACAAACGGGCTGGTGTGGGGTGGTTCCCGTCCCCTACTCTCGGGCGCCTCGCCGAGACGCTGATTGACGCTGCCGAAAGGAGTCGGGCCGGACAGGCCACCCCGGGGGTGGCTCCGACGCCCACGACCACCCCATGCCGAACTGCCTGGTTGTCCAGCACGTCGCCCCCGAACCGGCCTTCGCCATCGCCGAGGCCCTGTCGGGAGCGGGGGTGGATCTCGACCTCCGCCGGGTGTTCGCCGGCGACCGGATCCCGGCCGACGGGTCGGGGCTCGACGGCCTGGTGATCATGGGCGGCCCGATGTCGGCCGCCTCCGACGACGGCTTTCCCACCCGGAGGGCCGAGCTGGCGCTCATTGCCGACGCCATCGACCGGGGGATTCCCACCCTCGGGGTCTGCCTCGGGGCCCAGCTGCTGGCCGCCGCCGCCGGGGGGAACGTCTTCTCCGGCCCAGCCGGCCCGGAGATCGGATGGGGGCCGGTCGACCTCACGAACGAGCGCGTTGACGACCGGCTGCTGGCCGGGCTCCCGACCCCGCTGACCGTTCTCCATTGGCACGGCGACACCTTCGACCTCCCCGACGGGGCGGTCCGGCTGGCCGGCAACGGCAACTACCGGAATCAAGGCTTCCGGCTGGGGGCGGCGGCGTGGGGGCTGCAGTTCCACCTCGAAGTCACCGCGGTGGCGGTGGAGGGATTCCTGGCTGCCTTCGGCACCGATGCCGAGCCCATGGTCGGCGGGCCGGAGGCCATCCGAACCGCCACCCCTGGTGCCCTGGCGTCACTGGCGCCGGTCCGCAATCGGGTCCTCGCCCGCTTCGCCGCCCTGGTGGCGGACCGGACCCGCTTTCCTGCCGCCAGCGAGTTGGCCGACCTGGCTTAGGTCCACCCACCACGGGCGCCGGCCCCCCTTGTTACGGGGCGGGTTCCGCCCTGTTACGGCGGCGTGAACTGTGGCAAAACTACTTGCCTCTGAGGCAACAAGGCTTCATAGTCGGCTCCATGGAGCTCGCCGACGTCCTCACATCCATCGCCGCCTGCCTGCACGAGGAGCGGGTCCGGGCCGGGCTCACCCTCGAGCAGCTCGCCCTCCGAGCCGACCTTTCCACCGCCCACCTCTCCCGCCTGGAATCCGGTGACCGCCAGCCGTCCATCGCCGCCTTGATCAGCCTGTCCCGGGCCCTCGGCATCTCGATGAGCGCGCTGCTCGGGGAAGGGACGGGGGAATCGGCCGTCTCCATCTACTCCGACCACGAGCCGACCCACCTGGCCAACGGCCTGATCGTCTCCGCCTGCAGCGGCTTCCCCGGCTCCTCCACCCTGGATGCGCTGCGGATCACCATCGAGCCCGACCGGGTCCCCCCGCCCTTCGCCCGCCATCGGGGAGAGGAGTGGATCCACGTCCTGGCCGGGAGCCTGCGACTCGAGTTCGAAGATGTCACCCACTCGATCCCGACCGGCGGGAGCGCCCACTTCGACGCCGCCCTCCCCCACCGGTTGGGCGCGGAGGGCGGCACCACCGAGGTGCTGGTGGTGGCCGTCGATGCTCCCCCCGACCTTCGCAACCGCCCACTGTTCCCGTCCTCGAATCTCGCCCACTAGCTCCGAACGGAGGCCTCATCATGACCATGCCCTCTGACCTGGAAGCCACCGGACACAAGTTCTCCCTCGACCAGCTGATGGAGGTCCGGGCCCGGACCCGGGCGGCGGTGGGGATGATCGCCGACCAGGTGGAGGTGGGCATGGTCGAAGAGGACGCCAAAGCCCGGGCCCGCAAGATTCTTTCCGGCCTGAGCATGCGCCGGGGCTGGCACCACATCATCGTGCGCTTTGGGCCCAACACCACCAAGGACTTCATGGAGCGGTCGGAGCCCGGGGTGATCCTCGGGAGCGACGACATCTTCTTCGTGGACATCGGCCCGGTGTACCAGGGCTGCGAGGGCGACGCCGGCGACACCTTCGTGGTCGGCTCCGACCCCGAGCACCATCGGGCCAGACAGGATGTCCGGACCATCTGGGACACCGTCCGCAACGAGTGGTTCGCCAACGGGACCACCGGCCACGACCTCTACGACTTCGCCATCCAGACCACCGAGGCCCTCGGGTGGAAGTTGAACCTCGACCTCTCCGGTCACCGCCTCTCCGACTACCCCCATTCGGCCCACTACGACGGCTCGCTGGCCGACGTCGAGTTCCGCCCGAGCCCGAACCTGTGGGTGCTGGAGATCGCCATCGCCCACCCCGACCGGCCGTTCGGGGCCTTCTACGAGGACCTGCTGCTCGAGGACCAGTCGTTTCCCGAACCGCTCATCAGTGACCAGTAGCCGCAATGACCAATAGCCCTTAGCCAGTAGCCAGTAGCCAGTAGCCGGTGATGGGGTCGGCCCCGACCGGCCGGTCCGCACCGGGCGACATCTGTTGTGTTTCATCCGTGGGGGGAACCACGCACAAGGAGAACCGAACCGTGACCATGCTCCGAGACTCCGCATCCGCCCTGAAGATCCAAAAGACGGTCGGGCTCCGCGCCAACGTGCTGGGGTTCCCGGCGCTGCTGGCCCAGTCGGTGGCGCTCATCTCCCCGACGATGACCGCGGTGCTGATCATCCCACTGGCCTTCTCCAACGCCGGCGCCGGCACCTGGCTGGCCTACGGGTTCGGCACCGTGATGCTGCTGTTCGTGGTGTTCTGCCTCAACCAGTTCGCCAAACGATCGTCGGGGGCCGGGACCATGTACGCCTATACCGGGCGGGGGCTCGGGCCCACCGCCGGGGTGTTCTCCGGCTGGACGCTGATCTGGTCCTACCTCTTCATCGCGGTGGCGGGCATGTGCGGGTTCGCGGTGTTCTGCGGACAGCTCCTCAGCGCGCTCGGCTACCACGGTTCGATCCACCCCATCGTCTTCTTCGCCATCAGCGCGGTGGCGGGATGGTTCATCGCCTTCAAGGACATCCGGGTGTCGTCGATCCTCACCCTGGTCCTGGAAGCCGCCTCGGTAGCCACCATCATCGCCCTGGCCTGCATCATCCTCTTCAAACACGGCTTCAGCGTCGACACCTCCCAGGTGAAGCTGCACGGGGTCGGGGTCCACGGCATGGCGCTGGCCGTGGTGGCCTGCATCTTCTCCCTGGTCGGCTTCGAGAGCGCCACCGCCCTCGGCGGCGAAGCCCGCAATCCGCTCAAGAACGTGCCGAAAGCGGTGGTCTGGAGCCTGATCGCCACCGGGCTGTTCTTCGTGTTCATGAGTTACGTCGAGGTTGCCGGGGCGAGTCACCTCAGCACCCCGCTGAGCGGACTGGCCGCCCCCCTCAACACCCTGTCGAACGCCTACGGGGTCAGCTGGTTCAAGATCCCGCTGTCCATCGGGGCGATGGTCAGCTTCTTCGGGCTCTCGCTGTCGTGCCTCAACGCCGGGTCCCGGATCATCTACCCGATGGCCCGCCACGGGATCTTCAGCGGACACCTGGGCAAGGCCCACACCACCAACCGGACCCCCCACATCGCCATCACCGTGTACATGGCGGTCATCTTCCTGGTGCCGACCATCCTGGAGATCTTCACCAACCCATTGACCAGCTTCGGCGACGCCGGCACCCTGGCGGCGTTCGGGTTCCTCCTCGCCTACTTCCTCATCACCATCGCCGCCCCGGTGTTCCTGAAGAAGATCGGGGAACTCCGTCCCGGCCACGTGGTGCTGGCAGTGGTGGCGTGTGTGGCGCTGATGGTGCCGACCATCGGCAGCTTCTACCCGCTCCCGCCCTACCCGGTCCGGATCTTCCCCTACATCTTCCTGGGCTGGATGATCGTCGGGGCGGGGTGGCTGTATGTGGTCAGCCGCCGGCAGCCGGGAATCCTCACCGCCATCGAGGCCGACCTCGAACGGGGCCCGGAGCCCGAAGAGGTGGTGATCGACATCCACGACTCGCTGTCCGAGGCCGAGCTGGCGGTGGGGGCCCAACCGGCGAGGTGAGAGGCGGCCAACCTGGCCCGCCAGCTTGAACGGCAAGGCTGACGTCGGGATTTGGGCGTTTCGGTGACCGTTGATCTCCTGGGCTGAGCCGGTCGGCGCGGCCGGGGGGCCGCGCATTACCCTGGACACTCGTGTCAGCTTCCCTGTCTGTTTCCCCGCTCCCCGACACCATGGCGGCGGCCGTCTACCAGTCGCCGGGGATCGTCACGGTGGAGAAGCGGGCCGTCCCGGTCCCCGGCCCGGAGCAGATCCTGGTGGCGGTGGACCACTGCGGCATCTGCGGCTCGGACATCCACCAGCTCCGCGACGGCTGGGGCCTGAAGGCGGGGGCGGTGGCCGGCCACGAGTGGTCCGGCGCCATCGTGGCGGTGGGCGACAACGTCGACACCTGGTCGGTGGGCGAGCGGGTGGTAGGCGGCCCCTCCCCTCGATGCGGGACCTGCCGGCGCTGCCGGGAGGACAAACCCTCCCAGTGCGAGAACCGCTCGCTGAACATCTCCGACTGGACCGACGGCGCCTTCGCGGAATACATCCTGGTGGGGGCGGGCGGGGTGCTCCGGCTCCCCGACGGGCTGTCACCCCGGCGGGCGGCGCTGGCCGAACCGCTGTCGGTCGCCCTCCACGGGATCACCCGTTCGGGGGTCACCGCCGGCGACACGGCCATGGTCATCGGGGCGGGACCGATCGGCGCCCTCTCGGTGGTCGGCCTCCAGGCGATGGGAGTCACCGACATCACGGTGGTGGAACCCGCCGAGGGTCGCAAGCAACTGGCTCGGGATCTCGGCGCCACCCGGGTCCTCGACCCCTCCGAACTCGAGTTGTTTCCGCCCTGGGAGCCCGAGCGACTCTCCGCCCACCCCTTCCATGTGGTCCTGGAGTGTTCCGGCCACAAGGCGGCCATCGAGGCCGGCTTCAACCAGCTGGGCCGGGGGGGCGTGTTGGTGATGGTCGGAGCCGGGATCGAGGCGCCCGCCTTCGATCCCAACCGGATGATCCTCAACGAGCTCACCGTCTGCGGATCGTTCGTCTACGACCAGGGAGGGTTCGAGCAGGCCCTCGAGCTGCTGGCCTCCGGCCGGGTTCCCGGCGACCTGCTCATCGACACCACCGACGTCCCGCTCAATGGACTGGGCGACGCGCTGGAAGCGTTGGCCACCGGACGGATCGCCGGCAAGGTGATGGTCGTTCCCGAGGTCTGGCTCTGATGCACGCGGCTTTCTTGAGGCAAGGGAGGGTTTGATGGCACACGACTTCTACCCGTCGGGCAACCCCCGGTTCAACCACGTGGCGATGTCCCTGCCCGCCGAATCGTTGGGGGAGGACGGGCGGCGGGACATCTGCCGCTTCTTCCACGACGTGCTCGGCTTCGACGAGATCGACGTGATGACCGAAGACCGCCGTCGGCTGGTCCTCAGCTGCGTCCACTGGGATCAATTCATCTTCTTGGTGTCGGACGAGAGCCCGATGCAGGGACCCCGCATGGACCACTTCGGGTTCTCGGTGGGCACGCTCGACGAGTTGATCAACATCGAGAAGCGGGCGGAGGCGTTCCGCGATCAGGACGACCGGGTCGACCTCATCAACCTCCATGTCGACGACCAGGAGGTGGTCAAGATCCACTCGATCTACGTGAAGTACCTCCTGCCGATGATGTGCGAATTCCAGTACTGGGAGTTCGCCAAGTAGTGCGTAGCCCGGTGGCGCCGGTCGCTCAGGAGAGCTCGGCCAGCCGCTTCACGAACCCGTCCACGTCCTCCTCGGTGGTGTCGAACGACGCCATCCACCGGGCCTGGCCGGTCGCTTCGTTCCACAGATGAAACGGGTAGTCGAGCTGGAGTTTCTCCGTCACCTCGGTCGGCAGGGTGGCGAACACCGCATTGGACTGGACCGGGTGGGACACCGTCACCCCGGGGACCTTCGATACCCCGTCGGCCAGGCGCCGGGCCATGGCATTGGCGGCCCCGGCGTTCTTGCGCCACAGGTCGTCGGTGAGCAGGGCGACGAACTGGGCGGAGATGAAGCGCATCTTGGAGGCCAGCTGGAGGGACTGCTTCCGGATGTAGGGGAGGGCCCAGGCGTACTCGGTGCGGAGGACCACAACTGCGTCCCCGCCCATCGCCCCGTTCTTGGTGCCGCCGAAGGACAGCACGTCGACGCCGCACTCGCGCCCGAAGTCACCGAGGTCGACCCCGAGAAAGGCGGCGGCGTTGGACAGTCGGGCTCCGTCGAGATGGAGGAACATCCCGTGACGGTGCACCCAGCTGGCAATGGCTGACACCTCTTCGGGGGTGTAACAGGTCCCGAGCTCGGTGGACTGGGTGATGGACACCACCCGGGGCTGCACGTGGTGCTCGTTGCCGCGGCCCACCGCCACCGACTCCACCAGCTCGGGGGTGAGCTTCCCGTCCGGCGTCGACACGGTGACCAACTTGCTCCCGAGTTGCCTCTCGAGTGCACCGCACTCGTCGGTATTGATATGGGCGGTGTCGGCGCAGATCACGCTCTGGAAGGGCAGCAACATGGACGCCAGCCCGACGATATTGGCCCCGGTGCCGTTGAAGGCGAAGAACACCTCGGCGCTGTCGCCGAAGTGCTGGCGGAAGAGCCGGATGGCTTCCTCGGTCACCCGGTCGGCTCCGTAGGCGGGGGCCTGGCCACCGTTGGCGGCCACCACCGCGGCCAGCACGTCGGGGTGCATCCCCGACCAGTTGTCGCTGGCAAAGGTCGGCCGGTCGATGGTCATGCTGCTCCTTGGGGTCTGGACCTCACCTCCACAGTCTTATCTGTCCGCCCGGGTTCTCGGACCGCCTCCCTGGCTCGGGAACTTGGCGCCGGGCGTTCGAGGGCCCACCGGCTCGTCGGTGGGTATGGCGACATTTCCGCAGCTCAGTCGCTGTGTCACACCCCCTCCGTAACGTTCCCGCCATGACCACCCCCTCCATTCACCCGAACCAACTGATGCATCTCCAGCCGGTCCGGCGCCACCCTCCCCGCCATCGCCTCATGGTGGCGATGGCGTGCCTGGCCCTCCTGGCCCTGGCCATCGCCCCCCGAGCCTTCGCCGCGATCATCGGGGCGCTGTTCTGCGTGGGAGCCGTGCTCGGATTCGTAGCGTTGCGTGGGGTCTGGCGCACCTGGCGCCGGCCGCTGGGATCCCTGTCGGTGGGTGATGCGTTGCTCGGCGCCTCCGCCCTCCGGTGGTGGAACCGGCGCCATCCCGCCCGCCGGGTCTACCCCTACGAGAACCGCCAGTGGTCGCCGAATCCGGGCCCCTACCCGGGCGCCGGCCAGTACCGGTGATGCCGGACCCCCGCTTGGCGTTCCGTCCGATTGGCTAAGGCCCTGGCTCAGCTGGTTGGGGCCGGCGTCGGCGGGGGCCCGAAGAACGCCTGCCCGAGGGCCGTGGCCAGCACCTGCAGTTGGCGGGCTGTCTCCCCTGGCACCCGGCCTTCGGAGCGAAGCGCGTAAGCACGGAGGGTCTCCGCCGGGCGGCGCTCTCCGATCAGTGGGCCAACCGTCGCGCAGGCTTGTTCCCACGCCCGCAGCAGATCATGGGGCACCTCCCTCCCGTCGCCGTCCTTGGATCCACGGCCACCACCAGTCACCGCGAGGAGGACTCGTCTCCGAAAGCGAGTGGCGATCAGGAGGCCGACAACCAGGAGCGCCACCGCCCCTCCCCCGAAGGCGATCCATCCGACATTCGTCCCTTGGTCCGAAGAGCTGTTGGTCCCGTGATGGGTCGACACTGGGAGCGGCACCGACGTCGGGGGGACCGTCAATGGCAAGGTCCCCGACAGCGGATCCACCCCCTTGGGAGCCGCCAGGTCGGGCGAGCTGATGCTGGTCGGGAACTCCACCGGGGCCACCGAGCTGCCGCCGGCCGTCCCCACCTGGATGGGTGCCACCCCGGTATAGCCGGTGTTCCCGGGTGCCCCCCGTCCGGGGGTGGGCTCGAATCGCACCCATCCGAGTCCGGCAAACAGGACTTCCGGCCATGAATGGATGTCGGCGGTCGTCACTTGATAGGTGTCACCCTGGATGAGCTGACCGGGGGTGGTGCCGACCGCCACCCGGGTGGGTAGTCCGTCGATCCGAGCCAGCAGCGCAAAGGCGGCGGCGAACTGCTGGCAGTAGCCGGCGTGGGTGACGAAGAGGAAGCGCTCGAGCTGGTTGCCGGGACCGGTCGGCGGCTGAAGGTTGTAGGTCTCGTTGGCCCGGAGGTAGTTCTGGATCGCCACTGCCTTCTGGTACGGGGTGGTCAGACCGGCGACCACCTGGTGAGCCAGGCGAACGACGCGGGCCGGCTCGGAGGGGACCCCGAGGTCGACCGGCGGAGGTTGGGCGACCAGGGTGGCGCTGGCCAGCTCGGCGGCGCTCGGCGTGGGCTGCAAGGCGTCCACCGCGTAGGTGGCTCCCGGAGCCGCCGGCTCCTCGTTCGGAACGAACAGGGTCTCCGATTCCGGTGACCAGTCCATCCCGGCGATTCCGGTGATGCTGATCGGGATACCGCCGACCGGGAGCCAGGGACTCGACAGGCTCACCAGGTGGAAGATCTCGACCACCCGGCGCCCGTTGGGCGTCGGCTGCGGTTGGGAGGCGAAGGGCGTGAACGTCGTGTCGGCGGAGACGAACCCGGAGGGTCCAAGGACATCGAGCGTCACCAGTTGCCAATAGTCAGGCACCGGGCTGCGCACCGTGAACAGGACCTGGCCCCCGGGTTGGGAGAGTTCGGCGGCAAAACTCACCGTCGGATCGATGTGGACGAAACCGGCCCGGGCGGGAATCCGGAGGGAGACCAATCCGCCTCCGGTGGCGGAGACCGCCAGGGTGCCCAGCCAACCCGCCAATGCCAGGCAGCCGCCGACGGCTGTCACCGCCGCCGCCACCTGGAGCCATCGACGCCCCCACGTCCGCGGATAGCCCGGCAGCACCGTGGGGGACGCGCCACCGTCGTCGCTCGACCGATGCCGCCTCGAGACCCGAATGGCGTCTCGACTTCCGCCGGCGATCAGTCCCACCGCCACCACCATCGACGCCGCCAACACCCCGGTGGTGATGGTCGAGAGATGACCGACGCCCTCGATGGCCCCGAACACCACCACGATGGAGGCAGGGAGCGCGGACCAGACGAGCTTTCCCCGACGGGCCAACAACTCGGCGATGGTGGCCGCCAAGCCGACGGCCACCGTGGACCCGACCACCAAGGGGATCCGTTCCGGGGCCAGCACCCCGGTCACCTGGAGCGTCGCCGGCAGCTTCGAAAGCGAGCGGACCAGCGCGGAGAAGTCGCCGATGATCGGAGGGTGCCCGGGGTGACCGCCATTGGCGAGCAGCCCGGCCACCACCGCGGTGCCCACCACCCCACCCAGAATCCCAAGGGGGATCGAAGATCGAACCCCCCGGGCCCGACGACGGGAGAGGAGGCGGGCGCCCAGATCGACGAGAAAGGGAAACCCGTGTCCGGCCAGCGCCGCCGTCGCCAGCGGAACCACCCAGCCGTCCCCGGTGAAGAGGAGACCGAGGGCGGCCACCGCCACTCCGGTGGCGGCAAGCCGTCCGATCACCACCATCGGGCGAACCGCGGCGGTCGGCGAGAAGGACGGGGGTGGGGTCTGCAGGGGCACCGGCGCCAGCGCGGTGCGTGGCTCGGCGCTGTCGGTGAGACCGCCGATCCTCCCCGGGTTCGACCTCGACTGCGCCGGGCCCTCGGTCACCACGTATTCGGTCCGCTGCCGATGCCGGGCGGTGGCGGGACACCCGGCCGGCGTGGTGACGATGACCACCCGCTCACAACGCCGGAGGGCCGGAAGTCGCTCGATGAGTGCCTCGGGAGCGGGGCCGGGTCGGGGTCGGGCGGAGGCGAGGGCGGCCAGTACCTCTGAGAACCGCGCCGAGGTCGCCAACGGCCCGCTGTCGAGACCGGCAGTGGTCACCAGGCGGGTCGGCCCCCCACCTTGGCGGGGCTGCACCAGCCCGGCGGCCAGCCCGATGGTCCGCTCGAAGGATTCGGCGGTGTGGACCTCGGAACGGAGGTCGACCAACACCGCGGTTGTCGCCCGCAGAGTGGTGTCCGGCATCTGCACCATCCAGTGACCCAGTCGTTCACTGGTCGCCCAGTGCACCCGGCGGAGTTCGTCTCCGTCCTCGAACGGCTTGAGGGCGGCACTCGGTTCCCCTTCGGTTCCGAACGCCAGCCGACCGCCGACGGGGAGAAGAGGGAGAGGGTGCACCAGGAACCGTTGACGAACCCGATTGGTGCGCTGCCGCACGACAATCAGACCCAGCGGATCGGAACGCCAGGTCATCGACTCGGCCAGGGCGTAGGTCCCCCGCTCCCGGGTGTCGATGGGGAGGGAAAACGAGCCGAAGGCCGAGCGGTCCCGCCGGCCCCCGAGTTGACCGGTCAACTGCGCCGGCATCCCGACCGGCACCATCGGCGGCTGGGTTCGGAGGTTGCGCACCGCGACGCGCCCCCGGAACCAGGCCACCACCCGCGCGCCGGCCACCAGCCCTACCATGGCCATACCCCCTTGAGCCAGCTCCACGCTCCCGACCACCATCCCGGTGCCGATGAGGGCCACCCCGACCACCGCCGCCACCCAGCCGCGGCCGGTCAGCGAGGCGCCCCGGGCCGGTCGACGGGGGGCCTTTCGAGAGGCGGCCCCCTTTTCCTGCTTGTCCCGCTTGTCGCGCTCGATGATGAGGTCGCCGACGAGAAGCTCCCGCTGTCTCTCCGCCGAGGCAATGATCACCGTTCCGGGAACGGGACCGGCACCGCCCTGACGATCTCGTCGAGCAGCGCACTGACCTCCGCCCGGTCCACGATCACGCCGAGGCCCAACCGGTGGGCGAGGGTGGGCTCGACCAGTTCGAGCAGATCGTCGGGGAGGACATAGTTGCGACCGTGAACCGCCGCCCAGACCCGGGCGGCGGCAGCCAGCCCGAGGAGGGCCCGGGGGGAGACCCCCGGGTGCAGTCGTGGCTCCCGCCGGGTGGCGCCGGCCAGCTCGACCAGATAGCGACGGAGGGCGGGGGCCAGGTAGACCCGGGTGGCGATGCCGGCGATCCGCAGGAGCTCGGCGGGGACGGTGACCGCGTCGACCACCACCGTCTCCGGTGCCGATCCGAAGGTCGAACCGCCCTGGCGGAGGAGCGACATCTCGGCGTCGACCGATGGGAATCCGAGGTGGAGCCGGAAGAGGAAGCGATCGAGCTGGCTCTCAGGGAGGGGATAGGTGCCTTCGAAGTCGTCGGGATTCTGGGTGGCCACCACGAAGAATGGCCGCGGCAGCGGATAGGTCACCCCGTCCAAGGTGATCTGGCGTTCCTCCATGGCTTCGAGGAGAGCGGCCTGGGTGCGGGGCGAGGCCCGATTGAGCTCGTCCGCCATCACCACCTCGGCGAACAGCGGTCCGCGACGGAGCTCGACCCTTCGGGCGGTCGACCCGACCTCGCCAACCGGTACGTGCACGCCGGTGAGATCGGTCGGCAGGAGGTCGGGAGTGCACTGCACCCGTTGCCACTGGGCCCCGATGGCGGCGGCCAGCGCCCGGGCCAACGTCGTCTTGCCGACACCGGGCACGTCCTCGACCAGCAGGTGCCCGCCGGCCAGCAAGCAGGCCACCGACAGCCGGATGGCGTCGTCGTGCCCGACCACCACCTTGGCCACCGCCGCCACGATCTCCTGGAGCCAGGCTGCCGCCTCCTCCACCTCGGACTCCGACGCCGGTGGTGCCTCCGCTACCCCTTCGGTCAGTGCCACGGTGTCGACCACCCACTCGTCTGGCGGGCTGTCGGGGCGTCCGCGTTCGATGGCAGACGGTCCCGATCGGGGAGTACGACTTGCACGCTCCAATGATTGCCGAGTGTCGCCGGTATCGGCAGTCACCTTTGTTGCAATTTCATGACGAACGAAGACGGCACGGCGCCTGCCAGTGGCTGGCCGCCGCGCTCAGGCCCGGCGAGTTGACTTTCCGGCCTTCCGATCCTGACGTTCAAAGGTCGAACTGCCAACGCGCCGGCGCGATCCCGCGAATCCCGCCTTTGTCTTCGGCAATCTCAAGGAGTACGTTCGCTTCTGCCGATGGTTTGCGAGACAGAAAGCGTCCGCGAAACCTCGGGAAAGCTTGGATAACGTGACACGACCCCGTCGCATCGCCGGAACGTTGGCCGCCGCGAGCATTGTCCTCGGAGTAATCGGCGGCGGGGTGATTATCGGTCCCCCCGCCGGCGCCCTCCCCGCCGGAAGCGTGATTCAGTACGACAGCACGGTCAATCCTCTTCCCGGCAACCTGCCGAGCATCGGTGCTCAGTCCGAGCATTTCAACGAGTTCGGCAACGAGGTCACCCTGGCCCCGTCATCGCTGGCTGCCGGTCAGGTGACGGTGACCATGAGCAGCCAGGCGTGCGAAACCGGCGGAGGTGTCACCTGCGTCACGACCCCGGGATCGACCTTCCCGGATACGTTCACCCTCAATCTCTATAACGTCAACCCCCTCCACACGGTGGGGAGTCTCATCACCACGCTGACCCAAACGTTCAACATCCCGTTCCGCCCGTCCGCTGACCTCACCAATTGCACCGGGGGCAATGCCGGCCGGTGGTTCGACTCGGTGGATTCCACCTGCAACACCGGTTTGGCCACCAACGTCGTCTTCGATATCAGTGCTGCCAACGTCGTCCTCCCGACCCACCTCATTTACGGCATCGGGTACGACACCCAAACATTTGGTCCCAATCCGACCAGCCTTCCGGGTCCCGCTGACTCGCTCAACATCGCCTTGTCGCAAGACCCCACCAACGTCTCTGCGGGGTCAGATCCGAACCCCGGAACCCTCTTCCAAAACTCCCCCGATGCGGCGTTCTACTGTGATGGCGGGACCGCTGGAACGGGCACATTCCGGCTCGACTCGCCCACCAATGCCTGCTGGTGGGTCTCCTCACCCGGGGTTGCCCCGTACTACGTCCCCGCCGTGCAAATCAGCACGGTCGCCCCTCCCCCCGTCATCACCGTCCCCGGTGCACCGACCATCGTTGGCGCCGCGCCGGGTAATGCCAGTGTGGTGCTCACTTGGACCGCACCCGGTAGCAATGGCGGATCCCCCATTACCGGCTACAACGTCTTCGTCGGAACGGTCGCCGGAGGTGAATCGACAACGCCGGCCAACGGGGCCACCCTCGTCACCGGCACCACGTTTACCGTCACCGGGCTGACCAACGGGACCGCCTACTTCTTCACGGTAAAGGCCGTCAACAGTGTGGGGTCATCGGCTGCCTCCAACGAGGTCTCCGCCACCCCAGTGGCTCCGGTTGGCGCGGTCCCGACGGTCACTTCCCTCAACCCGGCGACGGGCCCGGCGGCGGGTGGCACGTCGGTGACCATCACCGGAACCAACCTGAACGGAGCTACCTCCGTGAAGTTCGGCACGGTCCCGGCCGCCGGCTTTGCTGTGGGCAGCGCCACCTCCGTCACCGCGACCTCCCCGGCTGGATCGGGAACGGTCGACGTGACCCTGACGACGCCGGGGGGCACCTCCGCCACCGGACCGGGAGATCTCTTCACCTATGTCCAGGCCCCGCCACCGCCACCTCCACCGCCCCCCACCCTGGGCAAGGGCTACTGGCTGGTGGCGTCGGACGGCGGGATCTTCTCCTTCGGTGACGCCGTCTTCTTCGGCTCCACCGGGGGCATCCATCTCAACCAGCCGATCGTCGGGATGTCGGTGACGTAAGGATCGATCCCACTCGAGCTCCAGGAGCATCCGCAGACCGGTGGCCCGGCTGACTACGCCACCTTGACCCCGTAGATCCCGGCGCCGGTCGGGGCCACGAACGCCAGCCGGCTCCCATCTGGGTTGTGGGTGACGGCATCGAGGGAGGCGGCGCCGTTCACCGTGACCGCACCGGACACCGTCGAGGGGATGTAGACCTCGGTCTCATGATCCTGGGCACCCGGTGTCACCTTCACCCGGGAGTTGGCGCTCATGACGAATGATCCCGCCGCCGGGGCGTAGGACAACGACAGGAGCTGTCCGGCGGTGGCCCGGGGATAGACCCGGGAGACGTACTCGACCCGGGACGGGATGAGGGCGCCGTTGTGGGTCGGTGGCGTCGAGACGTCCCCCGCGAACATCGACCACAGGCCCGGCTCACAAGCGTCGGCGGTGACTCCGGGATTGCAGTTTCCCTTCCAGGCCCACAGGGTCGAGCCGACCGCGGCGCCGTCCATCGCCGCCGTCTCGCTGGACAGGATGCTGTTGTCGGCCGAGTTGGCGTTGCCGTACTCCCCGATGAACAGCGCGGCGCCCATGGCCGCGGCTTCGACACTGGCGGTTGTCATCGCCTGGCCGTAGCCGAGCGGGTAAAGACCCGAGAGCACCCCGCCCGGCACCTGGGTATCGAGGGTGAACACGTGGGTGTAGGCGTGGGGGGCGTAGACGATGTCGGGATAGGAGGTAAACGGCAAGGAGAGACCCAGAGCCACATCGGTCAGGTTCCGGGTCGCCGTCGGTTCGAAGAAGAACATCTGGGTGTCGTGAATCCCGAGATCCCGGTAGCCGCACAGAGCCGTGTACGAGGTCCCGGTCGGGCAGACCGACCCGTTGGCGATGCCGGTCAACCCGTCGATCACCCGGCGGTAGAAGGGATAGAGGTACCCCTGGTCGAAGACGCCGGGGGCGGCGACGAGGCCCGGCAACGGCTCGTTCATGATCTCGTAGCCGGCCACCGTCGGATCACCCTTGAAGCGTTCGGCCAGCGCCGCCATCGCTCCGATGTAGTGATCCTGCAGCCCCGGGCCCGGAGCCGATCCCTGCGGAAGCGGCTTGCCATTGGCCCCGGTAGGGACGGCGTTGAGCCAGAAGTTGGTGAAGGCAGTCTCGACAAAGGTGTTGAGATCGCTCTGGCCGAGCGGGCTGAGGGCGGGAACACCGTCGGCCATCACCGCCCACGGCGGCGCCCCGTCGGCATGCCCGCCACTCTGTTGGGTGGGGGCCAGCACCCCCGGGATTGAGAGCGGGGAGGTCTCGGGGGTGAAGCGTGAGTAGTTGTCCTGGTGCATGTCGATCAGCACGTAGATCCCCTGCTGGCCGGCCCAGCTCACCACCTGGGCGATGCGGTCGATGTAGGTGGCGTTGTAGGCCCCCGGGGAGGGCTCGAGTTGGCTCCAGCTGACCGGCAGCCTGATCACATTGAATCCCAACGCCCGCATCTGGGCCAGGTCGTTCTCCGAACCCGCCGATCCGGATTGGGCGTACTCGGCCAGTCCCGCCTGCACTTCGCAGACCGGCGGCTCCGAGACCTGGTGGGAGTTGGCCGGACAGGTTCCGTCATAGTTCGAGGGAGCCTCCGGCCAGAAAGGCGCGGGACCTGGCTCGCTTCCGTTGGCGGTCAGATACACATCGTCTTCGAGACCGACCAGATTGACGCCGCGCAGCACCACCGTGCGGCCCTGGGCATCGACGATCTGGGCGCCGCCCGGCCCGTGGCTCACCGACAACCCGGAGGCGATCGGCGGGCTGTCGGCGGCGCCGGTCACGCGGTCGTTCGCGGTGTGGCTGCCGGTCGCGGTGGCGGCAGACGCGCTGACAGAAGTCGTCACGAACGTCGCGACCGAAGACAGGGCAATAATCGAGACCAGTGCCGCGGCGGCCAACCGGGTCGACGCCCCCCTCGTCATCCGCGTGCGCACCGGGTTCCTCCTCTTGGCTGCCGCCAACGCTAGCCAGGATGTTGACGAACTGTTTTTCCATCGTTCATCTGTCTGCCATCAGAACATGACCTGACGTTTACCTGCGCTCCATAACGTCCTCCTTGGTGACCGCAGCGACTCCGCCAGAGACCCCTCCCAATCGAGAGCCTCTCCCGACGCCGGCCACCGCCAATCTCGTTACGCCGCAACCGGAAACGGCATGGTCCTATGCCGTGGAGATGAGCGGGGTCGCCCAGGCATTCCAGGACTTCCTGCGGGAGTTCGCCCGCCAGGACGTGGCCGGAAGGCGTAGATGACCGCAGGCCGCGGCCGACTTCCTCGGCGCAACAGGTTTCTCGCCGGATTCAGACCTCGAGCCCATGGCTCCGCGGTCGACGTTTGCAATACCCGCCATCGGAAGGAGAACCGTCCACCATGGACGTCGCCGCACGGTCAGGAAAGATCCGCACCCCCGGCCAGGTCCGCACGACCGGGACGGTTCGCACGACCGGGACGGTTCGCACTACCGGCAACGGTGCCGAGCCGCGTCCGACCCGCACCCGCCGGGCACGAGGACGATTCGCGCTAGGAGCCGTTGCCCTCTCCGGGGCGGTGGGACTGGCGGCTTGTTCGAGCACTCCTGCCGCCTCCCCCGCCTCCAAGCCGGCGTCGGCCACCGCCAAGGTGCCGCTGGTCCTCTACGCCGCCGAGGGCTACGACTCGGCGATGGCCAAGGCCTTCACCGCCGCCACCGGCATCCCCGTCAACCTCGACGACGACAGCACCGGCCCGCTGTTCACCAAGATCGAAGCCGAAAAGAACAATCCGAAGTGGGACCTCTTCTGGGTGGACGGCGATCAGGCGTTCGCTTCCCTCGACACCCAGAACTACCTGCTGAAGGGTTTCACCCCCAGCGTCGCCTACAACTCACTGGGCAAGTCACTGGTGCCGAAGGACCAGAGCTACGTCCCGACCGGGGTGACCATGGCCGCCGCCCTCGTCTACAACTCCACGACGGTGCCCAACCCCCCGACCTCCTGGAACGACCTGCTGTCGCCCGCCTACAAAGGGGCGGTGGGGATGAACGACCCGTCGGTGTCCGGGCCCACCTATCCCTACGTCGCCGGCCAGTACCAGCAGCTGGGTGGGACCAGCCAGGGCCAGGCGTTCTTCAGCGCCCTGAAGGCCAACGGCCTCCAGGTGTTCCAGACCAACACCAATACCCTCCAGGCCCTGGAGACCGGGCAGATCAAGGTGGCCACCATCCAGAGCTCGGCCGGGATCGGGGCCGGGTTCAAGAACCCGAACATCAAGGTGGCCTTCCTGAAGCCGGAAACGGTGCTCCCCTCGGTGCTCGGGATCGACGCCCACTCCTCCGCCACCGCCCAGGCCGAAGCCAAGCAGTTCGTGAACTTCGTCCTCTCACCGGCCGGCCAGAAGGTGATGCAGTCCGGCGACCCGACCGGCGACTCCCTCTACTGGCCGCTGGTCAACGGGGTCAACCCGCTGGCGCCCCTGCCACCCCTCTTGACCCTCCCGACCCAGACCCTGAATCCCTACACCTGGGGTCCCCGCGAAGCGTCGATCAATACCTGGTTCACCGACAACATCGTCCAGTGATCCCCAAGCCTCCAGCGGCGGGGCGTTGACTGCCACCCCCCACCTGGCCCCGCCGCTGGTCCCCCCTCCCGGTCCTGGCGGCCCTCCCGGCACCGCGCCGGTGGGGCCCCCGGGGCCGGTGCCATCCCCTGGCCGCCACACACTGAGCCCCGGCTTCGCCCGGCGCTACCGGCTGGCGCTGCGGTTTCCGAGCGTCGCCTTCTCGGTGGTGCTGTGGGCGGTGCTGGCCTTGTTGCTCATCGTCCCCATCCTGCTGTTCCTCATCACCGCCATCTCGCCGCGGCTGCTCTCCCAGGGGACCCAGTGGTTCACCCTCTCCAACTTCCACACCGCCTTCAGCGGGTTCTTCGCCCGCGGGCTGATCAACTCGTTGTGGCTCAGCGCCGTCTGCGCGGTGCTTGCGCTGGCCATCTCCCTCGCCCTGGCCTGGGGGGTGCAGCGGACCAACCTCATCGGCCGCCGGGTCTACCCGCTGGCGGTCTGGGCGTTGCTGTTGATGCCGTCGTTTCTGGTGGCGGAGGGATGGGAGTACCTCCTCCAGCCCCACGGCGTCCTCAACCAGCTCGGCATCCCCACCGGGGCGGCCGACCACCTGTTCTTCGGCCCCATCGGGGTGGTCTTCGTCGACACCATGACCATCGTCCCCTTCGCCTACATGGCGGTGTCGGTGGCGCTGGCCAACCTCGGCTCGGAGTTCGAGGACGCCGCCCGGGTCCACGGCGCCGGCCGGTGGCGGACCGCCCGGGTGGTCCTCCCCATCCTGGCCCCGGCCATGTTGTCGGCCCTGGCCATCGGATTCGCCGAGACCATCTCCGACTTCGGGGTGGCCTCCACCCTGGCCGCCACCAGCCACTTCCCGGTGGCCACCTACAACCTCTTCCAGGCCGTGGACTCCAACCCCTCCAACTTCGGGGTCGCCTCCGCCATCAGCTGGGTGCTGGTCGCCTCCGCTGCCATCCCCATCGCCATTCAGGCTCGGGCGCTGCGGGGCCGGTCCTACGCCGTCCTGTCCGGCCGCACCCGCCAGCCGGTCCGCCGCCGGCTCGGGGTGCGCGGCCAGGTGATCGGGACCGCGGCAGTCTGCGGGCTGTTCGTGCTCGCCCTCGGCGCCCCCATCACCGGGGCGGTGGTCGCCTCGCTGCTCAAAGGCTTCGGCACCAACTTTTCCGCCCACGCCCTCACCCTGGCCAACTACCGCCTGGTGTTCAACGGCACCGCCGGGTTGGCCGGGCCGCTGCTGTACTCCACCCGGCTGGCGGTCATCGTCGCCACCATCACCGCCGGGCTGGGGCTGGTGGTGGCCCGGGTGATGACGGCCAAGGGGGCGGGGAAGATGGGCAGGCTCATGGACCTGATCCTCATCGGGTCGGTGGCGCTGCCCGGGATCGTCCTGGGCGCCGGCTACATCTTCGCCTACAACCTCCCGCTGGCCTCCAACCTCGGTCTCGCCCTCTACGGCACCACCCCGCTGCTGGCCCTCGGTTACCTGGCCACCAGCCTGCCCGGCCAGTCCCGGCTGATGGTGGGGCCGGTCTCCCAGCTGCAGGACTCCCTCCTGGATGCCGCCCGGGTTCACGGCTCCCGGGGCCTCGGGGCCTGGCGCCGCGCCGCCCTGCCGATCCTGTCCCGCCTGCTGTTGTGGGCGTGGCTGCTCACCTTCGCCAAGACCCTCCTGGAGCTGCCCGTGTCCCAACTGCTGTTCCCACCCGGCAACGCCACCGCGGCGGTGGCCATCAACAACTTCGTCGGCACCTCCGCCCACTACGGCGAGGCAACGGCCATGTCGGTGGTGGCGATGGCCGAGATGTTCGGGGTCATCCTCATCGGGCTGGCCCTGTTCCGGTGGTTCGCTCCCAAAGGCTGGCAGCGGATCGGAGGGTTCGTCGATGTCTGAGTCTGTTGAGTCTGGCGGCGCGGCCGGCGCGGCCGGCGCGGCCGGCGCGGCCGGCGCGGCCGGGGGGCAACAATCCACCCTGGAGGTCTGTGCCGCCACCAAGCAGTTCGGGGCCAAGACCGTGCTCGATGCAGTGGACCTCCGAGTCGAACCCGGGTCCTTCTGCGTCCTCCTGGGCCCATCGGGCTCGGGAAAGACAACCCTCCTGCGCTGTGTCGCCGGGATCGAACGGCTGACCGCGGGACGGGTGTACATCGGGGACCGGCTGGTGGCCGACGGGCCGGCCCATCATCCGCCCGAGCGGCGGGACCTGGCCATGGTCTTCCAGGACTACGCGCTCTGGCCCCACCTCAGCGTGATCGGCAACGTGGAGTTCGCCCTCCGCCGGCGCCACCACGGGCGGGACGAAGCCCGTCGCCGCTCGGAGAAGATGCTCGAGCGGGTCGGCCTCGGCCGGCTGCTGGAGCGCTACCCCAACGAGCTCTCCGGCGGTGAGCAACAGCGGGTCGCCCTGGCCCGGGCGTTGGTGGCCGCCACCGGCCTGGTGCTGTTCGACGAGCCGCTGTCCAACCTCGACGCCGACCTCCGGGAGCGGATGCGGCTGGAGATCGCCACCCTCACCCGGGACAGCGGGGCCACCACCGTCTACATCACCCACGATCAGTCGGAGGCGTTCGCGCTGGCCGACACCATCGGGGTGCTGAGCCAGGGGCGGCTGGTGCAGTTCGGGACGCCGGAGGAGATCTACCACCATCCCGCCTCCCCGTTCGTGGCCCGCTTCACCGGTCTGGCCGGGGAGATCCCGGTCACCGTCGAAGGGCCGGTCCCCGCGGCCGCCGACCCTCCGGTGGATGGCACCACGGCGCGGCGGGTGGCGGTACGGCCGCGGGCCACCGTGCCCGGGAGCCAACCGGTGGTCATCCACGCGGACGTAACACCGGGCGACGGCCTCCTGCTTGTCCGTCCCTCCGCGGTCGAGCTCCTGGCTCCGGGCCACGCCGACCGGCACCTCGACGCGGTGGTCCTCGATTCCGCCTACCGGGGCCGGGGCTACGACCACGCCCTCCTGCTCACCGACGGCACCCAGCTGGTGGGGGTCCACGACGAGCACCGGTGGGACCGGGGCAGCAACGTGGCCATCCGCCTCACCGATTCGGGTTGCCTGTTGTTCCCCCACGACGGCGTGGCCGCCGACGATGATGCCGGTGCGGGTGCTTACTCGGCTGGCGACGCCGGTGCCGCGGCCGGGATCGACCTCACCACCTCCCCGTTGGCCATGAGCAACGGGACGGCCCCGTCGTGACCTCCAGCCAGGTGGTGCTGGTGGTGGCGGTGTTTCTGGCCTCCAGTGTGGAGATGGTGGAGGCCCTTACCATCGTGGTGGCGGCCGGGGTGTCCCGCGGCTGGCGGTCGGCCCTGGAAGGAGTGGGCGCCGCCCTTTTGGTGCTGGCCGTACTGGTGGCGGCCCTCGGGCCGGTGCTGGTGAAGCTGCCGCTCAACACGCTGCGGACGGTGATCGGCGGGATCCTGCTGGTCTACGGACTGCAGTGGTTGCGGAAGGCGGTGCTGCGGGCCACCGGGTACAAGGCTCCCCACGACGAGGACGTGATCTATGCCAAAACCGTGGCGTCGATGTCCCAGTCAGCAGCCGAGGTGCGGGCCGGGAGGGACCCCGTCGGGTTCGCGGTCGCCTTCAAGGGAACACTCCTCGAAGGGTTGGAGGTCGTCATCGTGGTGTTGACCCTGGGCGCCACCGACCACGACGTCGGCCTGGCGGCGTTGGCCGCGTTGGTGGCGGTGGTCCTGGTCGGCGGGGTGGGGGTGGTGGTCGCCCGCCAACTGGCCAACGTCCCGGAGAACACCATGAAGACGGCGGTCGGCCTGATGCTGGTCAGCTTCGGGAGCTTCTGGACCGGCGAGGGACTCGGAGTCCACTGGCCCGGGTCGGATCTGGCCATCCCCGTCCTGGTGGGGATCTACGGCTTGGTGGTCGGGGTGCTGGTGATAACGGTGCGCCACTCTCGGATAGTCGGCGGTGTCCATGCCTCCTGAAACATCGATGCCTCCCGAGACATCCCTGCCTCCGGAGACGTCCAGCCACTCCGCCGAGGCCGCTCCCCGGGGATGGGCGGTCCGGGCGCTTCGGGCGTTCGGCCTCTTCTGGTGGGACTTCCTGGTCGGCGACACCCCCGAAGTGACCGTGGCCACCTTGATCATCCTCGGCATCGTCGCCGGGTTGGTGCATTGGGTGTCGTCCACCGCGGCCTGGGCGGTGATGCCGGTGCTGGTCGCCGCCACCCTCACCGCCAGCGTCTTGCGGGGCCGACGGGCTACCTAACGGGCCTCCCGACCCCTCGGGACCGCATCCGGGTGGCGAGAAAGTCCAGTCCACGACCGACTTTCAAATCTTTGACGAGAAACCACCCTGTTTGGGCCCTCTGACGGACAGTCAGGGCCTCTGTTTTGGCGTTCAAGGTGTTCAGGGAAAGTTTGCCGATTGTTTACCTGCAGGCCATCTAGACGTCGCTTTTCGTTCATCCGGGGTCCGTACTGTCAGCACTAATGGAAATCCCAAAGACGGTCGGAACCCAACAAATCAGTGGATCCCCGGCCCTCAACGTCCTCACGGAGGTCACCCAAACAGTGGACCAAGCACCGATCACCCCGGCAGCACCGATCATCCCGTCGGCGCCTCTTCCCCCGGCGGCATCGAAGTCCCCCAAGCGGGCCAAGCGGGTCACCCGGACCCTGCTGGCCGCCACCGCATCGGCCAGCTTGCTTCTGGCCGCTTGCAGCTCCTCCCCCTCGCCGACGGCCAGCACCTCGTCGACCACCGCGTCGGGAAGCAGTGACCCCTACATCACCGCCGACCTCAAGGCCGCCAGCGCCCAGCTGACCGGCGCCGGTTCCACCTTCGTGCAGCCGGTCTTCACCAAGGCGTTCTTCACCTACACCAGCAAGAACCAGGGCGTCACCGTCAACTACCAGGCGGTCGGCAGCGGGGCCGGGATCACCGCCTTCGACGGCAACACCGTCAACTTCGGCGCTTCCGACGTTCCGCTGACCCAGGCGATGGTCGCCGCCGCCCCGGCGGCCGACGGTGGCGTGGTCCAGGTCCCCGACACGCTGGGCGGAGTCTCCCTCTCCTACAACCTGCCGGGAGTGAAGACCGGGCTCAAGCTCGACCCCGCCACCATCTCGGCGATCTTCCTCGGGACCATCACCACCTGGAACGATCCGGCCATCATGGCCCTCAACCCGGGCGTGACCCTGCCGGCCCAGCCGATCACCACCGTGCACCGCTCGGATAGCAGCGGCACCACCTACATCTTCACTGACTACATGGCCAACGTGTCGCCCACCTGGGCGGCGGGTCCGGGCACCGGCAAGACGGTCACCTGGCCGGCGAACAGTGTGGGCTCGAGCGGCAACTCCGGCGTGGCCGGCAGCATCAAGTCCACCCCCTACTCCATCGGGTATGTCGAGTTGGCCTACGCCCTGCAGAACGGCTTCACCGTGGCGGCGGTCAAGAACCAGGCCGGGTCGTTCGTGATGCCGAACCTGAAGTCGGTGGCCGCCGATGCCGCCCAGAAGCCCAACGTCACCTCGATCGACTTCTCGATCACCAACCAGCCCGGCGCCGGTAGCTACCCGATCTCCGGCTACAGCTGGCTGCTGGTGGCCCAGAAGCAGGCCAATGCCGCCACCGGCAAGACCCTGGTCCAGGTGCTCGATTGGCTGACCCACACCGGTGGGGGTCAGGACCAGGCCGCCAGTCTCGACTACGTGCCGCTGCCCGCCAACATCCAGGCACTGGCCCGCACCTCGCTGCTGATGGTCACCGGACCCACCGGCAACGCTCCCCTCTTGACCAAGTAACCGACCCCGAACCCCTCACCAAAGGCCGGCTCACATAGAAGACACCAGATTGACCCCCGCAGCCACACCATCCCCAGACACCCCGAGGCGTAACCGCCTCGGGGTGTCTGACCGCGTCTACAAGGTTGTCCTCGGCGCGGTGGCGGCCATCTTCGCTGCCCTGCTCATCGCCTTCGTCGTGGCCATCGCCACCCAGGGGGTGCCCGCCTTCTCCAAACTCGGGTTCTCCTTCCTGTGGAGCTCCAACTGGGATCCCACCCACAACCATTTCGGGATCCTCGCCTTCCTGGTCGGAACCCTGGAGACCACCGCCATCGCGGTGATCCTGACCGTGCCCATCGGACTCGGGACCGCCCTGGCCCTCGCCTACCTGGCTCCCCGCCGGCTGCGGGCGCCGCTGGGCACCGCGGTCGAGCTGCTGGCCGCGGTCCCGAGCATCGTCTACGGGTTGTGGGGGCTACTGGTGGTGGCCCCCTTCTTCCGCTCCCAGATCGAGCCGGGGCTCTCGTCGGTCTTCGGATGGACCGGCCTGTTCGGGGGAGCCAACCAGGGGGTCGGCCTGTTGCTGGCCGGCGTCATCCTGTTCATCATGGTGCTCCCGACCATGGTGGCCATCTCCCGCGACGTCCTGGCCGCGGTTCCCAGCGACCAGGTCGAGGGGGCAATGGCCCTCGGGGCCACCCGCTGGCAGCTGTTGCGCAAGGTGGTCGTCCCCGGGGCCCGGGTCGGGGTCCTCGGAGCCTTCACCCTCGCCACCGGCCGGGCGCTGGGGGAGACGGTGGCGGTGGCGTTGGTCATCGGCAACTCCGCCCACCTGGCTACCTCGCTCAAATCCAACGCCGGGACCATCCCCTCGCTCATCGTCAGCAGCTTCGGGGAGGCCACCGGCACCGAGCTCAACGTCCTGTTCACCGCCGGCCTGGTCCTGCTGATCATGGGCATCGCGGTCAATGCGCTGGCCCGGGTGTTCGTCCGGACGGTCAAGCGGAGTGGCGCCGCATCGGTGGCGGTGGCATGACCACCCTCTCCTTCGACTCCAGCGCCGACCCCATCCTGTCGCGCCGCGCCGAGATCCAGAGGATCGCCTCGGCTTCGGTCAAACGTCGCAAGGTCTATTCGAAGGTCGGCATCGGCTTCTGTCTGGTCTGTCTGGTGATCGCCTGCATCCCGTTGCTGGCCATCATCGGTTACACCATCGCCAAGGGACTGCCCGCCTGGACCACCACCTTCTTCACCCAGCCCACCAAGCCGGAGGGCATCCCCGGCGGGGGCCTCTACAACGCCATCATCGGCTCCCTGATCATCGACGCCATCGCCATCGCCGTCACCGTCCCCTTCGGGATCCTCGGGGGCCTGTTCCTGGCGGAATCCGACGGGCGGATTGCTGGTGCCGTCCGGTTCGCCGCCGACATCCTCACCGGGGTCCCCTCCATCACCATCGGGATCTTCGGGTACATCATCTGGGTCAAGAACGTGGGCTCCTACAGCGGCTACGCCGGCGCCTTCGCCATCGGCATCATCATGGTGCCGGTCATCATGCGGGCGGCCGAGACCGCCATCCGCGGGGTGCCGACCACCCTGTCCGAAGCCGGCCTCTCCCTTGGGGCCCGCAAGCTCACCATCGCCCGGAGGGTCATCCTGCCGGCAGCGCTGCCCGGCCTCATCACCGGCGTCCTGCTGGCGGTCGCCCGCGGAGCCGGAGAGACGGCCCCCCTGCTTTTCACCATCTTCGGCAACCAGTTCATACAGACCAATCCGGCGAAGCCGATGGAAGCACTCCCCCTCGCCATCTACAACTACAGCAGCCAGCCCTACAACGACCTGATCCAGATTGCCTGGGGTGGGGCCCTGCTGTTAATGGCGGTGATCCTGGTGCTGAACGTGGGTAGCCGGCTTATTTCGGCCCGACTGAGAAGAGAGCAGCGATGACTGATCGATCGTCAACGAACAACATCACCCAAACACTCGGACTTACGACCGAAGAGGTATTTGTGGCACATGAGCCCGGCACCAGCAAGGTCATGCGCCTGGAGGATGTCTCGGTAGCCTTCAACGGCCGGCCGGCCGTGCGCGGAGTGACGTTCGACGCCTACGAGAAGGAAGTCACCGCCCTCATCGGTCCCTCCGGCTCGGGGAAGACCACCCTCCTCCGGGCCCTCAACCGCATGCACGACACCCAGCGCTCGGCCAAGGTCACCGGCCGGATCATGCTCGGCGACACCGACGTCAACGACCGCTCCACCGACCCAACCCTGCTGCGTTCCCGGGTGGGCATGGTCTTCCAGCGTCCGAACCCCTTCCCCACCATGAGCATCTACGAGAACTCGGTGGCCGGCCTCCGCTTCAATGGCGTGCGGAAGAAGTCGTTGCTCGACGAAGCGGCCGAGTCCTCCCTGGTGGCCGCCGCCCTCTGGGACAGCGTGCGGGACCGCTTGAAGGTCAGCGCCAGCACCCTGTCCGGTGGCGAGCAGCAGCGGCTGTGCATCGCCCGGGCCCTGGCCGTCGAGCCGGAGGTGCTGCTGATGGACGAGCCCACCTCCGCCCTCGACCCCATCGCCACCAAGCGGATCGAGGAGCTGATCGGCGAGCTCAAGGACCGGGTCACCATCATCATCGTCACCCACAACATGCAGCAGGCGATGCGGGTCTCCGACCGGTGCGCCTTCTTGCTGATGGCCGAAGACCGGAGTGGCGAGCTGATCGAATTCGCCGCCACTTCCAAGCTGTTCAGCGAGCCGGACGATCCCCGCACCCTCGACTACGTGAACGGCCGGTTCGGCTGAGGCTGGGCGGTTTTGGTCGGGCGGCTGGGTTTGCTCGTCCGGGGCGGTTGGGTTGGGTTGGGTGGTGCGGGCGGGGCCGACTTCACGCTTGACCCTGTTGTGATCTGAACGGTCGCCCCGGGGATACCCGCCCGGCGTTGCCCTTTGCTTCAGGAGTCCGGCTGGTCGGGAGTGCTGCCGTTGCCACCATTGACAGCCGGGGAACCATTGGCGGTTGACCCCGACGATGCCAGAGGCACCACGTCGTCGACATCGATCCGAAAACCCACCCCCCGCACAGTCATGATGATTCGAGGCGAGGACGGATCGATCTCGAGTTTGGACCGGAGCCGGTAGATGTGAGTGTCCAGCGTCCGGCTGTCGGTCAACTCGCTGTTCGGCCAAAGCAGGTCGATCAGCTCATCTCGGGTCCGTACCGTCCCCAGGGGCGATAGCAGCGCGGCTAGCAGGTCGTACTCCCGCCGGGAAAGGTGCACCTGCACTCCGTCGACCGTCACTTGGCGACGGGCAAAGCTAACCTCGACCCGGCCGAACCGAATGTCGGGTCGATCAGCCGCCATTGCCGCCCGGGCTTGGGCAGCAATGCCGCGGTCGACTGGAGCTCGGCGGTGGGTGAGAGGCTTGTCGGCTTCTGTCGCAGGAGGGGACACCCGGCGCAAGATGGTGTGCATCCGGGCCACCAGCTCTCGCAGCCGGAACGGCTTGGTTACATAGTCGGCCGCTCCGAGCTCGAGCCCGAGCACAACATCCAGCTCGGCGTTCACCGCGCTAATGATCAGGACCGGCACCGGTGCAATCGCATGCATCCGGCGAAGAAGGTCAGTGCCATAGGTGTCAGGCAGGAGCAGGTCGAGCAGCACGATGTCGGGGAGATTCTCGGTGAACCGGGCGAGGCCATCGGCTCCGTCCAGGGCCACCTCTACGTGGTAGCCCTCGAGCCGGAGGGCCGATTCAAGGGCCAGCCGATAGGACTCCTCGTCCTCGACCACCAGCACCCGGACCTGGTCCTCGACGGCAGGTTCGACCGCGTCGGCCTCGGCTTCGTCCTCAACGTCCTGGTCCTCGTCACCGTTTCCGGCAGATGTGGTCGACATGACGATGGGGCGACCTCCTCACCGCATCGTACGAAGGGCAGGTGAACGGGGATCGACAATCCGGCGACCTCTAGGTGATCGTTGTGTGAACACTTGGCATCCCGGCTACAAGTGCGCAATTTGTCCTCCGTTTTCATCAACCGGTGGGGGTTCTGTGCCGCGATTTAACCCGATTTCGCTCCGTGATGGGCCCTCGGGGTAGCGGCGCGGCTTTGAGAGTGCCGCGCGGTCGGGCTATGCCGGTGGGTGGCCGAGCAGGGTCAGGATCGAATCACCGAGCACCGACGAGATTCCAGCCTCGTCCAGACCCTGGTTGTCTCGCATCAAGTGGTACGACTCGAAGGTACACAACGCGTCAATGGCGTTGAGGGCCATTGATCGCCTCGTCTCGTCCATTCCCGTCAACTCGTCGTGGAACAGCATCTCGATCTGACCCCGAAGCGCCGCGCGGCCCTCGACCAGCTGGTCGGCGATCAGTGCCTCGAACGGTGCGCGCAGCCTGGCTACCAGCCCGACCTTGCCGGCTGTCTCGTACAAGTTGATACGCCGGTCGACCAGAGCTTCGACCCGCGAATGGAGCGGAGCTGCCGGGTCGAGCTCGATCTGCGCCATCGTGGCGAGGATCGCATACTGCCGCTCGATCGCCGCCCGGCACAGGTCGGTGACGTCGTCGAAATAACGGAACAGGGATCGTGGGGAAAGCCCTGATCGTTCCGCGACGTCGGCGGCACTCGGATCCAGGTTTCCGTCTCGATAGAGCGCCAACAGCGCATCCACCACCGCGTCACGGTTTCGGCTCCGGCGGAGGCGTCGTCCGTCGGAAAGATCGGGACCGTCTGCGTCGTCCGAGCTGTCCGACTCGGGGGTCCCTGCACCGTTCGAGCTATCGGAAAACTCCGATTCCCTCTTAAGCCGATCAGCGCTAGTGCTTGGGATCGTGTTAATCGCCATGCTCAAAATCTACCTGGTGGTGGTGAAATACCCGGTCGCCCCGGGGACAGCCGAAAAAGTGCTGCCGCGGTGGGGTGTGACGTCGCCTGGGCCTTCTTCTGTCATATGCTATGCCACATGATATACGGGTCAAGGAGGCGTCAGCCGCTCCCACCTGGGCGGCCGAGCCGCAAGAGGTGGGACGGACACCACCGCTGGGAGACGCTGGACCCGGTCTCCCAATCGCAGTAGCAACCCAGCGCCTGGCCATCGCAAGCTGGGCACTGCTCTTGGTCACATGCAGGATGGTGGACTCCTCCTGGCGCGACACCGCAGTCCCCGCACCTACCGATGACCGGCGTCTCGTCCCACCGCCACTCCTCGCCCCAACGGATCGGCTGATAGAGCTCGCCGTCAATGGAAACCCGATCAGTTCTGCATGAGACTCCGAGCGACATTTCTCCCCCGCACCAACTGCACACTGACATGTCCCGACCTCCTCAACTCGACACTTCTAAATGATGCCAAGCGGGTCTGACAACGGAGATCCCGAAACCAGGAATTCCTTCAACTCGTAGCGGTGGCTCTGCAAGGTTTCGTGCAAGGTAAGCAGGGAAATCGCCCCTCGAGTGTCACACCCCCATGATGAAATTGTCACCATGGATATCGATGACGTGCGCGATTTCATAGACCGTTTGAACGAGGAGGGTCCGGCCGTATTTGCCGACCCGTCGTCGGTCGAAGACTTCCATGGCGAGTTGAACCGGATGGAAGCCTTCTTCAATTCGGTGGTGGGCGAATTCGACGCATGGGGGGAGTATGCAGTCGACGGCGCCCAAAGTGCTGCCGCCTGGCTGACCGCCCGGTGCCGGATCCAGGCTGGACAGGCTCGGAACCAGGTGAGAAGGGCCCGGGAATTGCGCCAGCTCAAAGAGTGCGCGGGGGCCTGGAGGGACGGTGACATCAACGCCGCCCATGTAGACGTCATCTGCCGGAAGCACAAAGGGGCCACCGAGCACGCCCTCGAACGGGACGAGGCCATGCTGGTCGACAACGCTCGCACGCTCCGTTTCTCGGACTTCACCCGGATGATGGAGTACTGGAGCCAGCGCGCCGATCCCGACGGCACCGAGGCCGACGCCGAGGCCCGTCGGAACCGCCGGGACGTCTACTTGGTACCCAGCGTGGACGACATGTACTTCGGGCGGATGAACCTTGATCCGATCTCCGGGGCCATCGTCTCTGACGAGCTCCGCCGGATCGAGGCCGAGATGTTCGAGGCCGACCGGCAAGAGGCAAAGGCCAGACTGGCGTTCGAGCCCACCGCCTTGGATCTCATCCGGACCCATAACCAACGCCGGGCCGATGCGTTGGTAGAGATGGCTACCCGCTCGAAGTCGGTTCCGACTGGCGCCAGCCGTCCGGCCCCGCTGTTCTCGGTGCTGGTGGACTACGAGACACTCCACGGGCGGATCTGCCAACTGGCCCAGGGCACGGTGATCTCCCCTGGGTCACTGATTCCCTGGCTGGATCAGGCCTACATCGAGCGGGCGGTATTCGACCCGCCCAAGCGAGTCGAGGTCAGCGCCACCACCCGACTATTCAAGGGAGCCACTCGCCGGGCTCTCGAGCTTCGGGATCAGATCTGCACCCACCTCTACTGTGAGCAGCCGGCCGCGGACTGTCAGGCTGATCACATCCAGCCGTTCGCCCTCGGCGGGCCCACCACCCAGGAGAACGGCAGGGTGCTCTGCGGGTTCCACAATCGCCTCCGGAGCCAGCGGCAGCCGCTCCGAGAGTAGACGCCTACCGCTCGGCTTCAGGCCGGCCGTTTCAGAATCGGTCAGTCACCTCCGCGAATCCTTCTCAGAACATCCCAACCAGATGACAGCACCCCGGTCGCGCCCGACTGACCGGTCGCGCACTACAAGCCAATGCCAAACGCGGACGGTCGATAACCCGCAGCCGCGTGGCTCACCCTTCACCAACAGCCGCCGTTTCCGACCCTGCACTACGGTGATGCGGGTGAGCCCCCAGGTGTTCGAATCCGCCAAGCTCGGTCCGGTTACGCTCAGGAACCGCATCATCAAGGCAGCCACCTTCGAAGGGGTGATGCCCAAGGGTCTGGTCACCGACGCGCTGATCGACTTCCATCGACGGGTCGCCTCGGGCGGAGTGGGCATGACAACAGTCGCCTACCTTGCCGTCTCTCCCGAAGGACGCACCGACAGGCACTGCATCCTGCTTCGTCCTGAGGCGCTTCCCGGGCTCCGCCAGCTCACCGAGGCGGTCCATGAAGAGGGAGCCGCCATTGCCGCCCAGGTCGGCCACGCCGGCCCGGTCGCCAATTCGAGGTCCAACCGGGCCCCGTCGCTGGCGCCGTCCAACGGGTTCAGCCCAATGGGTACCCGGCTCCGGGGCGTCACCGAGGCGGACATCGTCCGAATCATCGAGGACTACCGGAACGCCGCCCTCATAGTGCTGGACGCCGGGTTCGACAGCATCGAGATCCACCTCGGTCACAACTACCTTCTCAGCGCCTTCCTGAGTCCGAAGCTCAACCGGCGGGCCGATCAGTGGGGAGGAAGCCTCGAGAACCGCGCCCGCTTCCCCCGGCGGGTGGCCGAAGTCGTGCGAGAGGCCGTCGGCGATCGCATCGCAGTCACCGCCAAGCTGAACATGGCCGACGGCGTCCCTGGAGGGTTCTGGCTCGACGAAAGCGTCGAGGTCGGCCGGATGCTCCAGTCCGATGGCGCGCTCGACGCGCTCGAGCTCACCGGTGGCAGCTCTCTGGCCAATCCGATGTACCTGTTTCGGGGCGAAGCGCCGCTCAAGGAATTCGGTGCCACCCTGCCCCCGATCATCCAACTGGGATTTCGAGTGCTGGGTAAGCGATTCATGCCCTCGTATCCGTTCGAAGAGGCGTTCTTCTTGCCCTACGCCCGGCAATTCCGGGACGCCTTGGACATGCCGCTCATTCTCCTCGGCGGCATCAACCGCATCGACACCATCGAACGAGCGGTCGACGAAGGGTTCGATTTTGTCGCCATGGCCCGAGCGCTCTTGCGCGAACCCGACCTGGTCAACAAATTCCGCAAGGGAGCTTCCCGCGAGTCACTCTGCATCCACTGCAACAAGTGCATGCCCACCATCTACCGGGGCACCCGTTGCGTGCTGGTGGACCCGGTCTGACTTTCGATCAGCGCGGCGGATCGATCAACACCCCAGGATTCAGAATCCCGGACGGATCGAGAGAAGCCTTGGCGGCCCGGAAAGCGTCGACGAACGGATCCGGTCGTTGACGGTCGTACCAAGGACGATGGTCGCGGCCGACGGAATGGTGGTGGGTGATCGTCCCACCCGAGTGGAACACCGCCTCTGACACTGCGGCTTTGATCTCGTCCCACTGCGACACCTGCGAACCCCACCGGCCGGGTCCGAAGACGCTGTAGTAGGGCGCCGGGCCGTCGGGATAGACGTGGGTGAATCTGCAGGTGACCATGCCGGCCCCGCACACCCGCTTCAGCACCTGGTTGGCGGCGTCGCTCACCGTGGCGTGGAACTCGTCGAAACGGTCCCAGGTGCAGGAAGTCTCGAAGGTCTCCACGATCACACCCATCCTGACCAGCGCGTCACGGGTGTAGGGCGCCCGCAGAAAGGTGTTGCGCCAGGCGCCGGACACCCCTTCCCGGCTGGCCAGTCCCGATTGATCGCCATCCGCAGGGACGGAGTCGTCGGAGTAACGGGGTCCTTCCGGCATGGTGCCGTGGTGGTCCCGGCACAGCTCGAGGGAACGCTCGAGCCAGGTGTCTACCGGGTGGTCGGCGGACTCGAAGCCGAGCACCAACAACCCGCCGCTCACCGGGGTGCCGGCCGACAGCAGTGCCTCCCCGGAATCCAGCAGGCGGCAGTTGGTCGGGTAGAGCGCGGCTTGGGCGATGGCCCGGGTGGCCAGCACGGCCTCCTGGTGGCTGTCGAAATGCACCGAGGCGCTGCCCCGCCAGCGAGGCCGGTCCTGGAGCCGCATCCATGCCTCGGTGATGACTCCGAGGGTTCCCTCCGAGCCGAGCAGCATCCCATCAGGTGACGGACCCGCACCTGACCCGGGAAGCCGACGTGACTCCATCGCTCCGGCCGGGGTGATGGCCCGGATCGACTCCACCAGGTCGTCGATGTGGGTGTAGACGGTGGCGAAGTGGCCGCCGGCCCGGGTGGCCAACCAGCCCCCCAGAGTGGAGAACTCGAAGGACTGGGGAAAGTGCCGGAGGGTAAGCCCGTGAGGCCGAAGTTGGTCTTCCAGGATCGGACCCAGCGCGCCACCCTGGATCCGAGCCGCCCGGCTGGCGCGATCGATTTCCAGGACCCGGTCGAGCCCGGTGAGATCGATCGACACCACCCCGGGGTAGCCATCGCCGACCCGGGCCTCGACCCCTCCCGTCACCGAAGAGCCGCCGCCGAACGGAATGGCAGCCAGACCCCCGGTGGCGCACCAGTCGAGCACCGCCCCCACCTCCACCTCGGTGGTGGGATGGGCCACCACATCCGGTGGGTCGTCCAGCTGGCCCAACAGGTTGCGAACCACGTCGCGGAATGCCTTGCCGTGGGTATGGGCAGCCCGATCCTCGGCATCGGTGCGGCAGATGGCCTGGAGTGATCCGGGCGGCGTCACCCGCGACCGGCGCAGCGAGATGGAGCCGAGCACGGGTGGGTGATGAACCTCGATCCCCTCGGAGCCGAACCAGGGGGCCACCAAGCCGGACAAGCCGCCGAATTGATCGGCGCTCAGGGCCTGGTCTTCCCAACCCCAACCCCACCACGATCTCGTCCGGTCGGTCATCCCCACCCGCCTCTCTCCCGGTAACCCGTCGTCAGTGCTCTCGACATCGGGGGCATCGGATCCGCGGCTCGTCGCCCGGGTCCCGGCGCCTCAGTGCTTGAGGGCCGGGTGCTGTCGGGCCAGCAACGGCAGGATCAACCGGCGCGGGGTCAGCCATCCACCGGCCGCGCCCAGCCGGTTGAAGACCCCGGGGATCACGACGGCGCGATCGGCATCCATGCCCGCCACCGCGGCGGCGGCAACCTCCTCCGGTGGCACCCACATGAACTTCGGCAGCGACCCGGCGGCTTCCTCATCGGTGAGACCGGCCGCCTCGCCGAACCCGGTCTCGACCGGACCCGGGCAGAGGGTGGTGACGGTGACTCCGGTGCCCCGCAGCTCGGCGCGGATGGCATGGCCGTAGGAGAGGACGAACGCCTTGCTGGCGCCGTAGCCGGCCTGACCCGGAAGGGGCTGAAAGGCAGCAGTGGAAGCCACGTTGAGGATCGCACCGCTCCGGCGCTCGACCATCCCCGGTAGCAGCGCGGTGCAGAGATGGACGACGGCCTCGACATCGGTCCGGACCATGGTCAGCTCATCGGCCACGTCCCCGCGGTACACGGCCCCCATGGTGGACATCCCGGCATTGTTCACCAGCACGTTGACCGCCAGTTCCCGCGACTCCAGCTCGGAGACGATGTTGATGCGGGACGACTCGTCGGTCAGGTCGGCAGCGATGACCTCGGCTCTGATCCCGTGTTTCGAAGCCAATGCTTCGGCCAGCTCCCGGAGCTTGGCCTCCCGTCGAGCCACCAGGGTCACGCCGTGGCCCTGGGCCGCCAGCAGCTTGGCGATCTCGGCGCCGATCCCGGAGGAGGCCCCGGTGACAAGGCAGGTGCGGTCGGATCTCGCAGCGGGGAGGGTCATGACCGCATCGTAGGGGGCGACACCCGGGCCTGCCATGAGCGAGATCGGCTCCGGCGGCTATGCCGGTCGGTCACTCCCGGACCGGCCCGGTGAGGCGTAAACGGCCCGGGCCCGAAAGCGAAGTGGGCGCGCTCCCAGCTCTTCGAGGTAGTGGGCGGTCCATCCCGCCACTCGGGCCACCGTGAAGATGGTGCGTCCGGCGTCTCGGGGCATCCCCGCCGCCCAGGCGATGGCGGCCAGCGACAGGTCGACGTTGGGCGCCGGCAGCCCCTGGGAAGCCGCCAGGTCGACGATGTCCTTCACCATGCGTCGCTGCTCGGAAGTGGCCATTGCATGGAACAACTCCAACAGCGCGTCGAAGCGTCGATCTCCGTGTTTGTAGACGGCATGACCGAACCCCGGCAGCACCCGTTGCCATCGCAAGGTCTCGTCCAGCGCCGTCTCGACCCCCAACCGTTCGGCGTCGATCAGGAGCCCGTAGGCCAGCTGGCTGGCCCCGCCGTGCAACGGTCCGGCGAGGGTACCCAGTCCGGCCGACAGGGCTTCACAGAGGTCGGCGTGGGTGGATGCGGCCAACCGGACTGCCAGGGTGGAGGTCGCCAGTTCGTGGTCGGCCATCAACACCAGGGCGGCGTTGATGCTCCGGACCAGAGCTCCGGTGGGTGCGGGCGCCAGTTTGGCGGTCAGACGCTCCGCCACCGAATCGGGCCGATCGATCCCGTCGGGCAATACCAGGGGCACCCCTGGCTCCCCCGGCGCCCGGTCTCCGGATGACGGCGGGAGCAAGTCCACCATCGAGGCCGCCGCCGCCCGGGCGGTGCGGGCCACACTGGCGGGCCGCAGATCGGCACGGAGGGGGTTGCCGGCGCCGGCCATCACGACCACCCAGCGCAGCATGTCCGAGGCTCCCAACTCCGGACGGTCGCCGAGCGCCAGCGGTTCCCAGGTCGGTGCCGGGCCATCGTCGGGCTCGACGCTCCACAGCCGCTCGGCCACCTCCTCGAAAGAGGCGGTCCGGGCCAACTCGACCGCCGGCACGCCCCGGTAGGCGGGTCCGTCGTCCCGGAGCTGGGTGATGGAGGTGGTCACCGTGGCCAACCGGGTCTCCACCGTCTTGCCGGTCCGGGATCGGGCAGCCAACCGTTCGATGTCATCGACGTCGAACAGGCGCCGCCGGCTGTGGGGTGAAGGGTGGGAAGTCAGCAACCCCCGGCTCACGTAGGCGTAGAGCGTGGAGGTCTTGATCCCCAACCGGCGAGCGGCCTCCTCGCTCTCCAGCATCCCGTCCACCCGCGCATTCTATCAACATTGACTTGATCAACATTTACAGACCGGCCAAACCCGTCCACACTGAGAGGAAACAGAACGGAAATCCCAGCCATCAACCAGCCGAGGAGCCTGCCATGGCCACGTCCGTACGAGATCTGATGTCCTCCCCACCCGTCACCTGCGACCCCGACGCATCGCTGGCGGAGGCGGCCGGCATCATGCACCGCCACGACATCGGGTCGGTCGTGGTCACCAACCGCGGCAAAGTGACCGGCATCGTCACCGAGCGCGACCTGCTGCGGTCAGCGGCGGGACATGCGGATCCCCTGCGGGAGCCGGTGCATCTGTGGATGACCGTCAATCCCGATGTCCTGGCGCCGGGCGAGGAGGCGGGGGCGGCCTGGACCAGCCTGACCCATCATCACTACCGCCACCTCCCGGTGGTGGAGGGCGGGGTCCTGGTCGGGGTGGTCTCCATCCGGGATCTCCTGGAGGTGGCCCAGATCCGTCCGGCCAACGAGGCGGGGACCGACGTCCCCAAGGGTCTCGAAGGGGTGGTGGTGGCCGAGACGGCGGTGGGCGACGTCCGTGGCCTCGAAGGCTTCTACCACTACCGGCAGTATTCGGCAGTGGAGTTGGCGATCAGCCGGTCCCTCGAGGACGTCTGGCTGCTGCTCTTCGACGGGGAACTCCCCGACCGGAAACGGGCCGATGCCTTCGCCTCCGAGGTGGCGCCCCTGCGGCCCCTGCCCGACCGGTTGGCGTCACTGCTGCCCGACCTGGCATCGAGCGGGGGGTCGCTCGATGTGCTCCGCACCGGGGTATCCCTCCTGGGGGCAGAACTGGGTTGGCGGCCGACCCATGACATCGACGCCACCGAGCTGCGTCTCCAGGCTCTCCATCTCTGCGCGGTGGTGCCCACCCTGTTGACCGCCACCCATCGGCTGCGGAATGGGCTCGAGCCCGTCCCTCCCCGGGATGACCTGTCCTACGCGGAAAATTATCTGTGGATGCTGCTGGGGGAGGACGCGCCGGCCGCCCATGTTCGGGCCGTCGAGCAGTACCTCATCCTCACCATCGATCACGGCTTCAACGCTTCGACCTTCACCGCCCGGGTCATCACCTCCACCGGGGCCGACCTCGCCGCCGCCGTCACCGGCGCCATCGGGGCGCTCTCGGGCCCGTTGCACGGGGGCGCCCCCAGCCGGGCTCTGGACATGCTCGATGACCTCGCCACCCCCGACCGGGCCGAAGCCTGGGTGCGGGCGGCCATCGAGCACGGCGACCGGATCATGGGCTTCGGCCATCGTGTCTACAAGACCGACGACCCCCGCTCGGTGTTTCTCCGGGGTGTGGCCCGAAGCCTGGGAGGCCCACTGGTCGAGTTCGCCGAGCAGGTCGAGCGGACCACCGTCGATGTCCTGGCCGAATTGAAGCCGGGCCGGCAGCTGTATACCAACGTCGAGTTCTTCGCCGGTGTCGTCATGCATACCTGTGGGATCCCCCGGGACATGTTCACCCCGACCTTCGCCTCCAGCCGGACCATCGGCTGGGCCACCCAGGTGATGGAACAGGCGCACGACAACCGGCTGATCCGGCCGGCCGCCCGTTATGTCGGTCCGCCGCCACCGCAACCGGTTCCCGCCCGCTGATCGGTCAGGACAGGGGAAGCCCCATCCGGAGGACGGGGCGCTCCTCCACAAATTGAAGATGGATGGACCGGCGCTGGAACTTCCAGTCGCCATCGACCCGCCGGTAGTCATCCCGGTAGCGGATGTACCAGATGAAATCAATGGCTTCCGGCTTCGCCGGGGCTTCCTCTGCCTCGGATCCGTCGATCGAGCCCGGCGGCACGGAGGGGTCGATCGCAGTCAGGTGATGGGCGACGCACTGCACGTTGCCCGCGGCGGTGTCCCCGTCGATGGCGAACTCATGGTTCGTCACCTGGTGGAAGGTGCGGGGGTACTGCCGGAGGAAGTCGGGGATCTGACGCAACCGCTCCCGTCCGGACCGGGTGAGGACCGGGCCGAAGTCCACCGGGTAGTCCGGCACCACCAACTCACCGTCCTCGACGAACAATGCGGCAAAGCGGTCCCCGTCCCGGAGGTCGGCGGCGGCGGCATAGGACGTCGACAGCGCCCGAAGGGCGAGCTCATCCCTGAGATCCTGGTCCGAAATCGCTTCGGGGCCGGTCATCCGAGCCCGCCCAGGCGAGCCGACATCCCGATGGGGCCGCCCGGACTGCGGAGTTGGGCGCCAACGGGGCAAATGACTCCGAACCGCATGGGTGTCCATCCTTTCGGCCGCCTTCGGGGAAGGCTCAGCCTCCGACATCACCATCGGGCAATTCCGCCGGTTTCCCTGAGGATACGGCCAAATTGTGGGCCAGAGGCCCGGTACAATGCGGCGGTGGATCCCGAGGCAGCGTCTGAACGTGGTGACGCGCCGCCCCCAGCCACCTCGAGGGACGGGGTCGAGCCGGCGGGTTCGTCGGGAACGTCTTTCTATGACGCCATCGTGGCGTCGAGGTCACGGGCCCAACGGGTGCACCGGCGCCAATTCATCGCCTTGGCCGCCACCGGTGGCGTGGTGGCCGCCGGCGCGGTGGCACTGGCGGTCGCCGAGACCGGCGGCTCGGGGCATCCCAACGCCAGTGGTACCACCACACCGGCCCGGGCCAAGAAGCCGGTCCCCCAGACCGCCACGGTGGTCAACACCAAACTGGCCGACGGGGTCACCATCCCCATGAATCCGGCCATCGTCGCCGAGAACGCCAAGACCGGCCACGCCTGGTGGGTGAACACCCCCCAGCAGGCCGGCGACATCGAGGGCTACGCCAGCCAGTGCAGCGCCGCCCTCGGTGACACCGTGACCCTGTTCGTGAGCACCCGGGCAGCTCATTTCCACGTCGAGGCCTACCGGATGGGCTACTACCAGGGCATCGGTGCCCGGTTGGTGTGGCAGTCGGACGAAGCCACCGGGACCCGACAGGCCCAACCCACGCTGGTCTCCTCCACCAACACCATCGAGTGCAATTGGAACCCGTCGATCGGCGTTCCGGTAACGGCGGCCTGGCCACCCGGCGCCTACCTGTTGAAGCTGGTGGGTCCGAACAACGAGCAGCAATTCGTTCCCCTCTGCGTGAGGGATGACACCTCCAAGGCCGCCATCGTCATCCAATCCAGCGTGACCACCTGGCAGGCCTACAACCGTTGGGGCGGCTACAGCCTCTACTACGGCAACCAGGGCGGTGCTCTGTCGTTCACCCACGATCCCGCCGGCGGGGATTTCAACCACCGGGCCCGCGCGGTCACCTTCGATCGACCCTACGACCACGACTGGGCGTCAGGGGCGGCCGACTTCATCGGGAACGAGTTCCCGGTCATCTATCAGGCCGAACAGATGGGCCTCGACGTGACCTACTGGACCGACGTCGACTTCCACGCCCGGCCTCAACTCTTGAACAACCACAAGGCGCTGCTCAGCCTGGGGCATGACGAGTACTGGTCGCTGGAAATGCGATCGGGCGGGGTCCAGTCGGTCGCCTCGGGAGTGAATATGGCGTTTCTCGGAGCCAACGCGTGCTACCGCCAGATCCGGTTCCAGCCGTCGAACCTCGGGGCCAACCGGCAGCAGGTCTGTTACAAGTCCGCCAGCGAGGATCCCCTCACCGGGGTCGACGACACCCGGGTCACCGTCAACTGGCCCGACGCGCCGGTCTCCAAACCGGAGAGCCAACTGATCGGCAGCACCTATCAGGACATCGCCGCCAACGCCGCCATGGTGGTCACTGCGCCGAACGCCTGGGTGTTCGCCGGCACCGGGTTCACCCAGAACCAGAGCCTCCCCAAAGTCGTCCAGGGCGAGTTCGACCGCTACGTCCCCGGCACGTCGAGCCCCACCAACCTCGATGTGCTGGCCCATTCCATCGTGCCCAACCGGGGTGGGAATTATTCGGACGTCACCTGGTACACCGTGCCGAACGGCGGTGGCGGCGTCTTCTCCACCGGCAACGCCACCTGGATCGGGGCGCTGGTCAACAGCACGCTCATCCCCCCCAATGTGGTGCCGGATCCAATTGCCGGGGTGACCGCCCCGCTGCTCCGGGTGATGGAGAACCTCTACTCGGTCATTGGGATGGGCCCGGCCAGCGTCACCCAGCCCTCCCAGGGGAACTGGCAGGCCGTCTATGGCTCCGGGTCCTCGTCCATCAAGGGCCCGACCATCAACAACGCCGCCTGAGCCACCGGCGTCGCCGGGAGTCGACAGGATCGAACTACGGCATCCGGTCGCCCGACGTCCCGGCTCGTACAATCGGCGGGACATGAACCCGGACCCGGCGACGACCCGTCCCCCCCTCCAGGCTTCGGGCGACCGGACCCCCGGTTCATCCTCCGAACCGGTGCATCCCTCACCCTTAGGGGGTTCGTCGTGGATGACGGGGCTCGCCTTCGCCGTCCTGGCCATCCCGTTCGCGGTCATCCTCATCCGGTTCCTGATCGCATCCGGTCAGCACATCTACCTGCCCGACGATCTTGCCCTCATCGATCTCCACACCCGGGAGGCCCTCCGGTGGCGCCAGCAGTTGGGCGTCTTCGACCACAACAACTGGAACCATCCGGGTCCCAGCTATTTCTATCTCCTGTCCCTCTCCTACCGGGTGCTCGGCTCCGGAGCCCGGGCCGAGTACTTCGGGGCCACCCTCATCAATGCCCTGGCGGCGTTGGCGTGCGTCGGGGTGGTCCGACGGCGATCGACGCCGGCTCGTGCCCTGTGGGCGGCGGTGTGGGTCGGGGTCCTGGCGGCGATGCTGGCCATCACCGGCCCCGGCACCATGACCTACTCCGAGGGCGGGCTCGGGGCACTGGTCAGTCCCTGGAACCCGATGGTCGTCATCCTCCCGCTGCTCCTGTTCGCGGTGCTCTGCGCCTCGGCGGTTGCCCGCTCGACGCTGTCCTTGATCGGCGCGCTGCTGGTCGGCACCTTCATCGTCCAAACCGACGTCTCCACCCTGCCGGTGGTGGCGGTGTTGTGGGCGATGGCCGCCGTCACCTGGTTGGTCACGCTCCTCATCGACCGGCGACAATCGCCGGTCTCCGACCTGCCTCGGTCATCGTCGCCCGGGTGGGCCGCCGCCGGTTTGGTGGTGTTCATCGCCATGTGGACACCCCCGGTCATCCAGCAATTCTCCAACCACCCGGGGAACTTCACGCTGATCTACCGGTTCTTCACCAGCGGCAATCCCGGCCAGTCCTTCCACGCCGCCCTCTGGTCGGTGGCGGCGGTCAACGGGGTGCTGGTGGAGGGTCCGGCCGAGGTCATGCACTCGCTGCTCGGCGGGCCGCCCAGCCACTCCGCCCTGGCCGTCGGGGTGTGGATCGCGGTCCTGGTGGTCGGCGCCGGCGTCGCCATTGTCGGCCTTCGCCAGCGGATGAGGTTCGCGGCCGCCTTGGGCGCCCTCAGTGTCATCGGCGGGGCGGCCACCGTCCTGGCCGTCACCCATGTCATCGGGTTGATATTCGGCTATCTGGTGGCGTGGGAGGTCGCCCTGCCCATCGCCGCCCTCATCGGGATCGGCATGGTGCGGTGGGAGTGGCCGATAGCCACTGGTCGCGTCAGAGCCGTGCGGTCGACCCTGCCGCTGCGGGTGGCGCTGGGGGTGGTGGCCGCGCTGGTGGGGGTGGTACTGACCGTTCGGGCGGCGGCGATCCCGGCATTGAGCACGGTGTCAGATCCGACCGTGGCCAAGCTCGACGCCCTGGTGGTCCCTTCCCTCAGCCACCAGCAATCGGTGTTCGTCGGCGACAACGGCGTCCAGCCGCTGCTCCTGGGGGTCGAACAGTTCATCGGCCTGGTGAACCAATTGGACCAGCAGGGGTACCACCCGAAGGTGAACACCGCCTGGCAGGCCCAATTCGGAAACAGCTACCTGGCCACCGGACACGAACCTGCCTCCGTCGAGCTCTCGCCGTGGTCGGTGGCCGAGGCTCGACTCCCCGGCTATGCCGGTCGGGTCGGGAATATCGCGGTGATCATCACCTTTCCGACTCACCCGGCGGGCGGGTAAGGAAGCCTCCTCAGGACGACGAGCTCGGATCGGCGGTGACCGACGCGGGGGTGCCGGCCCGGTTCGCCGCCGCCAGACGGGCGAGGTCGGCGAGCAGCCAGGGCGCCACCAGCTTGGCTCCGGCCGCGTCCACGTGGATGCCGTCGGCGTAGCGCACGTTGACCCCGTCGATGTACTGGGCGTAGTGGCCACCGGGGTCCAGGTGGGCGTTGAGATCCTCCACCGTCACCCCGCTCCCGGCTTCAGCGGCCACCTGGCGGAGCAAGGCGTTATAGCGGTCGACCCGCGGGGGATCGTCCTCGGGCCAGGCTGACCCGTCGGCCTGTTCGGGCTGCTGGTAGTAGACGGCGGTGAGCAGGACGACCCTGGCTCCGGTCGACCGGAGCACCGCCACGGCGCTCCGCATCGCCTGCAACTCGGCGCTGTCGAAACCGGGTTGGCCGATGTGGGTCCAGTGGCCGTTGATCAGCCGGTTTCGCACCTCGTACTCCCCATCGGCCAGCACGACGACATCGGGGTGGAAGGCGTTCAGGTCCGCTGTCCATCGGGCCGACTGGGTGGCACACGGCACTTCTACCTGGCCCCCGCGAGTCCCGACGGTACCCGGATCCACCACGTTGTGGAGGGTCGTCTCCCCTTGCAGCAGGCCGCACCCCAACACCCCGTCGCCGGCGTAAGCCACGTTGTAGGTGCCCGACGCTGGGCCCAACCCGAATCCCAGGAAACTGGCCTCGGAATCCCCCAACAACAGGACCCGGTAGGGGCCGCGGGTGCCGGCCGGCACCTGGGGGGTATTGGCGCTGGTGCCGGGATCATGGGCGGTCACCGACACCGGGGGGGTCAGCTTGCTGCTGACCGACTGGGCTCCGAGCGCCGGAACCGCGCCGGCGGTGGTGGCCACCAGCAACGCCGCGGCTCCCCCCACCGCCACCGGGGTGACGGCCCACGCCCTCCATCCTCGGAGGATGCCCCGGCGGATCGGCATTTCGACCAGGTGGTACGACAGCGCCGCCACCGCCACCGACACCGCGACCCGCACGGCGAACAGCGACCAACCGGCCAAGCCGGTCCGGGCGTTGTCCAACACCACGAAGACCGGCCAGTGCCAGAGGTACAGCCCGTAGGAGATGGCGCCGATGTAGCCGACCGGCC
Source organism: Acidimicrobiales bacterium (assembly GCA_036268775.1). Taxonomy (GTDB): domain Bacteria; phylum Actinomycetota; class Acidimicrobiia; order Acidimicrobiales; family RAAP-2; genus DASZIT01. The sequence goes on along the minus strand of DATATM010000031.1, from coordinate 83,795 downwards.
GAAGGGACAGCAGTCGAGCCCACGGGCTGTCGGGTACCAAGGACACCGACGCCACCACCGCGGCGGCGGCCAGCGCCACCAGGCCGAACCCGCCCTGGTAGAGCCAACCGGTCCCGCTGTTGACCACCACCGACATCACCACGATGGCGGCCAGGCCGACGGCTCCGGCGATCATCAGCATCCACCTTGCCGCCGGCGACAAGGTGGCCCTGCGGACCAGGGAGAGCTTCCAGGCCGAGGCGCCGTCACCGCCTTCGCTCCCTCCCGCCGGTCGGGCCAGCACCACGGCCAGGGCCGCCCCGATCAACAACGCCTGGGCCCGGGTGTCGGTCCCGTAGTAGACCCGATTGATCCCTGATCCCCCGTGGTACAGATAGGCCATCTCCCCAGCGCTGGCCAGCGCGCCGACGATGGTCACCGTCAACAGCACCCGCCGCGATCGGGTCCACTTCATGATGGCCAGCACCACCACCGGCCAGACCAGATAGAACTGCTCCTCGATGGAGAGGGACCAGGTGTGCAGCAGCGGCCGGGGCGTGTTGAGGGCGGCGAAGTAGCCCTGGGTGCCGTTGACCAGGTGCCAGTTGTTCCCGTAGAGAAGGGTGGCAATGGCGTCGCTGCGCAACTGGCTAAGGGTGTCCGGAGGCGCGAAGAACTCCGCGTAGCAGGCCACCCCCGCCAACATCACCAGCAGGGCCGGGACCAGCCGTCGGATCCGGTGGGCCCAGAACCGCCGCAGGCCGATGTGCGAGTTCTGGCGAAACTCTCCGATCAACAGGCCGGTGATGAGAAACCCGGAAAGGACGAAGAACACATCCACGCCAAAGAAGCCGCCGCCGGCCCAGCTGAAGCCACCATGGAAGACCAGGACCAGCCCGATGGCGAGCGCCCGAATGCCGTCGAGGGCGGGGATGCGGCTGACCGACGGCTCCCGTCCCCCGCTCACCGGCTTGGCCGCGGGACCCGCCTGCACAGGATCTCCCACCGGCGGATTGTAGCGTCGAAGTCGAGCCGTTCCGGAGTCGGGACTGGCTCTACGGAGGGCTCAAGGCTGGGTTGGAGCGACGGCGCAAACCGGTCAGCGGCTTCTCGATGAGGAACCAACTGCCGATGGCGATGGCAAAGATGATGGCCAGGCGGAGCAGTTCGGTGGGCCAGTACGACCAGTGGGTACCGTTGGGCTGGAGGGCCAGGTAGACGGGGAAGTGCACCAGATAGAGGGTGTAGGAGAGGTCGCCGACGAACACGAAGATCCCCAGGCCCACGAACCGGGAGCCGAGACTGCGGGGACTGATGACCAGATAGGTGATGATGATGGTGAACGCCACCGTGCTGGCCGGCATCCACCACAGCGCCACGCTCTCGGTGAACAAGTGGCTCCCCACTATCCCCCAGACCGTCACCGCGGCGGAGATGGCGGCCGCCACCTTCAGCACCCGGGTGGACCACGGCTTCCAGCCCTGCAGGTAGCCGTCGGCCGCCAACAGCCCGAGCAGGCAACCGATGAACAAGGCGTCGGCCCGGCTGTCGAAGGCGTAGTACACCCGGTAGAAGGCCACGGTGCCGAAGTGAGGCGCCCGGAAGATGATCCAGAGGCGGTCGCCGGCGCTGAGGGCAATCCCGACGACGGCGAACAGGTAGGCCAGCCGCCGGCGGTGGGAAGCGACCGCCACCACCATCAACACCGACCAGATGACGTAGAACTGCTCCTCGATCGACAGCGACCAGGTCTGGGCCAGGAAGCCGAAGAAGGGAGCGTGACCGAACGCCTGTCGGTAGTCGGCGTAATAGAACAGTGCCGCCGAGGCGTCCCCCCAGAGGCGCTGGGAGGCGTCGGCCACCGAGACTAGGGATGCGTAGATCGCCAACCCCGCGATGGTCAGAAGCAAGGGAGGCAACAGGCGCAGCCCTCGCCGGGCGTAGAAATTCTTGATGCTGATGCGCCCCTTCCTCGCCCCTTCGCCGGCCAACATGGAGGTGATCAGGAAGCCGCTGAGCACGAAGAACATCTGAATGGCCACCCAGGATCCGGGCAGGGTCCGGAAGTTGGAGTGGTAGACGAGCACCAACCCCACCCCGAAGGCCCGGATGCCGGTGAGCGGGGGTCGATTGCCGAGACGGAACCGGGGTGCCGGCTCCGGGGTGGTCTCCGGTACCGGCGCGGGGACGGGATCTGGTTCGGCGGCGGACCCTTCGTCGCCCGGGGACTTCGGCGGAACCACCGCCGACCCGGTGACCGGAACCCCCTCGTCCATCAGGTCCACCTCATGGCTGCCGACCGACAGGCACGGGGCACGGTGAGCCATCGCCTGGCCGATGCAGCGGTTGCATCGATCGGAGCGTACTGCACCGTTCCCGGCACGATCCCCCTCCGCATCAGGGCGTCCCCGGGCCACCGGCACGAGGGGCAGACCCTCGCCGGACGCACCCGGACACCTCGGGTCCGAGGGCGGAAGGGGGACCGTCGAACGCCTGACAGTTGCCGAAGTCGGCGGTGGAGACGGCCAGCGGCGGCGGGGCGTCCCCGGGTCGCGACCACACCCAGGCATCCGATTGCCGGGAGGGGGCCGACCCCAGCACCGCGGCGAAGAACGCCACCGCGAAGGCAGTGCCCCGACCGGTCTGATAGGTCGCCAGTCCCGAGTCGTCCGGCACCACCACCGTGGTCACTCCCCAGTCGCGTAACGCCCGTCTCACCGACTCCAGGTCGGCGGCGGAAACCGACGGCGGCGCCAGCAACGGCACCGAAGCAGCACGGAGGACCGAGAACCCGACCCGATCCGCCCCCGCCCGGGCCAGGGTGCCGGTTGGGCCGCCGCCCCCCGGCATCGCGAACGACATCCGGTCGATCGCCTGCCAGGGGATCGATGACTGCGAGTCGGCGGTGGCGAAGGGATAGGCGAGCACCACCTGGCCGGGAGGCAGATGGGGGGCGACGTCGACGAACCATCGGGGCACGATGACCGGCTGCACCGTCAGCGGAAGGTTCGGGGCGAGGGCCACCGCCACCGGGGCGATCGCCACCGCCGTCACCGCCAGCGCCACCAGGACTGATAGCCGCCCCGCCGACCGCCAACCGGCCAGCCACCCCACCGAGACCGCTCGGTCGGGCGAGGGCGGCGCGCCGGTCCCGTCGGAACGGGACAACCCGCCCCGCACCCGATCGACAGTGATGGCCAGGATCACCGCGGCGCAGAGATCGACAACCGCGGAGAACCGGGACTGGACGGCGTCACGGAACAGCGGCAGGTGATCCACCAGAGCCCAAGGTCCCCAGCTGCCTCCTCCGACCCGGAGGCTGATGACCGCGGCGACCAGGCCGAGACCGCCGAACAACCACAACCGACGGTCGCGTCGCCACCACACCAAGCCGGCCACCATCACCGCCAACCACCCCACCCCCAAGAACGACGAGGAGGGAAGCGGCGCTCCCCGGTAGCCGCCGAGGACCGGGGCTTCTTGGGCCAGTTGCCGAGCGTTGAGCGGACCCCAGACACCCAGATGGCTCCAGAAGTTGCCGGCGGTGTTCCCGAGGTCACCGGGCACGTTGGTGGACCACAGCACCCCGCTCAGATGACCGGGCCCGGCCACGAACAGCCAGACCGGATAGGCCAGCAGCACCAGGGCCACCACCGCGGTGGTCGTCGTCCCCTTCAGCGCGTAGGGCAGCCGTCGGCGAAGGTCAGTGGCATCCCGGGCGGCGGCGTAGACCACCAGCATCACCACGGCCACCACCCCCGACACCGCGACGATCAACACCATCTCCGCACTGACGAACAGCTCGACCGCGATCAGGAGTCCGAGCGCCAACCCGACCCGCACCGGCCGGGCCCGTTGTCGGATGAACAGCTCGTCGAGACAGCCCACGATCAGCGGCAGCAGACCCACCAGGGCAAGGTTGAGCCAGCCGAACGCCAGCTGGACGACTACGAACGCGGAGAAGCCGTAGACCAGCCCGCCGAGGAAGGCCGCCGGCGTCCAGGTCACCCATCGCTGCAACAACCAGAACATCGCCAGGCCGGTGAACACCGGGATCAGGGTGGCGGCCACGTTGACGCCGACCACCGGTCCGAACAGGAGGGTCACCGGGGTCATGACCAGGCCTACGGCCGGAATGCTGGTGTCAGTCAGGAGATTGAAGCCCCCGGGATGGAAGAGCCAGTTCGAGTACAGCAGGTTGTGCCCGTGGCTCAGCGCGTAGGCGGACCACTCGAGGTACCACACCGCCCGCCCGGCATCGGTGCAGCCACAGGTCATCACCGACGAAGGCCGGGCGGTCCAGACGTGCCACCACATCCCCAGCGAGACCAGGAGATACAGGCCTCCGGCCACCAGGTACCGCCGCCACCCCGCCGCTTGGGAGACCACCGGGGTCGGGCGGTCCCCGGTCACGGCCGGTGCAGCACGCAGGGCGGCACCGTCGAAGCCGGCACCGATCCGGCCGGTCCGCCGATACAGGCCTGGAAGGCGTCGGCAGAGATGACGACCGACGGGCCGGCGGCCACCACCCGGCTCCAGACCCAGGCGTCGGCCTGATGCACCGGGGTCTGCCCCAACGCGGCGGTGAATAGGCCGACGGCGTAGGGGACACCGCGGCCCTGGTTGTAGGTCGGCATCTCCGGTTGATCGGGAACCACCACCGTGGTGACTCCCCAGCCGGTCATGGCCGAGCGGATGGCGTCGAGATTGGCGGCGGTCGGTTGGGGTGGGGGTCCGAGCGGCAGGGAGGCAGAGGCCAGGACTTCGAACCCCGGAGTCTCGGGCCCGGCCCGGGAGACGGTCACCCCCGGTCCGCCTCCGCCCACCAACGAGAAGGGGAGACCGGCCACCGCCTGCCAGGCCATCGACGACTGGATGCCACCCACCGCGGCCGGATAGGGCAGCACCACCTGGCCGGCCGGAAGCCGGGCCGCCGTCGAGGTGAACCAGGTGGGGACCACCACCGGCCGGATGGTCATCGGGAGGTTGGGCCACAACGCCACCGCCACCGGCACCAAGGCCAGGGCGGCGACGACGCCGCCGGCGCCCGCCGCCCGGCGCCCATCCCACCGGGCCACCGCGGCGGCATGGGCATGCCCGACGATGATCCCCAGCATCACCGCCACGCACAGATCGGTGATCACGGTGAGGTTCACCGGCACCACGTTGTTCAACACCGGGAGATGGGCGAAGAGCCGCCAGGGTCTCCAGGTGCCCTGCCCCACTCCCAAGGACAGGACCGCGGCCACCACCCCGAGGATGCCGAACAGCCAGAGCCTCCGGTCGTGTCGCCAGCTGACGACGCCGACCACCAGCACGACCAGGACGCCGATCCCGACGAACGAGAGATTGGGGAGGGGCGGGCCCTGGTAGCCGCCGAACAGACGCAGGATGCCGACCAGCGACGGAGGCAGTTGGCCGGTGGCAAACCCGCCCAAGGTGTTCCCGACGGTTCCCGACGGCGAGTTCGGCCACGCCCGCCCGACCAGGTGGGCGGGCCCCTCGAAGAAATACCAGAGCGGGTAGGCCAGCAACACTGCCGTGACCCCGGCGGCGACGCCCAGCCCGACCGAGCCCGGCCGGCGGGCCGCCCACCAGTCGCGAGAGCCCCGGGCCACCCTGGGGACGCAGATCACCACCGCGGCGAACACCACCCCGGCGAACACCACGAAGAGGACGGAGAGCAGCAGGACCTCGACACTGATGAAGAACTCCACTGCCGCCAGCAGACCCAGCAGCACCCCCACCTGGCGGGGGGGATGGGCGTGCCGCACGAAGAGGTCATCCAGGCAGGCCACCATCAGGGGGAGTAGCGCCAGCAGCCCGAAGTTCGGGTGGGCAAAGGCCAAGCTCACCATCACGAACGGCGAGAACCCGAAGAACAGCCCACCCACCCAGGCGGCCGGCGACCAGGGCACCCACCGCCGCAACAGCCAGAACATGGCCAGGGCGGAAAGGGGTGGGGACACCAAGTCGATGACGTTCATCGACGCCACCGGTCCGAACAGCCAGGTGACGGGGGCGAGGACCACGCCGAGGGCGAGGGAGTTCGGCACCATATTGATGCCCTGGGGATGGAAGAGCTGGGAGGAATAGAAGAGGTTCTGACCGTGGGCGATGGCGTGGGCCGGCCAATCGATGACCCAGAGGGTGAGCGCAGCGTCGCCGCACCCACAGGTGGTGGTGGTGGCAGGGTGGGCGCCCACGTGCCACCAGATGACCAGCGACAACAGGAGATACAGGGCACCGGCGACCGCATAGGGTCGGAAGCGGCGCGAGTTGGTCAACGCGGCGCTCGACCGATGGCGGCCAGCGCGGGGAGGATCTTGGGTGCCAGGTAGGTGCCTCCGTCCACGGTGGTGTGGATGCCGTCCGGCTGGCGCACCACCTTGCCGTCGATCGTCCAGGTGAAGTGGCCGTTGGGATCGAGATACTTGTTCAGCGGGACCACCCAGACCACCCCCGGATGCTTGGCGGCCACCGAACCGATGATGGCGTTGAGCCGGTCGACCCGGGCCGGGGAGTCCTCGTCCCACGGCTGCCCGTCCGGCTGTTCACCGCTGCTGAAGTAAGGCGCGGTCATCAGCGCCACCCGGGAGCCGGTCGAAGACAGGATCGACACCGCCCGCTCGAGTTGCGCGGTCTCATAGGCATCGAAGGCCGGGTCCCCGAGGTGCTGCCACCGACCCTGGAACATGCGATCCATCGTCTCCCACCAGCCGATCACCAGGGCCACCACCTGGGGATGGAGTTGCTGGACGGCCTGGCTCCACCACGTCGGCCATTCCGGGCAGTTGGGGAACGGGTCGCCGACGGTCCCGTGGTCGTCGAGTGGGAGTGCGGTGGCGACCCCGCACCCGACGTGGGTACGCCCGCCGAGGGTGACGCCGTAGTTCGCCGCCTGGGGCGAAATGCCGATGGCGACGGTCAGCGACAGCGAGTCGCCGACGAACAGCACGCTGGTATTGCCCTTCGGGCCGCTGAACGAGGTTCCGTTGAGGGCACCGAATTCCGCCCGGGTGGCGTCAGCGGCGGCGGCGGCGGCGTTCCCGGATCCGAGGTTGCCGGCGCCGGTGGCGATCACCAGCACCGCAGCCGTCATACCGATGGCGAGGGGCAACATCGCTCGGGATCGCCACGAAGCGAACTTCCTCTGCCGGATCGGGGACTCGATGAAGTGCCACGACAGCGAAGCGATGGCGACGCTGACCGCCACCCGGACGGCAAACAGGCTCAACCCCACCAGTCCGGTGCGGGCGTTGTTGAGGATCAGAAAGACGGGCCAGTGCCAGAGGTAGAGGCCATAGGAGATCTGACCCACATAGGTGAGGGGGCGGAGGGAGAGCAGCCGGGCCGGGAGGGCGGCAGGAGCCCGGATGACGCCGACGATCACCACCCCGACCATGACGTCGGCCAGCAAGAAGCCTCCCCGATAGGGCAGGGCGGAGCCGTTGCCGTCCCGCCACCACTCGAACAGGAAGACGGCGGCGGCGGCCAACACCGCCAGTGAGTACCCGACGGTGCCGGGCGCTCGGCCGGCGCGAAGTGGAAGCGGTCCGGTCGCCCGGCCGACGTCGAACTCCTCGGGCCCCAACCGGCTGCGGCGCCGGCCGAGGCCGAGCAGCAGGGCGACCGCCGCCCCCACCAGAATGTCCTGGGCCCGGGTGTCGGTGCCGTAGTAGAGCCGGCTCGGATCGATGCCGGGGTGGAACAGCAGCGCCATCTCGGTGGCCGACGCCACGATCCCGACGATGGCGATGCCGAGCAGAAGCCGAGGCGACTTCCGCCACTTGAGGACGGCCAGCACCACCAGCGGCCACACCAGATAGAACTGTTCCTCGATCGCCAGCGACCAGGTGTGGAGCAACGGGGAGGGCGACGCCACTTGGGCGAAGTAACTCTGGCCGGAGATGATCTGGTGCCAGTTACCCACGTAGAGGAGCGTGCTCAACCCGTCCCCTCGCAGGGACGAGTCGGTCCCGACCGGGGCCAGCAACCAGGCATACAAGGCGATGCCGGCCACCAGCAGGAACAGCGCCGGCAACAGCCGCCGGGCCCGGCGGGCCCAGAAGTTGCGGAGCCGGATGGTACCGGTCTTGACCCACTCCCCCATCAGCAGCAGGGTGATGAGGAAACCACTCAGCACGAAGAAGACGTTGACGGAGAGGAACCCGCCGGTCGACCAGCCGAAGCCGCCGTGGTTGATGAGCACGCCGGTGATGGAGACGGCCCGCATCCCGTCGAGGGCGGGCATGTACGTCAGCTGGGTTGCGACCCCCCGCACCTTTTCCTCGACGCCACTCTCACCCACTGCCACCCCTGGAGCGAACCGGATCTCGAACCCATTCGCCAACGACCCCTTCGAACGGGTTTCCTGACTCTACTGCGGCGCGCACCCGCCACTGGCAGCGGGTTTACCCTGCTGAAGCCCAAGATGCCGGCACCCGATTGGTACAGTGAGGCTGGTGGCCGTCCTCGCCCCCGTTCGCTTGCCGGACGAACCGGACAACGAGACAGCTGTCGATCGGCCATCGGCCTTCCTTCCGTTGACCGTGCTCACGCTGGCGTTTGCCCTCTCACGGGTCGGCTTCTACCTGGCCGGAATTCGCTTTGACGGCTCGGTCCTGTCGGGGACCAGCAACACCGACATGTACCAACTGGTCGACGTCCATCTCCTCCACGACCAACTGATCACCAGCCTGTGGCACCTCGAGAGCCAGCCGCCCCTTTTCAATCTGTACGGCGGCCTGGTCCTCAAACTCCCGCACGGCATGCAGGTGCCGGTCGAGGTGATCACCTTTCTTATCCTCGGTCTCGTTTTGGTCCTGGCTACCTACCTCCTCCTCACCGAACTGGGAGTGCCCCGCGGGGTGGCGATCGTCGCCACCCTGGTGCTGGTGGTGGTGGCTCCCGCCTTCGTGCTCTACGAGAATTGGCTCAACTACGCCTATCCCACCGCCGCCCTGCTGACGCTGTCGGGCTGGCTCCTGCTCCGGTACTTACGGGGAAAACAGTGGGGCTACGGCTTGGGGTTCTTCGCGGCGCTGTCGGCGGTGGTGCTGCTCAACAGCACCTACCAGGTCGAGTGGTTGGTGGTCGCTGTCGCGGTGGTGGTCGTCGTCGCCCGCCACCGGTGGCGCCAGGTGCTGAAGGCGGCGGCCATCCCGGTCGTAGTGGTGGGGGCCTGGTACGTCAAGGATGCGGTGTTGTTCGGCACCTCCTCCACCAGCAGCTGGCTGGGAATGAACCTGGCCCGGGACACCCTCTACGGAGCCCCCCACCAAGAGATCACCGCGATGGTGAAGGACGGCACCCTGACGCCGCTGGCCGCCATCCCCGCGTTCCAGGGTCCGGCCACCTACATCCCCCGGTTCGTCCTCCCGACCCATACCGGCACCGCAGCACTCGACCAGCTGACCAAGGCCGACGGCGCCCCCAATTTCAACAATCCGCTCTACGTCAGCGTCTCATCGCAGTACCTCCGCGACGATCTCGCTTTCATCGCCGCCCATCCGGGGGAATACGCCAGCGACGTCAACATCAGCGTGCGCAACTGGTTCACCGCCACCGATCAGAACTTCACCCCCGCCAGTAACTGGCCGCGCATCGAGGGGTACACCCGCATCTACGACCAGGCGGTCGAGTGGCAGCCGCAGATCGACCCCGACGTCGCCATCGTGGCGTTCTTCAACCACTCCCCGCCGGGATTGAACACGCTCTCCTATCAGGCCATCGCCATGTTCGCCCTCACCCTGTTGGGGTTGCCGGTCCTGGCCTGGCGGCGGCGTCGGGAGGATCTGGCGGTGGCGGGCACCCTTGCCTTCCTCTGGCTCACCGTCGCCTACGCCTTCGTCGTCACCTCGCTGGTGGAAACCGGCGAGAACGAGCGGTTCCGCTTCGAGCTCGGTTCCCTTCCCGCCGTCGGCGGGATCGTGGTCCTCGTCGCCATCTGCCGGGCATCGTGGGCACGGGCACGGGCCCGAGGGCGAGGGCCGGGAAGGCGAGGGCCGGGTCCGGCAACGGCGGGCCACCCGGAGCCGGTGCCGCCGGCCACCCCATGAGCGGCACCGTTCGAGTCCGGCGCCGCGCCGCCAACCCCGGGGACGAACCCGACCGAGAGCCGGCGGGCAAGACGGCGTGGTGGCCGGTGATCGTGCCGGTAGTCGTCGTGGTGATCGGCGCCTGGATCTATCGCTGGGTCGACGAGGACGCCTTCATCAATTTCCGGATCATCGACAACCTCCTCGCCGGCCACGGGCTCGTCTACAACCTCGGGGAGCGGGTCGAGGTCAACTCCGACCCCCTGTGGCTGTTCACCCTCACCCTCTTCCACGAGATCCTCCCCTTCCTGTCGCTGGAATGGCTCTCGGTGGTGCTCGGGCTGGCTTGTACCGCGCTCGGGTTCCTGTTCGGGGCCCAGGCGGTTCGCCGGCTGGCCGCCGCCCGGCAGGAGGGCCGGGTCTACCCGCTCGGTCTCCTGGTGGTGGCGGTGGTGGCCGGGGTATGGGAGTTCGCCACCTCGGGCCTCGAGATGTCGATGGTCTTCCTGTGGCTGGGGGCCTGCTTCTTGTTGCTGGTGAGGGTGGAGGCCCGCCGGCGCGGCGGCATCGGCCCGGCGGTGGTCATAGGCCTCGGCCCCCTCATCCGCCCGGAACTCGGCCTGGCCTCGGTGGTGTTCCTGGTGGCGCTGCTGGTGGTAGTCGGCGCTCCGGGCTGGTCGCCGGACTCGGGCCGGCTTCGGCGTTTCGGCGTTCCCATCGCCGCCGCCCTGGTGCTGCCGGTCGGCTATCAGGTGTTCCGGATGGCCTACTACGGCTTGGTGGTGCCCAACACCGGCCTGGCCAAGGCGGCCGGGGCATCCTGGTGGTCCCAGGGCTTCACCTACCTCTGGAATTTCGTCGCCCCCTATACCTTGTGGCTGCCCCTGCTGCTGGCCGCCGCCCTGGTTGGCGGGCGGGCCTCGCGATGGTGGGCAACCGGGGATCGCCTCGGGGTGCTGATGCTGGCTACGCCGGTGGTGGCCGGTCTGGTCGATCTCGTCTATGTGGTCCACCTCGGCGGCGACTACATGCATGCCCGGCTGCTGTTGCCGGCCTTCTTCGCCGTCTGCCTCCCGGTGTTCGTCTCGTCCACCCAGTTACGGAGCCTCGCCGCCGTCCCGGTGCTCGGGATCCTGGTGTGGGCGGTGGTCTGTGCCGGCTGGTTGCGCTACATCCCACCGGCCGGCAGCCTCAACCCCCAAGTCATCTTCATCTCCAACGAGCGCAACAGTTGGATCACCGCCACCCAGAACGCCCACCCGATCACCGCCAACGACTACCGGGCGGCGCTGTCGGGTGAAGCCGGGGCCGTCCTCCAACGGATGGCCCACCAGGTGCCCGGCGGGCAGCAGACGCTGCTGATCGTCTCCAATCCCTACGCACCGATCTCGGCGGCGGCCACGGTTTCGGCCCGATCCCCCCTCCCTTTCACCCTGGCGGTGAATCTCCCCGCCATCGGGGTGATCGGCTACCTGGCCGGTCCGGATGTCTACATCTTCGATGACTTCTCCCTGGCCAATCCCATCGGCAGCCATACCATCATCACCACCCACGCCCGGCCGGGACACGAGAAGGCCATCGGCCCGGTCTGGATGGTGGCGCGCTTCGGGTTGCCGTCGGGACCGGCATCGAGCCAACCGCGGAGCGACGCCCGACAGGCGCTGACCTGCGCGCCGCTGAGCTCCTACCTCCACGCCATCACCGCTCCGCTGAGCTTCTCGCAGGCGGTCGCCAACTTCGCCCACTCGTTCTCCTACACCTCGATGTCCTTCAGTGCCGATCCGACCCAGGCGGTCCGCCAGCTCTGTGGCCCGGCTGCCTCCCCTCGGCAGCCGTGACCCGTTTCCGGATCTTCGCCTCGGCGGCGGCCTTCTATCTGATGGCGTCCATCGGGCTGTGGTGGGGAGTGTGGACCACCCACCCCTCGACGGTCACCACCTGCGGCTGCGGGGACGCCGCCCGGTTCCTGTGGTTCTTCGAATGGCCGACGTTCGCCCTCACCAACGGCCACAGCCTCCTGTACTCGCAGTGGCTGTTCCATCCCAGCGGCATCAACCTTCTGAACGACACCAGCGTGTTGGCGCTCAGCGTGGTGCTGACCCCGGTGACCCTGCTGTTCGGCCCGATCGCGGCTATGAACGTGGCCCTGACCCTGGCCCCGGTCCTGGCGGCTCTGGCCATGTTCGCGCTACTGCGGCGATGGGTGGCCTGGATGCCGGCCGCCGTTCTCGGCGGGCTCCTCTACGGGTTCTCGCCCTTCTTGATCACCGAGTTGGCCTACAACCAACTGAACATCGCCTTCCTGGCCATCCCCCCGCTGCTGGTGCTGGCCTTGGACGAGCTCCTCGTCCGCCAGCGTCGCTCGCCCTACCTCACCGGCGCGGCAGTGGCGGGTCTGGTGGTGGTGCAGTTCTTCGTCAGCACCGAGGTGCTGTTGATCACCGCCATCGCCGCAGCGGTGGCGGTGGGGTTGGCGCTCGGATGGGCGGCGGTGCGCAAGCCGGCCGGCTGGCGGGCCAAGGCCGGCCACGCCCTCCGCGGCTCGGCCACCGCCCTCGGGGCGTCGGTGGCGGTCCTGGCCTACCCGGCCTGGTACCTCCTACAGGGCCCGGCCCACCTCACCGGTCCCATCTGGGCCAACGGCGCCGTCGACCAGTTCGGCAACTCCTTCACCAGCTTCTGGAACAACGACGTCTCGCCATCGTTGGCCGCCGAGATGCACGGGTTCGGCGGGTATCAGGGCGCCCCGATGCCCGGGCTCGGCTACCTCGGCGTCGGAGTGGCAGTGGTGGCGGTGCTCAGCGTCATCGTGGGGCGGCACGACCGTCGGGTCCTGCTGTTCGCCGCCATCGGGGTGGTGGCCACCGCCTTGTCGCTCGGTCCCGGCTTCGGCCACTGGGTCCCCTGGTCGGCCATCCGGCACCTCCCCTGGGTCGGCAACATCGTCGAGATCAGGTTCACGCTGGTCACCACCCTCTGCCTGGCCGTGGTGGTGGCAATCGGCCTCGACAAGGCCCGGGGGTGGTTGGCGACCCGCCCGCCGCCCCGCTCCTCGACCCGGGCCCGGTTCCGCCCCGCCACCGGCGCCAGCCTGGCGGTGGCCGTCGTGGCGGTGGCGGCGTTGATCCCCACCCTGTCGGCCCTCTGGTCCAACCTTCCCCTCGCCACCCGGGCGGTGGTCCTCCCGGACTGGTACCAGCAGGTCGGGGCCCATCTCCCGGCCGGACAGGTGGTGCTGTCCTACCCGGCCCCGTTCAGCGGGCTGCAGTCGTCGATGGCCTGGCAGGCGGTGAACCACATGAGCTACGCCCAGGCCGGAGGGGGTGGACCGGAGGGCGTTGCCAGCCGAGCCGGGAAGGCCGAAGCCGGGTTCGAGGTGCTGTTCGGGGCGTCGTTGCCGCTGGGACCACCTCCGGGACCGTCGGCAGCCAATCTGTCGGCGGTCAGACAGGCCCTCGCCGTCTGGCAGGTGACGATGGTGGTGGTTCCCGATCAGCCGGGGCTGCCCTCCTATGACCAGGGGCGCAGCTCGGCCTACGCTGTCGGTCTCATGACCGCCGCACTGGGGAGGGCGCCGCACTTCGACCACTCGGCATGGGTCTGGTCGTCGGTGAACACCACTGTGGGGACGGGACCGACGGCGGTGTCCCCCACCCGGTTCGATGCCTGCACCACCGACCCGGCGGTGGTCTCCGCGTCCCACGACGCCGTCGCCGCCTGCGTGTTGGATGGATCGGGGAACCGCAGTGGCGGCTGAGCGCGCCGACCGATGACCGCGACACTGACCGAGACCCCCACCCGGCTGGCCGAGCCGGAGACCCCACCACCGGGAAGCCGTCGGTGGCGGGCGTTGCTGGGGGCCGGCGGCATCTACCTGGTGCTCTCGGTGATCGTGTGGTGGAACGTCTGGTCGGGTCATCCCACCTCCACCACCACCTGCGGGTGCGGCGACAGCTCGCTGTTCACCTGGTTCCTGGCCTGGCCGGCGCATGCCATCTCCCACGGGCTCAACCCGCTCTATTCGACGGACCTCTTCCATCCCACCGGGGTCAATTTGCTGGCCAACACCAGCGAGCTGGCCTTCGGGGTGGTCCTCGCCCCCGTCACCTGGATCTTCGGCCCCATTGCCACCTTGAACGTGGCCCTCACCGTGAGCCCCCTCCTCTCGGCGTTGGCGATGTTCGTGCTCCTGCGCCGGTGGGTGGGATGGCAGCCGGCGGCGTTCGTAGGAGGGTTGCTCTACGGCTTCTCGCCGCTCATCCTGGTCAGCCTCAGCGATGCCCATCTGATGGTCGGCACCCTGGTGGTTCCACCGTTGATCGTCGGCTGCCTCGACGAGTTGCTGATCCGTCAACGTCGCCGGGCGGTTCCGGTCGGCGTCCTCCTCGGGGCGCTGGTGGCTGTCCAGTTCTTCATCGGGACCGAGGTCCTGACCTTGACGATCATCTGCGGTGTCCTCGGAGTGGGGGTGGTCTTGCTCTATGGGCTCGGTCACCGCCACGAGGTGGGCCAGCGCCGCGATCATGCAGTGGTGGGTCTGACCGCCGGAGTCGTCACCGCCGTCGTCCTGCTGGCCTATCCGCTGTGGTTCGCCCTCGCCGGTCCGGCCCATTTCTCCGGTGCCCTCTGGACGGGCCTCTACGTCGGTTTCGGCGGCGTCACCTTCAAGAACTACGTGCTCCCGTTGGCGCCTTCCCCGAGTTTCGCCGCCCTGGCCCACCGGTCGGGTGGGTACCAGGGGAATACGTTGTCGGGGCAGTACTTCGGGATCGGCTTGCTGGCGGTGCTGATCGCCGGCTCTGGGGTCTGGCGCCGGGATCGCCGGCTCTGGCTGTTCGGGGCCATCACCCTGATCTCGGTCTGGCTGTCGTTGGGGTTCGAGAACCACTACTGGGTGCCGTGGCACCTGCTGGTGAAACTCCCGCTCATCCAGAACATCATCCCCGGCCGGTTCGTCACCGTCACCTATCTGGCAGCGGCTGTGATGCTGGCGGTGATCATCGACCGCACCCACACGACCGTCAACCAGCGGTTCGCCACCGGGGTGCGACTCGGACCGGTCGGGGAGCGGGCGGCGGCGGCGGTCGCCGGTGTCGTGGTGGCCGGGATCGCCTTGATTCCGATCGCTGTCTACCTGGCCGGCACCGTTCCCATGGTCACCCAGCCGGTGGTCCTCCCCACCTGGTTCCGGACGGTGGCGCCCCACTTGACCGGCCATCCGGTGCTGCTGGTCTACCCGGCGCCCTTCACCCTGGTACAGAGCTCGATGACCTGGCAGGCGGTCGACGGGATGCACTATGCGATGGTGGGAGGGGGCGGTCCCGGCGGCGTCCTGACCCGGGCCGGCAAGGAGCGCGACGGCCAGCTGGCCATCACCATCAACTCGCTGTCCCCCGACCGTCGGGTGGAGACGCCCGCCGACATCCTGGCCGTCCGGCAGGCGTTGCAGGGGTGGGGCGTCACCATGGTGGTGATACCCGACCAGGCCGACCTCCCCGCCTATGAACAGGTCCGTTCGGTGCCGTCCAGCGTGGCCCTGATAACGGCCGCCATCGGGGCGCCGCCGGTGCACCAGGCCGAGGCCTGGGTGTGGACCGGGGTGGGCGACGCGGTTCCGTCCGGGGTCCCGACTTCCCAGGCCTACCAGGCGTGCCTGGTTGGTCCCGCCGGCGCCCCCACCCCCACCGCCGACATCCCCGGTTGCCTGCTGGCCGCCCGTCCGGTGCAGTGACCCGGCGGTGAGGGGGTGACCGATTCCGTGACGTTCCATCCGCCCGGATCGCGCCCGATGGAGGTGCCGGACGTCGACGACCGGCCCCACCCGGACCCCTCCGGGCCGGCGGTCGACCCGGCCCGGTCGACCCGGCTCCGGACCCTGCTGATCGGCGCGGCCGCCTACCTGGTGCTCGCCGTGGTCGTCTGGTGGAACGTCTGGTCGGGCCATCCCACCTCGACCACCACCTGCGGGTGCGGCGACAGCTCGCTGTTCACCTGGTTCCTGGCCTGGCCGGCCTACGCCACCGACCACGGCCTCAACCCGCTGTACTCGTCGGCCATGTTCCACCCCACCGGGGTCAACCTGCTGGCCAATACCAGCGAAGTGGCCATCGGGGTGATCCTTTCCCCGGTGACCTGGATCTTCGGTCCCATCGCCACCTTGAACGTGGCCCTCACCCTCAGCCCGTTCCTCTCCGCCCTGGCGATGTTCGTGCTCCTGCGCCGATGGGTGAAGTGGCAGCCGGCGGCCTTCATCGGGGGGCTGCTCTACGGCTTCTCCCCCGTCATCCTGGTCAACCTGGTCGATGCCCACCTGATGGTGTCCATGGCGGTGGTGCCTCCCCTCTTGGTGGCCGGCTTCGACGAGCTGCTGATTCGCCAACGGCGCCGGCCGGTGACGATGGGCATCCTCCTCGGACTCCTGGTGGTGCTCCAGTTCTTCCTCGGGACCGAGATGCTAGCCATCCTCCTCATCACCGGAGCCGCCGGCCTCGTCTTGATCGTGGTCTATGCCGCCTGGCGACATCCGGCCGAGCTCCGCCGACGGGCCCGCCACGCCCTCATCGGCCTGGGGGCCGGCGCCCTGGTGGTCGTCGTCCTGCTGGCCTATCCGCTCTGGTTTGCGCTGGACGGACCCGCCCACCTTTCCGGGTTGGTGTGGCCCACCTTGGCCCCCGGCCTCTACGGGATCGGCTTCTCCGATCTGATCCGCCTCAACTCGACCGGATCGGAAACCCTGCAGGCCCACCGGTTCGGCGGCTACCAGGGAGTCGCCCTCCACCAGGGGGACTACCTCGGTCTCGGCCTCATCGTGGTGGTCGTCCTCGGGGTCTTTTTGTGGCGGCGGGACCGCCGTCTCTGGTTGTTCGCTGGACTCGGTGTCATCGCCGTCGCCCTCAGCCTGAGCATCGCTCCCGGGGTGAATCACTTCTGGGTGCCCTGGCAGCTCTTCCGACACATCCCGGTGATCAAGAACATCCTCCCCGACCGGTTCATGGCCATCACCCTGCTCTGTATCAGCGTGATGCTGGGGGTGATCGTCGACCGGGCCCATGAGTCCGGCTCGAGGTGGATGACAAGGTCATCGCCCCACCGCGCGCCCTCGCCGGCCGGTCCGGTCCTCCCTTGGCGCCGGTGGCTGCCGGCGACGGTGGCGGTGATCGTCGCGTTGGTGGCGCTGGTACCGATCGCCGGTGCCTACGCCGGGAACCTCCCCCTCACCGTGGAGTCGGTGGTGCTTCCGGCCTGGTTTCAAACCGTCGCACCCCATCTGCCCAGTCGGCAGGTGTTGCTCACCTACCCCGGCACCTTCGGGGGCTTCCAATCGGCTTTGACCTGGCAGGCGGTCGATCGGATGTCCTTCTCCCTGGTCGAGGGGGGTGGTCCCGGCGGCGCGGCCGAACGCGCCGGGGTGGAGCGCCCGGGGGCCGAAGCCCTGGCCGGGGCCAGCTTCAATCTGGACCCGTCCACCGCCTTCACCGCCGCCACCATCCAGGCGGTCCGTCAGGCGCTGATGTCGTGGGGGGTGACCGTGGTGGTGATCCCCGACCAACCGGAGCTGCCCCTCTACCAACAGGGGTTCCATACCGCCTACGCGGTCGGTCTCCTCACCGCCGCCCTCGGGGTAGGCCCCCGGTACCAGGCCCGGGCCTGGACATGGACGGTGGGGTCCCCGCTCCCCCCCTCGGTCGACATCGCCTCGGCCGCCTTCCAGCGGTGCGTCGGGACCGGGAACTATCCGACCGGCCCGCCGGGGACGGTGCCCGACTGCGTGCTGGCGAACCGGGGGATACCGAAGTAGCCGACCTATGCTCGCCGGGTGGACGCCATCGTCGAGGCCCTCGTCGAGCAACAAGGTGAACTGGCCGGTCTCCTCGACGGACTCAGCGAGTCCGGCTGGCAGGCCCCCACCCGATGTGAAGGATGGGATGTCTCCGACGTGGTCCTTCATGTCGCCCAGTCCAACGAGCTTGCCCTCGGGAGCGCCAGCGGGCGATTCGCAGAAGTGAGCGAAGAGCTCACCCGCGGCATGGGGTCGGCCACCTCGATCGATGACGGTGCCGCCATGATGGTCGAAGGCCAGCGAGGGATGCCGCCGGCCGAATTGCTGGCGCGTTGGACGATGGGGGCGGCCGGCCTGGTCAACGTGCTCACGTCCATGGACCTGTCCACCCGGGTCTCGTGGGTAGCCGGCGATCTCAGCGCCCGGACCCTGGCCACCACTCGGCTGGCGGAGACCTGGATCCACGCCGGCGACATCGCCGAAGCCCTCGATGTCGAGTTGGTTCCCACCAACCGTCTCCGGCTCATCTCCCGTTTGGCTTGGCGGACGCTGCCGTACGCATTCGCCTCCGCCGGCCGGACCATGGCCGGACCGGTGGCCTTTCAGTTGGTGTCCCCGTCCGGCGAGGCTTGGGACTTCCTCCCCGATGAGACCGCGGTCACCACCATCAGAGGATCCGCCGTCGAACTGTGCGCGGTGGCGGCCCGGCGGCTGGACCCGTCATCCACCTCGCTGATCGGCGAGGGGCCCGACGCCGCCGCCGTCCTCGCCCTGGTGCGAACCTACGCCTGACCGCTGACCCGGCCGTCCGCCACTTCACCTGCGGGTTTTCCCAGTCGTCAAGCAGAAATTACGGGACCGTCACGTCTGGATTGCGCTGCGTTTACCTCTCCGGGAACAAGAGGGACGCAACATCACCCATAAACGAGGAGACCCCAGCATGATTCGAACGTCCCGTCTGGTTACGCGCCCCCGTCTGATCGCGGTTGCGGCTATCGCGGTGGTCGGAACCATGGTTCCGATCGCGGTAGCGAGTGGAGATCAGCCATCGCCTTCTGGAGGGATGGGAGGTGGGGGTGGGTCGGGTCAAACCGTCCGCGCCGCCCTCCCTTCGGGAGCCATCAAGCACATCCTGGTCATCGACATGGAGAATTCCGGCTTCTCCACCACCTGGGGTGCCGGGTCACCGGCGACCTATCTCAACGGAACGCTCCGCAAGCAGGGGGAGCTCATCGACAACTACTACGGCACCGGCCACAACAGCCTGGACAACTACATCGCCCAGGTCTCGGGCCAGGCTCCGACCAATATGACCAAGGGTGACTGTCCGGGTACCTCGGGAACTGTCTACGTGAACGTCTCGCCCGGCACCGACGATCCGTTCTCGGCGACGAATCCGGGCCAGGTCGACGGCGACGGTTGCATCTACCCGGCACCCACATCGACCAGCCATGGCGCGCCCACCATCGCCGACCAGCTCGATGCGGCGCATCCGCCCAACCCCAAGACGGAGGTAGCGAGTTGGCGTGAGTATGCCGGGGACATGGGCAACACCCCGAGCCGGGACGGCGGCACCCCCGATCCGACCGGCGGTACGGACTGCGCCCACCCGACGGTCGGAGGGGCCGATAATGCCGAGGGCGCTACCGCGACGGATCAGTACGCCAATCGCCACAATCCGTTCATCTACTTCCACTCCATCATCGACAATCAGGCCCTGTGCAATGCCAACGAGGTGCCGCTCGGGACCTTGCAGGCCAACGGTAAGCCTTCATCCACCGGGCGCCTGGTCAGTGACCTGTCGAGCCCGGACACCACCCCGATGTTCGGGTTCGTGACTCCCAACACCTGTGACGACGGCCACGACGGCACGTGTGTCGGGCTCAACGACTCCGGCACTCATGCCGGAGGCTTGGTGGCGATCGACAGCTGGCTGCAGCATTGGATGCCGACGATCCTGAACTCGCCGGCCTACCGATCGGGCGCCATGCTCGTCGTGCTCACCTTCGACGAGTCCGAGCCGGCGTCCGGCGATCCTTCCTCCAACAGCTCGTGCTGCTACGAGCAGCCGGGACCCAATACCGCGGCACCGGGGGACGCCTCATCCACCGCCATCACCAACTCGGCCCCGGGAGGCGGCAAGGTTGGCGCGCTGTTGCTCAATACCAAGTACATCAAGGCCGGCACCGAGAACACCACCGGCTCCTATAACCACTACTCGGCCCTCCGCAGCTACGAGGATCTGCTGGGTCTGACCACGGGCGGAACCGACGGCCTCGGTCACCTCGGCTTCGCCGCCGCCCCCGGGCTGGCACCGTTCGGCCCCGATGTCTTCAACCGGGGCGGAGGTTGGGGGCTGAACTAAGCACCGATACGAAGCTCCGTCGATAGTGGTTCCGGGCTGGCGAGAGCCAGCCCGGAACCGCTCTCGGGCCCATTTCCCCGCCCGGATACGCAGCAGCCCGGGACGCACAACTGCATCCCGGGCCGGCGATTGCACTTTCAATACCCACCGGCGGGAGCCTCCAAACGGGGCAACCAGGACGGCACTTTGAAAGGGGAGGGTTATCTCACTCGCTGAGGGTGATGGGCTGATCGTCGTCGGTCAGCGCGTCGATGTCATCCGGCACCACCGTGGGATTCGCCTCTTCCAACTTCACCGCGTTCTCGGCGGCGATGTGCTCGCGAATCCGTTCGTCGATCTCTGCCATCAACTGCGGGTTCTCGATCAGGAATGTCTTGACGTTCTCACGCCCCTGACCGAGCTGCTCACCTTCATAGGTGAACCAGGCTCCGGATTTCTTCACGAATCCGAGCTCCACACCCACATCGAGCAGCGAGCCCTCGCGGCTGATGCCCTTTCCGAAGGTGATGTCGAACTCGGCTTGCTTGAACGGTGGCGAGCACTTGTTCTTCACCACCTTGACCCGGGTGCGGTTCCCAACCATGTCGGCCCCGTCCTTGATGGTCTCGATCCGACGGATGTCGAGACGCACCGACGAGTAGAACTTGAGCGCCCGCCCGCCGGGGGTGACCTCGGGTGAGTTGTGCACGACGACGCCGTCGACCAGGTAGTTGTGGCTGTCCTCCACCTCGATGTCGAATCGGTGCATCGACCGGGTCGGTGGCTTGACGTGGATATCGGTCACCGGCAGTGCCACCAGCTCGTAGCGCATCGGCGTGAAGTGCGGCTCGACCGCGAACCGGCCTCGGTAGGCGGGGAGCAGCTTGTACTCCATGCTCGGGTGCACAAACGGGGCGATCAGCGCGTGGAGCTTGGCGGTCTCGGCATTGTCGAAGACCAGCACGGCCTTCTTCGTGGAATCCGATTCGGTCAGCTTGGCCCGGATGTCCCAGGTATCGGCAAGGTACGCCACCAGGCTCTCACGCGTGGCGGGATCCATCGCCTCGACGCAGATTTCCACCCGGCCGGTGAGCCCGGCCGTGCGCTGCTGCAGGCCCTTCGAGCGGATGGCGAAGTGGGCGTCGTCCATGTACCACAGGGCAAGCGACAGCGGCGTGAGCCGCTTCAGGTAGTCGCCGTCGAAGACCTTCTTCTTGTCGACGTAGACGCCCTGCCGCAGCGACGCCAGCTCGGGCAGCGGTTGGAAGTCGTAGGTCACCACACCGTCGGGCCGGACGTGGCAGCTGGACCCGATGTTGGAGAACAGGGAAGCCTTCCAGTCCGCGTAGGCCGTCTGCTGCGCAGAGTGGGAATAGCGGAACCGGGCGCCGTGGCCGCTGCGCGTCGGCGACAGGGCGCCGTCACCCATAAGGGTGCCCCGCAGCGCTTCCCATTGGAAGTCCGAGAAATGGTGCGGGAGGGCCTCGAGCACCCGGTCGCCCACCTTCAGCTCGCCAGCCTCGCGCCAGCCGCTCGGTGTGCGGATCAGGTGGTTCGAGGTGCAGGCCAACTGGGCCCGCCCGTTCTTCGCCGGCTTGGCCACGGTGATCTGCAGGAACTGATCGGTCTTCCCGTTGTCGAACCAGTTCACGACCCGCTTGGGCACGATCGCGCCCGCTTCGGAATCGTAGGAGAGCACCTCGACCGGGATGCGCTGGTTGACGATCTTGCCGATCTTCTCGGTGCTCCCATCGGCCAGGACCACTCGGGAGTCATATTCGAAACACCCGTACATTACGCCGATCTTCTCGCGGAGTTGATTGATGAAGATGGCGATGGTCCGCGACTTGGACAGCGTGCCGGTCAACTTGCGCAACGCCTGGGACATGAGGCGGGCCTGGAGGCCGACGTGGGTGTCCCCCATCTCTCCCTCGATCTCCGCTCGGGGAGTGAGGGCGGCCACCGAGTCGATGACCAGCACATCGAGTGCGCCGGACCGGATCAGCATGTCGGCGATCTCCAATGCCTGCTCACCGGTATCCGGCTGGGAGATCAACAGATCGTCGATGTTGACGCCGATGGCTTTGGCATACACCGGGTCCATGGCGTGCTCGGCGTCGATGTAGGCACAGATGCCGCCGTTGCGTTGGGCTTCGGCCACCGCATGCATGGCCAGCGTGGACTTTCCCGACGACTCCGGTCCGAAGATCTCTACGATGCGGCCGCGGGGCAGGCCGCCGATGCCGAGCGCGAGGTCAAGTGCCAGCGCTCCGGTGGGGATGGATTCGATATTCATGTGGAGGTTCTCACCCATCCGCATGACCGATCCCTTGCCGAACTGCTTCTCGATCTGGCCCAGAGCCATGTCGAGCGCCTTGTCACGTTCCATTTCCTTCACTCTCCTTCGATGCCTTATTCACTTGACTGGGGTGACCCTACGGAGAGGGTGTGACACCCGAATGGTGGGATCCGGATCGGGTCCGGTGCCGATAGATATCGCTCGCCGTCGTCACTGTAGACCCGAACGCATGTTCGATAGTGGACCCTCCCCGTACCCATGTCAAGGGTGGATTGAAGCGGCTCGATCCGCGCAAACTGCTGGTTCAGATTCCATCCCTTTGCTATATAGTTTTGCTATATGAAATCCCTGACGACCACCCGATCCGAGGCGATCGACCTGGTCGCCACCACCCTGGTGCACCGCTCCTCCCGCCTGGTGCGGCTGCTGACCAGCTTCGGGGCCCGGGAACTGTCGCGTACCGAGGCCGGCATCATGCTGACCCTCCAGGACGGGCCCCAGCGCATCACCGAGTTGGCCGAGTCCGAGGCGTTGGCCCAGCCTACGGTCACCCGGCTGGTCGACAACCTCCAGGAGCGGGGGCTGGTCGTCCGTGACCGGCACGCCGACGACGGTCGGGTGGTGCTCGTCTCCATCTCCCCCGCCGGCCGCCAGACGATCGAATCGGCGCGTAGCCAGGTCCAGGCGCTGATGCGCGACACCGTGCAGGAGCTCAGCGACGAGGAGTTGGCGGAGCTGGTGGCGGCGAGCGAGACGCTGGGTCGGATGGTCGAGACCCTCCAGCGGCGGAGGGCCGCCGTATGACGGAGGTTCACCGCCGAGCGGCACTCACCCCGGTCCTCATCTTCACCACGACGGTGGTGGCCATCATCAGCTCGCTCGGAGCCCCCCTCCTGCCGAGCATCTCCAGCCACTTGCACGTTCGGCTCAGCGAGGCCCAATGGTCGCTGACGGTGACCCTGCTGGTCGGCACGGTCAGCTCCCCGATCATGGGCCGGCTGGGAGACGGAGCCCGCCGTCGAGAGACGATGATTGCCGGCCTCGCCGCCGTCACCCTCGGTGGAGTGGTCGCCGCGCTGGCACCCAGCCTCGGCTTGCTGGTGGTCGGCCGGGCGCTGCAGGGCATCGGCCTCGGCCTCGTCCCCCTGACCATGGCCGCCGCCCGCGACCATCTCCCCCGGGAGCGGGTCCATCCGACCATCGCCCTGCTGTCGGTCGGGGTCGCCGCCGGTGTCGGCGTCGGCTACCCGATCAGCGGTCTGATCGCCGACGGCCTCGGCCTGTCGGCGGCCTTCTGGTTCGGCGCGGTGGTCAGCGCCCTGGCCCTCCTCTGCGTGGTGGCCGTCGTGCCCTCCAGCACCGACCGTTCCGCCGGGCGGCTCGACATTCCCGGCGTGCTGCTCCTCAGCAGCGGCCTGATCGCCCTGATCCTGGCCATCACCGAGGGAAGCTCCTGGGGGTGGCTGTCGCCGGCGGTGCTCGGCCTGCTCGCCGGGGCCGCCGCCGCCCTGGTGGCCTGGGGGTTCCAGCAGCTGCACACCGCCGCGCCGCTGGTCGAGCTGCGGCTGTTGCGCCATCCGGCGGTGCTCACCGGTGACGGCTGCGCCATCGTCCTCGGGGTGGCCATGTACATGTACATGTCCGGAGTCACCGAGTTCGTCCAGGCCCCACGGGTCGGCGGCTATGGCTTCTCGGCGTCGGTGGTGCTGGCCGGGCTGTGCCTGGTCCCGCTGTCGGTGGCCAGCTTCGCGGCCAGCCGCGCCCTCCCGTGGTTCACCGCCCTCGTCGGTCCCCGGGCGCTGCTCCCCCTCGGTTCCCTCACCGTGGCGGTGGCCGGCGTCTTCTTCGCCCTCTTCCGCACGTCGCTGTGGCAGGCGTTCGTGGTGATGGCCATCCTCGGGGTCGGTGTCGGCTTGACGTCCGCCGCCATCCCCGGGCTCATCATCCGCGCCGTCCCCGAGCGGGAGACGGGCAGCGTCATGGGGTTCTACCAGGTAGTGCGTTACCTGGGCTTCTCACTGGGCAGCGCGCTGACCGCTTCGATCCTGGCCGGCCATACCCGGGCAGGCCACCAGCTCCCGGCGGTGTCCGGTTACACGTTGTTGTGGTGGGTGGCGGTGGCCATCTGCCTGGCGGCCGCCGCCCTCGCCTGGGTGCTGCCCGCCCGGGGAGCCGCGCCCAACCGGAGCGAGGAGCGCCTGGCCGAGGAGAACGCCGAGCTCGGCCCCGCCGGTTTTGTCGGGCTGGCCCGGGAGTAGCGCCGGAGCCGCACCGGCCGGAACGGATGGCGAACGGATGGGTTTCCCGATCGCAGGTCCCCGACCTGGGATCACTTGGGGCCATCACGGTTCGGGATAGTCTCTCGGCGCCATGAGCGACGATCTCCCCTCCCGTCGAATGGATAGCGAGAGGGCCTCCAGGACTCCGGACAGACCCTCCATGGCCTCGATCGCGGCGTCGTCTCCGACCGTCCTCACCCGCCGGGAACTCCGCCTCCGGGCGGACGCCGCCAGGAAGGGCGGTACCCACGCCATCGCCTATGCGGCCGGTGCCGTCGCGGTCGTGCTGGTCGGCGCGGTCATCACCCTGTTCGCCACCTCCAACTCGAGGGCAGCGGCGGTGAGGACTCCGAAAACCAAGGTGTCGACCTCGGCCACCGCCCCGGTCCCGGTATCGACCTGCCCCCTCACCGGTCAGACCGCCCCGGGGGGAACCGTGCCCGCCCGCCCCGCCCTCGGGGTCAAGATCGGCAACTACACCGGCGATCGTCCCTCATCCGACCTCAACAGCGCCGACATCGTGTTCGAGGAGCCGGTGGAGGGAGGCATCACCCGTCTGGTGGCGGTGTTCCAGTGTCAGGCGCCGGCGCTGGTCGGCGACCTCCGCTCCGCCCGGCAACCGGACGCCGGCATCCTCGCCCAGCTTTCGGATCCCCTCTTCGTCCACGCCGGCGGGATTCCCCCGGTCCTCTCCCTGATGGCCAACTCGCCGTTGATCGACAAGGACCTCTATGAGGGAAGTAACTCGTCGGCCATCATCCTCCAGCCCGGCCGGGTCGCCCCCTACTCCACCTTCGTGAACACCACCTCGCTCTGGGCATTCGATCCGGGCGATGTCACCCCTCCGGCGCCGATCTTCCAGTATTCGGACACATTGCCGGCCGGGGCCAAGGCCGGGTCGGGCGCCAGCGTCCACATCCCGTTCTCCGGCACTTCGGATGTGACCTGGACCTGGAGCCCGGCCGGTCACTACTACCTCCGCTCCTACGCCGGCACCCCCGACACCCTCCTCGACGGTTCCCCGACCGCCGCCGCCAATGTCATTGTCATGACCGTACAGACCTCCACCGGTAGCTGGGTCGAGAACGAGCAGGGCGGCAACGAGGTGCTGGTCACCACCACCGGTTCCGGGCCGGTGGTGGTCATGCGGGGAGGTACGGCCATCGCCGGCACCTGGAACCGGACGTCGCTCACCTCGCCGGCCACCCTCACCGCTGCCAACGGCAAGCCCATCACCCTCCAGCCCGGCACCACCTGGGAGGAACTGGTCCCCGCCGGGATCACCGTCACCCCCAGCCCCGGCTGAACCGCCCAGGCCACCAGCCTCGTCTCAGAGAACCGGACTATCGGTCTAGACCTCACGACGATGACCCACCCGCAGCACCAGGATCAGGAGTTCGGCGTCGTGGGTCTCGTCGACGATCCGGTAGTCGCCGGTCCGTACTCTCCATTCACCGGCACCCCCTACCAGCCGGGTCGCAGCCGGAGGACGGGGCTCCACCGCCAACAACTCCAGTGCGGCTTGAACTCGTCGCCGCACGTCGGGGTCGAACTTGCGGAGCTGGCGGGCGGCCGGAGGGGCCAGGGTGATGCGGTAGATCACGTCAAGCCGAGATCGGCTTTGACTTGCTCCCAGGGAATCGGCGCATCGCCGGTCGCTTCCATTTCGGCTCGAGCTGCCGCCGCCGCCCGGATGTCCGCCATGTCTTCCGCCAACTCCAGGATGCGGTCGAGATCATCGGCATCGATGACGGCGGCGACCCGCTTGCCCCGACGAGCGAGATAGATCGGCTTGTGCTCGGCGCGGGCGCTGTCAATGATCGCCGCCAACTGCTGGCGCGCCTCCGAGACACTGAGAGCCGATGGTATTGCCATGTACATATTGTACACTTAGGATCACAGACGTACAACAATCGATCGACCAGATGGCAGCCGCCTCCTGACCGGACACAACCACCGGCGCCCATGCCAGGCTGGCCAGATGCGATTCGTGGTCTACGGGGCCGGAGCCATCGGTGGGGTGGTCGGGGCCCGGCTGTTCCAACACGATCACGAGGTCATCCTCATCGCCCGCCGCGATCACTACCGGGCCATCCGGGACGACGGCCTCCGCATCCAGGATCCGACCGGCGAGGCCACGTTGCCGATTCCGGTGGTCGACCATCCGAGGCGGGTGGAGTGGCGGGGTGACGACGTCGCCCTGGTGGCGGTGAAGAGCCAACAGACCGAGGCCGTCCTCACCGAGTTGGCGACGGTGGCACCCCCGGAGTTGGCCGTGGTCTGCCTGCAGAATGGGGTGCGCAACGAACCCGAAGCCCTCCGGCGGTTTCCCAATGTGTACGCGGTGCCGGTGGCCAGCCCGACCGCCCACCTCGAACCCGGGGTAGTGCAGGCCTACTCCTCGCCGGTCACCGGCATCCTCGACATCGGTCGCTACCCCGAGGGAGTCGATGACGTCGCCCTCGATGTCTCGGCCGCCTTCGCCGCTTCCACCTTCGACTCCCAGGCGATTCCGGACGTGTTCCGCTGGAAGTGGCGGAAGCTGATCACCAATCTCGGCAATGCGGTGGAGGCGGTCTGCGGGCCGGAGGCCCGGGGGGGAATCATCGGCCAGCGGGCGGCCGAGGAGGGGGAGGCGTGCCTGGAAGCCGCCGGCATCGATGCCGCCACCACCGAGGAAGACCGAGCCCGACGACGGGATCTGCTCAAGCTGTCGCCGATCGGCGACCAGAGGCGGCCGGGCGGCTCGTCCTGGCAGAGCCTGGCCCGGGGGGCGCCGGATATCGAGTCCGACTACCTCAACGGCGAGGTCGTCCTGCTCGGACGCCTCCATGGCGTCCCGACCCCGGTCAATCAGCTGCTGCAGCGGCTGGCCAACCAGCTGGCCGCCACCGGCGCCAAGCCCGGATCGGTCTCGCCCGACCGGCTCGAGGAGCTGCTGGCCTCAGCGTGAGGTCGGGTCGATGGCCGACGGGTGCCCCGGCTGATAGAGGCCGACCTCGCCTCCGCCGGGCAAGCCGATCTTGGTCACCGACCCCCACCGGGCTTCTTCGACCTCCGAATAGCGGACGCCCTTTTCACCGAGGGCCCGCATCTCGGCTTCCAGGTCGTCGCACATGAGGTAGAGCTCGTCCCCACCGGGGGCTTCGGCGGGATGGACGGCCAGCTCGGCCGGCGGCAACCCGAAGATCAGCCAGCCGTGACCGGCGTCAACCGAGGAGAACCCGAGGACCTCCCGGAAGAAGTCGCGATCGGCGTCGGCATCCTGGCTGTAGACGATCAGGTGGGCGCCGAAGATCATGAGTGGGCTCCTCTCCAAAGCGTCGGAATCAGGACAGCTCGAACAGCAGGTGGGCGCCGAGATCACCGAGCAGGTCGACGATGACGTGGAAGCCGGTGATGTGCCACTCTCCGTCGGAGCGCTCGAAGCGGTGGCGGTACCGGCCGGCGATGATGGGCTGCAGCGCCAGCTCACCCGGGACGGCTTGGAACACGGTGTAATAGGACCGGCTGGCGGCGGTGCCCTCCCGGCCGCCGTCCCCCTCGGTGACGATCACGTTGGTCATCACGTGCTTGGTCTTCGGCGTCCCGTCGGGGTACCGGCGGGTCGAGTGTTCGTAGAGGCGGCGGACGGTGTCGGCGCCGCGGTACTCCCGGTCGTTGCCCTCGAAAGTCACCACCGCGCCGGCCAGCAATGTCCCCAGACCCGCGAAGTCGCCCTCGTCGATCAGCTCGGCGTACCGGTAGATCAGTTCGGCGACGGCGGCCCGGTCGATCGTCATCCGCCGAGATTAGGTCGGCACCGCCACCGGGTGACCCGCCCCATGGTCGGCCGGCGGGCGGGCCCCGGCCCACAGCCGCCGGCCGGGATGCCCCGAGTAGCCTCGGGCACCGTGAACAGGAAGCCGTGGGAACGCGGTCGAGCCTCCCGGACCACGACCATCGTTGCCGGCATCGTGGTGGCGGTGGCCGCGGTCGTCGGTCTGGGGGCCCAAGCGGTCAGCGGCGCCCACACCGTCAGCGCCCAACGGCAACCCACCACGGTGCGGAACGCCACCATCGACGACGACTACTACCAGTGCCTCGACATCCAGGCTCACAGTCTCATCGCCCCCAACCAGTCGGTGGCGATCTACACCCCCAACCTGGCCGACTTCATCAGCCTGCTCAAGGCAGTCGGGAGTTGGGTCACCTTCGCCGATGCATCGTCGACTGCCGATGTCCGACTCTCACTGCGCACCATCCCGGGTTCCGGCGGCTGTCGCGGTTCGTTGGTCGTCGCCAACTATGCCGTTCCCCACCAAGGCGTCAGCCAACGGGTGGGGACGGGGGCATCGATGCCCGGCCACGGTCCCCCACCGGCTCCGCCGCTGTGACCCCGCCGACGAGGGAACCATGACGACGGTGTCCGCCACCGTCGTGGCCATGGTGGTGCTCGGCGCCGCCGGCCTGCTGCCGACCCTGGCGTTGGTCGGCCGGCGCTGGATCACCTTCCCGCTGGTTCCTCTGGCCGGGGCGGTGATCGCCGCACTGGCCGCCACCGGGTTCGTGGCGGGGGGCGGAGCCTTCATGGTTTGGTTCGTCTCCTTGGCGGTGGCGGCGGCGGCGGCCACCGGCTTCGTCTGGCTGCGATGGCCGGACCGCCGACCATGGGCGGTCGAGCCTGGATCTGGCACAAGGTTCACCCCGGGCTACCGCTGGTTCGGGGCGCTCGGGGCGGTCGGAATTGTCGCCGCCTGCGCCTGGTGCCTCCGGGATCTGTCCACCCCCACCGTGGGGTTCGACGCTCGAGCCCTGTGGCTCACCCGGGCCGGATGGCTCTTGCACTCCCACCAACAACTGCTGATCACCCTGCGGTCTCCGACCCTGGTCCTGGGGCAGAGCGCCTACCCACCGCTGGTGAGCGCGTCCACCGCCGTCTCCTGGAGTGTGACCGGCAACCACAGCCTCCGGCTCGGCGTGGTCGTCACCGCCCTCTTGAACACCTGTGCACTGGCGGTGGCCGCCTTCGCTCTGGTCGAGTGCGGGCGGCGAGCCGCCGGCCGGCTGGCCGACACCGCCGGCCGGGTCTGGACCGCGGTCCCGATGGTGGTGGGGGTGATCGCCGCGGTGTTGCTGATCTTCATCGCCTTCGGCATCAGCGAGCCGTTCATGACCAACGGGTACGCCGATCCGCTCTGGTCGCTGGCGGCGGTGGGGGCGGTGGCCTACGGACTCCAGATGCGGACCGGGCGCTCCGAGCAAGGGGTCGTCCTGTTGCTCCTGCTGGTCGCCGGCATGTCCAAGGACGAAGGGGTCGTCACCGCCGGTTCCCTCATCGTGCTCATCGCCCTGCGGGGGCTGGTGACGATGCCGGCCGACCGGAGGCGGATCCTGTGGTGGCGGCCCGTTGTGGTCGGGGCCGTCGAGCTGGCGGCGGTGGCCGCCTGGCCGGCCCTCATGCGGCTGATCCATGCCCGGGGGCAAACCTCCGGGTCGTTGTCCCCGGCCGGGGACTGGTGGTCGCGCGCCCACGCCACCGCCGACGGGATGGCTCCCTACCTCCACGTCCTGGTGCTGGCCGCGCCGGTGGCGGTGGTGGGAGGCCTGCTGCTGTCGGGCGCCCGGCGCCGCAGCGGGGTCGCCAATGATGGTTGGGGATGGGCCGGCCTGGCCTGCGGCCTGGTGGCGGTGGGAGGCGCACTGGTGGTCGGATCGAGCGGCATCGCCGCCTGGTTGCTGACCACCGTGCACCGGGTCACCGAGTTCCCCGCTCTCACCGGATGGTGGATCGTCGCCACCTGGGCGGTGGTGGCCAGTGCGTCGCCGGCGCTCGCCCGCATGGAGGAACGGGCCGGATCCCGGGAAGGGACCGAGGCGGCGCCCCCGGAGCCGGGACCGGAGGACGGCCGGGAAGGCCCAACCCACGCCGACGCCGGACCGGGTCTCTCCCCCCGGGTGCCCGAGCTGCGATGAGGAGCCTTCGGGCCCCGGCCAGGCTGGGCTTGCGATGCCGCGGCCGGCAGGGGGGCTTGTAGCGTTGGCGATCGACCTCCGGACACCCACGCGCCCGCGCCCAGCCCCTCGCGGCGGCCGATGACATGACGTCCGATCCCACCCGCAAGCCGCCCGTCGTCCCATGGACATGACTCCCGACCCCCCTTCCGTCGCCACCGATGGCGCCGGCGTCCAGACCATCGACGCCCCGCCCCCCACCGACGGGTGGATCCGGCCACCGGGAGACGACCAGCCGGATAAAGGGCCGAAACTCTCCTACGTCGCCGGGCTCGACGGGATCCGGGCCATCTCCATCATCGGCATCATGGCCAACCACAGCGGCCTGGGTTGGGCGGCCGGGGGATTCATCTCCGTCAACGTCTTCTTCGTCCTCAGCGGCTACCTCATCACCGCGCTGCTGATCAAGGAATGGCTGAAGTCGGGCACCATCCGGCTCAAGCAGTTCTGGGCCCGACGGGCCCGGCGGCTGCTGCCGGCCCTCTTCGTCCTGCTGATCGGCATCGCCCTCTACGCCTGGCTGCTGGCCCCGCCCGACACCCGGGGGTCGCTCCGGACCAATGCTCTCGCCACCCTGTTCTACGTCGGCAACTGGCACCAGATCTTCTCCGGCCAGAGCTACTTCGCCCAGACCGCCGTCCAGTCCCCGCTGCTG
Source organism: Acidimicrobiales bacterium (assembly GCA_036268775.1). GTDB lineage: Bacteria > Actinomycetota > Acidimicrobiia > Acidimicrobiales > RAAP-2 > DASZIT01. The sequence continues at coordinate 52,425 of DATATM010000031.1, read as the reverse complement.
CACACCTGGACGCTGGCCATCGAAGAGCAGTTCTACCTGGTGTGGCCGCTGGTGGTCCTCGGCATGCTCAAGTGGCGGAAACGGCTGCGCCCGCTGCTGGTCCTCACGGTGGTGATGGCACTGGCCTCGGCGGTGGAGATGGCCCTCCTCTTCCACTCCGGAGCCGACCCCAGCCGGCTGTACTACGGCACCGACACCCGGGCCCAGGACCTCCTGCTCGGTGCCATCGTCGCCCTCGCCCTCGCCTACCGCCGGCCGGCCACCACCGCCCCCGGGCGGCGGGGGATGTCGCTGCTGGTGGTGGCGGCGGCCACCGGGTTCGGGGTGGAGTGGATCCGGCTCACCGAGAGCTCCGGGTTCCCCTACCGGGGGGGTTTCCTGCTCTGCGACGTCCTGGTGGCGCTGGTGATCCTCGGGGTGGTCCAGGCCCCGGCCGGCCTCCCGGCCCGGGTGCTCGGCTGGCGACCCCTGGCCTACATCGGGAAGATCTCCTACGGCCTCTATCTCTGGCACTGGCCGGTCATCCTCACCCTCACCGCCGCCCGGACCGGGCTGGTGGGTTGGCAGCTCTTCGGCCTCCGGTCGGTGACCAGCTTCGGGCTGGCCGTCCTCTCCTCCCACTTCGTGGAGATCCCCATCCGCCGGGGGGCCATCCGCTCCTGGAAGGCCTGGCTGGTCACCCCGCTGGCCGCCGGGGCCACCGCCGCCATCGTGCTCCTCGCCACCACCGCTCCGGCGGCGGTGGCTCTGCCCATCAGCGCTTCGACCGGGCTGTCCGCCGCCCAGCACCAGCAACTGGCTGCCGCCAACGCCTTCACCACCAACCCGATCCGGTTCATGCTGTTCGGTGACTCGATGGGGCTGACCCTGGAGATCGGCCTGGCCCCGGGGGGCAAACCGACCTGGGGGGTGAACCTGATCGGCGAGTCCACCCTCGGCTGCGACCTCGATCCCCAGCTGCAGGTCCGGACCTCCGGGGTGACCGGTGACGCCACCCCCGGATGCAAGGGTTGGCAGACCCAGTGGCCGAAGCTGATCGACCAGCAACGTCCGCAAGTGGTCGGGCTGTTCCTCGGACGTTGGGAGGATGTCGATCACTACTACCAGGGCACCTGGACCCACATCGGCGAGCCGCTGTGGGACAACCATCTGGCCACCGAGCTGGATCAGGCCATCGGCATCTTCACCAAGTACGGAGCCAAGGTGATGCTGTTCACCACTCCCTACCTCAACACCACCGAGGCGCCCGACGGGACCACCTACCCCGAGAACCTCGACTCCCGGGCCGATGCCTACAATGCCTTGATGCGGACCGTCGCCGCCCGGCATCCGGGGGTGGTGTCGGTCTACGACCTCAACCAGGTGCTCGACCCCGGGGGCAGGTACGCCTCGACCATCGACGGGATCACCGTCCGATGGAGCGACGGGATCCACATCTCCTTCGACGGGGGCCAGTGGCTACGGCCGAAGATTTTCCCCGTGGTGGCGGACTTGGCTCTCGGCAACCCGCCGGGCTGACGACCGAAGCAAACGCGGCTAGGCGGCCTCCCACCGCCACCCGTTGTTGTTGACGCACTGGAGTGGCCCGCTGGCCCCCTGCACGGTCTGGTTGTACTGCGCGCTCGGACAGAACTCGCCCGCCTTGTAGCAGTTGCCTTCCGGATCCTTGAAGCAACCGGTCGGGGCGGCCGGGGCCGCGGTGGTGGGCGGCGGCGCGGTGGTCGTCGGCGGAGGCGCGGTCGTTGTCGGCGGAGGCGCGGTCGTTGTCGTCGTGGTTGGCGGTGCCACCGTCGTGGTGGTGATCACCTTCGGCACGGTGGTGGTCACCTTCGGCACCGTGGTGGTCACCTTCGGCACCGTGGTGGCGTTGTTGGTGGTGATCGTCAACGAGCTGACCTTCGGGCTGGCCGAGCAGGCCCCGAGCCCGAGGGTTACCACCACCGCCGCCGCCACTGCGCATCCTCGGATCATGCCGCCCCCCGCTCGAACTGGTCAATGGGAGCCGAAGGATAGCCATCGGGAAACATCGGCGCTGGGGAGTAGTGCGTCCCCGAACCAATGAGGCCGGGGGGAGGGCGGGTCAGGCCGGCGGCGAACCCACCCGGCGGCGCAGGAGATCGAGGGCGGCGATGGTGGCGTACTGGCGGACCCGGTCCCGGTCGCCGGGGACGGTGAAGGCCACCGCCTCCGGCTTCGACTTGGCCAGCGCCAGCCCCACGAACACGGTGCCGGGCGGCTGCCCGTCCTGGGGGTCGGGACCCGCCACCCCGGTGATCGACAACCCCACATCGGCGCCCAACACCCGCTGTGCCCCCTCGGCCATGGCGATGGCCGCCGACTCCGACACCACCGGGCCCTCCGGCACCCCCAGCACGTCGAACTTCACCTCCGAGGCATAGGAGACCACCGACCCCCGGAACCACCGGCTGGCCCCGGGCACGTTGACCAGCCGGGACGACGCCAGTCCCCCGGTGAGGGACTCGGCCAGCCCGAGAGTCAGACCTTCCACGGCCAGGGCCCGGGCCACCGCATGCTCGATGGCCTCGTCGTCGACGCCGAACACCACGTCCCCGGCCGCGTTGGTCAGGATGCGCCGGATGATGGTCTCTTCCGCATCCAGGAAGCCGGCCGCCGCGTCCGGATCATCAGCCCGGACGGTGACCCGCACCTTGATCCCTTCGATGCCGCTGGCCAGAAAGGCGATGGTGGCCCGGCTGTCCGGCCCGTCGAGGTCCTGGATGTGGGCGGCCAGGGCATCGGCCAGACCTGACTCGCTCATCCCCCAGGTGCGGAGGACCCGGCTGATGATGACCCCGGTGGTCTCGCCGTTCTCGCTCATCCGCCGACGGATGTCCGGCAGGATTCCCCGCTCGAACATGTCCGCCATCTCGTAGGGCACCCCGGGGACCGCGTAGATGACCTTGTGGCCCACCGGGCAGATCAAGCCGGGGGCGGTGCCTTTGGTCTGGGGGATGAGGGCAGCCCCCTCCGGCACGTCGGCCTGGCGGAGGTTCGAGGGCGGCATCTCCCGATGGCGCGAGTTGAACATGGCGCTGATCCGCTCGACCACCTCATCGTCCCGGCGCAGGCCCACGTTCATCACCTCGGCGATGGCCTCCCGGGTGATGTCGTCCTGGGTGGGCCCGAGGCCGCCACAGACGATGATGCCGTCGCTGCGGGCCAGGGCGGTGCGGAAGGCCAGCACCATCCGCGGGTGGTTGTCGCCGACCGCCTGGTGGAAATGGGAGCTGATGCCGGCGGCGGCCAGGTTCTCACCCAGCCACATCGAATTGGTGTCGGCGATCTGACCCAGCAGCAACTCCGTGCCGACCGCCACGATCTCAATCCTCATGGCTGGTTCAGCCCTCGCCTCTCGGGTCGATCGGTGGGTTGTCGGCGGGAGCCGTCTTGCGGCCGTCGAGGTAGTACTGGCCCCCGGTGAACACCGTCACGATGGTCGCCACCCAGATGGCCACCACCAGCACGCTGTGGTGGCGGGCCAGTGGCGGGGCCAGGCACATGGCGATGGCCAGGCTCTGGAGGAGGGTCTTCACTTTGGCGGTGGTCCGGGCGGGGATGGAGACGCCCTTCCGTCCGACCACCGAGCGGTAGATGCTCATGTAGATCTCCCGGACCGCGATGATCACCACCGGCACCCACCACACGATGCTCTTGGCCACCAAGGCGAACAGCGCCCCCAGCACCACCACCTTGTCGGCCAGGGGGTCGAGGAACGCCCCCGACCGGGTGGTGCCCTGGCGCCGGGCCACCCAGCCGTCGATGCCGTCGGTGAGGGACAGGGCTCCCCACACCACGAAGTTCACCCAGTCGGCGCCCCGGACCATGATCAGGACAATCAGCAGCGGGGTGGCCAGCAGCCGCAGGGTGGTGATGCCGTTGGCGGGGGTCAACAACGCCGAGGGGCCGAAGGTGGAGGCACGGACCCGGGGGGGCGGCTCCGATCCGGGGGGGCGACCCGGAACCCGCGGTGACACCGAGGCCGGGGCGGTGGAGGTGTCGTCGCTCATCGGAGGGTCCCGACCGGGTGCCGGTCGGTCACCGGTTCGGCCACCAGGTCCGGTCCGTCGGCCCCGGTGACGACCACGTCGACGAACGACCCGACGGCCAGGTGATCGGGGAGCACCACGACGCCGTCGATCTCGGGGGCTTCCCGGTAGGTGCGGCCCTCACCGGGAGCGTCGACCAGCACCTCGACCCGGGCGCCGATCAGCTCGTCCCGGCGGCGGGCGGTGATGCCGTCCTGGAGCTCGGTGCACTCGCGGAGGCGCTCGGCCACCAACTCGTCGGGAACCTGTCCGTCGAGGTCGGCGGCGTAGGTGCCGACCTCGTTGCTGAACGGGAAGAACCCCACCCAGTCCAGCTGGGCCTCCCCGATCCACTCGAGGAGATGATCGTGATCGGCCTCGGTCTCGCCCGGGTACCCGATGATGAACGACGACCGGAAGGCGGCGGTCGGCTCCGCCTGGCGGATGGAGCCGATGCGCTCGAGGAAGCGGTCGCCTTCGCCCCAGCGCCGCATCCGCTTGACCAGCGGCCGGGAGACATGCTGGAGGGAGAGGTCGAAGTACGGCACCCCGGTGGCCAGGATGGCCTCGACCAGGGCGTCGTCGAGGGTGGAGGGGTAGAGGTAGAGGAGCCGGGTCCAGGCCACCCGCTCGGACATCGCCGCCACCAACTCCACGATGGGCCGCCGGCCGCCGATGGCCGGTCCGTCGATCCTCGGCTCGGTCCGCCCGGTGGAGCGGTCGAGGGCGAAGGAGGACAGGTCCTGGGCGACCAGCACCACCTCTTTGAGCTGACCGGTGGCCGCGCCGAGCTGGTCGGCCTCCTCCAGGATCGACTGGGTGGAGCGGGACCGCTGCTTGCCCCGGAACGACGGGATGGCACAGAACCCGCAATTCCGGTCGCAGCCTTCCGCCACCTTGATGTACGACCAGGGGGCGGCGGCCGGCGGGCGGGGCAGGTTCAACAGGTCGAACGAGGGCAGCGGGCCCGGCCCGGTGGGGGCGGCCGGTTTCCGGCTCAGCGACACCGGGGTGCCGGGGGCGGTGGCCACCGGGGCGACGGAGCCGAGGAGCGACGTCCCGAACGGCGCCACCAGGTCCACTTCGGGGAGGGATTCGGCCAGTTCGTCTCCGTAGCGCTCGGCCATACACCCGGTCACCACCAGCTGGGCACCGTTCCGGCGGGCGTCCGACAACGCCAAGATGGTGTCGATCGACTCCTGGCGGGCGGCCTCGATGAAGGCACAGGTGTTGACCACCACCAGGTCGGCCTCCTCCGGGGTGCCGGCGGCTTCATACCCTTCGAGCGTCAGGGTGCCCACCAACTTGTCCGAGTCGACCTTGTTCTTCGGGCAGCCCAACGTCTCCAACCAGAAACGCTCTGCCATCTGGACATTCTACCGACGTCCGGCCGGCGGACCGCAGCGGGGGTTTGCCGCATCCGTCACTCCACCTCCAGGCCACCACCAGGAGTTGGGCGAAACGTTCCGGACTCAGGCGGAATTCCATCGGACCCAGCTACGGCAACCCGCTCCTATAGGGTTGAACTGCCACCGCACGCTGCGTCGGGAGGGCAGTTGCACGCAGCCTGGCCGGGACCGGATCCGTCTCGGCGATCGTGCGGATGTCGTCTACCCAAGGAGAGCGGCCATGGACATCATTCGCAATGACGACGGGACCCTCGTGGTCCCGGTGGAGCCCGAGCGGCAGCACGGCACCGACGACAGCGCCTCCAACGCCGGGGGCGGAGAGGGCGAGGGTGCCCCGGCCGAGGCGGCGGCCACCACCCGGGTGCTCCATCCGGGGGAAGGCGGCTACGACGAGGCGCTGGCCGAGTGGGATCTCGAGCAGAACCCCGACCGCGAGCCGGTGGTGTCGACCGCCACCGGTCGACAGGAGGCGATGGCCCTGGTCCACGCGGTCGCCACCTCGCCCGACCACGACGTGGCCGTGGCGGTGAAGGCGCTCGGAAATCCCGGCGAGTGTGGCGAGGCCTTGCGCCACGTCCTGGTCGGCGGAGTGCATTCGGTGGAGGACTTCGCCTCCGAGGTGGCTGAGGCGGAAGGCGGGGATCCGCTCCCCGCCCACGAAGCCACCAAGATCATCGGACAGGTACTGGCCCAGTTGGACGGTTGATCGCTCAGCGCTGCGCAACTCGGCCCCCACCACTTCCGTTGGGCGGGCACCGGTGAGCGGAGAGGGAGGGATTTGAACCCTCGGACCCAGTTACCCAGGTCAATTCATTAGCAGTGAATCCGATTCGGCCGCTCTCGCACCTCTCCATTGCCTCTTGGCCCCTGTCCGCCCAAATTTCCGCAATGGAACAATCCGCAACGGAAACATGAGCCGAGGCTTCAAGACGCCCCAAGGGTACAGGAACGGCTCGGCACCGCTGCCCGGGTCAGCGGGCAGCGGAGCCCATTTCTCCGAACTCGCCTGTCAGGGTCGGCCGGCGGCCTCCCAGGCTCGGTGCTTGGTCACCACCCCATCCCAAAGCTGGTCGAGGGCTTCCGGTGGGCTGGCCTCGAATCGAAGGTCGAACAGGTCGGCGAGGGCGTCGAACCAGTCCCTTCTCCCGGTGAGCGTTTCCGGCCCGGCCGGGGTGTCGCCGATACGGGTCAGCAGGAGGCCGCGGATGACGTCGACGCCGGTGGCGTCCCGATGCTCGGCCATGGCGACCAGCGCGAACCCCGAGTCCGGGGAGGTCGACAGCCATTGGTGCTTGACCGTGAAATCGGCCATCTCCGCTTCGGCGGTCGTCCAGCTCATCCCCACGAACCCACCGGAGGGATCGTGGGCCAGGTGCCACTCGCCGGTGACGCCTTCGGCTTCGTTGAGCCCGAGATGAAACGGCGCCTGCTCGTAGGTGCCGGCGGCGAGCGGCAGCGCCTCGTACAACGCGTCGCCGAGCCCGGCATCGACATACCAGGTGCCCGAGGGGTTCTCGTCCGACGGCAGACCGCTCACCGAGAGCACCACATGGTTGCCGGCCGAGTCTGCATTCGGCCCGTCGGGGCCGTGCACCCCGCCGACGTGGCGGGCGACCCGGTAGCCCAGTGATCGCAACAGCTCGGCGAACGCCCCGTTGAGGTGGTAGCAGTAGCCGCCCCGGCCTTGGAGGGCGATCCGAGCCACCGAGTCGACCGGATCGATCCCCCAGAGCTCACCGGCATGCAGCCACATCGTCTCGTAGGGGATCCGTTCGACCTGGCGACGATGCAGCCGCTGGAGCCCCTCGACGGACGGGGGTTCGGCCTCCAGCCCGAGGCGACGCAGATAGGCCGTCTGCAGATCAGCATCGATGCGCACCGATGACCCATCCATGCCCGGAAGTCTCTCATCCGATCGACCGGCGCCACCCGCCTCCCGACGATCCGGAGGGCCGCGTACCGGTGCATGGTACGGTGACCCTGCTAGTCCTCTTTCGAGCGCCGTACCCGTCTGACCTGGCCCGGAAGGGTTCACAATGGGGGCCGACCACCCGCGCAACCCGGGGTGGTCGCCATGGCACGAAGGGCGGTACTGAAACATGATCTCCACCACCTATCCCCTGCTCGACATCTTCTGGACGATGTTGGAGTTCTTCCTCTTCTTCGTGTGGATATGGCTCCTCATCGTCGTCTTCGGAGACATCTTCCGCAGTCACGACATGGGCGGGGTGGCCAAGGCGGTGTGGGTCATCTTCCTGATCATCTTCCCGATCTTGGGGGTGCTCATCTATCTCCTGGTGCGGGGCGGGAGCATGCACGAGCGAGCCGAGCGGGCCATGGCCCAACAGCAGAAGGCCTTCAACGATTACGTGCGCCATGCCTCCGGGGCCCCAGCGCACAGCAGTGCCGACGAGCTGGCCAAGCTGGCGGACCTGAAGCAGAAGGGCGTCATCACCGACGCCGAGTTCGAAACCCAGAAGGCGAAGATCCTCAGCTGAGGGTCGGCTGCCGGCCGGGGGACACCAGGGGGCCGACCGCCGTTGAGGCGCGGCATCGAGGGGCGGCAACGAGATGAGCACCGTCCTCTTTGTCTGTACCGGAAACATCTGTCGCTCCCCCACCGCCGCCGCCCTCCTGGCCTCCCGGTTGGCGTCGACCCACCCGGCCATCAGTGTGGATTCGGTGGGCACTTCCGACCTGAAAGCCCCCGCCCCTCCCGAGGTCATCGTCGCCGGCCAGGAGGTCGGCATCGACCTGGCCGACCATCGGGGTCGGCTGATCACCCCCGACGACGTGAAGGACGCCACCCTGATCCTCGGCATGGCCCGGCGGCACGTGCGGGAAGTGGTGACCATCGACCCCGGTGCCTGGCCTCGGACCTTCACCCTCCGGGAGATCGTCCGGCGTGGCCAGTCCATGGGGCCGCGGAGTGAGCACCAACCATTAGAGGATTGGCTGGTCTTCGTCCACCACGGCCGGCGGATGGTCGATCTTCACGGGAAGTCGAGGCAAGACGACATCGCCGATCCGCTGGGAGGCTCCCTCCGCAACTACCGGGGGGCGGCCGAGACGATCTCGGCATTGGTGACCGAACTGGCCGACCTGGCCTGGCCGGTCGATCCCGGCCCCGGCTCTAGTCAGTAGCCCTGGGGGAGCAACGGGTTGACGGCACCGAAGAAGACGTAGAGGAGGACCAGCAGTCCGACCACGCTGGCCACCGGCACCCACCACCGTCGCCATCGCCGCCACACCAGCCAGCCGACGACGCCGAGGCCCAGACAGGCCAGACCCCACAACAGTGCTGGTACCCACCCACCCTGGTTGCCGACCAGCGTCGGCTTGGCGGCCACCGGTTTCTTGGTCACCGGCACCGCCGCCACCACCGGCGACACCAGCTTGGCCTGCACCACCATCCTGGTCGACGCACTGAAGCGGGGATTGCAGGTGGTCAGGGTCAGCATCGGGGTGGGGGTCGGGTTCAACACCGCCACATCGGAGGGGTCCACCACCATGGTGTCGACCACGGTGTACTGGAACCGTCCCTGGGTGGTGGTGATGAATATCGGGTCGCCGGGCGCCAGCTGGTCGAGGTTGTAGAAGGGCTTCAGATAGGTGGTCCGGTGGCCGGCGATGGCGGCGTTGCCGGGGTTGCCGGGCAGCGCGGTGCCGAGGTAGTGACCGGGTCCGCGCTCGAGATCGGCCTCGCTGGTGCCCTCCACCACCACGTAGTCGGCCCCGATCTTGGGGATGTCGATGATCCCCACCGGGGCGCCGTCGGCAGGGGGCGGCTGGGTGGCCTGGACCGGCAGAATCGGTACTGTCGTAGGGGTAGGTAGCGTGGTGGCGCTGGACCCGGTGGGCGGCACCGGCACCTGGTGGGCCCGGAGGTTCCGGTCGAATTGCTGGCGGAGCGCGTTTTGGTGGCCCGAGGTGATCAGGCCGGTGCCCCAGACCTCGTAGGCGACGAAGAGAAGGATCACCACACCCGCTGCGATCAGGACTTTTCCCACTCCACGGAGGATCGTTCGAACGCCCACCGCCGCAGCGTAACCCGCCGGTTCCGGGGCCCACCGGGGCGGGAGTCGCCCCCTCCACCCGCGAGGGGGCGACTCAAAAAAGAAAAAACGCAAGATACCAGGTCGGCCCACGTTCAAATAGGTGACTGGTACGCGTTCTTCAAACAGGGGTGTCGGACATGGCAGACGTACTCAAGGCAACGGCAATTCCCTTCGCAGCGCCGATGAAAGGGAGGGACCGTGTCGATATCTGAGTTGGAGACACCGACGGCTTCCGCATTCGTCAGCACCGGGGCGCCAGAGGTGGCCGCCCCTGCCCGCTTGCTCCAGGACAACGGGGCTTCCACCAGCCCGGAGGCGGCCCCCGCCCGCCCGGCCCGACGCACCATCTCTGACGGCCGCTATGCCGCCGCCCGGGTCGGCGTCGACTTCCTGAGCACCGCGTTCGCCCTGATGGCCGCACTGGGAGCTCTCTCGTTGATGTCCCAGGTGGAAGCCAACTCGATCTCCCACTTCTGGAGCAACATCGCCGCCGACGCCCTGTTCCCCTTTGCCGTGGTGTTGGCCATCGCCGTCGGCGGGACCTACCGGACCAATCACGGCCAACTCGGGTCCTCCATGTTCAAGGAGCTGAAGGACGTCCTCTTCGCCGTCAGCGTGGGGTGCGTCATCACCCTGACGGCGGGCACCTACCTCCATGCCGTCGCCGGAGCCGGCCGACCGGTCGCATCCCAGCAGGTCGTCGCGGTGGTGTTGGCGGTGGCGTTCATCTCCATCGGCCGGGTCATTCTCCGGATCTCCCTCCACACCCTGACCGTCACCCGGGTGGTCATCGTCGGATCCGGTGCCCTGACCAACCGGATCACCACCTATCTCGGCCTCCGCCACGGAGTGGAGATCGTCGGTCACGTGGTGGGCGAGGAGGAGCTCGACGAAGGTGCCCTCGGAACCGTCAACGACCTTCCGGCCCTGTGCGAGGAACTCAACGTCCAACAGGTCATCGTCGGCTTCCCCAGCTGTCACTCCGAGAAGTTCGTGGGCATCTACCGCCAGTTGCAGGGCAACGTGCACATCGCTTTCGTCCCCCGGTACTTCGAGCTGGTCTCCTTCCGGGCCCGGCTCGCCGACCTCGGCGGCCTGCCTCTCCTCGAGGTGGCCCGACCCGACCTCAGTGGACTGGACCGGTTCCTCAAGCGGTCGTTCGACGTGGTGGCCAGCCTGTCGGCCCTCATCGTGCTCGCACCCATCATGGCGGTCACCGCCCTGGCCATCCGGTTCACCTCTTCGGGCAAGGCGCTGTTCCGTCAGACCCGGATCGGCCTGGGGGGCAAAGAGTTCACCGTGCTGAAGTTCCGCACCATGACCGAGCTGGTCGACGACGGGGTGGACATCACCATCGAGGAAGACGCCGAGACGTTCGCCCGGGTGGAAGCGGGGGCCAGCGGCCCGCTGCACGCCGTGCGCCTCAAGCACACCGAGGTGCAGCGGATCACCGGCGTCGGGAAGACCCTCCGCAAGAGCCGGCTGGACGAGCTGCCCCAGCTGATCAATGTCCTGAAGGGCGACATGTCCATCGTGGGACCCCGCCCCTTCGTCCCCCACGAGTCGACCGAGCTGGACTCCTGGGCCGCCCGCCGGTTCGCGGTCCGACCCGGCATCACCGGCCTCTGGCAGGTATCGGGGAGCAACGACCTCAGCACCGAGGACCTCCACCATCTCGACCACTTGTACGTCAGCTCGTGGTCGTTCTGGTGGGACCTGAAGATCATGCTGGACACGCCCAAGACGATGCTCCACGGGATCGGCGCCTACTAACCATCCGGGGTTCGGCGGAAAGGCACCAGGTCGTCACGAAGCCAATTCCCCTCTGACCGCCAGACGAACCCGCACGCGGGCTAGGTGAGGACCCCCATGGCCCGCAGTTCCGCCACCACCAGATCGGCGGCGTCCTCCGCGCTCATGTTGGCGGCGTCGATCCGGATCTCGGGGTGCTCCGGCGCCTCGTAGGGCGAGTCGACCCCGGTGAAGTTGGCCAACTCCCCGCGGCGCGCCTTGGCATAGAGGCCCTTCCGGTCCCGGGCTTCGACCACCTCCATCGGGGCGTCCACGAACACCTCGCAGAACTCGCCGGCTTGGAGCAGCTCCCGGGCGAATCGGCGCTCGGCCCGGAACGGCGAGATGAACGACACCAGGACCAAGAGCCCGGCATCGACCATCAGCTTGGTCACTTCGGCCACCCGGCGGATGTTCTCCACCCGGTCAGCCGGAGTGAAGCCGAGGTCGCGGCTGAGCCCGAGCCGCACGTTGTCCCCGTCGAGGAGATAGGTGTGGGCGCCGAGGGCGTCCAGGCGTTTCTCCACCAGGTTGGAAATGGTGGACTTACCGGCGCCGGAAAGGCCGGTGAACCAGATGGCGCAGGGACCGTGACCGTTGCGAACCGCCCGGGCCGCCTTGTTGACGTCCATCGACTGCCACTGCACGCTGTCGGCCCGGCGCAACGCGAAGTTGAGGAGACCGGCCCCCAGGGTGGCGTTGGTGATCCGATCGATGATGATGAAGCCACCCATGTCGCGGTTCTCGCGGTAGGTGTCGAAGGGGACCGCCTGGTCCAGCCGCAGCGAGCACACCCCGATCTCGTTGAGGTCGAGGGTGGTGGCAGCCAGATGCTCCATGGTGTTGACGTTGACCTTGAACTTCGGCCGGCTCATCGTCATTCCGACCGTCATCGGACCGATCTTCATCAGATAGGGCCGGCCGGGGAGCATCTCCCGCTCGTGCATCCAAATGATGTGGGCTTCGAACTGGTCGGCCACCTGGGGGGGTCGGCCCTCTTCGCAGAGGACGTCACCGCGACTCACATCGATCTCGTCCTCCAGAACCAGGGTGACGGCTTGGCCGACGACCGCCTCGTCGAGGTCCCCGTCGAAGGTGGTGATGCGGGCGACTCGGCTGCGGCGACCGGAGGGCAATGCCTGGACCGGCTGGCCGGCCCGGATGGTCCCCCCGACGATGGTGCCGGAATAGCCCCGGAACTCGTGGTCGGGCCGGTTGACCCACTGCACCGGCATCCGGAACGGCCCGTCCCGGGCCTCATCCTCCACCTCCACCGTCTCGAGGTAGCCAAGGAGGGTCGGGCCCTGGTACCAGGGCATCTGCGCGCTCGACTCGGTGATGTTGTCGCCCCGCAGCGCGGAGACCGGGATGCAGACGATATCGGTGAGCCCGATCTCGGCGGCAAAGGCCCGGTAGTCCGATTCGATCTGGTCGAACACCTCCTCGGAGTAGCCGACCAGATCGAGCTTGTTGACCGCCACCACCACCCGGCGGATGCCGAGAAGGGACACCAGGTAACTGTGGCGCCGGGTCTGGGTGAGCACGCCCTTGCGGGCATCGATGAGAATGACGGCCAGGTCGGTGGTCGACGCACCGGTCACCATGTTGCGGGTGTACTGCTCGTGCCCCGGGGTGTCGGCCACGATGAACTTCCGCTTCTCGGTGGCAAAGAACCGGTAGGCGACGTCGATAGTGATCCCCTGCTCCCGCTCGGCCGCCAACCCGTCGACCAGGAGGGCGAAGTCGAGGTCACCACCCTGGGTCCCGACCCGTTTGGAGTCGGCTTCCAGGGCGGCCAGGTGATCCTCGAACACCAGCTGGGATTCATAGAGGAGGCGGCCGATCAGGGTGCTCTTCCCGTCGTCGACGCTGCCGCAGGTGATGAACCGGAGCAGCGACTTGCGCTCGTGAGCTTCGAGGTAGGCCTCGATGTCCCTGGCGATGAGGTCCTCGTGGGCGAGCGCCATCAGAAGTAGCCCTCTTGCTTCTTCTTCTCCATGGAGCCGGAGGAGTCGAAGTCGATCACCCGTCCCTGCCGTTCGGAAGTGGTGGTGAGCAGCATCTCCTGGATGACCTTGGGCAAAGTGTCGGCCTCACTCTCGACGGCGCCGGTGAGCGGGTAGCAGCCGAGGGTCCGGAAGCGGATGCTCTTCTCCACCGGCACCTCTCCGGGGGCCAGGGGCATCCGGTCGTCGTCGACCATGATGAGGGTGCCGCCCCGCTCGACCACCGGCCGTCGGGCCGCCAGGTAGAGCGGGACGATCGGAATCTGCTCGAGGTGGATGTACTGCCAGACATCCAGCTCGGTCCAGTTGGAGAGGGGAAAGACCCGGATGTTCTCCCCTTGGTTTCGACGTGCGTTGTAGACCCGCCACAACTCGGGGCGTTGGAGCTTCGGGTCCCAGCGGTGCTGAGCCGATCGCAGCGAGAAGATCCGCTCTTTGGCCCTCGACTTCTCCTCGTCCCGGCGGGCCCCCCCAAAGGCCACATCGAATCCATGTTGGTCGAGAGCCTGTTTCAAGCCCTCGGTCTTCCACATGTCGGTATGGACCGCGGAGCCATGGGTGAACGGGTTGATCCCCTGCTCGATGCAGTCGGGGTTCTGATGGACGAGGAGCTCCATCCCGGACTCGGCGACCATCTTGTCCCGGAAGTCGTACATGGCCTGGAACTTCCAGGTGGTGTCGACGTGGAGGAGGGGAAACGGTGGGGGGGAGGGGTGGAACGCCTTCCGGGCCAGGTGCAGCATCACCGAGCTGTCCTTGCCGATCGAATAGAGCATCACCGGGTTCTCGCTCTCGGCCACCGCTTCCCGGAGGATATGGATGCTCTCGGCCTCGAGACGCTGGAGATGGGTGAGTTGGCGTGGGCCGATGACACCGGTTGGAGTCGTTGACCCGTGCTCCCCTTGCGCCTCGTTCATGCGCCAGCCCCTCGTTGCTCAGTTGTTACCGCTCCCGCGCCTGAGATGTCTATTAAATCTACCTGAGAGCCACCTGAGAACAGGCACGAAATCATGTCAAGCGCGACAGAAACACTCGATGTTGATTTGCCGCATCCGAGATCGCCCGACTAACAATCGACTTCCAATGGCGATCATCCGTCCAATGGTGCGCGCAGTGGTGCCGGTGAACATTCGGGCGCGAGTGCACTGGGCGCTAATCCGGCACCGTTGGCTGTCGGAGGTGTTCGCCAACATCGATCCGTCGATGGAAATGAGCCGGGTGTCGGAGGGAACCCGGTTGGTCATCGATGGGTATCCCCGGTCGGGCAACAGCTACGCCCGGGCCGCCTTCCTCCAGGCCAACCGCGACACCCTCATCAGCACCCATCGCCACAGCCCCCGTTCGGTGGAGGCGGGACTCCGGCGGGGGATCCCGGTGATCGTGTTGGTCCGCCCCCCTCGGGCCGCCATCGCCTCCGCCCTCCAGTACGAGCCGTCGTTCAGCCCCGCCCAGGCCATCGATCTTTACCGGTGGTTCTACGAAGACATCCTCCCGGTGGCCGATGACGTCCTCATCGAGCCGTTTGCCGAGGTCACCGGCGATTTTGGCCAGGTGATCCGGCGATGCAATCAGCGCTTCGGCACCGACTTCGTCCCCTACGAGCCGACGCCGGAGGCGGAATTGGCGGTGGCGGAGATGATCGACCAGATGGCCTCCCGGATGTTCCGGCCCGAGGATATGGCCCACGTCGTAGCCCGCCCGTCAATGTCCCGACGGGCCGCCGATGACATCATCGGGGTCCTCGACGACCGCACGGTCACCCGGCTTGACGACCTCAATGCGCTCCACGACCAGGTGCTCGCCCACCGCTGGCACCCGGACTGACCCACCCCGGCCCCCAGTCCCAGATCCGAGGGGTTGGTGGCGGGGTCAGCGCTTCGACTTCGGGCTTCCGTCGTCAGCCGGGGTCACCGGCTTGGTGACGTCCCGTCGGGCCAGCTTCTCCACCACGGGGATCGGTGGAAGTCCAGGTTGCCGGGCCAGCATCTCGGCGAAGGACACTGGCTCCGGGTCCGCCTCCGATTGCCGGGCCAGCAGTTCCGCGAAGGTGACCGGCTCGGATCCGTTGGTCGCCGTCGGCCCATCAGCCGGAGGTTCGGCCCCCGACTTCCCCTGACGGGCCAGCAGGTCGGCAAAGCTGACCGGCTCCGATCCGTTGTGGCCCGCCACCATGTCGGCCAGTGACACCGGCTGGGCCGAAGCATGGTGGGCGAACATCTCGGCGAAGGAAATCGGCGCCACCAGGCCCTCCCGGGCCAGCACGTCGGAAAGGGCCAGGGGCTCCGGCTCGCCCTCGGCGGCGAGCATGTCGGCCAGGGACACCGGCTTGGCCGCTTCTTCGGCTTCGAATCGTCGAGTTGCCCGGGAGAAGATCACGTAGGAAATGACCGCGTAGATCACCGAGAAGGCGCCGCTCCCGATAGCCATCCCCCGGATGCCTCCGATCTTCGCCCCCCCGAGTGGGAGGACCAGGAGGAACGGGGCCATGTAAATCACCAGCCGCAACAGCTCCTTGGCCGACCGCATGGCCCGGAGACCGATGAGATAAGCCTGGGAGACGCTCCCGACCGCGGTGGCGAAGCCGATCCAGATCATGAACGGTCGCGCCGCGGCCCAGGTCGGACCGAACAGGTCGGACACCGCCTTGATGGGGGCCACGTAGACAGCCACCGTCCACAACGCCATGGTCAGCGTCATCAGGACGCCGCCGACCTGGAGGAAGCGGGTGGCCTGGTGCCGGTTTTCCCGCATCTTCCGGCTGACGATGGAGACCAGGGCCGACTGCACCCCGGCGAAGAGCACGACCACCGGGGCCAGGGCCAGCTGGGTGACCTTGATCAACCCGATGGCGTCGATGGAGATGACGAACACCAGTAGATAGAGGACCCCGTAAGCCCCGAACGTCCCGACCAGGAACTGCCCGGCGAACCGGGTGCCGACGCTCCATTCGCTGCTGATCCAGAATCGCAGGTTCTGGAGCCCCCAGCGCACGGAGAGGAACTTCGGAATGGTGGCCAGCCCCACCAGGGCGCCGGCGCTGGTCCAGGCCCCGAACAGCCAGGGCAGGGACTGCAGGCCATCCGAGCGAAGCCCGACGACGGCGACCACGAAGAGGACGATCCAGGCGACATCGAGCCGAATGGCGTAGGCCGGGTCGTGGCGGCTGATCCCTATATAGCGGGAGAAGTCCTGCAACGCCATTAGCGGAAATGAGATGGCGAAAATCACGAATGGAATCGCGAATGAGCTTCCGACCACGGCCGCAATGGCGAGCACCACCAGGGACATGGCGCAGGCAGCCACGAATGCGAACAGGTAGCCGGCCCGCTCGAAGCGGGCCCGGAGCTCCGGCTCGGCCCCCGAACGGGTGAGGAGACAGTCGCTGGTGACGCTGCGGACTAGGCCCTGACAGAGGATGTAGGTGGTGATCACGATGGCGAACACCCCGATCTCCCGGGCACCACTCCCGTGCGCCACCAGCACGCTCAAGCCGAAGTTGGAGACGCTCGAAGCCCCCTGGTCAATGACGGTGAGGGAGACAACTCGGCCCACCGACGCGCCGGGCTTACCGGCGGGGGGCGCTTCCGAAGCCGTCAGGTCGCCGCCCGGGGTGCCTGACTTTGTTCGTCGAAGGTTGACCATAGGGGAACGGACTCCGGGGGGAAGCCTAATGGCAGTGGATCCGCCATTGCGAAAGGCCTCATGTCTGCTCACCGGAGGTGGCGGGCCCCGTTCCATTCGGCCGGCGCGGGGGCTGCGGGCAGGGCGTCTGGGCAGTCGCAGACGTGAATGCTAGGGTCCAAAGCTTGACAACGGGGCCAGCTATTTCGATCTTGATGCCGACGTTCAATTCGGGTGGCTTTACGCTCGAAGCCGTCGAGAGTGCCGTCTCCCAGATGCGCGCCGACGACGAGTTGCTGATCCAGGACGGCGGGTCCACCGACGGCTCCATCGACGAGGTCCGGGCGCGGTACGGATCCCACCCCGAGGTGAAGATCGTCAGCGAGCCCGACGGCGGTCAGGCCGACGCCCTCAACCGGGCCTTGGCTCGGGCCGGCAACCCGCTGACCGGCTGGCTCAACGGTGACGACTGCTATTACCCGGGGGCGCTTGACGCCGCCCGCCGGGGCTGGCTGCAGGACGAGAGCGTCGATCTCGTCTACGGAAGCTGGACGATGTACAGCAAGTCCGGCGAGATCCTCCGGGTCTGCGTGCCGGGACAGTTGGACCGAGCCGGGCTGATGCGGACCCCTCAGGTGTTCACCGGCTCGATGTTCATGCGGACGTCGATGGTCCGGGACATCGGTGGGCTCGACCCCGATCTGCACTACTGCATGGACATCGACCTAGTCGCCCGGATCCTGCGCCGTGGCCGGGTGCCCACCCGGGTGCCCGAGACCCTGGGGGGCTTCCGGTGGCACCGGGACAGCAAGACCGGGGCGCTGGCTTTCGGGGTGGTCCGGGAATGCCTCCAGGTCAGGCGGCGCTACGCCACCGGACTCGGTGAGCACCTGGAGGCCTATGTGTTCAGCGGGACCCAGTTCGTCGCCCAGGCCTCGCTGCCGCTGCGGCGATCCAAGGCCTACGTGCGGGTCCGGGACCGGCAAGCGTCGAAACTCTCCAAGTCCTGAACGGGGTACAAAATGGGGAATGATTGCGAGCGAGGGGTTGACTCTTCAGGGGTCCGCCATAACCGCCGAGCGCGCATTTACCGTTGCGGTGTTTGGATAAACTGCGGAGTCTTGTGACCAGGTCCCCGCGCCAGTACCGACGGGAACCGGAGCCCTCGGCGCCCCCCGACGGACCCGCGGTTCCCGCCGGTCGGCTTCCGTCGGCCGCCCCCCATCCCCTCCGGGTCCGGGCCCGCTACAACGCCCGCCGCACCCTCGACCGCCTCGACAACGAGCCGGTGCGGCGTGGGCGCGGTCTTCTCAACCGGTTGCGGAGCGACCCTCCCGACGTGGTCTACCTCGGCGATTCGGCCCTCAGCTTCGTGGGGCCACAGGACTCGGACCGCCGGCGCCTGGGTGCGATGGTCGCCGATCTCCTCGGACCCCACACCTCGCTCAAGGGCGTTGACGGAGCCAGCTACCACCCTGACCTGTTCGACGCCTATCTCGGCCTCCTGAAGGCCACGCCGCATCGCCCGGTCGTCCTGTTGCCGTTGTGCGTGCGGGTCCGGACCCCGCAGCTCATGGAGCACCCGACTTATGCCCACAAGAAGGCGGTGCAGTTTCTCCGGCAGGTCGACCCGTCGCGTGGAGCCTGGCGAGTTCGGCAGGCATGGCCTCGACCGACGGGGTCGGACTTCGAGGAATTCCACCGGGTGTCGCACTCGACCCTGCTGGGGGATTGGACCATCGGTGACTACCTCGAGCGGATCGAGGCATCCCAGAGTTCGGGCGACCAGATCAGCCGGATCAAGACGCTCTACGCCTATCTCCACGGCGGTCTCCTGGAGGCCGGCAGTCCGGCGATGGAATCGGTGACCCGGATGGGCCGGACCGTCCGGGAGCTCGGGTGCCCCGCCGTCGTCTACCAGACCCCGGTCCCGGTGGAGACCGGAGTCGCCTACCTCGGTCAGGCGCTGGCCGACCGCACCGCCGCCAACTTCGCCGTCCTCAATGCCGCCTACCGGCTGGGGGCGGGGGAGGATGTCGAGATCATCGAATCGGGCGCCGCCTTCGCCGACTCGGAGTTCATCGACCCGACCGACGGAACCGAGCACCTCAACGACGTCGGCCGGCTCCGCCTGGCCGAGATGATGGTGGCGGGTATCAACCGGCTCCGGACTCCCGGCTGAGCCTCCATGATCGGGGTCGGGCCGGTGCCCGGGGCATACCGGGCAAGGTGCGGGCACGCACCGTCGGCCTGAGCCGATGCAGGTCACCATCGACGATCAGGCCTTCACCCTCCAGCGACGGGGTGGCATCTCCCGCTACTTCACCGAGCTGCTCCGGGTGTTCCGGACCGACCCGGACTTCGGCGTCGAGCCGCTCACCCCGTTCCGTTTCGTGGTCAACGAGCATTTACTCGAGCTCGATCCGGACCGCTACCGCCGGGCCCGCTTGCCCCCGATCGGCCAGCGGAACCGGGTGCTCCGGCCGCTCAACCGAGTGGCGGTCCGTCGCCGCCCGGAGCATCAGCGACTGGTACACCACACCTACTACCTGCCCGACGCCCTCCAGGTCCCGGCCGGCGCCCGGCTCTGCACGATCTACGACATGACTCCCGAGCTGTTTCCCGAGCTGTTCCCCTACGGAAATCCGCACCAGGCCAAGCGCGCCTACGTCAAGGCCTGCGACGCGGTGCTGTGCATCTCCCAGACCACCAAGCACGACCTGCTGGCCACCTACGGCCACCTGGACAAACCGGTGGTAGTGACCCCGCTCGGGGTGTCGGAAGCGTTCTTCTCGCCGCCCCCCTCCGATCCGGCCAGCAGTGGCTACATCCTCTACGTCGGGCAGCGGGTTAGCTACAAGAATTTCGACGTCCTGTTGCGGGCCTTCCAGCGGATCGCCGCCGACCACCCGGCCATCTCGCTGGTTTGCGCCGGGCCGCCATTCGACGCCGCTGAGCTGTCCCGTTTGGAGGGGCTCCACCTGGCCGATCGGGTCGTTCACCGCACCGTCGGGGACGGTGACATGCCCGCCCTCTTCGCTGGGGCGGTCTGCCTGGTGTTTCCCTCCCGCTACGAGGGATTCGGCCTGCCGGTCATCGAGGCGTACGCGGCGGGCTGTCCGGTCATCCTCGCCGACACCCCCTGCTCGGTGGAGGTGGGCAGCACCGCCGCCCAGTTCTTCCCGCCGGACGACGACGAGCGCCTGGCCGGCCTGGTCGATCAGCTGGCCGGCGACCCCACCCGCCGAAATGAGTGGATCGACGCCGGGAGGCTCCGAGCCCGTGACTTCACCTGGCGCCGCACCGCCGAGCTCACCCGGCAGGTGTACCGGGAGCTGGGGGCGGAGTAGCCGGGAGACGTCGCGATTCATGCACCGCCCCGACGATCAGATCGGCGATCCGCTGGCGGCCCCGTTGGTTGACGTGCTCGGTGGCGTCGGTCGGATCGATGAACTCGTCCTCGTCGAGGAGTACCCCGGTCTGAAGGATGTCGATGGGCCCGTAGCCGTCGGCAAACGCCCGATCCATCCGGGCCAGGTTCTCGATCGTCTGCGAACGGAGCGCCTCCCCGAGGACCTGGCTCCCCCGGGCCACCGGCACCGGGAGCTGATAGACGACGGCCGCCAGGTTCATCTCCTGCAGGCGGCGGCCGAGCCGGGTGACATCGGCGAGGAAAGGATCGGGGAGGCTGGCGGTGCTGCCGTGGTGGAAGGCGTACAGCCCGCGGACCTGCTCCTCCCGGCTGAGGCCGGCCGCCTCCGGATCCTTGAGCTGGTTCCGGAACTCCCCGATGGTGGCCCGGGTCTCATCGAGGGTCGGGTAGGCGACCTGGTCGTGCCGGACGAAGTCGTCGGCAGTAGCCAGCGGCACGCCGGCCCGAAACCGCCAGGGGGCGGCGTGGGGGTCGATCCGGTCGAGGGCCCGCAGCGACCGCTCGAAGCTGTATTCGGGATGGTGCGACCAAGGGGGGAAGCCGAACCGGATGCACAACCCGAGAACCACCACCGGGCGGACCGGATAGGTGGCCACCACCTCCAGATAGGCCTGGTACAACCGGGGGTGATAGGAGGCACCGACCAGCGAGTACATCGAGAGGTCGGGGGCCAGCCCGTCGGCGACCATGGCCGGCAGGGTCCGGCCGTCCTCGTCGTAGGGAGCGACGAACAGGCTCTCCGATGCCCCCAGATGGAGCACGTCCAACGGCCCGGAACGGAGCCGGTGGACCAGGGCCCGGGCCTGGCTGACTTCGGGGTTGTCCAGCCGCCTGCGCCAGCGCCGGGCCGACGGTCCGAGGCGGATACGCAACCGATCGAGAGGCGACACCGGGGGGAGTCTACGGCTCCCCCTGCCGGCGGTCGCGGTTCAGCGGCGGATGCCGAGCGGGTCGAAGGCCATCGGCACCAACTGGTCGAAGACCTTGATCGCCTCGTCGTCGTCGGCGTGGCAGGCGGCGACATCCCAGAAGTGGTAGCCGAGCTCCACCGGTTTCGGTTCGAGGGTCCTCGCCTGTCGGGCAGCGTCGCCGATGTCGAGCTGCCCGAGGGGGTCGCCGGCATTGTCCCAGATGGCCAACCGGGTGTAGCCGAGGGCGGCGAGCTCGGGCCAGAGGTCGTTCGGCTGGTTGCCGGCCTTCCGGCCGAGCTCCGGGTCGAATTCGAAGAACAGGACGGGGGCGGAGTCAGCCCAGGCCCGGGCGGCGGTCGGCACCAAGACGGGGTCGAGGCCGTCGGTGTCCGACTTGATCAGGCGGACCCGGTCGAAGTCGGGGTGGCGCCGGCGCAGATCGGAAGCGGTGGACGACGGCAAGGCACCCACCGCCGCGCCCTCCACGAATCGGGTCGTCCCGTGGTCGCGCACCGGGATCATCTCCGAATGGGCCCGCTCGTCGGGGAGCAGCAGCACCGCTTCGACGCTCACCCTCGGATTCCCGTCGACGTTGCGATGGAGGTACCCGGCCCAGTACGGATCGCCCTCCACGCAGAGCAGGTTGGCGTCGGTGGCGGCGAGGATCTGGAGGGCCGAGTCGCCGATGTTGGCCCCGATGTCGAGGACCCGGAGGGGCACCTGGTCGGACGCCCCCTCGGCGGCCAGGCCGGCGGCCAGCGCCACCAGATTCTGCCCGTAGTTCGGCCTCACCCCGGCGTAGACCGGCAACATATGCGACCGCGGCATCACCAGCCGGACCCCTTGGACGGTACGTTCCACCCGTCGGTTACCGGCCAGCCGTCGCCAGGGGGCGACCATCGAGGCGAAGATCCTGGTCGTCTCCGACTTGGTCCATGGCACCGCCCCAGGGTAGCGGAGCCGTTGAACCCGCCCCCCTAGTCGAGGGGTCGCTGTCGGGGTTCGGGCACGGTCACGATGGTGGCGTCGGGAATGTCCCGCCACACCACCGCGCCGGCGCCCACTACCGAGTTCCGTCCGACGGTGACCCCCCGCAGGACGGTGGCGCCGACCGCCACCCAGCTCCCGCTTTGGAGGCGGATGGGTCGGTTGTCGTAGGAGAAAGTCGGGTCCATGTGATCGTGACTCCCGGTCACGATGGAGGCCCGTTGGCTGATGCAGACGTTGTCCTCGATGACGATCTCGACGAACGAGTGCAGCCAGACGAACTCGCCGATCCAGGTGTCATCACCGATGTCCAGGTTCCAGGGGAAATGGATCCGGACCCCGTGCCGGATGAGGCAGTTCTTGCCCACCTTGGCCCCGAACGCCCGCAACAACGGCGGTCGCAGCCGGGCCGACAACCACCAGCGGTCGAAGAGGAGGTTCTGGACCACGAACCATCCCACCCGCCAGATCAGGGTCCGACTGTCGAAATCGTCGCCGGGATCAAAGGCCGCCAATCGCCGATCGCTCAGCTTGATCCCGGCCGCTTCCCGTACACCGTTACTCATGTGTCCCCCGAGTGTGCGATGGCCGAATGAAGCTGCACGCTACCTCACCCGGTGCAGCGACATCCGATGGTCGACAGCCTCCGCCCAGTGCTCTCAACGCCAGATGCCGCGGATATCGAACGGCTCGGGCACCAGGGCGTCGAAGGTGGCCACCGCAGCGGTGTCGTCGGGCCGGCAGGCGGCCACGTCCCAGAAGTCGTAGCCGAGGTGGGTGGGTCGCGGCTCGAGCGTCCCCGCCCACCGGAGGGCGTCGCCGATGTCGAACTGGCCGAGCGAGTCCCCGGTGTTGTCCCACGCCACCAACCGGGAGTAGCCGAGGCGGGCGAGTTTCTCCCACATCGCGTTGGGATCGGGATTGTCGGCGGCTTTGGCCAGGATCGGGTCGAACTCGAAGAACAGCACCGGGGCGGAATCCACCCACGCCTCCGCCGCCGCCGGCACCAGGCCCGGGTCGAAGCCGTCGGTGTCGCTCTTGATGAGGCGGAGGTTGGCAAAGGTCGGATGCTTGTCCCGCAGGGCGCGGGTCGACAGCGACGGCAACGCGTCGGGGTTCGCCTCCCCTTGGGCGAACCGGGTGGTGCCGTAGGTTCGGATCGGGCTCACGTCCCACGCCCCGTCGTCGGGGGTGAGGAGGGCTTCTTCGATGGTGGCCCGGGGGTTGGCGGCCAGGTTCTTGCGGAGGAAGTTGGCCCAGTAGGGGTCGCCCTCAACGCAGAGCACCTCAGCGTGGGTGGCGGCCAGGATCTGGGCGGCCGAGTCACCGATATTGGCGCCGATGTCCATCACCTTCATGGTCTCGCCGGTCGACCCATCCCGCGCCTCCAGCCCCTTGGCCAACTCCACCAGGTTCTGCCCGTAGGACGGTCGCATGACGGCGAAATCGGGGAGGACATGGGCCCAGGGCAAATAGAGGTCCACCCCCTGCACGCGGCGGTGCACCACCCGCTTGGCAAAGACCTTCCTCCAGGGCAGGTTGGTCCGCACAAAGGCTTCTCTGCGCTGCATTCGGGTGGCTGGCATCGCTGAAGGATAGCCAAAGACCACGGCTCCCCCCTCTGGTCGCTCCATCCGTCCCCCGGAGTGGGACGGCCGACCGAGGCGATGGCGATCCCCGGTGATCCGCGGACCCGGGGAGATCGGGTCGACGCGAAATCGTCTACGGTCATGGGCTGTGCCGCTCCGAGTCATGATCGATGGTCTTCCTACCCGCGGGCCGGGGATGAGCCTGGGCATCGTCATCGAGCACCTCCTCTACGGCTGGGACCAGCTCGATGACTACGACGAGGTGCATCTGGCCATCGGCCCCGATGCCAACCTCGATGTCCCTGATTCGGTGATCGTCCACCGGTTGGACTTCAAGGCCGGCCACTTCGCCTCCCGGTTGTGGGCCCAGTCGGTGTTGATGCCGCGGATGGTTCGCGACCTCAAGATCGACGCCCTGTTCGCCCTGCTGCCGGCCACCACCTTCACCCCGCTCGACTGCCCCCGGGGGATCCTGATCCCCGACATGCGCCACGAATTGCGCCCCGAGCAGTTCACCCCCCAGTCCCGGTTGCTGCGGAAGGTGAGCTACGACGTCGGCTACTACCAGGCCGACGGGATGTCCTGCATCTCCGAGCGCACCAAGCACGACCTGCTGGCCACCCATCCCCGGCTCCGCCGCGGGAACCGGGTCATCCAGGTGGCGTACCTGGGAGCCGATCACGTCGACAGTTGGCCATCCCCTCCCCGGGATCAGGAGTACGCCATCGCCTTCGGGCAGTACGCCAACAAGAACGTCGACCTGGTCATCGATGCCTGGACGATCCTGAAGGGGCGGGGCGAAGCCATCCCCCTGGTGGTGGTGGGGCTGAACGACATCGACCGGCAGGCGGCCCAGGCCCGGATCGAGCGCCTGGGGCTGGTCGATCTGATCACCGCCCTGCCCTGGCTCTCCATCGAGGCGTTCCGGGAGCGGTTCGCCGGCGCCAGCGTGGTCGTCTTCCCGTCCGACTTCGAGGGCTTCGGGCTTCCGGCCGTCGAGGCGATGCGACTCGGCATCCCGGTGGTCATCACCCCCGAGCCCGCCCTGTTGGAGGTCACCTCCGGGCACGCCACCGTGATGGACGACTACGGGGCGGCTGCGCTGGCCAAAGGGGTGGCGGAGGCCCGCCACACCCCCGACGAAGCCATCCAGGCGGCGAAGGAATACGTCTCCACCTTCACCTGGAAGGCGACCGCCGCCAAGATCCGGTCGATGCTCGCCGACCTGGCCACCCAGCCGACCTTCCGGAACTGACCGCGCCGAGGCTCAGCTCGGCTGGGCGTCTCGCTCCTGGACCTCGTCCAGCATCCCGGCCAGCCCATCGAGGTCGACCTCGATATCGCTGACGATCAGCTGGGCGCGACCCCGGCTCGAGGGATCACCCTGGCCGCTCAGGTAGCGGTATTCGAGCCCCGGCACCCCGCTGGCCAGTTTCCAGAAGTCGGGAACCAGGGCCCCGGCCGGGAACAGCTCGATGACCGTCGAGCCGGGGCTGGCGAAGATGAGATTGGCCAGCGCCGCACCGTGGGGCGCCACGATGATCGACGCCTCCGCGAACGCCCGGATCTGATCGACCACCGACATCTGGCCGGGGTCGATGGCGTCGAAACCCCGGGCCGACAGCATCTCGATGAGCGCTGACTCGTTGGTCACCCGCCGGTTGTTGGTGGCGCTCCCCCGGGTGACGTAGATGCACCGTCCCGGGATCCTGGCATCGGGCTCGGTCAACAGCCGTTCCCGGAGGAGGGCGGTGACCCAGGGCGGATTGATCACCGTCATCGACGGCGGGGCGGGGACCACCAGGCATTCAGCCCGTACGTGGGGGACCCGGGTGCTGTCGATGCGTTGTTCCGGCGGGATGCCGAACAGGTCGAGCAACTCGCGCTGGAACCGGGTCGCCGCCGGCACGTACCAGCGCTCCGGCGGGGCGATCTCCGGGCACAGATCCTGGACACCGAGGCGGGTCATGACGTCCACCAGGAAGTGGTAGTAGTTCACGTCGCCCCGGGTGGCCAGCACCCCGAGACGGCCGGTCACCTCCAGCGGCGGCGGGGGGAACGGGTGCATGAACAGCGGATGCTCCCGGGGCCGGGTGGTGCCGAAGTAGAAGCTCAGCTCCCAGAGCAGGTCACCGCGGCCGGTGATCACTGCCCGGTGAGGACCCAGCACCCGTCCGCCCGGGAGTTCGGCCACCGCCACCCGGGGTACGGTTTCCGAGCGGTTCTGCTCGAAGGTCGGATCGTCCGCCGGGATGCCCCGGGGAATCGGCCGGGTCACCACTTCGGAGGGTCGCACCACACAGCACCGCCCCCCGGTGGTGGCGGCGGCCTCTTCCATGGTCTGGACCGCGCCGGTGGGCAGGTAGCCCCGGCTCAGGCGGCTCAGCTGCTGCGAAGCCGGCGCCGCCACCCGGGTGACCATCGTGTAGGCAGGCTTCAAATAGGGATAGAGGGGCCGAAGTGGCCCCGGCAGGCGAACCATGCTCAGCCGACCTCAGCCGGCAACGGCTCCCCGAGACAGCCAGGCGGTACCGAGGGCGTCGCTGACCGGTTTCTGCCTGACGACGTGGAGACCGACGCTGCCGAACCAGTCGCGCAGTTGGGCCCAGGACTGCCCATCGACCTCGTGGTACTCGAGCACCAGCCGCTGGACCGAGGCCCAGCTGTCACGGGAGGATCCGTAGGTGAGGTCGTACTCGCCGCCCTCGCAGTCCATCTTGACGAAGTCGATCGGCGCCGGCGTCGAGGCCACCGCCTCGTCGAAGGCCACCGTCTCGACTTTGGTGGCGGTCCCCGATGCCACCGAACGTCCGGCGCCCACCAGACCGTTGGTGCCGCTGCCGCCGCCGTTGTCGTCGAAGACGGCGAAACCGGTCTCCGCGGCCAGGGCCCGCTCCGACACCGAAATCCGGTCGCCCAATCCGTTCTGGGCCACGTTGCGACGCAGGAAGCCGGCGGTGGTCGGCGACGGTTCGAAGCACTGGATGGTCGCCCCGGGGTGGACCTGGGCCAGTTGGCAGGCGAAGGTCCCGATGTGGCCGCCGATGTCCAGCACCTGGATCGGGCGCTTCATCAGCGGACCGAGGAACCAGTTCAGCCGGTAGGTGTCCTCGGCGAAGATCTCATAGATCGGAACTCGGGCGCCGGGAACGTTGGGGCAGTCGATCCGCAGCCCGGTGCGGGCGGCGAAGCTTAGGGTCTCCGGCCCGTGCCCGACCCGCTCCCGGGCCATGTCGGAGAGGACTTCCGCCCAGTTCGAAAACGCCCGCGGGGTCTGGATCACCCGACGGGAGGTGTGGGCGGCGCGCAGCACGCTGTCAGTGATCATCGGGCGGCACCAACAACGAACGGGGCACGAACCTGGTTCTGCATCGCCATATGATGGCACGCCGGGGACTCGGCCGGTAGCGGACGGAAGGCCAGGCACCACGATCCGGAGGCCGACGAGCGGGCGAGGCATCGACCGGTGGCCGGCGGGGGGATGGCTACGATCCGGCCACCGGCGCCGGCAGGGCCGAGGGCGAGGATCCGTTTACCCCCGGTGGAACCACGTCGGCGGGTTGGCCGGTCCCCGAGGCGGCGGTGGCCGGCCGTCGGTCCATGGAGTAGGTCATGGCCAGCACGAACGGTAACCAGAAGTAGGTCTGGAAGATGACCGGAGCCGTCATCGAATAGACCAGCGACGCGATGGCACCGGCGAAGATGATGTCCCGGGTCGGGTCCCGTCGGCCGGGACCCGAGACTCTTCGGAACGCCGCACCCACGGCGATCAGGCTTCCGATCAGGAAGAGGATGCCTCCCTGGTACCACATGATCAGGATCAGGTTGTGGGGCGGGTAGCCGACCCCCAGGTAGATGTCGTAGAAGACGATCCCCGAGTAAAGGTCGAGGCCGTGGCCGAACACCGGGTCTTCGACGATGCCGTGCCAGGCGGACTTGTAGGTGTCGATCCGCAGCGAGGCGGTATTCGAAGTCGTCCCGTTCCCGATGGTCGAGTTGAATTTGGTGAGCGGGTCGAGGCTCTTGTTCCCCGATCCCAACACCGAGACCCCGCCGACATAGACGATCACCACCACCAGGACGGCGGTCAGCACCTTGCGGAGGTTGACCTTACGCAGGACCAGGAGGACGAAGACGGCGGCCAGGGCGGAGAGGATGGCGGACACGCTGGCGCTGAGCACCAGCCCGATGCCGATCAAGCCGATGGAGATGACCCGGTGCCAGCGCCGACCGGGTCCGAGCTCCATGGTCAGGCCGATGGCGAAGACCAGGCCGAGGGCCAGGCAGGCGCCCAACTCATCGGGCTGGATGGTGAAGGCGGTCGCCCGGCCACCGGTAACGGTGGCCGGCAGGGCCAGGATGTGCAGCTTGCTCTGGAGGATCTCCACGAAACCGGAGAACGCACAGCCGAGCACGAAGGCGTACATGGCGATGTGCTTCTGCCGCTGGTTGATGAGCACGTGGCGGATGACCCACGGCCAGTAGAAGAGAACGAAGACCATCCGGACGATCACCAGCACGCTGCCGGCCGGTTGGATGGCGTTGACGGTGGCCCCGATGCCGCCCACCACTACCAGGAAGGTGGCGAGGTGCCAGGACAGCGCCATCCGCTCGACGTTGGCCCGCTTCTTGGAAAAGGCGAGCACCGCGATGGACACCGCGAAGATCAAGTCGCTGACCTGGATCCCACCGCCGCGGAACCGGGTGAAGGGGATCAGGAAGACCCCGACGATCACCAGCCGGTACGCCCAGACGGCCAAGATGTCGTTGGACGTCCGAGCCACGGTATCGGTGGACGTCCGGGTGGGCACCGGCGAAGAATACCGCCCCCGGTGACGGGCGCGCGGTACACAGCCAGTCGGTGGGCCGGATGGGGAGGGCCCGGCGGTGCCGGGGTACAGTTTCGGGCCCGAGGTCTCCAGGGCCTCGGCCTCCACGATCTTCGAAAGACAGGATCGAATGCCAGCTACCCGTGCCCACCTGGGACGACGATTCGTGATTCCCGTCCCCCACCGGAGTCTGCCGTGGGGCTAGCCCCGGGATCGTCGGGAGCCGGCCCCGACGACGGGCCGAGCCTCACCATCGTGGTCCACGACTATTCGGGCCACCCCGGCCAGGTCCAGTTGAGCCGGGCCCTGGCCGCCCGGGGGCATCACGTCACCCACCAGCACTGCCCGTCCTATGTGACCGGGAAGGGGGCGGTGGAGCCGATGCCGGGCGATCCGGTCACCCTCACCTTCCAGCCCTGCCCGATGGAGGGCGAGTTCCGGCGCTACTCGCCGGTGAAGCGGGTGATGCAAGAAGCCGCTTACGGCAGAAGGGTCGGTTCCCTGATCGCCGCCCAACGTCCGGACGTCGCCGTCCTCAGCAACGTCCCCCTCCTGGCCCACGGGCTGGTGGCCCTCCGGCTGAAGTGGGAGCGGATCCCGATGATCTTCTGGCATCAGGACATCTACAGCGCCGCCATCACCGCCGCCGCCGCCAAACGGCTGGGGGCGGTTGGCCGCGGGCTCGGATGGATCGCCGACCGGATCGAACGGGGCATCGCCCGCTCCAGTGCCGCCATGGTGGCGATTTCCTCCACCTTCATTCCCAAGCTCCGGTCGTGGGGGGTGAAGGAATCCGCCATCAACATCGTCCCCAACTGGGCGCCGATCGAAGACCTCCCGGTCCGGGAGAAGGACAACCAGTGGAGCCGCCGGATGGGCCTGTCCTCGGCTCCGGTCCTCCTCTACTCCGGCACCCTGGGCATCAAGCACGACCCCAGCATCCTGGCGGTGGTCGCCGACCACCTGCGCACCGCCAGCCCGGAGGCAAGGGTGGTGGTCGTCTCCGAGGGGAAGGGCCGCGACTGGCTGGAGGAGTGGAAGCGGGACCACGGCGCCGACAACCTGATCCTGCTCGACTATCAGCCCTACCCCGACCTCCCCGACGTGATGGGCACTGCCGACGTCCTGATGGCCATTCTCGAGCCCGACGCCAGCCAGTACTCGGTCCCCTCCAAGGTGCTGTCCTACCTGTGCGCCGCCCGGGCCATTGTCGGGTTCCTCCCCGGAGACAACTCCATCGGCGAGATCCTGGAGGGCAACCAGGCCGGGGTGGTGGTCGACCCGGCCGAACGGGACAAGATCGGCCCGACCGTCGCCGAGCTCATCAACGACAAAGAGCGCCGGGGCCGGATGGGCAAAGCCGGACGCCACTACGCCGAGTCGGTGTTCTCGCCGGATACCGCCGCCGATCGGTTCGAAACCGTGATTTACGCCTGCCTGGCACGTTCCCACCCGTAACCGCCGGCTTCGCGGGCCTCCCGGGCAGGGAGCCGGCGAATTTGGGATCCCCCCGGCCATGGCCAGTAAGGTTGCGGCCGTGATCGCCCTGTGGCGAGCACCGTGGGGATAGGTGCCTGGAGCCTCCAGCGAACGCTGGCGGCGATTGCGACAAGAGGGAGAGCGTGAGATGAAGAACGTATTGGTGACCGGGGGCGGTGGCTTCATCGGCGGCCACTTGGTGGCGAAGCTGCGCGAGCAGGGCGTCGACCAGGTGCGGGCGGTGGATCAGGTTCCGCTCGAGCAGTGGCATCAGAGCTTTTCCGACGTCGACAACCAGGTGGGCGACCTCCAGGAGATCGGTGCCTGCCGAACTGCCTGCGAGGGAATCGACACCGTCTTCAACCTGGCTGCCGACATGGGCGGCATGGGCTTCATCGAGAACAACAAGGCCCTCTGCATGCTGTCGGGGCTGATCTCCACCCACATGCTGCTGGCCGCCCGCGACGCCGGCGTCCAGCGCCTCTTCTACTCCTCGTCGGCCTGCGTCTACGCCGCCGGCAAGCAGGAGTCGCCGGAGGTCGAGGCGCTGCGGGAGAGCGATGCCTATCCGGCCATGCCCGAGGACGGCTACGGCTGGGAGAAGCTGTTCAGCGAGCGGATGGCCCGTCACTTCTACGAGGACTTCGGCCTGGAGACCCGGGTGGCCCGCTACCACAACGTCTACGGCCCGCTCGGCACCTATGACGGCGGCCGGGAGAAGGCGCCGGCGGCCATCAGCCGCAAGGTGGCCCAGGCCAAGCTGTCCGGCAACCACGACATCGAGATCTGGGGCGACGGCAAGCAGACCCGGAGCTTCACCTACATCGACGACTGCGTGGAGGGCACCCTCCGCCTCACCGACAGCGACATCCGGGAGCCCCTCAACATCGGCAGCGAGCAGCTGGTGACCGTCAACGAGCTGGTGGACATCGTCGAGAACGTGGCCGGCATCAAGCTCAACCGTCGCTACAACCTCGACGCCCCCCAAGGGGTGCGGGGACGGAACAGCGACAACACCCTGATCACCAAGAGCCTGGGTTGGGCCCCGTCCATCAGCCTCGAGTACGGGATGGAAAAGACCTACGAGTGGATCTACAACGAGATGAGCGCCAACGCCTGATCGGTGGACGCCGGTTCAGGCCGGCGACGCCATGGCGATGAGGTCGGCGGCTTCGGCTTCGATGGCTTCGGCCAGGCCGGGGAGGTCCTCGATCAGCAGGGCGTCGGCGCACAGCCCGAAGTTGAGCTGCTGGCCGTAGGAGACTGCCGCCACCCGGAGGGCATGGCGCTCGGCGATGTCGGCGATGTCATGGATGGCCAGCACCGGCTGGCCCACCACCGACACCGGATGCGACGGCCCCGGCACGTTGGAGACGTTGAGGGCGAACTCGCGGGGGTCCATCTGGAAGCGGTCGCAGACCTGGCGCAGCCGGAGCGACACCCGGGACAGCGCCGCCAGCGCCCGATCCATCTCCTCGGCATCGTGCTCGGTCTTCCGGAGCACCGACTCCTGGCGGATGATGCGCAGCCGGAGAGCGGGGTCCGGCTCGCCGAGGGGGAGGCCGAGATAGAAGAACGAATCCCGGTTGCCCAGGGTGTCGGTGGCGTCGTGCATGCTCACCGGCACCTTGACCCGCAGCTGGTGGAGGGAGTCGTTGCCGCCGGCCACCAGCCAGCGCCGCAACCCCCCGGTGACACAGGCCAGTACCGCATCATTGACGGTCGCCCCCGCCAGCGCCCGGGCACTCCGACGGAGGGGATCGAGCTCGACGGTGGCGAAGGCCACTGATCGCTGGGCCCCGATCTGCCCGTCGAAGGGTGAGTCGCCGCCTTCCCGGCGGAACTCCCGTTCGATGAAGCCGGCCAGATGCCGGCGATGCCCTCGGTGATGGAGCTCGGCGATGGCACTGGCCCGGCCGACCACCGATGCCGGCGGGGTGGGCCCGCTGGCGACGTCCCACAACAAGCCGGCGGCGAAGCGCACCGCGGTCTGGCCGTCGGCCAGGGCGTGGTGGACCCGCCACACCAGTACCCGGCTCCCGTCCTCTTTCGGACCCAGCACATCGATCCGCCAGAGCGGGCGGCTGCGATCCAGTCGCTCCGCGAACAGCTGGGCAATCTGCTGGTTGATCTCCGCGGAGGTCAGCGGGGTCGGGCGGGTGCCGTCGACCACATGATCATGGAGGCGGAAGCCGGCGTCGGGCACCCAGGCGGGGGCGGTGGAGGAGCCACCCAGCCGGCGGGTCAGGGAGGGAAGGGCGGCGATCCGGCGTTGGAGGGAGGTGCGGAGCTCGGCGACCGACAAGTCCGATCCGACCACGATGATCTTGCCGACGTGGCCGACCACCGTAGCGCTCTCCTTGGCCAGGATGGCCAGGTCTTCGGCGGAAAGGGCCACTCGCTCCGGCCCCGACGCGACTGCCCCCATGGGTCAGACCCTAATCCAGGGGCCGGTCCCGGCTCCGGGGAGTCGGACCCCTTACCTCAACAGGTGAGGCCGCCGTCGAGGACCAGGACGTGGCCGGTGATGTAGTCGCTCTCCGGAGCGGTGAGGAACTGGATGGCCCGGGCGACGTCTTCGGGCTCCCCCAGCCGGCCGGATGGCGTCCGGCGGACGATCTGTTCGAGTTGGCCTTCGTCGAGCCCGTGGCTCATCTCGGTGCGGAGGTAGCCGGGGGCCACCGAGTTGACGGTGATGCCCCGGGAGCCGAGCTCCCGGGCGAGGGCCCGGGTGAAGCCGTCGAGGGCGGCCTTGGTGGCGCCGTAGACCGACAGGCCCCGGTAACCGGACAGGCCGATGATCGAGGAGATGTTGATGATGCGGCCGCTCCGGCGGGCCAGCATGTGGCGGCTGACCAGCCGGGTGATGTGGATGGTGCCCTTCAGGTTGAGGTCGACCACCGTGTCGACATCGTCGTCGGAGAACAGCCCGAGGATCCCGTCCCGGGCCACCCCGGCGTTGTTGACCAGGATGTCGATGGTGTCCCAGTGGGCCAGCACCGCCTTGATGAAGGCATCGGTGTCCCCCCGGTCGGCCAGGTCCGCCGGTAGGAAGAAGAACCGGTCCTTCAGCTCCGGGTCCGAGGACCAGGCCTCCACCTCCGGGGTGGAGGAGCGGGCGCAGGTGGCCACCCGGTCGCCCGACTCCAGGAAGGACTTCACGATCCCGGCCCCGAGACCCTTGCTCCCCCCGGTCACGACCACGGTGCGGGGTGTGGGTTCAGCTGTCACGCGTTCATCCTCCGTACGATCTTGTCTCCGGTGGTGGCGATCTCGTCGACGAAGCGGATGCTCCGCGGTCTCGAGGCCGAGACCAGCTCGGCGCAGGCGTCCCGGATGGCGGTGTCCAGCTCGTCGGTGTCGACACCCTCGTCGGCCACCACCTCGACGGCCACGATGGCCCCGGTCATGGCGTTCGGCCGTCCGTAGACCCGGGCCATCTTCACCCCGGGCACTTCGCTGATCAGGTTTTCCACCGGCAGCGGGTGGACCTTGACCCCGCCGACGTTGATGATGTCCGAGCTCCGGCCCCGGAACAGGATCCGGTCGCCCTCGATGTCGACAAGGTCACCGGTGGGCCGCCATCCGTCGGGATCGTCCGCCGCCTCGCCGTAGTAGCCGAGCATCCCCACCCGCGACCGCACCCACAGCTCGTCGTCCACGATCTTCATGACGATGTCGGCGTCGTCGCCCCGGTCGAGGACCGAGAGCGGGAGGCCGTCACGGGCGTCGCGCACCGAGCCGCTGGAGCCGAACTCACTGGCGGCGTAGACCTGGCTGATGTTGGCGTTCGGAAAGGTGGAGGCCAGCTCGCCGAGCAGCGGCCCGGGCACCGCCTCCCCGCCGAGGGTGACCTGTTGGAGGTCCGGCACCGGGTTGCCGGCTGACCGCATCTCCGCCAGCAGGAATCTCCAGTAGGTGGGGGTAGCGCTCACATGGGTGATCCGGTGGGTCCCCATGGCGGCCAGGCCCTCCCGGGGGCGGCGGGGGGCGGGGGCCACCAGAGTGGCGCCGGCCGCCATCACGTGGATGAGGATCTGCAGGCCCCCGAACTGGTGGGGCCCATAACAGAACAGCCAGCGTTGGTCGGGAGCCGGCTCGATCCGACCGGCGGCCCGGAGCAGGCGGCCCCAGTCATGGCGGATGCCGCGGGGGGTGCCGGTGGTCCCGGTGGTCAGCACCAGCAGCGGCCGCGCCTCCGGGGGGTCGACGGCCTCGCCGGCCGGGGTGGCGAACAGCTCGGCCGGGTCCACGCAGGGGACGAGGCCGACCACGTCGTGGTGGTGGGTGAAGACCAGCTGGTGGTCGAAGCGGGCCGCCTGCTCGGCCAGGGCCTCGGGGTCTTCGATGACCGGGTAGAGGCAGGCCTCGGCGCCGAGCAGGGAGGCGGCGGCCAGCAGCGACACCACGGTGGCGGCGTCGTAGTCGAGGACGCCGAACCGGCGGACATCCTGGCCGGCCAAGTAAGCGGCGGCCGACTCCGCGGCCGCGACCAACTCGCCGTAGCTTGTCGTCCGGTGATCGTCGACAATGGCGGGGTGGCTGGCGTCGCGGAGAGAGGCTCTCCGCAGCAGCTCGATCAAGGGTTCGCGGCCGGCTTGTCGTCGTAGAAGGCGACGATCTCGCCAACGGTCTCCGGCATCTGCCCATTGCTGAACGGGTCGGAGCCCAGCTCGTCCTCGAGCACGGCCGACAGCTCGGCGACCTCCAGGGAGTCGAGGCCGATCCCTTCGGAGTACAGGGATGTGTCGAGCTCAATCCCCTTGCTGCGCTTCTTGGTGCGAGCTATGAACGAGCGCACCGTCGACGCCGCATCGCGTTTTGGACCGGCCATCGTGGGTTCTCCTTGTGGATCGGCTGGCTGTGCTGCGCAGAAGGATACTCCGGGTGGGGCCAGCCGATGAATTCAGACTCTGGAGGCTCGCTCCGACGCCAGGGCGACCAATTCGGCCAGCGCGGCGTGGAAGCCGGCGGCCAGCTCGTCGGGGGCGTCGAGGGCGGAGGGGTTGGCCAGGACGGTGAAGTCGAGCCGGTCCCCCGAGCTGTAGGCGGAGACGAACAGCCCACCACCGTCGGACACCGGTCCGCAGATGAACATCCCGTCGATCTTGGAACCCAGCAGGCGCTGCCCGTCGCTGCCCCGCATGTTGGAGACGATCAGGCTGCAGCGGACCACCTCGGGGTGCTTACGCTGCTGGGCCAGCCCCCGCCGGTTGATGGCGATAGCCATCGCCGGGGGGATGATGTCGAGCCACCGCACCGGGATGTCCAGGCCGATCACCTCCAGGCGGACCCGGGCCTCGGCCGCCACCGAGGAGATGGACTGAAGGCGCGCCCAGGGGTCCTCGACGTCGGTGGCCAGGGTGGTGACGAAGTTCCCGAACCGGTTCCCCGACTGGCGGGGAGGGGCGTCGGGGGGCTCGGTGGACACCATCACCCCGGCGCTCAACGACCCGGCCGGGAGCTGCCCCCGGGCGTCCAGGTAGCGCTGCAGCGACATCGACACCACCATCATCAGCACGTCGTTGAGGGTGACCCCGGCCGCCTTCCTCACCATCCGGAACCCGGACAGCTCGAGGCTGGTCCGGGCGAAGATCCGGTCGAGGGTGAACGAGTCGTTCAACACGGTGGCCGGCTTCTCCGCCGGCGAGCTCGGCACCAGGATGGGGGACGACCCCCGCCGCGCCTTCACCGCCTGCATCCCCCGCCAGGTGTCGCGGACCAGCTGGGGCAGGCCCCGCCAGGTCCGGGCCTGGTCGACCAGCGCATCCTTGACCAGCTGCCACCCAGTGACGGTTTCGGGACGCCAAGGCGCCTCCGGGGCGGGTGACTCGACGTCGTCGTTGAACAGCCGGTTGAAGGTGGTGTTGACCGCCACCCCGTCGTTGTAGGCGTGGTGGACGTTGAAGATCAGCGCTTGGCCGCCGCCGGCCAGCCCGCTGACCAGGGTCAGCTCCCACCGCGGGTGGCGCCGGTCGAGGGTCCGCACCGAATGTTCGGCCACCAGCCGGTTGAGCTGGTCGGGGTGCCCGGGGGGGTCGAGGGTGACCGCCCGCAGGTGGTAGTCGAGGTTGAAGGCCGGGTCGTCCACGAACACCGGATGGTGGAGCCGGAAAGGAACCGGGCGGATCTTCCAGCGGAAAGAGGGGAGCAGGTGGATGCGCGCCTCGACGTGGTCACGCAGCTCCGGGAGGGAGATCGGTCGCCCGCCCCGGGATCCGGTGTCGTCCGGCGCCAACGTCACCAGGATGGCGTCCATCGGCTTCTGGGTGGCGGTCTCCAGATAGACGAAGCCGGCTTCGATGCCGTGGAGCCGATGCATTACTTCAGGTAGGGCCGGATGGCGTCGGCGATGCTGCCGGCCAGCCGGCGGCGGCCTCCCTCCAACAGGTGGAGCGGGTCGGCGAAGTCGCTTCCCGGGCACTCGGCGACGGCGTTGACCACCGTCCCGAAGTCGCCGACCGCGTCGCGGTAGGAGGTGGCCAGCAGCTCGGCGTTGCGGACAATGTGCTGGTGGGACTCGGCCCCGAGGACCTTGTCGGTGACCTCGAGATTGATGGGGGGGACGTAGGCGACCGAATGGAGGCCCTGGGCCTTGAGCATGGTGGCCATGTCCGCCACCAGGGTGACCCCGGGGCTGTCCGGCTCCAGCCGTTCGGCGTTGTAGTAGTCCATCAGGTGGCGGAGCCGCACTACCTGCTGCCAACGGGTCGACGGGGTGGCCGAGGTGATGAGGCGCAACTCCCCGAGCGTCCGCCTCGCCCCGATCAGGCTGGGGGCGGGCCGGTGGTCGTAGGCGTCCCAGGCGGCGTCGGTCGGTTGGGCCAGCCGCCTCGGCCGGGTGTCACCCGCCTCGATCAAGGCCCGGAGCTCCTTGGCCGCCAGTTCGTAGCCCAGCTTCGGGTGGGCCAGCCAGGTGGAAGTGGCCATCAGCACCGACATTGGCACGATCA
Organism: Acidimicrobiales bacterium; assembly: GCA_036268775.1. Taxonomy (GTDB): domain Bacteria; phylum Actinomycetota; class Acidimicrobiia; order Acidimicrobiales; family RAAP-2; genus DASZIT01. The sequence continues at coordinate 15,313 of DATATM010000031.1, read as the reverse complement.
CCACCTTGGGCTGGGAGCCACCGGCGGGGAGGGCGGCCAGAAACGCCATGATGATGCGCGGGTTGTAGCCGGGCCCGACCAGCCCTTCGAGCCGGACCTCCGCCCCCAGCTCGTCCCGGATCATCTCGGCGACGTGGCGACGGTCCGTCTCCTCCAGCAGCGTCCAGGACATGTTGGACTCGCCGAACATCAGCAGTTCGGGCCCGTCACTCCCCCGGTAGGCGCGCTGGAGGGACCGCAGCTGGCGGAGTTCGACGTCGATGTAGCGCTGGGCCACCCGGCGGTCGACCCTGGCGGCGACGTTCTTGACGTAGGAGGAGGCACGTTGGGTGCTGTTCATGGACATTCACCGTTCCGGGGCCCCGATTGTTGATCAACCGCCCCGCGCCAGGAGCCCGCCCCACTCATCGCGGACTACCGCTGGGCATCAATGATGTAGTGCGTCGCCAGGTTGTCGTGGTTGCCGGCAATCCCCCAGTATTCGTAGGCGGTGTTCAAGGCCAGCAGGGGACGGGAGCGGGTCAGGTAGGCGTTGCCTGACCAGATGGGGATGACCTCCACCTGGCTCCACTGGGGGGTGATCCTCTCGATGGCCGAGGCCCAGCAGTGGTGGTAGTAGGCCGGGAACACCGAGGCGGGGTTCCGCCGCTGGGCCCAGACCAGGATGGCCCGGGTGAGGCTGATCGGGATGACCCGGCCGGCCAGGGCGAAGAAGGAGAAGGTTCCCGACAGCTGGGCCAGCATCCGGCCGCCGGGGCGGAGATAGGCGTACATGTTGTCGAAGGCGTCGTCGAGCGACTTCACGTGCTCGAGCAGCTGCATGGTGACCACGAAGTCGAAACCGCCTTCGAGCTGCGGGGTCCGCTTGGTGATGTCCCCCACCTCGAAGCTGTCGTAGGACCCCGGCTTGGCCCCTTCCAGTTCGTCTCGGGAGATGTCCAGTCCGACGTACTCGCAACCCTCCGGCCGCATTTCGGGGCTGAATACCGGGGTCCGGCCGGCCCCCACGTCGAGGATCCGACAGCCGGGGGTGAGGTTGGGCAAGGCCAGGTCCATGAAGGTGGCGGCGGTCTGCTCGTAGCGTTCCGGCAGTGTCCCCTGCCAGGCGCGCTTTACTTCCCCCCGGAACCCGTCGGAACGGGAAGCGGGGACGCGTCCGTTCATGCCGACCGGCGATCCCGTCGTCATGATTTTCCGGGTTCGCCGGTGTCGTTGCCGTCGGCCTGGGTCGGGGCGTTGAGGGACGCCTTCAGCTGCGGGGGCACCGTTCCGTTCGGCGTCGGCTTCGAGGTCGCCGCCGCTTTGGGCGCCGATGCGGCTCGCGCCTTCGTCCATTGATCGGTGTCGGTGGGTCCGTAGGAGTACCGGTAATAGGCATAGGAATCGCTCTCCGAGGCCTTGTTCAGCACCACCCCGACCAACGGGGCGTTGACCCGCCCGAGCACCTCGATGGCCCGACCTACGTCCTTGCGGCTCGAGTTCCCGACCGAGGCGACCATCACCACCCCGTCGACCTGGGTGGCGAGGACGGCGGCGTCGGTGACCGGCAGTACCGGGGGGCTGTCGATGAGGACGATGTCGGCCCGCTGGGCCAGCTGATCGAAGATCGCCTTGGCCCGGGGATCGGACAGCAACTCCGACGGGTTCGGCGGGGTGGGGCCGGAGGCCAACAGGTAGAGGCCGGGGATGCCGGGGACCGACTGGAGGGCTTCTTCGAGGGTGGCCGTCCCCAGCAGCACCGAGGTGAAGCCGACCTGGTTGGAGAGGCCGAAGAACTGATGGATCCGCGGGCGGCGGAGGTCGCAGCAGATCACCACCACGCTCTGGCCGGCGTGGGCCATGGTGGTGGCCATGTTGGCCAGGGTGGTGGTCTTCCCCTCGGCCGCACTCGGGCTGGTGAACAGCAGGGAGCGGATGTCCCGCTCCAGACCCAGGAATTGGATGGCGGTCCGGAGGCTCCGGTACGCCTCCGACGGCGGGGCGGTCGGCGCCTTCTCACTGACCAGATACGGCTCGCCGTCGCTCCGCCAGTCCCCGATGGCCGGGATCAACCCGAGGGTCGGCACCCCGTGGGTGACCCGCTCGAGGTCAGCCATGGTCCGGATGCTCTCGTCGTAGTACTCCCGCAACAGCGCGATCCCGATCCCAATGACCAACCCGATGACCACCGCCAGCGCGATGTCGGTGACCGGCTTGGGACTCGACGGCTTGGTCGGAAGCGGGGCGGTCCCGATGACCTGGCCGCCGGCGGTGTTCAACTGGGCGGCGAACTGGTACTGGTTGAGCTGGTTCACATAGCTCGAGCGTTGGCTCTGCAGCGAGCTCAGCTGAGTCGACAAAGACGACTGCTGGGCCAGCGACCCGGAGGGGGCGGCGGCGATCTGTTGCTGCACCGAGGCGATCTGGGTGTCGAGGCCGTTGATGTCCCCCTGGACGATCTGTTCGGCATTGTTCAACGTCGACACCGCCTGCTGCTGTTGCACGCTGAGATAGGCGGTGGCGTAGGCATTGGCAGCGGCGGCGGCCATCATGGCGGTGGTGGCGGTCACCGACACCGTGACCACGTTGGTCAGCTGCACCTGTTTCACCGTCACCGAGGGGGCGTTGGGCACCTTCTTGCGGACGGCGTCCTGCACCGAGGTGCTCTGGATCACCTGGATGGCGGTGGGGACATCGACCAGCGGAGTGACGCTCACCGGGTTGGCGGCCTGTTGCACGATCTGGGACACCTGCGGGGTGAGCTCGAGCTGGGCGGTGGCGGTGTACTTCTTGGTGGAGACGGAGTCGTAGGCGGCACCGAGGGCGACGGCGATGACCAGCACCAGGATGATCGTCCACTTCCGCCGGTTGAGGATCTGGGCGTAGTCCCGTAAGTAGAGTTGCTTGGCTCCCTGCCGGTCATCCATGCCGGGTTACCCTAGTTGCTGCGCCGCACCTCGGTGGGCTCACCGGGCACGGCGCCCAGCCCCTTTCCATCCATGACTCCCCTCCGCTCGAGTTCCGCCCACCCCGCAGAGTCGGCACCGCCCGGTCGCACCCGGCGAGCCTGGAATCGGGCCCGAGCGTGCTGAGCGGCCGATGACCCCGTACCGGCATCGACACCAACGCGTCGCCCACCGGTTTCGGTACGGGTACGCCCACTGGAAACAGCACCACGACCACCAGACCCATCACCACGGTGCCCCGGTGGAAGGGATCGACTGGCGAGCCTGGAAGGTGGCCGGCACCGGCCTGTTCGTGCTGGCGGTGCTGGTGGTCATCGTCTTCGGAGTCCTCGCCTTCCGCGACATCGTGCGAGCCCAGCACTCCATGGACGCCGCCCGGGCCACCATCTCCGCCGCCGTCGACAACCGGCAGGAGCTCACCTCCCCGGCCGGCCGGGCCCAGGCGGAGGTGGACATCATCGCCGTCCAATCAGACGCCGACACCGCCGACAGCATCCTGAACAACTCGTTCGCCCTCGGTGCGTTCGGGTCCATCCCCGGGCTCCACGGGCAGATCCAGGGTCTCCTCCAACTGGTCGAAGACGTGGGGCAGACCGCCACTCTCGCCAGCGGCCTCCTCCAGCAGGTGAACACCCTGGCCGCCAGCACCCAGGGGCTGACCCTCTCCATCCCCCAACTCCAAAGCCTGCAGTCGTCGGTGGCCTCCGCCCACGCCCAACTGGCCAGCTTCAACCGGCCGAGCGGTGGCCTCTGGGGGCCTCTCGGCTCCGCCCGGGCGTCGTTCGACACCGAGGACGCCCGGCTCACCGCGCTGTTGGGCACCGGCAGCAGTGTGCTCTCCTACGCCCTGCCGCTGGTCGGCGCCGACGGTCCCCGCCTCTATCTCATCGCCGGGGAGAACAACGCGGAGATGCGCGACCAAGGCGAGGTCCTCTCCAACGCGCTGATGCACTCCGCCAATGGCAGCTTCTCGCTGGACGACACCGCCTCGCTGGACACCCCTCTGGCCCAGCCGGTGGACGTGCCCCTGCCCCCCGGCACCCAGGAGATCTTCGGCGCCCTCAATCCGACCCAACTCTGGCAGTCGGTCAACGCCTCCGCCGACTACCCCCTCAGCGGCCAGATCATGCAAGCCATGTACCAAGAGGTCACCGGCATCCACGTCAACGGGGTCATCGGCATCGATGTGCCCGCCCTGGTGAGCCTGCTCCGGCTCTCCGGTCCGGTGGTGGTCCCCGGCATCACCGTGCCGGTCAGCGCCGACAACGCCGCCGACGTCCTCCTCCACCAGCTCTACGCCCAGTTCCCGGCCGGAGACCAGACCCAGCGACACGACGACATCTCCGCGGTGGCCCGGGCGGTCATCGACAAGATGAAGACCGAGCACGTCGACCTGGCCGCCTTCGCGGTGGCCCTCGCCAACGACGTGTCCGGACGCCACTTGCTGGCCTGGGACGAGAATCCCGCCTTCGAGGCGACCATCGTCAAGACCGGCGGCTCCGGCGCCATCGACACCAGCCACGCCGATCGCACCTTCCACCTCTCGGTGCAGAGCGCCACTGCCGCCAAACTCGACTACTTCGTGACCACCGGCATCCGGATGGTGGTGACCATCGACGGCCACAACAATGCGGTGGTCCATACCTACGCCACCGTCGCCAACCACGCGCCGGCCGGCCAGCCGCCCTCGGCCCAACTCGGGCCGGACAACATCAACTCGTTCACCCCCGGTCAGTACGTGACCCGGGTCTACCTCTGGTCCCCGTCGGGCTCGCAGACCAACGCCGGGGTGGCGGAGTCGGGTCTGGTCCTCAACCGGACCGCCACGTCGGTGCTCGCCCAGCAGAGCCAAACCGTCGACTTCACCACCGTCATCCCCAACGCGGTCAGGCACGGGCAGCTCTACCTGCAAGTGGTGCCCCAACCCAGCCTCTACCCGGCGGCGGTTTCGGTCCAGGTGGTGGGCGGCCCCGACTGGAATGTGGTCGGTCCTTCCTACCTGACGGCCAGCTTGGTCAAGACGCTCGGCCACTCCTGGACCCTGAGTCCCCGCTGAAGGCGCTGAGCAGGGAATCCAACCGGATTTTTCGAATTCGACCGTGATATTCTGACGCCTGGGTCGTTCCTACAGAACAATGGTGTAGTTCAGAGTTCTATTAGCACACCGAGTGCCACAAGCCTCGGCCAGATTTACAGGGAGAAATGGCGTGATACTCCGAAAGATTGCGGTGATCGGCATGGCAGGTGCCCTCGCCAGCGGCCTGGGCCTCATCGCCCTGTCGGCCACCGCCGGGGCGGCCTCCGGCTACCCGGGAACCACCACGGTGACGACCACCACCTCAGCCCCCACCACCACCTCAGCCCCCACCACTGGCACCACCCCGGGCGGCGGCACCACCCCGGGCGGGAGCACCTCCCCCGGCGGCAGCACCTCCAGCGCGCCGTGTGTCGCCACCGTCACCATCCCGGTGGGAAGCTCCTCGGTCGTGGTGCTCGTCGGTTGCCCGGCCAACTCGACCTTCACCCTGACGGTGGCCGGGGTGGCCACCGGCATCACGGTGACCTCCAACAGCGCGGGCAACGTGACCCTCAACAACGTGGTCTCCGACCCGCATCTCAGCGTGAACGGTTCGACCCCGGAGCCCTCGATCTACGGCTCCAACACCGTCAACCTGGTGAACACCTCGGGCGGCCCCGGTGGCACCGAGTATGTGATCACCCCCAACGCCTCGACGGCGGCGCTCGGGTCCGGCAGCACCAGCGGCTCGGCCGGCACCCTGGCCTTCACCGGAGCCGACCTCCTGGCCCTCATCGTCGGGGCCCTGTTCCTGCTCGCCGCCGGGACCCTGCTGGTCCTCTTCACCCGACGCCGAGCGAGCCACCAACAAGCTTGATCGGGTGGACTCCAGCATCGGAGCCCGCCCGTTGACCGAAAGTCCCTCCGACCCCGAAGGCGGGTCGGTCAGCAGCCAGCGGTTGCCCGCCGCCCCCCTTCAGGTGCCCGGCAGCTCTGTCGGCCGGGACCGAGACGGCTCGGCCCCCGGGGCCGGGCAATTGCTTCATTACCGGGCGCTGAGTGACGCCTTCCTGTTCACGTTGGTGATCAGCGTGCCCGCCCTGTTGTGGGAAGAGTTGTGGCGCGGCCAGCCGATGATCGACCAGCCCGGGCACTTGTGGCTGGTTCCGGCCGTCATCACCATCGCCGCCTTCTTCATCGGCGGTTACATCGCCGGGCGCCATCGCCGCCGGCGCGCCGGGGCCCTGCTCCAGGCGGTGGCCCTGGCGGTGCCGGTCTCCCTCCTGTTGATCGTCGCCGACATCGGGCGCCGGTTGGACCTCCACCGGGGCTTCACCCTCCCGGTGGCCGGATTGTGGCTCTACGCCCTGGTGGGGACGGTGGTCATCTCGTCGCTCGGCGCCCTCTACGGTCGACGGCGGTATCTGAAGAAGCGGGCCCGGAAGAAGAAGCGGGCCCGGGCCGGTCGGTAATCGGAGCCTCCCCAGGCGTCAAAGCCCGGAAAATCGGGGGAAAACGCAATATTTGGGCCTGTGGGCCGTTCCCGGTAAAGAGGCGCTACGGGCGCCGGAAAGCCAGGTCTGGCGTGCATATCCGAAGGTTGGCAGTACTAGGTGCAACGGTGGCCCTGTTCGGGGTCCTCAGCTTGGGCCTGACGACCACCGCCGGGGCGGACTCCGGCTACCCGGGGACCACCACCGTGACCACCGTCCCCGGCGGCAGCACCAGCCCGAGTGGCGGCACCCTCCCCACCGGCCCGAGCGACCCGTGTGCCACCAACCCGGGTGCCTGCAGTTCCGGCACCCATCCGGCCACCGGCACCGGCCCCAGCGACCCGTGCGCCACCACCCCGGGGGCCTGCAGTTCCGGCGGGACGGCCGGCACTCTCGCCTTCACCGGGGCCGACCTTCTGGCCCTCATCGTCGGGGGACTGTTCCTGGTGGTGATGGGGACGCTGCTGGTGGTCGTCACCCGGCGTCGGGCGATGCACCAACGCATCTGATCAAATGACCTCATGTTCGGGGTCCGACGGCCGGTGAACCCGCCCACCCAGGTGGCGATGCGGCCCGGGCTCGAACCGGAGACGACCGACACCATCGCCGACAGGGTCGAGTCACCCGCCGACCGTCAGCGGATCCAGTTCCGGCCGCTCAGCGACGCGCTGCTGTTCACCTTCGTCCTCGCCGGGCCCACCTCACTGTGGGAGTCGCTCTGGCGCGGACGGCCGATGATCGACCAGCCGGGCAACCTTTGGATCGTGCCCACCGTGATCGTCGTCCTGACCTTCCTGGTGGGCGGGGCCATCGCCGGGCGCCTCCGTCAACGACCAATGGGGGCGGTGGTCCAAGCCGTGGCCCTGGCCGTCCCGGTGGCGGTGGTGCTGATCCTGGCCGACCTGGCCCGCCGGCTGATCATCAACATCCCCCTGTTCGTCCCCGTCATCGAACTGTGGATCGACGCGTTGGTCAGCGCCATCGTCCTCGCCACCCTCGGCGCTCTCACCGGCCGGTGGCTCCACCGCCGCCGCCAACGACGGACCGCCCCCGTTGCCGCCACCGGCTCCCACTACGCTCAGGGGGGTGCCTAGCCAACGGGTCGAAGAGGCCATCGAGGCGATTCGGGACTCGGGGGGAAGGATCACGGTGGACCGGCGGGCGGTCATCGAGGTCCTCGACCGCAGCGACGACCACCTCACTGCCGAGCAGCTGGCCGATGCGGTGTGGGCCGACCACCCCGACGTCAATCTGGCCACCATCTACCGCACCCTCGAACTGTTCGAGCGGTTGGAGATCGCCTTCCATGTTCACATCGGCCATGGCCCGTCCCGCTGGCACCTGGCCGGCGATGTCCACCACCATCTGGTCTGCGAGGTCTGCGACAAGGTCATCGAGATCCCCGACCGCACCTTCGATCCGCTGCGGGTGCGGCTCGAAGCCGACACCGGGTTCGTCATCGACCCCCACCACTTCTCCTTGAGCGGGCGGTGCGCGGAGTGCGCCGCGGCGGCTCCGGAGGCTCCGGGCAGCGCCTCCGGCCACGACCACTGAGCTTCGGAAAAGCCACTCCGGCGCAAAGGATCCGCTATTGCAAAGGGTTCGCAACAGATCCTAGAGTCTGAGTTGTGCCCGGTACCGCCGCCTCCGTACCCGCTCGCCCGGCCGGCCCCCCCGCCCGGACCTCGCGCCGGATCCGGGATGCCCTCCACCCTTCCGAGTGGCGGCGGGTCGGCGGGATGGCCGCCACCGTGGTCGGGCTCCACGTCCTCGGTCTGGTGCTGCTGTTCACCGCCGTCTCCCGCCACTACCACCTGAGCACCAAGGAGATCTTCGGGGTGGGCACCGGGATCCTCGCCTATACCCTCGGCATGCGCCACGCGTTCGACGCCGATCACATTTCCGCCATCGACAACACCACCCGGAAACTGATGTCGGAAGGGAAGCGGCCCCTCAGCGTCGGCTTCTGGTTCTCCCTCGGCCACTCGAGCATCGTCTTCGGGTTGGCGGTGATCCTCAACTTCGGCATCCGGGCCCTCGACGACCAGGTGAAGAACGGCGGGTCGGGGCTCCACCAGTGGACCGGGATCGTCGGCACCTCGGTGTCGGGCTTCTTTCTCTATCTCATCGCCGCCCTCAACGTCGTCATCCTGGTCTCCATCGTCAAGGTCTTCCTCTCCATCCGCCACGGGAACTACGATGACCGGGCCCTCGAGGTGCACCTCAACCAGCGGGGGCTGATGAACCGGTTCTTCGGACCGCTGGCCCGGCGGATCGACAAGCCCTGGAAGATGTACCCGGTCGGGATGCTGTTCGGGCTGGGATTCGACACCGCCACCGAGGTGGCGCTGTTGGTGATCTCCGGGACGGCGGTGGCCGGCGGGCTTCCCTTCTGGGCCATCCTCTCCCTCCCCATCCTGTTCGCCGCCGGCATGAGCCTGTTCGACACCCTCGACGGGTGTTTCATGAACTTCGCCTACGGATGGGCATTCAGCCGGCCGATCCGGAAGGTGTACTACAACATCACCATCACCGGGCTCTCGGTGATGGTGGCGTTCTTCATCGGGACGGTGGAACTGTTCGGGCTCCTCGGCCAGGAGGCCCACCTGCACGGCTGGGTGTGGGACCAACTCGGGAGCTTCAGCATCGACAAGGCCGGCTTGTACATGGTCGGCATCTTCGTGGCGGTCTGGATCGTCGCCCTCGCCATCTGGCGGTTCGGCCACATCGAGACCCGCTGGGAATCCAGCGCCGATCGGTCCAGGCAGCGCCGATCGATCGAGGGCGCCTTGGGCGCCGGGCCGGTCGAGAGTGTCGAGGGGATGGACCTCCGGCCCGAGCCGGCCTGACCGCTTCCGCCCGGTTGGGAATGGGGCGAGGGGGCTGAAAGACTGAGCGGGATGCTCCTCGCCGATGCCATCTCCCCCCCCGTCCTCCTCCACACCCTCCTCGCCGGGTGGCAGACCGACTGGCTGACGCTGATAACGGTGGCGATCGACGTCGCTCTCGGCACCGCTTATCTGTTCGGCGCCGTCCGGCTGGCCAAGAAAGGGCGGCGCTGGTCACCCTGGCGGACCGGGTCGTTCTTGGCCGGGATCGTCACCATTGCCGTCGCCATCTTCTCGGGGCTGGCCAGCTACGACGACTCGGTCTTCACCATCCATGTGATCCAGCATCTGCTGCTGATGAACCTGGCCCCCATCTTCTTGGTCCTCGGGGCGCCGGTCACCCTGGCGCTGCAGGCCTCCAGCCGCCCCACCCAGACCACCATCCTCAAGATGCTGCACCATCCGATCGTCGAGTTCGTCACCAACCCGTTGGTGGTGCTGTTCTTCTTCTCGGTCACCATGATCGGGTACTTCCTCACCCCGTTCTACCAATTCAGCCTGGAGCACCCCCTCCTCCACGACTTCACCCATTTCCAGTTCTTGGTCACCGGCTGCCTCTATTGGTGGCTGGTCCTCGGCATCGACCCGTCCCGCTGGCGGTTGACCTATCCCATGAAGCTGGGCTTCCTGGCCTTGGACATCCCGGTCGGCACCCTGCTCGGACTGGCCCTCACCCAGGCCACCACCTCCATCGCCCCGTCCTTCCACTCCCTGGCCGACACCAAGGCCGGCGGCGGGATCCTCTGGGTGGCCAGTGAGCTGATCACCTTCACCGCCATCGGCATCGTCGCCTACCAGTGGATGCGCTCCGATACCCGGGAGGCGGAGCGGGGCGACCGACGGTTCGAGGCCGCCTACGCCGGGCGGATGGCCGACCCGACCTCCGAACCCGAACTGGCCGACGCCGGGGTGGCCCGCCAGCTCACCGAGGTCGAGGTGGTCGAGGGCCGGTTCGTCAACGTCTCCCGTCCGGGGACACCCGCCGACGGGTCCTAGCCCGGGTCAGGTCGTTCGGCTCACGCGTTGGCGATGGCCTGGAGCACCGCCGTCGCCGTCGCCGGGGTCACCGCCTCCGGTCCGCCGAGCACCGTGACCTCGTCCACCTGGTTGGGCAGGGTCAACCCCGCCTCCGCGGTGAACAGGGCGGGAATGCCGGTGCCGAGGGTGCTCGGATTCAAGGTCAGCACGATCGGTGCGTGGTTGACGCCCCCGACCACGCTGCCGGCCAGCGCGTCGGCGTAGAAGTCGCCCCGGGCCACGTTCACCCCATAGGTGTTGGGGGTCACCCCGAGATCGGCCCAACCCAATCCGGTGGGCTGGGCGGAGTTGTTGGCGGTGGTGCTCAACTCGAACTGGGCCAGGAGCTGGGCGGTACTGGTGTAGTCGGCTCCGGCGATGCGGAGGACCGTGACGCCCAAGGTGGCCAGCTGGGTCAGCACCGCATCAGAAATCGCCACCGGGCCGCCCATCACCACGACCTGCTTGATGGCCAGGTTGGAGATGGCCGCCGAGGCCTGGGAGGACAGGAGGCCCTGGGTGGTCAACAGGATCGGCCACTTCTTGGCGTAGGACATCGCACTGGCGGCCATGGCGTCGGGGAAGGTCCGCCCGGTGGCCAGAATCGCGGTGGAGGTGGCGGTCGAACTGGCCGGCGCCAGGGTGCCGCTCAAGCCGCTGGTGGTGTTGTAGGTGCTGGTCCCGGCCAGGCTGGTCGGATAGCCGCCCCCGAAGGCACCGGTGCCGACCGCCGCCGCCCCGAAGAACTGTGCGACCGTCTGGGCGGTGTCGTACTGGGTCTGGCCGAAGACCCGGGTGACCGTCATATTCACCGGGCCCGACGCATTGGTGATCCCCGTGGTGCCCCCGCAGTTGAAGGCCTGGGAGGACTGCACCTGGTTGACCACCGCGTCGGTGACCGCCAGCGGGCCGCCGACGACGTAGACGTGGCTGATGCCCTCGAGGCGGAGCGCCACCGAGGTCACTGAGGACAGCGCGGCGGTCGGGGTCAGCAACACCCCGGTCCCGAGCTGGGCGGCCAGGTAGGAGGCCGACAGGGCGTCGGGGAAGTTCTGATCGGTGGCCAGGACGACACTCCCGCTGGCCGGGCAGGTGGACCCCGCCGGCGGGAAGACCGATGCCAGTTCCGCTGCCGCGGTGCCGTCGGCGGTCGACCCGGAGATCCGGTTGGTGTTGAACACGCTGAAGCCGGAAATGGCGTAGCTGTACACCGCAGTGGCGGTCCCGCTCCCACAGTTGGCGGCGGAGCTGGCGGCGAAGACGGTCAAGTTCTGGGCACCGAAGGGCACACTTACCGGATCGACCACTCGAAGGCCGGCGACCTCGAAGACACCGGCAGTGGTCGAGGCGGTGGTCACCTGGAAGGCCACCCCGGAGGCGTCAAAGGCGCCGAGCGCGCTGGGGGGTCCGAAGCCGATGAGACCCCCCGAGTTGGCCAGCACCGCGCCGCTCCCCGAGTTGGTCTGGGCGAAGCCCACCGGCGCCAAGTGGCTGTCGGTGAGGAAGTAGTTACCGGCGTTCATCTCGATGCAGACGAACTGGCCGGCCGGGATTGCGGCGTTGGCCGTCTCCGCCAGGATCACCGGGCTGATGGCGGTGGTGACCGAGGTGTCGAGGGTGGTATTCGGCTGGACCAGCACCGGCGGGTTGTTGGCGATGACCCCGACCGCGGAGACAACCGCGTTGGCCGAGAGTCCGACCGCCAGGGGGGTGGTGCCGGACGCCGCATAGACGTAGGAGGCGGCGACGTTCACGTTGCCCGGGCCGGTACCCGTACCCACGTTGTAGGTGATCCCGCTGACGGTGACCGCCCAGGTCCACCCGGACGACCCGGGGGGGGTGGTGTTGGCGGCGTTGGCGATAGTGAGCTTCAGCTGGTCCTTGATCCCCGGGCAGAGGAGGAACTCGAGGGGATTGGAGGTCTGCTGGGCGAGGCTGGCGGAGATGGCCGGCGGGTTGGTCTGGCCGGAGGAGATCGCCGTGACCGACACGGTCGGGATGCCGGCCAACCCGACGTAGTTGGTGGACGACTGGCAGGACGTGGCGCCCGGAGGCCCAAGGTTGATGACCAGGGCGTCACCGGCGCCGAACCCGTTCGAGAAGGTGAACCCCCAGTTGGTGGCAACCTGATTGGAGCCCCCCACCACGACGCTGGCGGGCCGGGCGATGGCGACGCTGGACAGGACCACCGGTGCGGGGGCAGCAACCGCCGGCACGGCTTGGAGAACGGTGACTCCCGAAACGGCGGCAAACACCGCCACGCCGGTCACCACCGCACGCCGTACCATGTCGGATTTGGCTAGCTTCATTTTGTTTTCTCCTCAGGCCTTAGCAGGTGACCGTTATCGAAATCATGGCCGCCAACCTGGAGAAACTTAGCTCACCTTCCCGTTTGGACGCTCGATGGAAGCTGACGTCGGACCTGCCGTCTGTCGACTTCGATGATGGTCGGTGACAGCAAGAAGGGGACCCTTTCGGGTCCCCTTCTCAGCTCAACTCTGGGCGCTCGATGTCGCCGCTACCCCGGGTCAGCCGGGAATCGAAGCCAACAGCTGACTCACGGTTGCCGGGGTCACGGCAATCGGGCCTCCCAGGACGGTGATGTTGCTCACTTCGTTGGGCGGTGCCAGTGCGTGCTCGGTGGTGAACAGCGCGGGGATGCCGCCGCCCAAGGTGCCCGGGTTGAAGGTGAGCACGATGGGCGATTGGGTCAAGCCGGAGAGGGCACTCCCGGCCAGCGCATCGGCAAAGAAATCACCCCGGGCGACAAGGATGTCGTAGGAATGACCAGCTGCCCAATTGAGGACGTTCGAGCTCAACTCGAACTGCGCCAGCAGCTGCGCAGTGTTGGTGTAGTCGGTACCGGCAATCCGGAGGACCGAAACGCCCATGCCTGATAGTTGGGTCACCACCGTGTCCGAGATGGCAATCGGGCCACCCATGACGACAACCTGCTTGATGCCCAGGTTGGTGATGGCGGCGGAAGCCTGAGGAGCCAGCGACGCCTGTTGGGTCAACAGGATCGGCCATTGCTCGGCGTAGGACATCCCGCTGGCGGCCATGGCATCCGGGAAGGTCTGCCCGGTAGCCAGAATGGCGGTAGCTCCTCCGGTGGCCGGAGCCAGCGTGCCGCTCAGACCGGCGGTGGTGTTGTAGGCGCTAGTTCCGGTGACGCTGGTCGGGTAGGCACCCGGGAAGCTCCCGGGGCCAACCGTGGACCCGAAGTACTGGGCGACCGTCTGAGCGGTGTCGTACTGGGTCTGGCCGAAGACTTGGGTGACCGTCGTCAATACCGCTGCCCCCGTGCTGGGGTTGGTCACCGGGGTGACTCCACCGCAGGTGTAGACGGGCTCCTGGGCCAACGCCGCGACCACATTCTGAGCCACGGCCAGCGGGCCACCCACGATGTAGACGTGGTTGATGCCGCCGAGGCGGAGAGCGGTGACTGTCTCGGAGGCCAGCGCATTGGTCGGCGTCAACAGCACACCGGTCCCGAGCTTGGAGGCCAGGTAGGAGGCAGACAGCGCATCCGGGAAGTTCTGATCGGTAGCCAGGACGACGTTCTTGCTGGCCGGGCAGCCGCTCGGAAATGCCGCATTCAGCTCGGCGGCCGCAGTTCCGTCCGCGGTCTGGCCGAAGATCCGGTTGACCGCGAACGTGTTGTACAGGGTCAGGCCGCTGGCAATCGTCGTCCCGCAGTTGACGCCACTGCCACCGTCGCTGACGACGGCAGTCACGGGTCCGGCGCCGGCCGGTGGGTTCACGTTGAGGTTGCCCACCGTGTAGGTGGCGGCGGCGGACGAAGATGCCGTCGAGACGTTGAACTGCAGTGTGGTGTTGGTCCCATTGACCGTCGGAGTCCCGACCACTGCGCCGCCACCGCTGGCGGTGACCGTAGGAGCGGTGGTGGTGTTGTAGGTACCGCCGCTCAGGATGACGCACACCAGGCCGGTCGGCACCGCGCCGGGCTGGGCCTCAGTGATGACCACGTTGCTGATCGGCTGGTTGATGGTCCCGGCGGTCAGGCCCACGGCCGGATTGTTGGCGGTGACGCTCAACTTGCCGACGTCGGCGTTGGACGGTCCTGAAGGAGCCCCAGTGGTCGAGGGACCGACGGCGGCGACCGTGTTGTAGAGGCCGGTGACACTGACATTGCCGACCGGCACTGCGGCGGTCACGTTGTAGGCGATCCCGCTGAAGGTGATGGTCACCGGCTGGCTGCTTCCGAGGCCGGCGGTTCCGGCGATGGTGCCCGCGTTGGTCAGCGTGATGATGGCCTGGTCATAGAAGCTGGTCCCGGCGCAGGCGGTGCTCTGAGTGAGCCCTACAGCCGAGAAGGTGGGCGCGGTCTGACCGGACACGGTGGTGGCCGAGACAGTGGGCGCGGAAGCGAATCCGATTTGGATGGGTGAGGCCAAGGTCCCCGAGCAGTTGGCTCCGGTGTTGGGAGCTACCCGAACCGTGAGCTGATCGCCTACGAACCAACCGGTGTTCTGCCCGGCGAAGCCGAAGGAAACGGTGCCAGCGCTCTGGTTGCTCAGGCCGGCTCCGACCGACGGCGTGCTGCCTGCCGTCAGCCCGATGGCCGGCGTGCCGACGATGTTGGCGTTGGAGGCGGAGGCGGAGCTGATGGTCCCGCCGGCTGTCCCTGTTCCCACATAGGTCGGGGTGACGGTGACCGGCCCGCTCCCATCAGCAGCGGACGTCGAGTAGTTGATTGACGACACCAGGATCGGCTCGGCCGAATTGGCGGTGGCGCCGTTGGTGAAGGTGATTGTCAACACGTTGCCTGCAATCGCCGAGGTCAGCGTAGGTGGCGTGGTGCCGGGCACAGAGGCAGGAGTCACCACCGGAGCCGACGTGAAGTTGACCGGGTGGGTGCCGGCGGCGTCTGTGACCGTCAGAACAATTTGGTCACCGGTGACCCAGGTGGAGGTCGGCTGCATGGTGATG
>DATATM010000030.1:0-104990 GCA_036268775.1 Acidimicrobiales bacterium | reverse complement strand
CCACGTAGTCGTCTTGGCTCAATTGAGCCCCGATGACGTACCGGTCCGCTGACTGGTCGTCAGCCCCCCCACCCCCAGCCGGCGGATCGGCTCCCAGGGCATTGTCCATCGCGGCAACGCTACGCCTGCCGGAGGCTGCAGTCGCGGCAATCGGGGGAGGGTTGGTGGTAGGCGGCGGCCGCCGGTTGATCGAAGCGGCTAGTCGAGCAGGGCCCGGAGTGCTGGTTCGAGGGTGGGAAGGGCGAACTGGTACCCGGCATCCTCGAGAACCCGGGGGAGTACCCGCTGGCTGTCGACAATGGTCTGGGCGGCTTCGCTGCCCAGTAGCAATTTGGGTCCGAGCATCGGCGTCGGGATCAGCGTCGGGCGACCGAGCACCGCTCCGAGAGTTCGGGTGTACTCGAGGTTGGTCACCGGTTCGGGCGCGGTCAGGTTGACCGGTCCGGCCACCTCGGCCTCGAGCAGGAAGCGGATGGCTCCGACTTCGTCGGCGATGGAGATCCAGCTCCACCACTGCTTGCCGCTGCCCAGCCGTCCACCGACCCCGAACTTATAGAGCGGCAGGGTCTTGCCCAACACCCCGCCCTTCTCCGATAGGACCAGCCCGGTCCGCAGGTGGGCCACCTCACCCCGGCGAGCTCGGCGGGTCGGGTGGCGCCCTCCCAGGCGTTGCACAATCCAGCCAGGAAGTCATTCCCCGGCTTGCTGGTTTCGTTGAGCGCTTCGTTGCCCCGGTTGCCATACCAGCCGATGGCGGAGCCGGAGAGAAGGACCGGGGGCGGCGAGCTCATCGACGCCAGGGTGTCGGCCAGTAGGGTTGTCGAGACCACCCGGCTATTGACGAGCTCCTGTTTGCGGGGTTCGGTCCACCGCTTATCGAGGATGCCGGCCCCGGCCAGGTGGACGACCCCGTCGATGCCCTCCAGTCCTTTCGGGTCCAGCTCGCCCTGGGCCGGGTCCCAGTAGAGGGCTGAGCCGTCATTGTTCTTGCGGCTACGGAGCAGGCGGATCGCCTCGTGACCGTCCGCTTGCAGGGAGGCCACCAACGCGGTGCCGATCAGTCCCGACGAGCCGGTGACGGCGACTTTCATGGTTGGCTCGGATCGTTCATCGGAGTCATGTTCGTGGTCCTACCCACGCCGAGATGATGTCGGCGGCCTGGTCCCGAGCCCCTTTTGGGCCCTGGAGGTAATGATCGCCCCGGATCGTCTCGAGGGTCTTGTCCTCGGCAGCCAGGGCATCGAAGATCGACTGGGCATCCGACGGGTAGCACCCCTGGTCGTCACTGGATTGGACCACCAGGGACGGTTGGGTGATCCGGGCCAGGTGGGGCTGGGCTCGGCACTGGGATTCGGTGAGACTCCACATTGAGAGCCAGGCCCGCAGGGTATTGGTGGTGGCCAATCCGAAGGGAAGGCGGTTGGCCACTTTCGGGTCGCCGAAGTAGCAACCCGCCTTCCGGTCGGAGGGGTCGAGGTTGAGGTCGAGGAAGCGCAGGTCGGCCCAGGTGCGGAAGACGTTGAAGACCCGGTCGTAGGCACCGGCGGTGGAGATGCGGTCGAGCTCATCGATGCACCAGGCAGTGATGCTGTGGTTCCGTTCCTCCTGGGCCGCTCGGTACCGGGTGATGAACGACGCCTCGTAGGGCACCGGGTGCATGGCGTCGAACATGTCGAGGCCCGGATCGATCGACAGCGGATCCAGCTCGTCGCTGACCGAGGGATCGAGCCAACTGGTGAGCACGTCGGGCCGGCCCGGGTGGGCGTTGAGCGAGACGAACAGATCGGCCGGTGGGAGCTCCATCACCGAGTCGGGGAGGGACGATCCCCGGGTGGCGGTGATGTGGGGCTCGAGCGCCTGGCTCTGGTAGGCGCTCATCAGCGAGGCGCCCCCAGAGTTGCCGAGGAGGATCACCGTGTCGACCCCGGCCTCCTCCCGGAGCCAGCGGACCCCCACCCCGATGTCCACCAGGGCCTGCTCGAGGGTGAAGTAGTAGCCCATCCCTCGGAACCTGGTGTTCCAGCCCAGGAACCCGTGACCCCGACGGGCCAGGTACTCGGCCAGGTAGTGCTCGGAGAAGTCGATGTCGTAGTGGGTGGCGATGAACGCCACCTTCGGCGGGGGGTCGGGGGCGTACCAGAGCCCCTGACAGGGGTTCCCACCGGCGCCGGCCTGGGCCATGGTGGGCGAAGGAGCCGAGACGAACTGGGGGACCACCTCAGCGGCCCCGTTCAGACACTGACACCGGCTTCCCCCTGGGTATCCCGCATGTCGAACGGAGCGACGCCGAGCCGCTGGCCCAGATTCCCGAGCTCGATCCGGCGTTGGGTCTCCCGGTAGGCCGCCTCCATCACCCGGTCGGAGCGGTCGTTGGCCATCGGACGGAGCCCCATGACCTCCAGGGACGCCGCCCCCGGCTCGAAGCGGATGACGCTCATGCCTCGGTGTTGGAGGACGCGGCTCTCCCGGTTGAGCCGCCGGTGGGCCGACCAGCGGAGGAGTCCGTCGGGGGCGTTCCCCGGTGGGTGGTTGGCCGACATCGGGGAGATGACCACGACCACGTCGAGGTCCCGAGCCCGGAGCACGTCGGCGTTGGTGGGGGAGTGGACCCCGCCGTCGAAGTACTCGACCCCGCCGATCTCGATGGGAGTGAAATAGCTGGGGATGGCACAGGAGGCCAGCACCGCGGAGGCCAATGCCGCCGGTGGGGACCCGGGCCGGCCGAAGACCACCCGACCACCGTCGGTCCGTCGCACCGCGCAGATCCAGAGACCCTCCGGCCACTGGTCACCCACCATCTGGTGGAGCGCATCGCCCCGCTGGCGGAGATCGACCAATCCGGTCGGCAGCAGGGTCATGGCCGCCACCCCGGGCCGGAAGGCCCAGGGTCGTCGCAGGATCCGGGCCAGGAGGGCGGTGGAGGGTGCCCGCCAAGGCCGCAGCCAGGATCCGGGTGGGAGGGGCGGCAGATCGGAGGAATCCGGGAGGATCTGCTCCATCAATTTGGCGCCCTCCGCGGAGAGTTCAGTCCCGGCGGCCACCGCGGCCAGATCGGATCCAGCCAGGCCCATCCGCAGCGACGTGCCGGTGACCGCTCCGGCCGACGAGCCGACGATGACGTCGGCGGAACGGGCGTCCCAGCCCGCCTCGGCTTCCAGCGCGGCCAACACACCGGCGTGATACGCCTGTCCCACCACCCCGCCGGCTCCAAGCGCCAGCCCGACGCTGGTCACCGCGGTCCTCCTGACAACTGTGGGTGGTGGGTTGACTCAGGGCTCAACGGTTGGTTTTGAGTAACGCCGTCATCCCTTCCTCGAACCCGCGGCAGAGCACATCGATGTCGGCGGTGGTGTCGTAGTCGCCGGTGACCCCGTAATTGACCTGGCCGTTGTAGGAGAAGATGGCCACGCCGAGGCGGACCTGGCCGGCCAGCGGCACGTACGGATAGCACTCGATCATCCTCCGGCCCCGCACGTACAGCGGGATCTGGGGGCCGGGCACGTTGGTGGTGACCGTGTTCACGTTGTGCTGGGGCATCCGGGTGGCCAGCCGCATGCCGAGGGCCAACAGCATGGGCGGGGCGAACCCGGTCATCGAGGTGATGGCTTCGCCGGCCAGGGCCTGCTTCGAGTCCTTCAGGCCGGCCATCTGGGCGCTGATGGCATGCAGGCTCTCGACCGGGTCGGCGATCCCGACCGGCAGCTCGGCGAACATCGCCGACACCTTGTTCTCGAAGGTCCCGTCCCCGACGGCCTTGCCGCTGATGTCCCTCGGCCGAACCGACACCGGGACCAGGGTGCGCACCACCCGGTCGACGGTCTCCTCCCGAGACAGCAGCAGTTCCCGGAAGCCGAAGGTGATGGCGGCCAGCACCACGTCGTTGAAGGTGCCGCCGTGGGCCTTCCGGACGTTCTTCACGTCCTCGACCGAACTTGTCGCCCAGGCATAGCGGCGGTGGGGTCCGAGGGGGCCGTTGAGGCTCGAGACCGGGGTGGACTTGATCAGCCCGGTCATCGCCGACAGCCCGGTGATGACCTCCCGGGCCTGGCGGAGCGCCTGGCGCGGCACCCGGGCGGTGGCCCGAAGGGCGCGGATCTGCTCGTAGGGGCTGCGGGCCAGCCCGTCCAGTGCCTGAAGGGCGAGGTCGCGGCCCGACGGTGACTTCCGCGGCTTCCAGGGCTGGATCTCGGGTTCGGTGAACTCCGGGCTGATCTCCATGGTGACGGCGAGCAGGTCGGTGCCGGAGATGCCGTCGACCATGGCGTGGTGGACCTTGGACACCATGGCCCAGCGGCCGTCCTCCAGGCCTTCAATCACCCAGATCTCCCATAGTGGCTTCGATCGGTCGAGCCGTTGGGACATGACCCGTCCAACCAGCTTCCGGAGTTCTTCCTCGCCCCCCGGGGACGGCAGGGCGGTGTGGCGGAGGTGGTAGTCGATGTTGAAGTGGGGGTCGTCGACCCATACCGGGCGTCCGAGCTCCAGCGGGACGGGCTGGACGATCTGGCGGTAGCGGGGGACCAGGGGCAGCTTGCCGTCGATCATGTTGACGATGTCCTGGAACGGCGGCTCCGGGCCCTCGAAGATCCCCACTGAGGCGATATGCATGTGGCTGACGCCGTCCTCGATATGGAGAAACGACGTATCCAATGGGCTCATCCGGTCAACGTCCATGGCCACCCCCGGCTGAAACGTAAGAGTCACTTTCGTGTGACGCGAACGTACCACCTGCCTGGTGGGGACCGTCCGGAGGTTCAGGCGTCCCGGACCCGTAACAGGAGGCCGCCGAGCAGGAGCGACCCCACCACCCAGGCGGCCAGGACGGCGAGACCTACCCAGGGCGCCAGTGGCTGCGACCCCAGGTCGGTGGTGGCCTGGATGGCGAGCCCGGCGGTCATCGGGGGGACTTGGAGGAGGTGGTGACGCCAGGGGTCGGCCTCAGTCTGGGCGAGGATGGGGGGCAGGTAGTGGAGGGCGAGCACCGCGCCGATGGAAACGGCGGTGTCGCGGATGGCGGTAGCGACGCGAGCAGGGCGATCAGGACGAGGTAGAGGACGCTACCGAGGGCGGCCCGGATGGTCGGACCCTGGCTGATGGACACCAGGGCGTACCCGTGTACCGGGTTGAGCCCGCCGGCCGGCAGCCAGAGGCGGCCGGCGAGGAGGCACCCGGGAACGGCGAGGACACCGGCGACCAGGGCTCTTCTTCCCGGCTCGATATAGAGAGCTCAGCCGGTTAGCGTCGTGGTCGACGCCACGTTCGAGTAGCCCGACGTCCCGCCGGCACCAACCGCCTGCACCTTGTAGTAGTAGGTGGTGCCCGAAGCTAGCGCGGGTCCGCCTTGGAGGCTGGCGCCTCCGCCGATGCTCCAGGGGTTGCCCTCGGCATCGGAGAACGACGATCCCGACGCGGCGGTGAAGTCCGGAGACGCGACGACAGTCCCGTTGATGCCGGAGCGGACCTCGGCGGAGTAGAAGTCCCCGGTAAGGAAGGAGCTAGCCCCTGGGCCGTAGGAGCCGAGGCTGAGTGGCTGGGTGCCGGCGTACATCGAGCCAGCAGGCCCCGGGACCGGCGAGCCGAGTTGGCTCCAGCTCGCCCCGTCGGAGGAGGTGTAGAAGGTCACGACTCCGCTCGAGGCACTGCGGGTCACCCGCAGCCAATGGCTCGAACCGTTGGTGAACGAGGGAACCGGCGAGTAGCTGAAGTGCAAGTTGGGGATCGTGCCGTCGGAACTCCAGGCGAAGGCCAGGGCACCACCTGGGTTGACATAGAAGGTATAGGCCCAGGCACTCGGGGACAGCCCATTCGCTACGAGATACTCGAAGCCCGAAGGCGTCCAATTGTCGAGCGAGACCTTGGTGCGGATGTCGATGTCGCCGGTGATGGCCAAGGCGCCCGAGCTTGGGGTCGACACCGTGCCTGAACCGGGAAGGCGCAGGGTCTGGGCGTCCGCGTAGCTCGTTCCAGCGACCCCGGTGGCCGTCTGGGTGAAGTTCACCCCGTCCGTCGAGCGAAAGACGTTGTAGCCGGTGGCACCCGGAGAGGCTGTCCAAGACAGGTCGGCCTCATGGGCGGAGACCGCCGTGGCGGTGAGGTTGGTCGGGGCCGGGGTACCGCTCACCGTCTCGGTGGTGGTCCCCGACGAGGTGGCAAAAGTGCCATCCCCGCTGTAGGTGGCGGTCACCGTGTCGGTGCCCACCGGGGCGTTGGTGGCCGGACACGATCCGTTGCCGGAACCGCCGAGGGCGGGGGTGGTGCATAAGGTGGTGGTCCCCACCTTGAAGGTGACCGTCCCGGTCGGAACCCCGGTCCCGGCAGTCGGGGCCGCGTGAGCGCTGTAGCTCACCGATTGGCCGAAGGCAGACGACGGCGGGGTGGCCGAGGCGGTGGTGGTGGTGGGTCGGAGGGTGGTGGTGAACGTGTTCGTCACCGCCGAGGTGAGCCCAGAACTGGACGCGGTCAGCGAATAGAGATTCCCGGCGAGATTGACAGAACAGCTAAAGGTTGCGATACCGCTCGAGGCGTTGACCGGATTGTTGGTGCAGGTAAGCGCCGCTCCCGCGGTTCCGCTTCCCGAGGTGATCGCCAACTTCACCGGAGCCGATGAAGCGGTGATCAGATTGCCCGAGGAATCTTCGACCGAGATCCCGACCGGAAAGGACGTGCCGGCCCCGGTACTGGCCGGCGGTTGGGTGGTGACTACCAACTTGGCGGCGACCAAAGTGTTGGCCTGTTGGACACAGGCGAAATTCGGATGAGCCGCATAGTCCAGATTGCTGAATTCCTCCTGGGTGAAGTAGTGGTGCCCGTTGATCGTCTGGTTGAACGCAGTGCCACCGGCTTGGTTGCCACCGAAGGTGGTGGTATCGCCGTAGATGTAGGCACAGTCATCACCGTCTTCATTGCCGGAAGAGTCAAACCATGCGTTGCCAAACGGATCGGTGATGGACTCGTTCATCTCGTGACTGGTGACGCTGAGTACCGTGTCGGCGTCGATATTCGAGTTGGGCGATTGGTTGCCGACATTGCCACCCCCTTGCAGCTGGCCTCCGTTTGAGCTGCAGGTGGAGAAGTTGGTGTTTGCATTGCCTTCGATTGCGTAGGGCAAGTCCGCGTAGATGATCCCGCTGGTCGCATTCGTTGAGCTGTGATACCCGCAGAACGAGCCACGCCCGCCGTTGGAAAGGGTGCATGCCTGGTTGGTTCCACCCTGGGCGTTGTTGCGAGTGTCGAAGCACGACTCCACCCCTTTCGGGAGGAACACCAAATACAGATGGCTGAGGTCACTGGTGAAGGAATGCGCGGTGAGCTCGTTCTGGATCTGGGCGTCGGTGAGACACGCGTTGTACCCGGTGTTTTCCGGATAGACGGCCCCGGTATCGGCGGTGCATCCACCGGAGGTCGGATAGACAGTGCTGTCGTTGATGGCAGCGGCAGCGGTGATGTTGTACTGGATGTGGTTGTTCGATGCATTCGTGTATTGGGTTGCGGCGGAGAAGACATTCGTGAGCGACCCACTGTCATGAGCAACGTCGTTCACATATTGGGTAGTGAGACTCTGATAGTTGGAGGGATAAGTGAATCCGGCTGGCGCCCAGTAGACGGGGGTCACCGTGATGGTCGTTGACACGCCCATCACGGTGCGACTATGGGGAAGTAGCGGTGGCGTGCCATTAGAGGGATGTAACGGCGGGGATACGCCCGAGGCTCCTGGAAGGGCGCCGGGACATGCCGCGCTCACCGCTCCAGGTCCGGGGCGGGGCGGTTGAATACCAAACTTCGCCCCCACCCGAGTCGCCGCCGCGTTCGCACACGAACCCGCCGCCGGGGCGACCGCAGATGCTGGGGTTGCTGGAGCCGCAACGGCTATCAGCGTCGGGAAGGAAATGACTGATATCGCGGCCAAGACGCTCGTTACCGCACGCCGCCCGCGGTGGCGGCTGGAGGGACCCTCCGTCACACCAGAGTTATCGTCGCGAACTCTGGCGCGGGTAAGTCGTTTGCTGAAACTGAACCCGTGTCCTGCTCCAGAACCCCGGCCCGACCTCGAAGCCATTTGTCTATGTCCCCCTCGGGAGGTCAATCGCCGGGTCGCCATTCTGTTCGCCAGGCCTGCCCCGGACAACCGGGATACTCCCATCGGTCTCGAAGACAGCTGTCGGGGCCAATGGAAGTCGCGGCTGCTTGGCCAGGGTGACTATAAGCGCAATTGCGATGAAATTCTATGTCGGCCTATCAGCGGCGATGAGATCTCCTCAGTCACGGACCAACGCCTACGATGATCCATCTTCCAAGGGCGTTCCCCTGCCGACGCCGACATCTCCGGCAACGGGTCGACGCCTTCACCCCTAAGTGAGGATGGTGACCTTCCCGGTCCCGAGGGTGTATTCCGCCCCCACGATCTTGAGCTTCCCGGCCGCTACCGCCGGTTGGATGATGGCGGAGGAGGCTCCCAGCAACTGAACCTGGTTCAACACGTTCTGCTTGATGGCGCCGTCCAGTTGGGAAGCGGCGGGCAGGGTGCCCACCGACTGGGCGGCCGGGACGATCGGGCCGAGGAGGTTGCCGATGTCGCCGGGGAACGTCGTTCCTTTTTGGACTTCGGACAGGGCGGACTTCACCGCCCCGCAGTTCTCGTGGCCCAGCACCATCAGCAGCACCGAGCCCAGCACTTCGATCGAGTACTCGATCGATCCGAGCAGGATCGGGTCCACGGCGGTGTTGCCGGCTACCCGGACCACGAAGAGGTCGCCGATCCCCTGGTCGAAGACGATCTCGGGGGACACCCGGGAGTCAGAGCAGCCGAGGATGATGGCGAAGGGGGCCTGGGTGTCCACCAGTTCGACCTGACGGGCGCTGGTCCGCCCCTGGTTGGTGGGGTTGCCGCTCACGAAGCGGTTGTTGCCGGCCACCAGTCGGGCCAGCCCGTCGGCCCCGTTGGTGACGTGGGGGAAGGTGGTGGTGGTGGAAGCCGCGACCGTGGCGGTTCCCGATCCGCAACCGGCCAGGGCCGCACCGGCCAGAATCCCCCCGGTGGCCACCGCCCCTTTGGCCAGAAACGCCCGGCGTGATGGGTTGTACATGATCGGACCTCCCCATTCCTGGTCGTATCCTGGCATACAGGCGGTGTCATCGACCGGATCGGGACGCCACCGACCAAGAGGAGCCCCCATGCCCGACACCCACGTCGTCACCAACCAGGCCCCGCCGCTGGTCGACTTCGACGCCGCCGACAGCCCGGCGCTGCTCGAGGCGCTCCGCCGGGAAGGCGCCGGGTGGGCGGAGGACGAGCTGCATGTGGTCGGCCGGCTGGCCGGGAGTGCCGAGGCCCAGGAGTGGGGTCGGCTGGCCGAAGCCCATCCACCCGTCCTCCGCGCCTTCGACCGGTACGGAAACCGGATCGACGAGGTCGAGTACGACGCCTCCTATCACCACCTGATGGAACACGCCGTCCGGTTCGGGCTCCACGCCAGCCCCTGGAGCGACGCTCGTCCCGGTGCCCATGTCTCCCGGGCGGCCAAGTTCCTGGCCTGGACGGCCGCCGACGCCGGTCACGGGTGCCCGATCTCGATGACCTACGCGGTGGTGCCGGCCCTGCGGATCAACCCGGCGCTGGCCGCCGAGTACGAGCCGCGGCTCACCTCCCGTGACTACGACCCCGGTCTCCGTCCGCCGATGACCAAGCGGGGGCTGATCGCCGGAATGTCGATGACCGAGAAGCAGGGCGGCTCCGACGTCCGGGCCAACACCACCCAGGCGGAACCGGCGGCGGACGGGTCCTACCGGATCACCGGGCACAAGTGGTTCACCTCCGCGCCGATGTCCGACCTGTTCCTGATGCTGGCCCAGGCCCCCGGCGGGCTGTCCTGTTTTCTGCTGCCGAGGGTGCTGCCCGACGGTTCCCGGAACCCGATGCACCTGGAGCGACTGAAGGAGAAGCTGGGCAACAAGTCGAACGCCAGCTCCGAGGTCGAGTACGACGCCGCTACCGCCTGGCTGGTGGGGGAGGAAGGGCGCGGGGTGCGGACCATCGTGGAGATGGTGAACATGACCCGGCTCGACTGCACCATCGGGGCGGCCGCCGGTATGCAGATCGGGTTGTCCCAGGCCGTCCACCACGCCACCTACCGGAAGGCGTTCGGGAAGTACCTCATCGACCAACCGCTGATGCGCAACGTCCTGGCCGATCTGGCGGTGGAAGCGGAGGCGGCCATCACCCTGGCCATGCGGCTGGCCGGCGCCACCGACCGGGCCGGGCAGGGGGACGAGCGAGAGGCGCTGTTCCGGCGCATCGCTCTGGCCTCGTCCAAGTACTACGTCTGCAAGCAGGGCCCGGTGTTCGCCGCCGAGGCGCTGGAGTGTCTGGGTGGCAACGGCTACTCGGAGGACTCCGGCATGCCCCGCCTCTACCGGGAGGCACCGGTGCTGTCGGTGTGGGAGGGGTCGGGCAACGTCGCCGCCCTCGACACCCTCCGGGCCATGGCCCGCCAGCCGGAGTCGGTGGAGGTGTTCTTCGACGAGCTCGATCTCGCCGGCGGGGCCGACTCCCGGTTGGATGCGGCCATCGCCCGCCTCCGTCACCAGGTGGTGGACCTCGCCGACCTGGAGTACCGGGCCCGGTTCATCGTCGAGTCGATGGCCAAGACCCTCCAAGGCGCTTTGTTGGTGCGCTACGGACATCCGGCGGTGGCCGACGCCTTTTGCGCCTCCCGCCTCGGCGGCGAATGGGGGTCCGAGTTCGGGACCCTGCCGGTCGGTGTCGATACCGCCGCCATCCTCGAACGGGCCCGACCCAAGCTCTGAGCGGTTGCCCGCTTCGGGCCGATCAGTCCCGATGCTACAAGGCGGCATTGTAACTTTACCTTGTAGTAGGTAACATTGGCCTTATGTCCGTTGTGGAATTCAAAGTGTCCGACCGAGGCCAGATGGCGCTACCGGCAGAAACCAGGCGGAGGTGGAACTTGAGCGAAGGGGGCTCAGTCGAGGTGGTTGACCTTGGAAATGCTCTGCTGATCGTTCCCGCCGGCCGTGGCGGCCTCCGGGCCCTGCTGCGCGACGCCGTCGAGGAGGCCGGTGGCTACGCCAAGCTGGCCGCCCAAGTCGCCCGCGACGAACCTGACCTCGCCTGACCGCGGCCATGGACGTCATTATCGACGATCACCTACTTTTGCAATTGTTGCTGGACGAGGAGCCACCCGACCTCCGACTGCCAGGAGCCCGCGTATTCGCAACCGGCCTTTGGTATCACCGTCTTTGTCGAGCGCTCAACAACCCTTCCGTCGCCGGCGTGCTGTCCCGCTCGCTCGGCCGAGCCGTTCCTAGCGTCGCTACATCTGCACTCCGATCCATCGCCTACCTGCCCGAGACCGTCGGCCTCATCTCGCTGCGAGAACTGGCCTGGCCCATGGCTCGGCTGCTGGATGAAGGCGTGCGTCTCAATCTGATGTCCCTCGAAGCCCTGGCCGCGGCGGAACTCCTGGGCGCAGAACTCTGCCTCGCCGCCATCGACGAGAACCCCCCGCTGATCGACGCCGCTCTGGCTCGCGGGATGCCGGCGCGACTTGTTACCGAGCGTTCCTGAATTCGCGTGGCGGTGACCGTGTGGGAGTGGCAGAGTAACCACGAAGCCGAGCTCTGATCACTCGGTCGAGGAGCGTCATGACCCAGGTTGAGACCGTCCGAGGTCCCGTCGACAGTGCGGCACTCGGCCGCACCTACATGCACGAGCACATCTTCGTGCTCAGCCCGGACGTACAGCAGAACTACCCGGAGGAATGGGGGGACGAGGACACCCGGGTGGCCGACGCCGTCCAGAAGCTCATCGAGCTGGCCGGCCGGGGGGTGACCACCATCGTCGATCCCACTGTCATCGGGCTCGGGCGTTACATCCCCCGGATCCAGCGCATCGCCGACCAGGTACCGGATTTCAACATCGTGGTGGCCACCGGTTGTTACACCTACGGCGACGTGCCGTTCTTCTTCCACTACCGGGGCCCCGGGCTCGGCCAGGCGGCTGACCCGATGGTCGACATGTTCATCGGTGACATCACCGACGGGATCGCCGGGACCGGGGTGAAGGCGGGCATGCTCAAGTGCGCCATCGACACCCAGGGCATGACCGGAGGGGTGGAGCGGGTGATGCGGGCGGTGGCCAAGGCCCACCGGGCCACCGGCACCCCGATCACCGTCCACACCCACCCCGGCAGCCAGCAGGGCCTGGCCGCCTGGAAATTGCTGGAGGACGAGGGGGTGGATCCCCGCCGGGTGGTGCTCGGTCACAGCGGTGATTCCTCCGACCTCGACTATCTGCAGCCGTTGGCCGAAGCCGGCTTCATCCTGGGGATGGACCGTTTCGGCATCAACCTCGAGGTCACCTTCGAGACGCGGGCCGACACGGTGGTCGAACTGTGTAAGCGCGGGTTCGCCGAGAACATGGTGCTGGCCCATGACGCCGCCTGCTACATCGACTGGATCGAGCCCTGGGCGCTGGCCGCCACCCCTCAGTGGCACTATCTCCACATCCTCGACGACGTCCTGCCGTACCTGTTGGACAAAGGGGTCACCGAAGAACAGATCGAGACGATGCTCACCGGGGTGCCGCGCCGGATCTTCGAGAACGTGGGGACCTATTGACGCCGGTCTACGCCTTCGACGCCACCGGAGTGACCCGGGACGAGCAGGAAGTCCAGCACTACCAGGGGTTGCCCTCCTCGTTGCTGGCGATGTTGCGGGCGTCGGTGGAGCGGGACGGGGACGCCGAGGCGGTGGTGGTGTTGGACGGGCCCCGGGTTTCCTACAGCCAGTTGTGGGACCGCTCCGCCCGGGTCGCCGGTGGGCTCCGGGCCGCCGGGATCGAGGACGGCGATCGGGTGGCCATCCGAAGCGGCAACGGACTCGACTGGGTGCTCGCCTTCTTCGGCACCTTGATGGCGGGCGGGGTAGCGGTCCCGGTCAACACCCGCTTCACCGACAGCGAGGTGGCCTACGTCGTCGAGGACTCCGGGTCGACCTACGTGGTCGAGACCGACGCCGACCTCCCCGATGGTGACCCCTATGTGGCCGAGGGTCTGGAGGGTGGCGATCTGGCCGCCATCTTCTATACCTCGGGGACCACCGGGTTCCCCAAGGGGGCGATGACCAGCCACGAGAACTTCCTCACCAACGTGGAGAGCTGCCGCCGGGTGGCCGACCTCCCCGAGCACGACCCGACCGCGCGCAACTTGATCAGCGTGCCGCTCTTCCACGTCACCGGGTGCAACAGCCAGCTCCTGCCCACCCTGCGACAGGGAGGCGCCGCGGTGGTGATGCCGGCCTTCGAGGTCCAGCGCTTCCTGACCGCCATCGCCGAGGAACACATCACCGTGCTGACCACGGTGCCGGCCATCTTCTGGCTGGCCGTCAGCCAACCCAACTTCTCCAGCTTCGACGTCAGCGGGGTCCGCATCGCCACCTACGGCGGCGCCCCCATCGCGCCGGACCTGGTGCGCAAGGTGAAGGCCAGCTTCCCGGCTGCCCGGGTCGGCAACGGGTTCGGGCTCAGCGAGACCTCGAGTCTGGCCACCTTCCTGCCCGACGAGTATGCCGACACCCACGCCGACTCGGTGGGTTTCCCGGCCCCGGTGGTGGACCTCGACCTGGCCGACCCGGATCCGGAGACGGGGGTGGGGGAGTTGCTCATCCGGGGGGCCAACGTGGTGATGGGCTATTGGAACAAGCCGGAGGCGAGCGCCGAGGCCTTCGTCGATGGCTGGTTGCGCACCGGAGACCTGGCCCGGATCGACGGCGACGGATTCACCTACATCGTCGATCGGGCCAAGGACATGATCAACCGGGGCGGCGAGAACGTCTACAGCGTGGAGCTGGAGAACGTGCTGGCCGCCGCGCCGGGCGTCTTCGAGGTGGCGGTGGTGGGCGTCCCCGACGAGATGATGGGGGAGAAGGTCGGCGCGGTGGTGGTGCCCACCCCGGGAACCACCTTCGACGCCGAGGCCTTCATCGACTACGCCCGAGGCCATATGGCCGACTTCAAGGTGCCCCAGTACCTGGCGGTTCGTTCCGAGCTGCTGCCCCGGAACCCAGGCGGGAAGGTGCTGAAACCCGTCCTCCGCCAAGAGACCGAGTGGGGGAAGCCGATTCGCTGAGTCCCGCCCGGCGGCAGGCCTCCGATGCCCGCCGGAGAACCCGGTTTTGGTTCCAGAGTCAAGGAGACGGGCGGATGTTCCGATAGTTCCTAGGCCATGCCACACCGGGAAGCGGAACGATGACGCTCGTTCAGGACTATCGATCAGTCGGCGACCAGCCGGACGAGCCACGACGGTTCTCCGACCGGCTGGTTGATTTCGCCACCGCTCGATTGGGTCGGTCCCGGCCGGTCGACCTGTCCGAGCTGTTGCCGGTCGAGGTCCCCGCCAACGAGTTGCGGGCCCGCCTGCCCCTGGCCGGCGCCACTCTGACCATCGGCTCGGAAGTGGATGCCTCCATCCGCCTGGTCCATCCCCTCATCCGGAGCCGGCACGCCCGGGTCGGCCGGGCCGCCGACGGCCAACTCTGGATCGAGGAGCAGGCAGCGGTGGACGGGACCCACGTCAACGGGCAGCGGCTCCGCGGTCGTCGTGACCTTGCCCTCGGTGACATCGTCCAGATCGGCCCCTTCAGTGCCCGGATCGGCCACATCTCCCTCGACTCCCTGGAGCAGGTCCCCGGTGTCGATGTCTCGGTGGTGGGCGCCTCGGTGGATGTGCGCGGCCGGCGCCGCAGCATCCGGCGGCTGCTCGACGACGTCTCCCTCAGTCTCCGTCAGGGCAGCCTCACCGCCATCGCCGGGCCCAGCGGCTCGGGCAAGACCACCCTGATGCGGCTGCTCTCCGGCCAGGTGGAAGCCAGCCAGGGTTCGGTCCACTACGACGGCGTCGACCTGGCCGCCTGCCGGAAGAGCCAGGCCCATCTGATGGGATTCGTTCCCCAGGACGACATCGTCCACTCCGACCTGACGGTGGGCGAGACCCTCGGCTACCAGGCCCGGCTCCGCCTGGGCAAGGACGCCTCCCCCGAGTTGCGCCAGGCCCGCATCGAGCGGGCCCTGTCCCTGGTCGGACTGGACGACCAGCGCGACCAGATCATCAAGTCGCTGAGCGGTGGCCAGCGCAAGCGGGTCTCCATCGCCTCCGAGCTGCTGAGCGAGCCGAAGGTCCTCTTCCTCGACGAGCCGACCTCGGGCCTCGACCCCGGCCTCGACAAGCAGATCATGCTCCTGCTCCGCCTGCTGGCCGACCAGGGACGAACGGTGGTCCTCGCCACCCACTCGCTGGTCCACGTCGACGTCTGTGACACCCTGGCGCTGGTCGGGCCGGGCGGCCACATCATCTACACCGGCAAGCCTGACGAGGCCCCCGCCTGGTTCGGGGTCCACTCCCTCGGCGACACCTTCTCTCTGGTGGAGACCCCCGAAGCCGCCGCCGAGGCGGCCACCCGGGTGAACGACGGGACCCACACCCAGGTGTGCGGGACCGCCGCCCCCGCCGCCCCCGAGCCGGCCAAGGCCAAGTTCGGCTCGCCGCCCTGGCGCCGGATGGTGCGCCATCAGGGCAGCATCTTCGCCGAGCGCTACTGCCGGCTCCTCAGCCGGGACCGCACCGCCATCACCTTCAGCCTCCTCCAGGGGGTGGCCGTCGCCCTCCTTACCGCCATGGTGGCGTCCAAGCCGATGGTCTGGAACCTCAAGGGTCACGCCCCGGTGTTCGTCTTCGGTTGTGCCGCCGTCTGGTTCGGGATGCTCAACTCGGTCCGCGAGCTGGTGAAGGAGCGGACCATCTGGCGCCGGGAGCAGCTGGTCGGTGGGAACACCGCCGCCTACCTCACCTCCAAGCTCGGGGTGCTCGGCGCCCTCGGCGCCTTCCAGACCGTCACCTCGGTGGCGGTGCTGGCCTTCACTCTCGGCCTCCCCAACTCGGGGACCTGGCTCCCGTCCTTCGTGGGGATCGGGATCACCCTGTTCCTGGCCAACCTCACCGGGATGGCCATCGGGTTGCTGGTGTCGTCATTGGCCTCCAGCTCGGACCGGGCCATGAGCATCGTCCCCTACCTGCTCATCTCCCAGCTGGTGCTGTGCGGGGTGCTGTTCCCCTTGCGCAACCTCGCCTTCATCTCCTGGTTCATCCCCGCCCACTGGGCGGTCTCCGCGGTCGGGGGCATCGCCGGTCTCAACTCCGGCCCGGCACAGACCGGTGGGCTCTACCCGCACTCGCTGTTGGGGGTCCTCGGGCCGTGGGCGATGTTGATCGCCCTGGCGGTGGCCGGGGTGATGGCGACGGCCAAGGTCCTCGATCGCCAGGCGGCCAGCTGGAGCGTCGGCTGACCGTTCGGCGCCTTCAG
This sequence comes from Acidimicrobiales bacterium, assembly GCA_036268775.1. Classification (GTDB taxonomy): domain Bacteria; phylum Actinomycetota; class Acidimicrobiia; order Acidimicrobiales; family RAAP-2; genus DASZIT01. The sequence goes on along the minus strand of DATATM010000030.1, from coordinate 88,619 downwards.
CCGTCGAGGAACCAGTCGGGCAACGGGTCGGAGCCTTCCTCGAGTTGCACCCCGCAGGCGTTGAGGGTGAAGGCCACCATGTGGTACTCGCCGATCAGCATGGCCGTCTCGATCAGCTGGGCCTGGTCGTAGTCCTCGGCCAGTGCCGCCCAGGTGGCGTCGCTGAGGGCGGCGTGGTCGTGGAGCTCGTCGACCGCTCGCAGCAGGGCGGCCTCATGGGCCGACCAACCGTCCGCGTCGGGTCCTTCCAGCACCCGGTCGATGGTGGGCTGATCGACGCCAACCCGCCGGGCGATCACCGCGTGATGGCTCCACTCGTAGGCGGCTTTGCATTTCGCCGAGGTGCGGAGGATCAACAACTCGCGGTCCCGGGCCGGCAGGGTGCCGCCGGCCAGCAGGTAGCCGCCGAACGGCAGCCACTTGCGGAACAACTTGGGGTGGCGGGCCAGAGTCGGGAACAGGTTGAGCGACCCGAGGGAATGGTCGGTGCCGGCGATACCGGCATCCAGGATGGCGGCCACCTCGTCGGATCGCTCCTCCGGGGGTAGCGGCAGAATGCGTGGGGTGGGGGTCATGCCCGGGGCCCGATGGTGAGCCCGCCGTCGACGATCAGGCTCTGGCCGGTGATGTAGGCGGCCTCGTCGGAGATGAGGAAGAGGGCGGCGTAGGCGACTTCCCAGGCCGTCCCCTGCCGGCGGGCGGGGATCCTCACCTGGGCCCGACCCGGGTTGCGGGCCGTGGCCGACCGTCCGAGGGCGGTATCCATCAGGCCGGGGAGCAACAGGTTGGTGCGGACTTTCGGTGCCCCCTCGATGGCCGACTGCCGGCACAACGACTCGAGGGCCGCCTTCGACGCCCCGTAGACGGGATAGGGGAGGACCTCCCGGGAGGCCACCGAGCCGATCATCACGATCGACCCCCCGTCGCCCATCGCCGCCAGCCCGAGCTTGCAGCCGAGGAACTGGGAGCGGACGTTGACGGCCATCACCCGGTCCCACTGTTCGACGGTGGTGCCGGCCAGCCCGAAGCCGGCCCCGATCCCGACGTTGAGCACCAGCCCGTCGATGCCCCCCAGCGCCGTCTGGGTCCCGGCGATGATGGCGGCCACGTCCGATTCGTCGGCGGCGTCGCCGGTCAGCACGGTGACGACGGCATCTTCTTTGCGGACCCGCTCGGCGGTCTCCTCGGCGCTGGCAGGATCGATGTCGGCCACCGCGATGGAGGCGCCCTCCCGGGCGAACAGCACCGCCATCGCCCTGCCGTTGCCCACCGGCGGATCCTCCAGGCCTTCGCTGCGCTGGCCACCCCCCATGATCAGGATCCGACGGCCGACCAGGCGGCCCCGACCGGCGGCGATGCCCTGGCTCTCGGCGGTCAACCCGGGACGGCTGGTCCCCGAGCGGTTCACCTTCTCTTCCACGGCCATAGCGCTTCCTCCCGGTTGCCGACTGTCCCCGACAGTATCGGGCAGGCCCGCCGCCGGCCCACGAAACGCCGCCGCCTTCCCACTATGTTCTTGGGCATGGCCGATGAACGCTCCGTGGTGGATGACCGGATCACCCAGTTGCTGGAGGAGATGGACCCCCTCCAGAGCCCGGTGGAGAAGTTCCGGGCCCGTCAGTTCGATCTGGGGCTGGCCTGGGTGTCGTTCCCGGAGGGCTACGGCGGCCTCGGGCTGGCCCCCGGGGTCCAGCGGACCATCGATGAGCGGCTGGCCGAGGCGGGGGCGACGCCGAGCGGGTTCCGGGAGTTCTTCGGACTGACGATGGCCGGCCCGACCATGGTCACCCACGGATCCGACGAGCTCCGGGCCCGCCTGTTACGGCCCACCTTCACCGGTGAGGAGGCCTGGTGCCAGCTGTTCAGCGAGCCCGGGTCGGGGTCGGATCTGGCCGGGCTGTCGACCCGGGCCATCCGCGACGGGGACGAGTGGGTGATCACCGGGCAGAAGGTCTGGAACACCCTGGCCCACATTGCCGACCGGGGGATGCTGGTCACCCGCACCGATCCCGACGTCCCCAAGCACAAGGGGCTCACCTACTTCGCCCTGGACATGCACGCCGCCGGGGTGGAGGTGCGCCCGCTCCGGCAGATGACCGGGGAGGCGGAGTTCAACGAGGTGTACCTCACCGAGGTCCGGGTGCCCGACGCCGACCGGATCGGGGACGTCGGCGAGGGATGGCGGGTGGCGATGACCACCCTCTCCAACGAGCGCACCACCATCGGTGGGGGGACCGGCCCGCCCACCCGGGGATCCGGCTCCATCGCCGAAGCCGTCCGCATCTGGCAGTCCCAACCCGCCCGCCAGAATCCGGTCGACCGGGACCGGCTGATGCGGTCGTGGATCGAGTCGGAGGCGTTGCGGTACACCAACCTGCGGGCCAGCCAGAACCGGAAGGCGGGCAACCCGGGGCCGGAGGGATCGATCGCCAAGTTGATGTTCGCGGAGGTCAACAAGCGGATCTACGAACTCTGCATCGACCTGCTCGGCGCCCCGGGACTCATCGACTACGACTACACCATGCGCCGGTCGGAGGGACTCGGGCTGGTGGGGCCGCCCGGCTCGTCCCGCAAGATGTTCCTCCGCTCCCGGGCCAACTCCATCGAGGGCGGCACCTCGGAGATCCAGCGGAACATCCTCGGCGAGCGCATCCTCGGGCTGCCCGGGGACATCCGGACCGACAAGGTGATGGCCTGGTCCGAGGTCCCGAGGAATTGACCGACGCCCGGAAATTCCTGGGGATCGAGCCGGTGGGGGATGACCTCCACTGGCGGCTCGAGGTCATCCCCGAGCTGACCACCCCGGGCAATTTCCTGTTCGGTGGCTGCGGGTTGGCCGCCGCCCTGGTCGCCCTGGAAGAGGCGTCGGGCCGGCCGACCGTCTGGGCCACCGCCCAGTACCTCTCCTATGCCGCCACCCACTCGGTGCTCGACTTCACCGTCACCTTGCCGGCGGAGGGGAAGCGGGTCACCCAGGGCCGGGTGGTGGCCAAACTCGGGGACAAGGAGATCCTCACCGTCAACGGGGCGGTCGGCACCCCCGGCTCGCTGGACCTGGGTGGGGTGTGGGTCATCCCCCCCGACGTGCCCCGGCCCGACGACTGTCCGCCCCGCCGGTTGCCGTTCACCACCACCTCCATCTTCGACCGGGTCGAGCTGCGGCTGGCCAAGGGCCGGTCCTTCGAGGAGCTGTCGGCCGGGCCGCTGGAGGGGGGCAGTGCCGAGAGCGCGCTGTGGGCCCGGGTCCCCGGCCACCTGGAGCCCTCGGCGGCCACTCTGGCCATCTTCGGCGACTACGTCACCGGCGGGGTGTCCCAGACCATCGGCCGGCAGGTGATGACCCGGAGCCTCGACAACACCCTGCGGGTGGTCAGTCTGGAGCCGACCGAGTGGGTGCTCTGCGACATCCGGATCCAGGCGCTGGTCGGGGGCTATGGGCAGGGGATCGCCTACCTGTGGTCGGAGTCCGGCCGGCTGCTGGCCACCGCCAGCCAGTCGATGAGCGTGCGGCTCTGGGACTGAGCTCCGCCGGACATGGGAGAGCTGATCACCAAGACGGTGCCGCTGGCCATCGGGGGGGCGATCAGCCCGATCCTGGTCATCTCGGTGGTGTTGCTGTTGAGCGGCACCCGCAAGCCTCGGGCCCGGGCCCTGGCCTTTGCCATCGGCAACATCGTCGCTCTGGCGATCGTTGCCGTGGTGGTGTTGTTGCTGTTCCACTCTGCCGGGCACACCGGCACCGGGTCCACGAAGGCGGGGAAGCTGATCGACCTGGTCCTCGGGGTGCTGCTGGCCGCCATCGGTGTCGGCAAGCTGATCGAGTTCCTCTACCGCAAACTCTCCGGTGAGTCCGGGGATACTTCGGATGCCGAGTCCGATCATCCGGCCGGCAAGAAGGGCGGGGTGCTCGGTTCATTGCTCCTCGGGGTCGGGTTGATGGCGACCAACATCACCACCATCGCCCTCTATCTGTCGGCGGTGAAGGACGTGGCCGAGGCCAAGGTCGACAACGGCGTCCGCGTCGTGGTGGTGGCGATCACCATCCTGATCATCATGGTGCCGGTGGCGGTGCCGCTGCTCATCACCGTGGTCGCCCCGGGGGAGTCGACCCGGGTGCTGGCGGTGGTGCGGACGTTCATCTCCCGTTATCGGGATCTGATCATGGGTGTCTTCGTCACCGGCTTCGGTGTCTACCTCACCCTCAAGGGCGTGCACGGGAGCTGACCTTCGGAAAGTCACCATTTCATACGGAGCGTCACATCCTCATACATCGGTACGATCATCGATTTGCCTCGTCGCTTACGACATCACCGAGTTACCCTGGGAACAGATCCGGACATCAGCCGGGCGGCAGCGTCCCCGGCCCTGACCAAGGAGATGGTTATGAGCCGACCACGCGCGCTGGTGCTCACCGGGAGCCTGGGGATGGGACACCACGTGGTCACCGAGGTGGTGGCCGACTCCTTGGAGCAGATGGGTTGGTCGACCGGGGTGTTCGACTGCATGTCGATGCTCGGTCGTCTCAGTGGGAAAACCGGCGACTGGGTGTTCCGCCACATCATGGACACCCCGACCCTCTACGACGGTGTCCACTTCTCCCACTTCCGGACGGCCAGCCGCCTGGCGGCACTGGTGGACTGGGGCGCCACCAAACGCTTGGTACCGGCCCTGGCCGACCACCTGGTGAGGGAGCCGGTGGACCTGCTGGTGTCCACCTTCGCCACCGGGGCGTCGACCATCGCCAAACTCGGTTCGGAGGGCAACATGGCCCGGCCCCCGGCCAGGGTGGCGCTGTGCACCGACGTCTGCATGCACAGTCTGTGGGTACGGGAGGGCATGAACCTGTTTCTGGTCACCTCCGAGGCGGCGGCCGCCTCGGTTCGGCGCTATCTGCCCCGGGCCCCGATCGCCATCGTCCCTGCCCCGGTCCGCCCCCAGTTTCATCAGGCCCCGACCCAGGCCAAGGCCCGCGCCACCCTCGGGATCGACCCCGAGGCCCGCTGCGCGCTGGTGATGGGGGGCGGCTGGGGCCTCGGTCCGCTGGCGGAGACGGCCGAGGCGTTGGCCGCCCACGGGGTGGTGGTCCTGGTGGTCGCCGGCCATAACGAGCCACTGGCGGTGGCTCTCGACCAGGTGGCCCGCCGCCAGCCGGGGGTGGTGCCCTTCCGGTTCACCGACCAGATACCCACCTTGATGGCGGCTTGCGACCTGGTGCTCACCACCCCCGGCGCCACCACCTGTAGCGAGGCACGGGTGGTGAGCCGGCCGCTGCTGTTGCTGGATGTCATGCCCGGTCACGGTCGCGACAATGTCCAACACGAGCTGGAACTCGGCCAGGCCGACGTCTGCGACGCCGACCCCGGGCGGCTGGTCGAGTGCGCGCTCGGCGCCCTCGAGCGATCGGCGCCGCCGGGGACCAGCCGGCCCGATGCCGATCGCTTCGGCCGGGAGTTCGCCAGTGCCCTGGCCATGGTCGGCATCTTCCCGAGCCTGCCCGAAGACAACCTGTTGCTCCCCGACCAAGCCATCCCCCCCGCCCCCACCCACACCCACACCCCAACCCCCACCCCCGAGGAGGTCCTCTGACCATGATGCGCACCCTGTTCCTTCACCCGCCCTCCTATGAAGGGTTCGACGGCGGCGCCGGCTCCCGCTACCAGGCCAAGCGCGAGGTCCGCTCGTTCTGGTACCCGACCTGGCTGGCCCAGCTGGCCGCGCTGGTGCCCGGCAGCCGGTTGATCGACGCCCCGCCGGCCGGTCTCGAGCTCGAGGACGTCCTGCCGCTGGCCAAGGACTACGACCTGATCGTCATGCACTCGAGCTCCCCCTCCTTCCCCGGTGACGTGAAGGTGGCCGAGGCGCTGAAGGCGGCCAACCCCGATCTGCGGGTCGGCTTCGTCGGCGCCAAGGTGGCGGTCGAGCCGGAGGGATCGCTGCTGGCCTCACCGTCGATCGACTTCGTCGCCCGGGAGGAATACGACTTCACCGTGGTGGAGATCGCCGAGGGCCGCCCCTTCGAAGAGGTGGACGGCCTCACCTATCGGGACAGCCGGGGGGCGCTGGCCCACACCCCCGACCGCGCCGTCCTGGAGGACATGGACCGGCTGCCTTGGGTCAGCGAGGTCTACCGCCGCGACCTCCGGGTGGAGGACTACTACAACGGGTACCTGAAACACCCCTACCTCTCGCTCTACACCGGTCGGGGCTGCCGCTCGCAGTGCACCTTCTGCCTGTGGCCGCAGACGGTGGGTGGCCACCGGTACCGGACCCGGAGCGTCGGCCACGTCCTCGGCGAGATGGAGTACATCCGGGACAACTTCCCCGAGGTGAAGGAGGTCTTCATCGACGACGACACCTTCACCGACAGCCGGGAGCGGGCCGAGGAGATCGCCCGGGGCATGGGCCGTCTCGGCCTGGAGTGGTCCTGCAATGCCAAGGCCAACGTCCCCTACGAGACGCTGAAGGTGATGCGGGAGAACGGGCTCCGCCTGCTGCTGGTGGGCTTCGAGTCGGGGAACCAGGAGATCCTCTCCAACATCAAGAAGGGGGTGAAAGTGGAGCGGGCCCGGCAGTTCGCCAAGGACTGCCGGGAACTCGGGATCACCATCCACGGGACCTTCATCATGGGCCTGCCCGGCGAGACCACCGAGACCATCCAGGAGACCATCCGCTTCGCCAAGGAGATCAACCCGAAAACCCTCCAGGTCTCCATCGCCGCCCCCTACCCGGGCACCGCCTTGTACCGCCAGGCGCAGGAGCAGGGGTGGCTGCCCACCGATGACGCCAGCCTGGTCGATGAGCACGGCGTCCAGTCGGCGGTGCTCTCGTACCCCAACCTCAACCGGACCGAGATGTTCGACTCGGTGGACCAGTTCTACCGCAAGTTCTATTTCCGGGCCGGCAAGATCGCGGAGATCTCCGCGGAGATGCTCCGCGACCGCGACGTGATGAAGCGGCGCCTGCGGGAGGGGGTCGAGTTCGTCAGCTTCCTCCGGAAGCGGAAGCAGTCGGCCTAAGGCCGCTTCGAATGCCGAGCGGGACTGGTGAGTCAGGCAAATAGCAGGCCGGTTCGGTCATCGGTCTCGGACGGCCAGTCCACGCCCAGTGGCTGCGGTGGCAAGGCGACGGTCAAAAGTGACGACGGCCGCCCCGGTCTGCTCGGCGGCCAGGAGCACGCAGCAGTCTGGGAGCTTCAGGTCGGTTTCGGCTCGCAGGAGGGCGAGACGCAATGCGGCGTCTTCAGGCAGGTGCTGTGTCGCGATGTGCAATTGATCGAGCACCGTGATGGCTCGATCGAGGTGACCCGCCCGGGCCGGGCCAACGAGGACTTCGGCGACGGTGATGGAGCTGGCGCTCAGCGGCTCGTCGGCGGAGTCCGCCAGCAGCGACGTGGCGAGCTGGTGATGGGTGTCGCTACGGTCCAGATGCGCAATGAGCACGCTGGCGTCGAGGACGATCACGCCGGCCAGTCTTCGCGCAGGGTGTCGAGGTAGCCGTCGCCATAGAGGCCGGTGAGGGCACCGCTCGTACGGGCGACGGCCTGTCGGTGTGCCTCGTCCGCCGCCTCCCGCTCGTCAATTACGGCCTGGTGGCCTTCCTCGACCAGGTGGAGCAGCAGCTTGGCCCGGTTGTTGCGATCGGCGGGCCATCGGCGGGCAGCATCGTCCAAAGCCCGAGCCAATGATTCACTTTCGGTGACCACGTGACGAGGTCGGGTGGTAGGCATGCCAAGCAGTGTAACACCTACCCTTTAGGTGTTACACCTAAAGTTGTCACCAGCGGATCACGCTGGTCACCGTGCTCAAACTCGGACATCCTGAGTCTCGCCCCCCGAATAGAGGCCCGATGCCCGTCCGGTACCGTTCATCGGGTGGCTGTCCTCGTCGATCTGCAGCGAGTAGGTGCCCGATCGGCGGATCGGACCCTGTTCGAAGGGTTGTCGCTCACCGTTTCCGATGGTGACCGGATCGGGGTGGTGGGGATCAACGGCACCGGGAAGTCGACCCTGCTCCGGCTGGTGGCCGGTGTCGACCGCCCCCTGGAGGGCACGGTGCTCCGGGGGAGCGGGGCCCGGGTCGGGTTCCTCGATCAACATCCCGTTCTGCCGTCGGGGACGGTGAGGGAAGCCGTCGGCACAGGGTGGGAAGCCGAGGCGGCCGTCGACCGGTTGGGGATGGGAGCGGCGCTGGACACCCAGACCTCGGTGCTCTCCGGAGGCCAGGCCAAGCGGGTCGCCCTGGCCCGGGTCCTCGCCCACCCGGCCGAGCTGCTGGTGCTCGACGAGCCCACCAACCATCTCGACCTGGCCGCAGTGGCCTGGCTGGAGAAGTGGTTGCTCGACTTCCGCGGTGGTCTGGTCCTGGTCACCCATGACCGGGCCCTGCTCGATCGGGTCACCACCCGGATGGTCGAGCTCGACCGCGGTCACACCTACGTGCACGAAGGCGGCTACGGGTCGTTCTTGGAGGCGCGGGCCGAACGGGAGGAGCGGGCGGTCACCGCCGAAGCCTCCCGCCGCAATCTGGCCCGGCGGGAGCTGGCGTGGCTGCAGCGCGGCGCCCAGGCCCGGTCGCGGAAACCCCAGGCCCGCATCGACGCCGCCGTCCGGCTCATCGAGGCCCGCCCCGATGCCGCCCCCCGGGCCGGTGACCTGGAGATGTCCTTCGGCACCCCCCGCCTCGGGAACAAGGTGATCGAATGCACCGGGGTCGGCTTCCGCTACCGTCCCGACAGCCCGATGGTGCTCACCGATGTCGATCTGACCCTGGGTCGGCGCGAGCGGTTGGGCATCGTCGGGGCCAACGGCTCGGGGAAGTCGACCCTGCTCGACCTGATGGCCGGCCGTCGGCAACCGACCGTCGGTCGGGTGGAGGTCGGCCCCACCGCGGTGATCGGCTACTACGACCAACGAGGCATCCAACTCGATGACGGGGCACGGGTGCGGGACCTGGTGGCCGGTCCCCACCGGTCCCCGGGCTCCCTGGAGGACAACGCGTTGATGGAGCGGTTCTGGTTCACCGAGGGGCTGCCGTTCGCCCGGGTGGGCACGCTGTCCGGCGGCGAGCGCCGCCGGCTGCAGCTGTTGTTGGCGCTGGCGGCCCGGCCCAATGTGCTGTTCCTCGACGAGCCGACCAACGACCTCGACCTCGACACCCTGCGGATGATCGAGGACTTCTTCGAAGACTGGCAGGGGGCCCTGGTGGTGGTGAGCCACGACCGGACCTTCCTCGGCCGCACCACCGAGCGACTGGTGTCGGTGGAGCCGGATGGGACCCTGGCCCCGGTGGCCGGGGGCGTGGACGCCTGGGTGGCCCGGGCCATCAACGGGGACGGACCACCGTCCCGTTCGAAGCCGACCCCGGTGGCCGGTCCGGCGCCTCGGAGGGTGCGTGGCGTCGGTAGTCCGGTCGGCCGGCAGTTGCGGGACATGGAGAAAGAGGTGGCCCGGCTGCACCGGCGCAAAGAGCAACTCACCGAAGCCCTGGCCGGCGCGGTCGGCCATGCCGAGATGGCTCAGGTGGGCTCCGAGTTGGCCGCCGCCCAGGCGAGTCTCGACGAGGCGGAAGAACAGTGGCTGGCATTGGCGGAGGCGGCTGAATCGGATCGGTAGGGGAAGCGGCATGTCGGGGAGCAGATGAGTGCCCTCACTCGAGCCAGTGAACCCAATCCTCTTCGGTTTCGGGTGGCTGTGCCAGGAGTCTTGCCAGCGCAACCACCAGGTCCTCCGGGTAGCTCAGCCGCCCACGGTGGACTCGTCGAGGTGAGGTGAACACCACACCGGCATGATGCTCTTTCTTGGTCGACCAGACCCGGATGATGCGATCAAAATCCTTAACGTTCTCGGTGACGACCGCCCGACCCTCAGTGGCGCAATCGCGAAGGAGTTCCTCGTCGGCTAGCACCGACAGTCGCGGATCGACTGCGGCGGCGAGAACGTCGTGACCTCTTCGTCGGAGTCGTTTGGCCGCCGCCGGGGAATGGTGGACGTCAAGCAGAAGTTTCACCCGGCGAGAAGTTGTTGGCGGCGACGCCAGAGCGCCTCGGCCTCTTCGGCGAGGTCGGCGTTGGTGGCGTTCGCAGTATCGATCTCCTCGGGGAAGGCGGCGTAGTAATCCAGGGCAGCCGACACTTGCTCACGGGTGAGGCCGAAGACGTCAACGGCTCGATCGATCCGTTCGGAGGTCGGGACGTCGCCACCGACGAGACCGGCAATGACTTCCCAGATGTCGGGACCGAGAGCCAGGCCAGCTCGCCTACCGGTTGCTCCGTCACGGAAGACAATCAGCGGGTGTCGGCGGAGGCGTAGGCCCTCTTCGATCAGCTCTTCGGCCAGAGCCGAAGACGAAACCCTACGAACGGCGGCTTCAGTTTTTAGAGCGTTGAGGACCTCGGAGGTGCGGAAACGGACGGAGAGGGGATGCGTCGTGACTACATTGTAGTCGCAGTTGGCCACCGGTCCAACTGTCTGCGAGTGGGGAGGCGAGTTCGTTCTCTGATCCGATTCTGCTCCCTCATCGTCGGCGATCCCCGCGCCAACGCCTTACCGGCCGATAGCGTCCCTCACATGATCAATGGGGGGAGTACCGGGGCGAGGTGGTGGTGAGCCGAGATCCCGAGTCGGAGGCAACCACTCCGGTCACGGTGTCCAGCCCGCTGCAGGGCACGGTGGTGAAGGTGGGGGTCACCCCCGGCCAAAAGGTCGCCGCCGGCGGGATGCTGGTCATCATCGAGTCGATGAAGATGGAGCACGTGGTGTCCGCCTCTCAGGGCGGAGTCGTTTCCGCGGTGTCGGTCGGTGTCGGGGATCTGGTGGCCGACGGGGAGACGGTGGTGGTCATCGAGCCCAGCGGAGCGGATGTGGCGTCCTCCGAGGTGGGGCTGACCGCCGATCTCGATGCCATCCGGCCCGATCTGGCCGAGACGTTGGCCCGCCAGGCGATGACCCTCGACCCGGCCCGGCCGGAGATGGTCGAGCGCCGGCACCGGGAACATCGCCGCACCGCCCGGGAGAACATCAACGACCTCTGTGACCCGGGGAGCTTCACCGAGTACGGATCACTGGCCATCGCCGCCCAGCGGAACCGGCGCGACCTCGAAGAGCTGATCGCCCGAACCCCGGCCGACGGCCTGGTCGCCGGCATCGGTCGGATCAACGGAGACCAGTTCGGCGACCGGGCCGCCTGCGCCGCCCTCTCCTATGACTACACGGTGCTGGCCGGCACCCAGGGCCAGCAGAACCACCGTAAGAAGGACCGGATGTTCGAGGTCATCGAGCGGCTGCGGCTCCCGGTGGTGCTGTTCGCCGAAGGCGGTGGGGGACGACCGGGTGACACCGACAACTCGGTCATCACCGGGCTCGACTGCATGGCCTTCGCCCTCTTCGGCGGGTTGAGCGGGTTGGTCCCGCTGGTCGGCATCGCCTCCGGCCGTTGCTTCGCCGGCAATGCCGCCCTCCTCGGCTGTTGCGACGTGGTCATCGCCACCCGGGAATCGTCGATCGGCATGGGGGGACCCGCCATGATCGAAGGTGGCGGCCTCGGCGTCGTCACTCCCGACGAGATCGGCCCGATCGAGGTGCAGACGGCCAACGGGGTGGTGGACCTGGTGGCCGACGATGACGCCCATGCTGTCCGCCTGGCCAAGCATTACCTCTCCTACTTCCAGGGGGCGGTGCCGGAGTGGAGCTGCGCCGACCAGCGACGGCTCCGGTCGGCGATTCCGGGGAACCGGCTGCGGGTCTACGCCATCGGCGAAGTCATCGAGACGCTGGCCGACACCGGGTCGGTGCTGGAACTGCGGGACCGGTTCGGGCCGGGCATGGTGACCGCCCTGATCCGGGTGGAGGGCCGGCCGATGGGGGTGGTGGCCAACAACCCGGTGCACCTGGGTGGGGCCATCGACAGCGACGGCGCCGACAAGGCGGCGCGCTTCCTCCAGCTCTGCGACGCCCACGACCTCCCGGTGCTGTTCCTCTGCGACACCCCCGGGTTCATGGTGGGGCCGGAGGCGGAGAAGACCGGCCAGGTCCGCCACTTCAGCCGGATGTTCGTCACCGGGGCCAGCCTCACCGTTCCCTTCTTCACCGTGATCCTCCGCAAGGGCTACGGCCTCGGCGCCCAGGCCATGGCCGGTGGGAGCTTCCGTTCCCCCTTGTTCACGGTGGCCTGGCCGACCGGCGAGCTGGGCGGGATGGGGCTGGAGGGGGCGGTGCGGCTCGGGTTCCGCCGGGAGCTCGACGCGGTGGAGGACGAGACCGAACGGCAGGAGCTGTTCGATCGGATGGTGGCCCGGGCCTATGAGCACGGCAAGGCCCTCAACGTCGCCTCCGCCTTCGAGATCGACGACGTCATCGACCCGGTCGACACCCGCCGGCGGATCGTCGAGACCCTCCGGGCAGCTCCCCCGATCCCGCCGCGGACCGGCAAGAAGCGCCCCAACATCGACACATGGTGAGCACCGGGCCCGACGTGACGACCGGCTCCGCCGCCGCGGTGGTCCCGGTGGGCCCGTCCCCGCGGCGGAAGCCGCTCGGCCACCGGATGGCGGAGGCGTGGTATTCGCTGGTCTTCGCCCCCCGGGGGGACGGACAGACCAAACGGCGGGGGAGCGACGGTCTGAAGTTGGGCGCCGCGGTGCTCATCGTGCTGTGCTGCTGGCTGATAGCCGGCGCCAACTCCAACCTCGAGAAGTCGGTGGCCCATTTCCTCTTCCCGGCTCCCGAGGGTGTCCGTTGGGTGGTCGCCGTCGTCTGGACGGTCGGATCGCTCGGGGTCATCGCCTTTTTGGTCCTCACCGCCTTGGTGTCCCGCCGTCGGGAGATCATCCGCGACGTCGCCCTCGCCGGGCTCGCCTCCTGGGGCATCTCCGCCCTGCTGCAAGTGGTGCTGGGCGCCCACGGGGGCCGGCCGCCAACCTCGGCGTTTTCCGGGTTCGATCTCACTTTCCCCCTGGCCCAAGTGGCGGCCACCCTCGGGGTGGTGGCGGCCGCCCTCCCGTACTTGAGCCGGCTGCTCCAGCGGGTGGCCAAGGTGGTGATCGTGTTGCTGGCGGTCGCCACCGTGATCCACGGCTCTGGCCTGCCCGCCAGTGTGCTGGCGTCGATCGCCATCGGGTGGGGAGTGGCGGCGGCGGTGCACCTGACCTTCGGTTCGTCGCTGGGGCTGCCGTCTTCGGAGGAGGTGCTCACCCTCCTCGGCGATCTCGGGATCGTGGCCACCGACCTCGGGGCCTCGCCCCGCCAGGTCTGGGGAGTGGCGAGATTCCAGGGGGCCGACGCCGCCGGGCCGCTGGATGTCTCCGTCTACGGCCGTGACGCCGTCGATGCCCAGTTCCTCAACAAGCTCTACCGCTTCGTCGTCTACCGGGACTCGGGCCCGACCCTGACCCTCACCCGGACCCAGCAGGTGGAGCACGAGGCCTACCTGACCCTGATGGCCGAGCGGAGTGGGGCCCACGTCCCCTCGGTGGTGGCGGCGGCACCGACCGGGCCGGCCAACGATGCGGTGCTGGTCACCCGGCCACCGGTCGGGACCCGGTTGGCCGATCTCGGGGCCGACACCGCGCTGGAGAACGGCGCCCTGGATGACTGCCTGACTCAGTTGCTGGTCCTCCGGAAGGCGGGGATTGCCCATGGGTCGATCAGCTCCGACACCATCATCATCGGCCCGGAGGGGACGGCGGGGCTGACCGATCTCCGCAACGCCACCTTCGTCGGCGCCTCGGAGCGGTCCGACAATGACGTGGCCGCCGCCCTGGCTGCCCTGGCCCTCAAGGTGGGGGCGGAGCGGACCATCGCCTCGGCCATGCGGGTGCTTCCCTCCGAGGTGGTGGCCAAGGCGCTGCCGAGGCTCCAGGCCGCCGCCCTCGATCCGGTCTCTGCTCGGGATCTCCGCGGTTCGAAGCCCCTGCTGGCCGAGCTCCGGGCCCAGGGGGCGGCCGCCACCGGGGTGGAGGTGCCGAAGCTGGCGGAGACCCGGCGGATGAGTGGGATGAACCTGGTGCTGGTGGGCGGCTCGCTGATCGGCGGCTACGCCCTCATCGGGGTGCTGTTGAACGTGTCCCGCTCCTTCAGCACCATCCGGGGGGCGGAGTGGGGGTGGGTGATCGGCGCCTTCGTGCTGGCCCAACTCACCTACCCGGCCCTCGCCTACACGATGATCGGCTCGACGATGACCCCGCTCGCCTTCGGACGGGTGGTGGCGCTGGAAGTGTCGAACAGCTTCGTGTCCCTGGCCATCCCGATGGGCCCGCTGGCCATGCGGGTGCGGTTCTTCCAGAAGCAGGGCTCCGACGTCACCTCGGCGGTGAGCTCGGGGGCGGTGGCCAGCTCGGTGAGCTGGGTGGTGAAGGGTGCCCTCTTCGCCATCTCCATCCCGCTGTTGGCCGGCAGCCTCCACCTCGGCAAGCAGGGAGGCAAGGGCGGGCACTCCCATCTGGTCTGGCTGGTGGCCATCATCATCCTGGCGGTGGCGGTGCTCCTCGGGGTCGTCCTGGCCGTCCCGCGGTTGCGGCGGGTGGCCCGGGCCAAACTCGCCCCGACGGTCACCGACGTCTGGAAACAGGTGAAGACCCTCCTCATCCAGCCCCGCAAGTTGGCCGAAATGGTGGGGGGCGCCATTGCCGCCCAACTGCTGATCGTCTTCTGTCTGGGGGCGGCGCTGCACGCCTTCGGTGACCATCTCCCCATCGCCACCCTCATCGTGGTCCTCACCGCCGCCTCCATGCTCGGCGGCGTCTCCCCGGTGCCGGGAGGGATGGGCGTGGTGGAGGCCGGGATGATCCTCGGGCTGACCTCGGCCGGGCTGTCCCAGACCCACGCGGTGGCCGCCACCTTCATCCAGCGGGCGGTCACCGCCTATCTGCCCCCGATCTGGGGTTGGGCCACCTTGGTCTGGATCCGGCGGAAGGACTACATCTGACTCCTTCCGGACCCCCTTGACTCGTGTCCCGGATCGCGCTGGAGTGGTGGATGGGGAAGGTCACCTCGTTCTGTCCACCCCTTTTGGGCGTGTGACTTTAAACGTTCCCTGAGAACTAAGTGAGGTGGCCTTCCCCCTTGGGCTGCCCCGAGGTGGGCGCGGGCGGAGCGGGTCGGGAACCGGGATAGTTTTGCCGTGGCATGCCTCTGAGCTCTACCGATACACAGGACTGGCTCGACGAGTCCGATGGTGGAGTCGCCCTCCGGGCGTTGGCCGGTCGGGAGATCAGCTTCCAACCCGCCGACCCTCCCCGCGCCGGCCGGTTTGTCGTCTTCGACCCGACCCAGAGTGCCGAGCCGGGGGTGGAGGTGGCGGCGTCGGCGGGCAAGACCATCCGCCGGCGACGGGTGGCGGCCACCTCCCTGTCGATCGCCGAGATGCTCCCGCTGTTGATGGAGCTGGAGAGCAGTCATCCGATGACACCACCCCGCCCCAGCGCGTTGGTGTGGGCCTCGGTGATGACCGCCGGACTCGGGGTGGTGGCCCGTGGCCGGCTCTTCCCGACGGTGACCGCCGCCGGCCACGACGGGTGGCGAGCCGGGCCGCTCGGGCCGGTCGACCTCGACCTCCTGGAGGAGCTGGCCGCCGCCTTCCCGGCCTGGGCCCACGCCCTCCCCATCGAAGGGTCGACCCCGGTGCGGCTCCACTCCCCGTCGTGGCTGATCCGGGCGGCCTGGGATGCACTGGCCGATGCGCTGGTCCGGACCCCGGGGGCACCGCTGGTGGCCGGCTCGCCCCTCTTCTCCGCCCCGGAGCCGCAATCGGTCGGCGACCTCCGCCACTGGCTGGCCCGGGCCGAACCGGGCATCGACACCGGCCCGGCCGTCGCCCTCCGGGTGGAGTTCCTGGAGGAGCCGGTTGACGGCGGCGGCGGGGCGACCGCCCGCGGGGTGATCCAGCTGACCAGCCGCGACGACCCGAACCTGGTGGTGGACCAGACCGATCTGGTCGGGTTGGCCTCCGAACTGCGGGCGAGCTTCGGCGGGGAGGTGGACGAAGAGCTGCGGATGGCGCTGCACCGCGGGACTCGGGCCTGGCCGCCCCTGCTCCCATTGACCGAGAAGGGAACCTCGGGGGTCCTCCACCTCGACGATGCCCGGGTGGAGGACCTGGCCGGCACCGGGGGAGCCGCACTTAGGGGCGCGGGGATCGAGGTGGTCTGGCCGTCCCATCTCTCCGCCACCGGGCTGAGTCTGGAGGCGGCCATCTCCTCGCCACCGTCGGACACCGGCACCCCGCTGGTCGGGGCCCTCACCCTCGACACCGTCCTCGAGTTCCGGTGGCGGGTGGCGATGGACGGGGTGGTGCTCTCCGAAGAGGAACTCGCCCGCCTGTCCGGCGCCAAGGGCGGGATCGTCCGGCTCCGCGGCCGGTGGATGATGGCCGATCTCTCCCTGGTGGAGAAAGCCACCTCTGGCCGGGTCGGCCGGATGGGGAGCGGCGAGGCCATCGGGTCGCTGCTCGGCGGCCACGCCCACATCGACGGTGAGCAGGTACCGGTGGTGGCCAACGGCGCCATCACCGAACTGGTCGAGCGGCTGGCCAAGCTGGGCGAGGACGCGTCGATCGGCCGCGCCGACCCGCCGCCCGGGCTGGTCGGCGAGCTCCGCCCCTACCAGCTCCGGGGGGTGGCCTGGCTCGAGCAGATGTGCCACCTCGGGCTGGGCGGGTGCCTGGCCGACGACATGGGGCTGGGCAAGACGATCCAGGTCATCGGGCTCCATCTCCACCGGCGGGCCCGGGGCCAGGGGACCATGCTGGTCGTCTGTCCCACCTCCCTGCTCGGGAACTGGGAACGGGAGCTGCAACGCTTCGCCCCCGGGGTGCCGGTGCGCCGGTATCACGGTGGCGACCGCCACCTGGAGGACCTGGCCGAGGACGAAGTGGTGCTGGCCACCTACGGGGTGGTGCGCCGCGACCATCAGGTGCTGGCGGGGGCCGGCTTCTCCCTGGTGGTGGCCGACGAGGCCCAGCACGCCAAGAACCCCCACTCGGAGACGGCCCGGTCACTGCGGGCCATCCCCTCGGAGGCCCGGGTGGCGCTGACCGGCACCCCGGTGGAGAATCGCCTCACCGAGCTCTGGTCGATCCTCGACTGGACCGCCCCCGGGCTCCTCGGCCCCCTGCGCCGGTTCCGCCGGTCGGTGGCGGTGCCGGTCGAGCGCTACCACGATGTCGAAGTCACCGATCGGCTCACCCGGGTCATCCGTCCGTTCCTGCTCCGGCGGCGGAAGAGCGATCCGGCCATCTCCCCGGAACTGCCCCCCCGGACGGTCTCCGACCTCCCCGTCCCCCTCACCCCGGAGCAGGCGTCGTTGTATGCCGGCGAGGTGACCGAAGCGTTGGCGGTGATCGCCGAGCGGAGCGGGATCTCCCGGCGGGGGTTGGTGCTCCGGTTGCTGACGGTGTTGAAGCAAATCTGCAACCACCCGGCCCAGTACCTCCACGAGCCGGGTCCGGTGCCCGACCGGTCGGGGAAGCTGTCGGCACTGGAGGAGCTCCTCGAGGTGATCCTGGCCGAGGGGGAATCGGTGTTGGTGTTCAGCCAGTTCGTGGAGATGCTCACCCTCATCGAGTCCCGGTTGAAGGAGCTCGGGGTGGGGACCCGGTTCCTCCACGGCGGGGTGGCCAGCCACCGCCGGGAGCAGATGGTGGAGGACTTCCAGGCCGGGGCGGCGCCGGTGTTCCTCCTCTCGTTGAAAGCCGGCGGGGTCGGCCTCAACCTCACCCGGGCCACCCACGTCATCCACTTCGACCGCTGGTGGAACCCGGCGGTGGAAGATCAGGCCACCGACCGCGCCCACCGGATCGGCCAGGATCGACCGGTGCAGGTCCACCGGCTGATCACCGAAGGCACCCTGGAGGACCGGATCGCCATCATGCTCGAGCGGAAGCGCAATCTGGCCGACGTGGTGGTGGGGGAGGGCGAGGCGTGGTTGACCGAGCTCTCCGACGACCAGTTGGCCGAA
The DNA here is from genome assembly GCA_036268775.1 of Acidimicrobiales bacterium. Taxonomy (GTDB): domain Bacteria; phylum Actinomycetota; class Acidimicrobiia; order Acidimicrobiales; family RAAP-2; genus DASZIT01. The sequence continues at coordinate 70,672 of DATATM010000030.1, read as the reverse complement.
CTGGTCACCCTCAGCTCCGGGAGCGACGACCGATGAGCCGACCGAAGAAACCGGTGGACCCGGTCACCCTGCCGATCGACCCGGTCGAGCTGGACGAGGGGATAGCCGCCAGCGACGCCTGGTCCCGCACCCCCGGTCCGGTGCCGGCCATGCCCTCACCGCCCCGGGTGCCGGGCCGCCCGAACATCGGGGTGACCGACCTGCCCGGCGACCAGGGAGTCCGGGCTGACTCACTACGGGTGCTGGCCTATGACGCCGCCACCCGGGCCTGGGCCCTGGCGTCGGGGGATGTGGAGACCGGACTCGACCTGTCGGTCGATCAGGACCTGGCCCGGTGGGCCGCCGCCCTCTTCGAGTCGGACTTCGCCGATGCCGACCTCGGCCCGACCGTCAGCGAGCTGGCCCGGAGCACCGGGATCGCCCCCCGGGAACTGGAGCGCCGGGCGTTGGCCTGGCGGGACGGAGGGGCGGGGGGCTTCGCCGCCCTGGTCGAATCGTGGGATCCCCAACCCGGCCAGCTCGACCCGGGTCGCGAGCGATTGGGACCCTCGGCCATCACCCGGCGAAACCGGTTGACCCATGACGACGAACAGCTGCGGTTGGGCCAGGACGGCTACTGGCACCCGTATCGGAAGACCCGCAACGGCTGGGATCCCGACGGGCCGCCATTCGAGGAAAGCGAGTTGGCATGGTGACCCCGGTCGGGCACTGCTGCCAGCCGCACCCGGAGTTGGCCCGTCGGGTCCAGCTCAAGCGCGTCCCCGAGGGCCCGCGATCCCGGCGGGCGGCGGCTCCGTTGCCGGCGATGGAGGGCCACGCCGACCTCCTGGTGGTCGGCGCCATCGTCACCATGGACCCGTCCCGGCCGGAGGCGGAGGCAATGGCGGTCCACGGCGGTCGGATCCGCGCCTTGGGCACCCGCCAGGAACTCGACGGCCTCCGGGGACCGGGCACCGAACTGCTCGACCTCGGCGACCGAGTGGCCATGCCGGGGATGGTCGAGCCGCACATGCATCTGTGGACCTCGGTCCTCTTCGACGCCGCCGTCGACTGTTCCCCGTTCACCAACCGAAGCCTCGACGACGTGGTGGCTCGCCTGCGGGCGGCGGCGGCGGGCTTGGCCCCGGGGGAGTGGCTGATCGGGCAGCTCTTCGATCCCTCCCTGTTCCCCGGTCAACCCGACCTCACCTCCGAGATCCTCGACCGGGTGGCGCCCGACCATCCGGTGGCGGTGATGAATGCCTCGATGCACTTCCTCTACGTCAACTCCAAGGCATTCGAACTGGTGGGGATCGACGACCGGACCCCCGATCCCCCCGGCGGCGTGTTCCAGCGGCGGGACGGGCATCTCACCGGGGTGGTCGGGGAGATGGCGGCGGAGTCCCGGATCATCGACGCCATCCCCAAGCTCTCCCACGACGACCTGGTGGCCGGGCTGCGGAGGATCATGGAGCGGGCCGCGGCGGTGGGGATCACCAAGGTCCACGAGGCCGCCACCGGCGGGGTGTTCGGGACGGTCGAGCTCGACCTCCTCCGTCACCTCCAGAGCGATCGACCCTTGCCGGTCCGGGTCACCGCCGCCTTGCTCGACCAGGTGCGGTCCAGCTGGGAACAGGCCGGGATCGAACCCGGGGCCGGCGATGACATGGTGCGGGCCATCAGCCGGAAGGTGATCAGCGACGGCTCGAACCAGGGGTATTCCGGCTTCCTGCGTGACCCCTACCTCGGCACCGACGGACGGGGAGCGGCCAACCTCGCCGAGGAGGAGCTGGTGGAGGCCATCGGTGACGCCCACCGTCACGGATGGCAGGCCATGGTCCACGCCAACGGTGACGCCGCCATCGACCGGGTGGTGGCCGCCTACGGGACGGTGCTCGGGGAGGAACCGGGCCAGGGTCGGCCGGCCACCGATCTCCGCCATCGCATCGAGCACTGTTCGCTGGCCCGTCCGGAGCACCTCCAAGCCATGGCGAGGCTCGGGGTGTCGCCCAGCTTCTTGATGAACCACCTCTACTACTGGGGGCGGGTGTTCCGGGACGACATCTTCGGCCCGGAACGGGCCCTGCTCCTCGATCCGGTGGCGTCGGCCCACCGCCACGGGCTCCGACCCAGCTTCCACTCCGACTACTCGGTGTCGCCGCTCGGCGCCCTCCGTCACGTGCAGACGGCGGTGACCCGGAAGCTGTTCGACGGCGGTGACGTCCTCAACCCGGCCGAGTGCGTGGACGTCGACACCGCCCTCCGGGGGGTGACCATCGACGCCGCCTGGCAGACCCACACCGACGCCCAGCTGGGCTCGCTGACGGTGGGGAAATACGCCGACCTCGCCATCCTCTCCGACGATCCCCGCCGGGTGGACCCCGACGCCATTGCCGGCATCACGGTGTCGGAGACCCGGCTGGCCGGGGTGACCGCCTGGTCGCGATAATCCGTCGGGTCAGCGGGTCAGGGCAGCTGCTTCCAGACCCGTACGAACTGGACCTCGGTGGTGGCCGGGAGTTGGGTGGTCGACGGGTTGAAGTTGTTGGTGGCGACGCCCAGCGCCTGGGTGAGGTTGATGAAGAACGGCTGATCGAACGGCTGGGGGGCGGTCTCGGGAGCCTGGGGGACCCAGTGGTCGACCAGGCAGGTCTGACCGTTGAACAGCACGGTGATCGACGTCGGGGTCCACTCGACGACATAGTCGTTGAACTGGCCCTGGTTGATGAGGCAGTAGTTGTTGGTGACCACGTTGGTGTTGGTCAGCACGTTGGTGGTCGACGAGTTGTAGAGGTAATGGATGTAGGGGATGGCCCGATCGGCGTACTGGCTGTACTCCTCGGCTATGTCGATCTCGCCCGACGCCGGCCACGCCCCGTAGTTGGAGTTCTGCGGGTAGAGCCAGAAGGACGACTGGAGGCCGGCGATGGTGGACGTCGGCACCTTGGCCATCACCTCGAATCGCCCGTAGGCCTGGTCGAAGGTGTTGTAGGTGGCGACGGTACCGCTGGTGTACTGGGTGGTGAAGCTGCCGTAGGGATCCACGCAGGTGAAGTAGCCGGCTTCCTTGCGGGCGGTCAGGCTGAGATAGCCGTTCCCGACCGAGATGTTGTTGGGGCTGTTTTCGAAGCAGGCGGTCTGCCCGGAGGTGTAACCACTGGTGGCGGTGGCCACCGGCACCCAACTGGGGTCGAGAGTGGTGCCGGTGAACTCGGTGTCGAAGGTACAGCCCCAGGTGATGCCGCTGGAGACGACGGTCGGGTTGCCGCCACAGTCCGGTGGGTTCGGCTGGCCCGGCACGGTGGTGGTCGTGGTGGTGGTGGTGGGCGGCGCCGTCGTTGTCGTGGTGGTGGTGGTCGTCGTGGTGGTGGATGTGGTGGTGGTGGTCGGAGGCACCGTCGTCGTGGTGGTGGTGGTGGTCGAAGGGGTGGGGAAGATAAACCCGAACAGACCGCCCAGGTTCAACGGGTCGCTGTTCGGGGTGGTGCTGGCCACGTTGGCGAACGGGGTCGGGAGGGCGGAGAGTTGGGTCGGAACCAGGATGGCGGCGACCAGGGCGGCCACCGTGCCGACGAAGGACAGCCAGCCGAACCAGGTGGGCAGCCGGCGCGGGGCTGGTTCGCTCCGCCGGCGGTGGGCAGGAGAGGGCTTTTGCCGTCGATGAGCAGGTGACCCAGGACGCTGCGATGACATGTCTACCGTTCCCCGTTCGGTGCGAATACCCTAACCAGAAGGCCTGTCGGGGGCACAGCCTATAACCGGTGATCACCAAAAGTAAACAAATTGGCCGCCGGGGAACTCGCTCGGTGACCTGCCCTCAACCGGATGAAGTCTCTTGGCGAAAGGGTCCGGCTGGCGGTCCCCGTCGCCCGCTCAGGCGTCGAGGAAGGGGACGATCATGGCCAGGATCCGATCGGGGCTGCGGGTCATGTCCATGTGGGTCGTGCCCGGGAGCACGGCGAGTTGGCCGTGGGGCAGCAACTCGGCGGCCTCGGTGGCGTCCTGGACTCGGATGAAGTCGTTGTCGCCGACCATAACCAAGGTGGGGGTGGTGACGGCCCGTACGTCGTCAGCGGTCCAGCCGACGAAGGTCTGGACCATCGTCCCCACCGTCTCCTGGAGGGTGTCGAAGTGCAAGGGATCGGGAGCCACGGCCTGATAGGCGGCCCGCATGGCCTGGAAGTCGGCATGGGTCGGCATCGGTGCCGGGACCTCGTCGAGGCCGGCTTCCCGGCTCCGGTAGTCGGCCGACGCCACCACCAGGCGGCGGACGATCTTTGGGTACCGCATGACCAGTGACCACCCGACGATCCCACCGAGACTGAAACCAAAGACGTCGGCCTCCTCGATTTCCAGGTGGGCGAGGAGGGCGACGACATCGTCGGCCAGCTGGTCAATCGACATCGTCCGGCGGGGGTCGGCGGTGTGACCGTGACCCTGCATCTCGACGGCGATCACCTGGTGGCTTGCCGCCAGGGTGGGGAGCAGCGGGACGAACATCAGGTCGAGCGTCACCACCCCACCGTGGAGCAACACCAGCGGTCGCCCCCGGCCGTGGATCTCGTAGTAGAGCCGGAGTCCGTTGATGTCGGCGAAGGCGCCCTGGGGATCACTCATGGAGATGGAGACGGTCCGGGCGGAGCCAACTCATCGGTGGGCGATCGGGACCGTCAGGAGGCGGCGGGCCGGACGCCATCGGCAAAGTCGGTGGCCACCACCCGGGAGTCGGTGATTCCGTCGGAGTCGGCAGAGGCCAGCCAGAGAATCGGCGGTCCCATGATCGCCGGGTCCAACAAGCGGCTCCGGACCTCGTCGCCGACGTCGTCAGGGACCATGCCGGTGGCCGTCCCCCCTCCGGGAGCCAGCAGGTTCACGGTGACACCGGTCCCGGCCAGATCAGCCGCCATCACATGGGAGAGCGAATCGGTGGCGGCACGCGACGGTCCATAGGGGAAGAAGCCCGCCCGCCGGGTGGTCGCCTCGTTGACCGACACATTGATGATCTTGCCCTTGGCGGCCTCGACCATCAGGGGAGCCACCACCCGGGCGAGGAGGAAGTACCCGCTCACATTGGTGGCGAACAGATCGCGGAACCGTTCGGGGTCCACCGCCCAGAACGGTTGGGGGTCGGTCATGAACCGGGGATTCACCGTTCGCATCCCGATGCCGGCGTTGTTCACCAGCACGTCGATGCCACCCAACGCCTTCAGCGCCGCGGCCACCCCGTCGTTCACCGACTGTTCGTCCCGGACGTCCATGGCAATTCCGATGGCCCGTCCCCGGTTCCGGATGCCGAGCTGCTCGGCGGCGGCGGCGGCCCGCTCGGAATCTCGGCCGGTCACCACCACCTGGGCGCCACCGGCGACCAGCGCCTCGCTCATCGCATAGCCGAGCCCGCGGGTCCCTCCGGAGACGAGCACACCGACGTCGGTCACCTCAGCCATGAGCATCCTCCTGCATCCGGACCGCGTCCCGTGATCGGGTGGGACTACAGCGTGTCGTTCTTGATGGTGACCCAGTCCCGGGCATTGAGGTAGGCGGAAAAGGTGGTGGCGATGGCGTCGACGTCCCTCGACTGCTTGGGCCGCTGGACTTCGTAGAGGTGGGGGAACTCGAGCCAGCCGGTGAGGTGGTGCCACAACCGGACGGCGGCCTCCCCCTTGGGTGGGTCGATGAGCACCGGGCCGAAGAGGGCCTGGCCGTCGGGGAACACCAGAGTCGGCACCCCGAAGGCGCCTTTGGCCACCACCGTGTCGTGCTCGGCCTGCACCTCGTCGCCGGTGGTCGGATCGTCGATGGCCGCCTGGACCAGACCGGGGTCGAGGCCCATCTGGCCGAGCAGTTCCTCCGCCACTTCGGGCCGGTGGGGCTTGCGCCCCTCCACGTGGAGGGCATGGCCGGCGGCTTCATACCAGCGGTCCAGGAGGTCCATGTCGGTGCGACGGAGCAGGGCACCGATCCGCATCATCGACCAGCCGTAGGACCACTCGCGCTCCCAGGGGTGCTTCTTCCCTTCCACCCGGTTGATCTCTTCGAGACTGAAGAACTTCCAGCTCACCTCGACGCCGGCGGTGTCCCGGACTTCCCGCATCCATAGCGAGGTCTGATAGGCGTAGGGACACATGATGTCGAAGTGGAAGTCCACTTGGAGGGGGGCGCCGGGGGCAGCGCCATTGGAGGTGGGGGTGTCGGCGATGAGGCCAGAGTAGCCAACCGGTCCGGCCCCCACCATCACCGCCGGTCGTCGACGGTGGCCAGCTCGACGAATCCGCGGGCAGCCGGGGCCAGCTCCCCGAGTGGGTGGATGAGCACGATGGAGCGGGTGACCGGCGGGTCGGGACGGACCACGGTGGCCCCGTGCAGCTCCGCCACCGAGGCGGTTGCCTCCGGCAGCAACCCGGCGCCGGCCCCGGCCAGCACCAGCGGCAGGATGGCGTCGCGCTGGGCGGTGACCACCGCCACCCTCGGCCCGGACCCGCCCCCGATTCCCTCATCGAGGAGGCGGCGGGTGGAGGTCCCGGGAGGCGCCGCCACGAACGGCAGGTCGGTCAGGGTGGCCAGGTCTACCCGGGTCTGACCTCGACCGGATGGGGGTGGCGACAACACCATGCCGGGGGGGAGGACCAGCACCAGCGCCTGGTCGCCGAGCGGGTGGGCCACCAGCCCTTCCGGGAGACGATCGGAGTCGGTGAGCCCGAGTTCGCATCGCCCGTCACGGACCATGGCGACCACGTCGGCGGAGTCTTCCGGGGCGGCCAGGTCGACGGTCACCGCCGGGTGTTCCCGCCGGAACCGTCCGACGATCCCCGCCAGCGGGTCGGCGGCCAGGGTGGGGAGGCTGGCGATAGCCAGGCTGCCGGCTTCCAGCCCGGCGACGGCCGCCACCGCCGACCGCCCGGTCTCCACATCCCGAAGGGCCTGGCGGGCGGGGCCGATGAGGGCGGCCCCGGCCGGGGTCACCACCACCCGTCGCCCCAGGCGGTGGAAGAGGACGGTGCCCAGCTCGGCTTCCAGCTCCTTGACGGCCAGCGACAGGGCGGGCTGGGACACCGACACCGCCCGGGAGGCGGCGGTGAATCCCTGGTGGTCGGCGACGGCTAGGAAGTGCTCCAGTCGGCGTAGATCCATTTGGAAACCATATCAAAACGATCAAAAATCCGTATTCGACTTCTGGCTCAGCTTCGATCACCATGGGTGGCGTGGACACCGTCACCGAGCCAAAGCCGGTCGGGTGGCGCCAGCTGATCGTCGAGCCCCGCCGGCCGGCCTCCATCCGGAACCGGCCCGGGGCCTACCGGTTGGCCGTCGCCGCCGTCTGCATCGGTGCCTTCATGGGTCAGCTGGATGCCAGCATCGTCACCCAGGCCTTCCCCGCCCTGGAGCGGTCGTTCGGGGTGGGGGTCGGCCCGGTCACCTGGGTCGGCCTCAGCTACCTGCTGGTGCTGGTGGCCACGGTGGCGGCGGTGGGCCGCTTTGCCGACATGTTCGGCCGCAAGCTCCTCTATATCTACGGGTTCCTCATCTTCATCGCCGGCTCCGCCCTCTGCGCGCTGGCCCCCAACCTCTATGTCCTGTGCGGGTTCCGGGTGGTCCAGGCCGTCGGGGCCGCCATGTTGCAGGCCAACAGCGTTGCCATCATCGCCCTGGCGGTGCCGGTGCAGCGGCTGGGCCGCTCCATCGGGATCCAGGGGGCGGCCCAGGCCTTGGGACTGGCCTTCGGCCCGTCGGTCGGGGGGCTGTTGTTGGCGGCGGGAGGATGGCGGTGGCTGTTCCTGGTCAACGTGCCCATCGGGGTCATCGGGGTGGCCGCCGGGTTGTTGTTCATCCCCCGCAGCCGTCATCTGCAGGCCCGGGTCGGATTCGACTGGTCGGGCTTTGCCCTCTTCTTCCCGGCGGCGGTGGCGCTGGTATCGGTCATCTCGTTGGGCAATGCCCAGGGGTGGACCTCCCCGTTGATGCTCGGGCTGCTGGCGGTGGCGGTGCTCCTCGGGGTCGGGTTCGTGCTCCGGGAGAAGCGGTTCCCCCAGCCGATGGTGGACCTGACCCTGTTCCGCCGGGTCCGGTTCAGCGCCGGCATCGTGAGCGGGATGCTCTCCTTTATGGTCCTGTTCGGGGTGCTGGTGATCGTGCCGTTCCTGCTCGAACGCGGTTACGGCTACGGCTCCGCTCGTTCGGGGCTGGAGTTGATGGCCATGCCCCTCGCCCTCGGCCTCGTCGCCCCGCTGGCCGGCCGGCTGGCCGACCGGGTCGGGGTCGGACCCCCGGGGGTCGGCGGGCTGGTGCTGGTGGCGTTGGGCCTGGTCGGGCTGTCCGTGCTCCACCCGGACCCGACCGCCTTCGTCGCCCTGTTGGCGTTGACCGGGGTGGGGCTCGGCCTGTTCGTCTCGCCCAACAACGCCGGGATCATGGCCGCCATCCCCGCCCAGCAGTCCGGGCTCGCCTCCGGGGTTTTGAACATGACCCGGGGGATCGGCACCGCCCTCGGGTTGGCGGTGAGCGGGGCGGTGTTCGGCTCGGTGGCCGGGAACCTGGCTGATGCGGCCCAAGTGCGGCACGCCTTTTCGGTCACCGCCCTGGGGTTGGCCGGGGCGGCGGCGGTGGGGGCGGCCGTCGCCCTCTACGGGGTGGTCAGTGATCCCGCCCCGGCCCGGCACCATTCCCCCCCTCCGGCGGAAGTGGTGGGGCGGTGACCGCCTCAGCTCATCGCTGAGCCGACGCCGGGGTTCCCGCCGGTTGGGGGTCGGCGGACATCGACACGAAATCCCGCGACGAGGTCTCGAAGTACCGCTGGGGCGAACCGGTCATGGTGCTCAGCAACTTGGAACCGTTGGCGGGAGAGGCGAGCTTCCCCGGCTCCGGCTTGAAGAAGAAGTAGTCGACCCAGTAGGTGTTGATGTCCATCTCCATGGCCCGCACCGCCCCGGCGTGGAGGAGGACGTTGGCCAAGGTGTAGACGCTGAGGCCCGGACCGCCGGCGTAGACCAGGGCCCCGTTGGCGGTGACCCCGACCCCCGACCGCCAGACCAGCAGCTGGTTCCCGAGGGTCGCCCCCCACTTGCCGGTGCTGTCCGACTGGAGCCCGTCGACCAGGTGGCCGCCGTCGACGATGAGGTCGAGGTTCTGGCGGACGCTGGACACCGTCGGGCCCATGGTGGCGTCCCGTCCCCACTTGGCCACCGTGACGTCGCCGTTGTTGTAGATGACCAGCGAGGCGGCACCCGGGCGCATGGTGTAGATCAGCCGGCCCTCGCTGTAGTAGCCGCCGTCGGAGTCCTGCATCCGGAACCCGGAGTTGAACTGGGCGACCAGTTGGCTGGCCTGATCGGCGGTGGGTGGGGCGACGTTCTTGAACCCGGGAACCCCGGGCACGTCGACGCCGGAGAACAGGGTGGCCCGCAACAGCTTGGTGTCCATCCAGGCCACTCCGGTGACCAGGCTGGTGTGGACCGGATCGGAGCGCAGGTAGGTGGTGTACACGGCGGGGACGCCGCCGACCAGGCGGCCCACCGGTGTCCACTGGCCCTCGCCGGTGAGGCTGGGGCTGACGATGGGGTGCAGCGGCGACGGCACCGGAAGGTGGACGACATGGGCGAAGTTGCCCGACGAGAAGGGGACGGCCGAGTGGGCGGCCACCGCGACATTGGCGCTACCCCCCTTCGGCGGCTGGTGATGGGAGTACCACTCGTTCTCGACCCAGCGGACGATCCCGCTGCCGCCGTGGGAGCGGACCCACTCCACGCTCTTGGCCTGGAGGCTGTCGGTGCCCGGGGCGGTGACCGCATGGAGATACGACCATCCGACCACGATCATGAACACGATGATCGCCGCCACCAGCGCGGCGACGACCTTTCGTTTCACCGTTCGGAGGGGCCGCACCGTGCGACCCTAGATCAGGTCACCGGGGATAGGGTGTCGCGATTCCGACCTTCGTCCGTCATCCGGGCTCTGCCGTACCGGCGGCCGCTCCCACCGGGGGTGACGACTTTTCCGACCGGACCCCGAGCCGGGACCGATGAGGCGAGGCTGGCGCCGGAGATCGCTCGGGGAGGGAACCCCGTGGCGCGGGTTGATCGCCGGGGTGGTGATCGCCGGGGCCGTCACCCTGGCCGTTGTCCTCATCCCGTCGTCCGGAAACGTCGCGGTGAACGTCGAGCCCCCGCCCGGGCCCTACGACCTCCCCGGACCCTTCGCCGCCGGGGTCACCACCCTGAACCTGGCCGGGGGGCCGGTCGACGTCTGGTACCCGATCGATCATGGGAGCACGGCGGGGGCAACCCGGGCCAGCTACGACCTCCGTGACTGGTTGCCTGCCGCCCTCGCCGCCCGGGTGCCGGCAAGGTTGGGGGCGTTCACCACCGATGCCTACCGGGACGCCACCCCAGCCACCGGCGGTCCGTTCCCGCTGGTGTTGTTCGCCTCCGGGCTCTACTCCTTCCGGGACCAGTCGACGTTCCTGACCTCGTGGCTGGCGTCGTGGGGCTTCGTGGTCGCCTCCCCGGAGTTCAGCACCGACCTCACCAAGTTCTTCAGGGATCTGGGCGACAGCAATTCTGCCAATCGCACGAGTGACTACCAGGTCCTCGTGGACACCGAGACCCTTGTCCTCCACGACAGCGCCACCGGCACCGGGCTGCTGGCCAACCTGGTGCGGCCGGGGATGGTCGGCATCGTCGGCCACTCCCTCGGTGGGCTCGACGCCATCCAGTTCGCCGGCCGCTCCGATGTCGCCGTCTACGTGTCCTTGGCCGGGGGTTCGGTGCCGCCCCCAGCCGACATGCCGGCCAAGCCGTCGCTGTTCATGACCGGGTCGGCGGACCAGGATGTGAAACCGGCGTGGGTGAAGGCGACCTACGACGCTGCCCCGTCCCCCAAGAAGTTCGTGTCGCTGCCGACCGCCGGCCATCTCGCCTTCACCGACTTGTGTCTCATCAACCCGGGTCACGGTGGGGTGGCGGCCATCGGTGCGGCATTGAACATGCGCCTGCCCGCCGGGGCGCCGTTCGTCGGGCGGGCGGTCGACGGCTGCGGCCCCGGCAACCTGGCCCCCTCGGCCGGGTTCGCGGTCATCCGCCAGGACGTCACCGCCGAACTGAAGACCTACCTCTCAGCTGGACACTAAGGCCAGGAAGTCCCGCTCCGAGTAGCTGATGAAGCGATTCGGCCCGTAGTACATGCCGGGAATCAGGTTCTGGCCGGCCACCACCGCCGGGTTGGTCTGTCCCGGGGCGGTGAAGTAGGTGGAGAGGGTCACCCACTGGGGATTGATGTCCAGCTCCATGCCCTCGACCGCCCCGGCCACCAGCAGCAGGTGGGCCAGATCGGCGGGCAGGAGGTTGGCCCCACCGACATAGATGAGGTTGCCGAACCGGTCGGTGCCGATCCCCGAGCGCCAGTTGCCGCCGACCCCGCCCAGCACCGCCCCCCAGGCTCCGACGGACAGGTCCGCGGCGGGACGGCCGCCGTCGACCAGCATGCCGAGGTTCTGGCGCACCGAGTACACCGCCGGGGACATCCCGACCTCCGAGCCCCAGGCGCCGATCTGCACCTTCCCGTTGTTGTAGATCACCAGCGAGGCGGTCCCGTTACGGAGCGGTAGCGGCATCTGGCCCCCCGAGTACCAACCCCCCACCGTGTCCGCCATCAGGAACCCGGAGTTGAAGGCGTCCAGGAGGCGTGACCGGTCGCTCGGCACCACCTGGCCGGAATAGAGGTAGTTGCCGGCCGGCTGGGAAGGAGGCCCGGCGTACAGCCTGAGGCTGGAACGGCTCATGTCCATCCAGGCGATCCCGGCCGGAGAGCCGCCGGGATAGGGCCGGAGGGTGGTGGTGTAGACGGCGGGGGTCGGCCCGACGTTGCGGCTGGCCGGGACCCATTGCCCCTCACCGGGTGGCCCGCCGCCACCGGGGACGGGAAGGTTGTTGGGGACGACGGTGCCCTGGCATCCGCCCGGACGCCCCACTCCGGAGATGGCGGCCACCGAGGCGACATGGGGCGACCCGGCCAACGAGCCGAGGAAGGGGGCGTCGCCATAGGTGAAGATCCCGCCGTCCTGGGCGGCCAGCCAGTAGCCGCGGCCGCTGGCGGTGGTGCTCATCCCCACCACCGGCTGGGCCAAGGGGAGGCCTCCGGCCGAGCCGAGGAAGGGGGCATCCCCGAAGGAGAAGATGCCGCCGTCGGTGGCCACCAGCCAGTAGCCCTTGCCGTCGGGGGTGGCGGCCATCCCCACCACCGGCTTGTTGAGGGTCAGGGCACCGGTCGAGCCGTAGAACGCCGCGTCACCGAAGGAGAAGGTGCCGCCGTCGGAGGCCACCAACCAGTAGCCCTTGCCGTCGGGGGTGGAGGCCATCCCGACCACCGGTTGGTTGAGGGCCATGCCGCCGGTGGAGCCGTAGAACGCCGCGTCCCCGAAGGAGAAGACCCCACCGTCGGTGGCCACCAGCCAGTAGCCGCCCCCGTCGGGGGTGGCGGCCATCCCCACCACCGGCTTGACCAGGGTCAGGCCGCCGGTCGATCCGTAGAAGGAGGCGCCCCCGAAGGAGAAGATGCCGCCGTCCTGGGCGACCAGCCAGTAGCCCTGCCCGGTGACGGTGGAGGCCATGCAGACGGTCGGGCGGTTGAGGGTCTGGCCCCCCATCGACCCGTAGAAGCGGGCGGCACCATACGAGAAGACCCCGCCGTCGTCACCCAGTAACCAGTAGCCGGATGGGGGTGCAGCGTCGTGGGAAGCCAGGACCCCGCCGGATCCGATGCCGGTCAGGACCTGGGCGGCCGCCGGGAGTCCCTGGCTACCGGCCAGACAGGCGACGACCACCAGAGCCGCGGCTACCTGGATGGGTCGGCGCCAGGCCCGCCGCCGTCGGCTGACCGCGGGGCGCCGCCGGGATGGCGGGCCGTCACTCAACATGGTGGGGCGCAGGTGGGATTCGGAGACGGGACGTAGTAGGTGGACGGCGGCGAGTAGTAGGTGGTGGTCGTGGTCGGGGCGACGGTGGTGGTGGTCGGTGGCACCGTGGTGGTGGTGGGCGGGACCGTCGTAGAGGTCGTCGTCGGGGCGACGGTGGTGGTGGTCGTGCTCGCCTTCGGGGGGACGGTCTTGGCCGGCGTGCTGGCGCATCCGGCCAACAGAATGGTGAGACCCACCGTGGCGATGGCGACCACCCGGGTGGCGCGATCGACGCGATGAAAAGGTGCCGACGAGAAGTCCCCCACGCTCATGCGCAGAACCCTAACCGAGCCGGAAAGTCTTCTCAGGCGTTTTTAAGGGTTCTTTTTAGGGTTACCGGTCGTTCACCGAAAGGTTCATCCGACGTTCACCGGAAAGGGGGCGCTCAGAAGTGTCCGAGCACCGGGTGGGGGACGTAGGGCTCCTCCAGCCGGGCGATTTCCTCCTCGGTGAGCACTAGCTGTTCGGCCGCCAACGCGTCGGTCAGGTGACTCTCCTTGGTGGCCCCCACGATCGGGGCGGTCACCCCCGGGCGCTGCAACAGCCAGGCCAGGGCAACCTGGGCCGGAGGCACCTCGCGGGCCTTGGCCACCTCCGCCACCCGCTCGACCACATCGAAGTCGGTGGGTTGGTCGTAGAGGTAGTCGGTAAACGCGTCGGTCGACGACCGGGTGGTGGACCGTTCGCCCCCGCGGGTTCGGTTGCCGGCCAGCACCCCCCGGGCCAGCGGGCTCCAGGGGATGACCGCCACCCCCTGGTCGATGCACTGGGGGATCATCTCGCGCTCCTCTTCCCGGTAGATCAGGTTGTAGTGAGGCTGCATGGAGACGAAGCGGGTCCAGTGGTTCTCGTCGGCGACTCGCTGGGCCTTGGCGAACTGCCAGGCGAACATGCTGGAGGCGCCGATGTAGCGGGCCTTCCCCGAGCGCACCACGTCGTGGAGCGCCTCCATGGTCTCTTCGATGGGGGTGTGATGGTCCCAGCGGTGGATCTGGTAGAGATCCACGTACTCCATGTCGAGTCGGGCCAGTGAGGCATCGATGGCCGAGAGGATGTGCTTGCGGGACAGGCCCTTGCCGTTCTCCCCCGGCCGCATCGGCATGTACACCTTGGTCGCCACCACCACGTCGTCGCGCTCGAAGAACTTCCGCAGCAAGCGGCCGGTGGCCACTTCGCTGGCCCCCGCCGAATAGGTGTCGGCGGTGTCGTAGAAGGTGACCCCTCCCTCCACCGCGACCTTCACGATCGGCTCGGCGGCCGCTTCGTTGAGGACCCAGGGTCGTTCGCTGTCGTTGCCGAAGCTCATCATGCCGAGGCAGACGCGGGAGACCCGCAGACCGGTGGCTCCGAGATTCACGTATTCCATGGGCACCTCGTGTCGAATCAGTAGGGACCGGCCCTCGTCGGGTCGTAGGCCCAAGCTATCCGCCGGCTCCGAAGTCCGTGCCCCGGCCGGCGAAGTAGCGTTCGCCTGTGATCGACGACGAGCTGCTTCTCACCGCAGTCCACGACACCGGCATCCGCCGGCTGCAGCACGCCTACGCCGACGTCGTCAATCGGCGGGCCTGGGCCGAGCTGGAGGAGCTGTTCCTCCCCGACGCCGCCATCGTCATCAACACCCGGAAAGGTGACCCTCTCCGGCTGGTGGGGGGCACCGCGTTGGGGGAGTTCATCGGGTCGTCGGTGACCCGGTTCTCCTTCTTCGAATTCGAGATCCTCAACGCCCACATCGTGTTCCCCGACGGCCCCGGGGCCGGCTCGGCGGTCTGCCGGTTGTATATGTGCGAGCACCGCCAAGAAGAGAGCAGTGGGAGGTGGACCAACGCCTTCGGGCTCTATCACGACCGTTACCGCTTCGACGACGGCCGTTGGTGGTTCGCCCAGCGCGATTACCACTCCCTGGCCCGCCACGGCCAGGACCTCGAGGTGTTCCCGTTCCCCGAGCCCGCTCCCCTCGATGTCCCCGGCGCCGATTTCCATTCCTAGGGCGGCGATCGTTTCGTTCTAGGGTGGCTGCCGATGCCGGAGCGCCGACCCAATGTCCTGGTCATCATGACCGACGAGGAACGGTACCCGCCTCCCTATGAAGAGGCGGCGGTGACGAACTTCCGGCGGGACATGTTCCCGGCCCGCCAGCGGTTGCGGGCCGACGGGGTCGAGTTCCACCGTCACTACGCCGCCTCGACCGCCTGCCTCCCCAGCCGGGCATCCCTCTTCACCGGGCACTACCCCTCGTTGCACGGGGTGACCTCCACCGACGGCCTGGCCAAGGCGGCCAACGACCCGGGCATCTCCTGGCTCGACCCCGACGGGGTGCCGACCATGGGGGACTGGTTCCGGGCCGCCGGCTACAGCACCCACTACCGGGGGAAGTGGCACATCTCCCACGCCGACCTGATTCCTGGTGGCAGCCACGTCGGGTTGATGGCCAACGACCGGACCGGCACCGTGGACCCCGAGGTGGTCGACCTCTACCAGCGGGCCGACCGGCTGGAGCGGTTCGGCTTCTCCGGTTGGATCGGCCGAGAGCCCCACGGGCCGAACCCGGCGGACACCGGCTTCGTGCGGGATCCGCTCTTCGCCGATCAAGTCAGTGAGCTGTTCGGGGAGTTGGCCGCCGACCAGGCCGACTCCCGACCGTTCCTGGCGGTGGCGTCGTTCGTCAACCCCCACGACATCGTCTTCTCCGGCTTCGGTTGGGACGCCCTCGGCTTCCCGGCCATCGACGACGGGGTGCCCGAAGTGGGCGAGGCCCCGTCCCAGGGCGACAGCTTCGCCGGTCGGCCGGACTGCCAGCAGCGGTTCCGGGACCTCTGGCCCCAGCTCCTGTACCCGCAGCCGACCGACGGCACCTACCGCCGTTTCTATCTCTGGCTCCATCAATTGGTGGACCGGGCCATCGAGCGGATCCTGCTGGCCCTCGATGCCTCCGGATTGGCGGAGGACACCATCGTGATCTTCACCTCCGACCACGGGGACCTGGTCGGCGCCCACGGCGGGATGCAGCAGAAGTGGTACAGCGCCTTCGACGAAGCCATCCGGGTGCCACTGGTGGTGTCCGGCCCCGGCATCACCCCATCGGCAACCGGGGTCTCGGCGCCGACCAGTCACATCGATCTCCTCCCCACCCTGCTCGGCTTGGCCGGGGTCGAACCGGAATCGCTGATGGGAGAACTGTCAAAGCAGCATGTCGAGGTCCAGGGACTGGTGGGTCGCGACCTCAGCCCGATGATCCGGTCCCCGGAGTCGTCGCCGCCGGGTGATCCGGTCTATTTCACCACCGAGGACCACATCGACGCCGGGCTCCGTCAGAACAACCGGTTCACCGGAGACCGTTTCGTGCCGGTGGCGGCGCCGGCCAACATCGAGTCGGTCATTGTTGCCCTCCCCGAGGGCGACGACGGGGATTCCCGGCTCTGGAAGCTGAGCCAGTACTACGACCGTCTCACCGAGTGGGAGGCGGCCCACCGGGTGGCCCCGCCGGCGGGAGCCGACCCCGACCCGGTGGATTCCCAGTGGGAGCTCTATGACCTGAGCGCCGACCCGGAGGAGCGGAACAACCTCTGGACCGCCCCGGAGGCGCCGGTCGACCGGCTCCGTCAGGTGCTGGAATCAGCCCGTGAGGACCACCGGCGGGTCCCGCTCCACCGCAGTGGCCACTGAAGCCAACCTGTACGCTGTGCGCGCCATGAACGACCGAGACCGGTTCGATCCGGCGTCAGTCGACACGTTCAGGATTGTCGACAACACATACGACCGCTCCTCGCGGACCGTGTCCTTTCGCTATGGGCTCGGTGACCAGTACTCGTTCGAAGAGACCATCACCTTCGAGACCGAGCCCCCGGCCGACCTGCCCTTCGATGCGGCCGGGCTGGATCGTGCCCTCCACCACCTGCACATCGCGGCCGGAACCAGCTACTACAAGGCGGGGGCTCCGCCGCGGGTGGTGGTAGAGGGAAGCGGACTGACCGGCTCGGAGTCAGAGTTTCACCGCCACCTCTACGACGACGGTCTGCGGGAGTTCGCAGTGACCAACGGCCTCCCGATTCCCCGGGAGGTGGAGATCCGCTCCGGCCCGGCTCCGGAGGTCGCCGCCGAGCCGCGGCGGTCGCCCCGACCCGGCGGGCTGGTGGTCCCGATCGGCGGTGGCAAGGACTCCATGGTGCTCATCGAAGCCGTCCGGCACCTGAGCCCCCGGCTCCTGGCCGTGAACCCCCACCCGTTGGTCGTCGAGCTGGCCGCCCAGACCGGCCTCGAGTTGATCGTCATCCGCCGCCACCTGTCGCCGGAGTTGACCCGGCTGAATGCCGCCGGAGCCCTCAACGGTCATGTGCCGATCACTGCCATCGTCTCCCTTATCGCGGTGGCCGGCAGCTATGTCTATGGCTACGACTCCATCGCCATGGCCATCGAGCGCTCGGCCAGCGAGGAGACCCGTTGGGTCGACGGGGTGCCGGTCAACCATCAGTATTCGAAGAGCCTCGACTTCGAGGTCATTCTCCAGCACTTGATCGCCGACTCGATCGATCCGGGGCTCACCTATGGCTCCGCCCTCCGCCGGTACTCCGAGCTGTCCATCGCCCGGGCCTTCTCGGGCCTCACCGGCTACCACTCCACTTTCTGCAGCTGCAACGCCGCCTTCCGCCAGCAGGCGGCCGCCGGTGACCGCTGGTGCGGCCATTGCCCGAAGTGCCGGTTCGTCGGGCTGATGCTGGCCCCGTTCCTGACCCCGAAGGCCATGGTGGCCATCATCGGCCGGGACATGTTCGACGATCCCGAGCAGGTGGAGGGGTTCGCCGCCCTCATGAGTGAAGAGGGCAAGCCGTTCGAGTGCGTGGGGGAGCGGGGCGAGTCGGCCGCCGCGATGCAGATGCTGTCGGATCTGCCCGCCTGGAAGGACACGGTGGTGGTGCGCGCCCTCGCCCCGCGGGCCCGTGCCATGGTCTCCGATCGCGACGTGGAGAGATTGCTGGCTCCTGAATCCTCCCCGGGGTTCCCCGATGCCGAAGTGGCCTCGGCGGTCGATCGACTGTTGACCGGGACCCGGTGACCCTCGCCGAACTCAGTCGCCAAAGGGTGGCGGTGTGGGGGATGGGACAAGAGGGATTGGCGATGGCCCGCTTGCTCATCGAACGGGGGTCTTCCCCGGTCCTCATCGACGATCAGGTGGGGGCGGCCACCGAGCGGGTGGATGCCGGCCTGTCGCCGGGGATGCCGGTGCTGGCCCCGGTCCGGGTGGACTGGAGCGGGTTGGACGTGGTGGTGCGCGCCCCCGGGGTGAGCCGGTACCGGGGCGAGCTGGTGGCAGCCGAATCCGCCGGGGTCACCGTCACCACGGCCACCGCCATCTGGTTGGAGGACTTCCACGACGCGCCGGTGCTGGCCATCACCGGGACCAAGGGGAAGAGCACCACCGCCTCGCTGGCCGCCTCGATCCTCCGGGAGCTCGGACTGTCGGTGGCCCTGGCCGGGAACATCGGCGAGCCGGTTACCGACCTCTACGGCCGGGATCGGGTGGACGCCTACGTGGTCGAGGTCTCCTCCTACCAGGCCGCTGACGTCACCGTCTCCCCTCCGGTCTGCGTCCTCACCAGCCTGGCGCCGGACCACCTCGACTGGCACGGCGGCGAGGAGGCCTACTACCGGGACAAGCTCCGGCTGGTCACCGCCGGTCCCCCGGGTTCGTTGGCGGTCAACGCTGGCAGTATCGAAGCCGTGCGCCGCACCGCCGAGCGTCCTGACCGGATGTTGTTCGGACCGTCGGGAAGCGTCCGGTTCGAGCCCACCGGGATGATCTCGGTCGACGGGGTGCCGTGGCTGGCCTCCGAACGGCTCCGGGTGCCCGGCGAGCACAACCTGGCCAACCTCTGCGGCGCCATCGCCGGGGTGTGGCTGCTTCGTGGCGAGGCGCCGGCGGCCGAGGCGGTCATCGCCGCCGTCTACGGCTACGACGGACTGCCGTCCCGCTGCCGGACAGTGGGGGAGCGGGACGGACTCACCTTCGTCGACGACGCCCTCGCCTCCAATCCGTTCGCCACCGGGGCATCGGTCGCGGCCTTCCCCGGCCGCGAGCTCACCGTCATCCTGGGCGGGGCCGACCGCGGCATCGATCTCCGCCCGCTGGCCGAGACGCTGGCTGCCCGCCGCCCGACCCCGAGGGTGGTGATGCTGCCCCCGGATCCGGCGCGGATGGTGGGGGCGCTGGCCGGTGCCGGGATCGGCCTCTCGGTGGCGACCGCCACCGACCTCGAGGAGGCGGTGGCCTCGGCCACCGCGATGACCCCGGCGGGGGGAGTCGTGCTGTTCTCCCCGGCGGCCCCCACCCCCGAGGGGGAAGGGGGCTATCGGCAGCGCAGCCGGGAGTTCATCGCCGCCACCGGGCTGATCGGGGAAGCCACCTGAGGGTGGGCCGTCGCCGGATGGCGGCGGGAGTCCAGCGGCTTCAGGGGCTCGAGGCGGACATGCCCCCGTCGACCGTGATCACCGCGCCGTTCACAAACGATGCCTCCGGGGCGGTCAGCGCCGCGATCATGTACGCCACCTCCTCTGGGCGGCCATACCGCCCGACCGGGATGTTTCGCCGGGCATAGGTGTCCCGGTCGGCCTCCGGGATGATCTCGGTCATGCCGGTGAGGGTTGCCCCCGGACAGACACAGTTGGCGGTCACCCCCTGTCGACCGAGTTCCACCGCCAGCGAGCGGGTGAACCCGAGCAGGCCGTGCTTCGAGACCGTGTACGGCCCACTGAAGCGGCCGGCGGCCAGGGCTTCGGTCGAAGCCACGTTGACGATCCGTCCGGCGTCGGAGCGGAGGAGGTCGCCGAGGCATGCCCGCACGGTGTGCATGGCACCGGTGAGGTTCACGGACAGGGACCGCTCCCAGGACTCGACGTAGCCATCGGAGCCCAGCGGGCCACCGGCGGCGATCCCAGCGGCGTTGACCAGGATGTCCACCGGACCAAGCTGATCATGGACGCGCTCGACGGCTCGGGTGACCGCCCTGGCGTCGCTCACGTCGACCGGATCATCGGCTTGGGCATCGAAGCCGGCCACCGTCACACCCTCCGCCTCCAGCCGAGCGGCGGTGGCGCGACCAATGCCGCTGGAGGCCCCGGTGACAATGGCGACCCGCGTCACGACGGCGCGTACGGGGCCATCAAGCCGGCTGGGGTGGTGAAATTCGACACACGTCCTCCTAGCGCCGATTGTAACGAGGGCACGGCGACTGTTCCCTGATCCCTCCATCGAGACGCAGACGAGCTGGGGAGGGGACGATGACCGACCTGAAGGCCACGCTGGAAACCTAGGTGCAGAGCGGCTTGCTCCCGGGTGCGGTGGCGTTATACCGCTGAGCGGCTTCGGAGCCGGTCCGGCCGCTGACGGTGGGAGCATGGTCCCGATGAACCGCCAGCGCGACATCGGCGCCTTCGATCAACGGGCGCCGGCTTACGAAGACGGGTGGCTCGGCCGGATGCACCACGAGATCGCCGATCGCACCGCCGACCTCGCCCTCCGCGCTGCCCGTTCTCCGGGTCGGATCCTCGATGTGGGCTGTGGAACCGGCTATCTCCTCCGTCAACTGGCGGCCCGGGCCGGCGGGGCGGTGGAACTGGCGGGGATCGATCCGGCCCCGGCGATGATCGCCGCGGCCAGGTCCGGCATCCAGGACGACCGGCTGCGCTTCACCGTCGGGGTGGCCGAGCACCTCCCGTTCCCCGATGCCGGCTTCGACCTGGTGGTGACCACCACCTCGTTCGACCATTGGGGTGATCAACGGGCCGGACTGGCGGAGTGTGCCCGGGTCACCGCCCCCCATGGCCAGCTGGTGCTGGTGGACCAGTTCTCCGCCTGGCTCCTGCCCACCCTCCTCGGCGCTCGACGGGAGAAGGCCCGCACCAAGGGACGAGCCACCCGGTTCCTGGAAGCCGCCGGATTCCGCGACCCGGAGTGGCACAATCTCTACGCCGTCATCATCCGGGCGGTCACCGCCACCAGGTAGCGGTGCCGGTACCGGTCAGTGCCGGGCGGGGTCGAACTCCAGCACCTGGGTGAGCCGGATGTTGTTGCCGGACGGATCCCGGAAGGAGGTGTCGATGCCGTAGGCCTGGGCGGTGGGCGGGTCGTTGAAGGTGACCCCCCGCGCCGACAGCTCGTCATAGCTGGCTTGGCAGTCGTCGGTCTCCAGGAACAAGGTGCCGCCGGCTCCCTTGGCCACCAGGTCGGCCAGTTGGGCGCTGGCGTCGGGGTCGAGCATGGGTGCCCCGGGGACCGGCATCAGCACCAGGCCGACATCGTCCTGGCCGGTCGGGCCCACGCAGAGCCAACGGAAGTTCCAGGCCTCCATGGTCACGTCGGCGCGCACTTCCCAGCCCAGCGTCTTGGTATAGAAGGCGAGCGCCTCGTCTTGGTCATGCACCCAAAACTGGGCGTTGGCGATCTTGGTCATCAGGTCCTCCTGGCGGGTCGGTCGGGCTACAACGTCGAGCCTAAGGGGCGGTGATCAGGGCGTCTTCTCGAAACGTGCGGTTCTGCGGGCGGCCAAAGGCCTGGGCCACGCATTTGGGAATCCGCAGCTGCGACTCGGCCGGGGGGTAGGCGGCCCGGTAGGTGGTCGGGGTCTGACCGAACATTCGACCGAAGCTGGTGGTGAACGAGCCGAGGCCGTTGGCGCCGACCGCGAAGCAGATGTCGGCGATCGACCAATCGCTGGTGCGGAGGAGGGCAGCGGCCCGCTCCAGGCGCCGGGTCAACAGGTACTGGTGGGGTGACTCGCCGAAGCTGCGCTTGAACTGGCGACTGAAATAGGCGGGGGAGAGGCCGGCGGCGGCGGCCAGATCGGCGACCGAGAGGGGCTCGAAATAGCGGGCGTCGGCGAGGTCCTTGGCCCGGAGCAGATGGCGGGACAGCGGCGGGTCGGCCATCGGCTCAGTATGCCCGACGGCGTCGAGAGTTCCTAACGACGACTCCAGGTCTGTTTGGTGTGGCGCCCCATGTCGTCGGCCAGCTGGACCAGCTGTCGGGTCATCTCCTCGGGGCGGGCATGGCCCCACTTGCCGTGGCCGGGCAGCACCCAGGAGAAGCGGGCCACCCCGGCCAGTCGGGCCATCGAGGTGGTGAGGGCCGGCCACGAGTACCAGGTGGCCGATCCGAAGACGTCGAGACCGTGGCGTTCTTCATTCCAGGACAGGGAATCGCCGGTGAACAGGTGGCCGCCGTCGTCTTCGAACACCACGCTGCCACGGGTGTGGCCGGGCACCGGAATCGCCCGCACCCCCGGCGCCACGGTGACGATGTCGTCACCCCGCAGGATGTCGGTGGCGTAGGGGGCGGCATCGGCGTCGGCCTGGTGGATCCACACCCGGGCGGCGAACCGTTCGGCGTAGCGGTCGGCGTCGGCCACATCGTCCCGGTGGCTCAACAGCACATGGGCCACCCCGCCCAGTTCGGCCAGCCGGTCGGCCAGCCGCCGGGTGTAACGGGGCGAATCGAACAGGAGGTTCCCCTCTTTCCTCACCGCCAGGTAGCTGTGGGCGCCGAAGGAGGACTCGTCGTTGAATCCGCAGAGGTAGACGTCGTCGGTGAGCCGCCAGGGGAAGACGTCGGGTGGCGGCCGCCGCCGGCTCCGGGTCCCGATCGACCGGGTCGGACAGGCCTCCGCCGCCCTCCACATGGCGGCCTCGTCGTCAGGCCCTGACGGCTGGCGGACGATGACTGACAGGCCCTCCTGGTCGGCGGCGATCAGCCCAGGGGCGTAGTGGCGGGCGACGTCGCAGGCGATGCAACGGGTGTCGGCGTACCAATCCCCGGCGACACTGTCAGGGTGCTGCATATCCAAGCGAGCCACTTGACGACTCTACCGGCCACCTCGTCGACGTCCGGGGTGGATGGGCCCTGGCGTGCCCACCACCGGCACCATTGCCGGGGAGGTATTGGACCCACCACCCCTCATCCGGAGGTGCATGAGTGTCCCACCAGACGACAACGTCTACGACGACGCCCATCCCCGAGGTGCCGGAGTGTCGCACCCATCCGGTGTATCCGAGGCTCTCGGCCCTGCACGGAGTGGTCGCGCCAACGCGGTCCGCATGGATAGGGGAGAATGGCGGGATGGAAGGCCAACTTGACCACGTCTCGATCCACGGGCACGAAATGGCTTACCGAATGGAGGGAAATGGGCCGGCTCTCCTGCTCCTTCACGGCATAGCCGGCAGCTCCCGGACCTGGCGGGACGTCATCCCTCGTTTGACTGATCGCTTCACCGTGATTGCGCCGGACCTGATGGGTCATGGTCAGTCCCACAAGCCGGTTGGAGACTACTCACTCGGCGCGTTCGCCAGTGGAATCCGTGATCTGCTCGAGGTCCTCGACATCGACCGGGCCTCCGTCGTTGGCCAGTCTTTCGGGGGCGGAGTTGCCATGCAGCTTGCCTACCAACACCCTGAGCAATGCGAACGGCTCGTCCTCGTCGACAGTGGCGGCCTGGGACGAGAGGTGAACTGGATGCTTCGGTTCATGACGTTCCCGGGGAGCGAGTACGTGATGCCGGCGATCTTCCCGGGCTTCGTCCGTGACTGGGGTGACAGCTTGTTTCGGAAGATCAACGGCAGTGGCATCCGCCTGGGTCGTATCGCCGAAATGTGGAGCGCCTACGCGTCGCTGGCGGAGGCGGAGAACCGCCAGGCTTTTGCTCGCACGATAAGGTCCGTTATCGACCCCGGCGGTCAGACGGTCAGCGCAATGGACCGGCTCTACCTGGCCTCGTCGATGCCGACTCTCATCGTCTGGGGGGAGCGGGACGACATCATCCCGGTTAGCCACGCCTACTCCGCCCACGAGGCTGTGCCGAGCAGCCGGCTGGTGATCATTGAGGGTGTAGGTCACTTCCCCCAGATCGAGGCTCCGGAGCGGTTCGTCGACGCGCTCCTCGACTTCATCGACTCGACGGAGCCCGCAGCTCTCGGCGCCGAGGACCGCAAGAGGATGCTCCGGGAGCGATCCGCACTACTGGCGCCGTAAATCGAACAGACCCGCATGCTGGGCGCGGCCTCCTGGGCCAGGCGGGACCATCGGGCTGATAGCGCGCCCGCACCCGCCGACTGGGGGATCCTCCTAAGACCGGATCCTCCTACGACCGACCCTCGCGCATATTCCGCACCGACATACCAACACGCAGCCTCAGCAGCGCGACCCAAAGGGCCACCCATGCCACGAAGACGCCCAACAGTCCCCAAACGAGGCGGGCGCCAGGTGTGCCACTGGCCGACAAGTACCCGACTACGAAGCCAACAATCACCACCAGCCCGTACCCGACCAGTACCAGCCGCTTCGTTCGTCGCCGCTTTCGAAGTTGCGCCGAGTCAGCAAGAACCGATGTTGGAATCGGACCGGAATAGTCCTCCTCACGACCCCGCTTCGGCGCCAGGGGCAGGGCACGGACGGAATGATCTAACCGGCCTCGATCACTTCACCGAAGGCCTCACAGTCGGGATTCTCACAGATGAAGCGTGGGTCGAGAACGTGCCCGGCGTCACCGGGTAGAGCGGTCACCCCGCAAAACGGGCAGATGGGAGCGCGACCTTCGTCGTCGACAGTCACGGGATGGGCGGCGAGGTCACGATCTGAACCACGGCGACCATGAGCATGAGGCCGCCGAGGATGACCAGACCGAGCCGAATCCGGAAAAATCGGAAGTGGCCACTGATCCCGATGAGGAACAAGATGGTGGCGAGGTAGATGGTGTCCCGGACATAGTTATCGGAGTTAGCGCCGGCATCAACCCCGAGCGCGTATTGCGTATCCGCTTTCTTGTCGAGGTTGGTGGCCTGGGCGAGTTCCGGCTGTTTGTACTCTGGCATGTAAGTCGGGCCGGGTGGGGCCGACGAGTTGGTGAATGGCTGCGTGGCGATCCAGGCGTCGAAGGCCACCTTGAAGGCGGGACTGAACCGGCGCTCCGCCACCGCTTCGGCGGTGGCGTTGCCGGCAACGTAGGCGGTGAACCAGGTGTTGAACGTCGTCGAGTCGAAGTCCTTGGTGTTCTGGGCATCGAGAGCGGCTCGATTCGCCTCGATACGAGCCGCCGAGGCCCCGGCTAACCGCACCGATGACTCGGTGCTCCACTTCGCCGATGCATATCCCGTGTAGGCGGCGAGCAAAGCCACGATGGCGAGGAGTATGGCTTCGATGACCGAGAGCACCCGATCATGCTCGCGCCCGTCTTCTTCTGGCGATTCCTCCTCGCGATCGCTGGTGTGCTTCTTGTGTCTGGTGATCTCGCCGGCCACATCCCCGGCCTTCAGGCCCTCAGGCACATCTGTCTTTCTCCATTCATTTGACCGGATCGCCCTGGTCCTTCGGAACGAGGATAGCCAGGCCGAGCGGCGAGCTGGTGATCGCCGTCCCGCTCCCGGCGTTCAGAGGCACCCCCGGCTGACCCGTAGGCGAATTGGCGACTGCTTCTGTACTTACGGGAGGCGCCACACGCTGACATGCGAGGGGCTCTCACCAGTGAACGGGGAGCGGTCCCACCACGCCCATCGATGCTCCAGCGTCATGCCGGCGATCCGAGCCATCAGGTCCAACTCAGCCGGCCACACGTATCGGAATGGTGCCGTGAATTCGCGGAAGCTGCCATCGGGATTCCGGTAGAAGTGCCGAGACCGGGAGATCTGCTTGTGTGTGCGGTCAATGAAGTCGTCGACACCGATGTAGTCCTCCGTCACTGCGAACGGGACTCCGGCATTCCCTGGCGGTAACCGACGAAGACCGGGCACCCCGTTCTCGATTACAAAGCGGCCACCAGGGCGAAGGTGGCGGGCAGCGTTTTCGAAGCACGCGACTTGTTCGTCTTGCGACGTCAGGTTGGTGATGGTGTTGAAGACCAGGTACACGAGGGAGAACTCCCCCTCCAAGAATGTCACTGCCATGTCGCCTTCAACGGCCGTGATATCGCTCGCTTCGGGCTTCGACCGCAGTACTGCCAGCATGTCCGTGGACAATTCGATCCCGGCGACCGGAACGCCCCGGGCAGCTAAGGGGATAGCAACCCGGCCAGTGCCAATCGCGAACTCCATCGCCGCTCCGCCGCCGGCCAACTCGACCAGGCAGTCGACGGTCGCTTCGAGAACTTCGCCGGCGAACATCCCTGTCCCAGGCTGGTCGTAGGTTCTGGCGATCTCGCCGACGAATCGGTTTTCGGGCACGACCCAGCTTGGCCCGACCCGAGCCCGCTCACAATTCGTTTACGGACCACGGTCCCCTCGCGGCCGACGCACTCATATCCGAAGATTGGGGACATTCACGGAGCCGAAGTCGATCGGGTTCATCGGGCATTCGTTGTTCGGCCAGGTTACAAGCGCGTGAACGCAGGAAGAACTTTCCCCATCCCGGTTGAACTGGTGCGATGCAGGGAAATACGATTTCACTGGAGCACTTCCGGATCGAGCGTGCATATGCGGCCCGACGGGAAGCCTCCGGCCTTCGACAGCCAGGGTCTGCGGGATCAGCGTGCGCCACAGGAGTCTCTCGGCTCTCGGGCGGGATGCGGAGCGTGAAGCCATGCAGCGGATGAACGGCATCGACCCGATGTTCATCTACTCCGAAACCCCGGAGACGCCGATGGAGGTGGCGTACGCCTGCATTTTCGACCCGGCGACCGCGCCCGGCGGGTATTCCTTCGACGCCGTCAAGGCGTTGCTGTCCGAACGCGTGCCCACCCTGCCCCCGTTCCGCCGCCGCCTCATGGCCGTACCGTTCGGGCTCGATCACCCGCGATGGGTTGACGACCCGGAGTTCGACCTCGACAACCACCTGCACCGTGCGACCGTGCCGGACCCCGGCGGTGAGGTGGAGCTGACCCAGATGGTGGCTGACATCATGAGCCGGCCGCTCATGAAGGACCAACCCCCCTGGGAGATGCACGTCATCGAAGGCCTCTGCGGCGACCGGGTGGGGTTGGTCGCCAAGATCCATCACTCTGTCATCGACGGTGTGGCCGGGGCACAGCTCATGGCGCAGCTGCTCGACCTGTCCGCCGAAGGCCGCGCCATCACCGAGTTCTGCCCGCCCTGGCTGCCGCCGGCGCTGCCGTCGAACGCCCAGTTGGTCGCCGACGCTCTCCCGAACCTCATCACCAGCCCCATCCGCGCCTGGCGGGCGGTGCGGGAGATCGGGCGCACCGCCGTCCGGCTGGCCCGCCGTGCCGCCGACAGCGAGACGGGCCCGATCTCCATTCCTCTGGGCGCTCCCTCGACATTCGAGACGCCGGTCGGGGCGACCCGGGCGGTCTCCTTCGCCGAGCTGAAGATGCGTGAGGTACTGGAGCTGAAAGAACAGTTCGGGGTCACCATCAACGACGTGGTGCTGGCGATGAGCTCCGGCGCGCTACGCCGGCATCTGGCGGTGCACGATCCGGAAGCCAGTGACCCGCTGGTGGCGATCGTGCCCGTCTCAGTGAGGGCGCTCTCCGAGGGCGAGGCGCAGGGGAACCGGCTGTCGGCCATGTTCGTGGCACTGGCCAACGACCTGGAGAAGCCCTTGGACCGCTTGCGAGCGATCTCGGGGGCCAGCGCTTCAACCAAGGACCAGGAGCGATCCGTCGGCTACGGCCCGATGGCGTCGGCGGTCAGCGACGCGGTCCCGCCCCCCGTAGCCCGGGCGGTCCTCCGACTGGGAGCCCACATGGGGGTGCTGCGCCGGCTGCGTGCAGGCAACCTGATGATCTCCAACGTCCCGGGGCCCACCTTCCCGCTCTACTTCGCCGGGATGCGCATGGAGGCAGTGCATCCGCTCGGGCCGATCATTGACGGGGTAGCGCTCAACATCACGGTGCAGAGCTACCGCGACTCGTTGTTCGTGGGTATGAACGCCTGTGCTACCGCGGTGCCGGATCTGCCGGCCCTGGCGCGCGCCATGGCCAAGGAACTGGGGCACCTACGGCGTGCCGCCAACCTGTCCACCCCGGTGAAGCGCAAGCGCAGGGCCGCGACGGGACGTCCGGCTGGTGTGGTGAGCGCGCCGCAACGCCGCCTGGTGAGCGTGCCGGCGGGGGAGGCCAGCTGACTCGGGGCACTCGCACCAGTGGCACCGTCCGGACCCGACCGCCGCGTCGGCGGGTGGAGAGTCCCTTCGGCACCGGGTTGGTCTCGACCGGGGTGTCGCCCCGGGCCACCAAGATACGCGTAGAAGCCCGACACCGAGGACAGCCGACGGGCGATGGTGCGGGCTGACAGACCTGACTCGCCGTCCGACATCCGCACCACGGAGCGATCACCCCGCTGGTCGGCAAGGAACTCGAAGACATCGGCCGAGACCACGGCGACCGGTGCCTTGTCGACGACGGTGAAGAACGCCTTCAGGGCGTGGGCCACCGCCGGCAATGTGTTCGGTCTGGTCCGACCGGCCACGAACTCGAGATAAGAGTCAATCAGCGGTTCAGCCAGCCTGAATCGGGTCTCTCCGGCAGGTGAAGACGTGCGGACCAGGACGGGGAATGAACTCATCCGGGCATCTTCCCAGCGCTGGACAGAAAGCACTGAGATACCAGATGGATCATACGTGTATTAAGCGTTGTGGGGGCAGGTGGACGGGTCAAACTTCCAGTGCGGCCGTCTCTGCCCTTAGTAGGCCAAGCCCATGATGTTCTGGCCGGTACGGTCATCCACGAACACATACGTCGATCCCGAACCGGCGGGCACCGTCCCCACCGTCGTAGACGGCGCAGGTGGGCAGCCGCCAGGCGGACAAGGCGGGCCAGTCATAGGCGGCGACACGCCCACGTAAGTCACTACCCACACAGGGGCATTCTGGTAAGGACCGGGCGACGGGGGGCCTATGAAGGACGGACTAGCACCCGGTGTCGAAGAGAAGGTACCACCAGCATCCCAACTCAACAATCCATATCGGACCGTTGGAACAACACCACCCCAGTCCCCTCCAGCCGCGGCAACCGCAGTTGCCGGCGAAGTCATCACCACATCACTCCCAGGCGCTGGCGCGACGGTAGCCCCAGGCATCGCTATAACAGAAGTGATCTTCTCAGTCGCAGGAAGCGTTGACACGGCCTCACCTGTTTGAGACGAGAACTGAGCCCCGCTACCACCGGGCGGCGACAGAGTTGTCGTGGTCGTCGGCGTCGTCGGCGTCGTCGGCGTTGTGGTGGTAGTCGGCGTTGTCGTGGTAGTCGGCGGAGGAGGTAGTCCACCCACAGGCAAGGAAACGGTAGACGGTGGAGAAGGAAGACTACCCATCGACAGAGGCGCCGTAGTTGTAGTCAAAGGCAGAGTCGGAAGGGAGGGCACAGTGGTCGTCGTCACAGGCGGCTTAGTTGCCGTGGCAGTCGCTCCGGAACCGACGAGCACACCCAACACTCCCAAAGCACCAATAACGAGCAACAACAACAGACGTCGCATAATCCACCATGCGCTCTTTGTGGGCGAGCGTCAAGAGGAGAAAGTCCCTCCAAACGGGCGCAAAACCTTCTTCTGGGTGACCGGACCCCAACCTGCTGTGGGACACCCATAGCCGGCTTGACCAATACGAATGTTGAGGATCGACGAAATCGAGGCCGCCGTTGCGGTGTTGGTCACCCGCACCAGATTGGGTGGAGCGTCACCTTTGGGTGACACCGGTGTGCCGTACTGCCCACCGACCCGATGTTACGGGGCCGTCTCTCCTGCTCGAGAGGCTCGGCGCACTCGTTCCATGACAAGCGGGGTGTCCATACGGTGGATGGTGTTCACGTCCATTGACGGCCACCCCCGGTCACGGTTTACGCCGGTGTAGAGGGCGTCGACCGGCACCGGGTAGACCAACCCTGATCTTCACCCGCCCGGGTCGGGCTTCAGGGTGCGGGGTTGGGATCCTTGGGCCTCCGCCCGAGCAGCCACAGCAGGGCCTTGCCGGCCCGACCGGGATCCTGTGAGTGTTGGTGATCGCCCCCGTAGCCTGCAGGGTCGGTCGTCGCCCCACCGACCAGCCCCGGGAGGGGGAGGGTGTTGGGCTCCTCGCCCTTGGGCACCTTCGGCAGTGGGTGCTTCGGCTTGCGTGGCTTGTCGCCCTTGGATCCCACCGCGACACCCTACGCGATCCAGGTCGAGTTACCAGCGACCGAGCTCCGGCGCCACCGCCGGCCCGATCGTCCCGGCCAGCAGGCAGGATCCTCTTGGGTTAACGCACGAGCACCACTCGAAGTCTGGAAGGCGTCATCAATGGCGTTAGGGGACGGCCTATTGGGCAGACAGATACTCCGCCAGTCCTAGCCCCGAGGTGCGAACAACTCGAGTGCGATGTTGTCAGGGTCTCGAAAGGACAATGCCGAGTACCCGGGCGCGTCCACGATGCCACCGTTGGGGATGCCGAGTTCGTCTAGATGGATTTCCCATGCTCTCAACTCATCGCGGCTGGCACAGCCGAAAGCCAGATGATCGAGCCCCGGCCGGCGCTCGTTGAATGGCTCAGTGCTGCTCAAATCAGGGAACTGAGTTAGACCGACGATTGTGCCGCCCGTAAGCCAAGCGACACGCTGGAACGGACCTGTGTCCTCGTCAAGAATCGGCTCCGAGCCGAACAGGGCCTTGTACCAAGGAACACTCCGTTCGAGGCTCGTAACCGTTAGCGCTACGTGCGTAATCGCGGGGAACTCAGGCATGTCTTGTCTGCACCTCGGGCAAGGAGCGAATGCCACGTCTTAGGCTGGCCGCTCTCTGGGAATAGAAACTACCTGACAGGACCAGTCCGCCGCGCTAATGGAGGCCCCAGTTCCGGCGGTTATGGGCTACCTGGGAGATAGACCCTTCATCAAGCACAGAGGACGGGCAGAAGGGGCCCGAAGACCCCTTCGCACGACTGCCCTTCACTGACTGCTTTCAAAGATACCAACGCCGATAGCGAGGGCCTCGACGACCGCACAAGTGGTTACCTGTCCGTCACTGGCGGCGTTCCTAAGAGCCCCTGCTGCATTGCATGCATGGCGGCACTGGCGCGGTTCGATACACCGAGCTTTGTGTAGATCCGCTCTACGTGGTTGCCTACGGTCTTTGGGCTGATGCCGAGTTGCCGTGCCATTGCCTTATTGGGTAGCCCCTGCGTGAGCAGCGCGAGTACCTCGCTTTCGCGCGAAGTGAGTAGTGCGGGCCCGCCGGCGCGTGAGCGGCTCGCAACGTGCCCAGCCGCCACGAGCACGGCGTCGGTCGCCGCTGGATCGAGCCTTCCCTCCGCCACTTCAGTCCGCATGTGCCGTGCAGCATCCGCCTCGGACATGGCACCGCGGTGGGGACGGGGTTGCATCATCGCTTGGTAAGTATCGGCGGCCGCAAGCACTCGAGCCTGGGAGGAGAGCATCGTCCCGGCGACCCGGCGATGGTAGCCGGAGCCATCCATGCGCTCGTGATGTGTCGCAGCTAGGAGCCCGACTCTCCGGAGCGGCTCGGGCCGGCTGAAGATTCGTTCGACGTAGTAGACGTGCAGACGCATGCGCTCGTGTTCGCTGGCAGACAACGGTCCGGGCTTGTCCCACACGGCTCCCGGTACGCCGAAACTCCCCACGTCATGGACGAGCGCGGCCCGGCGAATAAGGCTCGTCTCGGTTGACGGCATCTGCATGAGATCGGCGGTCCCAACGACCAGGTCGGCCGTGCCCCGAGCGTGTCCGGCGAAGTAGTGGCAACGCAGGTCGCAGAAGTCCCCGATCGCCTCTAGGACAAGGTCCAGCTCGTCATCAGTCAAAGACGGCCGCTCAACCGGCTCTGCAGCGAGGATCTCGTCGACGGTGTCCTGAGCGATACCGTCGAACAACGACTCAGGGGCGTGTGACACGGCGGCGGCCACCTCAGGGTCGAAGTGGCTGCCGCTTCTCGAACGCACCATTTCGACGGCCTCCTCGACACCAGCGTTGCGCTGAAACACCTCGCAGGCCTCGGCGACGTGGGAGATACGAGCGGCAAGGGCGAGCTCGTCTCTCGCCAAACCCCGGGGGACGCCTTGTCCGTCCCATCGGGCGTAGGCCTGTTCGATCCCCGCACGAACGTCGCCGCTGAGGCCGAGCCGGTCGGCCAGGGCACCAGCCGCTGAACAGTGGTTGGCCATCTGCTCGACAATGCTCCGGCCTCCGCTTGCCATGAGGGCTGCCGCCTGTCGGGCACGGTTGAACGCCGAAGTCCCATGGCCGGCACGTCGAAGCATGAAGACCATCGCAGGAAACCCGGCTAGATCGACCTCCACGGCGTGCGCGCGAAAGTCAATGTCGTCGCCAAAGAGCATCGCCGCCTCGTTGCCGTAGACCGGGCACCCGACGTAGGTAAGGAGACTCACGTCGTAGAGAGTGGCCAGCTCGTTTGTACTTAGTCCTAGCCGTTCACCGAGGCGTAGACTGATTCGCGCCGACCGAAGCATGTGTTCGGACGGCTGCCCGAACCCAAGGTCGGTGGCAAGGGAAAGCGCCATTAATACCTCGGTGAGCCTGACTCCCGAATCCGACATGCCAGGACCTTACTGGCGGCGCGTAGTGGGCACCCGAACCATGGGGTGAATACCTCATGACCACGTCTCGCCATGTCCGTACCCTCGTACTAAGACCACAGCGTGTCATTGACCACGCGGATAAGGAGAGGGGCAATGCCCAAGTACCTCATCGAGCGCACCGTCCCCGGCGTAGGCCAGATGGACGCCGCCGCCCTCGCAGCCATCGCCGGCAAGTCAAACGAAGTCCTCCGCGACCTTGGCCCCGACGTCCAATGGCTTCATAGCTACGTCAGCGACGACAGGATCACGTGCGTCTATTTGGCGGCGAATGAGGACATCATTCGCGAGCACGGCCGCTGCGGAGGCTTCCCTGTCGATGCCGTCTACCAGGTGCAAGCCACGATCGACCCCGCCACAGGGGAGTTGGCTCCATGACTCGAGCCGCCATCAGCCTGACCACCGGCCTCGAGGACTCGGAGAAGGTGACGGTCGCCTTGCTGGTTGCCGTTGGTGCCGCCGAAAGCGGTAGGAGCGCGCTCATGTTCCTCACCAAAGAAGCAGTTCGCCTGGCGACCAACGGGTTCGCCATCGGGATGGCGTGCGAAGGTTGTCCCGGGGTCGCTGACCTCGTGGAGCGTTTCGACGCCGCCGGCGGAAAGTTCCTCGTCTGCCCGATCTGCTTCAACGCCAGGCAGCTCGAAAGTGCCACACTGCTTTCCAATGCCCAGTTGGGCGGGTCGGTCCAACTCTGGGAGTGGATCGGCGACGGCGCCACCACTTTCAGCTACTGACCGAATGCCATCCGTGCATCCTTCCGAAAGAGGCGATCTCTCTTGCCGTGTAGCCAATCGCCCAACGAGGACCGCGCAGAGTTCGGACATGGGGCGTCGCCTCGGTGAACTGCTGGCGAGATCGTTGGCCGCCAAGGACGCCATGGCGCTCAGGCAAATCCTTCAGTCTGATGTCGACTTTCGGGCGATGACTCCGGGGAAGTTCTGGGAGTCGAACAATGTCGATGTCATTGTCGACGAGACCATCCTCGGCATTTGGTTCGGAGGGGACAGGCAAATCACCGAGATCCTTGCCGTCGAGACCGACTCCATCGGCTCACTCAATCGTGTCGGTTACCGATTGAGAGTGGAGAGTCCAGACGGCGACTTCGTCATTGAGCAGCAGGCATACTTCGCGACCCATGATGACAAGATTGCATGGCTGCGGATCATGTGCACAGGGTTCCTCTCTTCGTCCCACCCCGGACCTGAAGGCATGGTTATTGACCAGCGCCGTCTTGAGGCAGGGGGTGGCGTCCCGCTGCAAACCCCCGGCCCCTAACATGCGCTCGAAGGCCAACAACCAGGTTGCCGCGAAACGCCGCGTGGCTGAAGAGACGTCCGATTTCGAGACACATCCCGTGCGAGGACGTTTCAACGCGCTCTTCTTTCGCCTCATGGATGTGTACGTCAACTGGCACCTACGACGGCATAAGGAGGGGGTGTACGCCGACCTTCCAAATACTGTCGTGGAAATCGGATCGGGCATTGGGGCCAACTTTCGTTATCTGCGGCCTGGCACCAAAGTCATTGCCGTCGAGCCGAACTCCTACATGCACCATTCGCTGTGTCGTGCCGCCCAACGCCATGAGATCGAATTGGAAATCAGAGATGTCGTGGGCGAACGGATCGACCTTCCAGACTCAAGTGTCGATGCTGTGATTTCGAGTTTGGTTCTCTGCACAGTCACCGATCCGTGCCAAGTGGTGTCAGAGGTTCGTCGGGTGCTGCGGTCCGGCGGTCGATACAGCTATCTCGAACACGTCGCGGCAGCGGAGGGCACGATGACCCGTCGGATTCAGCGGGCGGTGCGTCGACCATGGGCATGGGTATTTGAGGGCTGTTCGTGTGAGCGAGATCTCCAGACGGTGATCCAATCAGCGGGCTTCAGTTCCGTCGAGAACCGCAGTTATCGGATCCATTCTCCCTTTGTTCCCTTCAATACCCACATCGTCGGTATCGCCGAAGCCTGAGGAGCCATTGGGCGACAGGATCAGAGCGGCTTCGGTTGTCCGTCGCCTTAGAAGCTGCCCACAGTTTGGATCGTCGAAGCGACCGCGACCGGTGCGCCCCCGCCGGTAGGGTCAGTTCTGGATGCAGTAGCGGAAGTTAACAACCCCGTTGCTGAACCGGTGCTCCGCTCGCAGGTCCAACTGGACGGGGGCGTTGCTGAGGAATGCAGGCTTTCCTTCACCGACGAGCACCGGAAATACGAAGAGGTGGCATTCATCGACCAGCCCGGCGCTGAAAGCGGGGAGCGTTCCTCGGCTACAAGAGACTTGTCGACTCGATAATGGTGCTATCGCCAGGCGGGCGCCGATGGTCAGCAGCCAGCCTCCGCACGTTGGCACCGGCTGCCGTGTCCGGATGGATCGACATGTCGGTCACGGTCCGAGACCATGAGCCTCGTGAGCAGGCCCGGATAGGCGTCCAGCCGGGACCAGATGGTAGGAAGAGGGGGTTGGGAGCCAAAGGGGGGGCATGTCCAGGATTACCGTCATCAGCTCGACGGCCAGGTCGGTGGAAGGGTTCGTCGATCATGACCGGGGTACCGCCCTGATCGACCCCGAACGCCTGCCGGCTGCGCTGGGCTGGGAGCTGAAGCCGGTGGGCCTCTGCCGCCAGGACGTCTGCGTGCCGGTGGCCGATCTGTCCAAGTTGGTGGTGGACGGCCGGGTGGACCTCGCCGCGGTGGCCACCGCCCTCGGCCGCCAGATCGTGGTCGATACCACCATCGGGGTGGTGGCGGTCTCCCTCCCCACCGAGTCGCGCAGCTCGGCTCTTAATGGTCTCCGCGCCCCGCCGTTCGACCTGCCCGACCTCGACGAGAACCTGCGCTCCAGCCGGGAGTGGGAAGGGAAGAAGAAGCTGCTGGTGACGTTCGCCAGCTGGTGTGGCTGCCGCTACGACCTCCCCGGTTGGCAGGGGCTCCACGACGAGCTGGCCGCCTTCAACTTCTCGGTGATCGCGGTGGCCCTCGACCAGGCCGCCGCCGATGTCACCCCCTACTGCGACGGCATTACCATGCCGGTGCTCTACGACTCCGAGCACATCCTCACCGAGCTCTATGCCATCTCCAACGTCCCCACGGTGGTCTGGATCGACGAGCACGACACCATCGTCCGTCCCAACGGCTACGCCTTCGGGACCGACCTGTTCCAGGAGATCACCGGGGTGGAAGCCTCGCCCCATCTCGACCAGGTGCGCCGCTGGGCCCGGGAGGGGGAGGTCCCGATCTCCGCCGACGACGCCCGGTCGGCGGTGGGGGATCTCTCCGACGACGAAGTCATGGCCCGGTTGCACTTCCGGGTGGCGGCCGAGGCCCATCGCCAGGGCAACCCCGATGCCACCCGGTCCCATCTGTCGGTGGCGGCGGAGCTGGCCCCCGACGACCTCACCATCTGGCGGGCGGCGATGCCGCTGATCGGCGAGGACCCCTTCGGTCCCGGCTTCATGGCCCGCTACGAGGAGTGGCAACAACAGGGCAGCCCCTACCACGGGCTTCCGGCGGTGAGGTCAGCCGAACCGACATCGTGATGGGCGGGGAGAGCGGGGCGGCCGTCGAGGTCACCGATCTGGTCAAGCGGTACCCGAAGGCACCGGTCGACTCGGTGGCCGGGATCACCTTCGGGGTGCGACCGGGGGAGGTGTTCGGCTTCCTCGGGCCCAACGGCGCCGGCAAGACCACCACCATCGGCATCCTGACCACCCGGATCCGGCTGACCGGTGGGCTGGCCCGGGTGGCCGGGGTCGACGTGATGTCCGACCCGGTGGGCGCCCGCCGGGTGCTCGGGGTGGTACCCCAGCAGAACAACCTCGACCGCTCCCTGTCGGTGCGGCAGAACCTGCTCTTCCACGCCAGCTACCACGGGGTGCCCCGGGCGCTGCGCCGGGCCCGGGCCGATGAATTACTGGCCCAGTTCGGGCTGGACGACCGGCCCGACGATCGCCCCGACGATTTCTCCGGGGGCCAGATCCAACGGATGATGATCGCCCGGGCGCTGATGCACGCCCCCACCGTGCTGTTCCTGGACGAGCCCTCCACCGGGCTGGACCCCGCCGCCCGGCTGTTCATGTGGGAGCGGATCGCCCAGCTCAAGGCGGAAGGGACCACGGTGGTCATCACCACCCACGACATGGAGGAGGCCACCGTCCTCAGTGACCGGGTGGCGATCATCGACCACGGCCAGCTGCTGGCCCTCGATGCCCCCGCCGCGCTGGTGCGGGACATGGCCGGCGAGCGCACCCTCGACTGCACCGTGGGTCCGGGACAAGCGGTGGACGCCGGGGCGGTCTACCGGGAGCTGGTCAAGCTGGCCGCCGTCGACCGGGTGGAGCAACTGGAGGACCCGGGGGCGGCCGGTTGGCGCTACCGGGTCTACGTGCAGGGCGAGACCGCCCCACTGCTGGCCGTCGTCGTCCAGGCCATCGGGGATGCCGGTGCCTCGCTCACCGACGTCCGGCTCGGCGAGCCCACCC
The DNA here is from genome assembly GCA_036268775.1 of Acidimicrobiales bacterium. Taxonomy (GTDB): domain Bacteria; phylum Actinomycetota; class Acidimicrobiia; order Acidimicrobiales; family RAAP-2; genus DASZIT01. The sequence goes on along the minus strand of DATATM010000030.1, from coordinate 33,768 downwards.
TCGAAGATGTGTTCATCCATCTCACCGGGAGGTCGCTGCGATGACGACGGTTGATGGTGTGGTGGCGGAGCCAACTGTGGATCGGGCCCGCCCCTGGGGCCCGTGGCAGACCGGGCTGGCCATCCTGCGCCGGGACCTGTTCGTCACCGGGCGGGAGTTCCCCATCTTTCTGGCCCAGGTGATCCTCCAACCGTTGTTCCTGCTGTTCGTGTTCGGGAAGGTGCTCACCCAGCTCGGCTACGCCCGGCCCGGCTACGCCGAAGTGCTGTTCCCCGGCCTGGTGGCCCTGGCCGCCGTCCTCACCGGTCTGCAGAGCACCGCGCTGCCACTGGTCATCGAGTTCTCCTACAGCAACGAGATCGAGGACCGGCTGCTGGCGCCGCTGCCGATCGGGGCGGTGGCGCTGGAGAAGATCGTTATCGCCGCCATGCGGGCTACCATCGCCGCCGCGGTGATGTTCCCGATCGGGATCTGGTTGCTGGGGTCGATCCCCTGGACGGCGGGGGCGGCGGCCGGGGTGGTGGCGATGACCCTGATCGGGGCGCTGCTCGGCGCCTCGATGGGCCTGGTGCTCGGGACCTTCGTGTCCCCCAACCGGATCAACGTGACCTTTGCCCTGGTCCTCACTCCATTGTTGTTCACCGGGTCGAGTCAGTACCCCTGGCCGTCCCTCAGCCACATCCGGTGGTTCCAGGTGGTGTCGGCCTGCAACCCGATGACCTATGTGAGCGAAGGGCTCCGGGGTCTGATGGTCCCCTCCGTGCCCCACATCCAGACCTGGATCTGCTTCGTGGCCGCCATCGGCGCCTGGCTGATCCTCACCGCCATCGGCATGATCGGCTTCCGGCGCCGGGCGGTGGGCTGACCCCCGGGGTTACTGGCTTACTGCTCGGCGAGGATGGCGGCCAGCTCGGCCAACGGGTCCCGGAGCACCGGCCCGGTGGTCTCGACGGTGGCCGAGACGATGGTCCCGTTGAACCGGAACGGGGCCTGGTAGCCGGGGCCGACCGCCGGCCCCCACTCGTAGCCACAGGTGAGGCCGATCCCCACCCCGTTGAACCCGGACGGGGTGAACCGCTCCATATTTCCCCGGGCGGTGGTCCTCCCGTCGCAGGACAGCACCATCTGACCACCGAGACCGTCGTACTTCTGGAACTCGAAGGCCAGAGTGTGGTTGCCCGACCCGATCGGCTGGGTGGCCTCGATGATGTGGTGCTCCTTGCCGTAGAGGTTGTGGACGTAGCGCAGTCGTCCGGCGATGAGGTGGAGCGACCAGCCTCCGAGGGCACAGCCGAGGGCCAGCAGCACCCCTTCGGGGACCACCCCGCTCGGCACGGTGACGTCGACGGTCATCCGATGCGACCGGTTCCGGACGTTGACCGCCACCGATTCGGGCACCGGGGCACCGTCGGGGAAGTAATGGAACACATCGCGGGGTTGGCGATGGTCGGGCTTCGGATGGGTGAGGGCCCACAACACCCGGTTGTCGAGGGGTAGCACCTGGTTCTGGCGCGCCTCGTTCCACCACAGGGCGACCAGCTCGGCCACCTTCTGGGGTTGGCCGGCGGCGAGGTCGATGGTCTCGGAGGGATCCTCGGCCACGTGGTAGAGCTCCCAGACGTCGTCCTCGAAGGGGGCATTGGGGTTCAGCCGGTCGTCGTAGAGGGGTCCGACCGGATGGAAAGTGACCGCCTTCCAGCCGCGGTGGTAGATGGCCCGGGACCCGAACATCTCGAAGTGCTGGGTGATGTGGCGCTCCGGCTGCTCGGCGCCGTCGACGCCGAGCAGGTAGGCGAAGCTGACCCCGTCGATGGATGTCTGCCGCACTGACTCGATCTCGACTGGCGCCCGGATGCCGGCCAGCTCCAGCACCGTCGGGAGCACGTCGATGGCGTGGGCGAATTGGCGACGGATCCCGCCCCCCCCGGAGCCCAGCCGGGCCGGCCAACTGATGATGCAGGGGTCGGCCACCCCACCCTGGTGCACCTCCCGCTTCCACCGCTTGAACGGGGTGTTGCCGGCCAGCGTCCAGCCCCACGGGTAGTTGTTGTGGCTCAGCGGCCCGCCGATCTCGTCGAGCCGCTCGAACATCTCGTCGTTGCTGGCCGGGTCGAGGTTGGAGAGCCGGCCGTCGTTGATGGAGCCCTCGGACCCCCCCTCCGCGCTGGCCCCGTTGTCGGAGACCAACATCACCAGGGTGTCGTCGAGCTCACCCGCCTGGTCGAGGAAGTCGATGACCCGGCCCAGCTGGTGGTCGGTGTGGGAGAGGAATCCGGCGAAGCACTCCATGAATCGGGCGGCCACCGTCTTGTGCCGTTCGTCGAGGCTGTCCCAGGCCGGCACCCACGGGGGGCGGGGGGAGAGCGAGGTTCCCGGAGGGAGGATGCCGAGCTCGAGCTGTCGGGTCCAGGTGCGTTGGCGCCAGGCGTCCCAGCCGTCGTCGAACTGGCCGGCGTAGCGGTCGATCCACTCGGCGGGAGCCTGATGGGGGGAGTGGCAGGCGCCGGTGGCCAGATACAGGAAGAACCGCTGGTCGGCGTCCACCGCCCGCAGATCGCCGATGTACTCGATGGCCCGGTCGGCCAGATCCTGGCTGAGGTGGTAGCCCTCGTCGATGGTGGCGGGCGGCGCTACCGCGTGGTTGTCGTGGTAGAGGGCCGGCACGAATTGGTGGGTCTCGCCGCCGTGGAATCCGTACCAGCGGTCGAACCCCCGCCCGAGGGGCCAGGAGCCGCGGGGGGCGGCCATGTGGGTCTCGTCGTCGGGAGTCAGGTGCCACTTGCCCACCGCGTAGCTGGCATAGCCGTTGGCCCGGAGGATCTCCCCCAGGAACCCGTTCTCCTTGGGCGGCCTGCCCCAGTAGCCGGGGAACCCGACGGCCAGGTCCGCCACCCGGCCCATCCCGTTGCGGTGGTGGTTGCGGCCGGTGAGGAGGCAGGCCCGGGTGGGGGAACACAATGCGGTGGTGTGGAAGTTGGCCAGCCGGATCCCGCCGGCGGCCAGCCGGTCCATCACCGGAGTGGCGATGTCCGAGCCGTAGCAACCCAGCTGGGCGAACCCGACGTCGTCGAGCACCACCAGGAGGACGTTGGGGGCACCCTCGGGGGGTGTTGGCACCGGCGGCCACCAGGGCTCGGAGTCCCGCCAGTCGTCCCCGATCCGCCCTCGGAATTCAGGACCAGTTGGCATCGGGGGACTCCTTGGTTCTGGGACCAATTCCCGGTCGTCAGCCGGAGAGAGGATGATGAGTTGGAGACGACGGTACCGCAGCGCGCAGGGGCCGCACCGGCTTTGTCGGAAACGTGCACACCGGGCGGGAATGGGGAAAGGTAGGCGCCTGATGAGCGATACCACCCCCGCCTATGCCGGATTGCAGGTGGCCCAGCTGGCCAGCATGGCCGAGCTCCACCCCGAGGCCATCGGCTACCGGGTGGTGGGTGTCGGCCACCTCACCTTCGCCGACTGGGACCGCCAGGCCAACCGGTTGGCCCGGGGTCTGACTTCGGCAGGGGTGGGCCACGGCGACCGGGTGGCCATCTGGCTGGGTGGCGCCAACGCCCTCCGCTGGGTCACCGCCTATGCCGCCGTCCACCGGGCCGGGGGGGCGGTGGTCCCTCTCGACCCCCGGCTGGCCCCGACCGAGGTGGCCGGGATGCTGGCCCATGCCGGCGCGGTGGCGGTGGTCACCGACGAGCAGCGGGTCGGCGCCGCCCTCTCGATGGTGGGCGACGGTTCGTTGTCGGTGGTGATCGATGCCGGGGCTGATAGAGCGGATGCCGGCGGCCGGGCCTGGTCCGACCTGCTCGACGCCGACGGGTCCGCTTATCAGGTGCCGGTGAGCCAGGAGGACCTATCGGAGATCCTCTTCACCTCGGGCACTACCGGTCACCCAAAGGGGGTGGCCATCCGTCACGTGAACGCCTCGGCGGTGCCGAACGGCCGCCCGAACTGGAGCGGGGGTTTGTGGCTGCACGCCAGCCCGCTGGCCACCTTCGCCGGGATCAGCTTCATCTACAGCCCGATGAAGCTCGGGATGACCAGCGTTTACCAACCGGCCTTCGACGCCAGCGAGTGGATCGACTTCGTCGAGGCGGAGGCGCCGGTGGCGGTGTTCCTGGTTCCGGCCATGGTCCAACTGCTGCTCGCCCATCCGCGCTTCGACCAGGCCGACCTCTCCTCCATCGGCATGTGCGCGGTCGGCAGTGCCCCGTTGGCGCCGACCGCCATCGATCGGCTGCAGGAGCGGATGCCCGACGCCCTCGTCTCCAACAACTACGGGATGACCGAGGCCGGGTCCGTCTACTGCCTGATGCCGAAAGGCGAGGCGGTCCGCCGCCCCGGTTCGGTGGGCAAGCCGCTGCCGCCCGCCGAGGTGGTGTGTGTCGACGCCGACGGCACCGAAGTACCGGCCGGGGAGTACGGCGAGGTCCGCCTGCGGATCCCCGGTCGCCAGCGCGAGTACTTCGGCGATCCCGGCGCCACCGCCGAGACCTGGGTCGACGGCTGGCTCCGGACCGGAGACATCGGGCGACTCGACGAGGACGGTTATCTCTATATCGGCGGCCGGGTGAAGGACGTCATCATCCGGGGCGGGAGCAACGTCTACGCCGTCGACGTGGAAAACGTCCTCCTTACCCATCCGGGGGTGGCGGAGGTGGCGGTGATCGGGGTGCCCCACGACGTCCTGGGAGAGGACGTGGCCGCGGTGGTGGTGCCGGCCCCGGGATGGGAGGCCGATCCCGACGCCCTCCGGGCCCACGGCCTCGAGACGCTGGCCGCCTACAAAGTGCCGAGACGGTGGGAGTTCGTCGACCAACTGCCCCGGAATCCGACCGGGAAGGTCCTCAAGCACCAACTTCGGGAGCAATTCGCCACCGAAGGCTGAGCGTCAGCTCAATCCATCGCCGAGATGTACGGGCGAAGGCCGATGGCCATATCCACGCAAGCACCGAGGAGGACGTCCCGTTCGACGTCGGTGGGCGGACGGTGCAAGGTCAATCGAGTCCCGAGCACCGGCACCGGGAGGGCACGGCCGGCGTGGTCGAACCAGATGTACTCCTTCCAAGCGGCGTCGACCGCCCGCGACAGTGTCCAGCCTCCCTCCCGGCGAATGACGTCCAAGCGACCCACCCGTTCACCGGACGGCGTGTTGACCACTACCCGGAAGAGCTCGAGCGTCTCCGCCTCGTCAGGGTCGGGGACGAAGGTGAGCAGGTTGGTGCCGTCGGCCAGGACGGCCGTGGATGTGGGGCCCCGCTCAATGGTGGCGAAGGGGGTATCTTCGCCGCGGCTGAGGACGGTGGGCTGTTGCTCCTTCGAAGCAATCCCGAGGACCTCGCCGCCGGCATAGGTGAGCCGGTGATTGCCGGCTCCGCCGTTCTTGAACCCCAACAGAGTGGCGAATTTCTTGCCCTTCCCGTCGCCGGCCCCCTGTACCCCGACGCCGAGTGGATCCCCGGGCCCGTCGTGAAAGGTGATCTGGAGGGCATTCGACGTCTTGTGGACGACCCGCCCCTCGATCACGGTGGGCGGATTCGCCGGAGATGTCATGGCGGCAATCTAGGGGCAGTGTGGACGACCGCACGACGAGGCATCGGGAGTATCAGGTAACGCGGTAAGCCGCCGGGCAACAATGGTCCTGCCGCAAGCTGGCCGACGTCGTCGAGACGAGTACAGCCTGGCAGGCGCACAGCGCATTACGGTGGCTCGAGGCGGGCGTCGGCTTGTGGCGGCGTCTGGGTATCGACGAAAGGAGGCTGTATGGGGTTGTTCTTCGAGGATCCGCTGTTTGAGGAGTTCACGATGGCGTTCGCGCTGGGGTTCACCTCTCACGGTGAATTGGGGCTAGGGGAGGTGCGGGCCACGTGTGCCCGAATCCTCGACGGCAACGATGACTCCTGGTTCGCGGCGTGGTGTGAGACAGCCGATCGGCTGGTGGAGGCTGGGGACGTGTCTGCCAAGGGCGGGCACACCGTCAGCGCACGGGAGGCGTATGTGCGCGCCTCCGTGAGTTACGCAGTCGCCTACCACCCGCTGTTCGGGGTCCCCGTCGATTCGCGGCTGGTGGAGGCCTTTGGCAAGCAGCGTTCGGCCTTTGATAAGGCAGCTGTCCTTTTCGACCCGGCCGGCGAGTCCCTCGTCATTCCGTTCGATGGCGCTCAGATGCCCGCCTACTTCTTCCACGCTCCAGGGACGACTGGTCGGCGCCCCCTGGTGGTGGCGACGAACGGCTATGACGCCACACTGTACGAGCTGTTCCTCGCAAACGCGGTGCCAGCGCTGCGGCGCGGATACCACTGCCTGATCTTCGACGGTCCTGGACAAGGCGCGGTTCTGTTCGAGCAGGGAATCCCTATTCGCGCCGACTGGGAGGCGGTTGTCGGTCCTGTGATCGACGCGGCCGTCGGACGTGAGGATGTCGATCCTGACCGGATCGTGCTGGTGGGTACGAGCCTGGGCGGCTATCTGGCGCTGCGAGCGGCCTCAGGTGAGAGACGTCTGGCCGCGTGCGTAGCCGATCCCGGGCTGCTCAGCATCGCCTCGGGCATGGTTGGGCGTCTTGGTGCTGCCGGCGTCTCTGAGGAGGTAATTGAGCGCTATCCCGACATCCCCGAGGATGTGCTGGCGCCCGTGGCCGAAGCGATCCATGCAGACCGCTCACTGCGCTGGGCGGTCGAACAGCGAGGTTTCTGGGTGCATGGCGTCAACTCGCTGGCCGAGTACCTGCGGGCGACGGTCCCATTCGATCTCACGGACCACATAGCTGCGATCCGCTGCCCGACGGCGATCACTGCAGCTGAGAACGACCCGCTTGCCCGCACCGGCCAGCAGATCTACGACGCGCTTCCCGGCAAGAAGGCGCTCTTCCGTTTCCAGATATCAGAAGGCGCTGGCGACCACTGTGAGGTTGGCAACCGCAGCCTGTTGGACCAGCGGATCTTCGACTGGCTCGACGAGGTGCTCTGAGCCGCGACGCTTGCTTGGCGCCGCCTAGGAACGCTAGCGGGACGACCTCAACCAGAAAACAAGGCTTCCGCCACCGCTCCCACCACGATGAGGATCGGGAAGCCACTCACGCCATGGATTCCCGAGAACACGATCCGCCTCGATTCGTCGGCCGACGTGCAACTTGTGGAGTCCTATGCCGGACCACTCAAAGGTGTCCCCGGTCGCCGGGAGAGGGTCTCAAGGGGATAAGCCCTTAGCGAGCCAGCGGTTTGTGGGTCTGCTCCTTGTCCTTCTTGGCCTGACGCTTCTCTTTGAGTGACTTGCCGGATTTCTTGGAGGCGGTCTTACGGGGAGACTTGTCGGACATATCGGCCCCCTTTCTTACTGCGACCGTACTCCGATTCTCACTTCCCACAGCCGACGAAGGAGGGGCCGAGGTTCTGACTGATCCCATCCGCCGGGAGCGAGACGCTCATCCACTGTGGCAGAACGGCACCTAGGGGGCAGTCAACTTCTGGTCCGGGTTTGTCGATAACTACCTGACCCGGAGGTCTCAGGAGGCGTTGGGAGTGGCTGTCAAGACATATGAAGATCAGCGTGCTGCATGGGCCGAGGAGGGCACTGCGAAAGCGGCAATCGAGACCATCGCGTCACGGGTCAAGTTGGGCCGGTTGGTTGCTCAGAGCGAGACTGGCCTGACTGTCCAGTACGGATCGCATGCAATGTTCAGGCTGATGGGCGGCCTATTCTCCCCCAGGTGGTTCCCTCTTACCGCCCGAGTAAGGGTGGTTGACCACGGCCGTATGGCGGACGTTGAGGTTGTCGGCACTGATCGCAAGGGTTGGTACCTGATCGCCGTTTCAGGCCGTCGTGGTGAGCGATCCATCGGAGAGCGCACATTCATTGCCCAGTTCCAGCGTGTGTTCGCCGAACTCAGCGGCTCGACCGAGAGCCGCCTGTAGCTGCGCCCAGTTCGCCGGGAGCGGACAACTCCGAGGTTGGATGGTAGGAACTGGGAGTGATCCTGGTGTCTCGGCAGAACAGCACCTCCATTCAGCGACTCGTTGAGAGCCGAATCAATTCTCAGCCGACCTACGCCGCTGTTGGCGCTTCTCTTTCGGGCAACTACCCCTCAGGATTCCACCATGATCACTACGAGAGAGTCCTCGGCCAAGGACGAGAGGTCTTCGAGTACGCCAGGGAGGGATTGCAGACCTGGCAGGCGCACAATGTGCCTGGAGTGGCTGTGCACCCACAGGGAGCGGAGATTCAACCGGGGGGGACGGTCGTCATCACCTTGGGATTCTTCGTGGCGTTGGCCGCTCCGTGCCGAATTATCGAGGTCCTCGCTGAGCCGAGAAAATGGGGGTTCGCATACGGAACCCTTCCAGGCCACCCCGAGGAAGGCGAAGAAGCATTTGTGCTGACCTGGGCTGAAGATGACATTGTCCACTTCGAGATCAAGGCGTTCTCCCGGCCCGCAGATCGTCTCGTACGATTTGCTGGATCGATTGGTCGGCGAATCCAACGAAGTGGAACGACCGGCTACCTCACCTCATTGCAGAAGTTTGTGACCGAGCGCTTCCCTGGCTAGGGCTATCCCTGATCGCCGGAAGAATGACACGATTGAGCGTGGCCGAAACTGAGGAAATCCTGGTTGAGCTAGCGGATGAGGGCGTAGAGGTCTGGGCACCGGTGCAGGCAAAAAGGTTGCCAGATGGCCAATACCTCCTTCCTCCGACATCACCGGAAGATGAGACATGGGCATTTGCTCCGGGATCAGTGGTCCGTTGTGAGAGACGAGCGATGGGCCTGGTCGCCATCGAGGCCGTGCCACCCTCGGAGTAATCAACCCTGCCCCCGAACGCCGGGTCGGTGAGGCAGACCGGCACTTTGACGGCGATCGCAGGCTCATCGGCCGAATCGTGGTCACTGTTGCCATGGCCCGTTAGGAGCAAAAGACGGGCATCATGGATAGGTGGCAGGTCCGGTCAGCGAAGACGAGGCGCGACGCTTGGTAGAAGCCCACTTGGCTGCGATGCCGGTGGACTGGGAACCGACTATCGCCAAGGTTCGGGAGTTTCCTGTTGGCTGGGTGTATTTCTACGATTCAGCGATTCACGACGAGACTCGCTCAGAGAACCACGCTCTGGCAGGAAATGCTCCGATTCTCGTGGACCGCTTTGATGGGTCGCTTCACGTGACAGGCTCAGCGCGTCCCATAGAGGAGTACATCGAGCGGTACGTAGCGAGGGACCCATGCAACGAACGATCATGGCATCCCTGATCGCCGGGTAGGTGAGCAGTACGGCACTTCGGGGCAGCCGATCTAGTTCTTTACCGGACACCACGTCGCCAGGCCCGCCGGGCCTTGCTCGCCTTAATCGCCCGACTCACCCCGATGCCATACGCAACTATCCCAAGACCAATCAGAAGCCATGCCAGCCCGGTGACGGCTGCAATCTTCAAATCTAACGCCAGGAGAAATATCCCGGTGATAAGAGTCCAGGCGTAGAGGAACCACAATCGCCCGACGAGGCCGAGCGTCGAGGCCGTAATCCCATCTTTCGGCACGTGGATCCAGAGCGTGCTGGTGGGACTCCGTAGGACACGCTCCATCCTCTTCTCCCAAAACAATCGATCGAGGCGCGTAAGTGTGCCCAGGCCCTGCGCAATCAGTTCTTCGGTTGGTTCCGCTGGCTCTGAATTTGGCGACAACCATTGGGAAATCTTCACGTTTCAACAATACCCACCGAGTCTTATCCGTCCCGAGGTGTGTCCCTGATCGCCGGGTGTGGGTCCGCCGGGGAGGTCCTAATCAGATTGAGAACCTCGTAGGTCGATCAAGGCAGTTGCGAGGGCACTGGAATCGTCAGACCAAAGGGCGATCCGCCTACTTTCTGGCAGTCGACCTAGGTAGGTGATTTCGACTCCTTCGTGCGGCTTCGCGGCAAGCGGGCTGGTCATGAACTCGGCGTTACTACGGACGACTCTCTCGATTGATTCCAATGGGATATACCACTCTGGGTAAAACAGTCGGGTTGGATTCCATCGGCCAAGGTTGGGCGCGAACCTAACCTGACACGCTTCAGCCGACACCTGAACCTCATAGACATTTGGTGCGAAAGCTCTCGACTGATCTGGAAGTGCGACGCCCACTGGAATGACTAGGCGAGCGACTGATCGATCCACCCACGTTTCAGGGGGTACGGGACGGTTTCCCTGGCGGCGTTTCAAGTAGACCAGACCAAGGAACCCCCCTCCGATTCCCAAGACACACAAAACCAGAATGGCCACGGTCAACATTTCATCCACAAGGCTACTTCTGGTCGCCTGAAGTGCCCCCGAACGCCGGGAAGGAGGCATATATCGGGCCGACAGGTATATCTCGGAAATAATCGGCAGCGGTCGGCACGGGCGGCATCGTTAGCGGCCGCCACGGCGTAGGTGTTAGCCGAGCCTTTTCGCGGCGATCAAAACCGTCTCGAAGTCCATGAGGAACGAGCCTCCGTGGTCGTCGATCGTCGTTGCCACGGCATCGAGCAGACGGTGTCGAAGGTTCGGCTCGAGGGCGGCGTATTCGCTGGATGACAGGAGCAACTCAAGCCATTCATCTCTTTGGTAACGCTGCGTCCAGTGACGGTTCCGAAATCGGGGGCCGCGGTGACGGCGTCGACGACGCCCGTGAGTCCGGCCCTGACGTCGGTCGACCGGTGGGCGGCATAGCCCCGGAAGAGACGGTGAGTGCCGCTCGGCACCACCGTCGAATACACGTCCTCGAGCGCGTCGGCGAGATCGTCGGGGTGAGCGCCTCCGTTCCAAATCAGGCCAAGGCTGCCGTTCGGTCGCAGGATCGACGCCGCTTTGGCCGTGGCGGCGGGCATGTCCAGCCAGTGCCACGCCTGGGCGGAAGTCACTCGGTCAAAACTGCGACCAGCGGCATCCCAGTCCTCAAAGGCGCCGATCTCCACGTCGATTCCGTGGCGGCGGGCGATCTCCGCCATTCGTGGCGCGAGTTCCACCCCGAGCACCTTGGCGCCCCGCTCAGCCATCGGTCTTGCCGCGATCCCGGTTCCACAACCCACATCGAGCAGCTCGAGGCCAGACGGTTCCGGACCGAGCAACTCATCGATCACGACGTCGGGGTATCGCGGTCGGCACCGGTCATAGCGCTCGGCCTCTTGATCGAACAACCTCGAACGCTCCAAGGTCCGACGCCTGCGTTCGTCCCCCACCGCCACCAACGCCAGCCGGTCCCAGTACCGATCCGTCGTCCCCACGGACGCAGGCGAGTTCCCGTCGTTGCCATCAACCACCTTGTCGTCCTCCCCATGAAGAGATCGCCGGACGACGTTGGCCGCGCGTGCACCCGATGGTAGTCCGAGTGACTGATGGCAGTCCTTGTAGGAGCTGGGTTTCAGTCCCGCTTGCCCAGCAGCGGATGGGCGGGCATGCCCACCGTCTGGAGGTGCTGGCCCAGCACTTCGTGGAAGTGTTCAGCCACCTGTTCGGGGGTCCAGCCGCCGTCCTGCCACATATTGGCGATCTGCCGCGGCGTCTGGAACAAGGTGTAGGCATAGCCGGACCGTCCGAGGATCTGCCCGTTGACGAAGGAGGCCGCCTCCGAAGCCAGGAAGGCCACCAGCGGGGCGTTGAGGGCCGGGTTCTCGTTGGCCGGCGGCTCGGCTCCCTTGTAGAGGCCCTCGGTCATCCGGGTCGAACCCGACGGGGCCACCGCGTTGACGGTGATCCCGTACTTGCCGAGCTCGACCGCCCAGACGAAGGTCATCCCCATGATGGCCGCCTTGGCCGCCCCGTAGTTGGTCTGGCCGAAGTTGCCCCGGAGGCCGGCCGACGAGGTCATGTTGACGATGCGCCCGTAGCCCGCCGCTTTCATGTGGGGGGCGGCGTGGCGGGTGGCGTTGAACGTCCCTTTCTGGTGGACGCCGATGACCGCGTCGTAGTCCTCCTCGGTCATCTTCAACAGCGAGCGGTCCCGGACGATGCCGGCGTTGTTCACCAGGATGTCGATCTGCCCGTAGCCATCGACGGCGGCGTCGATGATCCGACCGGCGGCTTCGAAGTCGCTCACCGAGTCGCGGTTGGGGAGCGCCTCGCCCCCCGCCTTGGTGATCTCCGCACAGACCTCGGCGGCCGGGTCTTCCCCGCCGCCCTGGCCGTCGAGGCCGACGCCGATGTCGTTGACCACCACCTTGGCCCCTTGGGCGGCGAGGCAGAGTGCCACCTCGCGACCGATTCCCCTACCGGCGCCGGTGACGACGGCGACACGACTGTCGAGCAGACCCATGGGGTCAGATTAGCCAGCTTCACCGCTGCCTGACATCGGTGTCAGGCAGGATGATGGGCCAGCGGATACCATCCCGAGTACCAGCGGCCTCGTACGGGGTCCTGCCGCTGACCATCGAGGAGGAATCGACATGGCTGCATTCGTGGAGGACGCCGCCAATGCGGTGTTGGCGGCGGCCAAGGACATGTTGGCCCGGGGTCTGGTGGAAGGCACCGCCGGCAACATCTCCGCCCGGATGGAGGATGGCAACATCTGCATCACCCCGTCCTCGGTCGACTACTCGGCCATGACCCTCGAGGATCTGGTCACCATCGACCCGACCGGCACCGTGTTGTCGGGAACCCGCTCGCCCTCCTCGGAGATGGCCCTCCACCTCGCCTGCTACGCCGCCTACGACGACATCGGCTCGGTCATCCATTCCCATCCGGTCCACGCCACCATGTTCGCGGTGGCCCACCAGTCGATCCCGTCCTGCATCGACGAGTTCTCCATCTTCGTGGGCGGGGAAGTTCGGGTCACCGAGTACGCCGCCAGCGGCACCGAGGATCTGGGCACCCAGGCGGTGGCCGCCCTCAAGGACCGGGGAGCGGCACTCATCGCCAACCACGGGATGGTGGCGGTCGGCCCCACCCCCGACCGGGTGCTCCACATCACCGCCTTGGTGGAACGCAGCGCCCACATCCTCTGGGGGGCGAGCAGCCTCGGCGACCTCCATCCGTTACCTGACGAGGTCAACGCCAACTTCGCCAGTGTCTACGGGTTCATGCGCACCTGGAAGGGCTGACCCTGTCCGGCCGGGTGCGGGATCGGCTGGCCGAGCTCGGGCTGGAGCTCTACGGGCCCCATCCTCCGCACGACCCGCTCGATGCAGTGGTGGTTCACGCCGGGGTGGCCCGGACCTCGGGCCAGCTACCCCGGATCGCCGGGGAACTGACCTGCACCGGCATCCTGGGCCAGACGGTCACGGTGGACGAGGGGCGAGCGGCGGCGGCGGTGTGCGCCCTCAATGCCCTCTCGGTGCTGGAGGCGGCGCTCGGATCCCTCGACCGGGTAGAGCGGGTCCTGGCCGTCACCGGCTTCGTGGCTTCCGCTCCCGACTTCCATGAGCAGCCGGCGGTGGTCGACGGGGCCAGCCGGGTGCTGTTCGATGTCTTCGGGGATGCCGGGCGCCACACCCGCTCGGCGGTGGGAGTCGCCGCCCTCCCGCGGGGCGGGGCGGTGGAGATCGAGGTGACGGTGGCGGTCTCGCCGGGATGAGCTCGGGGTCGTCGAGGGTCGAGGAGTACAACGAGTGGAGCAGGTGAGATGAGCAACGACAGCCACGACACCGGGGCGTCGGCACTGGCCGACGACGAGCTGGCCGGGGTGTTGGCCCGGTTCGGGTCGGCGACCCTCGGGGAGTCCGGGGCCCGGACCCTCCCCCCTCGGCTGCGGCCGATCTGGCCCGGCGCCGCGCTGGCGGCGCCGGCGCTGCCGGTGAGCTGCGCCCCCGGGGACAATCTGGCCATCCATGTGGCCGTCGCCCGGGCTCCGAGGGGAACCGCGCTGGTCGTCGACGTCGGTGACATCGCCGAGCGGGGCTACTTCGGTGAGGTCCTCACCACCGCCGCCCAGGCCCGGGGGGTGGCCGGCCTGGTCATCGACGGGGGAGTCCGGGATGTCGCCGCCCTCCGCGGTCTCGGGTTCCCGGTGTTCGCCTCGTTGGTGTCGTTGCCGGGAGCCGAGAAGGCGGCGGCGGGGACGGTGGGCCGGCCGGTCCGGGTGGCCGGGGTTCCGGTGGCCCTCGGCGACTGGGTGGTCGGTGACGTCGACGGGGTGGTCATCGTTCCGGGGGACCGCATCGACGAGGTGGTGGCCGCCGCCCAGGGCCGCACCGACAAGGAGATCGGTTACTTCCAGTCCCTCCGCTCCGGTGCCACCACCGTGGAGCTGCTCGGGTTGGACGACTCGGTGGTGGCGGTCGAGCTGGAGTGACCAGCTTCGATCTGGTGATCTTCGACTGCGACGGGGTGCTGGTCGACAGCGAACGACTCGCCATCCGGACCGAGGCCGAGATCCTGGGCGGTCTCGGTTGGCCACTGACCGAGTCGGAGATCGTCGAACGGTTCGTGGGTCGATCGGCGGCCTACATGCACGGAGAGATCGAACGGCAGCTGGGTCGGACCGTCGACTGGGAGGCGGAGTTCGAGCCCCGGTACCAGGAGGTGTTCGCCCGTGAGCTGGCTCCGGTGCCCGGGATCGTCGAGGCGCTGGATCAGATCACCACCCTGACCTGTGTGGCCTCGAGCGGGAGCCAGGAGAAGATGGCGTTCACCCTGGGCATCACCGGCCTGTTCGACCGCTTCGAAGGCCGTATCTACAGTGCCGACCAAGTGGAACGGGGCAAACCGGCTCCCGACATCTTTCTCTACGCCGCCGACCAGATGGGGGTGCCGCCGGGTCGCTGCGCGGTGGTCGAGGACAGTGTGTCGGGTGTCAGCGCCGGGTTGGCCGCCGGGATGGCTGTCTTCGCCTTTGCCGGAGGGGTGACCGGTGCAGCTTCCCTGTCCCTCGACGGGGCGATCGCCGTCGAGGGCATGCGGGACCTTCCGGCCTTGCTCCGCAAGTTCACGTTGCCGTGACCTGGAAGAATACGACGTAGGCGGCCCGAAAGCCGATTGTTTTGTCGACTGATCGGCAGTACATTGCCGACAACGGGGTACCCAGCAGTGAGGTAGCCATGGCCTTCGTCCAGATCATCGAGATTACGACGCCCGACCCGATGAGGTCGAGGCGCTGGTCGGGGAGTGGCGAGCCGAGACCGCCGGTCGGCGCACGGCGCAGCGGGGGACTTTCACCCAGGACCGGGATCGGCCCAACACCTATGTCCAGATCGTGGAGTTCCCTTCCTATGAGGACGCCATGGCCAACTCGAATCTCCCCGAGACCGCCGTCTTCGCCGAGCGCCTGGCGGCGCTGTCCGATCAGCCGATGGCGTTCCGCAACCTCGATGTCCGCCGAGTCGAAGAGTACTGACCACCAACCAAACCACCAGAGAGGGGCCACCATGGCCAGAAAAGTTGCCGATTGTCGGGATTTCCCCAGCGAGAACGGGTGCACGTTGACCATTTCGGGTGAAGAGGACGAGGTGGTCACCGCCGCCACCCAACACGCCGTCGCCGTCCACGGGCACCAGGACACCGAAGAGGTGCGGACCTGGCTGCGTCAGAACCTGAAGGACGAGGCGCCGGTCGGCGCCTGATTGACCGGGATCATCCCTGCCGGCAACCCGTCGGCGGTGGGTTCAGCGCCGTCGCCCGGGTACTGCAACCAGAACCCGCTCTCGCCCCATTTTCCAGAGAAACCACCAGGAGGTCAGCAATGCCAGGACTAGTTCGCAAGAGCTTCGATGCGCCCGACGAGACCCGGCCGTTCGAGGGGGGGACCGGCCAGCTCGAGCTGGTGTCCACCGACGGAGGTCTGGTGGGTCGGGCCACCTTCCTGCCCGGGTGGAAGTGGTCGGAGCACGTGAAGCCGATCGCCAACACCGACAGCTGTGAGGCTGCCCACACCGGCTACGTCATTTCCGGCCGGATCCGGGTGGTGATGGACGACGGTGAGGAGATGGAATTCGGCCCGGGGGACTTTGCCGCCATCGAACCCAAGCACGATGCCTGGATCGTGGGGAACGAGGCCTGCGTGATGATCGACTGGCAGGGCTACGCCGACTACGCCAAGCGATGAGCTGAGCTGAGCCGCTCCGGCCTCCGAGCGGCCGGGAGGTAGCGCCTTACTAGTGTTGGTCGGGTGGACGCTCCGGACCCGGCCGTTGGGTGTCACCTCTACGGCCAGGATCCCTGTTCCTACGACGCCGGGCGGCCCGACTATCCGGAGCGGGTCTACGACGTCCTGGTCGAGCGGTGCGGTCTCGCCGTTGGCTCCCGGGTCATTGAGCTAGGCCCCGGGACCGGCCTGGCCACCGCCCGGATGCTGGCTCTCGGCGCCCACGTCACCGGGGTGGAAGTCGACCCGTCGATGGCCGCCTATCTCCAGGAGAGCCTTGGCGGCAAGAACCTGGAGGTGGTCGTCGGTCCCTTCGAGGAGGCGGAGCTCACCGAGAGAGCCTTCGATCTGGCCGTCGCCGCCAATGCCTTCCACTGGATCCGACCGGGAGTCGGTGGCCCGAAGCTCCGGCGTCTCCTGGTTCCTGGAGGCTGGGTTGCCGTCTGGGCGATGCTGTTCGACGACCCCACCCGGCCCGATGCCCTCGCCCCCTTCATGGAGCGTCTGTTGGGGGTGTCCTCCACCTTCGCCAGCTCGGCGGGGGATCTGCCCTTCCGTCTGGACGAGGCGGAGCGCCTTCCCGAGCTCCACCAAGCCGGCTTCCTCAACGTGGAGAGCGAGATCATCCGCTCGGAGGTGACGATGGATGCCGCCCAGGTGCGGGGGCTGTATGCCTCCATGACCCTGATATTGGGCCGGCCGCCGGGGGAGCAGGCCCAGCTTCTCGACGCCATCGAAGCCACCGTCCGGGACGAGTTCGGAGGCCACGTCGAACGACACTTCGTCACCGGTCTGTTCACCGGACGCAATCCATGACCAACCTCGAGCCGTCTCCGGGGGGCGGTGCCGGCTCCACCCGACAGGTCCGCTGCGACCTGGCCTTCCGGGTGGTGGAGCCCACCGAGGTGGTGGTCCAGGTGGTGGCGGCGAGCTCCGCCGGTCAGGTCGAGGATTCCCGTTTCGAGGTCCTGTCCAACGGCGGCCCGCCGTCCTCGGTGGTCGAGCTGTCCAACCCGGCGGGGGAGACCCTCCACGTCATCGGCTCGGATCCCGGGGCCTTGACGGTGAGCTACCAGGCCCGCCTCCGGTCGAGCCCGGAGGGGAACCCACCGCCTTCCCCGGAAGCCGCGAGCACCGCCTACCGGCGGCAGGTGTACCTGCGCCCCAGCCGGTACTGCCCGAGCGACCATCTGGTCGGCTTTGCAGTGGCCGAGTTCGGGGCCGGCCCCGATGTCGGGCCCCGGATCGCCGCCATCGCCGAATGGATCCGCCAACGGATCGGCTACGTCCCCGGCTCCAGCACCGTCCACGACTCCGCGGAGGACACCCTGCTCACCGGCATGGGGACCTGTCGTGACTTCGCCCACCTCGGTGTCGCCCTCTGCCGGGCCACCGGGGTGCCGGCCCGGTTCGCCGCCGTCTATGCCCCCGGGCTCTCCCCGATGGACTTCCACGCGG
Source organism: Acidimicrobiales bacterium (assembly GCA_036268775.1). Classification (GTDB taxonomy): domain Bacteria; phylum Actinomycetota; class Acidimicrobiia; order Acidimicrobiales; family RAAP-2; genus DASZIT01. The sequence goes on along the minus strand of DATATM010000030.1, from coordinate 16,292 downwards.
TGTTCGAGGCCTTCCAAGATGGCCGCTGGTGCGTCTACGACTCCACCGGCCTGGCCCCCCGGTCGTCACTGGTGCGGATCGCCACCGGTCGGGACGCCGCCGACACCGCCTTCGCCGCCGTCACCACCGGGATTGCCGACCTCGAATCGGTGGAGGTGACCGCTACCGCCGATCCGCTCCTGCCTACCGACGACCCGTCGGCGATGGTGGAACTGGCCTGAGCGCTTCTCCCTCCTGGGGGGCGGGCTCAGTGATGGGTGTAGTCGATCTCCCCGGCGTCCTTGGTGCCGATGGCAAAACAGAAGCAGTGGATGGAGGCGTTGTCGCTCACCGGACGGAGGGTGTGGACGACATCGGGCGGGATATGGACGAGGTCGCCCTGGGCGATCTGCCGCTCATCGTCACCCACCGTCATGATCCCCCGGCCCCGGAGGACGTAATAGAACTCGTGGGTCGGGTGGGAGTGGGGGTCGACCCGGCCGCCGCCGGCCACCTCGAACTCGTTCACCAGCTCCAGGTAGCCCCCGGTGGTGATGTCCTTCAGCTCCCGGGATTTCACCATCCACCACACCGGGACGGTGCCGTTGTGCTCCACCACCGGGGCGACATCTTCGATGTTGCGCACGTCCATGGTCATGGGTCCGGTCACCTCCGAATGGCTAGATTGCACCGGGGCCGCCGATGCGTTGTCCCGGTCAGGTTAGATGCTGGCGGATCGGACGGCTTTGGGGTTCCCCGGTCGTCCTCGGGGGAGAGCGAGGTGCCATGGACGATGCGGCGGTGCGGCTCCGGCCCGAGGCACTGACCCCGGAGGCCTGGGCCCCCTACGGCTGGCTACCGGTGCCCGACACCGACCCGGCCGACGGCGCCGAGCGGCTGGCCTTCGCCTGGGACGACGTCCATGTCAACATCATCAGCCATCGGCGGGACGAGGTTCCCGAGGTGGCCGGCGGACTGCGCTGTGAGGTGCTGTTCCGCCACGACACCCACACCCAGGTGCTGATGTCCCTGGACGCCACCTGCGTGGTGGTGGTGGCGCCGGCCGCCAGCCGGCCCGACTCGGCGGTGGACCAGGTGCGGGCCTTCCTGCTGCCGCCCCTCACCTCGGTGGTCCTCCACCGGGGGACCTGGCACTGGGGCCCCTACCCGGTGACCGCCGAGGCGGTGAACCTGTTCAACCTGCAGGGGCTGCGCTACCGGGAGGACAACCGGAGCGTCGATCTGGCCGCCGCCGGCTCAGCCGTCGAAGTCCGCCTCGACGGCTGAGCCCTCCCGAGCCGGGGTCAGCCGTTGGCCGCCACCCCGACCTTGTGGCCCTGGGCGTCCTGGAAGACCCCGAAGCTGGTCCCCGGCACCTGCTGGACCGGCTGGGTGATGGTGCCGCCCAACTGCTCGGCCTTCTTCAGGGTGGCGGCGACGTCCTCGACGCCCACGAAGAAGAGGACTTCGTCTTCGCCGGTCTGGCGAGGGCTGATGGCGACGTAGGGCGCGCCTTCGACCCCGGTGTCGATGAAGGTGAAACCGGGGAAGGCCCCTTCCGACGCCACTTTCCAATCGAACAGATCGGCATAGAAACGTCGGGTGGCATCCGGGTCGTCGGAGCGGATCTCGGCATGGATAACGGGATGAGGCATGGGATTCTCCTTTGCGTAGAGGTACTGCCTGGCTGTCACTGACTACGACGATCGACGGAAGGCCGAATCGACAGCCGGAAGGAGAACCGACGCCCCGTTCTACAATCAGGGCCGTGGCGTACGACGAAGAACTGGCCGATCGCATCCGTGAACTCCTGGGGGCCGAGCCCGGCATCCAGGAGAAGGAGATGTTCGGCGGCCTCGCCTTCATGGTCGGGGGCAATTTGGCCATCTCCGCCAGCGGGCAGGGCGGCGTGCTGGTACGGGTCGACCCGAAGCAGTCCGACCGCCTGGTGGACACCACCAACGCGGAGGTGGCGGTGATGGGCGGCCGCTCGATGGATGGTTGGTTGCGGGTGGCACCGCCGGACCTCGCCACCCGGCGCCAACTGGAACGGTGGGTGCGGGTGGGCGCCGGCTACGCCCGGTCGCTCCCGGCCAAGAAGAAGAAGCCCTAGACGGTGCAGCCAGGGCCGACGCTGGTACGCCCGGTCGTCGGCGGGCTCAGCCGGTGCGGGCCTTGGCTGTCCGACCGGCGGTCGGGGCGAACAGGGACCGGTGGACCATGGTGGTGAGGGTGTCGAGGGCGTCCTCGTCGACCGGGGTGCCCATGAACTCGCGCATGAAGTGGAAACGGTCGAGCATGGCCAGCACCGCCATGCTGGTGACCTCCGGGTCGAGATCACCGGCGGGGTGAGCCGCGGAGATCTGGGAGGCCATCCCCTCGTGGAGGGCGGAATACATCCGCCGGACCTGGTCACCGACGCCCGGGTCGATGCTGGCCAGGTCCGTCCAGGATCGGAACAGCGGGGCGTAGCGCAACCAGAGGGACGAGTAGCCGCCGATCCAGGTCCGCAGGTGGTCCCAACTCTCGCCGTCGAGGGCGGTCCCCGCTTCCAGCATGGCGTCGTAGGTGAGGCTCGAGGCCTCCGAGGCCGCCTCCATGGTCAGCGCCCGGATCAGGTCCTCTTTGTTGGAGAAATACAGGTAGAAGGTCCCGTGGGAGGTGTTGGCGATCTTCACCACATCGTTGACCCGGGTGCCGTGGTAGCCCCGTTCGTCGAACGCCTGCATGGCCGCATCCAGCAGGTTGCGCATGGTCTGGCGGCCCTGACTCCGCAGCGCCCGCTTGCTGGCCGGGATCCCCACCGCCGGGTCGGCCACCACCCGCGTGGTCACTGACCCCGCCTTGCTCGCCGGTCGCGGTGGGCGGCTACGGCCCTTGCCCGGGTTGGTGGTCACAACTCCGCAATCCTAGTCCGCCCGATGGCTAACCTGACACCGTGGTCAGTGTTGGTGGGTTCCATCCTCGGGCTAGCCGCCCCGGATCCGGGACGGCCGAAGGGCGGGTGGGGTGAGCGAGGTCGGGATCCCGCTGGCCGAGGCGATCGAGCGTCATGTCCGCCCCCGGGACTCGGTCCACGTCATGCTCGGCCACAGCCGGTGGACCGCCGGCGCCCGGGAGCTGGCCCGGCAGTTCTGGGGATCCGATCCGGAGCTCACCCTGGTGATGACCAGCCTCGGCGCCCTTGGTGCCCTCTTCTTCCGGGGCGGGCTGGTGACCCGGGTGGTGACCGCCTACTCCGGGAACAGTTTTCCCACCTACAACCCGAACCCCATCTTCCGGGAGGCCTACCAGTCGGGGGCGGTGGCGGTGGAGCACTGGTCGATCCTCACCCTCGCCCAACGCCTGGAGGCGGCCGCCCGGGGTCTCCCGGCCATGGTCACCGGCTCCCTGATCGGTTCGGACATGGCCGCCAACGACGGCTTCTCCGTCGTCGACTCCGCCCAGGGGCCGATCGGGTTGCTGGCCCCGCTGGCCCCCGACGTCGCCCTCTGTCATGCCGCGGTGGCGGACACCCAGGGGAACCTGGCCTTTTCCGAACCGCTGCTGGAAGGGGTGTGGGGGGCGTGGGCCGCCCGTCGGGGGGTGGTGGCCACCGTCGACCGGATCGTCGATGATCTCCACGGGCTCGGCCACCGGGTCCGGGTGCCCGCCCACCGGGTACTGGCGGTGGTGGAGGCCCCCTTCGGGGCCCATCCCGGCGGCTTGTACGCCCCCGGCCTCCCGGTGGAGGGCTACGGCGAGGACATCCCCTTCTGGGTGGAGGCGGCCCAGGCCGCCCGGGGCGACTTCGACGCCTGGGCCAAGGCCACCTGCCTCGACCTGCCCGACCATCGGGCCTACCTCGACCGTCTCGGGTCCTCGCGGCTCGACGAGCTCCGCCGCCGGGCTGACCCCTCCTCCTGGGAGGAGGACGCCGCCGCCCACCCGTTGCCCGACGACCTCCCGGTCAGCGATTGGGAGGTGGCCGCCAGCCTGGGAGCCCGAGAGGTGGAAGTGGTGGTGGCCACCCACCGGGCCGACGCGGTGCTGGCCGGGGCCGGTGCCGCCAACCTCGCCGCCTGGGTGGCGGTCGGCCGGATGCAGGCGGCCGGGTGGGCCGGGGGACTGACCGCCGAGCTCGGCCTCTGGCACTACACCCCCACCCCCGCCGACCCCTATATCTTCAACCAGCGGGTCTACCCCTCCACCTCGTTCCTCGCCGACGCCTCCACCGTCCTCGGGATGGTGGTGGGGGGCTCGGGCACCGCCACCGTCGGTTGCCTGGGGGCGGCCGAGGTCGACCGGAACGGCAACCTGAATTCCACCCAGCTGGCCGACGGGCGGTTCCTAGTCGGCTCCGGGGGGGCCAACGACGTGGCCACCCGGGCGGCGGCCTGTGTGGTCGTCACCCTGGCCCGTCCCGAGCGGCTCCCCGACACTGTCGGCTACATCACCGCCCCGGGGCACCGGGTGGTGAGCGTGGTCACCGACCGGGGGATACTCCGCCGCCTGGACGGTGACCTCCGGGTGGCGGCGGTCCCCGCCGGCCCTGAACCGGTGGACCGGCGGGTGGCGGCACTGGTGGCCTCCTGCGGCTGGGAGCCGGCGGTGGCCCGGACCGTCGAGGAACTGGCTCCGGTCGCGCCGGCCGAAGTGCTGGCGCTGCGGGAGTTCGATCGGACCCGGCTGTTCCTCCGTTAGTCGTTCCCCACCGGCCGGACTAGAGAGTGGGTCGGGCGCCTCGGCCGGCCAGCACCTGCTCCATGGCCCCGAGGGCCATGTCGGCCCTGCCGGCGAAGGCGACGTTGCCGTGCTCGAGGACCACCGCGTCGGTGGCCAGTTCCAGGGCCCGGTCGACCTGCTGTTCGACCAACAGCAGCGCGGTGCCCGCCGCATTGATCTCCCGGAGCCCGCGATAGACGGCCTCGATCACCACCGGGGCCAGGCCGAGGGAGAGCTCGTCGGCGACCAGCAGGTGGGGGGGCACCACCAGCACCTTGGCCAGGGAGAGGAGGCGTTGTTGCCCCCCCGACAGCGTCCCGCCGGCTTGCTTGCGACGCTCGCCGAGGATCGGGAACGCCTGGTAGGCGCGTTCCAGCGAGGCGGGCACCTGCTTCCGGCCGGCCCGCTGGCGGAAGGCCATCACCAGGTTCTCCTCGACGGTGAGGTTGGCGAAGATCCCCCGTCCCTCCGGAACGTGGGCCATGCCGGCTCGGGCGATCTTGTAGGCGGGCTTCCCGGTGATGTCCTGTCCCCCGAGTCGGATGGTCCCGGCGGTACTGGGCAACAGCCCGCTCACCACTCGGGCCACCGTCGACTTCCCGGCGCCGTTGGAACCGAGCAGGGCGGTGACACTCCCGACCGGCACCGTGAAGCTGACGTCGAACAGCGCCCGGTAGGGGCCGTAGGCGGCACTGACGTGATCGACCTCGAGGGCGGCCGACCCCACCCCGGGGAGCCGGTTGTCGGTCACCGGGACCGACCCGGGGGCGAGGTCGGTCATGCGCTGGTCCCGAGGTAAGCGTGGCGGACGGCGGAGTCGGCCATCACTTCGTCGAAGGTCCCCTGGGCGATCACCGCACCCAGATCCATCACGATGGTCCGGTCCACCACCTCGGCCACCATGTGCAGGTCGTGCTCGACCAGCAGCACGGCCATGCCCCGCTCCCGCTGGAGGGTGCGGAGCACGTTGGCCAGCTCCTGGGTTTCGGTGAGATCGAGTCCGGAGGACGGCTCGTCGGCCAGCAACAGGCACGGCTCGGCCACCAGGGCGCGGGCCAACTCCACCAGCCGGCAGGAGCCGAGTCCGAGGGCCGACACCGGTGCCTCCGCCCGGTCGGCGATGCCGACCAGGTCGAGCACCGCCGCCACCCGGGTGATCTCGGCTGACGTCGGGCGGCTCCGGTTGGCCAGGTCCCGCAACAGCTGGCCGTCGGCGCACCGGGCCCGCTCGGCCACCAACAGGTGCTCCCGCACGGTCATGTCGGCGAAGACTTCCACCCGTTGGTAGGTGCGCCCGACCCCGAGTCTGGCCCGCTGGAAGGTGGGCAACCGACCCAATGCCCTCCCTTTCAGCTCCACCGTTCCGTTCTCGGGCTGGAGCTGCCCGCAAATGCAGTTGAAGAGGGTTGTCTTGCCCGCCCCGTTCGGCCCGACCAGCCCCACACTTTCCCCGGTCTCGATGGTGAAGCTGACGTCCCTCACCGCGGCGATGCCTCCGAATGACTTGGTGATCCCGGTGACCGCCAGCAACGACGCGCCGTCGGGCACGTTGGTCGGCTGGGTGGCGGACGGGGTCCGGAAGACCTTCGGCAGCCTCATGGGCCACCCCCTTCGGTCGCCGCCACCCCGGTAAAAGGCCCGTCCAGGGTGGGCACGCTGATCGGCGGTTTGGCTCCGTTGTCGCTCCCGCCGACCGGGGGAGTCGGTGGGCCTGAGCTGCTGCCGGGGAGGATCAGCCGTTGGAACCGCATCGTCCAACGGCGTTTCTGGTATTCGAGGATCCCCTCGGGGTGGGCGACGTAGGTGAGCGCCCCGGCGGCGAACAACACGAAGGTGAGGCCGTTGCCCCCGTAGCGGGCGGGCAGATAGGTGAGGATCTGTTGGACCACCACGTAACCCATGCCGGCCTGGATGGCTCCCTCGATGGTGCTGACCCCGGTGGTGATGACGATGACCACGAAGGCCAGCCCCAACTGGTAGTTGAACTGCATGGCATTGACGGTCTGTTGCTGGATGACCAGCATGGTCCCGCCGATGCCGGCGACGGCCCCCGACAGGGCGAAGATCTGGATGCGCTGCCAGGTGATGTTGATCCCGATCCCGGCCGCCGCGGTCTCGCTCCCGCGTTGGGCGGCCAGGAACCGCCCGGTGGTGCCGTTGCCGACCAGGGTGACGGCGGCCACGCAGATCACCAGCACGATGATCAGCATGATGAAGAGGTTGTGGCCGTTGGAATTCAGGATCCCGAGGCCGACCCACTTGTTGGCGACGGTGAGGGCGACGCCGTGACTCACCCCGATCTCGCTGAAGATGGAATTGTCGAAGAACAGGGCGGCGGCGATGGTCATCAGCGCCAACCCCAGCCCCTTCAACCGGAGCGACGCAAGGGCCAGGATCACCGCCACCGCCGCGGCCAGGATGGCCCCCACCAACGCCCCGGCCAGGAAGTTGAGGCCCAGATGGTTGGCCAGCTGGGCGGCGGTGAAGGCTCCCACTCCGGCCAAGGTGGCCTGAGCCAGGGAGAGCTGGCCGCCCATCCCGGTGATCAGGGTGATGGACAAGAAGATGGTCGAGAAGGCCAGGCCGGAGTTGAAGACGCTCTCCCAGGTTTTCGGCATCCACGACAGCATGGAGACGATGAAGCCGGCCAGGAGCACGTACCAGGCGATCCGGATCACCCGGCTGAGTTGGGGGGCCCGTAACGACGCGGTGGTGGGTGGCGGGGGTGGGTCGACGGAAGATAACGGATCGCTGTCGTCGTGGAGCCGGCGCATGCCGGGAACCAACAGCAAGGCGAGGACGAGGACGATGAACGGCAGCGACGGGAGCACCGCCGCCGACAACGAACTGGTGGCGGGCAGGTAGCCTTGGAGGACGGTGTCGGCCACCCCCATCAGGATGCCGACCAGGGCGGCAATCGGAAAGGAGCGGAGCGCCGCCCAGGCGGCGGCGGCGAAGGCGGCCACCAACAGGGTGGCGTAGTCCTGGGCCTGCAGTTGGCCGTAGATGGGGGCGAGCAACACCCCGGCCAACCCGGCCAGCAGACTGGACACCGCCCAGGCGGTGGCGATCACCCGACCGGAGTTCACCCCGTCCAGCTGGACCAGGCGCCGGCTTTCGACCGCCCCCCGCATCTGGAGGCCGAGATTGGTGAACCGCATGAGCACCACCAGGGCGACCAGGACCACCGCGGTGACCACCACCGAGCTCAGATAGATCCCGTTGACGGGGGTCTGGGCCACCCGGAAGTAGACGGTATTCGGGTTGAACAGGATGCTCGGGGAGTTGTACTGGTTCTGGCTCCCGAACAGCACCGGCAGCAGGGCGGGGATGCCGACGAACAGGCTGATCCCGGTGACCAACTTGGCGGTGGTGTTGGTGTTGGGGATCTTCCGGAAGAGGAAGCGATCGAATATCAGCCCCAGGAGCGGCGCCAGAACGACCACCGAAAGGAGGAAGGCCAGCCAGACGGGAAGCTGCTCGTTCTGGACCAGCTTGGTGTAGACGAAGGCCGAGGTGTAGGCCTGGGCGCCGAAGGCGAAGTTGAAGACGCCGGTGGCCTGATAGGTGAGCACCAGACCCACCGCCACGATGGCGTAGGTGCAGCCATAGGGGATGCCGGGGATGGCGAAGCCGAGGAAGTGCTCCACGCTCCGACGGACCTACGCGGCGACGCGAGCGCACGCCGGGGGGCACATGCCGCCCCGGATCCGACCTCTCCAGGAGAGCCGCTGGCTGCCGGCGAGGGTCACGTCCCTGGGGTCCCGACCGGCGGCGTTGCCAGCACCGGGTTCTTCAGGTTCACGTTCTGAGCGAAGCACTCGAACACCTGGTGGCCGGTGCTGGCCACCGGCACGAACTTGGAGCCCTTGACCACCACGTCAGCCGAGCAGGCCGGGAACGTCTGGGTGGTGTGCACCTTGGTCCAGTCGGTGGTGGCGCTCAGGCCGCCGGCGGTGAAGTTGGTCAGCGAGTTGATCTGGGCGATGACGTTCGCCTGGGTCACATTGGCGCCGGCTTTCTGGATCCCGGCCCCCAACAACGCCGCGGACTCCCAGCCTTGCAGGGCCTGGTCCGAGCTGACGAAATTGGGCTGGTATTTCTGCATGGCGGTGAGGTAGGCCGCCATCCCCGGGTAGACGCCGGGGTAGGTCGTCGTCACCTGGAAGGGGACGTTGCCGTTCACATTGATGTAGACGCCCTGCATCAGGCTGCTGTACTGAGTCAGCAGCGACTGGTCGTAGCCGTTGAGCCACAGTTGGTGGACCTTCAGGTTGTATTGCTGGAGAGCCCGGGCCAGGGTGATGTTGTCGGAGGACTGCATGCAGCTGACCACGAAATCGGTCCCGGTCTGCTGCATTTTCTGGACGGCCGGGGTGTAGTTGCCGCCCAGGCTGGCCGAGAGGTCGGTGTAGCTCACCTTGATGCCGGCCTTCTGCAGGTTGTTGGCGTCGGCGTTGCAGGCGTTGTACGACGAGGTGATGGCCGAGCCGTAGCTGATCAACGCCACCGACTTGGCGTTTGTCTGCTTCAGCAACCAGGCCACCGGAGCGGCACCGGCGTCGTAGTCCTGGATGGAGCCCCCGGCGGCAAACAGGTTGGGCGGTCCGTTCCAGTTCCCCGACACGTTGTAGCCGAACGTCGGAACGCCCGACTGGGCGTAGAGGGCCGGACTGAAGAAGAAGGTCGAGACCCCCACCGCGAAGACATGGTCCTGGTCGAGGAGGGTGTGGGTCAACTGGGTGAACTGACTTGGATTGGAGCCGTCGTCCAGGTTTTGGCTGAAGGCGAACTTGTGCCCGTTGATCCCCCCGGCGGCGTTCACCGCCTGGAAGTAGGCCTGCATCCCGGGGGAGAAGGCGTCGAAGTCGGCGGCGATGGAGCCGGTGAGGGTGGAGATGGCACCCACCACGATGGTCGATCCGGCCGGACCTCCCGAGGTGGAGGTCGAAGCGGGCGCGGTGGTGGTGGTGCTGGACGACGCGGTGGTTCCCGGGCTGGAACAACTGGCCAGGAGTCCGGCGGCCAGTAGTGCGGCAGTGGCGGCCCCGGCCATCCGCGTGGTGGTCCTCGTCATGTCTCGCATGCTCCCCCTGTCCCTCACCTCGACGCACCCAAGGGTGCGAACCGGCACCATCTTGCCTCTCCCCGAGGTCCAGCGGGCGGCGCGTCGTGACGTCACCGTTTGCCGGTCCTCACGGCATGGAGATGCACTGTACCTCGCTTCGCGGGTCCGTTCTATGATACGCGTGTCAGGCATTGGTAGGCCGGTGATTGGCCAGGTGAACAGACCAAACGCCGGGGCCCACCGACCGCCCGACACCGTCGTAAGGCGGATCCGGGGTGACCAGCGGTTGTCCCCGAAACTCGGGCCGATGATGGTCGGATTGATGAAGGACGAGAGGAGCCGACATGGTCAGCAACGGTCGCGAGGCGGTCATCGTCGACGTGGTGCGCACCACCTTCGGGAAGCGCAACGGCGCCCTCGCCAACTGGCACCCGGTCGACCTGCTCGCCTTCGCCCTCACCGAGTTGGTGCAGCGCACCGGCGTCGACCCTGAGCGGGTCGACGACGTGATCGGCGGTTGCGTCACCCAGGCCGGGGAGCAGAGCACCAACGTCACCCGCAACGGGTGGGTGGCGGCCGGTCTGCCCCAGACGGTGCCGGCCACCACCGTGGACCGGCAGTGCGGATCGTCCCAGCAGGCGGCTCACTTCGCCGCCGCCGGGGTGGTGGCCGGCCACTACGACCTGGCCATCGCCTGCGGGGTGGAGGTCATGAGCCGGGTTCCTCTCGCCTCCAATGCCCGCGGCGGCACCGGCCCATTCCCGCCGTCGTTCCTGGAGGCGATCGACGGGCGGCTCTGGGCCCAGTTCCGGGTGGCCCAGGTGCTGGCGGACCGGTGGGGGGTCACCCGGGAGGAGATGGACGCCTTCTCCCTGGAGAGTCACCGGCGGGCGGCGCTGTCCACCGACTCCGGTCACTTTGCCCGGGAGACGGTCCCCGTCCCCATCAAGAACGAGGACGGCTCGTTCTCCGGGGCCCGGCTGGAGGCCGACGAGGGGATCCGCCGGAACGGCTCTCTCCAATCGCTGGCCGGCCTGGCCCCGGCCCAGAGCTGGGAGCCGGAGACCGCCCTCGACATCACCGCCGGGAACTCATCGCAGATCACCGACGGGGCGGCGGCCATGCTCATCGCCGACCGATCGGTGGCCGAAGCCCTGGGTCTCCCCATCCGGGCCCGCTTCGCCCACTTCGCGGTGGCGGCCGAGGACGCCGCCATCGTGCTGTCGGCGCCGGTGCCGGTGACCCATCGCCTGCTCGAGCGCTCCGGCATGAAGATCGCCGACTTCGACGCCATCGAGTGCAACGAGGCCTTCGCCGCCATCGCCCTGATGTGGATGAAGGCATTCGACCCCGATCCGGAGTTGTTCAATCCCCGCGGCGGGGCCATCGCCATCGGCCATCCGCTGGGGGCGAGCGGGGTGCGCATCCTCGGGACGATGCTCAACCACCTGGAGGCCACCGGCGGCCGCTACGGCTTTCAGACGATGTGCGAGGGTGGCGGCCAGGCCAACGCCACCGTCATCGAGCGCCTGTCCTGAGTTTCTGGCCGGCCTGCCTCACCCGCCGGGGACCAATGGGCGGGACGGGGTGGTGGTGGTAGTGCCGGCGCCGGTGGTCGGCGGGCTCAGCCCCGCGATCGAGTTGGCCCGTTGGACGATGATCGGGCTGACGGCCGGCCCGTAGTTGTCGTCACCGGAGTAGAGCACGGTGATGAAGATGGCCCCGGTTTCGAACTGCTCGGCGATCACTGGGGGCGAGACCGTCGACAAGTCGGTGACCGGGAAGGGCGAGCCCAGCGGCTTGCCGTCGGCCACCAGCTGCATGGTGCCGGTATGGGCCGGGAACGTGAACCGTGGCCAGCTTCCCTCGATGGCGGTGGTGAATTGGGTTGTCTGGGTGCCACTGATCACCGGCTGGGACGATGTCGTCGACAGGGTGGTCGACCACCGTACGTACTGGGAATACAACGCCGTCCCCCCCTTGAAGACGGTGTTGCCGGAGTAGGTGGCGGAGACCTGGTGAGCCTGTCTGCCCCGCTGGACCTTCCGGTTGATGGCCAAGGGAACCGCCACGGAGACCGCAGTCCCGTTGGCGGCCAAGGCCACCGGAGCACCGAAGGGGGTGCCGTCCAGCGAGAACCGCACCGTCCCGCTCGGGCGGGGGCTGCCGGGGGCACCCGGGGCGGCAACCCCGGCGGTGCTCGGGGTCACGGTGGCGGTGTAGGTAGCCATCTGCCCGTCGACGGCGCTGGGGTTGGATGACGACAGCTGGACGTTGGCCAGCCGGGCGGCGGTGACGACCTGGGGGAGCACCCCGGAACCGGGCTCGTACAGCTGATGGGAGGCGTCACCGGAGTAGGTGGCCATGATGAAGTGGGTTCCGGCCCCGAGCGAGCCGATGGCCGTCGAGGCGGCGGTCCCGCCGGCGTCCAACGGGACCGGGGCACCGAGTGGCCTCTGGTCGACGGAGAACTGCACGGTGCCGGTCGGCGTCCCCCAGGTGTTGTGGATCCCCGGGGACACCGCCACCTGAGCCATGACATGGAATGGCTGCCCGTTGATGGGGGAGTTGTCGGGGGAGCTGGAGGTCAGGGTCACCGTGGTCGGGAGCGCGGAGTTGTGGAGGACGAAGTTGGCCGCGGTGATCAGGTGGGCGGGATCGTTGGCGGCGTAGGCGTCGACCTTGAACGCCCCGGCGGCCCGATGGGCGGTGCCGGCCTTCACCGAGGTCAGGGTGGTGCTGACCAGTCCCTGCTGGTTGGTGGTGAGCTGGATCGAGCTCTTCCCGTTGGGGAACACCGCCGCCGGGCCACCGTTGCTCGGGTCCAGCTGGAGGATGACCGGCACCCTGCCCTGGGGGCCGTTGATGGCGTCCACATACCGGGCGATCAGGGGCGCGGAGAACGGCTGTCCCGGGTAGGCGCTCTGTTTGTCCCCGGAGACCACCTGGACCTGGCTGCGGTGGGTGGGAACCGGGACGACCAGGTCGATGTGCCCGTCGTCGAGATGGTCGTGGTTGGACAGGTTCCCCGGGGGCCCCAGGTAGTAGTGCGGCGCCTGGGGGGTGTGGCTCGTCACGTAGGAGGCGCCACCGCCCCCGCCGCTCCCCCCGCCGTCGGTACCGCCGGCCGCACCCCGGCCCTTGCCCCCGCCGAGGTACCCGCCTCCACCGCCTCCCCCGCCTCCACCGGTGTTGGCGTGGGTCCCGTCCCCGCCCCGGGTCGACCCGTTCGGTGCCTCACCGCAATTGACCGGCTGGCCGCCGATGGGCACGCCGCCGCAGCCGCCCGGGTTGCCGCCGGTGTACCCGCTCCCGGCTTGCCCGTTTCCGCCCTGAGGGGTGCCACCGGTGCCGCCATTGCCGCCACCGGTCCCGCCCCCGTTGCCGCCGCCACCGCCGCCGCCTCCGGCCACCACCAGGGTTGTCCGGCCGCTGGGTTTGTTGTGGTTGAACTTCGCCCCGCATTCCTCGGTGGTCGAGAAGAGCCCGCTGGATCCTCCGCCCCCGGCTCCGGTCTTTTCGTCGTCCGATATTCCGTGGCTTCCGCCGTGGCCGGCGCCGAATCCTCCGCCCCCGTGACCGAACTCACCGGCCAGCACCTGCAGTTGGGTCCGTTCGGCGACCGGGACGACAGCCTGGACGCCGGCCCCGGCGCCGCCGTTGCCGATTCCGTGGAAACCGGAGCCGGCCCCGGCCCCGGCTCCGCCCATCGCGTCGACGAACAGCTCGTCGACGCCGTCGGGGACGCAGAAGTATTGGGACCTGCTGCCGGCATAGTTGAAGTTGTGCTTCCGCACCCCGTCGGCCGAGGTGATGAACAGGACGAAGCCGTCACCGCCGACATCGGCAAGGTCGGTGGTCGGTGAGTCGACCGAGCCGCTGGCCCAGGAGGCGCCGCCACCGCCACCGTTGCCTGCCGGGAAGGAGTAGACGCGTACGGTATTGGAGCCGAAATCCGGGTTCTGCCCACCGGCGGAGCCCCCACAGGCGCCGCCGCCGATGCCGGGCCCGCTGTAGCCGCCGCCTCCACCGCCTCCCGCACCCCCCGCACCTTGGAGGGTTCCTTGCTGGTTGAGGGGCCCCGACAGCACCAGATCCTGTCCCTTCTGCCCGGCCACCGCCACCCCTCCGGCGGCCGGGCAGTTGTCGCCGTCGGCCGCCGCCGGGTTCGGGTTCCCGGTACCGATCCCCCCGCTGCTGTCGGTTCCCGAACTGTCGCCGTACCCCCCGTTTCCTCCGTCCCCGTCCGGTCCGTTGTCGCACTCGAACACCGTGACGACGATGTCGTACCTGACGCAGCTACCGCCGTCGCCGGCGGCTCCTCCACCGCCACCGGCCACCACCAGGGGGGCCCGGTTCGGCGTCAACACCGCAGAGGCGCCGCCCCCACCCCCGCCCGAGTAGGAGTCGAAGTAGCAGCAGGGCGTGACCCCGGAATCCCCCTTCCCCCGGGCACCGCCGGGAGCGAAGGCCGACGGCCCGCCCCCGCTGGAGCCCTGACAGCCGACGTCCACCGGCAGCTTCTCGCCGGGGGTCACGTTCAATCCGCCGGTCACCTCGCCGGCCTGCCCTCCGTAGCCGGTCTGATTCGGGTTGGGGGTCTGACCCGCCCCCCCGACCGCATCGACGTAGACGCTGTGGGTGTTGGCCGGGACCGTGTAGGTCTGGGTCGCCCCCGGCCGGACTCCCTTGCCGCGGCAATAGAAGGCGGTGAAGGAGATCTGCCCGTTCTGCAGGGTCAGGCCGCCGCCGGGAGACGCCTTCGGTTGAATGGTGGGCACCGCACCGGCGGGCTGGGCGGGCGATAACGGTCCTGCCACCAGGGTGCCGGCGACCACGACGAGTGCGACGGCGACGACGACGATTCCGAGGTGCCAATGACCTCCGGCCCGGTCATTCCTGCCCTGCATGGCCAACCTCCCCGAGTGGTCCGGTCGCCCCTCGACCGCCGGCGCTTGACCTTGGTGCAACTCGCCGAGATGTTCCTACCCACGGCGATGCAGATCGACACCGTCGACGGGCAATTCGGTGATTGCCGGCGCCGAAGCAGTCCGCGGCGGGCCCCGGTCGGCCTGGAGTTGCCTAGTGGCGGTGTCGATGTCCGAACTTGGCCGGCCCATGGGTCATGAGGCGCGTCGGTCGACCCTGGGCCACACTGGGTTGTGAGGTTGTTCGTGGCGGTGTGGCCCGACGAATCGACGCGGAGCCGTCTGTCCGCCTTGGATCTGGGATCCGGGGTGGGTCTCCGAGTGGTGGGGCCGGAGCAGTGGCACATCACCCTCCGGTTCCTCGGTCAGGTCGACGACGACAGGGTGCCCGAGTTGTCCGACGCGCTCGGACGTGCCGCCGCCAGCATGCACGGCGCCGTCCGGTGCCGGCTCGGTCCGAGCACGGCCTGGTTCGGTGGTGGTCGGGTCCTGCAGATTCCGGTGGAGGGCCTCGATGAGCTGGCCGGTGCCGTGCGGGTGGCGACTCTTGCGGTGGTACCCGATGCCGGCGACCGAGTGCCGGCATTCCAGGGCCATCTCACCCTCGCCCGGTCGAAGGGCCGTCGGGAGGGCGCCTCCCAACGGCAGGCCCTGGCCGGGATCCCCTTCGCCGCCGCCTTCGACGCCAGTTCCTTCGACCTGGTGGCCTCCCGGCTCACCGACCAGGGTCCCCGCTACACCCCGTTGGCCAGCTTCGCGCTTCCGGAGTGACGAGCGGAGTAGCGACCGCTCCATTTCGGCGCGGAGGTGGGTTGTTCCTCAGCGGACCTCGCACCACTCGTAGTGGAGTTGGCTGCCGTTGAGGTCTCCTTTGCCCACCGCCTGGACGGCGTTGAGCCAGAGGTAGCGGGGGTCGGAGGTCTCGAACTTGGGGGCCACGTAGATGAGCGAGTTGGCCGGCCCGCCGCTCAGATCGGTCCGGCCCTGGTAGTAGACGAAGACGATGGCGCCGTCGTGGGTCTCCAGGGTGAACCGGACGTCCAGAGTCCCAACCGTCCCCGCGACGGTGACCCAGTCGGCACCGGCCCGGCCCAGCATCTTGCCCTGGAGCCGTTCCCCCTCCATCGTCATCTCCAGGACCTCATAGATGAGCCGGAGACCGGCCGGACAGTCGCCGACCACGATCGGATCGGCCAACGTCACGTCGAGGGTGCAGAGGGGAACCAGTTCCAGGGTCATCTTCGAACGGTAGTTCGTCGGTACCTGGGCCGACGGCGGAATCCCGCCTACCGGCCGGTCCAGACCGGCGGCCGCTTCTCCGCGAACGCCTTCGGCCCCTCTTTGGCGTCCTCGCTGCCGAAGACCTCACCGGCCAGCTCCGACTCGATGCGGTAAGCCTCCCGCATGTCGGTGGCCAGTCCCCGCAGCACCGACTCCTTGGTCTTCCGGACCGCCAGCGGGCCGTTGGCGGCGATCCGGCGGGCGTAGTCCTTGGCCCGCTCCATCAACAGCTCGGGCGTGGTGACCTCGTTCAACAGGCCCATCTCGAAGGCCTTGTCCGCCCCGATCCGGTCGGCGCAGAGCAGAAATTCCATCGCCGCCGGGAAGGGAAT
>DATATM010000029.1:0-26579 GCA_036268775.1 Acidimicrobiales bacterium | reverse complement strand
ATCGGAACCGACCGACACCGCTCCCCGGCGGTTCCCGAAACAGGAGTGAGTCCGGGCGGCCAGCCGGGCCGAAGCTGACCCGGCGGAGCTCTGCGTTAGTGGAGCCGGGTCAGGGCCTTCCGCATCCCCCGGATCGCCTGGCCCACCCGCGGTTCATTCTCGATGAGGGCAAAGCGATCCGCGGTTGGTCACCTCCAAAGGGCAGTGAGAGCAAGACCTCCACCTGTAGCGTCCAGTCCATGGCTCGCATCGTGTTCTTGGGAACCCCCGAAGCCGCAGTTGAACCGCTGCGGACCCTGGTTGCCGCCGGGCACGATGTCGCCCTCGTGGTCACTCGAGCTGACAAACGCCGGGGCCGTGGATCCACACTCGTCCCGAGCCCAGTGAAGGCAGCCGCCACCGACCTTGGCTTGGCGGTGACTGACAAGCTCCAGGACGCGCTCGAGGCGGGAGTTGAACTCGGGGTGGTGGTGGCTTACGGCCGGATCATCCCCGCCGATGTCCTCGAGCAGCTCCCGATGGTGAATCTGCATTTCTCGAAGCTCCCTCGGTGGAGAGGGGCCGCCCCGGTTGAGCGGGCCATCCTGGCCGGCGACGCCGTCACCGGGGTGTGCCTGATGGCGGTGGACGTGGGCCTCGACACCGGGGATGTGTACGCCGAAGAAGACACTCCCATCGACGAATCGGAGTCGGCTGAAGAGCTGAGGCGGCGACTGGTGGGCATCGGCAGCCGGCTGCTCGAGGTCCATCTGGGCGGTGGTCTGGCCGGCCTCCCCACCCCCCGTCCCCAGGTTGGCGAGCCCACCTATGCGGAGAAGATCCGCCCCGAGGAGCTCCAACTCCACTGGGACACGGGCGCCGTCCAGCTGCACCGGGTGATCAGGCTGGGCCGGGCCTGGACGACCTTCCGGGGAAAGCGCCTGCGGGTGCTGAAGGCCGCACCGGTGCCACTCGGCGATCACGAAGGCGACACCGCGGCCCCCGAGGGCGCCGGCCCGGGCACCCTCCACGGGGTGGAGGTCACCACCGGCGAGGAAACCCGCCTTCGGCTCATCACCGTCCAACCGGAGGGAAGGCAGCCGATGGACGCCGCCGATTGGTTGCGCGGTGCGCGGCCGGAACCGGGGGAGCGACTGGGGGCCTGAATCCCGGTCGGACCTGGGTCTTCGGGAGATCCGGAGGCCAGCGTTGGTAGTCTCAGGGAGATGCCGATCAGCCCCCCTTCGCCGCGGTCGCGGCGTACGTTGCGGGTGGCGCCCTCGATCCTGTCGGCTGACTTCGGGTTGCTGGCCGAGGCCATCGAGCAGGTGGAGCCCAGTACCGACTGGCTGCATGTCGACGTGATGGACGGCCACTTCGTCCCCAACCTGACCATCGGTCCGCCGGTGGTGGCGTCGCTGCGACGGCACTCGGATCTGTTCTTCGACACCCACCTGATGATCACCGAACCGGCTCGCTACCTCGAGCCGTTCCGGGACGCCGGGGCGGACGGTTGCACCGTCCATGTGGAAGTGGGGGAGACCGCCGCCCTGGTGGCCCAGATGCGCGATCTCGGGCTGCGGGTGGGGTTGGCCGCCAATCCTGACACCCCCTTCGAAGCGCTGGAGCCCTACCTGGGCCTGGTGGATCTGGTTCTCTGCATGACCGTCTTCCCGGGGTTCGGCGGCCAGTCGTTCATCGCCGACGTGATGCCCAAGGTGGCTCAGGTCCGTCAGGCGGCCGATGCGGCCGGCTACAGCCTGGATGTGGAGGTGGACGGGGGCATCGACATGCACACGGTGATCCCGGCCACCGAGGCGGGGGCCAACGTGTTCGTGGCCGGGTCGGCGGTGTTCGGGCGGGAGGACCCGGTGGGAGCGATGGAAGGCATCTTGGCGGCAGCCGTGGGCGCGGAAGCGGCGGCGGAAAGCCGGACGTCCTGACCGGCAATGTCGTCCCGGGTGACGAGGACCGGATGCTCCAGGCGGTCGCGGCCGCCGAGACGGTGCGGGGGCGCACCTCCCCCAACCCCTGGGTCGGGGCGGTGGTGGTGCCGGCCGACCTGAACGACCCGAACGACCCCAGCGACCCGACGGATCCGGAGGTCTTCATCGGGGCCACCGCCCCGGCTGGAGGTCCGCACGCCGAGGTCTCCGCGCTGACGGCAGCCGGCCCGCGGGCGGAGGGCTCGACCCTCTACGTGACTTTGGAGCCCTGCGCCCACCAAGGGCGGACCCCGCCCTGCACCGACGCCATCCTCGCCTCCGGGGTGCGACGGGTGGTGGTCGGCATCGAGGACCCGGACCCCCAGGTGTCGGGTCGGGGGATCGCCGCCCTCCGCCAGGCCGGCATCGAGGTAGAGGTGGGAGCGGAAGCGGGAGCGGGGACAGGGATGGGAGCCGCCGCCGGCCGGGTGACCGACCAACTCGCCGCCTACACCCACCACCGCCGGACTGGGCGCCCGTGGGTGGTGTTGAAGCTGGCCTCCACTCTCGACGGCCGGATCGCCGCTCCCGACGGGTCCAGCCGATGGATCACCGGGGAGGCCGCCCGGGCCGACGCCCATCGGCTGCGGGCCCGTTCGGATGCGGTGCTGGTCGGGGCCGGGACGGTGCGGGCCGACGATCCGTCCCTGACCGTCCGGCTTCCCGACGACGACCCCGACTATCGCTCGGCGGACGAGCAGCCCCTCCGGGTGGTGCTGGGCCGGGCCCCGGCCGGGGCCGCGGTCCTCCCCGCCCTCGAGCTGGACGGCGAGGTGACCACGGTGCTGGATGCACTCGGTCAAAGGGGCGTCCTCCAGCTGCTGGTCGAAGGCGGAGCCGGGGTGGCCCACGCCTTCCACGCCGCCGGTCTGGTGGACCGGTACGTCCTCTACCTGGCCCCTGCCCTGTTCGGCGGGGACGACGCCCGCCCGCTGTTCGCCGGGCCCGGTGCCCCCACCCTCGACGGGCTATGGCGGGGGACCATTGTGTCCACCACTAACCTGGAGGGTGACCTGAGGGTGGAACTCTCTCCCCCCAGGGTGTAGAGGGAGACCGAGGGTCGATGGCCTTTTCGACGGTTGAGGATGCGATTGCCGCCATCTCGCGCGGCGAAATCGTCGTGGTGGTCGATGACGAGGACCGCGAGAACGAGGGCGACCTGATCATGGCGGCCGACGCCGTCACCCCCGAGAAGATCGCCTTCTTCCTGGCCCACACCTCCGGGCTCATCTGCGTGCCGCTCACCCCGGAGCGGGTCGAGCAGCTCGACCTGCCCCTGATGGTGACCACCAACACCGAGGTCCAGCGCACCGCCTTCACGGTGAGCGTCGACTACCGCCACGGCACCTCCACCGGGATCTCCGCCTCCGACCGGGCCGCCACCATCAAGGCCCTGGCCGATCCCCACACCCGCCCCACCGACCTCAACCGTCCCGGCCACATCTTCCCCCTCCGGTACCGCCCGGGCGGGGTGCTGAAGCGGGCCGGCCACACCGAGGCGGCCATCGACCTGGCCCGGGCGGCGGGGATGTCCCCGGCCGGCGTGCTCTGCGAGGTCGTCAGTGAGGACAAGACCGGCATGGCCCGCCTGGCCGAGCTCGAGGTCTTCTCCAAGAAGCACGGCCTCCAGCTGATCTCCATCGCCGACCTCATCCGCTACCGGCGCCGGAACGACAAGCTGGTCCGCCGGATCGCCAGCGCCCGCATCCCCACCGAGTTCGGCGAGTTCACCGCCCACGCCTTCGAGTCGGTGCTCGACGGCGAGCACCACGTGGCGCTGGTGATGGGGGAGGTGGACGGGAAAGAGGACGTCCTGGTCCGGGTGCACAGCGAATGCCTGACCGGGGACGTGTTCGGGTCGCTGCGTTGCGACTGCGGGCCCCAGCTGCGCGGGGCGATGTCGGCGGTGGCCGAGAACGGCAGCGGCGTGATCGTCTACCTCCGCGGCCACGAGGGCCGGGGTATCGGCCTCGGCCACAAGCTGCGCGCCTACAACCTCCAGGAAGAGGGCTTCGACACGGTGGACGCCAACCTGGAGTTGGGCCTCCCGGAGGACTCCCGGGAGTACGGCATCGGGGCCCAGATCCTGGTGGACCTCGGTGTCACCACCATGCGGCTGATGACCAACAATCCGACCAAGCGCGGCGGCCTGGAGGGCTTCGGCCTCGACATCGTGGAGCGGGTCCACATCCCCACCACCCCCAACCCGGAGAACATCGAGTACCTCCGGACCAAGCGGGACCGGATGGGCCACCTGTTGGAGGGACTCGATGACTGAGTCGGATCTCACCCTGCTCCCGTCCGGGACCAAGGAGCGGATCGCCGGACTGGTGGGGCGGTCGGTGGACGGCGCCGGCCCCGTCGCGGGTCTGGGGACCGGGGCCGGGCCCCGGATCGCCTTCGCCTGTGCGGAGTTCAACGGCGGCATCAGCGACCGGCTGCTCAACGGAGCGCTGGATGCCTTGAAGAACGCCAGCTGCGACCTGGGCACCGTCACGGTGGCCTGGGCCCCGGGTGCCTTCGAGCTGCCGTTGGTGGCCAAGGTGTTGGCCGAGTCGGGCGCCGTCGACGCGGTGATCTGCCTGGGGGCGGTCATCCGGGGCGACACCGGCCACTACGACTTCGTGGCCGGACAGTGCGCCGCCGGCATCCAGCAGGTCCAGCTCGACACCGGCGTCCCGGTGGTCTTCGGGGTCCTCACCACCGACACGGTGGACCAGGCACTGGTGCGCTCGGAGGACGACGAGGCGAACAAGGGCCGGGAGGCGGCGGTCACCGCCCTGGAGATGATCCGGCTGCTCGGGGTACTCGGTCGGGACACGCTGCCGGAAGTGGGGGACTGACCATGCTGCGGATGGTGCTGCCCAAGGGGTCGCTGGAGAAGGCCACCCTGGAGTTGTTCGCCTCCGCCGACCTGGCGGTGACCCGTTCCTCCGACGTCGACTACCGGGCCACCATCGACGACCCTCGGGTCGACGAGGTGCGGATCCTCCGTCCCCAGGAGATCCCCCTCTACGTGGCCGATGGGATGTTCGACCTCGGGATCACCGGTCGGGACTGGGTGGAAGAGCGCGGGAGCGAGGTCACCACCCTCGGGATCCTCCAGTACTCGAAGGCCAGCTCCCAACCGGTCCGGGTGGTGCTGGCGGTGCCCAAGGAATCGCCGGTGGCGTCGGTGGCCGACCTGGCCGCCTCCGGCACCGGCAAGGGGGGCGCCCTCCGGGTGTCCACCGAGTACCCGGAGCTGACCCGCCGCTTCCTGGAGAAACACGGGGTGCGGGCCGAGGTCAGCCTCTCCTACGGCGCCACCGAGGCCAAGGTGCCCGATATCGCCGACTGCGTGGTGGAGATCACCGAGACCGGCCGGGCCCTCCGGGCCGCCGGGCTGAAGATCGTCGAGACGCTGTTCGTCTCCCACACCGAGTTGATCGCCAACCGGGCCGCCGCCGAGGACCCGGACAAGCGGCACGCCATGGAACAGCTCTTCACCCTCCTGCAGGGGGCGCTGGAGGCCCGCGGCAAGGTGCTGGTGAAGCTCAACGTGATGGCGGAGCAACTCAACGACGTGATCGACCTGCTCCCGTCGCTGCGGTCACCGACGGTGTCGGAACTGTTCGGCCAGAGTGGGTTCGCGGTGGAGACGGTGGTGCCGAAATCAGAGATCAACACCCTGATTCCGGCGCTCCGGGACCGCGGGGCGACCGACATCATCGAGCTGGCCCTCTCCAAGATCGTCCACTGAGGCTGGCGCCGGTGTCCTCCACCTGGAGCGGGATCGTCGATCTCCCGCCCGCCCGCCACGTTCCCCTGATCGGCCGGGTGGGCGAATTCGACCCGGCCCGCGGCATCGGCGTGGTGGAGTACGGCGAGAGCCGCCGATTCCCCTTCCACTGCACGGCGATCTCTGACGGCACCCGGGACATCGCGGTCGGGACGGTGGTGGCCATCGAGGTGTCCACCGGTCACCTCGGTCGGCTGGAAGCCGTCTCGGTGCGGCCACTGGTCGGCGTCCAGGATGCGGGCGGCCTCTATAGCCGGAGGCCGGACCCGGATTCTCCGATGGAGGAGGCGGTCACCGAAGCGATGGTTGATGTGGTGGTACTCGAGGAGTTGGCCGAGGCGGTGCTCGAGGTGGCCGAAGCCGGGGAGGCCCCGCCGGCGTCACCGGTGTCACCGGCCGCGGAGGTTCCGGAGGTCCGAAAGGTCCCCGAGGTCCGGGAGGTCGCCCCAGTCGAGTCAGTCGCACCCGCTGCCGACGTTGCTCCGGCCGCCAACGTTGCACCGGTCGAGCCGATCCGGGAAGCTGCCCCTGAAGTCGCGGAGGCCGCCCACCCCGCGCCGCCGCCGGCCGTCGGGGAGCCGGCGTCGCCCATCCCCGAGCTCTTCGAGGCTCGTGCCCGGCAGGAAACCTGGTCGGAACCGACCGCTCAGTCGGCGGTGGTGGAAAGGTCGCCGGCCGGGTCGCCGGAGTCCCGTTCCGAGTCCGGAGCCGGGCGGGTCTCCTCGGGGGGAGAGGCAGTCGGGGTCGAGGTCGTTGACCCCTCCGACGGGTCCTTTGCCGATTGGTCGGAGGACGCCGCGCCGGAGGCGTGGGAGATGTTCGGGCCGACGGCGGTACCTTCGGATCCGTTGGGGATCACTCCGCCGGCCGGGGTGCCCATTGATGCGTCTGGCTGGTCGGTTACCGGAGTAGCAGGCGAGCCGAGCGGATCCGAAGCACGGGATGGGTCAGATGACCCCGAGGAGTCCGTCTCCGAGCCGGTGCGCGGGCCTGATTTCTGGTCGATCCACAAGTCGGTGCCCACCGGGCCTCCGCCGACCTGGATGACCCCGGTCACTCCCCGGTCCGAAGGCGCAGGGGAATCACGGGAATCACGGGAATCACGGGAATCACGGGAATCACGGGAATCACGGGAATCGGAGGGGTCGGAGCCGGGCGGCAACGCCGATGGCGACTCCTCCTCTTCGTCTTCCTCGTCGTCCCCGTAAGGGTTGCCCAGAATCTTCCGGGCCATGTCGACGATCACCGCACTGTCGGCGTCCTCTTTGGTGACCACCCCGAGCAGCGGGGCGGCCAGCAGCCCGGTCACGATCCCGGTTTCGGCCATCGACTCGGCCTGGACCATCGCCCACTCCCAGACCCGTTTGACCATGTCCGGGCTGGAGGCCTTCCGGGGAGGGATCTTGAGCCAACAGTTGACGGTGGCGTGGGCGAGCCCGGTGGCGGCGGGGAACAGCCAGATCAGTCGGTAGTTGCCGGTGGCGTCGACCACGGTGGCGGCGACATAGGCGAGGGCGACGCTGCAGAGGTTGAAGGGGGACAGCAGCACCCCCAGCCGCTCGCCGAGCCCACCCGATCGGGGCAGCAGCTGGAGGAGCATCGGCGCCAACACGATGATGTAGGCCCCGATGAACGGTGCCCCGATGTAGCTCAACACCACCGCCTGCCAGAGGTGGGTGTCGAAGTACTGCACGCCGGCCAGGACGGCGCCGACCAGAGGGGCGCCGATGGCCAACTGGCGCGGGGACAGCAAACGGCTGAAGGGGATGCCCAAGCCGATCCCGATGAAGAAGATGGGGACGCCGGTGGCCAGGCCGGCCACCGTCTGGGCGCTGGCCCCGGCGTGGAGAACCCGCTGGAAGAACAACACCGCCACGAAGGCGGTCGAGCCGATGCCGGACCAGAAGAGGAGCGACCCGGTCACCAGCACCTTGGCGTTGGGGCCGGCCAGGACGCTGCGGAGCTCGTCCCGAACCCGTCGGGCCCGGGCCCCCCGGTCGGTCTCGGCGCCGAAGCTGGCGGCCGGGGCTTCTCGCACCAGGAACAGGACGGCCAAGCCGACTCCGGCCATGATCACCGCGGCCACCTGGAAGGGCAGGTTCCACGTCGCCGGGTCGCTCTGCTTCCAGGTGGTGATGACGGTCGCCTTGATGCCGAGACTGGCGACGGTGCCGAGCACCGTGGTGAGCAGGAGCGCCTTCAGCCACCGGCTCCGACCGAACACCTCGGGGATGACGGCGGCATTGGTCAGGGTGAAGATGGCGGCCGCCTGTCGGGCGATGAGGATGAACAACACCAGCATCCAATAACCGCGGACGACGGTGAACATCCAGGTGGCCGCGCCCATCAGGATGAGGCTTCCGGCCATGTAGGGCGTCCGCCGGCCGACCCGGCTGCGGGTGCGGTCGCTCAACCGGCCGACCAGGGGATAGGTGACCCAGCTGAGGAGTCGGTTGGCGGTGAGGGCGAAGGTCACCGCCAGGGCCCCCGACGCCCGCTGCTGGACGAAGAGGGTGATCAGGACCCCGGAGACGGCCAGGTTGGCCCGCGGGCCCACCAGCCCGATGGAAAGGCCGATGAAGCTCCGTACCCGGGAAGCGTCGATCGGTCCACCGCCCGCACCGGCCGGGTCGGTGGGGTCCGATGGTTCCACGATGTCCGGGCGGATGACGGCTGCGTCTCCGGCCGGCTCGGCGCTGCCCCCGTTGGCTGAGTGGTCGCTCACTCGCCGGGCTCGGCCTCCGTGCCCGATGTCGGTGTCTCAGGGGCCGGATCGCCGTCGCCTTTCGGTGCCCCACCCGTTCCTGCCGGAGCCTCCGAGACCGGCGATTCAGAGGCCGGAGCTTCAGAGGCGCCGTTGACCCCGGCCGACGTCGCCACCTCCGCCCCGGCGCGCTGGGCGGCGTCGATCTGCACGTAGGCCAGTTGCAGCTGGCTGAGCCCGTCCTTCAAGGGTCCTTCCGCCTCCCCGAGGCGTCCCTTGAGCCCGTCGACCAGGCAGGCGAGGGCGTCGATGGATAGCCGGGCCTGGGGCAGGAGGGGCGGGACCTGGGACAGGTAGACGGCCGCCAACTCGAAGAGGCCGTAACAATGGTTGGCCACCACCACCTCGACCGGGGCATTGGCCAACTCTCGCTGCATGGCCTCGACCTGCTCGGCCAGTTCCTGGTCGTCAGGAGCGTCGGGCGGCCGGCCGCCGGAGGGAGGAGCCGAGCCTGACGAGCCCGACGACCCGCCCGGAGCCGAGGGGCCCGAGGGAGCTGGCCGAGCACCCCCGGTGGTCGGTTTCCCGACCGGTCGCTCGCCATCAGGTGTCCAGAGAGAGCTCACGGTGGTAGCCTAAAGGGTGCAAGACGAGGAAGCGGAGTCGCGCGGTCTACGACTCCCACCCGGCCATAAGCCGTTTGGCGAGTGCGTCGGGTCCATGGGTCCGGAAGCTGGCTTTGGCTGGTAATTGTTCCGGTGGCAGCTCCGCTCCTTATTCGTTGGTCATGGGAAGTCCGTGGCCCGAAGATAGGAGTGCAGTCGAAATAGCAGCTACCGTCACCACCAATGAACCACGGATCAACGACCGAATCCGCGCCCGTGAGGTCCGCCTGGTCGACCCCGACGGTGAACAACTTGGGATCAAGTCACTCACCGATGCGCTGAACCTGGCCCGCGAGCAAGACCTCGATCTGGTCGAAGTTGCGCCGCTGGCCAATCCTCCGGTGGCCCGCATCATGGACTATGGCAAGTTCAAGTTCGATGCGGCCCAGCGGGCCAAGGAATCCAAGCGCAAGGCAGTCCATGTCGGCATCAAGGAGATGAAGTACCGGCCGAAGATCGGCCCGGGTGACTTCGACACCAAGACCCGACAGGTGGCCAAGTTCCTCGAAGAGGGTCACAAGGTCAAGATCACCATCATGTTCCGTGGGCGCGAGGTCTTCCACCCCGAGTTGGGCAAGAAGATCCTCGACCGCATCGCAGAGCAGATGGAAGGGATGGGTAAATCCGAGTCGGATCCCCGTCTCGACGGTCGCAACATGGTGATGGTGCTCGCACCCGATAAGAGAGCCAAACAGTCAGCAGCATCGAGAGGCCCGAAGTCGGGCGGCAACCCAGCCAACGGATCGACCCCCGAGGTCGCTCCCGAGGTGAAGGCGGCTGAACCGGCGCCGACCGCCGAAGCCGCCGCACCCGAGGCCGCCGCACCGGCGGCAGCCGCACCCGCGGCACCGGCACCCGCGGCACCGGCACCCGATGCGACCGAGGCAGTTGCAACCGCTGCAACTCCTGACACGGCAACGGAGCCAGCTCCGGCCGAAGAGAAGATCAAAGGAGAAGGATAAACGCCATGCCGAAGATGAAGACCGACAGCGGGGCCCGCAAACGAATCAAGGTGACCGGGACCGGACGGCTTCGCCGCCGCAAGGCGTTCCGATCCCATCTGCTGGAGAAGAAGTCGAGCACCCGCACCCGTCGATTGGGGCGAGAGACCGACTTCGCTCCCGGTGATGAGCGCCAGGTCAAGCGAATGCTGGGTCTGTAGCGCCGCCCATCTGATCGCCCAGGCCGGTCTCCGGCGAAAACCTGAGACCGATTCCATCTGACCCCCAGTTCCGAGCAGAGCAACCGCCGGCGGATCCCACCCCGTCGGCTGATGACCACGTCCGACCGATACCGCCCCTAAGAAAAAGGAGTTCCCATGGCCCGAGTCAAGCGCGCCGTCCACGCCAAGAAGCACCACCGCGCCGTTCTCGAGCAGGCGCAGGGCTACTACGGCAACAAGAGCCGTTCGTTCCGCGCCGCCAACGAGCAGGTGATGCACTCGCTGCAGTACGCCTACCGCGACCGCCGCGCCCGCAAGGGTGAGTTCCGCAAGCTCTGGATCCAGAGGATCAACGCCGCCGCCCGGTTGAACGGGATGAGCTACAGCCGGCTCATCGCCGGCCTCCACGCCGCCGACGTCGAAGTCGACCGCAAGGTGCTCGCCGATCTGGCCGTCACCGCTCCCGAGGCGTTCGCGTCGTTGGTGAAGGTGGCCGAGGAGGCGCTCGCCGACGCCCAGGCGACTGCTGAGGCCGCTTCCTGAACCAGCCGGGGCTGAGCTTCACGCATCAGCGGGTCAAGCGGGTCCGCCAGCTGCTGCGGAAGCGCAGCCTGCGGTGGTCGGAGCACTGTCTGGTGGTGGAGGGCGCCGAGTTGTTGTCCGTCGCCATGGAGGCAGGAGCCGCGGTCGAGTCGGTCTATATCGCCCCGGAGGGACGGTCCAACCCGGCGGTGGCCGACGTGGTGGCCCGCGCCTATGAGGGTGGCGCCCGGATCTTTGACCTCGCCCCCGGCGTTATCGAGCGGGTGGCCGACACCGTGACCCCGCAGCCGGTGCTGGCGGTGATCGGTTTCCAGCCCGCCGACCTCGAAGCCGTGGCCGCCACGTCGTTGATGCTGCTGGTGTGCGCCGACGTCCGTGACCCCGGCAACGCCGGGACGGTGATCCGGACCGCCGATGCCTCCGGGGTCGACGCGGTGGTGTGCTGTGACGGCACCGTCGACCCGACCAACCCGAAGACGGTGCGGGCGTCGGCCGGCTCGGTCTTTCACACCCCCATCGTGATGGGAGGGGACACCCTGGAAGTCGTCGCCGACCTTCACCGGCGCGGCTTCACCACCGTGGGCACCGTGGTGCGGGGCGGCACCGACTACACCGGGTTCGACTGGCGCCAGCGGGTGGCGATCGTGCTCGGCAACGAGGCATCCGGCCTCAGCGAGGCGATAACCGGGGCACTGGATGCCCGGGTGTCGATCCCGATGGCGGGCCAGGCCGAATCCCTCAACGTGAGCGCGTCGGCGGCGGTGCTCTGCTTCGAAGCCCTTCGTCAGCGACGGACCGGCACCGTCGAGCCGGGCTCTACGATGCCGGAGGTGGAATCGTCCCTGACCGACCCGAGCGACTCAAACCCAGAGCCGGGAACCCCGCGGCCATGAGCGACAGCGACACCCCCGACATCGAAGCGTTGGTGGCCGAGGCCGAGAACGCGATCGCCGGGGCGGAGACCACCGAGGACATCCAGCGGATCACCACCCAGGTGGCCGGCAAGAAGTCGCCGATCTCCGAAGCCCACCGTTCCCTCGGGCGACTGGATCCCGAAGAGCGCAAACAGCTCGGGCAGCTCCTCCACCAGGCCCGCACCACCATCGAGGAGCGGCTCGAGCGGCGGCGCACCGAGATCCAGGTGGCCGAGATGCAGGCGACCATGGAGTCGGACAAACTCGATCTGTCCGAGTACATCCCCGGGACCGTCACCAGCCCGCCGGCCCGCGGCCATCTTCACGTGGTCTCCCAGACCCGCGACGAGCTGGAGGACGTCTTCGTGGGGATGGGCTTCGAAGTCGCCGAGGGACCGGACATCGAAACCGACTGGTACAACTTCGGGGCACTGAACATCCCCCCGGCCCACCCCGCCCGGGGGATGTGGGACACCTTCTACCTCGACCTGGGGCGTCCGGAGTCGACCCTGCTGCGGACCCACACCTCGCCGGTCCAGATCCACCTGATGGAGGCGGCCGTCCGCAACGGGAGCCTGCCCATCCATGCGGTGATGCCCGGGCGCTGTTACCGGCGGGACACCCCCGACGCCTCCCATCTGCCGGTCTTCCACCAGATCGAAGGGCTGGTGGTGGACAAGGGGATCGCCTTTTCCGACCTGGCCGGCACCATCGAGGTGTTCACCACCGCTTACTTCGGTTCCGACATCCATTCCCGGCTCCGCCCCGCCTACTTCCCCTTCACCGAACCGTCGGCCGAGTTCGAGGTCACCTGCACCATCTGCCGCGGCCGCGGGTGCCGGACCTGTTCGCAGACCGGTTGGATCGAGCTGGGGGGCTGCGGGATGGTCGACCCGGCCGTCTTCCAGGCGGTCGGCATCGACCCCGACCAGTGGACCGGGTTCGCCTTCGGCTTCGGGATTGACCGGTGCGCGCAGATGCGGCATCAGATCCCCGACATGCGGGCGCTGAACGAGAACGACGTCCGGTTCCTGCGCCAATTCTGATGCGTCGATCCGGGTACTGGAAAGGAAAGTAGTGCGGGTACCGCTTTCGTGGCTGCGAGACTTCGCCCCCTTCGAGGGGGAGCCGGCCGACCTGGCCGCCACCCTTGACGACCTCGGACTGGTGGTGGAGGAGATCGAACGGGTGGGGGAGGGGCTGGAGGCGGTGGTGGTGGCCCGGGTCGACGAGATCGCTCCGATCGCCGGGGCCGATCGGATCCGACGCATCGTGGTCGACGCCGGCGACGGTCCGGTCGAAGTGGTGTGCGGGGCGTGGAACTTCGAGGTCGGCGACCTGGTCCCGCTGGCCCCGGTGGGCGCCGTCCTCCCCGGGGGGTTCGCCATCGGCCGTCGCAAGATGAAGGGCGTGACTTCCAACGGCATGCTCTGTTCCGGCCAGGAGCTGCAGCTCTCCGATGACGGCCAGGGCATCATGGTGTTGAACCAACTGGATGGTGTCCGTCCCGGGCAACCGTTCGCCGAGGCCATCGGCGTGCAGCCCGACGTGGTGTTCGACATCGCCGTCGAAGCCAACCGTCCGGATGCCTGGAGCCTGGCCGGCGTGGCCCGGGACCTGGCTGCCCGGTTGGACCTCCCCTTCGCCATCCCCGAACCGCACCCCCCGGCGCCAACCGGCGCATCGGTGGAGGAGCTGGCCTCGGTCCGGGTGGAGGACACCGAGTTGTGCCCGAGGTTCACCACCCGGGTGGTCACCGGCGTGGCCGTCGGGCCGTCCCCGAACTGGCTGGCCAACCGGCTGACCCTGGCCGGCATGCGCCCCATCAACAACGTGGTCGACGCCTCCAACTACGTGATGCTCGAGCTCGGCCAGCCCACCCACCCCTACGACCTCGATCGACTGGGCGGTTCAGGGCTGCTCATCCGCCGGGCCGCCAAGGGGGAGACCGTCACCACCCTCGACGGGGCGACGCGGGTCCTCGGCCAGCCGGGCCCCGGCCTCGGGGACACCGGTGAGGACTGCCTGATCTGCGACGCAGAAGGGAACCCGGTGGGCATCGCCGGGGTGATGGGCGGTGCCTCCTCGGAGATCGGGCCCGAGACCACCCGGGTACTGCTGGAGACCGCCTATTTCGATCCGATGGCGATCGCCCGGACCTCCAAGCGGCTGGGTCTGCGCACCGAGGCGTCGGCCCGGTTCGAGCGGGGCTGTGATCCCGAGGGGATCGACCGGGCCGCTGATCGGTTCTTCGAGCTGTTGGCTCTCACCGCTGGTGGCGACGCGGTGGTGGCGCCGGGGACCATCGACGTGCGCGGCGACGTGCCGACTCCGCTGGAGTTGACGGTGCGGCCGTCCCGGGTGGGTGAGCTGTTGGGCAAGGAGTTCACCGCCGCCGAGATCACTGTTCTCCTGGCGCCGATCGGGATCACCGCGGTGGAGGTGCCCTCCGCCGACCCCGCCGACCCCGCCTCTGCCGACCCCACTGACCCTGCCGTCTTGGCGGTGACCGTCCCCACTTTCCGGCCCGACATCCGCCCGGCGCCGAACGGCGAGGCCGACATCACCGAGGAAGTCGCCCGCATCTACGGATACGCCAAGCTGCCAAGAAGGATGCCGGCCTGGCCCCAGGCCGGACACCTGACCCCCTACCAGCGGGACCGTCGGAAGCTGAAGGACGTGCTCGGTGGGCTGGGTGCGACCGAAGCCTGGACCACCACCTTCGTCAGCGAGTTCGACCAGACCATGTCCGGGGTCGCCCCTCCCTACATCGAAGTCACCAATCCGCTGGTGGAGTCGGAGCGGTATCTGCGGACGTCGATGGTCCCGGGTCTGGTGCGGGCGGTGATCTACAACGCCGAGCGACGGCAAGGCGACGTCCGGCTCTTCGAAGTCGGGACGGTGTTCCACTATCCGGAAAGCCCGGCGGGCGATCCCACCCCGGCGGACATGCCGGAGCGGCTGTGCGCGGTGTTCTGTGCGGAGGGCGACGACGCCTGGACCGCGGTGGCCGCCTGGCGGGTCATCGCCGAAGCCCTGCGCATCGCCGACTGGGACATGGCCGCCGCCGCCGGCACCCCCGGCGCGGTGCTGCACGCCTACCGGTCGGCCGGGTTGGTGAGCCTCCCCGGGACGCCGACGGACGAGCCCGGCTCCACCACCGGGTCGACCCAGGTGGGGGTGGTCGGCGAGCTCGACCCCTACATCGTGGGCAGCCTGGGTCTGGTCGGCCGGGACGGACGGCCCCGGCGGGTGGGGTGGCTGGATCTGGACATCAGCACCCTGCTGGATCCCCAGCAGGTACCCCGCCAACCCGAGTTGGTCGGACCTGTCAGCCGGTTCCCGTCCTCGGACATCGACCTCGCCTTCGCGGTGGACGAGGAGGTGCGAGCCACCACCCTGGAGCGGGTCCTCCGCCGGGCCGGGGGAGAAGAGTTGGAGTCGGTGGAGTTGTTCGACGTCTTCCGGGGGGAGGTGGTGGGCGAGGGCCGGCGGTCGTTGGCCTACCGGCTCCGGTTCTGCGCCATCGACCACACCCTCGACGACGCCGAGTTGGCCGAGCTCCGGACCCGCTGCATCGCTGCGGTGGAAAAGGACGGCAAAGCCGTCCTCCGCTAGCTACCCCCGCCACTTACGCCCGCTCGTTACCCCTCATCGACCCCGGCCTGAGCGAAGGCGGCGTCGACGGTCTGTTCCATCAGGAGGGCGATGGTCATCGGGCCCACCCCACCGGGGACCGGGGTGATCAACCGGGCTCGCTCCACCGCTTCCTCGAAGTCGACGTCGCCGACATTGCCGGGGTTGTAACCGGCGTCGATGACGACGGCCCCCGGCTGCAACCAGTCGCCGCCTACGAACTTGGGCCGGCCCACCGCCGCCACCAGGATGTCTGCCGTCCGGACGATCGACGGCAGGTCCCGGGTCTTCGAATGGCAGTAGGTGACGGTGGCATCACGGCCCAGCAGCAACATGCCGACCGGCTTGCCGAGGATCGGGCTGCGGCCGATCACCACCGCCCGGGTCCCGGCAATGGCGACGTCGTAGGCATCCAGCAGCCGGAGGATCCCGCCGGGGGTGCAGGCGACGAAGCCGGGCCGCCCGAGGGCCATGGCCGCGAAGGAGTGCATGGTGACCCCGTCGACGTCCTTGCCGGGATCGATGGCCTCGAAGGCGGCGGCCTCGTCGACCTGTGGCGGGCTCGGGTGCTGGAGCAGGATGCCGTGCACGGTCGGATCCTCGGAGAGCCGGGTGATGGCGGCGACCACCTCGGCAGTGGTGGCGTCGGCGGGGAGGGCCGTGTGCCGGGAGCCGATGCCCACCCGACGGCTCCGGTTCTCCTTCATCCTCACGTAGGTGACCGAGGCAGGATCATCGCCCACGATCACGGTGGCCAGAGTCGGCTCGGCGCCGGTCCGCGCCAAGAACGCCGCCGCTCGTTCCGCGGTGCGGGCAAAGATCTGGTCGGCCAACTGGGTGCCGTTGATGAGGCCTGCAGTGGGCACGGGGCTCCTGACGTCGGGCCGGCCCAACCCCAAGACGGAGCCGGCCGGCGGTCAAAAGCGTAGGGCACCGCGCCCGGCTTGAACCCGCCCGACCCCGCCCCCCGACCCGGAACCAACCTCGACCGACCACCGGCTCGCCGGTTCAGGCCAGCCCGGCGTCCAGGTCGTCGAGGAGCGAACGGGTGGCAGTACCCAGCCACGGGGTGATGAGGCGAAGGTCCTCGGGGGAGAGGCTCTCGAGGAAGGCGTAGCCGACCAGCTCCTCGGCATCACCGCCCGCCCTCGCCACCAGCTCGACGGCGGCCAGCGCCCGCTCCAGCACCGGTCGCTCGGCTTCGATGGCGATCAGGCGTTCGGCCACGAAGTCGGCCAGTTCGGTGAAGACCGCCGGCCCGCCCGGATCGTCGTCGAAGAGCTCCACCAGTGCCAAGAAGGAGGGGCCGAACTCCGGCACCCCCTCCAGCAGCACCGCCACCGCCGGGTCCTCGGGGTAGCCGGCGACGAGTACCGGTGGTGGATACCGTCCGGCCACGCCGGGGTCGGAAGGAGCGGCGGCGGGGGATGGGTGGGGCAGGGATCGGTCGGACCGGGATGGGTCGGACCGGGATGGGTCGGGCAAAGAACGGGCGTGACTATCGGCGGGCATGGCTGTCTCCGTGGGCAACTGACCAGTGGGGCGGTGCCGTCCTCGAGGCATCCCTGGGCGCCGCGAGCCGGGATGCCTCCGACGGTACCGAGGTGGCTGGCGGGGGTCAAGGGTCTCGTGCCCTGCCTGGAAGCCGCCCCTTCTCCATCTCGCCTTGTTCTCCGGCTCCCGCCCACCGCCGCCTGACCCCAGCCCCGGCCTATTGCATAAAGATGCGAGATTGTGCATATACTTGCGGGATGAGGGAAGCGACGGGTCTCCGGTGAGCACCACGGTGGGGGTGGTGGGTGCCTCCGGCTATGCCGGGAACGAGCTGTTGCGGTTGTGTGCCGGCCATCCCGACCTCGAGGTGGTGGTGGCGACGGCCGGCAGCCACGCGGGGGAGAGCGTGGCCACCCACACCCCGTCGTTGGCCGCCGCCTACCCGTCCTTGACCTATGCCGCCACCGATCCCGCCGCCCTCGATGGCCTCGACCTGGTGTTTCTGGCCCTGCCCCACGGCGAGTCCCAGCGGTTGGTGCCGAAGCTGATTCCGAGGGTGGGGGTCATCGTCGACCTGGCCGCCGACTTCCGGCTCCAGGATGCCGACCTCTACCCGGTCTGGTATCGGGCCGACCACGAGGCGCCGGAGTTGCTGGAGCGGTTTGTCTACGGCCTCCCCGAGCTTCACCGGGAGGAGATCAGCAACAGTCGGCTGATCGCCGCCCCCGGGTGCTATCCGACCGCGGCGATCCTGGCCCTCGCCCCGTTCACCCTGGCCGGGCTGGTGTCCCCCACCGGGATCATCGTCGATGCCGCCAGCGGGGTATCCGGTGCCGGGCGGGTCCCGAAGGCGAACCTCCACTTCGGCGCCGTCGACGAGGACTTCACCGCCTACGGCCTGCTCGACCACCGGCACACCCCGGAGATCCAGCAGGGGCTGGACGCCGAGGTGCTCTTCACTCCCCACCTCGCCCCGATGGTGCGGGGGATCCTCGCCACCTGTTACGCCCGGCCCATCCCCTCCGAGGCGCGGGCCACCCCCCTCACCACCGACGACGCGCTGGACGTGCTCGACAGCTTCTACTGGGACGAGCCCTTCGTGGTGGTCGGCGACGCCCCACCGTCGACCAAGGCCACCACCGGGTCCAACTGCGCCCACCTCACCGTGCGGGTGGATCCCCGCACCGGTTGGCTGGTGGCCATCGCCGCCATCGACAACCTGGTGAAGGGCGCGTCGGGACAAGCCATCCAGTGTGCCAACCTGGCCCTCGGGCTCCCGGAGGGAGCCGGACTACCGATGGCGGGGATTTATCCATGAGCATCACCACCCCCAAGGGATTCGTCGCCTCCGGGCTGGCGTCGGGGATCAAGGCGTCCGGTGCCTTCGACCTCGCCCTGGTGGCCACCGACGACGATCGGGCCGTCCCCGCCGCCGCCACCTTCACCACCAACCTGGCCGCCGCCGCTCCCGTCCAGGTCAGCCGCGACCACCTGGTCGCCACCGGAGGCCGGGCCGCCGCGGTAGTCGTCAGCAGCGGGAACGCCAACGCCGCCACCGGGGCCGAGGGCAAGAAGAACGCCGCCCGGATGTGCGAGCTGGTGGCTTCGGGTCTGGCCGTCTCCCCCGACGAGGTGCTGGTCTGCTCCACCGGTCTCATCAGCTTCCAGCTCCCGATGGAACCCATCGAATCGGGGATTCCGGACCTGGTGGCCGCCCGGTCGGGATCGGCCCAGTCGGCGGAGGACGCCGCCACCGGCATTCTCACCACCGACTCCGGCCGGAAGGAGGCGCTGGTCCGGGGGTCCGGGTTCTCGGTGGCCGGGATGGCCAAGGGAGCCGGGATGATCGCCCCGAACATGGCCACCATGCTGGCCTTCCTGACCACCGATGCCGAGATCGAGCCCGGGCCGCTCGCCGACCTGCTCCGCATCGCCGTCCGGGACTCGTTCAACTCGCTGACCATCGACGGCTGTACCTCCACCAACGACACGGTCACCCTGATGGCGTCGGGTCGCTCCGGCCCGGCCGATCCCAACGTGGTGGTGGACGCGGTCACCGAGGTGTGCGCCGATCTCGCCGCCCAGATGGCGGCGGATGCGGAGGGGGCGTCGAAGATCGCCCACGTGCGGGTCACCGGGGCCGAGACCGACGGCCAGGCCCACCAGGCGGCCCGCAAGGTGGCGGAGTCGATGCTGGTGAAGTGCTCGTTGAACGGCGCCGACCCCTACTGGGGGCGGATCGCCTCCGAGCTGGGCTCGGCCGGGGTGGCCTTCGACATCGACAAGCTGACCATCGCCTACGGCGGCGTGGTGGTGTGCCGGGGGGGCCTGACCATCGATCACGACCCGGCGGCGGTGACCGCCCACCTGGAAGGGTCGATGCTCGACATCCACTGCGAACTCAACCTGGCCGACGGCAACGGCATGGCCATGACCGTCGACCTCGGCTACGGCTACATCGACGAGAACCGGACCACGTCATGACGGCCGACAGCCCCAGCCCCAGCCCCAGCCCCAACGCCGGCAACGGACTGCCGCCGGGGGCGAAAGCCGGCGTGCTGGTCGAGTCGCTTCCCTACATCCGGCGCTTCTGGGGGAAGGTGGTGGTGGTCAAGTACGGCGGCAACGTCATGCAGTCCAAGGCCGGCGGGGTGGCTGTCGACGATGCCGCCGCCCTGGCGTCGTTCGCGGAGGACATCGTGCTGATGCGGTCGGTCGGCATGCTCCCGGTGGTCGTCCACGGCGGCGGGCCCCAGATCGGCGCGCTGATGGAGCGGGTGGGCAAGGTCACCGAGTTCCAGGACGGGTTGCGGGTGACCGACTCCGACACCATCGACCTGGTCCGGATGGTGCTGGTCGGCAAAGTCAACCGTGACATCGTCAGCGCCGTCAACGTCCACGGCGCCCTGGCGGTCGGCCTCTCGGGGGAAGACGCCAACCTGATCACCGCGGTGGCCCGGTCCGAGGCGCTCGGTTACGTGGGCGACGTCGTCGATGTCGACCCGGTGATCGTCAACCAGCTGCTGGCCCAGGGCCTGATCCCGGTGGTGGCCACCATCGGCACCGATCACACCGGGCAGGCGTTCAACATCAACGCCGACTCCGCCGCCGGGGCGCTGGCCGCCGCCCTCGGGGCGGAGAAGATCGTCTTTCTCACCGACGTGTCCGGCATCCGGACGGTGCCCGACGATCCGTCGACGCTCATCAAGCAGATCACCGCCGACCAGCTCGATGCGCTGGTGGCGTCCGGGGCGGCCAACGGGGGGATGATCCCCAAAGTGGAGGCGTGCGCCCGGGCGGTGCGGGGCGGGGTCGGGCGGGCCCACATCCTCGACGGGCGGACCCCCCATGCCCTGTTGTTGGAGATCTTCACCGACGAGGGAGTCGGCACCATGGTGAGCCTGGGCGCCGGACCCGAAGCCGGGGTGAGCTCATGACCACCATCGACCGTTCGGCCCTGATGAACACCTACGGGGAGCCCCCCGTCACCTTCGTGCGGGGGGAGGGGAGCATTCTCTTCGACACCGAGGGGAAGGCGTATCTCGACTTCCTCGGTGGCCTGGCCGTCACCTCGTTGGGGCATGCCCACCCGGTGGTGGCCGACGCCATCGCCACCCAGGCGAAGACCCTCTCCCATGTCTCCAACCTGTTCGGGAACACCATCGGGCCGGAGGTGGCCACCACCCTCGATCGGTTGATCAGCCAAGGCTCCAGCCTGGAAGGGGAAGGGGGTCAGGTCTTCTTCGCCAACTCCGGGGCGGAGGCCAACGAGTGCGCCCTGAAACTGGCCCGGCGGTGGGGAGGACCCGACCGCTTCGAGGTGGTCAGCACCTGGGACGCCTTCCACGGCCGGACCCTGGCCGCCCTGGCCGCCACCGGCCAGGTGGAGAAGCAGCTCGCCTTCCTGCCGCTGCCGGAGGGATTCGATCACGTCCCCTACGACGATCTCGACGCCATGGACGCCGCCTGCGACCCCACCCGGGTGGCGGCGGTCCTGGTGGAGCCGATCATGGGGGAGGCGGGGGTGGTGATGCCCTCGTCGGACTACCTGGTCGGCCTCCGGCAGCTCTGCACCGACCGGAACATCCTGTTGATGGTGGACGAAGTCCAAACCGGGCTGGGTCGCACCGGTCGCTGGTTCGGCTTCCAGCATCTGGGTATCGAGCCGGACGTGGTGACCATGGCCAAGGCGTTGGGAAACGGGATGCCGGTGGGGGCGTGCTGGGCCCGCTCGGAGGTGGCCGCCGCCTTCGTTCCCGGGGACCACGGCAGCACCTTCGGTGGCCAGCCGCTGGCCATGGCCGCGGTCCGGGCCACCCTCGAAGTGATGGAGTCAGAGGACGTCCCCCGGCGGTCGGCCGCCTCCGGTGCCCGGCTGCGGGCCGGGTTGGAGAAGCTGCCCGGAGTGGTCTCGGTGCGGGGGGAGGGCCTGTTGCTGGGGGCCATCCTCTCCGGTCCCTACGCCAAGGAGGCCTTCGCCGAGTCGCTGGCTGCCGGCCTGGTCATCAACCCGCCCCGGACCGACGTCCTCCGGTTCGCCCCCTCCCTGCTGGTCTCCGAGGCGGAGATCGACCAGGCGCTGGAGACCCTCGGGCCGATCCTCCGTCGGTTGGCGGCCGCCTTCGAAGCCGAGGGGCTGGCCGGCACCGATCCCGACCAAGCCGGCGTAGGGAGGCAGCCATGACTGAGGACCTGAGCCACGAGCTGCGGCACGTCCTCGACATCGACGACCTCGGGCCGGAGGGACTCGCCGCCGTGCTCGCCCTGGCCGCCGCCGCCCCAGCCTCGCTGCCCCGGGCCCTGGAGGGCCAAGGCGTGGCCATGGTCTTCGAGAAGCCGTCCAACCGGAGCCGGAACAGCACCGAGATGGCGACGGTGTCCCTCGGCGGGCACCCGGTCTACATCCAAGGTCAGGAGGTCGGCCTCGACACCCGGGAGACGGCCGCCGACGTCGCCCGGACCCTCGCCTGCTACCACGCGGTGCTCTGCGCCCGGGTGATGGATCACGCCTCCCTGGTCCGGATGGCCGACGCCCTCGACGACGCCGACGCCAGCGTGCCGGTGATCAACCTGCTCTCCGACCT
Source organism: Acidimicrobiales bacterium (assembly GCA_036268775.1). Taxonomy (GTDB): domain Bacteria; phylum Actinomycetota; class Acidimicrobiia; order Acidimicrobiales; family RAAP-2; genus DASZIT01. The sequence goes on along the minus strand of DATATM010000029.1, from coordinate 4,632 downwards.
CGCCCACCCCTGCCAGGCGCTGGCCGACCTGCTCACCCTCACCCAGATCTTCGGGGCCACCACCCTCCCGGAGCACACCCTCGCCTACATCGGGGACGCCAACAACGTCTGGCGCTCCCTGGCCCTCGCCTCGTCGATGGCCGGCCTCCCCACCCGGATCGCCTCCCCGGTCGGGTTCGGGCCCACCGACGCCGACCTCGAGCTGGTCCGGTCCTACGGGGGCGAGGTCCGGGTGACCACCGACCCGGCCGAGGCGGTGGCAGGGGCCGACGCCGTCTACACCGATGTCTGGACCTCGATGGGGCAAGAAGCCGAGTCGGCGGCCCGGCTGGAGGCCTTCCGGGGCTTCGAGGTCAACCAGGATCTGATGGAAGGGGCGGCGAAGAGCGCCGTGGTGCTCCACTGCCTTCCTGCCCACCGGGGGGAGGAGATCAGCGCCGGAGTGGTCGACGGGCCCCAGAGTGTGGTCTGGCAGCAGGCGGCCAACCGGATGCACGCCATGCGGGGACTGCTGGCCTGGGTCCGGGGGGTCGACCCCGGCGTCCTCGGCCTCCCCCTCGCCGTCCCCCAAGCCCAAGGCCAAGGCCAAGCCCCGACCGGAGGGGCAGCCCGGTGAAGATGACCAAGCATCAGCGCCAGCACCGGATCACCAAGTTGCTGGAGACCAAGGTGGTCGGGAGCCAGACCGACCTGGTTGAGCTGCTGGCCGGCGAAGGGGTGGAGGCGACCCAGACCACCGTCTCCCGCGACCTCGAGGAGTTGGGGGCGGTCAAGGTTCGGCTGCCCGGGGGCGACACCGCCTATGCCCTTCCGGAGCTGCCGTCCCGGCAGGTGGCCCCCGAGGACCACCTCCGCCGGGTGCTCGGCGAATGGGTGGTGGAGGCCGACTACTCCGGGAATCTCATCATCCTCCGCACCCCTCCGGGCTCGGCCCATGTCGTAGGCTCGGCCCTCGATCGCAGCGGTTTCCCCGGGGTCATCGGCACGGTGGCCGGGGACGACACCGTGCTGGTGGTGGCCTCCGAGGCCGCCGGCGGGGCCAGTGTGGCCAAACAGCTGGCGGGGGTGTCGGGCATCGAAGCGGCACGACACGTGAAGAAACAGGCAAGGAGATAGTCATGGCGCAGGCGCAACGAGTGGTGCTGGCCTACAGCGGGGGACTGGACACCTCGATCGCCGTCCGTTGGTTGATGGAGAACCACGGCGTCGAGGTGATTGCGGTGGCCGTCGACGTCGGTCAGGCCGCCGAGGCCAAGAACGAGGACTGGGATGCCATCCGCAACCGGGCCCTGGCCGCCGGCGCGGTGGAGGCCATCGTGGTCGACGCCCGGGCGGAGATGGCCGAAGACTTCTGCATGCCCGCCCTGCTGGCCAACGCCAAGTACGAGGGGAAGTACCCGCTGGTCTCCGCGCTGTCGAGGCCGGTCATCGTCCGTCACCTGGTGGCCGAGGCCCGGCGCCACGGTGCCACCGCGGTGGCCCACGGCTGCACCGGCAAGGGCAACGACCAGGTCCGCTTCGAGGTCGGCACCCGGGCCCTGGCCCCCGACCTGGAGGTCATCGCCCCCGCCCGGGTATGGGGTCTGACCCGGGAGGACAGCATCGAGTACGCCGCCAAGTGGGACATCCCGCTTTCGGTGACCAAGGAGAAGCTGTACTCCATCGACGAGAACCTGTGGGGACGGGCCATCGAGTGCGGGGCCATCGAGGACCCCTGGAACCAGCCTCCGGCCGACGTCTACACCATGACCCGGCCGACGGCTACCCAGCCGACCGAGATGGTGATCGGCTTCGAGTCCGGCATCCCGGTGTCGGTCGACGGCCGGACCCTCTCGCCCGAGTTGCTGATCGCCGAGGTGAACCGGGTGGTCGGCTCCTACGGTTGGGGACGGCTGGACATGGTGGAGAGCCGGCGGGTGGGGATCAAGAGCCGGGAGACCTACGAGTGCCCGGCGGCGCTCGCCCTGCTGCTGGCCCATGCCGACCTCGAAGACCTCACCCTCGAGCGGGACCTCCTCCACGAGAAGGCCCGGCTCGAGCCCCGCTGGGCGGAGCTGGTCTACGACGGGCTGTGGTTCTCGCCCTTGAAGCAGGCCCTCGACGCCTTCTTCGTCGAGTCGCAGCGGCACGTCACCGGCGAGGTGCGACTCCACCTGGATGCCGGCCAGTGTTACGTGGTGGGCCGGCGGAGCCCGATCGGCCTCTACGACTACGGCCTGGCCACCTACGACGCCGCCGACACCTTCCGGCACCAGGATGCCGAAGGGTTCGTCCGACTGTGGGGCCTCGGCGTCGCCACCTGGTCGGCCCGGCAGGAGGCAGGCCGGGGCGGAGACTCGCCGCCGGACGGCGGGGCCTGATGACCCTGTGGCACGGCCGGCTGACCGGGGGGATGGCCGAAGAGGTCATGGCCCTGTCGGTCAGCCTCCACTTCGACCGGGAGCTGGCCGCCGACGACCTGGCCGGCTCCCGGGCCCACGTGCGGGGTCTCGGCCGGGGCGGGATCCTGGCCGAGGAGGAGGTGGCCACCCTGCTCGCCGCCCTCGACCAGGTCGAGCGGGAGCTGAGCTCCGACACCTTCAAGTTCGCCCCTGACGACGAGGACATCCACACCGCGGTGGAGCGGCGGGTCACCGAGATCGCCGGCGACGTGGGGGCCAAGCTCCACACCGGGCGCAGCCGAAACGACCAGATCGCCACCGATCTCCGGCTCTTCACCAAGCGGGCCATCGCCGGGATCACCAACGACGTGATCGGCCTCCAGGAGGTGCTGCTGGCCCGGGCCCGGGAGGCCGACGGCGCCTACCTGCCCGGCTACACCCACCTCCAGCGGGCCCAGCCGGTATTGCTGGCCCACCATCTGCTGGCCCACGGCTGGGCTCTGGCCCGGGACGTCGACCGGCTGGTCGCCACCTCGGTGCGGCTCGACGTCTCCCCGCTGGGCGCCGGGGCGCTGGCCGGGTCGTCGCTGCCCCTCGATCCCGACGGGGTGGCCGAGGAGCTGGGCTTCGAGTCCCGGTTCGAGAACTCGCTGGATGCGGTGTCCGACCGCGACTTCGTGGCCGAGACCCTCTTCGACCTCGCCCTCCTCGGGATCCACCTCTCCCGGATCGGGGAGGAGCTGGTGATCTGGTCGACCGAGGAGTTCGGCTTCGCGGTGCTCGACGACGCCTTCGCCACCGGCAGCTCGATGCTCCCCCAGAAGAAGAACCCCGACGTCGGCGAGCTGGCCCGGGGCAAGACCGGCCGCCTGGTCGGGAATCTCACCGGACTGCTGGTGACCTTGAAGGGCCTCCCCCTCTCCTACAACCGGGATCTCCAGGAGGACAAGGAGCCCCTGTTCGACTCCGTGCACCAGGTGCACCTGGTCCTGGTGGCGCTGGCCGGCCTGTACGAGACGGTGACCTTCAACACCCATCGGATGCAGTCGGCCGCCGACGGCCCGGCCGCCGCCGCGGTGGACCTGGCCGAATGGCTGGTGGAGCAGGGGATGCCCTTCCGCCAGGCCCACGGGGTGGTCGGCAGCCTGGTCCGGGACTCGGTGGAGCGCCACGTCCCGCTGGCCGAGCTGGTCGAGGCCCATCCGGCCCTCGGGGCGGAGGCGGTCGCCCTGCTGGAGCCGGGGGTGGCGGTGACCCGGCGGACCACCCCGGGCGGGGCCGGCCCGGGGCCGGTGGAACGGCAGCTGGATCGCTTCGTCCTCCGCCTCCAGGCGGACAAGGGCCGGGTGCCGAAGCCCGGACACCCCGCCCCACCCAGCTGATCCGCGGGCCCGCGGACCTGGCGGACCCAGTTGATCAGCGGATCGGGGCCGGCCGGGTACGCTCAATGGTGCCTGGCGTCCTGGGTCGGGCCGTTTGTGCGTGCCCAGACACGTTGACACGGCCGCCTGGACCGGGTAGAGTAATCAGTCCCGGCGAACGACCCGTAAGGGCGTCGCCAGGCACCTGCAGAGCAAGGCTTCGGCCGAACGCTGTGGAAACTCCGGCACCAACGCCTTTACGGCGCCTGCCCGGTCGCTCCTTGAAAACGGAATAGTGATAGCCAAAAGTCAGTGCGGGTGGTCGCGTCTCGAATCGCGATCACTAAGAAATTGAAGCATTGAACGGACAATGTCTGTTCTTTGCCAGTAATCAGTCGATGGAGAGGATCAGTGTCCTCGAAGTCGGCTCTCCGATTTCGGTCCGGCCTTCGGGTTGGGACGAGGTCTCAATGGAGAGTTTGATCCTGGCTCAGGACGAACGCTGGCGGCGTGCCTAACACATGCAAGTCGAACGAGGTCCATTCAGTAGCAATACTGGAGAAGACCAAGTGGCGAACGGGTGAGTAGCACGTGAGCAACCTACCCCGAAGACCGGGACAACACCGGGAAACCGGTGCTAATACTGGATATCCCCATCGGATCGCATGGTTTGATGAGGAAATGGATTCCGCTTCGGGAGGGGCTCGCGGCCTATCAGCTAGTTGGTGAGGTAACGGCTCACCAAGGCGTCGACGGGTAGCTGGTCTGAGAGGACGATCAGCCACACTGGGACTGAGACACGGCCCAGACTCCTACGGGAGGCAGCAGTGGGGAATCTTGCACAATGGGCGAAAGCCTGATGCAGCAACGCCGCGTGAGGGACGAAGGCT
>DATATM010000028.1:0-23624 GCA_036268775.1 Acidimicrobiales bacterium | reverse complement strand
CTCAACCCTTCAACCGGCGTCATCTCCGGCACTCCCACCGCTTCGGGCCCGGTGCCATTCACCTTCACGGTCACCCTCAGCGATAGCCAGAGCCAAACGGCGACGCAGGACTACGCAATGAGTGTGGCTGCAGCCCCGTCGATCACCACCGCCACGCTCCCTGACGGGGAGGTTGGGGATCCATACAGCCAGACGCTGGCCGGCACCGGCGGCACCGGTCCCTATACCTGGTCGGTGACCAACGGGTCGCTCCCGGCCGGTCTCACCCTCGACGCCGTCACCGGCGTCCTCTCCGGTACCCCCACCGGTTCGGGCCCCTCCGCCTTCACCGTCACCCTCACCGATGCCGCCAACCAGACCGCCTCCCAGGCCTACACGGTCGGCATCCTGGCCGCCCCTTCGATCACCACCCCCGGCCTCCCGGGAGGTGAGGTCGGTGCGTCCTACAGCCAGACAGTGGCCGGCACCGGTGGCAGCACTCCCTACGCCTGGTCGGTGACCAACGGGTCGCTCCCGGCCGGGCTCGTTCTCGACAGCTCGACCGGTGTCATCTCCGGCACCCCGACGACCTCGGGCCCCGCGGCGTTCACGATCACCCTCACCGATGCCAACAACCAGACTGCGTCGCAGGCCTACACGTTGGGCATCCTCGCCACTCCTTCGATCACCACCCCCACCCTCCCGGGTGGTGAGGTCGGCGCTCCCTACAGCCAGACAGTGGCCGGCACCGGGGGGACCACTCCCTACGTCTGGTCGGTGACCACTGGCTCGTTGCCCGCCGGCCTCACGCTCAATGCCGCCACCGGCGTCATCTCCGGCACCCCGACGACTGCGGGCCCCGCCACCTTCACGGTGACCCTCACCGATGCGGCCAACCAAACCGCCTCCCAGGCCTACACCGTGGACATCCTGGCCACCCCCGCGATCACCACCGTCAGCCTTCCTGGTGGCGAGGTCGGCGCCGCCTACAGCCAGACGCTGGCCGGAACCGGGGGCAGCACCCCCTACGCCTGGTCGGTGACCACCGGGTCCCTTCCGGCCGGCCTCACTCTTGACGGCGCCACCGGAGTCATCTCCGGCGCCCCCACCGGGTCGGGTTCAGCCACCTTCACCGTCACCCTGACCGACGCCAATAACCAAACTGCCACCAAGATCTTCACCCTGGGGATCGTGGCCGGCCCCTCCATCACCACGACCTCACTACCGGAGGGCGAGGCGGGGGTTCCCTACGGCCAGACCCTGGCTGGCACCGGCGGCACCGGCCCCTATGTCTGGTCGGTGACCGCGGGCTCATTGCCGGCCGGTCTCACGCTCAACGCCGCTACCGGCGTGATCTCGGGGACACCCACCGGTTCGGGGCCAGCCAGCTTCACGGTGACCCTCACCGATGCCAACGGCAAGACCGACACCAAGAGCTACGCGCCGACCATCCTGGCCGCCCCCGCGATCACCACTACCACCCTCCCCAGTTCTGAAGTCGGTGCTCCCTACAGCCAGACTCTGGCCGGCACCGGCGGCACCACTCCCTATGCCTGGTCCGTGACCACTGGCTCGTTGCCCGCCGGCCTCACCCTCGATGCCGCCACCGGCGTCATCTCCGGCACCCCCACCAACTCGGGTTCACCCACCTTCACCGTCACCCTCACTGATGCCAACGGCAAGACCGCCACCCAGACCTACACCCTGAAGGTGCCGGCCGCCCCGTCGATCTCCACCGGCACGCTGCCGGGTGGCGGGGTGGGTGCGGTCTACAACCAGACCCTGACCGGAACCGGTGGCACCGGCCCGTATCGGTGGTCGGTGACCGCCGGTTCACTGCCGCCCGGGCTCACCCTCAACGGCGTCACCGGGGTCATCTCCGGAACCCCGACAACGCTGGGGTCGTACGCCTTCACCATCACCCTCACCGATGGTTCGGGCAAGACGATCAGCCGGGCCTACTCCATGACGGTCCTCATCTCCTCGCTCAACTCCCGGCCGATCGCCGCCACCCCCAGCGGGTTGGGCTACTGGCTGGTCACCCCGGCCGGCGCCGTCACCACCTTCGGGAACGCCGCCTCCTTCGGATCGATGACCAATCAACCCCTCAACAAGCCGATCGTGGGCATTGCCAGCACGTCGGATGGCAAGGGCTACTGGTTGGTGGCCACCGACGGAGGCGTCTTCGCCTTCGGCGACGCCGGCTTCTTCGGCTCCGAAGGTGGACAACATCTGAATAAGCCGATCATCGGCATCGCCAGCACCCCTGATGGTAAGGGCTACTGGCTGGTGGCCTCCGACGGCGGCGTGTTCGCCATCGGCGACGCCGGGTTCTACGGCTCCACCGGGTCCATCCAACTCAACAAGCCGATCGTCGGCATTGCCACCGCACCGGCCGGCAAGGGGTACTGGCTGGTGGCTTCCGACGCCGGAGTGTTCGCCTTCGGGAACGCCGTCTTCTACGGCTCCGGCGGGGGTCACGCCATCAATAAGCCGATCGTGGGTATTGCCGCCACCCCGAGCGGCAACGGCTACTGGATGGCGGCAGCCGATGGCGGGGTGTTCGCCTTCGGAGGTGCCACCTTCTACGGGTCCATGGGGGGACGACCCCTCAACCAGCCGGTCGAGGGAATTGCCGCCACCGCCTCCGGCAAGGGTTACTGGTTGGCTGCCGCCGACGGGGGAGTGTTCTCCTTCGGGAGCGCTGCCTTCACCGGGTCAGTTCCTGGGCTCTGACCTGCACCGACCTTCGGGCCTTCGCCCGCCCCTCCGAGGTAGCTAGCCGGCGTGCGGTGCCATGCCGCCGCCAACCGACGCCGGGGATGCCTCCTTGGCCAAGTTCTCGTCCAATTTGAGGCCCTCGATGTCGACATTGGGTATGGCCCGGTCCAGCCAATGCGGCAACCACCATGCCCTTCGGCCCAAGAGGGCCATGGCCGCGGGGACCAGCGTCAGCCGAACCAGAAAAGCATCGACCAGTACCCCGACGGCCAAGGAAAATCCGATCTCCTTGGTGACCACGTCGTCGGAGAACACGAAGCTGGTGAAGACGCCGATCATGATCAGGCCGGCTGCCACCACCACCCGGGCGCTCTCGCCGTACCCCTTGACGACTGACGGCTTGGCTTCGCCGGTGTGGGCGAATTCCTCCCACATCCGGGAGACGAGAAAGACTTCGTAGTCGGTGGACAGCCCAAAGAGGGCGGCGATCAGCAAGATGGGTAAGAAGCTCACCACCGGGCCGGTGTTGTGGACCCCGAACAGGCTCCCGAGGTGCCCGTCCTGGAAGATGCTCACCACCAACCCCATGGCGGCGAAAATGCTCAACAGGAATCCGAAAACAGACTTGAGCGGCACCAGGATGGATCGGAACACCAGGGCCAGCAGCACCAGGCCCAAGCCCACGACGACGACCAGATAGATGGGAAGAGCCGCCTGGAGTTTGTTGGACACGTCGATGTTGACCGCGGTGGGCCCGGTGACCAGGGCTTCGACCCCCGTTTGCTTCTGCACCTGCACCGCGTCGGTGCGGACCAGCGTCACCAACTGCGACGTCTGGTCAGACGAGGGGCTGCTCTTCGGGGTCACGATGACGATGGTCACGTCTTTGCTGGAGTTCTGGATGGGAGGTGACACCGAGGCGACGTCGGGCAACCCACTGAGGCCCTTGACCGCGGCCTCAGCCACCTGTTGAGGGTTGTCCTTCTGCGGGGCGTCGACCACGACGGTAAGGGGACCGTTGACTCCGGGCCCGAAGCCCTCGGCCAGGAGATCGTAGGCCACCTTAGCGGTGGAACCCGGCGGATCTGAACCGGCGTCGGGCAGGCCGAGCTTGAGCCCAAAGGCCGGCAGGGCCAGGAGCACCACGATGACCGCCCCGATCCCGATGACGATGAGCGGCCGGCGGGTGAGGACTCGGGCCCAGCGGAGACCGGCGGCATCGCGATCCCCGCTCGATTGACGCCGCCCCTTTGGAGCACCGACCGGCTTGATGCGGGCGCCGATGATACCGATGATGGCCGGGACCAAGGTCACCGCGATGAGCACGGCCACAATGACGGTGCCGGCCGCCGCCAGTCCCATCACCGTCAAGAACGGGATGTCCACCACCGCCAGCCCGCACAGCGCCATGACGACAGTGAGTCCGGCAAACACCACCGCGCTCCCGGCGGTGGCGGCTGATCGGGCCGCGGCCTCCCGGGGTTCGAGGCCGGTGGCCAGGAGTTGTCGGTATCGCTGCAGGATGAAGAGCGCGTAGTCGATGGCCACCGCCAGGCCCAACATGGTGGCTACCACCGGGGCGGCCGAGGAGAGGCTGATCACCGCACCCAGAGCATTGATGCCGGAGATGCCGATACCGACGCCGATCAACGCGGTGAGCAACGGAAGCCCGGCAGCCACCATCGATCCGAGGGTGATGGCCAAGACGATGTAGGCGATGATGAGGCCCCCGGCCTCCGAAGTGTCCTTGGCGGCCGCCGGGGTCACCACCCCTCCCCCGAAGGCCACCTGGACCCCGGCCTTCTGGGCCGGGACCGCGCTCTGTTCCAACGCCTGCTGGGCGGCCGGGGTGATCCCGGAGACCGGCACCGCATAGATGACGGTGGCGTAGGCGATACGCATGTTCGAGGAGATGGTCCCCTTGCCGTAGGGGTCGGAGACGAACTTGACCTGCGGCGCCTTCTGGGCCAGCGCCACCGACGCTTGGACCGCCGACTGGATTGCCGGGTCAGTGAGGGTCTTGCCCGCCGGTACCGCGAAGACCATCTGGGCGGCGGCGCCGGCCGCCCCGGGGAATTTCTGGTTCAGGAGATCGATCGCCTGCTGCGACTGGGTGCCGGGGATGGAGAATGCGGTGCTCGCCGGCCGGCTGAACGCCGATGAGAGGGAGATCAAGATGATCAGCACCAGCACCCACAAGCCGAGCACCATCTTGCGATGCAGGAACGTCCAACGCCCCACCCGGTACAAGTACGTTGCCATCGCCCGTCCCCTCAGCTCACCACGTCTGGCCCCACGTGCTGCCGCGGGAAGCCTACCGGCCGCTCGGTGCCGGAGGTCGGGACCGCGACTTGGTGAGTTCGGGGATGGGCCGGGTGGCATGCCGCGCCCAGAAGTACAGTGAGCCGGTGCCACCAGACGACGGGGTGGAGAATCTCGAGCTCGAGCGGATAGACGAAGCACCCGCACCGCCGATGGCGCAACGACAGAGTGTTCGGCCGCGACTTCGGTCGATCGCTTCCTGGGTCGTGTTGGTGTTGGCCTGCATCTTGGCGGTGACTTCGGTGCTGGTGGTGTTCGTCCGCAACCAAGCCCTCGATACCGACGCCTACGTTGCCACCGTGCAACCCCTGGCGTCCGACCCGGCGGTGCAGTTGGCGGTGGCCGATGCGGTAAGCGCCCGGTTGGTGGACAGCATCAACCTCAAACAGCAGGTCGCCAGTGTGCTGCCCCCGGCGGCCGGCTTCCTGGCCACCCCCCTCTCCGTGGGCCTGAAAGCGGTGGTGCACCAGACCACCCTGACCTTCGTGCAGTCGCAAGCGTTCCGCTCGTTGTGGACCACCATCAATCGGACCGCCCACCAACAACTGGTCGCCTTGTTGACAGGTTCGGGCTCGGGCCCGCTGTCGACGGCTCGTGGCGAAGTGAAGCTCGATCTTGCCAAGGTCGTCGACCGGGTGCAACAGCAACTCGACGCCAACGGCATCACCGTCTTCGACGGGTTGGGGCCGAGTGGAGCTCCGCAATTCGTGCTGTTCAAGTCCACCCCGCTGGAGCGGCTGCAGGGATTGATCCGGACCCTGGATCGTTTGGCGCTGCTCCTCCCGATCATCACCATCGGCCTGTTCGTGGGGGCTGTCTGGTTGCAAGCCGACCGCCGGCGAGGCTTTGTGCGGGCCGCCATCGGTCTCAGTATCGCCATGGCCGGATTGCTGGCGGCTTTCGCCATCGGCCGGCATCAGTATCTCGGTGCGATGTCCGGGGTCACTCCGCACCGCGCAGCGGCCGCCACCTATGACATCATCGCCTCGGTCCCGTTGGCCGCGGCCCGCACCATTCTGGCGGCGGCCGTGCTCGCCGCCCTGATCGGCGCCGGCCTGGGCAACCAGCCGATCCGGTCACGGGTAGAAGCCCTCTGGCCGACCCGGTGGAGGGCGGGAGAATTCCACCGCCTGTGGTCGGTGTCGGCCCGCCCGGTGGAGCTTGCCCTGTTCGGGATCGGCATGTTCGTGATGGTGATCTGGAACGACCTGGTGGTCGGGTTGCCGATCCTGGTCCTTGCCTGTCTGCTGGCCCTGGCTCCGGTCAGGGGAGGTGACCCCGGGCTGAAGGTGGCCACCCCTGCAGCCGACGATGGGCACGGCCTGCCGGAGGTGCCGATCGTGCCAAAGGTGGCGACGGTGCCGACGGAGGGAGAATCTCCGCCGTGACCCGGAGCGGTGATGGCCGGCTGACAGAAGGTATCGATGCCCGGACCATCTGGCGGTTGATCGAGCCCATCCACGCGGTGACCTACTTCGCCCCCGAATGCCGCGCCGCGGCGAAGTCAGCCGGCCTGCCGAGCTTCTGGATGGGGTATTTCGGGGCCCGGGCCGCCCCATTGGGCCCGGTTGGGCCGAGCGTGGTCGGGGCCCTCTTCTTCAATTTTCACCCCGGGACGGTGGCCCGATCGATTCCTGACGCCTGGTCGTTTGTCGATCCATCCGAAATCCTCCGGATGCGGCGGGCGGCGGCCGCCGAGGCCCTGAGGCTCCGGATTCCGTCGTTGGAGAGTCTGGCCGTAACGGTGGCACCCGTCCTCGATCAGGTCGTCGCCGGCGCCAACGGCTCGGGCCGGGCGCTGTTCAGTGCCAACCGTCAGCTGGATCGAGCCGACGATCCCGTCGAGGCCCTGTGGCAGGCCTGCACTTCCCTCCGGGAGCACCGCGGGGACGGCCACGTCGCCATGCTGACGGCGAGCGGGCTCGATGGTTGCGAGGCTCTGGTGCTGTTTGCCGCCGGCGAGAGTCTGGACCCCGAAGTGCTTCGCCCGAACCGGGGCTGGTCCCCGGACGAGTGGGCCTCGGCCGGGGAGCGGCTGCACGGGCGTGGTCTGCTGGCCGACCGCGAACTGACGCCGGCCGGACAGGCACTGAGGCAGACCATCGAGGAGGGCACCGACCGGCTGGCCGGCCAGCCTTACCGGATCCTTGATCGAGACCGCGCCCGGCAACTCGCCGACGATTTGGGCCCGGCGGTGGCGGTCCTGTTGGCCTCCGAGGTGATCCCGTTTCCGAATCCGATCGGATTGCCGGGCCCGAAGCCGCGAGCTCACTCGGTTACCCAGCCGAATCGGTTACCTGACTGACCCGTTACCCGGTCAGCGGGGAGTGGTAACCGAGGCGTCGACCCCGTCGACTGCCTTCACCGCTTCGGTCCCGGGCGGACAGCCATCGAGATCACCGAATGACTCGGCGATGAACTCCTGGGTCTCCCGTTGGGCGGCCAGCATCCGTTTCTCGGCGCCAACGGCCAGGAGCCGACCGAGGACGGGGATCTCCCAGAGCGACTCGGCCCGGAGGATGGCCATGACCACCGGCACCAGGTGCTCGGCGGTGTCGAAGACCACATACCTCGGCAGCCATTCGGGGTCGTACTTGGCGTTGAACAGCCAGAGGGACTCGATCTGGGCGAAGCTGGACAAGCGCTTCAGGAACCACCGCTCCGCCCGTTGCATGGCCCCGTCGCCCTTCTCCCCGGCCAGAGTGGACCGGAGAGTCGCGAAGTTGAGGCTGAGGCCGTCGTAGTTGGAGGCTTGCAGATGCTCGATGGTCGAACAGAGGGCGAAGTCGAGGAGCCCGTTGGGATGGTTCCCGGGATCCCGCCGCATCAGGTCGAGCGAATAGCCGTTGATCCCAGTAGCCGGGACGAACTGGCACATCGCCGCCGCCTTCCCCTCCGGGGTGCGGACCACGGTCAGCAACAGCCCGACGTCCCGGGGGTCGAACACCCGGCCCAGCATCATCGAGAAGCCGCGTTCGTGTTCGCCTTGGCGACTGAGGCTCGTCAGGGCGGCGAGCTCCTTCGACAACTCGGGAGAGATGTGGGCGGGATCGTGGAACGAAACGGTGTAGCCCTTGTTCTTGATCCGGTTGTGGGCCTGGCGCAGACCCTTCTTGCCACCGCCAGCCAACGAGAACCGGGGAATGTCCACCACCGCCTCATCGCCGAGATACACGTGGTGCATGCCTGAATCGCGGTACATGGGCAGCCAGTCCTCCCCGGCGCCCATCACCGCCGGCACCCAACCGTGGCTGTCGGCGAATCGCCGGAAGGCCATCCACACCAGCTCCCGCTCGTTGGCCGGACCGATCGGGTCGGGGGAGATGAGACAGATGCCGCCGTAGATGGCGTAGGCCACCAGGCTGTCGCGATGGAAGAACCACTGCTTGTCGGTGCGGAGAGCGAAATAGTCGAGGGTGGAGGCCCCGTGCCGTCGGACGATGTCCCGGGCCCGGAACTCGGCGGCCCGCCCGGTGGTCAACCGACGGTCCACCACCGGACGGGACACCAGGAACAGGACCCCGAGGGCCAGGGCGATCCCCAGCACCAGCAGGGTTGGGTTCAAGAAGCGTTCCAGGCGGGCCGGCAGGTCGACGGTCTGGATCCCCACCATCCGCTCGGCGGCGGCCCAGACTGCCTTCCACCACGGTATGGAGAAGTGCAGCCGGTGGGTGCCGACGTGGGCGTAGAGCTCGATCGACACCGCAGCGAGGGCACAGATCCCCACCACCCCCATCACCAACGCCACGATGGCCGACCGCAACGACGGCCAATCGGAGCCGGCCTGGAATTCGTGCCGATTGACCACCAGCACCGCCAGAACGATCAGCGCGAGGAGTGACTCCTCGATGTCGCCACCGGCCAGCAGGTGGAGCACCAGGGTGACCGGCAACACCACCATCGCCACCCGCCAGGCCAGGTGTTGGCCCCGGAGGATGCCTCGGCCGAGGGCGATCAGGGCCAGGCCGGAGAGGGCGACCAGGGTCCCGGCGGCAACGGTGGCCCGGAGGGGGAGGAACTCGAGCAGCACGTGGAGCCGGCCCCGGAGCGGGGGAGTCACCGCGTCGAGGACGTCGATCAGCCCGGCGAAGAGGATGGCGATCGAGGCGATGCGCCGCACCCGACGGGTTCGGCGGTGGGCCTGTCGGAGATTGGGGGCGGGCGGCCACGAGTCCCCCTTCGGATAGGAGGCCACCACCGTCGGGTGCAGGCCGCGCACGGCGTGCTCGGTGCTGAACACCCGCTCCAGATAGCTGGGGGACCGCAGGTCGGTTTCGGCCAACAGCAGCCGGACGTGGAGGTCGGCGCCGGTTTCCAGCTCGATCCAGCTGAGTCGTTGGCGGTGGAGGAAGATCGGGGGTAGTCCCACCCTCGCCGGGTGCTCCTCGACGACCTCGGCCGTCGCCCCCACGTTGGCGTAGAACCCGACCCCGAGATTGGTGAGCTCGGACTGGAGGGTGGCACCGGTGATCAGACCGGCGAACCCGAGGCCGACCAGCCGGCGACCCGTCTCCCGGGCGGTGTCGTTGGCGATGGCCTCCGAGGTCACCGACTTGAGGGCGCCGCCCCCGAGGATCGACCAGATCCGGCGGCTCAACAGTCCGAGCACCACGATGAGGACGATGAGGACGACGGCGGCGAAGAGGGCGGCCACCTCCGCCTGGTCGCCCCAGCCGGCCTGGTGGGCCGACCGCAACGCCCGGCCCGGAACCCCGGAACCCACGTGCTGGAGGATCCAGGGGGAGACCGCCAACCGCAGCAGGCCGACCCCCACGAACGGCACCAGGATCCACCACGCGTAGCGTCCGAGTCGCCGGTAGAGGGTCCGAGAGGTCACGAAGCGGGTGAGGGCGGAGGGGTCGCTGAGCCGGTGGAGCCCATCGAGCCAGGGCGCATCCTCCTTGGCCTGCTCAGCCAGATGACGCCAACGCTCGCCGGCCAACGCCCGATCGAGGGCACCCGGCTTGGCGTCAGCCGCCGGATCCAGCCGGGTCTCGTTCACATCGCCCTCGGCGTCGTAGGCATGGTCCCCGGGCTCGATCCGCACCACCCGGAGTCCGGTGGCGGTGTGGAGGTGGAGGTCGACTTCGCCCAGCTGCTCGACACCGAGGGTGGTCAGCACCGCCGCCCAGTCCGGGTCGTCGGCAAACCCCGGTTCATGGGTGCCGAGCTGGCGGATGATCCGCCGTTCCGGACCCTGGAGGAAGGCGGCGAACGACTCTCGCAACCGCGGGTGGGCGGCCATGCAGCGTTCGGCGTCCACCGCCGGGGAGACGGTGTCGTTGAGGTCGAACAAGTTGCCGGCGATGACCAGGATCCCCGGGCCCTCCCAGGCATCCAGGGACCGGGCCAGCTCGGTGGTGAGGGTCCTCGACGACCGGGTGGCCTCGGGGGTCAGCAACAGGTCGCTCACCACCACCACCCGGCGCCCGATGGGCACGTCCACCACCCAGACACCTGGCTCAGCCGCCGGCACCGGGTTCCCGGCTCGGCGGGGGGTCGGCGGCATCTGATCGTTGACCGGCTGGTGGCCGTTCGCTGGGGGGATGGACGTCGTCACGCTGGCCCTAATCGTAGAGTCCCACGAGGGTTAGGCTCGTTCGCTGTGGACCCGGACATCTTTGACGCTCGAGTTCAGGGGAGAACCCTGTGACCAGGGCATGTTCGCGGTCCATTCCCGCCACTACCGGTCACCGCCTGCCCGAGTGAGCCCGGGCATCAGCCCTGACAACTGGGCGTGGCGGCAGGGGCCCGTGCACCCGCCCGGAGAGGCGGTGGTCTTCGACGTGGACGGGGTGCTGTCCGATGCGGTTGGCCGGCAACACTTTTTGGAGCACGGCCGGCGGGATTGGGACAGCTTCTTCGCTGCCTGCGGGGACGATCCCGTCATCGAGGAGCTGGCCCGGTTGATGGACCTGCTCGACTCGCGGCTGCAGGTGATCCTGCTCACCGGCCGGCCCATCCGGGTCCAACCCCAGACGCTGGCCTGGCTCGAGCGGTACGGATTGCGGTGGGACCTGTTGGTGATGCGGGCCCGCGGGGAGTACGCCCACGTGACCCGGTTCAAGCGCGAGGAGGTGTCGCGGTTGCGATCGTTCGGGTTCGATCTCCGCCTCGCCTTCGAGGACGACCCCAACAACTTCGCCATGTTCCATGCCGAAGGAATCCCCTGCGTCTACATCCACTCCGGATACTACGAGTAGCTCCGAACGGTTCCCCGCCGTCTCGGCCCGGTTCAATCCGGGGCGTCGGTCGACGGCCTCCGGCCGGCGATGAACCAACCGGCCAGGAGGGCGATGGCGGCCAGCGCCAACGGTGGCCAGTCGCCGTAGCGGACATACAGCGTCCATCCCGACCGACGGGACAGGTCGGCGAACACGATCTGCTGCACACCCAGCGAGGTGCGGGTGAGGAGTTGCCCTCGGTTGGTGAACGAGGCGCTGAATCCGGTGGGTGCCGCCTGCAGCAGATCCCGGCCCTGTTCGACGGCTTGGATCTCGGAGGCGGCGATCTCCTGGGTGGGGACCTGGGCACTGGCGTAGGAAGAGGTGTTGGTGGGGACGATCAACAGTTGCGCCCCGGCCCGCACCGACGGCCGGCCGCGGTTGGCGTAGAACACCTCGAAGGAGATGAGGGTGCCGATCGGGGCAGCGGGGGTGGTCAGCAGGCCGGTTCCGGTACCCGGGATGGCGTCGAGGGGAACCGACGACAGGTCGGCGAAGTGGGCGAAGAAACTCCGGAAGGGGACGTACTCCCCGAAGGGCACCCGGTGCACCTTCTCGAACCGGTCCACCAACCGGCCGTCCGGACCCCACGCCACCATCTCGTTGCGGAAGGTGGTGGCGGACGCCGACTCGGTGACTCCCACCACCAGGGTGGTGTGGAGGCTCTGGGCCAGGGAGGAGAGGTTGGCGGCCTCGGTGGTGCCGTCGAGATTGGTGTCGAGCGACACCACGTCCTCCGGCCAGAGCACCAGCTGGGGAGCCTGACCCCCGTCGAGCTGCTGCATCCGGCGGGTGGCCGACTGCTGTGCCGCCAACACCACCGCGGGATCGACCTGCGACTTCCGGAACCCGCGTGCCCCGCCGCCTTGGACGGCGGCGGCGGCGACCTTCCCGAGCGACGGCCCGCCGTCGGGGGCGTGGGTGCCGACAAGGGTGACAGCCAGGAGGATGACCACCGCCACCACCCCGGTGAGGGCCAAGCGGCCGTGGCCGGCCATCGCGTGCTTGGTGGCCGCGTCCTCCGCCAATCCGGTGCGGGCGAAGGTGCGGGCCCGTCGGAGGTCACGGAACGATGCCACCGCGGCGCCGGCGATGGCGGCTACCCCCACCCCGCCCAGATAGACCGCGCCGGTCAAGGCCAACGGGCCGCCCAGGCGGGCGATGGCCAGCACCGGGCCATCGGCCTGTCCCAGGAAGACCCCGCCGATGGGCAGTCCTCCAAACGGCCAGGTCTGTCGCACCGCCTCGGCCAGGGTGAGGGCGGCCGGGAACACCAACGCCCGAGCCACCACCGGGCGGGACGGCACCACCAGGCAGGCCAGCGCCGGGAACAGCGCTTCGATGACGATGAGGACGACGGCGCCGGGCCAGCTGAAGGACCGGGCCCAGGCCAGCCCCGGCACGAAGCATCCGAGTCCGGCCAGCCATCCGGCCCACAACCGGGTGCGGGGGCGGAGACCGCCGAGGCGCCACCAGAGGAGACCGGCCGAAGGAAACGCCAGGATCCAGAATCCCCACGGGGGCAATGACAGGGCCAACCCGACGCCGGAGGCGATGGCTGGCACTGCCACCCGGCCCGGCCGGGGGACGACCCGGTGCTCTCGATGGTGGACGAAACGAAGACGGGCGGACCGCCAGGGCGGGGTGCCCGAACCGTCGATCGACGGTACCGATGCCGGCGGAGGCGGTGGAGGGGGGGGTTGGGACGGCGGAGAGGGGGTCGGCGGGGGAGGAGGGACGCTGCTCATCGAACGGCCCCGGTCAACGACCCCAGCACCGAGCGGGCCGCGCTCCGCCCGCTGGCAATGCAGGCGGGGATGCCGACCCCCCGGTAGGCGGCCCCGGCCACCGCTACCCCGGCGAGGTCGGCGACCGCCTTTTCGATGTTGCCCACCCGGGTGAGATGGCCGACCCGGTATTGGGGAAAGGCTCCCGGCCAACGGGTCACCTGCGAGTCGGACGGCACCCCGGTTATGTCGAGTACCCGGGCCAACTCGGAAAAGGCGGCGTCTCTGATTTCGGTGTCGTCGAGACCCTGATGTCGCTCGTCGCCGAAGCGGCCCACCGACACCCGGATCAGCTCGGTGCCGGCGGAGGCCAGGTGGGGCCACTTGCGGGACAAATAGGTACAGCCGGTGATGAGGGCTGGCCGGCCCTCGAGGCGCGACGTTCGCGGAACCAGGAAGCCGGTCCCCTCGAGGGCGGCGCCGATGGCGGCACTGGGGACGGCCAGGGTCACCACCGCCACCGAGGCGTACTCGATGGTGCTGAGCACGCCGGCGGCCACCGGGGAATGAGGGGCCAGCAGCACCGCCGCCCGAGGGGCGGGCAGGGCCAGGATGATGCCGTCGACCACCAGACCCTCGTCGAGGCGCACCGCACTCGATCCGGGCCGACGAGCCAGGGATGACCCGTCGGCCCCGTTGGTCAGCGCCTCGGCCCCGTTCCCGCTCACGGTGAGCCACCAACGACGGCGGGTCGATGGTGAAAGCGAGAGCTGGGTCATGGCATCCACCGACACCCCGGTATGGATGGACACCTTCCAAGGGGAGCCGGGGTCGGTCAGTCGATCAGCCAAGCGACCGGCCAGACTCGCGGTGCTTTGACGCAGGGACCAGAACACCGGTCCTTCGGCATCCGGAGGGGGCAGGCGGCGGAGGGCGCGCATGAGGCTGCCCGATTGATGGGAGGCGGCGATCAGGGCGGGGAAGGTGGCGGCGGCACTCAGCTCGTCGACGCCTCCCGCGTTGATGCCCCCGATAAGGGGGTCCACCAACCGCTCCACCGCCCGGCGTCCCAGCCGCGGCCCGACGAGATCGGCGACCGTCTGGTCGCCGATCACTGCCTCCGGGGCGAGATGGGGCATGACCAGGTCCCTCGCCACCCGCAGCGACTCCGCCGGGTTGAACAGGCCGGAGCGGGCCAGCGGCCACCACCGGGTCGGCACCCCGAGGACCAGCCCGGCGGGCATCGGGCGCAGCCGACCCCGGGCCAGGATCGACGCCCCGGAGGCGCCCACCGGGACCAGTTGATCGCCGATGCCGAGCTGCTCGCACAATTCGGTGGCCTCCGGCCTCCGGGCCAGGAAGGCATCGGCGGCCAGATCGACGGTCCGGCCGGCGAACTCGGTGGCGGCCAGCTTGCCTCCCACCCGGTCGTCGGTGTCGAGGATCAGCACCCGCGGACGTCCCCGTCTCGGGCCGCCACCGGAGCCCAGAGCCGGATCAAGGGAGGTCACCAACTCCCAGGCGGCGGCTAGACCGGCGATCCCCGCCCCGATCACTGCGATGACCGGTCCGTCTGCTCCGCCCTGAACGTCTGGTCCGTCCTGACCGTCTGGTCCGTCCTGCCCGTCCGGTCCGTCCTGCCCGTCCGGTCCGTTTGGTCCGTCCTGCCCGTCGGAGCGATCCCGCCCGTCAGCCCCAGAGTGCGGGGACTCCGTCACCTGGATATCGGCGCCGGGGTGGCGGCGCGGACCACCTCGGCCAGTACGCCGAGGAAATCCGGATCGTCGTTCAGCGACGGGGTGCGGGCGAATGCCAGTCCGGCCGACCGCGCCACTCCCGCCGCCTCGATGTCGAGGTCGAACAGGATCTCCAGGTGATCGGAGACGAACCCGACCGGACAGACCACCACCGAGGTGGCGCCGAGATTCGCCACCCGTCGGATCTCGCTCAACAGATCCGGACCCATCCAGGGATCGGTGGTCTTTCCCGGGCTCTGCCAGGCCACCCCCCAATCGATGTCCGGTTTGTTGTCGAGCCCGAGGAGCTCGGCGATGTCGGAGGCGGACTGGTGGACCTGATCGGAGTAGGGGTCGCCGTCGGCGATGGCCCTCTCGGGGAGGCTGTGGGCGGTGAAGAAGACGGCGGGGTGGCGGCGCTGGTCCGGGGTCAACTCGGACAGGACGGTGGCGGTCCGGGAGGCCAACAGCGCAGCCAGACCCGGTGCCCGGTGCCACGACGGGATGCCGACGAATTCGGAGGAGGGATCGGTGCCGGCCGACGCCTCGGCGGCCCGCCGGAAATACTCGCCAGAGCCGAGCGACGACTGGTGTGGAGTCAGCACCACACCGATGATCCGGCTTACCCGCTCGGCGGAGAGCGACGACACACCGTCCTCGATCCGGGGAGAGGTGTGTTTGGCGCCGTAGCGGACCACGAACTGGCCGGGGGAGGACGCGTCCAGGACCGCTGCCAGTCCGTCGACCTGGCGGCGGGTGCGCTCCGCCAACGGTGAGGTGCCGCCGATGGCGTCGTAGCGCCGGACCAGATCGGCCAGCAGCTCGGGGGTGGGTGGCCGACCTCGGCGGATCGAGGTGTAGAAGGGCTCGATCTCCTCGGGGGTGGCCGGCGTGCCGTGGGCCATCACCAGCACCCCGGTGGGTGAGGGGTGGGGCGATGACCCGCCCGACGGACCGGGGCTCGGAGACGGACCCGGGCTCGGAGACGGACCGGAGCTCGGGCTCACGCGGCTCCCACCCCGGCCTCCACCCCCGCCTTGCCTTCGGCGTGGACCAGCCTGACCACGTCCTCCAGGATGGCCGGATCGGTTTCGGGCAGCACCCCGTGGCCGAGGTTGAAGATGTGCCCGGGGGCGTCACCGGCCCGGGCCAGCACCTCGCGGGTTTCCGCCGCCGCCACCGGCCAGGTGGAGAGGCAGAGGGCGGGATCCAGGTTTCCCTGGACGGCGATGTCGGGCCCGACCCGACGGCGGGCCTCGTCCAGCGGCACCCGCCAGTCGATGCCCACCACCGAACTGCCGGCGGTGCCCATCAGGCTCAGCAACTCCCCGGTCCCGACCCCGAACAGGATGGTGGGGACATCCGGGTGGGAGCTGGCCAGCTCGGCGAACAGCCGACGGGTGGCCGGCAGCACCAGCTCCTCGTAGTGGCGGGGGGTGAGGTTGCCGGCCCAGCTGTCGAACACCTGGGCGGCATTGGCCCCGGCGTCGAGTTGCGAGCGCAACGACGCCAACGCCAGATCGGTGAGGTTCTCGATCAGTTGGTGCCAGAGCCCCGGATCGGTGTGCATCAGGGATTTGACCCGGCTGAAGTTCTTGGAGGGACCACCCTCCACCAGGTAGCTGGCCACCGTGAAGGGCCCCCCGGCGAAGCCGATCAGCGGAACCCGGAGCTCGCCGGCCAGGATCCGGACCGCCTCGGTCACATAGGGGGCGTCGATCTCCGGCTCGAGGGGCCGGAGGCGCTGCAGATCCTCTTGGGAGGTGAACGGCCGGGAGACCACCGGCCCGACCCCCGGGGCCACATCGACTCCGAATCCGATGGCTGCCACCGGGACCACGATGTCGGAGAAGAAGATGGCGGCATCGGTGCCGTAGCGGGTGACCGGCTGGAGGGTCAGTTTGGCCACCAGCTCGGGCTGGGCGATGGCCTCGAGGATGCTGCCGGTGCCCCGCTCGGCCAGGTACTCCGGCAGCGAGCGGCCAGCCTGGCGCATGAACCACACCGGTACGTGGGGGACGCTCTGACGGCGACTGGCTCGGATGAACGCCGAGTCGTCGTGGCGGCCAGAAGGGGTTGAAGGCACCTTGGGACGCTACCGCTGGGCCCGGAGGATCAACGAACCGGCGACGAGGGCGAGGTCGCCATGAGGCTCGCCACCGGACGGGGGTGGCCCGAACCCGCCGGATTCGGCGCCGGATTGGTGCGGGTTGACGCCATCGCTCGAGTCTAGGTTCCCGACCACCGGACCCCGATGGCAGGAGGGCCGGTCACGACCCCGGGAATGGAGGCATACAATCAAGGGTTCCCCTGAGCCGGATGGGGAGTGCCGAGGAGGTGCCGGTGGGGGTCGACAGCGAGCTACACGCCGAACAAGAGTTCGTCGACATGGCCTACGCGCGGCTCGACGCCATGCGGGACGATGCCAATTCCATGCTCGGTGGCGTTCTCGACCTCGGAAAGGGGGGCACCTTTCAGTCCCGGACCGAACGCGACGTGATCGTCCGCACCTCCATGGCCCGGTTGGAGCAACTGGACATCGGTGATCAGGCGCTGACCTTCGGTCGGATCGATCGGATCGTGCCCGACGAGTTGGGCGCCGACGGCAGCGCCGACGGAACGGCGCAGCGATCGCCAGAGGCCAATGGGTCGGTACCGGCCGACACCAACGGCGACGGGCAACAGCCCGGGCACAACGGGGTGGTCAACACCGAGGTGTTCCACATCGGGCGGTTGGCCATCCACAGCGCCGATCTCGATCCCCTGGTGGTGGACTGGCGGGCGCCGGTGGCCGAGCCGTTCTACCGGGCCACCGGCCGGGATCCCCAAGGGTTGGTGCTCCGCCGGCATCTGGCTCTCGACGGCCGGCGGGTGGTCGGGGTGGAAGACGAGCGTTTCGCCCTCGGCGGCCTGGACGGGGCCCCATCGGTGCCCAACCTCGGCTCCTCCGACGAGGGGGGCGAGCTGATCCTGGGCGACGTCCCCATCGGGGGACCCGCCGCCCTGCTGGCCGCCCTGGACCGGGCCCGGTCCGGGCACATGATCGACATCGTCTCCACCATCCAACGGGAGCAGGACGAGATCATCCGCTCGCCGTTGTCGGGAGTGATGGTCGTCCAGGGTGGGCCCGGTACCGGCAAGACCGCCGTCGCCCTTCACCGGGCCGCCTACCTGCTCTACACCCACCGGTTCCCGCTCGAGCGCCAAGGGGTGTTGGTGGTCGGGCCCAACCCCCTGTTCCTCCGCTACATCGAACAGGTGTTGCCGTCGTTGGGGGAGACCGGGGTGACGCTGTCCACCATCGCCGGGTTGGTGCCGGAGATCCGGGTCCGGGGCAACGAGCCCACCGCGGTGGCGTTGCTGAAGGGCGAGGCCCGCATGGCCAACGTGATGAAGCGGGCGGTCCGGACCCGGCAGCGTCCCCTGGCCGCCGACATCGCCATCCCCTATGGCGCGCTGCTGCTCCGGCTGACGGTGGCCGACACCAAGGACATCGTCAACATGGCCCGCCGGCGACCCGGAACCCACAACGCCCGCCGCCGCCTGGTCTCCCAGGCCGTCGTCCAGGTGTTGGCCGACCGCGCCCGGCAGACCCAGCAGACGTTGGGATCCGGCACCTCGGCGGCGCTCACCGCCTTTCCCGGCTACGAGGACCCCTCCGAGCTGTCCGAGGAGGAGTTCGACCTGGAGGACTTCTCCCGGAAAGTGCACCGGGTCCCCGAGTTCGCCGCCGCCCTCGACCGGATCTGGCCGCGGCTGTCACCCAACGAACTCCTCCACGATCTGTTCGGCGCCCCCCCGCTGGTGGCGGCGGCCGGCAAGAACATTCTGACCACTGAGGAGCAGGCGCTGCTGTACCGCCCCCGCTCGGCTTCCTTTGACGAGGTGACCTGGACGGCGGCCGATGCTGCCCTGGTCGACGAGGCCCGGCACCTTCTCGGTCCCCGCAATGGGTCGGTGGACGACACGGTCCGCAGCTACGGCCACATCGTGGTCGACGAGGTGCAGGACCTCTCGCCGATGCAACTGCGGATGGTGGCCCGGCGCTCCCTGTCGGGGTCGATGACGGTGGTCGGCGACATCGCCCAGGCCACCGCCCCCTGGGCGCCGCGCCACTGGACGGACATCACCGAACACCTGCCCAGTCGCCGTCAGGCCCGGATGGTGGAGTTGACCGTCAGTTACCGGACGCCGGCGGAAGTGCTGGAGGTCGCCTCCCGGGTGCTGGCCGTCGCCGCCCCCGAGTTGCAGCCACCCCGGCCGGTCCGCCGGACCGGGAAGCCACCGCGGATGGTGCCGGTGTTCGGCCCCGACGGGAGCTTGGGTGGGGTGGCCGACGGCGAACTGGCCGATCGGGTGGCGGAGGTGGCGGCCGCGGAGGTGGCCTCGCTGGCTCCCGGCCGGGTGGCGGTCATCGCCCCCCGGGAATTGCTCCCGGCTCTGTCCTCGGGTCTGGTCGATGCCGGCTTTCCCACAGTCGATCCACAGAACATGCGGAAAGGCGGCCTTTCGGAGTCGCTGGTGCTGCTGGCCGCCGACGCGGTGAACGGTCTGGAATTCGACTCGGTGGTGGTGGTCGAACCCGACGTCATCGCCGGCGAGACGGCCCGGGGACTGCGCACCCTGTACGTCGCCCTGACCCGGCCGACCCAGAGTCTGACGGTGGTCCACCGGGCCCCTCTAGCTGCGGTGTTGACCTCACCCAACTGACACACAAACGTCATGGAGTTGTGACCGGACTGTGCCTGAACGGCGCCTGGCTAGGCGAAATGGGCTAGTTGGCCTAGGGGCCCTGGGATCGACTAGAAATACGCCGTGACCCAGGCCATCGCCATCGACCCGGCGACCAATCCGCGCCAGCGCCACCGTCCCGATCGGCCGCCGATGTTGGCCGTCGGAGTCATGATCTGGCTCGGCTCCGAAGTGATGTTTTTCAGTGGCCTGTTCGCCGCCTTCTTCACAATTCGGGCCCACGCCTCGGTATGGCCGCCGGTCGGAACCCACCTGGACACCGTCCAAGCCGGAATCTTCACCGTCATCCTGGTCGCCTCGAGCTTCACCATGCAGAAGGCGGTCTGGGAGCAGGAGCGGGGGAACCGGAGCAACGCCAAGCGGTTCGTGGTCCTCACCCTGGTGATGGGTTCGCTGTTCGTGGCCAACCAGTTCTACGAGTGGATCACCCTCTCCCACGACCCCGCCACCGACCCCACCCACACGGCCTTTGCCTCGCTCTTCTACATCATGAGCGGGCTCCACGGCCTCCACGTCACCCTGGGTCTGGTGGCCATGATCTTCCTCCTCGGCCGTCTGAAGGGGCCCAAGGGTGACCCAGGCGAAACTGCGGTGTTCCAGGGGGTCAGTTACTACTGGCACTTCGTGGACATCGTCTGGGTCGGCCTCTTCGTCTGTCTTTTCCTGCTCAAATAGATGTCGAGCGAACTGCGTCGCCGCTTCAAGAGTCGCTATGCGGTGCTGGCCGGGCTGTTGGCCAGCGTGGGCATCTTCGGGTTGATGGCCTTCGCCCCCTCGGCCGCCCAGGCGGACGCGACGACCGGCACCACCACCACCCTGGCCCCCACCACCCCTCCCGGCGCCCTCATCGCCCCGACTCCGAAGGCGAAGACGCCCTCGACGTCGACCACCACGACAACCTTGGCCACCTCGTCGGGACCGCCCGACTTCGGCACCGTGTCGGCACCCCTTCCGGAGTCGTTCATCGCCCCGGGACAGGCGCTGTACGACGCCAGCTGTGCCTCTTGCCATGGCAACGATGGCTCGGGAACCTCACGGGGCCCGAACCTCCAGGGGCTGGGTGCCGGGACCGTTGACTTCTGGGTGTCCACCGGCCGGATGCCGCTGGCTGATTCCAGCGTCCAACCGGCGGAGAAGCCTTCCCGGTTCAATCGGACCGAGACCCTGCAGATCGCCGCCTTCGTGCAGTCCCAGACCCCGGGCACCGGGGTGCCGGTCCCGGTGGTCAACCTCAGCCAGGCCAATCTTGAGTTGGGCGGGAGCCTCTTCACCTTGAACTGTGCGGCCTGCCACACCATCACCGGGGCGGGTGACGCCTTGGCCGGAGGCGCCTACGCGCCGAGCCTGCACCTCGCCACCCCCACCCAGATCGTCGAAGCCATCCGCTCGGGTCCCGGCAACATGCCCCGCTTCGGCCCCGGCAATCTCACCGATGCCGAGGTGCACAACATCGCCGCCTATGTGGCCGGGCCGATCCAGCATCCGCAGGACCGGGGCGGATTCGGCCTCGGCGGCATCGGACCGGTGGGCGAAGGCTTTGTCGGGCTGTTGTTGGGCGTCGGCGTGCTGATGTTGGTCTGCTTCTGGATTGGAGATCGCACGTGAGCGACGAGTCGCACCCGGTGCCCACCCTGACCAAGGTCTCCGTCGAAGACCCCCATCTGCAGCCCTACGCCAAGTATCCCGGTCGCGCCCAGGCGGCATCGGCGGCCTTGATGGTGATCGGCTTCCTCGGTTTCATCGGGTTCGGCATCACCTACTGGATCAGCGACCAGACCCAGTGGGAAGCCGCCACCCTCGGAGGCGGCATGCTGGCGCTCGGGGCGGGGGTCATCGCCTGGGGCAAGTACCTGATGGCCCAAGGGCCGTTCGTGGAAGAGCGTCACGAGTTCCACTCCACCGAGGCCGAGCGCGACGCCATGACCGCCGCGGTGGTCGAGCGGGGCGGCATCGTGGTCCAGCGCCGCAAGGTGTTGTTCGGACTGTTCGGGCTCGGTGCCACCACCTTGGGTGTGGTGATCATGTTCCCGCTGATCCGTTCGCTGGGCCCGAAGCCGGGACGCGACCTGTTCCTCACCAACTGGAAGTCCGACTCCCAGCTGGTCACCGCCGAAGGTCGGGCCGTTCTGGCCAGCGATCTTGAGGTCGGCGGCGTCTTGACCGTTTTCCCCAAGGGTTTCGAAGGGTCCTCACCCGACCAGACCATCCTCATTCGGCTGGCCCAACTCGGCCCCGAGGACCCGCCCCTCCAGCTCCAGTCCCCCGGACGGACCGATTGGGGCGTGCAGGGCTACGTCGCCTACTCCAAGATGTGCACCCACCTCGGGTGCCCGGTCGGCCTCTACCAGGAGCAGACCCAGCAATTGGTCTGCCCCTGCCACCAGTCGATTTTCAACGTGACCGCCGGCTGTATCCCCGAGTTCGGCCCCGCCCCCCGGCCGTTGCCGCAGTTGCCGCTCAAGGTTGACTCGGCCGGCTACCTCCGGTCCCAGGGCGGTTACAACCAGGCCGTCGGCCCCGGGTTCTGGGAGCGCCCATGATCGATAGCTCACTCCGCTGGGTCGACGACCGCCTGGGCATCGCCAAGGGCGGCCGGGTCTTCCTCGACAAGATCTTCCCCGACCACTGGTCCTTCATGTTGGGCGAGATCGCCCTCTACTCGTTCGTGGTGCTGCTGGGGACCGGAGTCTTCCTCTCCCTCTATTACATTCCCTCCGCCCACGAGATCATCTATCACGGCAGCTACCTGCCCCTCAACGGTCAGAAGGTGTCCGAGGCCTATGCCTCCTCGGTCGGGCTCTCCTTCGACGTGAAATCGGGCCTGCTGATGCGCCAGGCCCACCACTGGGCGGCGGATATCTTCTTGGGCTCCATCGCCGTGCACATGGCCCGGGTCTTCTTCACCGGGGCATTCCGCAAGCCTCGGGAGTTCAACTGGATCGTCGGCGTCACCATGCTGCTGTTGGGCATTGTCAACGGCTTCCTCGGTTACTCCCTCCCCGACGACCTGGTGTCGGGAACCGGTATCCGCATCGCCTACTC
This sequence comes from Acidimicrobiales bacterium, assembly GCA_036268775.1. Lineage (GTDB taxonomy): Bacteria > Actinomycetota > Acidimicrobiia > Acidimicrobiales > RAAP-2 > DASZIT01. Next base: position 1,121 of record DATATM010000028.1, on the reverse strand, counting down.
GATCATCGAGTCGATCCCGCTGGTCGGGTCCTACCTGGGCTTCTTCCTCTTCGGGGGGAACTACCCGGGCAACGGGATCATCATCCCCCGGTTCTTCATCATTCACGTCCTGATCGTCCCGGCTCTCATCGCCGGTCTACTGGCCGCGCACCTGGGTCTGCTGGTCAAACAGAAACACACGCAATTCAAGGGGCCGGGCAAAACCGAGCACAACGTCGTCGGGTCGCCGATGTTCCCGACCTTCATCGCCAAGACCACCGGGTTCCTGTTCATGGTGACCGCGGTCACCTTCATCTTGGCCGGATTCGCCCAGATCAACCCGATCTGGCAGTTCGGACAGTACGAGCCGTTCCAGATCTCCTACGCGGTGCAACCGGACTGGTACATGGGCTGGCTCGACGGCGCGCTCCGAATTATGCCGAGTTGGGAGTGGGTCGGTTGGGGTCACACCTGGCCGCTCGAGGTGTTCCTGCCGGCGGTCCTGTTCCCCGGCATCATCTTCAATATCTTCTTTGCCTGGCCCTTTATAGAGGCGAAACACACCAAGGACCTCGGCTACCACAACCTGTTGGACCGACCACGGGATCGTCCGAAGCGAACCGGCGCCGGCGCCATGATGCTGATGCTGATGTTCATGGTCTTCTCGGCCTCGTCGACCGACGTGTTGGCCAACTTCTTCCAGATCGAGCTGAATTATGTGCTCTGGTTCTTCCGGATCGCGGTACCGGTGATCCCGATCATCACCTACTTCGTCACGGTCAAGATCTGCGAAGAAATGCGAGCCGCCGAGGGTGTTGGCAAGCGGAAGCGAGCCAATGTCGTTCACCGGTCGGAGACCGGCGAGTACTCGACCATCGAGAGCGACCCCCGCCCGGGTGACGGTCACGAGGAGCTCGAAGCCGTGCCGGTTCCGACGTTCATCGATATGGTGCCGCCGGAGCTGGCCACCGGACCTGGCATTCGCCGGGTCATGCGCTGATCGGAAGGCCCTGACCCGGCTCCACTAACGCAGAGCTCCGCCGGGTCAGCTTCGGCCCGGCTGGCCGCCCGGACTCACTCCTGTTTCGGGAACCGCCGGGGAGCGGTGTCGGACGGTTCCGATCGTCGAGTTGATCGGCTTT
>DATATM010000027.1:0-64670 GCA_036268775.1 Acidimicrobiales bacterium | reverse complement strand
ATCGGAACCGACCGACACCGCTCCCCGGCGGTTCCCGAAACAGGAGTGAGTCCGGGCGGCCAGCCGGGCCGAAGCTGACCCGGCGGAGCTCTGCGTTAGTGGAGCCGGGTCAGGGCCTTCCGCATCCCCCGGATCGCCTGGTAGTGAATCGATCCCGGGAGTCTGTGACTCAGGTTGAAGCCGGAGTCCAGGGAATACGGGGAGCGTCGGCCCACAGGTGCTCGAGGTCATAGAACGCTCGGGCCTCGTCGAGAAACACATGGACCAGGTAATCGCCATAGTCCATCAGGATCCACCGGGCATCATCGAGGCCCTCCACTTGGATGGGGGCCGACCCCCCGGCCGCTTTGACTCGAAGCTCTACCTCATCAGCGATGGTTCTGACCTGTCGCGCATTCCGGCCGCTGGTGATCACGAAGGCGTCCGTGATCCCGAGCATCTCGCCCATCGCCAAAATGACCGTGGCCTCACCTGACTTGGAGTCCGCGGCTTGGGCCGCCAAGTGAACTTCGTCGGGCACTGCGGGGTCGTGACGATCTGCAACCGATGTGGCAGTGCCTGATGTCAACGGTGCCTCCTTCTGGCGCCTAGGCGCCGGGTCTGGGTAAAGCTTGGATGGACGAGATTTGGTGGGCGACTACGACCCCCGACCCGACGGGAATGGATCCAGCCGGACGATCGCGGGCAATAGACAGAATCAGCACGGTCATCCCCATGCACAGGGCGACGACCAAGGCGCAGATCGCTGCGACTCGCTGCCGTTCCCGGCGTTCTTCTCGGAGAACCTTCCGGCTGACGGCGCCCGCCGATACTACCGGCTTGGGCTTTTCGACCAGCGCAGGCGGCGGGGCCTCAAAGGGCGCTAGCGGAGAGGAGATCGCCACCTCGGTGGTGTCGTCCTCGGCCAGCGTCATCCGTTCGCTCATCTCCCCGTAGCGTACAGACCTCGGAGCCGAATGCAACGGATAACCGGATCCGGCACCAATCCGTCCACTGACCGGCCAGTTTCGAGCCGGGACCGGAGTTCGGTGCTGGAAACGTCGAAGGGGGCCACCGGAACCCGCACCGAATGCCATCCCTCCGGAGGATCGACCTCGGCGACTCCGGGGCGGTCCACCACTGCCAGGGTGGCGTTTTGTCGCAGTTTCGACTCATCCCGCCAGGTGGAGAGGTCGCCGACCACGTCAGCCCCGACCACCACGATCAGCTCGCTGGAGGGGTAGAGCCGGTGCAACTCTTCGACGGTGTCGACCGTGTAGGAGGGACCTCCCCGCTCGATCTCGATACGGCTGGGTTCCAGACCGGGATGGCCGGCGGTGGCTGCCTCCACCATGGCGTAGCGATCTTCGGCCGGGGTCACCGACCGGGTCCCCTCCTTCTGCCAGGGCTCGTTGGCCACCACCAGCAGCATTCGATCGAGTCCGAGCGACCGGTAGACGGTCTCGGCGGCCTCGATGTGACCAGCGTGGATGGGGTCGAAGGTCCCCCCGAAGATCCCGATTCGGGCTGGCTCTCCTGCCACCTCAGGTGCCGGCGAGGGTGGCCACCACCGGTGCGAAGGCTTCCATTTCGGCTTCGTGCACCACGATGTAGGAAAAACCGAACGCCTCGCGCCGCTGGCGGAGGCTCTCGATGATCTCGTCGGTGGTCCCGATCATGGTGAGGGGTGACCCCGCGACCTCCTCGGGGGTCAGGGACATCATCCCGGCCAGCTGCTCCACCGCTTCCTGCCGGTTGGGGACGATCTGGACGACGAAGGTCAAGACCTGCAGCTCGATCTGATCGAATCGGTCGCCGGCCGCCTCCCGGATCCAGTCGACCCGTTGGTGGTAGTACTCGGCAGTGGTGGTGGCGATGACTTCGCGACCGATGTGGCCGGCGGCCAAGCTGGGGTTGACCCCGACGATGTCGGCCTCCCGGGCGGCAATGCCGAGCACCCGCTTCCCGCCCCCGCCGATGAGGATCAAGGGATGCGGGCGTCGGTGGGGGGTGGGCGTCCCCTTCGCCCCGTTCAGTTGGTAGTACTCACCCTTGAAGTCGGTGCGGTCATCAGCCCACAGCGACTTCATCACCGCCAGCCCTTCCTCCATCCGACTGATGCGGACCCCCGGACGGTCCTCAGGGATCCCCGACTGCTCATAGTCGACGCTCATCCAACCGGCGCCCAGCCCGAACTCCACCCGGCCCTCAGACATCAGGTCCAAGGTGGCGATCTCCTTGGCCAGCACCAGCGGGTGCCGATAGTCGTTGTCGAAGACCAGCGAACCGACCCGGAGCGTCGTGGTCGCCTCGGCCGCCACGGTGAGCGCCACCAGGGGCCCGAACTGATCCTCGAAGTGGTCGGGGATGAAAAGTGTCGAGTAGCCGAGGTCCTCGACCTGGCGGGCTACATTCCGCCAGGAGGCCCCAGAATCGGTCTTGGACATCTGAATGGCGAATCGAAATGGTTGCATGTCCTGAGCCTAGAGCGGAAGGCTTTACGCTGTTGGTGTGCAGAGCGACCCCCAGTCCTCACCGTGGGCCCCCGACTCCTGGCGGCAGAAACCGGCCGCCCAGCAGCCGGTCTGGCCGGATGACGCGGAACTGAAGCGGGTCCACTCCCAGCTTTCCTCCCTCCCGCCCCTGGTGTTTGCCGGAGAAGCCCGCCAACTCACCCGGGCCCTCGGCGAGGCCGCCGGCGGTCGGGCCTTTCTGTTGCAGGCGGGCGACTGCGCCGAGTCGTTCAACGAATTCACCGCCGACGGGATCAGGGACAAGCTCAAGGTCATCCTCCAGATGGCGGTCGTCCTCACCTACGGGGCCGGAGTGCCGGTGGTCAAGCTGGGTCGGATCGCCGGGCAGTTCGCCAAGCCGAGGTCGTCACCCACCGAGAAGGTGGGCGATCTGGTCCTCGACTCCTTCCGGGGCCACATGGTCAATGACGACCTCCCGACCCCGGCCGCCCGGGTGCCCGATCCCAACCGGCTGATCAGCGCCTACCAACAATCGGTCTCCACCCTCAACCTGTTGCGGGCGTTCACTAAGGGTGGCTTCGCCGACCTCAGTCAGGTGCACGCCTGGAACCAAGAATTCGTGGCGTCTTCCACCCAGGGGCAGCGGTTCGAGGCCATCGCCGAAGGCATCGACCGGGCGCTCCGGTTCATGGAGGCGTGCGGCATCAAGTTGACCAGCGAGGACACCCTCCACGAAGTCGACTTCTGGACCAGCCACGACGCCTTGATCCTCGACTACGAAGAGGCGCTGACCCGGCGCGACTCCTTGACCGACGATTGGTACGACTGCTCCGCCCACATGTTGTGGGTAGGTGAGCGGACCCGCCAGCTCGACGGTGCCCATTGCGAGTTCCTGGCCGGGATCCACAACCCGGTGGGATCCAAGATCGGACCCACCGCCACTCCGGACGAGGTCATCGCCCTCTGCGAGAAGCTCAACCCCGACCGGATCCCGGGACGGCTGACCCTGATCACCCGCTTCGGTGCCGGGGCCATCGAGACCTGCCTCCCCCCCCTGCTGCAGGCGGTGCGGGACGAGAACCATCCGGTGCTGTGGGTCTGCGACCCGATGCACGGGAACACCTTCACCGTCGACGGAGGTCGGAAGACCCGCCGGTTCGACGACATCTTCGCCGAGTTGAAGGGGTTCTTCGCCGCCCACCGGGAGACGGGGACCTGGCCGGGCGGGGTCCACCTGGAGTTGACCGGCGAGGATGTGACCGAGTGCCTGGGCGGGTTCGAGGACATCGCCGAGGACCAACTCAACCAGCGCTACGTCACCACCTGTGACCCGAGATTGAACGCCCGCCAATCCCTTGACCTGGCGTTCAACGTGGCCGAGCTGCTGCGGGCCTGACCCGCGGCAAGGCCGGCCAACAGGGGGGTCATTGACCGCCACCCTCGTGGCCACCAGAATGGTGCGGTCTCCGGGGGGCAGGAATTGGCAACATCATCCGATGTGTCGGCGCGTTCACCCGGATGAACCCAACGTAATTGCCCTCGGCCCGAGCCCACGGAGAAACCTCACCTGATGACCGTTGCCCGTACCCAGCACCCCGCCACCACCCGACGCAGCGGCCGCCGGTGGCAGGGGTGGCCTCGGCGGGCGGGGGTGGCACTGTCCGGGGTGATCTGCCTGGTCGGCGCGCTGGTCATCCCGGTGGTCACCTCGGGCCCGACGCCGGCCGCCGCCGTCGGCAACTCGGTCCCGTCCTACTGGCTGGTGGCCACCGACGGTGGAATCTTCTCCTTCGGCGGACTTCCCAACTACGGATCGATGGGGGGCCAACGCCTCAACAAGCCGATCGTGGGGATGGCGGCCACCCCCAACTCCGGTGGCTACTGGCTGGTGGCCAGTGACGGCGGCATCTTCTCCTTCGGCAACGCCACCTTCCACGGCTCGATGGGCGGGATACCCCTCAACAAGCCAATCGTCGGGATGGCCTCCACCCCCGACGGGGGCGGCTACTGGCTGGTGGCCAGTGACGGCGGCATCTTCTCCTTCGGCGACGCCGCCTTCCACGGTTCCACCGGCGCCCTCCGGCTCAACCAACCGGTGGTGTCGATGGCCCCCACTCATGACGGCGGGGGCTATTGGCTGGTGGCCAGCGACGGCGGCATCTTCGCCTTCGGCGACGCCGCCTTCCATGGCTCGACCGGCGCCATCCGGCTCAACCGGCCGGTGGTGTCGATGGCCGCCACCGCCGCCGGCGGGGGCTATTGGCTGGTGGCCAGTGATGGCGGCATCTTCGCCTTTGGCGACGCCCCGTATTACGGCTCGGCCGGGGGTGAAAATCTTTCCCGACCGATCGTGGCCATGGACTCGACCCCCAACAACAGCGGCTACTGGCTCACCGACACCGCCGGCCTGGTCTTCAACTTCGGGGGGGCCGGCTACTACGGATCGGCGCCGCAACATCTCAACGCCCCGATCATCGGGATGACCGAAGGGCCGGGCACCGGGGGCTTCGGGAGCAACCCGATCCCGTCGGGGTCCTTCGGTTATGACGTCTCCAAGTTCCAGTGTGGGAACCTTCCCCCGCCGCCCCACCAGATCGGGGTGGTTGAGGTCACCGGGGCGTCCTATTCCTTCACCAACCCCTGCATGGCCAGCGAGGCCGCCTGGGCCGGGGCCGGGCTCAATCTCTACGTCTATCTCACCTACGGTCTGACCACCACCGGAGCCGCCATCTGCAACGGCTTCGACCAGGATGCCTGTTACGCCGGCTACGGCGCCTCCCAGTACGCCTTCCAACAGGCCCAGGCGGCCGGAGTCAACACCGCGGTGACCTGGTGGCTCGACGTCGAGGGCGACCCCTCCTGGTCGAGCGACACCAGCGCCAACGCCATCTTCGTGCAAGGGGCAATAGAGGGACTGCGGGCCGAAGGCATCAACAACGTCGGGATCTACACCAGCGTTCTCAGCTGGCCCGGCATCGTCGGCGCCTACGCCCCGCAGATCCCGCTGTGGGCGGCCTGGTACACCAACAACCCCCAGCAGAATTGCGCAACCGCTTACTCCTACGCGGCGGCGCACGGGAGCATCCTGCCGTCCGGTGGGGTCTGGATGACCCAGTACACCGACAACGCCGGCGGGTACGACGGCGACTACGCCTGCTGAGTCAACTGAACCAGCTGAATCAACTGAACCAGCTGACCGGAACGCCGACTACGCCGGGTGGGCGGCCATCGGCTTCGGGGTCGTGACCGTGCCCTCTCGATCCTGGGGGTCGCGCGCATCCCGCAGATCCAGCAGACGGAGATGGCTGGCGTCGTTGTAACCCAACAGCCGCCACCGGCCTTGGTCCACCTCCCAGGTGGTCAGCGAGGCATGGAGGGTGCGGAGCTGCAAGCGGGCCCCGGCTCGGCCGTCGACCAACGGGAGCATCGCCAGCAGCGACGCCTCGATGACCCCGGCGTGGCAGGCGATCACCACCAGATCCCCGGGGTGGCGGGCGGCCACTGCTTCCAGGGCGCCGGCGACCCGGAGGACGAATCCGGTCCAGCTCTCCCCGCCCGGGGCGATCGGATGGTCGGGGTGCTCGTCCCAGTCCGGACCCTCGTACCGGGCGCTGAACTCCTCCCAGGTGAGGCCGTCCGCCTCCCCCGGATGGAGCTCACAGAGACTGCATTCCGGGATGATGGTCGGGGTCGGCCCGAAGGAGCCGTCGGGCCCGACAGACCGGAGGGCCGGCGCCAGCAGTTCGGCCGTCTCGATGGCCCGAGGCAGCACGCTGGCATAGAGGGCGTCGGCACCGGCCAGCTCCCCGGTCACCGCCAACCGATCGGCCAACGCGGTCACCTGGCCCACCCCCTTGGCGGTGAGGCCGGTGCACCCCTTGATCCCGCCACACACCCCCGACACGTTGCATTCGGCCTCGCCGTGACGGACCAGCACCACCCGGGTGGTCGAGGGTCCCGACATCCGGGCCACGGTGCGGATGCCGTCGGGCGGTGAGCTGCGAAGTCGGTCAGCAGGGGCGGGGGCGGCGCCGGAGGCGGCAGCCAGACCCTCGACGGGAGCCGCCACCAGTCCCTCGAAGCCACCCACCCGGTCAGGGGCCATCAGGCCAGGTCCCCGACGAACCGCTCGAGCTGGCGGAGAGTGCGGCACTCGATGACGCTGTCGCAGTGGACGCCGTACTCACCGACGATGGAGTCGCCGGAGTTCCAGTAGGCCTGGGGCTCGGGGTTCAGCCAGTAGACCCGGCGAGCCCGATCCTGGAGCTCCTTCACCACCCAGGCCTGGGAGGCGTGGTAGTTGTTCCGGGCATCGCCGAGGAGGAGCACGCTGGTCCGGGGATTGATCTCTTCACCCCACCGCTCCCAGAACACCGTCAGGGCGTGGCCGTAGTCGGAATGGCCGTCGACCCAGATGACGTCCGCCTCGGTGTTGATGCGGTGGACCGCGTCGGACGGGTCGTCGACGTTCTCGAAGAACCGGGTGACCTCGTCGATGCCGTCGATGAAGACGAAGCTGCGCACCTTGGAGAACTGGGAGCTGATGGCGTGGACCAGGTGGAGGGTGAACCGGGCGAAGGACGCCACCGAGCCGGAGATGTCGGCGATGACCACGATCTCCGGCTTGGCCGGGCGGGGGTAGCGGAACTTCGGGTCCAGCGGCACCCCGCCGGTGGACAACGAATGGCGGACGGTGCTGCGGAAGTCGAGGGGGCCCTTCCGCCCGTGACGTCGCTTCCGGGCCAACCGCACCGCCAGCTTGCGGGACAGGGGCTGGAGCGCCTTCTTCAACAGCACCATCTCGTCCCGGGTGGCGTGCATCACGTCGACATCCTCGGGCAGCGGCTTGCGGAGGGATTTGGCCAACGCCTCGCTCCCCCGGTCCGCCACCAGCCGGCGCCGGATCTCGTTCTCGATCTCGCGCCGGAGTTGGTCGATGCGGGACTGGAACTCGTCCCGAAGGAGACGCTCCTCCAAGGCGGTGAAGGTCACCTGGCCCCCGCCGTCCGAACCCGAACCCGAACCCGAACCCGACTCCGAGCCCGACTCCGACTCGCCGTCGGAGCCCGTCCCCGGTGGTGACATGGAGCCCGACCGGGCATCGTCGAGCAGCCGGGTGAGGATCCCGTCGAGGTCGAGGTTCCGCAGGGTGCGATAGAGGTAGTAGGTGCCCCCCACCGGGCGACCCGGCTCCATGCCGGCGTAGCGGGCCACCGCGTGACGGGCCACCGCTGCGATCATGGCGTCGTTGGAGCCGAGCAGCGCCTTGTAGAGGAGCTCGGCCAGCTCCTCGGAGGTCATCCCCTCCTGGCCACCACCGCCGCCCCGTCCACGGCCCTTGCCGGTGCCCCGGCCGGCCAGCTTGGCCGCCTCGTTCTCCTCCGATTCGTCGCCGTCGGATTCGAAGTCGGAGTCGCCGATCTGGTACTCGGGTCCCCGGAGGGAGAAGTAGATCTCGAAGGTCGTCTCATAGGCCCGCCAGTGGGTCGACGACTTGACCAGGCTCGCCCCCAGAGCGTACTTCAGCCCCTCCCGGTCCTCCAACGGGATGTGCCGCATCGCCTCGGCGGCATCCAGGTGCTCGGTCAACGAAACCGGGATGCCGGCGGCCCGGAGCTCGGCCACGAAACCGGTGAGAAGGTCGAGCACGGCGGGCGTCCTGATTCAGATTCAGTCGGTCAGCTCGACGCCGGCCAGTTCCTTGGCGGCGCGATCAATGTCCGTCCGGTACTTGAGGAGGATATTGAGGGTGTCCCGGGCCTGTTCGGCGTCGATCGACTCCACGCCCAGCACCACCAGGGTCCGGGCCCAGTCGAGGGTCTCGGATACCGACGGCAGCTTCTTCAGCTCCAGGGTGCGGAGGGAGCGGACGATCCGGGCGACCTGGTCGGCCAGCGCCGCGCTGATCCCCGGCACCCGGGTCTCGATGATGGCCCGCTCCCGGTCCAGCTGGGGGTAGTCGATGTGGAGGTAGAGGCAGCGGCGCTTGAGGGCCTCCGACAGCTCCCGGGTGTTGTTGGAGGTGAGGAAGACCAGAGGGATCTGGGTGGCCCGGACGGTGCCGAGCTCGGGGATGGAGACCTGGTACTCGGAGAGGATCTCCAGCAGCAGCGCCTCGGTCTCCAGCTCGACCCGGTCGACCTCGTCGATCAGCAGCACCACCGGGTCGGGTGACCGGATGGCCTCCAGCAGCGGACGGGCGAGCAGGAACTCCTCGGAGAAGATGTCGTCTTCCAGGGCCTGCCAGGCTTCGTCGGCCCCGGCCTGGATGCGGAGGAGCTGCTTCTTGTAGTTCCATTCGTAGAGGGCCTTGGACTCGTCGAGGCCTTCGTAGCACTGCAGGCGGATCAACCGGCAGCCGGTCAGCCGGGCCACCGACTTGGCCAGCTCGGTCTTGCCGGTGCCGGCCGGACCCTCCACCAGGACCGGCTTGGCCAGCCGGTCGGCCAGGTAGACCACCCCGGCGATGCCTTCGTCGGCCAGGTAGTCGACGCTGGCCAGGCCCTGGCGAACCGCGTCGATCGAGTCGAACCGGGGCTCGCCGGCCACCGGGAAGCCGGAGCTGATGGTGTCGCTCCCCCGGGGCTCCCGATCCAGGTTGGCGGCGCTCATGACCGCACCTGGCCTTCCCCGTGGACGATGTACTTGAGACAGGTCAGCTCCCGGATGCCCATCGGGCCTCGGGCATGGAGCTTCTGGGTGGAGATCCCGATCTCGGCTCCCAGCCCGAACTCCTCCCCGTCGACGAACCGGGTGGAGGCGTTGACCAGCACCGCGGCGGCGTCGACCTCCGTGGTGAAGCGGGTGGCTGTGGCTAGGTCACGTGTGATGATTGCCTCCGAATGTCCTGATCCGAATCGAGTGATGTGGTCGATGGCGCCGTCGAGATCGTCCACCACTGCGACGGCCATCTTCAAGTTGAGGAACTCGGTGGCGAAGTCCTCCTCGGTGGCGGCCCCCGCCGAGGGCAGCAGCTCCCGGGTGGCGGCGTCCCCCACCAACTCCACCTCCGGTAGCACCGAGCCGAGGTCGGGCAGGAAGGCCGGGGCCACCTCCCGGTGGACCAGCAGGGTCTCCGCCGCGTTGCAGACGCCGGGCCGGTGGGTCTTGGCGTTGCGGACGATGGCCCGGGCCATGGACAGGTCAGCGGCGGCGTCCACGTAGACGTGGCAGTTGCCGGAGCCATCCAGGACGTAGGGGACGGTGGCGTGCTCCTTGATGCTGGCCAGCAGGGCCGGCCCGCCCCGGGGGATCAGGCAGTCGATCATTCCGTCCAGTCGCATGAAGCCGACCGCCGACTCATGGCTGGTGTCGGTGACCAACCCGACGGCGTCCTCCGGTAGCCCCGCCTTCTCCAGGCCGAGGCCGAGCAGCCCGGCGATGACCGTGTTGGTGCCGATGGCGGAGGAGGATCCCCGGAGCAGCACCGCGTTGCCGGATTTGAGGCAGAGTCCGGCGGCGTCGCTGGTGACGTTCGGCCGGTTCTCATAGATGATCCCGATGACCCCGAGCGGCACCCGCACCCGTTGGATGCGGAGCCCATTGGGCCGGACCCAGCCTTCGACGATCTCGCCCACCGGGTCGGCCAGGCCGGCCACCTGGCGGAGGCCCTGGGCCATCCCCGCTACCCGGGCAGGGTCGAGCCGCAGCCGGTCGACGGTGGATGCCTCCGCCCCGGTCGCCTCGAAGCGGGCGACATCCTCGGCGTTGGCGGTGAGGATCCGGTCGGTCTCCTGCTCGAGGAAGTCGGCCGCCCGGGCGATGGCCTCATTGCGGACCGCCGCGGAGGACCGGGCCAGCAGCCGAGAGGCGGCCTTGGCCCGTTGTCCGAGTTCCACCAGGGTGGATGCCGGGCTTGCGTTCACCGCCACAGCGTACTTGGGGGCGGAGAGACGGCCGTTTTCGGGGAGGCGCACCGGCCCTTGGAGGTAGCCGGGCGCCCGACCGAGCCTCAGATGAGGACGACCAGGTCGTCCCGGTGCACGACCTCCGGCGCCAGGTTCTCCGGAAGGTCGGAGGATCGGTGCCCGGCCCAGGCGGCCACCACCGACGCCGGGTGGCGGACCAGACCCTTGGCGAAGACGCCCCCGTCCGGCCCGGCGATCTCCACCGCGTCGTCACGGCCGAAGCCACCGGTGACCGCCACCACCCCGGCCGGGAGCAGCGAGGTCCCCCGTTCCACCAGCGCCCGCCGGGCCCCTTCGTCCACCGAGACGGTGCCGGTGGCCCCGATGGCGAAGGCGATCCACAACTTCCGGGCCGGCAGGCGGCGGTCCCTCGGCCGGAACCGGGTCCCCACCCCCGGGGCTCCCGAGGTGACATCGGCCAGCACGCCGGGGCGGGATGCATCGGCGATCACCGCTTCCACCCCCGACCAGACGGCGATCTTGGCCGCCGCCAGCTTGGAGCCCATCCCTCCGCTCCCGACCACGCTGCCGGGGCCGCCGGCGATGCGCTCCAGCTCGTGGTCGATCTCGACCACTTCGGCAATGAGGGAAGCCTCGGCGGTGTGACGGGGATCGCCGGTGAACAGACCGGCGGTGTCGGTGAGGAGGACCAGGAGGTCGGCGCCGACCAGATGGGCGACCAGCGCGGCCAGACGGTCGTTGTCGCCGAAACGGATCTCCTCGTCGGCCACCGCGTCGTTCTCGTTCACCACCGGCACTACCCCCAGCTCCAGCAGCCGGGCGAGGGTCTGGCGGGCGTGGAGGTACTGGCTCCGATGGACGAAGTCGAGGGGGGCCAGTAGGACCTGGCCGGTGACCAGTCCGCAGGCGTCGAGGGCATCGCTCCACACCGTCATCAACCGGTGCTGGCCGATGGCGGCCACCGCCTGGAGGGTGGCCAGATCGGAGGGGCGGGGGGTGCCCGGCGACAGGATCGTCCAGCCGGCCGCGATGGCGCCGGAGGTGACCACCACCACCCGGTCGCCGGCGTTGCGGACGCCGCTGACCTCGGCGGCCAACTTGGCCACGATGCCGGCGTCGATCGCCCCCTCGTCGTTGGTGACCGAGGAGGACCCGATCTTGACGACCACCGTCCGCGACGGTGCCACCGAGGTCTGGTTCCCTCCGCTCACGACGAGCGCCGGCGACGACTCGAGGGGACCCCGGTGAACTCCGGCTGGTCCCGGTACCAGCTGAACGCCATCTCGCCGATGCGCACCTCGTCGCCGTCCCGGGCGCCGGCCCGGGCCAGGGCCCGGTCGACACCGATCTTGCGGAGGCGATCCTGGATGTAGTCGGCGGCCTCATCGGTGGTCACGTCGTTGAGCGCCACCGCCCGCTCCACCACCTTGCCGAACACTTCGTAGACGCCTTCGTCGATCCGCTCCACGCTGAACCCCTCGGGCAGGGGTCGGTGGATGATGATATTGCCGGACGCTTCGGGCTCCTCGGCCCGGGTCTCGGCCACCATGGTCCCGAGGGTCCCGACCATGGAGGAGATCCCCAGCCCGGTCACCGCCGAGATGACCAGGTCGGGCTGGAAGATGCCGCGGTCGTCGCCGTCGCCAGTGCCGGAGCCTCCGGCGGCGGCGCCTTCGCCGCCCCCCAACAGGGCGGCCACATCCGAGAGGTCGGCAATGCCGGCGGCGTCGGCTTTGGATCCGACCAGCAGGCGCGGCCGGTCGAGGAGCTCGGGGCGGTACTGCTCCAGCTCGTTGAGCAGGACCCGGTGTTGCTCAGCCGGCGGGACACCGGTGACGGGGTCGAGCTCGACGAGCACCACCAGGACCCGCGCCCGGGTGATGTGCCGCAAGAAGCGGTGGCCGAGCCCCTTCCCTTCCGCCGCCCCCTCCACCAGGCCGGGGATGTCCGCCATGGTGAAGTTGGAGTCATCGTCGCAGCGCACCACCCCGAGGTGGGGCTCGAGGGTGGTGAAGGGATAGTCGGCGATCTTGGGCTTGGCTGCGGAGATCCGGGAGATCAGGGTGCTCTTCCCCACGTTCGGGAACCCCACCAGCGCCACGTCGGCGACCAGGGCCAGCTCCAGGTCGTACCACTGCTCGTGGCCCTTCTCCCCCTGCTCGGCGAAGGCGGGGGCCCGGCGGCGGTTGGTCAGGAAGCTGGCGTTGCCCCGCCCGCCCCGGCCGCCTTCGGCGGCCAGCCATCGGTCGCCGGGGCCGACCAGATCGGTGAGCAACTTCCCATCGGCGGTGCGGGCCCGGGTGCCGACCGGGACCGGCACCTCGAGGTCGGGTCCGCGGGCGCCGTGCTTCTTCTTGCCGCCGCCGTGGCCGCCGTCACCGCCCTTGCGGTAGGGGTGGTCACGAAAGCCCAACAGGGAGGACTGGTTGGTGGTGGCGACCAGCCAGACGTCGCCACCCCGGCCCCCGTCGCCCCCGTCGGGGCCGCCTTTGTCGACGTGCGCCTCCCGTCGAAAGGCCACCGCCCCGGCTCCGCCATCGCCCGCCTTCACGTGGAGTTGGGCCTCGTCGACGAATCCGGACATCCCACGATCCTACCGATCGCTGGTCGGTCGGCCCCCGGAGCGCCCTGATCAGAAGCGGGTTTTGTCCGGAGTCAGTCCGGGGGCCGCCGGCTCAGGCATCTTCGAGAAGGGTGGAGCGGAGTTGCTCGACGGCGTCGGACACCCCGAGGTGCTCGGCCAGTTCCGGGTAGGAGCCGTACTCGGCCCGGATCGCACCGAGCAGGTTCGCCATCGTCTCCGGGGCCACCTGGATGAGGGCAGGAGCCAGGCGGGTGACGATCTCCACCGAGTCGGGGTACTCACCCTTCAGCCGCTCGAACAGCTTCACCATCGCCGGGCCACTGAGGGCGTAGTCGGCCACGATCGTCTCGTCGGGCACTCCGAGAAAGGCCAGCACCAGCGCCGACAGCACCCCGGTGCGGTCCTTCCCGGCGCTGCAGTGCACCACGGCGGGAAACGCATCCGTCTCGGCCAGGACGGTGATCGCCTGCGAAAGCACCTGGCCGCGGTCGACCACCAGGTCGAAATAGTGGGAGGTCACATACGACGCCTCATCCCAGGCCTCCAACTCCTCCGGGGTCGGGAGGACATCGGTCAAGGGAAGGCTGTGATACCGCACCGGCACCTGGTCGACCGGGAACGAACCCCGCTGCTCGCCTTCGTCAACGGTGCGGAGATCTATCACCGTGGCCAGGCCCAGATCCCGGAGCAGGGCGTGATCCGCCGGGCTCAGCTTGTTGAGGCCGTCGGCCCGGAACAGACGTCGCCAACGGGTCTGGCGGCCGTCTTCGGTCGGGTAGCCGCCGAGGTCTCGGAAGTTCACGCAACCATCGAGCACGACTTCCCGGCTGGGTGGACTGGAGGTCACCATGCGTTCACCGTCCATCGGACCCTGGGCGGACCCGACCGCTCCGACCCTTTGTCAGAAGGTTCAGAAGGTTCGGTAGTTTCAGGCGTCAGTGACGACGTCGACCAGCTTGCGGCCGTTGCGGCTGGCGAACTGGACGGTGCCGGCGGTCAGCGCGAACAGGGTGTCATCGCCGCCCCGCCCGACATTGAGGCCAGGATGGAACTTGGTGCCGCGCTGGCGGAGAATGATCGACCCGGCCTGCACCGTGGTGCCGCCAAAGGTCTTCACACCCAACCGCTGTGCGTTCGAATCCCGTCCGTTGCGGGTTGAACCGCCACCTTTGGTCTTGGACACGCCGGAAACTCCTTCTCGATCTTCTGCTTAGTGGTGAGGCAGTGAGGCTGGGTCATGTTCGCCGCGGCCCGGACCGCCGCAGCGCCAGGGCCAAGCGGGACTCAGCTGGCCCCGGTGATACCGGTGATCTTAATGGTCGAGTAGCGCTGGCGGTGACCCCACCGGGTGCTCTGGTTCGACTTGTTCTTGTAGGTGAAGCCGCGAATCTTGGGCCCGAGCTCTTCGCCGACCACCTTGGCGGTCACCGAGGCGCTGGCCAGATCGGCCGGGGTGGCCAGCACGGTGTCACCGTCGACCACCAGGACCGGGGTGAATGCCACCTCCGACCCAGGCTCCTTGCCCAGCAATTCGACTCGGAGCTCCTGGCCTTCGGCCACCCGCTCCTGCTTTCCTCCGGTTTGGATCACTGCATACATAAGGGGATAACTCTACAGCTCTGAGTCGGTGAAGACGATTCCACGTCCCTCACAGACCTCACAGACGGTCGAGAGCGACTCGATCAGCCCCTCGGAGACCCGCTTCCGGGTCATCTCCACCAGCCCCAGCTCGGAGATGTCGAAGATCTGGGTTCGGGTCTTGTCCCTGGCCAGAGCCGATCGGAGGGCACTGGAGACCTTGTCCCGGTTCTCCCGGATCTCCATGTCGATGAAGTCGATCACGATGATCCCGCCGATGTCCCGGAGCCGCAGCTGGCGGGCGACTTCCTCGGCCGCCTCCAGGTTGTTGCGGTAGACGGTCTCCTCCAGGTTGGTGGTGCCGACGTTCTTCCCGGTGTTGACGTCGATGACGGTGAGCGCCTCGGTCCGGTCGATCACCAGCGAGCCGCCGGAGGGGAGGTAGACCTTCCGGTCCAGGGCCTTATGGAGCTGCTCGTGGACGTGGTAGCGCTCGAAGACCGGGAGCGGCTCCTCGGCCGGGTCGAAGTACTCCACCCGGTCGGCCAGCTCGGGGTTGACCGCCCCGACGTAGTCACGCACCTGCTCGAAGAGGGCGAGGTCGTCGATGACCACGGCCCGGTATTCGCGGTTCAGCTCCTCGCGGATCACCCGGACCGCGGTGACCGGCTCCCGGTAGAGGAGGGCGGCGCCCTGGCCCTTGGCCGCGGCGGCGCGGATCCCCTCCCACTGGGAGACCAGCCGGTCGACGTCGCTTTGCAACTCTTCGGCACTGGCACCCGCCGCCGCCGTCCTTACGATGAGGCCGTGGCCCTTGGGCCGGACGGCGTCGACGATCTTGCGGAGGCGCTTCCGCTCACTGTCGTCCAGCCGCTTGGAGATGCCGAAGGCGGTGCTGTCGGGGACCAGCACCACGAAGCGGCCGGGGATGGAGACCTCCTGGGTCAATCGAGCCCCCTTGGCCCCGATCGGGTTCTTGGTCACCTGGCACAGGATCGACTGCCCAGGTCGCAGCACTTCCTCGATGCGGGGTTGGCTGGAGGAGGCACCCGACTCGATGTCGTCCTTGTCGTAGCGGACGTCGCCCCGGTAGAGGACGGCGTTCTTCGGGGTGCCGATGTCGATGAAGGCGGCCTCCATGCCGGGCAGCACGTTCTGGACCCGTCCCCGGTAGATGTTGCCGTCGATCTGGTTGGCATCGTCCGACTTCCGGGAGACGTAGTGCTCCACCAGTGTGCGTCCCTCCAGCAGAGCGATCTGGGTCGTCTCCGGCTGGACGTGGACCACCATCATGTAGCGCCCGACCGCCTTGCCCCGGCGCTCACGACCGCCACGCCGATTGCTGTTGATGGCATCGTCGGCGGAGCGAACCGGGGACAGGGAGTCGACCGAGGCCCCGTTGTCGTTCCCGAGAGTTTCGGGTACGAGGGTGCCGGCCCCGGCGCCTCCGCCTCGGGATCCGCCTCCCCCACGACCGCCGCCGCCGCCACTGCCGCCGCCGGAGCGGTTGGCGTTGCCCGAGCCGCCGCGGCCTGACCGGCCACCTCCCGAGCGGCTGCCGTTGCCGGAGCCGTTCCCGCCTCTCGACCTCTGCGCCGGGCTGGACGGCCTCGGCTCGGCCTCGGCCGAACCGGGTCGGGCCGGCCGGGTATCACCGATCTTGGGACGGGCCGGAGGCGTCATCGAAGGGACCCCGGCAGGCCCGGTCGGGGGACGGGTGACCACCGTGGCTCCTGCGCCGGCGCCGGCGAGCACGTCGTCGGCACCCCGAGAGGTGGCGTCGGCCCCGCCGGACACACCGTTGCTGCCGTCGGCCCCATCGGACCCCTGATCATCACCACCGCCGTCACCGTCACCACCGCCGTCACCGGCACCACCGGCACCGGGGGTCGTGGTCTTGGAGCGTCCTCGCCCGCCTCGCGATCCCCGTCGGCGGCGACTCTGCCCGGTCCTCGGGGTAGCGGGACGGGAACTGACGTCCTCCGACCCAACCTGGGCGGTGCCCGAGTCGGACCCAACCTGAGCGGTACTCGAGTCGGCAACCTGGGTGCTGGCGGAACCCGCATCCTGGGCCGTCCCCGACGGCGTCACCGATGCGGTGACCGGTCGACTCTCCGACGACGTGCCCCCCGACGACGTGGACGGGCGTGAGCCGTTGTCCGACCCCGAGCCCGTGGGCCCGGACGCTTCTCCCCCGGTTAGCGCGGCATCAGAGCGAGGCGTTCCGCCCCTCTGGCCAGCGTCAGCGTTGGCGCCTTCTCCTACAGGCGCGGTCGACAGAACCGGCACATCGGCCGGTCCCTCGACCGGCGGCCCGGTCAGTGCTTCTGACATCAAATTCCCTTTCAATACTGCTCACGATGCACGCTTGTGCGCGTGCATGGCGCGGCCAGACGTTGCCGGGACTCCCCGGTACTTCCGGGGATCCCATCGGACGCCTTCGCGCTCGATCCATTGTTGAGTTCTGCATGCTGCATGCCCGGTTCGATACCGGGATCCGACGTGACTTGCGGCCACCGGATCCGTCCCTCGGCGTCGCGGTGATCTCGTCACCGACGACCGGGAGGACCGGGTGGACTGGGTGGTGGGTAAATCTCACTGTGTCCAGTTTGGAGAAGAGGAGACGGTTGCGCACGTCTTTCCCTCCTATCTCCGGCCGCCGGAGCGGCAACTGGATCCGACCGGTGGGCCGGAATGGCGCCGGACGGCGCCGTGGGCCCCCATGGTACCGGTCGCAGCGGTCCAGGTGAAACCCCAGGTGGAAGCGGCTTCGACGCCCAAAGGGACCGAAACCCGGCGGTTGAGCCCCCATCCTGGAAGCCGGGCCTGGGTTCCGATGGGTGCCCGGAGGCCCTTGCACCGGCCAGATCAGCGGGGCTCGGTCAGGCCCCGGTCCCGGTGGCAGTGGGCGTGGTGGTGGTGGTCGGGGTGGACCCGGAGGTCGTGGTGGTGGTGGACCCCGACCCGGAGCCCGACCCCGACCCCGACCCCGAACCCGGGGTGGTGGTGGTCGTGGTCGTGGTGGTGGTCGGCGCGATCAGTGGCACCGGATTGGTCGACTGGATGACCTGGTTGCCGGGCGGGATGGCCGGAGGTCCGACCGGGTGGGCGGCCAGGTAGTCGAAGATGTTCCTCACCACCGGGGCGGCAGCCTGGACGCCGTAGCCGGCCTGGTCGATGACGCACACCACCACGTACTGGGGGGTGGTGGTGAACCCGATGAACCAGGCGGTTGGCTCCTTGCCCGGCACGGTGTCGGCGGTACCGGTCTTGCCGGCCAGCAGGTTGATCGGGAACAGCGAACCCTGGAAGGCGCCGTTGGCGGTGCCGTTGGCGTCCTGCACCGCTCCCTCGAACCCGGTCAGCAGCGGCTGATAGGTGCTGGGGGGGAGGCTCACGTGTCCGGTCACCTGCGGCTGGATCTTCTTGACCACCGTGCCGTCGGGGGCGACGATGGCGGCCGCCACCTGGGGGGCGTAGCGGGTGCCGCCGTTGATGAACGTCGAGTATGCGGTGGCCTGCTCGATGGGGGTGATGGCGGTCGCCCCCTGGCCGAAGGCCATCTCCACGTTGTCACCGGTGAGCCACTGGGTGTTGGGGAAACCGGTGGGGCTGAGAGCGTGCAGCTTCTGGCGCTCGGCTTTGCTGTCCACCCGTCCGGCCACCTCGCCGGGAAGATCGATGCCGGTGAGCTGGCCCAGGCTGTACTGGCCGGCCACATCCTGAATCGGGGTCTCGCCGTAGGTGGCGGATTGGTCGTAGAACAGCGCCCCCAGGTTGTAGAAGAAATCGTCGCTGGACACCGTCAGCGCCTCGGAGATGTTGAGGACGCCACCGGTGTCCCCGGCGGCGTTGTGGAGGACGCAGCCGGGGCCGGGGTTGGCGGCGCTACAGCCCGGGACGTTGAAGGTGTTGTTGTCGTAATAGGTCTTGGTGCCGTTCCACAACCCGGAGTCGAGGGCGGCGGTGGCGGTGTTCAGCTTGAAGGTCGACCCCGGAGTGAACACCCCCTCGATGGCCCGGTTGAGCTGGGGGTAGTTGCTGGTGGGATTGTTGATGGCGGCGTAGGCGGCGTTGGAGATCCCGCCCACCCAGATGTTCGGGTTGTAGGAGGGGAAGGACGACGAGGCCAGCACCGCCCCGCTCCTCGGATCCATGACGATCACCGCCCCACCGGTGGCAGCCGGATAGCAGCCGGAGTTGTTGTTACAGGCGGGGTCGAGGGTGTTGCGGAGGGTCCCGATCTGGGTGGCCAGCGCGGTGTCCGCCACCTGCTGCAAGCCAGTGTCGATGTTGGTGACCAGGTTGTCGCCGGGGATGGCCGGGGTCGACTTCAGGGTGCCGACCACGTGACCGGTCGAGTCGACCTCGAGTTGCTGCTGTCCCGGGGTCCCGTGCAGCTGCGACTCGTACTGGAGCTCGAGTCCCGACTGCCCGTAGGGGTCACCGGCCTGGTAACCCTGGCCGGACTGCGCCTTGAGCTGGTTGCCGTTGATGACACCGACGTAGCCGAGCACCTGGGAGGCCGGGTAGCCGTCCTGGGCCGGTCCGGGGTACTCGAGTTGGGGGTAGTTGCGCTGGGAGATCTGATCGGTGGACACCCCCGGGAATTCCTCCGGGTGCTCCTTGATGTAGAGCACGTCGCTGACCGGGGCGTTGGCCAGGATCGGGATCGGGGAGTAGAGGCTGTACTTGGTGTTGGCCACCGAGGCGTTCACCTGGGCCTGGGTCTCGCCGATGAGGGCGGCCAGCCGGCCGATGACGCCGTTGTGGAGGGAGGCCGAGTTCCGGGACAAAGTGATCTCGGTGGTGGACACATTGTTGACCAGCGGGTTGCCGTACCGGTCGAGGATCAATCCTCGGGGGGGAACCACCGACACCGCCCGGATCTGGTTGGCGGTCACCGCGCTGACCGCCGCCGGCGCCTGGAGGATCTGCAGGGTCCACAGCCGCAGACCCAGCACGATGAACAGTCCGAGGACGATCAGCCCGGTGATGCGGAGCCGGAGGCCGGGGCGGGCGGAGGAGGAGTCGGGGGCGTCCAGCACCCCCTCGACCGAGAATCGGCTCTGGTGGAGCTTGGGTTGCCGGGGTGGCTTGCGCCGGGTCGTCCGTTGGCGTTCAGACCGCAGGTAGACCCGCGAACCGCGGAAAGGATGCCGGAGGGAACGCTTCACGGGCCACCATCCTGCCAACAGACCGGGCCGAATTGTCCGCGAGCCCGAGAATGGCCAGCCCACCTGGGAACCCCTCCAGCCAGCCGCCTCGAGGCAACCGCTCGCACCCCGCCCAACATCGGAAACCCAGGATTCATCGGAGCAACCCGGGCGACGAGGTGGGCATCCCCTCGGTCGACACCTTCGGCAACGCCCAGGCGACCAACCGGACGGCGGGCACCGCCAGCACCGCGTTGAACACCGCCACCAGGATGGCGGTGTTGGCCAGGGCCACGTGGATCATCTGCGGCTGGCCGAGAATGGAGCCGAGGAGGGCGTAGACCACCTCGTAGACCAGGCTGGAGACCACCGCCGCCAGGGTCGGGAGCCACCACGATGACCGGTCGACGGCGACGGTGGCCAGTCCCACCCCGTAGCCGATCAGGGTGCCGACGAAGGCGGAGAGCCCGAAGGGAGTGGGGAGGAGGCAGTCGGCCACCAGCCCGGAGCCGAACCCCATGGTCGCCCCCCGACCGGGACCCCCGACCAGGCCGGCTGCCATCGGCAACAGCACCATGATGTCGGGGTGGACACCGCCGATGCGGATGTCCAGCATCAGGGTCTGCTGGACGACCAGGAAGCTGAACACCACCAGGATCACCTTGGCCGCATCCCGGGGGGTCACCGGGCCGCCTCCCCAAACGACAACCAGCTCACGACTTGGAGGGATCCCAGAGGACCACCGACACGTAACGGAGGTTGGTCAGATCCGCCAGGGGTTGGAGGGTCACCGACTCCTCCGACGCCGAGACCCCGGTCTTGGTGCTGGTGACCCGGGCGATGGGAATGCTCGGGGGGAAGACGGCACCGTTCAGACCGCTGGTGACGAAGACCTCACCCACCGGCACCACCGTGCTCACCGGGACCAGGTCGGCGGACAGCGGCTTGGCGGCGCCGGCCCCCAGGATGTCGGCGAAGAGGCCGGGCACCCCGTAGAGCGCCCCCACCGAGGAGGCCCCGTCGGTGATCAGCCGGACGGTGGCGGTGTGATGGTTGGCCTGGACGACTTGGCCGACCAGCTGCTCCCCCAGCGGGCCGCCCCCGGACACCACCGGCATGTTCAGCTGGACCCCGTCATCACGGCCCACCGAGATGTCGATGGTGGCGGCGAAGTTGCTCGACTCGTAGTCGGTGACCTCGGCGGGGACGGTCTGGAGGTTGCCGATGTAGGGCAGATGGAGGAGGGCGCTCAGCTGCTGGAGCGACTGCTCGGTCTGTTGGGCCTTCGACCCCGCCGTCTGCAGCTGGCGGATCTGCTGCTGGAGCTTCTGATTCTGCTGGCGGACCGCGCCGTAGTGGACCGAGCCGGCCAGAAAGCTCCCGACCGGCTCGATGATGCCATTCACCCCCGATCGCACCGGCGCAAAGGAATCCGCCGCCACCGACCGGATTCCCGAGGTCAGCGAGCGCAGACCGCCGCGGGCGTCCAGGGTGATGATGGTGACGGAGGCCAGCAGCAGGATCAGCAGCGTGGTGCGAGGGCGGCGGGACCGCCGCGACTTCGCCACAGGGATGCCCCCCGGATCAGCGAGCTGACGACGTGATCAGTACCTGCTTCAGTGCTTCGAACTCCTCCAGGCACTGGCCGCTGCCGATGGCAACGCAGTTCAGCGGGTCTCTGGCCACGACGATCGGCATTCCGGTCTCTTGGGTCAGGCGGCTGTCCAAGCCGTGCAGGAGGGCACCGCCACCGGTCAGCACGATGCCCTGCTCCATGATGTCGGCGGCCAGTTCCGGCGGGGTCCGGTCGAGGGTCACCTTCACCGCGTCGACGATGGCGGCCACCGGCTCGTCGACCGCCTTGCGGATCTCCTGGGTGGAGATGACCACCGTCTTCGGGAGACCCGACACCAGGTCGCGACCGCGGATCTCCGCGTGGAGTTCTTCCTCGAGGTCGAAGGCGGAACCGAGGGCGATCTTGATCTCCTCGGCGGTGCGCTCGCCGAGGGCGAGGCTGTACTCCTTCTTGATGAAGGACACGATGGCTTCGTCCAACTCGTCGCCGCCGATGCGGATCGACTGGCTGGTGACGATGCCGCCGAGGGAGATGACCGCCACCTCGGTGGTGCCACCGCCGATGTCGACGACCATGTTCCCGGTCGGCTCGTGCACCGGCAACCCGGCACCGATGGCGGCCGCCATCGGCTCTTCGATGATGAAGGCCTTCCGGGCCCCGGCGTACTCCGCCGCTTCCATGACCGCCCGTTGCTCGACGCCGGTGATGCCCGACGGGACGCAGATGACCATCCGGGGCTTGGCGAAGCGGCGCTGGTGCACCCGGTGGATGAAGTAACGGAGCATTTTCTCGCAGATCTCGAAGTCGGCGATCACCCCGTCTTTCAGGGGCCGGATGGCCTGGATGTGGCTCGGCGTACGGCCGATCATCCGCTTGGCTTCGGTGCCGACGGCCAGGGGCCGGCCGTCCTTGACGTTGACGGCGACCACCGAAGGCTCGTTGAGGACAATTCCTCGGCCACGCACATACACCAGGGTGTTGGCGGTGCCGAGGTCGACGGCCATGTCTCGGCCTAACAGGGAAAAACCGTTATCGCGCATCAGAGATGCAACCCTCCATGGGGGATCGGGTGAGAGGTCGTGCCTGGACTGAATCGCACCTGCATTCCGCTGGATTCGATCACGAGTCTATGCAGCATTGACCCTCCATGCTACGAGAACCGCCGGCCGCCTCGCCACACCGCCCCCCTTGCCGCCCCCCAAACCGGCTCCGGTGCAGGCCGCACCGGGCCGGCCCCGCCGGGCGCCGGGCGCTGCGGGGAGCCCCGCCGTCCCCTCGATAAAATTCCAGGTCAGGTCAGAGGCAAGTCGGGGAAGAAGATGTCGATCTCCCGGGCGGCGGATTCGACCGAGTCCGACCCGTGCACCAGATTCTCCCCCACCTCCAGGGCCAGATCGCCCCGTATGGTCCCTGGGGCCGCCTCTACCGGGTTGGTGGCGCCCATCAGGGTGCGCACCACCTTGAAGGTGTCGTCGGGTCCCTCGACCACCATGATGAGGGCGGGCGACCGGGTGATGAACTCCACCAGTCCGGCATAGAACGGCTTCCCGTCGTGCTCGGCGTAGTGGCGCCCGGCCTCGGCGGCCGTGACGAAGCGAAGGTCGGCGGCTACCAGCCGGAGCCCCTTCCGTTCGAGACGGCCGATGATCTCGCCCGTGAGGCCGCGTTCGACGGCATCGGGCTTACAGATGACAAGTGTTCGTCCCACGAGTCGGGCAGGCTAGCCGAACTCGGATGGGGTCAGACCCGCGCCAGCGGTGAGGCCCCGTCGGGCAAGGACCACCGTCAGACCCCGTCGGGCAGCAGCAACCGGCGGGCGTCGGCCACCACGTACAACGAGCCGCACACCACCACCCGGCCATCACCGCCGGCTTGTTCGATGGCCATCGTCACCGCGTCGGTCGGCGACTCGGCCACCGTGGTGGCCATCCCCAACGCCAACGCCGCCTCCCCCACCACTTCGGTGGACAGCGCCCGCGGCGAGTCGGGGGCGCACACCACCACCGAGCGGATGCCGGCCGACACCAGCGCGTCGAGCATGGCCAACGGGTCGCGACCCGACAGCATCCCGACCACCGCCACCGCGTCGCCGTCGACGGTGAACTCCTCCACCAGGGCGCGGGCCAGCGTGATCATCCCCGCCACGTTGTGGGCCCCGTCCACCACCACCAACGGATGGCGCTTCACGATCTCCAGACGACCGGGCACCCGCACCTGGGCGAAGGCGCCCTCCACCACCTCCTCGTCGAGGGGGGACCCGAAGAACGCCTCCACCGCCGCCAGCGCGCAGGCGGCATTGTCCCCCTGGTGGGCCCCGTGCAACGGCACCAGGATCTCCCCGTAGGAGCCGGCCGGCGTCCACATGTCCACCAGCCGCCCGCCCACCGCCACCCGGTTGGCCGAGCAGCCGAACTCCTGGAGGCGGACCCAGATCTCGCTGGCGCCGGCCTGCTCGGCCCGCTCCCGGAGGAGGGAGACCAGGTGGGGGTCGGTCTCCCCGACGATCACCCGGCTGTCCTCCTTGAAGATGCCGGATTTGTCGCCGGCGATGTCCTCCAGGGTCGGCCCCAGCACCTCGGTGTGGTCGAAGCTCACGTTGGTGATCACCGCCACGGTGGCGTCGACCACGTTGGTGCAGTCCCACCGGCCCCCGAGACCCACCTCCACCACCGCCACGTCGACCGCCTCGTCGGCGAACCACATCAGCCCGGCGGCAGTCAGCAGCTCGAACCGGGTGAGCGGCTCCCCCACCAGGGGCTCGACCCGGGCCAGGGTCTCCAGCACCTCCCGGAAGGCGTCGTCGTCGATGGGCTCGCCGTTGCGGGCGATCCGTTCGTTGACCCGGCTGAGGTTGGGGCTGGTGTAGGTGCCCACCGACAGCCCCATCGACCCCAGCAGGGCGGTGGCCATCGCCGCCGTCGACCCCTTGCCGTTGGTGCCGGTCAGGTGGATGGAGGGGTAGGCCGACTGCGGATCCCCGAGGATGCCCATCAGCTCGCGCATCCGGTCGAGGGTGGGCACCTCCCGCCGGGTCGGCATGTTCAGCTCGAAGTTGATGTGGGAGTCGAGCCAGGCCAGCGCCTCGGGGAGGTCGTCGAAGTGGGCGGTGGCCGGGGTGGGCGAGGTCGGAGGGGTGGGCGGGGAAGCGGTCACGGTGGTCTGATCCCGATACTTGGCCCGGTCGGGGGCGACCGAGGGGAAACGACTCTACTGGGTCAGGGAATCACGTCGCCCGGTCAGCCGCGGTCAGGAAGCGGCCCGCCCGATCACCCGGTCAGCCGCGGTCAGGAAGCGGCCCGGCGGGTGCGGGTCTTGGCCGGCGCGCTCTTCAGCGGCACCAGGGTGGGGTGGACCTTGTCGAGGACGACGGAACGGTCGACCACGCACTTGGACACGTCGGTGCGGCCGGGGAGGTCGTACATCACCTCGAGGAGCACCTCTTCGAGGATGGCCCGCAAGCCGCGGGCGCCGGTGCCGCGGAGCAACGCCTGCTCGGCGATGGCCTCGAGGGCGTCGTCGGTCAGCTCCAGCTCCACCCGGTCGAGTTCGAAGGTCCGCTTGTACTGACGGGTGAGTGCGTTCTTCGGCTCCACCAGGATACGGATGAGCGCCTCTTTGTAGAGGTGAGCCACCGCGCCGATGACCGGCAGCCGGCCGATGAACTCGGGGATGAGGCCGAACTTCATCAGGTCCTCGGGGAGGACGTGGCGGAGGAGCTCGGAGTCGTCGCCCCGGTCGGCGGCCTTGCGCACCTCGGCCCGGAAGCCGATCCCCTTGCGCCCGATCCGGTTCTCGATGATCTTGTCGATCCCGGCGAAGGCGCCGCCGCAGATGAACAGGATGTTGGTGGTGTCGATCTGGATGAACTCTTGATGGGGGTGCTTCCGCCCACCTTGGGGCGGTACCGAGGCGGTGGTCCCCTCCAGGATCTTCAGCAACGCCTGCTGGACGCCCTCGCCGGAGACGTCCCGGGTGATCGACGGGTTCTCCGACTTCCGGGCGATCTTGTCGATCTCGTCGATGTAGATGATGCCGGTCTCGGCCCGCTTCACGTCGTAGTCGGCCGCCTGGATGAGCTTCAACAAGATGTTCTCGACGTCCTCGCCGACATAGCCCGCCTCGGTCAGCGCGGTGGCGTCGGCAATGGCGAAAGGCACGTTGAGCATGCGGGCCAGCGTTTGGGCCAGCAGGGTTTTCCCGCATCCGGTGGGGCCGAGCAGCAGGATGTTGGACTTGGCCAACTCCACCTCATTGTCGTGAGGACCGTCGCTCTCCGCCTGGACCCGCTTGTAGTGGTTGTAGACGGCGACCGACAGGATCTTCTTGGCGTACTCCTGGCCGATGACGTAGTCGTTCAGGAACTCGTAGATCTCTTTGGGCTTCGGGAGTTCCTCGAAGGAAAGCTCGGTGGTGTCGGAGAGCTCTTCGGCGATGATGTCGTTGCAGAGTTCGATGCACTCGTCGCAGATGTAGACGCCGGGGCCGGCGATGAGCTTCTTGACCTGCTTCTGCGACTTGCCGCAGAAGCTGCACTTCACCAGGTCGCCCCCATCTCCGAACTTCGCCACGCTGGTTCCCCTCGCCCTTCTGTCAGGTCCGACCAACCACTGCTGGATCGCTGACCAACTCTAGCGGCTGGTCAACCGCGGGCCGATCGTTTCCCGATCAACCACTTGCGGCTCAGGCGGCGCCGACGGCTTCCATACCCACCAGGTCGCGGGCGGTGATGACCTCGTCGATGAGGCCGTAGGTGACGGCCTCCTCCGCAGTCATGATGAAGTCCCGGTCGGTGTCTTTTGACACCTTTTCAAGTGTCTGACCAGTGTCGTTGGCCAGCATCCCGTTCAGGAGGTCGCGCATCCGGAGGATCTCCCGGGCCTGCAACTCGATGTCGCTGGCCTGTCCCTCCACCCCGCCGAACGGCTGGTGCAAGAGGATCCGGGCGTGAGGGAGGGCGAACCGCTTGCCATGGGTCCCGGCCCCGAGGAGGACGGCGGCGGCGGAGGCGGCCTGGCCGAAGCAGAAGGTGGAGAGATCGGGCTTGATGTACTTCATGGTGTCGTAGATGGCGAACAGCGCGGTGATGTCCCCGCCTGGCGAATTGATATAGAGGTGGATGTCCTTGTCCGCCTCCTCCGACTCCAGGAACAGCAACTGGGCGCAGACCAGATTGGCCACGGTGTCGTTGATCGGGGTCCCGAGGAAGATGATCCGTTCCCTCAGGAGCCGGGAGTACAGGTCGTAGTTGCGCTCCCCCCGGCTGGTCGACTCGACCACCCACGGCACGCTGTACGCCTGAATATCCATCGAGCTCGATGCGTCCGTGAAACTCACTCCGTGTCCTCCTCTGCCTGATTCACCTTCAGGTCGTCCCGTGACACGGGATTCCCTTCCTCATCCACCAACTCGACATTGTCGAGCAACCACCGCAGGGCCTTGGCCTTGCGCCGGTCCGAGCGTACCGCCGAGAGGCGTCCGCCCTGTTCGAGCTGTTCGCGTACCTGGTCGGCGCTCATCTCCAGCCGCTCGCCCATGGTGGCCAGCTCGGCATCCAGCTCCTCGTCGGTGAGCTCGATGTGCTCCAAATCCACCAGGGAGCGGAGGGCGAGGTCCGACTTGACCCCCTGGAGGGCGCCGGCCCGGAGCTCGTCGAGGAACTCCTGCTCGTCCCGTCCGGTGGCGGCCAGGAACTGGCCGAGCCCGATCTTCTGCTCCTCCAACCGGTGGTTGAGGTCGTGGATCCGCTCCCGCAGCTCCCCCTGCACCAGGATCTCCGGGACGTCCTCGGTGACCAGCTCCACCAGTGCCTCGATGGTCTTCTGCTGGAGGGCCAGCTGGGCCTGGACGATGTGCCGTTGCTTGAGTCGTTTGGTGATGTCCGCCCGCAGTTCGTCGGCGGTGTCGAACTCGGAGGCTTCCGCCGCCCACTCGTCGGTGACCTCGGGGAGCACCAGCTCCTTGATGTCCTTCACCACCACCGTGAACGAGATGGTCTGGCCGAGTTCCTCGAGGGTGGATTTGAAGTCGAGGGTCTGGCCGGCCTTGGCCCCGATCAGCTGGTCGTCCAGCTCGGGGACGACTCCCCCGCTGCCGGCTTCGTAGAGGAAGTCCTCGGCCTTGAGGTCGTCGTCCGCGCCCTCTTCCTCGAAGTCGGCGTCCGCCTCGCCTTCCACCTTGACGACGGGGTCGGCCTCGCCGTCGGCGTCGTCCCTGTCGGCTTCCTGGTCGGCTTCAACCTTGTCGCCGTCGCCGTCGCCGTCGCCGTCGCCGGCGGCGTTGTCGGCAGCGTCGGATCCCTTGATCCGCTTCCCGGTGATGTCGATGGTGACCTGGTCACCCTTCTGCACCGGCCGGTCCACGTCGACCAGCTCACCGGAGGTGGCCCGGAGCCGGTCGATCTGGGCGGTGATCTCTTCCTCGGGAACGTCGAGTCCCGGCAGCGTCACCACCAGACCCTGGTAGCCGGGGATGGAGACCGTCGGTCGTACCTCGACGATGGCGTCGAAGGACACCGGACCCGATTCGTCACCGGCGGTGATGTCGATCTCGGGTTGGTCGATGGGATCGACCTCGGTGTCGGAGACCGCCTTGGCGTAGAACTCCGGAAGGGCCTCGCGCAGGGCTTCGTCCCGCAGGGCGGCGGCACCACCCAGTCGCGCCTCGATCACCCGGCGGGGCACCTTGCCGGGCCGGAAGCCCGGCACCCGCACCTCCCGCGACAAGCGACGCAGGACTCCGTTGAGGGCTTCATCAATTTCCGATTCGTCGACCTCAACGGTCAGACGAACCTTGTTGCCCTCCTCGGGCGCTGCTGTGGCTCGCATACGAGTAAGTGAGTCTATCGGTCGCCGGGAGGCCGACTCACCGCGCCGATTCCGATCGAACGGCGGCCGGAAATGGACGCCGTCGCCGGATCCACCGGCTCCGTCGGAGCGGTCAGATCATGAAATTCATGGACTCCAGGACCCGTTGCCCGAGGGCGGTGTCCCCTGAGAGGCGGGCTTCTCCCGAACCCAGCACCTCCGCCGGAGACACCCGGCCGAAGCCCAGCCGCCAGAACGCCTCCTGGTCCATGGTCAGGATGACGGTCGGTTCCGAGGTGAGTTCCGGCCGCACGTAGGCCCGGCCTCCCTCCACCTCCACCGGTACCGACCAGCCGAGAACGCCACCCACCTCGAACAGCACGGTGGTGCCGTCCGGCGGCCCCACCTTCTTGCCGACCACGAAGCTCATCGCCCCGGCGCACTGCTTGAGGATGTGCTTCTCACCGGCGCCGTTGCGGCCGCCCGGCCGATCCAGGGCCCGTCGGACGTCTTGCTCGTGGGTCCACGAGTCGAGGAGCCGGGTGTCCATGAAGTCCCGGTAGGGAACCTGGCCGATCGGGCTCCAGCCGATCTCTTCGTACTTCTCCGGCGGGAACGACCGGAGCTCGGCCAGTCGGCGGTCAGTGACCTCCACGAACTCGGCCAGCACCTCACATCCCGGAGTTTGCCGTCGGGCCTCGATCCACGCCTCGTTCATCTCCCCGATCGGGTTCTTCACATAGGGAGGCACCGGGGTCACCGGTGGAGGCACCGGGTCGCCCAGCAGGGTGTGCTCGATACCGATGAGATGGGACACCTGATCCCGCACCGACCATCCCGGGCAGGCGGTGGGCAGGGCCCACTGGCCTTCGTCCAGGCCGGCGCAGGCATCGACCATCGATGTCCAGGTCTCCGCCAGGCTGTCGATCACCGGCTCGGAGCCGGCCGCCGCCCCCGCCATCAATTCGGAAGGACGCCCTCGATGGCGTCGATGACCTCCGGAGCCTCGGGGTCGACCATCGGCCGGAACCGCTTCACGATGGCGCCGTCCGGGGAGACCAGGAACTTCTCGAAGTTCCACTGGATGTCGCCGGCCTCACCGTCGGCGTCGGGAAAGGCGGTGAGCTCGTCGTAGATCGGATGGCGATTATCCCCGTTGACGTCGATCTTCTCGAACATCGGGAACGTCACCCCGTAGGTGGCGGAGCAGAAGGTGGCGATCTCCTCGGCCGTCCCCGGCTCCTGGGCCCCGAACTGGTTGCTCGGGAACCCGAGCACGGTGAATCCACGGTCGCCGTAGGTCTTCTGGAGGCGTTCGAGGCCCTCGTACTGCGGGGTCAACCCGCACTTGGAGGCCACATTCACCATCAGGAGGGCCTTGCCCTGGTACTGGCCGACCGAGGAGTCATCGCCGGTGAGGGAATGGATGGGAGGATCGTAAACAGTCATGAAGCGCATCCTATGGGCGACGGTTCGCCGGTGCGCTGTCCCGGCCCTGGCGGCCCTCCAGGCTGGCCCCCGAAGCCGAATTGCTGCATCGAGGGAAGGGTCCGTCTGCTAGCTCCCAGCTAGCACTTGGGCCGCTATCCCCCCTCCTCCGCCCGTTCCCGGTATACGTTCAGATGGTCCATACACCCAATTGTCACCATTGAAGTCCGAGGAGGAACCATGGCGTCGTATGAGGGTTACTGCGTGAAATGCCGCGAGAAGCGGCAGTTCGAGGGGGAAGAGGTCGAAATGGCCAACGGCCGTCGTTCGGCCAAAGGCAAGTGCCCCGTCTGCAATACCGGGATGAACAGGATCCTGGGCAAGAAGGCCTGACCGGCTCCGATTGAGCCCGGGCTCCGATTCGGTCCCGGGCTCAATGAGCCCCCGCCGTGACCACCCGGCGCGGGTGTTGTGCGACTTTCCCGTCAGCCTTCAAGGCGAGGGCGTCGAGGACCGCTCCCTCGCGGAGCCCCCAGTCACTGACCACCAGGCGCCGGAGGTCGAGCGTCTCGACCAGCGTCGACAGCAAGACCGCTCCGATCGGCAGGAGGGGCGCCCGTCGGGCCTGCACCCCGGGCAACGCCAGCCGGGCGTCGAGATCCAGCGTGGCCAGCCGATCGGCCAGTTCGTGCAGTTGCCCGGCCGGGAGCTCGACTTGATTCACCTGCAGCGACGACACCGAGCGGGAGGAAGGCAGCGGTCGGTGCATGACCATGGCCAACCGGGCCAGGGCCCGGACCGTCCCTCCACTGGCGATGGCTCGGTCGGCGGCCTCGGGGTAGCTGGCCAGGATCAGCCGGATCGGCTCCGCCCGTTCCCGGGTCGCCTCCACCAGCTTGGCGCGATCCTTGGCGGTCAGGGACTCTCCGCTGTTCAGCTCCCCCCGCAGCCGGGCCGGGCCGAGGGCCACGCTGGTGACGGCGTGGACATGGTCGGCATCGCCGATCCCGGCCTCCAGGCTGCCGCCGCCGAGGTCGAGCCCCAGCACCGGATCGGTGCCGACCCACACCCCGGCCCGTTGGCCGATGAAGCAGAGCCGGGCCTCCTCCTCCCCGGACAACAAGGTGACCGGGCACCCGATGATCCGCTCGAACCGGGCGAGGAGCTTCTGGCCGTTGTCGGCATCGCGGAGGGCGGCGGTGGCCAGCGCCACCATCACGTCGACCCCCGCCTCGTCGGCGGCGATGCGCAACCTCCGCACCGCCCGGACTGCGCTGGCCGCCCGGTCCGCCGGCACCCCACCGGTCCGGGCCACCTCGGTCCCCAGATGGAGAAACGAGCGGCGACGGAGGACCGGGGTCAGCGCGCCGTCACGGGTCGCATCCACCACCATCAGGTGGAAGGAACTACTCCCGAGATCGAACACGGCCACCCGCACAGTCGGCATCGGCGTGACGCTATCCGACTGCCACCCCCTATCGGCCTATCGGCGCTTGAGCCGGTTCAAGCCCTCGCAAGAGTGGTACCTGCTCTCACCGGCGGTGGCGCCGAGGTGGAATGGCTACCCGGGATCGCCGCCGGCCAGACCGTGGCCGTGGCTGACCTCCCGCTCAGCGGCATCCAGAGGTCCGATGGACAACGTCTCCACGTCAAGAGTGGGTGTCACTGGGCTGGAGGCGGGCCGAGGTCGGTTGAGGATGATCTGCACGGAGGCGATGACCAGTACCACCAGGGTGATGATCCGTTCGCTCTTGCCCACTTCCTTGAACAGCGCGTAGATCTGCAGCCCGCCGGCCAGCGCCTGAGCGATCAGTGGCAGGGCCACCGCCTGAAGTCCGGTGACCTTTTTAATCTCCCGTAGTTCCCGCGGCACCCGAACCCAGGCGGCGTAGGCGATCAGCAGGGCTCCGAGCGTCCAGACGAAGTCGTAGCGGTTGTCGGTGACGACGCCCCGGGCTTGTTGGATGGCGTATATCGCATCAGCGACGGTCATGGCCAGGGTCCCGAGCCCGATCAGCACCCACATCCGGTCAGGGTGCCAGGCCAGGAGGCCGAAGACGCCGAGTACCGCCCCGATGAGCAGGACGTCGAGCACCGGATAGCTGAAATCGACGATCGTGGCCAACCTCCCTTTATGGGCGTGTTCGGCCACCGGTTGGATGACGAGGGCGAAGCCGGCTGACAGCACCAACAGGATGACCGCGATGCCGTCCATCCATCGATGGAGGTCGAACTCTGGGAGCTTGACCTGGATCAGACGGATGATGCCGATGGCCATGAATGGGTAGAACAGCACCCACAGGATGTCCGCGAATGATGGGTAGGGAGCCGCCGCCGGGTTGCCATAGGCGAGGGTCCACGAGACGTCTCCGACACACCAGAGGGCCATGGCCACGCCGAACGCCAACCAGGCCCGACGGGCGGTCGGTTCGAAGCTGGCTCGAGCCAAAATGAGCACCGCCGCGGCACCGAGGACGAAATCGTGGAACCACAGCTCGTAAAGGGAGGCCGGCCCCCCGATCCTGAATACCTCCTTGGCCGCCTCGAGCGACACCAAGATGATCAGGGCCGTCCACACGTAGATGAGAAAGGCGGGACTGGAGTAGAGCTCACCCTCGGCGTCGGCACGGCGGGCAGACCGTGACCGGGGGCCGAATTTGGAGAGTGATGTCATGGTCTCAGGGTGGTGCCTTCGGTGTCCGGTCGGTGCAGGCGCAAGTGCCGGGCGGAAAGACCCCCTCTACATTGCCACTTCGCTGCCTGGCCGCGGCGAACACCCGGGTCCCTCACTGCTCCTCCCTGGTAAGGACAGAGGAGACGTTCTCCTCGGTTGTTTGGCGGTGGCCGCGGCCTTTGTCTCCACCAGGCGCTCGATGAACGACTCGACGTGCTCTCTCCCGATCTCCGTCACCGCGGTCGGCATCCCGGCTTTGCGGATGAAGGCGAGGAGCTGGTTCGACCCCTCCCCACCGGTGGCGAACGCCTTCGGGCTCTGGTTGGCGACCCGGAGACTGCGCTCGAAGGACGGAATTAGAGTGGCGGGGTCGCCTACACTCTCAACGGTGATCGGCTCCATGGAAATCGCCATCCCTGGGACCAGAAACCCCGTTGGTCGGAACGTTGGACCACTGGCCACAGAAAGGTACTCCGTGCTGGGACGTCGTGTAAGCAGCCTCCCGGAGCGGATCCCCCCAGAAAGACCAGTTCAAGAGGCACTTTTTACCGGGAAGTAGCGCAGCTTGGCAGCGCGCCTGCTTTGGGAGCAGGAGGTCGGGGGTTCAAATCCCCCCTTCCCGACGCACCGCGGCCTCAACCGATCTGATCACAATGTCAGATCCGTCACGGGGGGCCGCCGCCGCAGAAGTCACCAGGTGCCCCTGTCCACTCTGGCCACGGACCCCCTACCGGTCAAGGAGAGCCTGATGTCGCCATTATTCGGTCACGGAGACGGGAATCAGGATCAGACCGATAAGGACGCCTTGCAGGCCGAGGTGGACCGGCTTGATTCGCTGCCGCTGCCCGAGCTGGCGGCCGAAGTGATGGCCAAGGGGTTCGGACCCGGCGGCCAGGGCGCCGACAAGGACGGCACCGTCACGGTGGGTGGGCCAAACATCAATGCCGGCGTCACCGTCGCAGCCCTCGCCGCCGACTTCGTTCCCGGAGCTGCCGACGAGGGGCTTCGAGTGCGGCGGGACCGGTTGGTCGCCGAGGGTTTCCAAGCGTTGGAGCACGCCGCGTTGGTCCGAGCGCAGCTCCATACGGCCATGGGGAGCCTCGACTACACCGTTACCCGGACTGGACGAGCCGCGCTGGAGAGCAACTCGGTGGCGCAGATCCTCAGCGGGGGAACCCCCTAGGCACCGCCGCGGATCGGCCGGACGCCGGCCGGGGACGGCCGACACTGCCATGGGCTAGCGGGGCTAGCGGAATGAGTAGCTGATCGGCAGGTGCTTCACCCCGGAGACGAAGGATGACTCCGACCACCGAGCCGGGCCGGTGGGTTCGATGTGGTCGAGTTGGGCGGCCAGCTTTCCCAACAGGGTGCGAACCTCCCGGCGAGCGAACTGGCTGCCGAGGCAGAAGTGGGCGCCGGCTCCGAACGAGACCAGTTTTTCGGCGTTCGACCGCCGCACGTCGAAGGTCATCGAATCGGTGAACACCTCCTCGTCCCGATTGGCGCTCGGGTAGGAGAGCAGGACCCGCCCACCGGCGGGGATGTCGACACCGCCGACGGAGTTGTCCTCGGTGGCGTAGCGCATGAAGTGGCGGACCGGGGCGGTCCAGCGGATGCACTCGTCGGCGGCATTGCCGGCCAGCTCCGGGTCGTCGCGGAGCGCCCAGAGTTGGGACGGATCCCGCAACATCGCCTCCATCCCTCCCGACAGGGCGTAGGAGGTGGTGTCGTGACCGGCGGTGGCCACGATGATGTAGTACCAGATACGCTCGATGTCTCCCATCGGGCACCCGCCGGGCTGGCCGTTGGCGATGACACTGGCCAGGTCGGAGGTGGGGGTCTTCTGGCGGTCCTCGGTGATGGCGTTGAAGTACTCCATGAACTTCATCACCGATTCGATCAGCCGGGCCCCGGGATCGTCGGCGTCGCCCAGGAACTCGGGGTCGGCCGCGCCGAACAGGCCCTGGGTCAGCTCCATCATCAGCGGCTCGTCGCTCTCAGGCACCCCGTAGATGTCCATGATCACCCGGAGGGTGTAGGGCTGGGCGATGTCTCGGGCGAAGTCGCACGAACCCCCCATGGCCTTCATCTTCTCCACGAACAGATCGGCCAGGCCCTCGATTTGGGTCTGGCGTTGCTTGGCCGTCGCCGGCTTGAACCAGTCGCTGGTGACCATCCGGTGGTCCTTGTGATCCTGGCCGTCGAGGTGGATGAGAGTCCGGGGCTCGGGGACGCCGGATTCCAGCATCCGTTTGGTGTCCTCCTCGGCGGCGAGCACCGAGCGGCTGGTATTGATCCACCGCTGGTTGTCGCGGGAGACGGCGAAGACGTCGGCGTGCTTGGTCAACGCCCAGAACGGCTCGAACCCCTCCAGCTCGACTTTCAGGACCGGCTCGGTCCGGCGGATCTCCGCCACCTTGCGGTGCCAGCTGTCCATGTCCGCCCAGTACTCGGGCAAGGCGAACTCCGCCCCTCTGGTTGCAGACGACAAGGTGGTCCTGGGCATCGACGCCTCCTCTGCGATTCGTGGTGGACCCGATCGCCGGCGCCCCCGATCGTCCAGTATGTCCACAGTCCATGCCTCCCGGCCACCCCAGGAGACGGCGGCGGATCGCCGGGATGCCGACCGGGCCGGTCAGTGGCGAGGTGGCGGCCATCGGCCTGCCGTGAGTACCGTGCCCACCATGGTTGTGGTCACCGGGACATTGCAAAAGGAAGCCTGGGACCAGAAGGTCCTCCCCCCCGTCGAGCAGGTCCGCCCCGGATTGTGGTCGATCCCGGTGCCGATCCCCAACAATCCCCTCCGCTACGTGCTGGTCTACGCCTTCGAGCTCGACGGTGGTGGCGTGGCCCTGGTGGATGCCGGCTGGAACACCGACGAGGCGTGGACCCATCTGAGCGACGGGCTGGCCATGGCCGGTGGGAGCATCGCCGACGTGCAGGCCGTCCTGGTCACCCACATCCACCCTGACCACTACGGATTGGCCGGGCGGATCCGGGAGGCATCCGGCGCCTGGATCGGGCTGCACCCCGACGACGCCATCATGTTGGAGTCCCGCTACGGGAACACCGACGACCTGGTCGAGGCGATGACCCGGCTGCTGGTCGATTCGGGGGTGCCGGCGGACAAGCTCCCCGATCTCGCCATGGCGTCGATGATGACCAAGGCGATGGTGACCATGGCCAAGCCCGACGTGTTCTTCGAGGACGGGAAGTCGGTCGACCTGCCGGGCTGGAGCCTGCAGACCATCTGGACGCCGGGGCACTCCCCCGGCCACACCTGCTTCTACAGCGAGGAGCGCCGGTTACTGCTCTCCGGCGACCACGTCCTCCCCCGCATCACCCCGAACATCTCCGTCCACACCCAACAGCCCACCGCCAACCCACTGGGGGACTTCCTGGCCTCGCTGCTGAAGGTCCAGAACCTCGGGGCCGAAGAAGTCCTCCCCGGGCACGAATACCGGTTCTCCGACCTGGCCGGCCGACTCGACGAGCTCATCCAGCACCACGCCGATCGGCTGGACGAGATCGAGCACGTCCTCCGGGACCACCCCGGCTCGACGGCCTGGGACATCACCCTCCGGCTCCATTGGTCCCGTCCCTGGGATCAGATCGAGACGTTCATGCAGCGCCAGGCGAACGGGGAGACCCTGGCCCACTGCGTCCTCCTCGAGTTGCACGACCGGGTGCGGCGGGAGGGCCGGGAGCCGTCCCGCTTCTTCCTGGCCGACCAGTAGGTCTGAGGACGGGTTAGCCCTTCTCCTCCGGCGGGGCGATCGGTGTCCCCTCCGGCGGCGCGACCACGTCTTGTTCCAGGGCGATCACGAACGCCTCCTCCACCGAGATCACCACCGTCTCGTCGGGGGAAGCCGAAACCGCCAGCGTCGTCCCACCCGATCGTTCCTTCCGCCGCTTGAGGACACGGTGTCCGACCAGCAACAGCACCACCACCGAGACAATCCCGATCGCCGACCACATCCCGACTGTCTTCAGGATGGTCTCGAACGACTTTCCGACCACGAAGCCGAGCAGGGTGTACCCGATTCCCCAGAGCACGCCCCCGATGGCGTTGTAGAAGAGAAAGGTGCGATACCGGACCCCGCTCATGCCGGCCACCCCCGGTATCACCGCCCGGGCGAAAGCGATGAACCGGCCGAAGAACACCGCCGGGCCCCCGAAACGCTCAAGGAGCTCGGCGGTCTTCGCCACCCCCGGGTTCCCCTTCATGGGGCGGTGGCTGAGGATCCAGGGGCCGACCCGCTTGCCCACCTCGTAGCCGACCGAGTCGCCGGTGATGGCGCACACCACCACGATCACGATGATCAACTCGAGATTGATCTGATGGAGGCCGGCCAACACCCCCCCGATCACCACCGCGGTCTCCCCGGGGATGAAGAAGCCCACCAACAGCGCCGCCTCGGCAAACGCCAGGAAGCCGATCAAGGCATAGGCGGCCGGCCCGTGGAAGTGGAGCAGGGAGCCGACGATCCCACCGGGTTGGTTGGAGGCGGCAAACAGCGCATGACCCACGGCGGCGACCGTCACCGCGCGGCCGTCACGTCATCGACGAGGACAACGTGACGCTCGTCCACGTCCGGCGCCGACAGGCCGGACAGGTCATCCGGTGGTCGAACGTCCGTCCCGGCACCCAGGCCCCGAACGGGAACTGCAGCATCAAGAAGTCGAGGACGCTCACCCGGGTGACCGACCCGCAGGCCGAACACTCCACCGCCAGCAGCCCGCGGAGGGGCAACGGGTCGGCGCCGATGTCGGTGAACCCGGCGGCGTCGTCCTCGCTCGGGGCGGTGGCGGTGGAGTAGAGCGCGTGCTTCCCGGCCGGGCGGGCCCGGCGGCGGCCGGTCGGGGGGCGGGGAACATCGTTGCCGCGGCTGACGCCCTCTTCCCGGTCGGTGTCCTTGGCCACCACCACCCGGGAATCGACCGGCATCCAGTACAGCGCCCGCTTGCCCAGCGGATCGATCCCCTGGGGCGTCACCGGGCCGTCCCGGCGCTCACCGGGGTGTCGAGCAACAACTTGGCGATATCCCGGTAGGCCTGGGCCCCGGCCGAGGTCGGGGCGTGCTGGAGGATGGACTTCCCCCGGGCGGGGGCCTCGGCGAACCGGATCGACTTCTTCACCGGTGGCGGCAGCACCGGGATCCCGTACCGGCTCTCGACTTCTTCGAGCACCTTCCGGGCGTGCTTGGTCCGGTCGTCGTACATGGTGGCGATGACCCCGCGCACTTTGAGGTCGCCGTTGGCGAAGGTACGCACGTCTTCGATCGTCTCGAGGAGCTGGCCCACCCCCCGGTTCGACAGTGCTTCGCACTGCAAGGGGATGACCACCGCGTCGGCGGCGGTGAGGCCGTTGATGGTGAGCACCCCGAGCGACGGCGGGCAGTCGATGAGGATGAGGTCGTATTCACTCAGCACCGGTTCGAGCGCCTTTTCGAGGACGTGTTCCCTTCCGGTCCGGGTCAACAGGTGCACCTCGGAGCCGGCCAGGTCGATGGTGGCGGGGAGAAGGTCGAGACCGTCCACCCCCGGCACCGGGAGCCGGACGTCGCTCACCTTGGACCGGTGGACGAAGACATCGTGCAGCGACTGGTCGAGGCCGTCAGAATCGAAGCCCAACGAGAAGGTCAGGCACGCCTGGGGATCGAGGTCGACGACCAGGGTGCGCCGCCCCAGCTCCGCCGAGGCCACCCCCAAGGAGTGGACGGTGGTGGTCTTTGCGACCCCGCCCTTCTGGTTGGCCACGGCCAGAACCTCGGTCACCCGCCGAAGTCTAGGTCCCGGGTCGGGGGGTACCGAGCAACGTCAGAACCCGACCATGCCGGCGATGGGCCGGTTGAGGGGGATGCCGCCCATCGAGCCGAAGAACGGGGCGTTGAAGCTGAAGATGCCGCCGTCGGAGGCCACGAACCGGTAGCCACTGCCGTTGGTGGTCTCGGCCATCCCGACCACCGGCCGGTTGAGTGGAAGGGCGCCGGTCGAACCGTAGAAGGGCGCCCCTCCGAAGGAGAAGACCCCGCCGTCCGCCGCCACCTCCCAGTACCCCCCGGAGTTGGTGTCGTTGGTCAGCCCCACAATGGGGGCGTGTAGCGGCTGGCCGCCCATCGATCCGAGGAAGGGGGCGTAGCCGAAGTCGAAGACGCCGCCGTCGGAGGCCACCAGCCGGTAACCGTCCCCGTTGGTCGACGGGGAGATGCCGACGATGGGTGCCCGCAACGGCTGACCCCCCATCGACCCGCCGAAGCCGGCGTCGCCGAAGGCGAAGATGCCGCCGTCCGCCGCCACCTCCCAATACCCCTTGCCATCGGGGGTGGCAGCCATCCCGACGATGGGACTGTTCAACGGGCGCCCGCCCATGGATCCGTAGAACCCGGCCTGGCCGAACGCGAAGATGCCGCCGTCGGAGGCCACCTCCCAGTACCCCCCGCTGCTCCGGGCCATGGCGGCTCCGACCACCGGGGCGTTGAGACGCAGGTTGCCGGTGGAGCCGCAGAACGGCGCACCGCCGAACGAGAAGATCCCGCCGTCGGAGGCGAACAGGTTGTAGCCACTGTTGGCGGCGGCCGGCACGTCACAGGCGGGCACCGAGCCCTGCGGCGTCGTCCCCCCGGCGTTGCCGGTCAGCTGGGCGTCGTGGTGGAACATCGGCCAGGATCCCTTCCCCACCGCCAGTGTCCCGTTGGACAGCGGAATCTCGAAGTGCTCGATCTTCCCGAAGAGATGGACCGGACTGCCGGCGGCGAAGTAACCGGCCAGGGTGATCCCGACGCTCCCGTTGGCGTCCCGGGTGACCAACGGTGAGTTCTGGAGGCCGAGATTGGCGTCGAGCACATCGAGCTGGGTGCCGGTGACGCCGTCGAAGATGAAGGCGCCGTTGATGGTCGGGACGATGACGTCCTGGTCGCCGAGGCCGAAGAGATCGGCGGTCACCACCGAACCGATGACCCGGGGGAGGCCGGCGTGGTGCCAAATGGGAGAGCCGTTGCCGGCGTTGAGGACCCAGATGGATCCCGACGTCCCGTTGTCGGTGCCCTGGGCCACCTCCAGGGAGCCGTTGCCGGCGATGTCGGCCAGCGCCGGAGAGGAGAAGGTGCTGCCGTCCAGCGTGGTCGACCACTGCTGGTTGCAGCGGGTGTCGTAGGCCTTCACGGTGTTGGTGTCGGACGCCCCGGGGAAGAAGTTCCCGGTGCCGGTGACGATCCCGGTGGCGCCGCCGGGAAGGAACCCGCCGACTGCCGGGGAGGAGTCGACCACCTGGTTGGTGTCGGCCCGGCAGATGAGGTTGCCCTGGGCGCTCAGGACGCGGATGTGACCACCGTCGTTGTACTGCTGGCCCTGGCCGGCCCCGGCCGACTGGTCACCACCGACGATCACCTCGTTCTGACCGGTCCCGTAGAGATCGGCGAGGGCGGCCGTCGAGTGGGTGCTGTCGGAGTTGAAGTACGGCCAACCATTCAGCGCCGCGCCGTTGCCGGCGTTGAGGGCATAGCTCTGCTGGCCGAGCGATCCCGCCGCCACCGACATCGTCCCTTGCAACACCCCGACGCTCATACCCGACTGGACGCCCCCGGCCGGCGCCTGGTCGGTCGGTGGGTTGATGACCTGAGTGAACCATTTGAAGCTCCCGGAGGAATCGAAAGCCTGGTACCCGCCGGGGCCCGGGTTGCCGTCGTAGCCCGACCCAAAGAAGACGGTGGAGCGGCCGTTGGGTTGGGCGGCCACCGACGGTGACGAGTCCACCGGCGGGCTCCCGTCGGTCACCGGCCAACCCGGCGCCGGAGAACCGTCGGAGAGGTGGACCCCGTAGACCATGCCCCGTCGATCCCCCACCACCACCGACGGGGATCCGTCCAGATTGGCCACGGTGGGCGACGACAGCGCGATGGGTTGGTCGGTGTCCTGGAGGGTGTCGACCCACGTCGGGGTGGTGTCCCAACCGGGGATAGTCAAGCCCGCCACCGAAGCCGGATGGGCGGCGGTCGGCGCCAGCCACTCCCCCATGATGACAACCGAGGCCAACACCGTGGTGATCACTACCGCCCGGACCCACGGCACCTGTGCCGCCGCGGCCAGCCGCGGGAATCTGAAGCTCCGGGAATCCGACAACATCCCGGCAGGCTAATAGCGGCTCCACCGGCCATGCGGAGCAGCCGGGTTACAGTTTCATGTCGCTGCTGAGCTACTCACGAAGTACAGCGTTCCGCCCGAGGTGGAGCCGTAGGACACCTTGGTCCCGTGGGCGATCACCCACTGGTCGACGACGCTGGCGTCGGAGGTCTGGGCGCCACGGCCGGCTGTCGGCCCTCCCTGCCCACCCGGGAACGACCCCCGAGCGCCACCGGGGAATTCGCCGGCCGCTCCACCGGGCCGGAACCCGCCTGCACCCGTCCCACCCCCCGGAGGCCGGGGGAACGACCCGCCGGCGCCGCCGGGGAACCCGCCGCTGCCTCCGGGGAATCCCCCACCCGACGTCGAGCCGGGCACCGCCGCCCCTGCACCCGCACCCACCCCGGAGCCGACCAGCAGGTAGTGGACCTTCCCGGTCGCCACCAACTGCTTGAACTGGGCGAGGGTGGGCGCCGGGTCGCCACCGTTGAACCCACCCATGGCGATCACCGGCTTGCCGGTGGCGAGGATCAGCGGGGCGGCCGTCTGGGATCCGGTGACCGCCACCAGGTACTCCGAGCTCCCCTGATGCTTCTCCAGGAAGGAGACGAGCGCCGGATCGGCGTTCGAGCCGCTTCCGGCCCCGAACCCACCCCGAAACGACAGCCCACCGGCAGCCCGGAGCCGGGCGGCGGCGCTGGCGGCGGCACCACCGGCCCCGCCCGGCAACCCACCGGCTCCACCGAAGCCACCGGGTCCCGCCCCACCACCGATGCCACCCCCGGTCGACGGGCCGGCGCTGGCGAAGGTACCGCCGCTGGCGTTGTTGACGGTGGTGATGGAGTAGGCGACCGGTCCGGCCAGCACGCTGGCGGTGGCGAGGACCGATGCCCCCATCGTCATCAGGCGGGCCCGGACCACCCCGATGATGGCGAGCAGGAGGCCCACTCCGGCCACCACCCCGGCCGCCACCACGGTCGGCTCCAGCCAGCCGTCGTACCCCGGGGTGCGCCCGAGCAGGATCGCCGCCCACACCGCCGAACCGATCACCGCGGCGGGCAGCCCCCAGCACCACCACCGGGTCGAGCGTCCGAGCCGCCACAGCGCCGGGGCGCCGGCACCGCAGAGGGCGGCCACCCCGGGGGCCAACACCACCGTGTAGTACGGATGGAAGATCCCCTGGGCGTCGGAGAAGACGACGGCGAACATCAGGGTCCAGCCGCCCCACAGGATGTAGCCGGCCCGCCGGAGGCTGTCCCGGGGTTGCTGGCGGGTGAGGACCAGCCCTCCGACCAGGCCGACCAGGGCGAGGGGCAGCAACCAACCGATCTGGCCGCCGACCAGGTCGTTGAACATCCGGAGCACCCCGGGGTTCCCGCCGAAGGAGCCACCACCGCCGCCAATGGGGGTGGGTCCCCCACCGGAACCGAAGATCCGGGAGAACCCGTTGTAGCCGAAGATGAGGTTCAGCTCCGAGTTGTCGGTGCTGCCCCCGATGTAGGGGCGGGAGGCGGCCGGCCACAGCTCGACCATGGCCACCCACCACCCGCTGGAGATCACCAGGGCCAGGGCGGACCAACCGAGCTGGGCCAGCCGTCGCGGCAACCTGGGCTTGGCGCAGACCAGGTACACCAGCCCGAAGGCCGGCAGCACGATGAACGCCTCCAGGGTCTTGGTCAGGAAGGCGAAGCCGACCAGCGAGGCGCACAGCACCAGCCGGCTGGTCTTGGCCGTCTCCAGGGCCGACCACAGCGCCCAGGCGGCCGCCACCAACAGGAAGGTCAAGAAGGCGTCGGGGTTGTTGTCCCGGAACATCTCGGTGGCGATCGGGGTCACCGCCAGGGCGAGGGCGGCGAGGACCGCGGCCCCTTCCCCGACCCACCGGCGGACCAGGCGGTAGACGATCATCACGCAAGCCACCCCGGCCAGGGCCTCGGGCAGCAGCATGCTCCAGGAGGAGAAGCCGAACACCCGGCCGGAGAGCTCCTGGACCCACAGCGCCGCCGGCGGCTTGTCGACGGTGATGAAGCTTCCCGGGTCGAGGGAACCGAAGAGGAAGGCCTTCCAACTGACGGTGCCGCTCTTCACCGCGGCGGCATAGAAGGTGTTGGACATGCCGACGCCGGAGAGGTTCCAGGCATAGAGCACCAGGGTGCCGACGAAGAGGCCGGCGCGGGCCGGCACCGACCACGCCGGTCGACCCTCTCGGATCCACCAGTGCGATCCTTCCGCGGCGGAGGGAGCGGGCGCCGTCGGTGGGGTCGGCGACTCGGGAGCGTGGCCGTCCACCACGCCGGGGACCACCGTGGTCATCAGGGCGCGGAACCCGCCGGTGCCTGGCGGGACCGGAAGACCCAGGCCCGCAGCAGGCAGAACCGGACCAGGGCGGCGACCCCGGTGCCGATGAGGATGGCGGCGGTCTGGGCCAGCAGCGAGTTGTCCCACACCGCCCCGGCCACCACCAGGGCGACGGTGGTGAGGCCCACGCTGGTGATCAGCACGCTGGCGGCGCCGAGCAACTGGGTGCGATACCGGAACGGGCCCCGGCCGGCGAAGGTGAACCGGGCGTGGACCGCGGTGTTCACCACCGTGGTGAGGACCAGCACCACCGCGTTGGCCACCAGCGCTCCGAGGACCCCCTGGAAGGCCAGGAAGAGGGCGAGGTAGACGAGGGTGCTCGCCATCCCCACCCGGGCGAACCGGGCCAGCTCGTCGGGACGCTCCATCCGGTCGGGGACGAGCTCGGCCACCGTGACGCCCCGGCCCCGGAAGAAGCTCCACACCAATCGGGCGATGCCGGTCAGGTCGGCCATGGCGGTGCGGGCGATGTCGACCCTCGAGTCGGGATCGTCGACCCAGTCCACCGGCACCTCGTGGATCCGGAGCCCGTTGCGCTCCGCCAACACCAGCAGCTCGGTGTCGAAGAACCATTCGTTGTCCTCCACCAACGGCAGCAACTCCTTCACCAGGTCGGCGCGGATGGCCTTGAACCCGCACTGGGCATCGGAGAAATGGTTGTGGAGGACGGTCCGGACGATGAGGTTGTAGCAGCGGGAGATCAGCTCCCGCTTGGTGCCGCGCACCACCTTGGCCCCGGGGGCGAGGCGGGAGCCGATGGCCAGGTCGCTGTGGCCCGACAGCAGCGGCGCCACCAGCGGCAGCAGGGCGTCGAGCCCGGTGGAGAGGTCGACGTCCATGTACGCCACCACCTCGGCGCCCGATGCCGACCACACCGCCCGCAGCGCCCGCCCCCGGCCCTTCTTATCGAGATGGATGGCCCGGACACCGTCCAGCTCGGTGACCAACCGGGTGGCGCGCGCCCAGGTGTCGTCGGTGCTGGCGTTGTCGGCGATGGTGACCACCGCCCGGAAGGGGAACGAGGTGTCGAGGTAGGCCCGGAGCCGGCGGATGCTCGCCTCCAGCATCTGCTCCTCGTTGTAGACGGGGACGACGATCTCCACCGCCACCGGGGCCACCGACGGCTCGGCCGCAGCTTTCGGCGCCTCGGCGATGCTCATGGGGAGATCCTGGGTCCCCGACCTTGGCCCCCGCTGTGAACCACCTGGGTCACCGATCAGACTTTGCCGCACGCCGAGTGGCGGTCGGGCGGCGGCTTGGCCGG
Organism: Acidimicrobiales bacterium; assembly: GCA_036268775.1. Taxonomy (GTDB): domain Bacteria; phylum Actinomycetota; class Acidimicrobiia; order Acidimicrobiales; family RAAP-2; genus DASZIT01. The sequence goes on along the minus strand of DATATM010000027.1, from coordinate 20,807 downwards.
GGGCTTCCGGTGGACCACCACGGACGGTGGTCGTGGCCGGGGGTCGGCTCAAGCCGGGCCTCGACCAGGCCGAAGGTAACCCGGTGAACCTTCAATTCGAGGTGCCCATCGCCAAGGTGCTCCGCTATTCCGGCGCGTCGATCATCTCGGTGGCGCTCGGCCTTCTCATCCTCGGGGTGAACATCGACATCTTCCACATGTCGCCGACCCTGGCCAACGTCGTCGCCATCGCCGTCTGCATCGTCCCGTCGTTCGAGCTCAACCGCCGCTGGGTGTGGCGGAAGCATGGGAAGTCGGACATGGGTGAGTTCCTGCCCTTCTGCATCCTGTCGGTGGCCGGGCTGGTGCTCTCCACCCTGGCCGTCCGCTACGCCGGCGACCACAGCGTCGGGTTCGCCAATCCCTGGCACACCGTGGTGGTCGACGGGGCCAACCTCGGCGCCTACGCCGTGCTGTGGGTGGCCCGCTACTTCGTGCTCGACCGGGTGTTTACTCCCCGGGCCGTCACCTCTCCAGGGGAGGGGGCCACCCCGCGGCCCTCGTCCTTGCTGGACGCCGACTCCCCGGCGGCCGCCTTGAACGGCTCGATGGCCGCTGCCTCGGTGGAGGTGTCAGCCACTGCCTCGGTGGATCCGCTGGCCGCCTCCTCGGTCGACGCCGGCAGCGTGACGGTGAACACCGCCCCTCCGGCCGGACCGGGGGAAGCGGCGATGGTGCCGTAATGGGCGTTCACGATCGACCACACGATCGACAGCCCTAGACCCGACCCCCCGCTGGTCCGGGTCCGGGACGGGTCGGCCCGGTAGAAGCGCTCGAAGACCTGGGCGGCCGCCTCCGGGGTCAAGCCGGGACCATCGTCGGCCACCTCCACCACCGCCTGGCTCCCGTCGGAGCTGACGGTGACGGTGGCGTGGGTCCCGGCGGGGGTGTGGGCCCGGACATTGGCCAGCAGGTTGTCGATGACCTGCCGCAGCCGGAGGCGATCACCCATCACCTCGACCGGCCCGGCGGCCCGGAGGGTCAGTGGCCACTCCGGCCCGACCGCCCGGCCGGCTTCGATGGCTTCGGCGGCGATCGAGACCAACTCGACCGGCTGGTGCTCGATGGGCAGGCCCTCGTCCAGCCGGGCCAGCAGCAACAGGTCCTCGATGAGCCGCTTCATCCGTTCGCTCTCCCCCCGGATGCCGGCGATGAACCGGTCGAGGTCTTCGGGGTGTTCGGCCGCCCCGCGGGTGTAGAGCTCTGCATAGGCGGACACCGCCGCCACCGGGGTGCGCAGCTCGTGGGAGGCATCGGCGACGAAACGCCGGAGGCGCTCCTCCGATCGTCGCAGCTGTGCCTCGGTGGCATCCCGGTCGGCGAACGCCCGCTGGATCCGGCCGAGCATCACGTTGAGCACCCGGGCCAGCCTCCCGACCTCGGTGCGCTGCTCCTCCCCGGGCACCCGACGGGTCAGGTCCCCTTCGGCGATGGCGGCGGCGGTCATTTCCACCTGGCGCAACGGCTTGAGCCCCACCCGGACCAGCCAGAGCCCGAGGAGGAGGGCGACGATGAGCGCCCCACCAGTCACCGCCAGGTCGATCCACAGGAGCTGCCGGAGGGTGTCGGAGGTGGTGTCGAGGGTCTGGCCGAGGACGAGGAGGTCCCCGTCGGAGGTCTTGGACACCAGCACCCGGAACTGGGGTCCCGATGACTGGCTGGAGGCGGTGGTCAGGAACTCGGAGGACCCCCCCGGTCGATCGGAGAACGAGGAGATCAGGTTGGCGGGCAGCGACGGGGTGTACTGATGACCCCCCGGCTCACTGGCCTTCTGCACCTGGGTGGTGACACCGGTGGCGGTGATCCGCTCGACGAACAGTCCGGGGGCGAAGCGGGGGGCGGTGCTGCCGTTGGGGGATTGCCCGCCGCCCGCCGTCCCCGGCAGCGTGCCTCCAGGAGGCGGCCCGGGTGGGTGGCCGTTCCCGCTGAAGGCGGCGTTGGTGGTCTGGAGGGTCTGGTCGACCCGGTTATTCAGGAACGACCCCAGGGAGGTGTACATGGTGATCCCGGCGATGATGAGCGCCACCAGGGACACCACGCCCACCGCGGCCAGGAGCCGGGTCCGCAGCGACACCTAGACTCCCGGATCCGGCGCCCGCAACGTGTAGCCGACCAATCGGATGGTGTGGATGAGCGGCGGTCCGTGGCGTTCCAGCTTCTTGCGGAGGTAGCTCACATAGGTCTCGACCACATTGGCCTCGCCGCCGAAGTCGTAGTGCCAGACGTGATCGAGGATCTGGGGCTTGGACAACACCTGGCGGGGGTTGAGCATGAAGAAGCGGAGGAGGTTGAACTCGGTGGCGGTCAGCTGGATGGGGACCCCGCCGCGGCGCACCTCGTGGGCGCTCTCGTCCATCTCCAGATCAGCGAACCGCAGGATCCCATCGTCGGTGGTGTCGCCCTGGGTCCGGCGGAGGATGACCCGGACCCGGGCGATGATCTCCGCCAACGCGAAGGGCTTGGTGACATAGTCGTCACCCCCGACGGTGAGGCCGGCCAGCTTGTCGTCGAGGGAATCCTTGGCCGTCAGGAAGAGGATGGGGACGTGAACCCCGTCGGCCCGGAGCCGTCGGGTGACTTCGAGGCCGTCGAGATCCGGCAGCATCACGTCGAGGACCATGAGGTCGGGCGGGTGCTCCTGGGCGGAGGTCAACGCCGTCCTTCCGGTATAGGCCACCTCGACGTCGAAGCCTTCGTAGCGGAGGGAGGTGGAGACGGCGTCGGTGATGGACGGCTCGTCGTCGACGACCAGGATTCTCGGGGATAGATCAGCCATGCGCACGCACCTCCTTCTGCCAGATGGTGTGCCACCGGGTTGACCGTTGGCTGTGGGCGAGCTTGGAGCCAGCTGTGAGTGGGACCAGTATCCCGCAGTCCCGCCCAACTCTGCCCGGGCCGCCCGGGCCGCCCAATCGGGACGACGGCGCTGAGAGGCGCTGCCGACCCCCGGTCAGGCCCCGGCGCCGGCCACCTCCCGGGCCACCTGGCTCCAGCCCTCCAGGGTGGCCGGGTCACTCCCCCACTGGGACGCGGCCGAGTAGCAGATGACGTGGCTGGCGACACCCCCGTATCTATCGATGAGGGCCCGGCTCAGGCCGTCCCAGGGCGCGGTCACCGCGAAGGCATCGACCATCTCGTCGGTGACGGTGGCGGCCATCCCCCCGAAGTCGCCGGCCCGCTGCAACTGGTGGAGCCGGGGCCCGACCCCCTCCCAGCCGTGGGTGTCGAAGACGACTTCGTAGCCGGGGGTGGATCCGTAGAAGGCGATCCGCATCCGGACCTCCTCCCGCTGGGGCGACAACTCCTCTTCCCGGTCTCCCACGATGGTCATCACCGGACAGGCCAGGGCCACCTGGACGGGATCCCGGCCGGCCCCGGCGGCACCCTCGGCGATGGCGGGGCGGACGACCTGGTCGAGGTAGCGCACGGTGTTGAGAGGATGGACGTGCATCCCCTCGGCCACCTCGCCAATCATCCGGCTCATCCAGGGGCTGACGCCGGCCAAGTAGATGGGGGGATCCGGGTGGTCGATGGGACCCGGCGACCACATGTCCGGCAGCAGGGAGAAGGAGTAGAAGTCCCCCTCGAACCGCAACCGCTCCTCCCGGCGGAAAGCCCGGAAGATGGCCCGGACCGCCGCCACGTACTCCTTCAGTCGGGGTCCCGGATGATCGAAGGCGGCCGAGTACCGGCGTTCGACATGGGCCCTCACCTGGGTACCCAGGCCGAGGGTGAATCGACCCCCGGTGGCCTGGGCCAACATCCAGGCCGCCTGGGCGGAGATCATCGGGCTGCGGGCGAACGCCACCGCGATCCCGGTGCCGATGGCGAGCTCCTCGGTGGCCAGGGCGGCGGCAGTGCACAAGCTGTAGACGGGTTGGGCGCTCTCGGTGAGCCACAGCCCGGAGAATCCGGCCGCTTCCGTCTGGCGGGCGATGGCCTGGATGTCCGAGGGTGACGAACCGAGGCCGATCACGTCGAGGCGAAACGATGGGCTCATCGGCGAAACGGTAGCTGAGCGCCCCCGGGTGAGTCCCTTTCCGTGTTGCGGAACCTCCCGTATCCTTTGCCCATGGCCGCCGAACCGCGGCGCAAGTCCGCCATCGGGTTGCGCCTATCGCTCACGAAGCACGAGCCGGAAATCTGGCGGCGACTGCTGGTGCCCGGGGACATCAAACTGTCCAGGCTCCATGCCGTCCTCCAGGCGGCGATGGGATGGCAGGACCACCACCTCCACGGCTTCGAGATCGCCGGACAGCGATTTGAGCTGCCCGATGAAGATGGCGACGGGGATGAGGATGCGATCGACGAGGACAGCGTGACTCTCTCCGAACTTGTCGAAGCCGGATCCCGGTTCCAGTACGAATACGACTTCGGCGACGGATGGGACCACGAGGTGGTGGTGGAGACGGTGGAGGAAGTACCCCAGGTCTTGAAGCAGGCGATCTGCCTGGACGGTGAGCGGGCGTGTCCGCCGGAGGACAGCGGGGGTGTCGGCGGCTATGCGGAGTTCCTCCGGGCCATCGGGGATCCTGACCACCCCGAGCATCGGGACTCTCTCGCTTGGGTCGGAGGGACCTTCGATCCCGAGGCCTTCGGATTGGCGGCCGCCAACGCCGCCCTCCAGCGGGTGCGTTGAATCAGGCGATCAGGCGGTCGCCGACCCGCTCTGCTCAATCGCCGTACCCGTAGTCGGCATCATCGATCGGTTCCACCCGATCTTCGTCAGGGGTGACCGGTTCCACCCCACCGTCCACCGGTAGCTCCTGTTCGAGCACATCCGCCTCCGGCTTCTCGGGATCGTGGTTGTGCTCCCAGGGGTCGCCATCCTCCGGAAGCTGCTGTTCCTGGAGGTCAGCGTCGGGTACGGCGCGGTCCGGCGAGTCCGGAGTTACCACCGCACCGCTCCATTGGTCATGTTCCATATATACCTGCAGAACGGCCGAAGCACACGGGGAAGGTTGCCGGCCCGAGATCTTGCCGGTCAGCGAGGATCAGGCCGCCAACCTCGAGCCCGCCGCCCCCATCAGGAACAGGAAATTGTCGACGTAGAACTGCTGACGCACGTCCTCGCCGACATCTCCCAGGGAGGCCTCGAATCGCTCGACCGGCTTTCTCCCTCCCTCGACGTGGGGGTAGTCGGAGGAGAACATCACCAGGTCGGGCCCGCCCTGCTCGACGATCCAGCCGACGTCCTCAGTGGGATAGGGGGTGAAACGGACCTGCCGGTGCACGTACTCGGATGGGCGAAGGGTGAGGGCTTGGAGACGATCCTCGTGCCGATGGAATGCCTCGAAGGCCGACTCCATCTGCCGCAGCCACGATGGCACCCAGATGGCTCCTTGTTCAATGACCCCGATGCGGAGGTCGGGGAAGCGCTCGAGGACGCCGTCGAAGATCAAGGTGGCCAGCGTCTGGGCCGGTGGGACCGGGATGCCCATGTAGTCGACGGACCGGAAGTTCTCGTCACCGCCGTGGAAGTCGTGGGGCACCGGGAGGCCGTTGATGAAGTACTTCGGACTGATCAACTCATCGGTCCCGCCCACATGGAACACGATGGGGATGCCGGCCTCCTCGGCCTGGGCCCAGACGCCGAACAGGTCTCGGTGGCTGGGTGAGAACGACGGCGGGCAACCCGACGCCACCAGCAACGCCGCCGCCCCTTCGGCCAGGGCTTCACCGGTCGCCTGCACCGCCTTGTCGGCGTCGACCAGTGGCACGTAACAGGAAGGCAGAAGCCGGGCGTCGACCGAGCAGAACTCGAGCATTCCCCGGTTGTGCGCTCGCGCCGCGGCGTAGGCGAGCTCGTCATCCCCGGCGTGCTCGAAGTCATGCAACCGGCCGTTGTGGAAGGTGTTGAAGATGAGCTGGCTGTCGAATCCCAGGAGATCCAATGCCCGGGGCCGGTCGTCGGCGATGAACCCGCCGGTGGCGGCGAAGTTCTTCCGCTGCATGATCTCGGCCGCCTCGGTGGATCGGTACTCCTGGCTGGCATGGCGTTCCCGCAACCGTTGGAAGGACGCCACCAGATCCTGCTGCTGCTCTTCGGGGCTGCCGGTCTGGCGTAATTCGTTCCCGCCCGGGTACTTCAGCACCGGAAGCCGGTCGCGGAACTTGGGCTCGGCGTGATCGCGCAACCAGGTCGGCGTCTCCATCAAGTGGGCGTCGGCGTCGTGCACCACCCGGCGGTCGCAGTACGGCATCAATCCCCCCTTCCTAGTGCCCTGAGGGCCCGAGGCTCAGGTACCCTTTCTAGGCGCTGGTCACGGTCTCTGTGATCCGGCACCCCGGCAGTGCGCCCCCGGCAGGAGTCGAACCCGCAACCTGGTGGGTAGAAGCCACCCGCTCTATCCAGTTGAGCTACAGGGGCCGGGTCATGAGGTTACAACCGTGGCGCTGCCACCAGGTGACCTGTGCCAGAATGAATCTTCCTTGGTGGCCGTAGCTCAGTTGGTCAGAGCGCCGGGATGTGGCCCCGGAGGTCGCGGGTTCGAACCCCGTCGGTCACCCTCACCAGCTGGCGACAGGCAGTTGCGCCTGTAGTCAGCGGCAAGTTTTACTTGTGTCGGGCGCCTCTAGCTCAATGGCAGAGCAACGGACTCTTAATCCGCAGGTTCTGGGTTCGAATCCCAGGGGGCGCACCAGACAGCCGGCCAAATCGGGTTTCTCGGCCGGGTCAACACCAGCAAACAGCCTGGGGAACCACGGAACGACTCGTATCGTTCCCCTAGAGGCGAGCCCCATCAATCATAGATTGATGGTTGCCGAGCACCTCCAATCCGGCGTATCACCGGCCGTAGTCATCGGACATCGGTCCCGGTCCCTCTACGGACAATCACAGTCATCCTTTACGCTGAACCAGTGGTGGTGAGCGCCCATAGACCGGGGCCGGCGGCTCGACGGGTCCTGCGGGCACTGGCCCGTCTCTACGACTGGGGTTTCGGATGGATGTTCGGCGACCGGTTCCGGCGCTGACTCATGTCGGTCGACGGTCTGGTCAGCGCTACCAGACCATGCTGGAGGTGATCGGCGGCCCCGGCACGTTGCCCGGCGAGGTCATCGTGGTCGCCGGACTGGGCCGGACGGCCGACTGGTACCGCAACGTACGGGCCCGACCCGCCGCTGAGGTCGCGATCGGTCGACGCCGTTTCCGTCCGACCCACCGCGTTCTCGACGAGGATGAGGCTGCCGAGGCCTTAGCCGACTACGAAAGACGTAACCGGTGGGCGGCGCCTGTGGTCCACCGGATGCTGAGTTGGCTCGTGGGTTGGAAGTACGACGGCAGCAGCGTCGCCCGGCGGCGGAGCGTCCACGAGCTACCTCTCGTCGTTCGGTCCGATTCGTCAATGAATGAGCGGGAGCGGTCTTGGGGCAGGCACGGAATCTCTCCTACTTCGTCAAATCTCGAGCGCTCCGGGGGAATCAATGAGGGAGCGACGCACCACGCCACGCCCGCGAACGGCAGTGATCCCGTTCGGATGCCAAGTGCAGAGCAACTGGCAACTCCCGAACACGGTGGCGACCGCGGATGCGGGCACGCTCGGTTTTGTCGGTTCCCGATTCGGGCATAAGTCGCGATGCACTGCCACCCAACGCATCGCACCGTTTGGGCCCGATCGGAGAATGTTTTGCCATGGATCACGATGACGCAATCGAGCTACTACAACGAGAGGACGTCTCGTTGACGGCGCTATTCGACGAACTCCGCAATTCATCAGGTCCGTCTGTTGTCGATCGTTCCAGCCATGGCGATCAGAGCAAGCGTCTCATCCGGCGTCTTGCCCTCCGTGAAGCGGCCAAGTCCGACATCATCCATACGCTGGAAGGCATTCCCGAGTTTGAGTCGATACGTCGTCAGATGATTGGCGAGGTGGAGGACCGGCGTTTGGCCATCAATGAACTCGACTTGATGGCTCGGGGCGTCCAAGGCATTGACTTGAATCGAACTCAGGACTTTGACGCTGCCATCTGGCGGGTGAGAGACATCGTGGTGCCAGAGATATCCTGGGAACTGTCCGAGGCCATTCCCACTCTTCGCCGAACGCTGTCACCTTCCAATCGGGCGTCGCTACACAGTGCCGGATATCTGCGGAGGCATGCTCCGACCAAGCTCGATCCGCGGGGTAGCCGATGGTATGAACGGGTGCGAGTGGTTTCTTGGCTGGTGACCCTGTGGGATCACACCATTGATCGCCCCCGTGCTCATCGTGGGGCGCAAGCGGATTGAACCAGCGGATTGAAACGGTGAGTACGCCGGGGGCACTGCCGAGTTGTCGGGTTGGCGCGGCGTGCTCCCGCCCAAGGAACGCTGGGCATCGAATGGCGCCAGGTCGACATCGCCCGCGATGACCTCAGCAGCCACTTTCGAGGTGCGGAATGCGGCGATTCATCTCGCATGGCGCTACAGCCGGCTCAAAACCAGGCCTTTTTGCACGACGTAAACGTCGTCGGCTCGTCCAAAGTGTTCGATGCCGCAGCGGAAGCCGGCGTCGGAGCATCGTTATACGCATCCTCCCGCGCAGCGTATTCCTCAATATTGACTCGGGAGCCGGTCGACGAGACTAGACCCACGGACGGGATCCGAACTTCCAGGTTCTCTCGACAGAAGGCGCATATGGAGCGACTTTTGGACCGGTTTGAACTCGATCATCCCCGGGTCCGGACAGTCCGTCTTCGCTCGGCGTTGACTCTCAAAGCAGAAACCGCCTCGAAGGTTCGCCGAGAGTTCCGGACCAATCCGGTTTGGAGCGTGGCATCACGTCTCCGGCGGGTTTCCCTTCTCCCCTCCATGCCTGGCGTCGTCGTCCGAGCTGTTCACACCGATGACGTGGCCGAGGCATATCGGTTGGCCCTGCTGGGATCGATCGCCGCTGCCTTCAACGTCTCGGCGGAACCCGGAATCGACGCAGACGTACTGGCTGCTTCGTTCAAACTTCGCTCGGTCCCGGTAGGGGCTCGAACGATCCGGAAGGCCCTCGCTGTTACGTGGGGCCTTGGAATGCACTCGGTCGAACCCGGCTGGATTGACTTGGCCCGCCTCACTCCACTTCTCGATTCGACTCGGGCGCACAAGGAATTGGGATGGGTGCCCCGAAGATCGTCCGTCGAAGCGCTGAGGGATCTGGCCGATGGGCTCGAGGCGGGTTCGGGGTTCGAGACTCCTTCTCTGCGCCATCGAGCTGGAACTTCACGTCGCTGACGGCCCCTGGACTGCCACCCTCGCGATCGGACCAACTCCACGGACTGCCTCAATCCCCCTACTTCGATCCCCCTACTTCCTGAGGTGGTGCGAAGATCTACCCGGCGTCAGGATCTCGGTACTGTTCGGCGTTGTCGGGATTCACCGTTAGTCCGTGGCCGGAGCGCTCCGGATCATGGCGCAACGCACCTCCCGACGGTGAAAGTACGCCGGTGAACAACGACGTCTCTATTCGATGGTGGTCGTGGAAGTATTCGATGTGTCGAAGGTTGGGGACAGCCGTGGCCACATGGGCGTGGAGATTCGGGGCGCAGTGTGCTGAAATCTGCATGTTGTGAGCATGGGCCAATGCCGCCACCTTTAGCCAAGAGGTATAGCCGCCGCACCTGGTTGCATCGGCCTGTAGACAGTCGACAGAACCTGCCATGAGCATGTGGGCAAAATATGGAAGGGTATATCCATATTCCCCGGCGGCGATATCCGCATCACACATTGCTCGTACCCGACGAAGCCCCGCCAGATTGTCGGAGGACACCGGTTCCTCAAACCAGGTGACCCCGAATTGATCGGTGAGCGCCCGCCCCATTCTGATTGCCTGCTTGACGCTGTAGCCTCCGTTGGCATCGACGTAGAGTTCAACGTCGTTCCCGATCGCTCGCCGAGACAGCGCCACCCGCTCGAGGTCCCGGTCGGGCTCACTACCCCAGGACTCGCCGATCTTGATCTTCACCCTGGGGATGCGCCATTCCGAGGTCCAACGTTCCAATTGCTCCAACGTGGTGGCATCGTCGTAGTTGGTAAATCCGCCACTGCCGTAGATTGGGGCCTCATCACGAGCCAACCCGAACAGATCTGCGAGCGGGACGCCAACGATCCGAGCTTTGAGGTCCCAAAGGGCGATATCAAGGGCCGAGACCGCACACGCCGCCACGCCGGGGAGACCGAGGTTCCGACAGGCTCGAAGCATCGACTCGTGGAGTCGGGCGGTGTCTGAAGCGCGGGCCCCCTTGACCAGACCCGCCAGGGTTTCGGAGATGGTCGTGGCCGCCCCTTCCCCGGCGTAAGTCCACCCCATCCCTTCCCAATCTCCGGCGACAATTCGGGCGACAACCACCGTCGTGGACGACCAGGCGATGGTGCCGTCCGCTTCCGGTTGATCGGTCGGTACCACATAAACCTGGCTAGACACGCTGTCGATCGTCGGGAACTCGGTGCCCCCGCGACTATTGGTCACGACTCGCTGCTCGCCCTCAGGCCGCGACGTGCGTCTCTTGCGAGGTGATCGGCACACCGAGCGGCGAGGGCCATGATGGTCAGGGCCGGATTGGCAGCTCCCTGAGTCGGGAGCACACTCCCGTCCACGATGTAGAGATTGGGGACGGCAAAGGTCCGGAGATTCCTGTCGACCACGCCGGACGACTCGTCGGCTGCCATGCGACACCCTCCGACCAGGTGGGCGAACCGGTCGATGCTGATGACCTCCTCCGCCCCGGCGGCCCGAAGCAGGTCTTCCATCACCCTTCGGGCTGCGGCCACCAGCTTCTTGTCGTTCTCGCCCTGCGAATAGGAAAAGTGAGCGACGGGCAGCCCGAACCGATCCTTCTGATCGGCGAGGGTCACCCCATTGTCGTAGCGCGGAAGGAACTCGCAGAGGGCTCCCACCGTTGCCCAATGCACGTAATCGCGCATGTACTCTCGAAGTGCTTGCCCCCAATGGCCCTGGGCCACGACGTGCTCGGCATAGGTGATCGGCAGGGGCGACACATTCTGAATGGAGAATCCTCGCTTGTAGTCCTTGGTCGGATCCGTCTCGTAGAAGGCTTCCGATGACACTTCCGGAGGCGGTGCCTTGAACATGCGGACTTCTCCGCTGTAACGGCCCGCAGTCTGTGGAGCACCCTGCACCATGACATAGCGGCCCACCTGCCCGAAGTCATTGCAGAGACCGTCGGGGAATCGCTTGCTCGCCGACAGTAGGAGCAATCGCGGGGTCTCGATCGAATAGCCGGCAATCGCGACCATGCGCGCCTTTTGGAAATGTTCAATTCCGTCGCGAACGTAGTGAACCCCGATGGCACGGCCGTCTTTCCCCACCCCCACCTGGGTGACCATGCAGTCGGGCCGTACTTCGGCCCCATGGGCCAGTGCGTCGGGTATGTGGGTGATCAACGGCGACGCCTTGGCGTTCACCTTGCAGCCTTGCAGGCAAAACCCCCGGTAGATGCAGTGTGGGCGATTTCCGAAGCGACCATTGGCGATGGCGACGGGGCCCACCCGAGCATCGATACCCAAGGCATAGGCGCCGCGCAAGAACACCTCGCCGTTTCCACCCACCGGATGGGCATGATACGGGTACCGATGCGGGTCGCCCCACGGCCATGGCTCTCCGGAGACCGGGAGCTCTGCCTCAATGGCTTGGTAGTAGGGCTTCACATCCCGATAGCTGATCGGCCAGTCAGCACCCACTCCGTCAAGCGTCTCCGTTTCGAAGTCAGACGGGTGGAACCGAGGGGTGTAACCGGCGTAGTGGATCATTGATCCCCCCACCCCCCGTCCCGAGTTATTGGATCCCAGCGGCACCGGATCGGTTCCGCTGATGACTCGCGGCTCGGTCCAATACAGGTGATGGGAACCGAGCTCATCGCTCACCCAATCGGCATCGGGCTCCCAAAAGGGCCCGGCTTCGAGAACCGCTACCCGCCAGCCGGCGCGGGCAAGACGTTGGAGCAAGGTAGAGCCGCCGGCTCCACAACCTACGATGACCAGATCCAACTCGTCACCGTCGAGAAACTGGCGCATATCCGCTCGCAGCCGATGGTCGGTGCGCTCCTGGCCATCCGGGATCAGCCAAGCAGACTCGTTGCGGGACCTGACGAGACGCGTGTTCTGCCTACTCATGCGAAGAGGATGACTTCCCGCCGGAGGTCCTCGTGTGGATCTCCAACGCCTGAGAGCGCCGTTCCTCCCACACGACCGGGTCAGTACCCTCGTGGTCCGACGTCTCCCAAGCCTCGCGCTGGTCGACGCCTAAAGCTTTGTATCCGCGGGGATAAGCGGGGCCGCTAAAGCCGATCTCATTCCACGCCCAAGGGTGCGAATAGAAGGCGGCACAGGCGTAGCGAGTCCAGAGGCTCCACACGTGAGAGCCCTCCATTCCGTGCCATGTCGAGCTTTCGTTCACGGCCTGCACCAAGCGGCCCTGCTGTTCCCAACCGAGTTGGTGGAAGGAGCGGCCGAGTCGGGTGTGGGCATCCTCTTCCAACGCAGCCAGGGTGACCCGCCATGCTTCAGGATCGTCGGGCATATCTTCGAATCGCCAGCCATCCGTCTCGCCCAGCGCCAGCCGCCTGTCGAGCATGGGGAGAACCGGAACCTTCGGCTCATCTCGCTGGGCTAGAAGCTGATCGAGCAATGCATCGGCGGTCGCTTGCTCGGACGGCGAGAAGAAACTGAAGTCAGCGTAGGAGCCCAACCGCGCCAGCACCACCCCCGCGGTCACATCGTCCCATCGGTGGACCTCGTCGAGGACATCAAACTCGGGAAAGCGTCCATGATCCCCGGGCGTGACGGCGTGACGGCTGGGCGGGCGAAGAGGCACGTCAGCGGCCTTCGCGGCGAAGCACCGCCGCCAACAGCCCCATGGCGCCGACCAGCGAAGCCAGTAGGGGGGCGAAGGCCGGGGGACCCATTTCGATGTTGTAGCGAAGGTTTTTCAGGCCCCCGGGCTTACGCACGATTCCCCGGGCATGCAGGTACGTCCCCTGAAGGCCGTTTGCGACGACAATGGCGGAAGCAAGGGGAAGGACGGTTTTCGCTGCCCGTCGGCTGAAGATTGTTGCGACTCCGGCGGGGACGATCGTAGGAATCACCGCCAGAGGCCACCACATCATCTTGTTGCCAAAACTCGCGCTGTCGTGCTCGAGGAAGATCTCCGCGGCGGTGATCAGAGCACCAGCGGCGGCGGCGGCGGCTAACGACCTCTCGAAGTGACCGGTACGGATATCCCCGATGACCCGGTCGATTCCGTATCGGGCCTCCGGCAGCAGAGCCGACTCATGGAGGTCAGCCGTCACGCCCCCTTGCTCCCCGGCAGGAACTCCTGCACCTTGGTGCGGAGCCCGGTCTTCACGACTCCCCAGGCGTCCTCGTCCCCGGCGGCCAGCGCTTTGGCCGCGTCCTTGACCTGTTCGAAGGTGGCGTGCGGGGGGATCGGGGGAAAGTCGGGATCGGTATGGACGTCGAGCACAGCGGGACGATCGGCGGACAATGCCTCGTCCCATGCCGGGCCGATCTGCTCGGGCTCGGTGACGGTGACGGCGCCGAGCCCGAAGGAGCGGGCCACGGCCGCATAATCGACGTCAGGGAGGGCCTGAGATTCCACGAATTTGGGAGCACCTCCCATGGCCCGCATCTCCCAGGTCACCTGGTTGAGGTCGTTGTTGTGCAGCACCGCGATGATCAGACGTGGATCGCTCCACTGCCGCCAGTAGCGGGCGATCGTGATCAGCTCGGCCATGCCGTTCATCTGCATGGCGCCGTCGCCGACCAACGCGATCGCCGGCCGGTCCGGGTGGGCCCATTTCGCGCCGATCACGTAGGGCACGCCCGGCCCCATGGTGGCCAGCGTGCCGGACAGCGATCCGCGCATGTCGCCTCGGAAACGCAGCACGCGGGCATACCAGTTGGCGGCGCTGCCGGAGTCGGCGGCGATGATCGCGTTGTCGGGCAGGCGTTCGGAGAGTTCGGAGAAGATGCGCATCGGGTTGACCGGGTCGGCGTCGGTGGCGGCCTGGCGCTCGATGACCTGCCACCAGTCGGCCACAGTGGACTCGATGCCCTCCCGCCACTTCCGGTCGGTCTTGCGTTCGAGCTTCGGGATCAGCGCCTGCAGCGTGGTTTTCGCGTCACCGACGATGTTGAGCTCGTACGGGTAGCGCATGCCGATCCACTTGCCCGACCGGTCGATCTGGATCGCCCTGGCCTGGTCGAGTTTGGGCATGAACTGGGTGTACGGGAAGTTCGAGCCGACGGTGAGCAGCGTGTCGCAGTCCATCATCAGGTGGTATGAGGCGGTGGTGCCGAGCAGCCCGATCGAGCCGGTCACCCAGGGCAGCTCGTCGGACAGGACATCCTTGCCCAGCAACGCTTTGGCCGCGCCGGCGCCGAGCAGGTCGGCGACCTGGGTCAGTTCGGCAACGCAGCCGCGCGCCCCCTGGCCGACCAGCAACGCGACCTTCTCACCGGCGTTGAGGATCTCGGCCGCCCGCTCGACCGCGACATCGTCGGCACGCGGGGTCACCTCGGTCAGGCCCAGGCTCGACGGGACCTGCTTGAACGCGTGTTCTGGCGGCTCGTAGGGGAGTTCGAACACGTCGGAGGGAAAGATGATCGCGGTGGGCGCGTGTTCGGTCGTGGCGATCCGGATGGCCCTGTCTATCAGGTTGGGCAACTGCTGCGGCACCATGCAGACCTGTACGTAGTCGCTGCACACGTCCTTGTACAGGCTGAGCAGGTCCACTTCCTGTTGGTAGGAACCGCCCATCGCCGACCGTTCGGTCTGGCCGACCAACGCCACCACCGCAACGTGGTCCAGTTTCGCGTCGTAGAGGCCGTTGAGCAGGTGGATGGCGCCCGGGCCGCTGGTTGCCGCGCACACCCCGACCTGGCCGGAGAACTTGGCGTAGCCGACCGCTTCGAACGCGGCCATCTCCTCGTGCCGGGCCTGGACGAACTGTGGGTCGTTGTCGGCCCGGCCCCAGGCCGCCAGTAGACCGTTGATGCCATCGCCCGGGTAACCGAAGACCTGGCGGACTCCCCAGTCGCGCAGGCGAGCCAGCAGAACGTCGGCAACAGTGTCAGCCATCGAAACGGTCCCTTCGTCACGAAGTTGCGGTCATCAGGGCGTTATGAAGGCTGTACCCCGGTACCGGCGTCCTCATCCCTGCGACATTCCTGCGACATCCCTGCGACGTCCACCCCGCAGCGTGAACCGCGAAGCAGGTCACGCCGCTCGGCGCGGCTCTGCCCGGAGCGTGAGTTCGTCCAGACCACTCGGACGCGGGTTGGACAGGTGACACGGTGGCGCTTCGTCGTCCTCATGGGCGATGACGCGCTCGACCGCGAACACGATCAGGCGGGCTGCGGGCTGACCGCAACTCGCGCACGGCGTGCCGCGCAACGGCAGGTACCAGGTTCCGGGCATGGTAAACATGACGTCCGCTCTTTCGTCGGTATCGGCATCGGTGTGGTCCGGGCCACTTGACACATGCGTTGCCCACGGAGCGGGTCGGCAAACCGTTTCGACCGGAGTTCTTCTCGGGAAGAGCCATTGAGTCCTATCTGGACTCCTGGTGGCTCAGCGTCGTGACGCCGACGCCTTCTGGTACTTGCGGTGATTCCTGGTGGCGACGTAGCCGCCGACCGCGAGCAGCACCGGCGCGGCCAGGCCGCACAGGGCGATGACGCCACTGTTGAGCAGCCCGCCGACCAGCGCGCAGGTGGCCAGGATGAGCACCGCGGTCACGGTGAGGAATTCCGGTGTGCACACGACCGCGCGCAGTCGGTGCCGGCGGGTCGGTGTCGGCCGAACCGGTGGCTCGATCAGTTCGGTCCGCTTCACCTGGCTGGCGAACAGCTCGGTCAGGTTGGACAGCGGGGCATCGCGGGACAACTCATAGTCCAGAAAGGACAATGAGCTGCGCTGTGGCGTCGACATCATCTCTCCTGTTCCTGGCATGTTCGGTGACCGCCTGCGCGCCGTGCGCTGGTGGTGCCGGTCGGAGCGGCTCAGTACGAGGTCGGGGCCGACGGCCTGGTCCGGCCGAAGTCGAGCCGGAAGACGCGCCCGTCGGCGGTGTCCTCGACCCAGTAGTCGAGCGAATCGGCCAGCGCCTGCAGCACCCGCAGACTCAGCCCGCTGACCACCGGATCGGCCGTGGCCCGAACCCGCGCGCTGATCTCGACGCACCGCACCTCGACCAGCAGCCGCACGGTCAGCACGTCCTCCGGTGTGCAGTTGGCCAACATGATGGCGCACACCTCGTCAACGGCCAGCCGGACGTCTTCGATGAAATCCAGGTCGTGGTCGGCCCGCATGGCCCGGTCACCCAGCAGCGCCCGCAGCCCCGGCACGTGGTCGCGAACCGCGAGCATGCGCAGTTCAATCTCGTGCCGGCGCAGCGCGACCGGATCGGTCGCTGGCCCCCACTGGTGTGTGTCGCTCACCGGCGACTCCTTCTTCATCCACCGGGTTGCCGTGCCGGCTGACGTGGCAACTGTGCACCATCGTAGATGGTCTTGCCGCTGCCGGTCCGGCTTAAACCCCGGTCGGGCCCGCGAACTTGGCCGCCGCCTCGATCAGCAGGCCGTGCACGAAGGCCTGCGGCAGATTGCCACGCAGTTGCCGCCGAGCGACGTCGTATTCCTCGGTGAACAGACCCGGTGGTCCGCACGCGGCCCGGTTGCGTTCGAACCACCGCAAAGCCTCGGCCCGATGACCCTGTTGGTCCTCGGCCAGCGCCACCAGAAATCCGCACACCAGGAACGCGCCCTCCGCATCGCCCAGGGGGCGATCACGCGGCCGGAAGCGGTAGACGTAGCCGTCCTCGGTCAACCGCGCGTGGACCTCGGCCAACGTGGCGACGGTGCGCGCGTCGTCGACGGCTACGGCGCCGCGGATCGCGCCCTGTAGCAGGGCTGCGTCGACGCGTTCGTCGTCGGCGGCGCGTTGCCAGTGCCCGCGCGGATGAACTCCCCATCGGGTGGTGTCGCGCAGAACGTGTTCGGCCAGCGTGGTCCACTCGCGCGCCCTCGGTCTCGGCGCGATGGCGGCGATGCCCCGCAGGCCCGCGACACAGGCCAGCCGGGAGTGGGTCCACCGGGCTCGCCCCAGCTCCCACACCCCGGCGTCGGGTTCGGCGAACCGCTGCCGGATCGCGTCGACGGCCACGGTCGCGGCCTGCCAGGTGTCGTGCTCGAGCGGACCGTACCGGGCGGCCGACGCGAACAGCAGCAGCGTCTCGCCGAAGGCGTCGAGCTGGAACTGGTCGGTGGCGCGGTTGCCGATCCGGTCCGAACCGCCTGGATACCCGGGCAGGCCCAGCGCACGTTCCTCCGGCACCTCGGCCCCGGTCACGGTGTAGACCGGCGCGAGCTTCGGGCCGTCGGCCAGCAGCCGTTCGGTGACGAAACCGACCGCGGTGTGCAGCAGCGGATCGTCGCGGTGCGCGGCAACGGCCTGGCCGACCCAGCACTGGTCGCGGATCCAGGCGTAGCGGTAGTCGTAGTTGGCGCCGGCCCTGGCCCGCTCGGGCAGCGCTGTGGTGGCCGCCGCGACCATGCCGCCCGCGCCGCTGGTCAGTCCGCGCAGTACCGCGTAGGCCTGCCGGACATCGCGCGGGGCGATGGTGTCGTCGGTGTCCGGCGTCCAGTCGCGCCAGGACCGCCGGGTGCTGCGCCACAACGACTCGACATCGGGCAGGCGTGTTTCGAACGGGCGGGTCGAGACCTCCAGCACCAGATCGAGCGTGGCGTTGGACGGGATCGCGGTCACCAGTCGCAGTCCGTTGCCGACGATCGAACCGGACGGACAGGTCAACCGCAGGTGGCGACCGGCCCACTCGGCGACCCAGCCACCATCCACTCGGGAGGGTGCGGGGGCCGATGAGTCGGGCGCAGTCAGCGTGATCATCACCTCGGCCGGGCGGTCGCCGGTGGACACCTTGCGGAGCAGCACGGCGGTGTGCGGGTCGGCCGGCACGGCCAGCGCATCCCGGCAGCGCAGGATCGTGTCCCCGGTGACCCACTGGGTGTGCCAGATCAGGCTGCCCGGTTCGTAGTCACCACTCCACACCGACCAGTGGTCGGCCGGGGAAACCCGAAAACCGCCCGCCCCACCGAGCAGTCCGCTGAACACCGGGGTCGAATCCCAGGCCGGCACGCACAGCCAGTCCAGTTCGCCGTCCGGACCGATGATCGCGCCGCGTTCGCCGTCGGCCAGCAGCACGTACTCCCGTAGGACGTGCGGCCTCTGCACCTCGACCTGCTGGTGTTCCACCCGGTCGTGATACCCGCGATCGGGTCGGGCAAACCCGTATGTCGGCTCCCGCGCGCGGGTATGCCGGGATCGGACGTGACCGACCAACCGGAGGGAGTTCTCCCGTGCCAGCACCGACCGACGGCCGACCCGATCCCCGCACCATGTTCCCCGGCCCTGACCAACCGGGACAGCAGGTCGAACATCCAGGACGCACCCATGAACTGGATCCGCCGCCCGATCACGGCGAGCACAGCTATCGCGGCTGCGGCAAGCTGGACGGCGCGGTCAGCCTGATCACCGGCGGCGACTCGGGCATCGGCAGGGCCATCGCGCTGGCCTTCGCCCGCGAGGGCGCCGACGTGGTGCTGACCTGCCTCG
The DNA here is from genome assembly GCA_036268775.1 of Acidimicrobiales bacterium. GTDB lineage: Bacteria > Actinomycetota > Acidimicrobiia > Acidimicrobiales > RAAP-2 > DASZIT01. Next base: position 2,154 of record DATATM010000027.1, on the reverse strand, counting down.
CGGCCGAGGAGGACGACGCCAACGCGACCGCCGAGTATGTCCGGACCGAGGGCCGGGAGGCCGTCGTGCTGGTGGCCGACCTCAGCGAACAGACCGGTTGCCAACGGGTGATCGAGGAGACCGCGCGCCGGTTCGGCCGGATCGACGTCCTGGTCAGCAATGCCGCGTACCAGATGTCCAAGGACGACGGACTGGCCGGCATCGCACCCGAGCAGTTCGACCACACGCTCAGGACCAATGTGTACGCCCTGTACTGGCTGTGCCGCGCCGCGTTGCCGCACCTGCCGCCGGGTGCGTCGGTGATCACCACTTCGTCGATCCAGGGTTTCCAGCCCTCGCCCCATCTTCTGGACTACGCAACGTCCAAGGGCGCGATCGTCAACCTGACCAAGGCCCTGGCCGCCGATCTGATCGAACGCGGCATCCGGGTCAACTCGGTGGCTCCGGGTCCGGTGTGGACACCGCTGATCCCGGCCACGATGCCCGAGGACAAGGTGGCGTCCTTCGGTACCCAGTCGCCCATGGGGCGCGCCGCGCAGCCGGCCGAACTGGCGTCGGCCTTCGTGTTCCTGGCCTCGACCGATTCCAGCTACGTCACCGGCGAGGTGATCGCCGTCACCGGCGGCTCACCGATCGTCTGACCCGGACCGACGCCGCGCCGAAGATGCCGATTCCGCCGATGATCAGCGCGAGCAGCGCTGTCACCAGCAGCACACCGAGGCGGATCTGTTGCAGGTCGGCCGGGGCGCGGAACATCAGCCCCGACACGATCATGATGATGTCCACCAGCGCCAGCAGCTCGAAAAGGCCCGCCGCCAGCGAGGTGGTCTGGGTCGACTGGTAGCCGCGGTTACGCCGGGTGGCCAGATACAGCGCGATCCCGACCGCGCCCGCAGCGGCGGCGCTGACCCCGTAGCCGGTCAGGCCGATTCCACCGGGAGCCTGCAGCGCCCCGACGAAACCGCCGGCCAGCAACAGAATCGCGGCAACGAAGGCGCCGATCCGGTAACTGGAGGGCAGTTGGCGCTGCGGCACGCTGTTCGACATGGTTGGCCTCCCTGGTAGGCAAGGTGGCTGCTCAGCTGAAAGCCAGCACGACCGCGGCCATGTCGTCACGGCCATGACCCCGTTCGCGCACATCGACGAACGTGTCGCGCAGCGCCCGCATGAGCCGCTGGTTGGTGCCGGCGTCCCGCATACCGGACACGATCAGGTCGCTGTCCTTGGCCGCGCCGGCCAGACCGAAGGACGGGGTGAAATCGCCTTCGAGCATGGCCTTGCCCTTGACCTGCGCGTATCCGCAGTCCAGCGCGCCACCTGCGATCACGTCCAGGAACAGCTGCGGGTCGACGCCGAGCTGCCGCGCGAACCCGATGCTCTGCGCGGTCGCGCCGGTCACCGACAGCACCCACGAGTTGGCCACCAGTTTCAGCCGGTGGCCGTCACCGGGTTGCTCGCCGACCCAGATGGTGCGCGAGCCGATCGCGTCGAACACCGGCGCCACCCGGTCCCGCAGCGCCGAGTCGCCCGCCGCGAGCACGATCAGCTTGCCCTGTTCGGCGGGCTGACGAGTGCCGAGCACCGGGGCGTCGACGAACGCGACGTCGTGTTGCTCGGCCAGTTCGGCCAGTTGGGCTGCGCCCGCGATGCCGACCGTGCTGGTCTGCACCCAGACCGTGTGCTTGGGCGCGTTGGGCAGCGCGGCGCGCATCACCTCGGTGACCGCGTCCGCGTCGAACAGCATGGTCAGCACGAAATCGGCGCCGCCGAGCGCCTCGGGCAGGTTCTCGACGACCTTGATGCCCTCCTCGTCGGCCAAGGGCCGCGCCTTGTCCGGCGTGCGGTTCCACACCGTGACGTCATGCCCGGCCCTGGCCAGGCTGCGCGCCATTCCCGCGCCCATCAGCCCGGTACCCAGCACGGTCACCGCAGTCGTCGCCATGATTCCTCCGCTCGTCGAAACGGCCCCTACCGACCGCATACCACCGAGACCGGGCGGGTATCCGCATCAGATGAACCCAACAACGGATACCGACCAACTACGGGCCGAAGGACCGGCCGAGGTGCGGAAAGGGCCGCTGGAGGTGGCCGCCGTCGTCGTGCTCGACCCCGCCGGTGAGGGCAAGCACGGTGGCCTGCCCGCGACCTGGCGGC
>DATATM010000026.1:0-240516 GCA_036268775.1 Acidimicrobiales bacterium | reverse complement strand
ATCTTCAGCTTCGGGGACGCCCCCTTCTACGGGTCCGCCGGGGGCCAGCCCCTCAACCAGCCGATCGTCGGGATGGCCACCCGCTTCTGATCTCGTCGATGCCGGCTGGCTGGGGGTGACCCGGTCAGCCGGTGCGAGGGCAATCGGGACTGAAGCGGTAGCTGCCGGTCACCGCTCGAAGTCGACGGCCATCCGGAGGTCTTCGACGAAGCGGGCCATCTCGGTGGCTCGCTCGGATTCGTCCCGGACCCGCAGGATCGAAGAGGGGTGCACGGTGGCGCTCACCGGCGTCCCCCGAGGCCCCTCCAAGATCTGGCCCCGTTGCCGAGTCACCCGGAAATCCGGGCTCAGCAGTGATTGCGCCGCGGTGGCGCCGAGGCAGAGGATGAACTCCGGCCTGACCGCGTCGATTTCGGCCAGGACCCAAGGCTTGCAGGCCGTCACCTCCCGGGCTCCCGGCTTCTTGTGAAGCCGGATCTTCCCTTTCGGCTCCCACTTGAAGTGCTTCACCGCGTTGGTGATATAGAGCTTGCCGCGATCGATTCCCGCCTCGGCCAGGGCGCGGTCGAGGAGGGTTCCGGCCGGTCCGACGAAGGGTTCCCCGGTGATGTCCTCTTGGTCACCGGGCTGTTCGCCGACCAGCATGACTGAAGCGTGGGGATTGCCATCGCCGAACACGGTCTGAGTGGCCTGTGCGAAGAGACCACACCCCTGGCATCCGGCACTGGCGGTGCGGAGGGCGGCGAGGTCGTCTCGCCGGTTGGGAAGGAAGGCTTCAGCACCCATCATCCGGATTGATACCCATTTGTCAGAGTTCGTTAGCCGGGATCGGCGTCAGCGATTCTGGGGGTTTGTCCGGCCTGCCCGCCGGGTAATGGATCGACATCGCGCATCGACTCCTGCTGCCCGAGTGCCGGGAGTCGATGTCGCGTCTTCGGGATCGAGCCAGAAGTTCTAAAGACTGTTAACCCGGGAGACGGCCAAGAGGGCCACGTCGTCGATCCGCTCCTCGTCCAGGAGCTCGACTACCCGTTTGCACACCGAGGTCGGATCAAGGTCCCCATCGGAGGCGACCTCCGCCAACCGCTCCATGCTGGCCGTGCTGCCGGCGTAGCGCTCGTCAATGGCGCCGTCGGTATAGAACAACAGGACCTCTCCCTGACCGAGGGTTCCCGACCACTGGTGGACCGGAGCCGCGGGTGCGCCGAGGGGGGTGCTCGGGGGGACCGGCAGAAACTGAGTCTTCCCGCTTCCGATGAGGAGGGGCGGGTAGTGCCCGGCCGAAGCCATCACCAGCTCGCCATTCCGGTGATCGAGTTGGGCAAACAGCGCGGTGGTGATGCGGTCGATGTCGAGAAGTTCCCAACTCCCACGGAGGGCCGAGATGAGCTCCGCGGGGCTGCTGACCTGGCCGGTGAGGGCCCGGTAGGCGCTGCGGAGCTGACCCATTAACGCCGCCGCGTGCCGATCGTGGCCCGCCACGTCGCCGATGCTGAAGCCAACCTGGTGGTGGGGCAGCAGGACCACGTCGTAGAAGTCGCCCCCCACCTCCAGGCCGCGGGTGGCGGCCAGGTACCGGGTCTCGATTCGGAGTCCCGGGATGTCCGGCAGGTGCTGGGGAAGCAGGCTGTCCTGGAGGACGCGGGAGGTCTGCAGAGCCGAGTCGGATTGGCGGGCGTTGTAGACGACGGCGGCCACCTGCTGGGCCAGCAGCTGGGCGAACGCCGCATCCTTCGACCCGAACGATCGACTGGCCGAAACGAAGGTCACCGAGCCGAGCACATGTCCATCGCTCTTGAGCGGGACCGCCAAGTAGGAGCGGAAGCCCAGGGCCTTGGTGATCTCGTAGTGACCGTCATCGATGGTGGTGGATCGCAGGAACTCGTCGGTCATCTGGGCCGACCAGCGGACTGACCCGATTCGGGTCACTTCTGCCGCCGGGTGGGGACCCGAGAGTTGGGGTGGGTACTGGGTCCGGAGGCGGTCGACCAGGGGCTGGAGGCCTGGGTCCCGATGTCTGGCCACCCGCCGTTCCAGCTCGCCCCTTTCACCCACCACGTCGATGAGGCAGATATCGCCGAGGGCGGGGAGGGCCAAGGTGGCCAGGCGTTCGAGCGTGTCGGCAAAGGTGGAGGCTTCGGCCAGTACCTTGGCGGCTTCGGCGAAGAAGGAGCTCATGTTGGCCAGATCGGCGAGCTGGGCGTAGAGGGCGGCCCGATCAAGGGCCTGGGCGGCTTGATCGACGACTGCCGCCATGAAGGCGCGCTCCGCCGCATCGAAGTGGTGGCTGGACTCGAACGCCACCACCAGCGCCCCAGAGCACTTGTCGTCGAGCAAGATCGGAAGCACTGCGAAGCTCTCTGCGATGCTGGGGACACCGGCGAGCGATGGGAACTCGGACACTGCCTGGGCGGGATCGGTGACATAGATCGGCTGGCATTCCCGAACGGCTACCGCCAGGGGTAGCCCGCTGTCGAGAGGCACCGAGCCGATTCCCGCTGCCGCTGGCGAGAGACTGAGATCGCTCGCCAGTTCGATGGCGTCCGCCCGGACCACCCAGACGCTCCCCCAACGGCGTTGGCCATCCGGAACGTGCGACGACATCGACTCCGCCAGCACCGTGGCGATGTCCTCCGCCGTGGAGGTACCGACCAGTGCCGACGTGATGGCTTGCATTTGGCGCAGGCGAGCGGCGAGTTGTTCGGCCTCGCCCCGAGCGGCCCGCTCTGCTTCGAACAGTTGTACCCGTCGAATGGCGCCGGCTAGTCGGTCGGCAATCAGTTCCAGTGCGTCAGCGTCGGCGGCGGCGAATCGGGCCAACTGCCGGCTCCCGGCGTAGACGACGCCCAGGACTCGTCCGTCGGAGAGCAACGGCACCGCGACCACCGACCTCAGGCCGCTGTCTCGGAGCACGGGGGAGACGACGGCGATCTGGGAGAGGTCGTCGACGATGAGGGGCTGGCGACGGGCGATGACCTGTCCCGCCATCCCCTCGCCGGACCGGATCCCCAACCCGATGGTGACCTCTTCGCTGAGCCCGGTGGCGGCCCGGACGATCAGCTCACCCTCCGTTTCATCGGCCAACAGAAGGGCGATGGCGTCGGCCCGGAAACCGCGCCGCATCGACTCGAGGGCTTGACGAAGCAGTACGTCGAGAGAATCGCTGGTCACCGCGTTCTCGGCGGCATCGACCAGCGCCCGCCACCATTGGGCGGCCGACTCGCCGGCCAGTTGGGCAGCCCGATCGGCCTCGAGCAGAATCTCGACTTCCTCGCGCCTTGCGTCGACCATGGGATTCCGTTCGCGTACCTGTCACCCAGCCAATTGGGCGGGTCAGTACCGCGGGTATAGCACCTGGTGGGCGCCTCATGACGGCTCGGGGGTGGAGGGGGCCCCTTGTGGAACGCGTTGGGCCGGTCAGCCGTCGTTGAGGGCGGGGAGAAGTTCCTTCTCGGCCCATTCGATGAAGGGGGTCTGGTGCTCGCCACCCACCTGGACCAGCGCCACGTGGGAGTACCCGGCACTCGGAAACACCTCGATCGCCTTCACGAACTCGCCGACGTCCGAGCCGCAGGGGATCGATTCGGCCACCGCTTGCGGGGTCACGAACTGGGAGGCACCGGCGAACCCGGCGGTCCCCGGCAGCTCCGAATTGACCTTCCACCCGCCGCCGAACCATCGAAACTGGTCGTGGGCCCTACGGATGGCAGCTTCGCGGTCGGGGTCGAAGCAGACCGGGATCTGGCCCACCTTGGGCTTTCCGGACCCGCCGGCGGCCTCGAACAGATCGATGAGGCGGCGCTCGGGTTCGGTGGCGATCATCACGTCCGCCCGGTTGCCGGCCAGCTCACAAGAATCGGCCCCGGACACCGCGATGCCAAGGGGAATGGGCTGGTCAGGAAGATCCCAGACCTTGGCCGAGTCGACCTGGAAGTGCTTTCCCTCATAGTTCAGGTAGCCGCCCTTCCATAGCCCCCGGATGATGTCCACTGCCTCCGCCAGCCTCTGGTGGCGGACATTCACGGGTGGCCAGGCTCCGCCGGTGACGTGCTCATTCAGGTTCTCCCCGGCCCCCAGACCCAGGGTGAAGCGATTGTCGGAGAGCAGCGCCACGGTCGCCGCCTTCTGCGCCACCACCGCCGGGTGGTACCGCTTGATCGGACAGGTGACGTAGGTCATCAGATCGATCTGATCGGTGGCCTGGGCGGCGGCTCCGAGGACGGACCAGGCGTAGGGAGAGTGCCCCTGGGCGTCGAGCCAGGGGAAGTAGTGGTCGGAGATGACCGCGAAGCCGAAGCCGGCGGCTTCGGCCGCCACCACATCGGCAACCAGGGCTTTCGGCCCTGACTGTTCGCACATCATCGTGTAGCCCCATTCGGTCAACGCTTCCCTCCTCGACTCCTGACCGTCGACTTCGATCGACGCCTGCGGGTGCTGCGGTGTCGTCGGGTGCCCGAATCGCCCAGCTCCAGGACCAGACCGCCGAGCATGGCCAGGTTCTTCAAGAAATGGACCCGTTGGCCGGCACGAGCCGACTCGTCCTTCTCTTCCCAGAACCGGTGGCCGGCGAGGGTGGTCGGCACCAAGGAGCCGGCCAGGGCGGCGGCACTCAATCGGGGCGCCCGGCCGACGGCCAGCAGGCTGCCGGCGGTGACCTGCACGGCGCCGTTCAGCCGGACCAGCGCCTTGGTATCGGCGTCAACCGGTAGGGGACTGACCACCTTCTTGGCGGCCCCCACCTTGGACTCGGGCCGGCGGACCGCGTCCCAACCCCCGGCAATGAACATGGAGGCCAGGAGGGGTCGGCCGATGGTTCGGACGATGGGCACGTCGGTTACCTCACTTCGCGGCGGTGGCTTTTCCGCCCTTCCGGCCGGCCTCTCGCTTCTGTGCGGTGGTGCCCCCCTGCTTGGGACTGCTTCCGGATCCGGACTGCTTGCCGCCCCGGCTCGAGGCTCCAGGAGAATTGGCGATCTTCGCGGCCCGTTCCTTGGACATCCCCTTGTCCTTCAAAGCCTCGTACTGCTTGGTGTTCTTCACATTGGCCGACTTCGATGGCATTCCCACTCCTTTCTCGACGCTCGATAGTCACCCTTCCCGTCAAGTGATCGCCTTAACCATGCCGATCGGGAGCGGACGCCTCCGGGCCCCCCGGGTACGTCCAGTTGGCCACCGGGCCTTACCCCCGACCTGCGACCGAACCGCACCTGCAGCGCTTGGCTGCACTACAGGGTCCCGAACCGCTGAACCCACCCCGAAGGGGTCATCCCGCCCCCACCACCCGATCGAAGGCGACCGCCCCCGACCGCCAGGTCGCATCGAGATCGGAGTCGGGGGGATAGCGACCGTCGAGCTCGAGGATGACCATCCCGTGGGCGAAGGACCAGAGAGCCTGGGACAGCGAAGGGTCGCCGGTCACCACGAACCACGGATTGCCGGCCCACTCCTCCAACCCGGCCGGCAATCGATCCCGGACCAACGGACCCCCGGTAGCCAGCCGGTACAGATTCGGGTGGGAGACACCGTGCCGGCGATAGGCATCGAGCAGCGCCATGAGGCGACCCTCGGATCCGGGCCGGTGGATCGCCTGGTGGCTCACCTCGCCGATGTCACTGAGGGCGTCCTCGATGAGCGCCAGTTCGACGCCCGCCTTCCCCGGGAAGTGCTTGTACAGGGAGGGCGCCTGCATGCCGAGCTCATCGGCCAGCCTTCGCATGGTCAGCGAGTCGGGGCCTTCATCTTCCAGCAGCCGTCGGGCGGCTTCGACGATCTGGCCGATCCGGGCCGAACGTGGCGTCGCCGGTTCGGGGCGGCTGACCTCTCCCGGGAGGAGCCGATCGTCAACCCCGGCGGCGGCCCTCGTCGACGGGCGGGTCACCCCGCCCCCGGGATGGACCACTCAGTTCGCCTTGGAGAGGAGGAACACCGGGTGGTTGCCCGCGATGCGCTGGAGCTCCTCATCGCTGGAGTCGGCGCTGACCCCGCCGAAGAACACTCCGACCTCCATCTTCCACCGCCGGAGGTAGGCCCGCAGGATCGGGGCCTTCTCGGCGTCGGGGAGCTCGGTGGCGGTGCGCTCGTCGCGGCGCCGACCCCGGATGAGGACCAGGCGGCCGCCGTCGGCCCGGACGTTCCGGACCCACTGCCCTTCCCCCCGGGGGGCGACCAGGTACTGCTGGCCTTCGAATTCGAGGAGGTTCACCGGGGTGTGGCGGGGCAGACCGCTCGTGCGGCCTCGGGCCTCCAGGACCCGACTTCCCCAGATGCTGATGCCCGCCCGGGTCAAGCCGGCGACGGCGGGGTTGAAGATCCGTTGGGTGAACCAACCGGGCTTCTGGTAGTGGGTGCTGGGTTCGGACATCACTGTCTCCTTGCTCGGATCTGCCTGGGGCTAACGCTGTTAGCTACTGTAGCTAACAGCGTTAGCTCTGTCAAGGGTTGGCCGGGGGAGACGGATGAAATGCCTCCCGACGGGCTCGACCGATGAGTTGGGGACACTGCCCCCGTCTTGTTCTCGTCACCGAAGCCGTTCGAATCCGACCGGTGCCAGGATGGTGATGGTTCCCAGGTGCTGTCCTCGGGGATGGAGCCGGCCGGCTGGCCCCACCGAGCATCCCCGCCCGGGCTGGGCTTGGGTGTCGAGGCCGAGTCAAAGGAGAGCCGATGAGTCTTCCCCCCGTGGTTTCCCGCCAGGAGTGGTTCTTGGCGCGCAAGGCGTTGCTGGACGCCGAGAAGGAGATGACCCGGGCCCGCGATGCGTTGAACACCCGGCGCCGCGAGTTGCCCATGGTCAAGATCGAGAAGGAGTACAGCTTTGAAGGGTTGAACGGCCCCATCAGCCTGCTCGGCCTGTTCAACGGTCGGCGCCAGCTCATCGTCCGCCATTTCACGTTCGACCCGAGTTGGGATGAGGGCTGCCCGAGCTGCACGGCGGCATCCGACGAGGTGTCCGACGGGCTTCTTGCCCACCTCCACGCCCGGGATACCTCCTTCGTCACCGTCTCCCGGGCGCCGCTGGAGAAGATCGAGACCTATCGGCTGCGCAAGGGCTGGAGGTTCCCGTGGTTCTCGTCGTTCGGCAGCGACTTCAACTACGACTTCCACGTCACCCTGGACGAAACCGTGGCCCCGGTGGAATTCAACTACCGCGACAAGGCCGAGCTCGAGGCGGTCGGGATGGGCTGGCTGGCGGATGGATCCTCCGAGCAGCCGGGTCACAGCATGTTCCTGCGGGACGGAGACGACGTCTTCCACACCTATTCCATGTTCGCCCGGGGGGCAGAAATGCTCGGCGGCTCCTATTACTTCTTGGACCTGACCGCCCTGGGCCGGTAGGAGGAGTGGGAAGAGCCCGCCGGCCGCGTCCCTCAGGCCCATGGGGCGAGGCCCGACTTCTCCCGGTAGGCGGGACCTCCTCCGGGTTGGCTCAGACCTCGTCGATGGCCGGCTCCCGGGTGTCGTCCCCGATCGGGACCCCGGGAGCGGGATTGGCCCGTTCCTCTTGGACCTTGTGGGGTACCTGCAACAGCCGCAGCAGTGTCACCAGCCCGATCCCGCCGACCATGTTGCCCAGTGCTGCCCACCCGGCGGTTTCGGCCCACTGCAGGTACCCGAAGGGAGCGTGGCCGGTCTGGAGCGCCGCGAACATCAACAGGCTGTTCACGATGGCGTGGTCGAGCTGCCCGGCGCCGAGCAGGAATCCCGCCGCAATAGCGGCGACGATCCGGGCGCCTTCCGACGACGAGCCGTGCTGCATCCACGTCATAAGGGTGATCACCGCCCCCCCGAGCACGGCCAGGCAGAAGGCCCGCAGCCCGATGCCCAGCTGCACGTAATAGGTCCCGGCGGCGATGGCGGTCTCCGAGAGCTTCGGGTACCCGTGGATGATGAACCAGGTGAAGATCCAACCGCCCACCAGGTTGGCGACGACGGTGCCGGACCACAACCTCACCAGCATCCGGAGCCGGGCCTGGCGGGCGATGACCGTCGAGACCGGGATGAGGAAGTCTTCGGTGAACAGCTCGCTGCGGGCCAGGGTCAGGGCGATGAAGCCGATGGAAAAGGCCAAACCGCCGAGCAGCTTGCTCTCGGTGGCCTGTTCCACCAGTACCAGGGCGAGCACGCCGGTGCCCACATCGATGCCGCCCACCGCCCCGGTGAACAGGAGGGAGGGCAGACGCCGGGACATCCGGCGTCGGCCCTCGTCCACCACGCTGAGGAAGGTCTCCTCGACGGCCGGTTCGGCCACCGCCCGGTCCGAGGCGGGACGGGAACCGACCCGGGCCGTCCCAGGGGCTCGGCCTCCCGCCCGGCGCTTCCGGCCGGCTCCCGCCCGCCGGGGTTGGACGGCTTCACGTCGGACATAGCTCACTGGTACCCGAATGCCGCGATGACATGCCCTCCCTCCCTCCCGACGGCACGTGGACCCGGTGATGTTTGAGGGCGATCGGCTCGGGAACAAGCAGGGGAGTCGGTCTCGGAGCCGGATCCCCCACCCCGACGGGATCGACGTTTCGAAGCCCCCGTCCGAGATGCCGATCTCGGACGGGGGGCTTCGCTCCTCTGGTGGGCTCCCGGCTCCTACCGGGTGGCCATCTCCCTGACGGCATCCCGGGCGTGGTCCACCGCCCCGGCGACCAGCCCCGCCATCAGGTTGCCGGGAGGGGTGTCGGGCTGACGGGGATGGGGACGGGTGGGTGCCGTCCGCTTGGCCTTCTCCAGCTGCTCGCCGATCTCGGCCAGGCGAGTCCGCCCGAGGCCGGCGCGGACCTCCGGAAACAACTCGTGCTCCTCTTCGTCGACGTGATGGCGGACCAGTTCGATCAGGACCGTCACCTTGGCGTCGAAGCGTTCGTCGCTCGGATCCATACCCTCCAGCTCGGAGAGGACCCACTTGACGATGTGGTGCTCCTCCAGGGACTCGAGCACGTCGGGGGTGGTCTCCTCGACGGCGTCGCGGGCGGCGGGATAGAAGAGCTCCTCTTCGATGGCCGCGTGGACGGAGAGGTCCTTGATCATCTGGGCGACGAGCTTCTTCTTGGTGGCCTTGGCTCGGTCCCCGGCTTTCTCGTAGGACTTGAACAGTTTGTCGACTGCCTTATGGTCGTTCTTCAGAAGGGTGATTGCATCCATTGGTCTCTCCTTCGTGGGTGGGCTTCGGTTCATCCGGACAGCGACCGGACGGTACCCAGCGGGGGCGGGGCCAAACCCGAGGCCGGATGGGTCCGTCCCCACCGGGACAGTTTCCTCCCGGGCCGGTCCGGGTACATGATGAGGGCGGGGGTGCACCGAGAGGAACGGGAGTCAGCAGACATGGCTGGGACGCACACAGCCGCCGACCGGCGGTCGTCCAAACCGGCGCCGCCCATCGTCGGCGTCGATGCGGGCCGAGCCTCCACGGCGCCCCTCCATTCGGAGCCCGGCAGTCCGGCCGCCCTGCCGGCTTCCGGCCACCGGCGGGTGGTGATCGAGAGCATCCGCCCCGAAGTCGACGGCGGTGTCTATCCGGCCAAGGCGGCCGTCGGGGACACGGTCGACGTGTCCGCCGACGTGTTCGCCGATGGTCACGACGTCGTCGGGTGCGAACTGCGATACAAGCATGCCGAGGAGCGCGCCTGGGTCACCGTCCTCCTCCGGGCCCTTCCCGACGACCGCTGGCAGGGTGGTTTTCCGGTCAGCCGGCTGGGGCGCTACCAGTTCGCCCTGCGGGCCGATGTCGACCGTTGGGGCAGCTGGCGCCGGGATGTCGAGATCCGGGCGGGATTGTCCCAGGACATCTCGACCGAGCTGATCGTCGGGGCGGATCTGGTGTCCGCCGCCGCGGAACGGGCCGGTCGCCACGACCGGGGGCTGCTCGAATCGGTGGCCCGGCAGCTGCGGTCGGCGCCCCGTGGCCTGGAGACCGAGGTGATCGTCGACGTCCCGCTCGATCACGGTGGGACGGTCGCCGGTCTGGTGGCCGACGAGAGGCTGGCCGAGCTGATGTGGAGCTGCCGCGACGCGAGGGGCACGGTGACCTCCGCCCGACGGGACGTGGTCGTCGACCCGGTCCGGGCCCGATTCAGCACCTGGTACGAGTTCTTCCCCCGATCGACGGCGCCGAAGGCGGGCAGGCACGGTCGACTGGCCGACGCCGCTGCCCGTCTCGACTATGTGGCCGCCCTCGGTGCCGACATCGCCTATCTACCCCCCATTCACCCGATCGGCATCACCAACCGGAAGGGGAGAGACGGAAGCCCGGTGGCCCGACCCTCCGATCCCGGGAGCCCATGGGCCATCGGGAGTGCCGAGGGCGGCCACACCAGCCTCCATCCCGAGCTCGGCACCATCGAGGATTTCGATGCCCTGGTGGCGGCGGCGGCCGATCGGGGGATCGAGATCGCCCTCGACCTGGCCCTCCAGTGTTCTCCCGACCACCCCTGGGTAGAGGAGCACCCTGACTGGTTCCGCCACCGGCCCGACGGGTCGATCCGGTTCGCAGAGAACCCACCCAAGCGGTACGAGGACATCTACCCGATCGACTTCGAGACCGATGACTGGGAAGCGCTCTGGCAGGCCGTCCTCCAGGTGGTGACGTTCTGGATCGGCCACGGTGTGCGGGTCTTCCGGGTCGACAATCCCCACACCAAGCCGTTCGCGCTGTGGGAGTGGCTGATCGGGACGGTCAAGGCCGATCATCCCGAGGTCATCTTCCTGGCCGAGGCCTTCACCCGCCCCACCGTGATGAACCGGCTGGCCAAGATCGGCTTTTCGCAGTCGTACACCTACTTCACCTGGCGCACCACCAAGTGGGAGCTGGAGAGCTATCTCCACGAGTTGACCCGCACCCCGACCGCCGACTTCTTCCGGCCCAATTTCTGGCCCAACACCCCGGACATCCTCGCCGCCCCTCTCCAAACCGGCCTCACCTCAGCGTTCCTGGCCCGGCTGGTCCTGGCGGCCACCCTGGCGGCCAACTACGGCATCTATGGGCCGCCGTTCGAGCTTCGGGAACACCAGAGTCGCGAGCCGGGGTCCGAGGAGTACAAAGACTCCGAGAAGTACGCCATCCGCCACTGGGACCTCGACCGGCCGGACAGCCTCGCCGCTTTCATCGGCAGGATCAACCGGATCCGCCACGACCACCCCGCCCTCCAGCACAACCACACCTTGCGGTTTCACGGTGTCGACAACGACCAGCTGATCGCCTATTCCAAGTCCCACCTGGTGGAATCTCCGCAGCATCTCGGCCAGTCACCGGCCCACCATCCGAGAGAGCCCGACGTGATCCTGGTGGTGGTCAATCTCGACCCCGCCCATCCTCAGTCCGGTTGGATCGACCTTGATCTCCGGGCCATCGGCGTCACCGGGGACGAACCCTACGAGGTCCATGATCTGCTGACCGATGCCCGTTTCGAATGGCGGGGTGGACGGAATTTCGTCCTGCTCGATCCTGACGTCGTTCCCGCTCACGTGTTCAGGGTCCGCCACCTTGCCCCCGACCTTCCGGCGGCGGTCCTGTGACCACCACCACCCGCGCCGAAGCCCTCCGGCCCCCCACCGCCCCCAGTGACTCGTCTCCCCATCCCGACCTCTGGTACAAGGATGCCGTCATCTACGAGGTCCACGTGCGCGCCTTTTCCGACAGCAATGCCGACGGCATCGGCGACTTCCGGGGCCTGATCGACAAGCTCGACTACCTCCAGGAATTGGGCGTCACCGCCCTCTGGCTGCTGCCGTTCTACCCGTCACCGCTGCGGGACGACGGCTACGACATCTCCGACTACCGCCAAGTCCATCCGTCCTATGGAACCCTGCGGGACTTCCGGGTGTTCTTGCGGGAGGCCCATCGCCGGGGTCTCAAGGTCATCACCGAGCTGGTGCTCAATCACACCTCGGACGAGCATCCCTGGTTCCAACGGGCCCGCACCGCCCGGCCGGGATCCTCCTATCGGGATTTCTACGTGTGGAGCGACACCGCTGACCGGTACAGCGATGCCAGGGTCATCTTCAAGGACTTCGAGACGTCCAACTGGACCTGGGACCCGGTGGCCGGCGCCTATTTCTGGCACCGCTTCTATTCCCACCAGCCCAATCTCAACTACGACAACCCGGCCGTCCGCCAGGCGATGCTCGACGTCGTCGACTACTGGCTCGCCATGGGGGTCGACGGGCTGCGCCTCGACGCGGTGCCCTATCTCTTCGTCCGGGAGGGGACCACCGGGGAGAACCTGCCGGAGACGTTCGATTTCCTCCGTCAGCTGCGTCGGCACGTCGACGAACGGTTCAGCGGCCGGATGTTGCTGGCCGAGGCCAACCAGTGGCCCGAGGACGCGGTGGCCTACATGGGCGACGGGGACATGTGCCAGATGGCCTTCCACTTCCCGCTGATGCCGAGGATGTTCATGGCCGCCCGCCAGGAGGACCGGTTTCCGATCGTCGACATCCTGAACGAGACGCCCCCCACCCCACCCGACGGCCAGTGGGCTCTCTTCCTCCGGAACCACGACGAGCTCACCCTGGAGATGGTGACCGACGAGGAACGCGACTACATGTACCGGGTCTATGCCCAAGATCCCCAGGCCCGGGTGAACGTGGGCATCCGTCGCCGGTTGGCGCCTCTGCTCGGGAACGACCGGGCGATGATCGAGGTGATGAACGCGCTGCTGTTCTCGTTGCCGGGTACCCCCATCGTCTACTACGGCGACGAGATCGGGATGGGGGACAACATCTACTTGGGCGACCGCAACGCGGTCCGGACGCCCATGCAGTGGAACAGCGACCGCAATGCCGGGTTCTCCCACGCCAACCCCCAGAGCCTCTACCTCCCGGTGATCATCGACCCCGAGTACCACTCCCAAGCCGTCAACGTGGAGGCTCAGGACAAGAACCCGAGCTCACTGCTGTGGTGGATGCGCCGGCTCATCGGGCTGCGCACCCGCTACAAGGCCTTTGGCCAGGGCACCCTCCAGCTCCTCCGTCCTGACAATCGGAAGGTACTGGCGTTCCTCCGACGCTACGAGGACGAGCTGATCTTGGTGGTGGTCAACCTGTCGAGATTTGCCCAGTGCGTCGAGTTGGACCTCTCCGAGTTCCGGGGAGCCACCCCCACCGAGCTGTTTGGAACGGTGCCGTTCCCCCCGGTGGGCGACCTGCCCTACTTCATCACCCTCGGCCCCCACGGTTTCTACTGGTTCTCCCTGGAGCAGGAGAAGGACCGCCAACCGGTGGCCCAGCTCTCGCTGCGCGGCGGCCGGGGGTGGCTGACCCTGCTGTCGGGGACCCAGGACCGCAAGCTGCAGGCGGCCCTGATCGCCTACATCAAGGATCGCCGCTGGTTCGTCTCCAAGGCCCGTTCCATCACCGAACTGGCAGTGACCGACGTGGTGCCCGTTCCTCCCGGGGGGCGCGGAGCGGAGCCGACGGCGGCGGTGGTCATCGTCCGGGTCGAATTCGACCACGGGAGCGCCGAGCAGTATCTCCTGCCGATGGCGTTCGCCATCGGCATCCAAGCCGAGGAGTTGTTGCGATGGCAGCCGGAGGCGGTGATGGCCGAGGTCCGGACCAGCGACGGTGACGGGGTGCTGTTCGACGCCATCTACGATCCGGAGTTCTCCGAGACGATGTTGGATGTGATCTCCCGCCGACGACGGTTGATGGGGAGCAAGGGCCGAATCGGCGGATCGTCGACGCCGATGCTGCGGGCCATCCGGGCGGGCATCGAGCCGGAGAGTCGCCCCGTCCCGATGTCCGCCGAGCAGTCGAACAGCTCGGTCGCCTTTGACAGTGGAGCGATCCTCAAGTTCTTCCGGAGGGTGGAGTCCGGAGTCAACCCGGGAGTCGAGCTCGCCCGATTCCTGGGTGAGCGGGACCGGTTCCCCCATACCCCGGCCACCGGGGGAAGCCTCGAGTACCACGGGCTCGGCCCCCGGGCCGAAGCCGCCACGCTGGCTTCGGTGGAGCAGTACATACCCAATGAGGGAGACGGTTGGAGCTATGTGGTCGACGCCCTGGAACACCAACTGGAGGAGGTGCTGGCTCGCCCCGACATCGGGGACATCGAGCTTCCGGCCAACCTCTTCGACCTCGACCTCGATGGCCCGGCGTCGGGACACGTGTTGCTCGGACCCCACATCGAGTGGTCGACGCTCCTCGGCCAGCGCACCGGGCAGCTCCACGTCGCCCTCGCCTCCGATCGACGGGACCCCAACTTCGCCCCCGAACCGCTGACCGCGGTCGACCGCCAATCCCTGTACCAGGGGGCAAGGGGCACCACCAAGCGGGTGTTCCGCCAGTTGATCCCCACCGCCCGGACCTCCTCCACCGTGGCCGAAGTCCTCGACCGGGAGGACGAGGTCGTCGAGCGCCTCCGGATCATGACTCGGCTGCCGATGTCGGCCGAGCGCATCCGCTGCCACGGCGACTACCACCTGGGTCAGACCCTGTGGACCGGGAGGGACTTCATCATCATCGATTTCGAAGGGGAGCCGGCCCGCTCGCTGGGACATCGACGGCTCAAGCGGCCGGCGGCGTTCGACCTGGCTGGCATGATCCGGTCCTTCCACTACGCCAGTCGGTCGGCGGCCATGAGAATGGGCTGGGACCACGCCACTCCGGCCAGCCACGAGCAGATGGAGCCCTGGCTCACCCTCTGGTATCGGTTTGTCTCCGCCACCTTTCTCCATTCCTACCGGGAGGTGGCGGGAGGGGCGGGCTTCTTGCCGAGCCGCGAAGACCAGCTGGCCGGGATGCTCAATTTCTTCCTGCTCGAAAAGGCGGTCTCCGAGCTGGGCTACGAGGCCAACAGCCGGCCCGAATGGGTGGACATCCCGGCCCGGGGGATCCTCGACATCCTGGACGGGACGTGAGGAGGGGTCCGGCCGTCGAACGGTCGCGCCGGGGGGCGGACCCCCTCTCCCAGCTGGCCCGGGCCCACGGGGTGCAGCTCTCCTATTCCGGGGCCGACGGGGCCGTCCATCGATCCAGCCCCGACGCGGTGATCGCCGCCCTGGCGGCGTTGGGCGTTCCCATCGACCGAGCGGCCGACGCTCCCGAGGTCCTGGCGTCGGAACGGAGCGCCCGGGTTGAGCCGTTGGAACCGGTGATCGCCCAGTGGGCCGGAAGTCCGACGCCAGTACTGGCCCGGCTGCCTCGAGGGGTGGACCCCCACCAGGCCTGGCTGACGATTTCCCTGGAGGACGGCCGGGAGTTCCGACAGCCTTTGGCTCCGGCGGCCGTCGGGGCGCCGGTCGCCGACGGTGGGGTGGAGGTCCACCGGGTGCCGATGGTGGGCCCGTCGGAGGCACTCCCATCCGGCTATCACCGGTTGCGGTTGGAGGCTCCGGGGGTCGACTCCTCGGCGCTGGTGGTCATCGCCCCACGCTGTCCGCAGCCGCGCCGGGGTTGGGGAGCCTTCCTCCCCCTGCCCGCCCTGCGGTCGGAGCGCGGCTGGGGCATCGGCAGTTATGCCGATCTCGCCGACCTGGTCGGGTGGATCGACGCCCGCGGCGGCGAGTGGGTGGGCTCGCTGCCCCTGTTCCCCCTCTTCCTCGATACGGTACCGGTGGATCCGAGCCCCTACCTGCCGATCACCAAGCTCGGCTGGAACGAGATCCATGTCGACCCGACCCGGCTGCCGGAGTTTGTGGAGACCCCGCTGGCGGTCGACCTCCTGGCCTCCACCGAGATGCAGACGCGCCTGGCGCAGGTCCGGAGTTCGGAGCTGGTCGACCATGCCGAGGTGATGGCGGTGATCCGGGCGATCCTCGAGCCGATGGCCCGCACCCTGTTTTTCGGCCCGTCGAGCCGGCGCGCCGAGTTCGAGTCCTACCTCGAACACCGGCCTCATCTCGCCGCCTACGCCCGGTTCCGCGCCAACCATTCCGGTCTGCCCGACGATGACCCCGGCTTCCGGGAAGAGGTGGAGTACCACCTCTATGCCCAGTGGGCGGCCGAGACCCAGTTGGTGGCGGCCACCGCCGCGGGGACCGGTACCGGCCAGATGCTGTATCTGGATCTGCCGATCGGGGTCCATCCCGAGGGGTTCGATCCTCGGTGGGAGCCGACCGCCTTCGTGAAGGGGATCCACGGGGGTGCGCCTCCCGACGCGTTTCAGCGCGGCGGGCAGGACTGGGCGTTTCCCCCCTTGAACCCGGGAGGCCTGCGCGCCCAGGAGTACCGCTACTTCATCGCCTCGCTCCGCCATGCCATGGGCCCGGCTCGGGCGGTGAGGATCGACCACGTGATGGGACTCCACCGGCTGTACTGGATCCCGGAGGGAGCCGAGGCCACCGACGGCGTCTACGTGGACTACCCCGCGGCGGAGATGCGGGCCATCGTGGCCCTGGAGGCGTCCCGCTCGGACGCCGTGGTGGTGGGAGAGGACCTCGGGACCGTGCCGGACGAGGTGCGGTCGGACATGGATCACGATGGCATGCTCCGGAGTTGGGTGTTCCAGTTCGCCACCCGCATTGAGGATCCGGCACCGATGCCCCCCCCGAACGCGGTGGCCAGTTGGGGCACCCATGACCTGCCCACTTTTGCCGGCTACTGGGAGGGACGGGACATCGAGGAGCGGGAGGAGGTCGGCGACCTCGGGCGGCGGGCCGCCGAGTCGGCGCGGAAGGAGAGACGGCTGTGGCGGAGGGCGCTGCTCCAGAAGCTGTCCGTCACCGAGGCGGACCCCCGGGCGGCACTCCTCGGCTGTCTCCGCCATCTGGCCGCCAGTCCGGCCGAGATGGTGTTGGTCGACCTGGAGGATCTCTGGCTCGAGCGCGAACCGCAGAATCGCCCGGGTACCGGAGCCGGGGCCCGCAATTGGCGTCGCCGCGCCGCCCTCACCAACCGGGAGCTCTTCGCTGACCCCGATGTCGATGAGGCGCTGGCCGAGGTTGACACCCAGCGCCGACAACCTGATCACCCGAAGGCGGGGTCGGGTGCCGGTCGGAGGACGGGATGAAGGCGGTCGGCACCGATCCAGTCCTGGGCACCGGTTCGTCGTTGCTGTCCGAGGATGACCTGTTCCTCTTCAACGAGGGGACCCATCGGCATTTGGCCTCCAAGATGGGTGCTCACCAGTTGGAAGGGGGACGCACCTACTTCGCGGTGTGGGCGCCGTCGGCCCGAGGGGTGGCGGTGATGGGCGATTTCAACCACTGGGACCGGGGACGTGACTCCCTGACCCCGAGGGGGAGTTCGGGCATCTGGGAGGGGGTGGTCGCCGGCGCCGAGAAGGGCCAGGTCTACAAGTTCGCTATCACCACCGCCGACGGCACCGTCCTGGAGAAGGCGGATCCGTTCGCCAGCTGGTGCGAACTGCCCCCCCGCACCGGGTCGGTGATCTGGGACCTCGACTACCAGTGGCACGATGCGGAGTGGATGGCCAACCCCGGCCGGGGGGGCGCCCTCGACGCCCCCGGTTCCACCTACGAGGTCCACCTGGGCAGCTGGCGACGGGATCCGGCACGGCCCGATCAGCCGTTGACCTATGCCGAGCTGGCCCCCCGCCTCATCGATCACCTGGTCTCCAACGGGTTCACCCATGTGGAGTTCCTCCCGGTGATGGAGCACCCCTTCTACGGGAGCTGGGGCTACCAGACCACCGGGTACTTCGCGCCGTCGAGCCGCTACGGCACCCCCCAGGATCTGATGGCGCTGATCGACGCCCTCCACCAGGCGGGCATCGGGGTCTACCTCGACTGGGTGCCGTCCCACTTCCCGACCGACGCCTTCGCGCTGGGCAACTTTGACGGAACCCACCTCTACGAGCACGCCGACCCGTCGCGGGGGTTCCATCCGGACTGGCAGAGCTACATCTTCAACTACGGGCGGCATGAAGTTCGCAGCTTCCTGGCCTCGTCGGCCGAGCACTGGCTGTCGGCATACCACGCCGATGGCATCCGGGTCGACGCGGTCGCTTCCATGCTCTACCTCGACTACTCCCGGGAGGCGGGCGAGTGGGCCCCCAACCGCTTCGGGGGCCGGGAGAACCTGGAGGCGGTCGACTTCTTGCGCGCCCTCAATACCGGCATCTACGCCGACCATCCCGACGTGCAGACCATCGCCGAGGAGTCCACTTCCTGGCCGGGTGTCTCCCGCCCGGTCGACGCCGGCGGACTCGGATTCGGGCTCAAGTGGGACATGGGGTGGATGCACGACACCCTCCAGTACTTCCAGGAGGACCCGATCCACCGGCGCTACCACCATGGGGAGATCACCTTCCGGGCCGTCTACGCCTTCACCGAGAACTTCGTCCTACCGCTCTCCCACGACGAAGTGGTCCACGGCAAGGGCGCGATGCTGGAGAAGATGCCAGGGGATGACTGGCAGAAGTTCGCCAACCTCCGCCTGCTCTACGGCTACCAGTTCGGCCAACCGGGGAAGAAGCTGCTGTTCATGGGGTCCGAGTTCGCCCAGCGGCGCGAGTGGGATCATGACCGTGGCCTCGATTGGGATCTCCTCGACCGGCCTGGACACGCCGGCGTGCAGCGGTGGGTGCGTGACCTCAATCAGCTGTACCGCTCCGAGCCCGCCCTCCACGAGTTGGATGTCGCCCCCGCCGGGTTCGAATGGGTGCAGCTGCACGAGGCGGACATCAGCGTGCTGAGTTTCCTCCGCCGGGGCCACGACGGGAGCCCGATCCTGGTGGTGTGCAACTTCACCCCAGTGCCCCGGCCCAACCTGCAGGTCGGGGTGCCGGTCGGGGGGTTCTGGCGCGAGCTGCTGAACAGCGATGCCGAAACCTACGGCGGGGCCGGGATGGGCAATCTCGGTGGGGTCGAGGCCCAACCGGTGCCCTGGCACGGACGACCACGGGCCCTCACCCTCCTCGCCCCGCCCCTCGGTTGCCTGTTCCTGTCGCCGACCCCATCGTGAGCTCGACGACGCCCCGGCACCACCCCGTCCGGTCCGCGCTGGGGGCGGTGCCAACCGGCGGTGACAGCTGCTCTTTCGTGGTATGGGCCCCGAATGCGGCCCGGCTGTCCCTCTGCCTCGGGGAGGACGCCTCCACCGTGGTGGAGATGCGGGCGGGCGCCGACGGCTACTTCCGGGCCCTGGTGCCGGAGTGCCCACCGGGGACCCGCTACCGGTACCGCCTGGACGACGGCACCCTCCTGGCCGACCCGGCGTCGAGATCCCAACCCGATGGGGTGCACGGATCGTCGGAGGTGGTGGACATCCGCAGCCACCGGTGGGGGGATCACGGGTGGGTGGCCCCTCCCCGCTGGGCCTACGTGATCTACGAGCTCCACGTTGGCACCGCCACCGCCGGGGGGACCTTCGATGACGCCATCGGCCTGCTGGACGGGCTGGTGGAGCTGGGCATCACCGCCGTCGAGCCGATGCCCGTCGCCCAGTTCGCCGGCCGGAGGAACTGGGGCTACGACGGGGTGTTCCCCGGGGCGGTGCAGAATTCCTACGGCGGCCCGGCCGCCTTGCAACGGTTCGTCGATGGTTGCCACCAGCGGGGCCTGGCCGTGGTGCTCGATGTGGTCTACAACCACCTCGGCCCGGAGGGCAACGTGTTCGGCGCCTACGGGCCGTATTTCACCGATGCCTATCGGACGCCGTGGGGAAGCGCCATCAACTTCGACGGGCCGGGCTCGGATGAGGTCAGGAGGTACTTCATCGACAACGCCATCGGTTGGTTCGCCGACTTCCACCTGGACGCCCTTCGGCTCGACGCCGTCCACAGCATCATCGACCCCACCGCCCGTCCGTTCTTGGCGGAACTGGCCACCGCCACCGCCGATCTCGGGGTCGAGCTCGGCCGTTCCTGCCTGCTCATCGCCGAGAGCTCGGCCAATGACCCGCGGCTGGTCACTGCCCAGGACCGCTCCGGGCTCGGACTCGACGCCCAGTGGAACGACGAGTTCCACCATGCCCTCCACGCCCGGGTCACCGGCGAGCGATTCGGCTACTACCAGGACTTCGGAAGGCTGGGCCAACTGGCCACCGCCATCACCGACGGCTTCGTGTATCAGGGGGAGTTCTCCCCGTTTCGCCGGCGCCGTCACGGTGCCGCCACCGGCGGCATCGAGCCGTCCCGGTTCGTCGTCTTCGCCCAGAACCACGACCACATCGGAAACCGCCCCCGGGGTGATCGATTGTCGACCCGGCTCGGCTTCGACGCCCTCCGCCTGGTCGCCGCCGTCTTGCTGCTCTCGCCTGGGATTCCCCTCCTCTTTATGGGGGAGGACTACGGGGAGGTGGCTCCTTTCCCGTATTTCGTCGACCACGGCGACCCGGCCCTGATCGAGGCGGTCCGGAAGGGCCGGGCGGAGGAGTTCGCCGGCCAGTGGGCGGATTCCCCCCTCGACCCCGCCGATCCCGCCACCTTCGAGCTGGCGGTGCTCGACCCGAACTTGGCCGAGTCCGGCCCCCACGCCGAGTTGCGTCGTCTCTACGCCGCCCTCATCCGACTCCGCGGCGACCACCCGGCATTGGCCCGTTCATCGGCCCACCAGGTCGGCGCCGAGGCTCGCGGCGATGAACTGAGGATGCAGCGGGGGACGGCCGGCGGCGCGGTCTGCGCCCTCTTCAATTTCAGTGGCCAGGACCCGCTGGCCTCGCAGTTGCCGGAGACCCCGGTGGAGGGGCGGTGGGAGAAACTCCTCGACTCCGGTGACCCCGACTGGGGGGGAGACGGGGACACCCTGCCCGGCACCGCTGACGGGTTGGCTAGCCTCACCCTTTCTCCCTACGGGTTCTGCGCCTATCGGTGCCGCCCGGTCGGGGAGGGCTACGTGGACGAGGAAGGGAACTGAACATGCGAGTCTGGCCTGGTAGCCGCCACCCCTTGGGGGCCACCTGGGACGGGGAGGGGGTCAATTTCGCCCTGTTCTCCGAGCACGCCACCGCCGTCGAGCTCTGCCTCTTCGACCACCCCGACGCCGCCGAGCCCTCCGACCGGGTCTCGATGCCGGAGGCGACTGATCACGTCTGGCACGCCTACCTGCCCGACGTCCGGCCGGGGGCCCTGTACGGCTACCGGGTAGACGGGCCCTATGAGCCCGAACAGGGTCATCGCTTCAACCCGGCGAAGCTGCTCATCGATCCCTATGCCCTGGCGGTCAGCGGGGCGATCCGGTGGGCCGACGAGCTGTTCGGCTACACCGTCGGCGACCCGGAGGCGGACCTCAGCTTCGACCCCCGGGATTCGGCCGGGGCCATGCCGAAATGCCTGGTGGTCGACCCGTCCTTCACCTGGGGAGATGATCGCCCCCCGGCCACCCCGATCAACCGCACCGTCATCTACGAGTGCCATGTGCGGGGCATGACCATGACCCATCCGGCGGTGCCCGCCCACCTCCGGGGGACCTATCTGGGGCTGGCCTCGGATCCGATCATCGATCATCTGCTCGGCCTGGGGGTCACCGCGGTGGAGCTGATGCCGGTGCACCAGTTCGTGGCCGACCGCAACCTCGAGGAGAAAGGCCTCACCAACTACTGGGGCTACAACTCCATCGCCTTTTTGGCCCCCCACGTCGGTTATGCCACCGCCGGGCTGGGTGAGCAGGTCCACGAGTTCAAGTCGATGGTCCGGATCCTCCACCGGGCCGGCATCGAGGTGATCCTCGACGTTGTCTACAACCACACCGGCGAGGGCAATCAGCTCGGACCCACCCTGTCCCTCCGGGGCATCGACAACTCCGTCTACTACCGGCTGACCCCGGAGAACCCCCGTTATCACCTCGACTTCACCGGCACCGGCAACAGCCTCAACATCCTCCACCCGCGGACCATGGGCCTGATCATGGACAGCCTCCGCTACTGGGTCACCGACATGCACGTCGACGGGTTCCGATTCGACCTGGCCCCGGTGCTGGTGCGGGGCTACGAGGCCGGTCAACCCAGTGCCTTCTTCGAGATCATCGGCCAGGACCCGGTCCTCTCGACGGTCAAACTGATCGCCGAGCCATGGGATGTGGGGCCGGACGGCTACCAGCTCGGTCGGTTCCCCCAGGGGTGGTCGGAATGGAACGGCGCCTACCGGGACAGCGTGCGCCGCTTCTGGCGGGGGGATCCCGGTCAAGTCCCCGACCTCGCCTCCCGACTCACCGGATCCAGCGACATCTATCGGGCCTCCGGGCGGCGCACCTACGCCAGCGTCAACTTCGTCACCTGTCACGACGGCTTCACCCTCACCGATCTGGTCAGTTACAACGAGCGGCACAATGAGGCCAACGGCGAGGGCAACCAGGACGGGACCCCGGAGAACTTCAGCAACGACTGGGGGGTCGAGGGACCGACCGAGTCGGCCCGGGTGCAGCGGCTCCGGAGCCGGATGAAGCGGAATTTCCTCGCCACCCTGATGTTCTCCCAGGGCGTCCGGATGGTGCTCGGCGGGGACGAGATCGGCCGCACCCAACGCGGGAACAACAACGCCTACTGCCAGGACAACGAGATCAGCTGGGTCAACTGGGACCTCGACGAGGACGCCCAGGAGCTCTATGGCTTCGTCCGGGAGCTGATCTCCATAGTGAACAGCAACCCGATCCTGCGTCGCCGCGACTTCTTCACCGGGGAACCGGTACCCGGCACCAACACCAAGGACGTCACCTGGATCCGGGCTGACGGCAACGAGATGACCGACGACGACTGGAACGACAAGGAGAACCGCGCCATCGGCATGCTGCTCCTCGGGCGGGCGGTCGACGAAGTGGACGCCCGGGGGAGGTCAGAGCACGGGGACACCCTCCTGCTGCTGCTCAACGCCGGCCAGCGCTCCCTCTCGTTCAATCTTCCCCGCATGGAGTTCCCCGGGCGTTGGACCGGCCTGCTCAACACCGCCAATCCCGGCCCCTGGCACCGGGACATCAAGACCCCCTCGGTCAACCTCACCGCCCACTCGACGCTGCTGCTCCGACACGCCGACCGCCTCGGCAGTTGATGGCTCCGTCGTCCCGCCCCCTGGGATCGGTCTACCGGCTCCAACTCAACGGGTTCGGGTTCGCCGGCGCCCGGTCGACCGTCGCCTACCTCCACCAGCTGGGGATCGAGACCCTCTACGTGTCGCCCATCCTGGCCGCGGTGCCGGGCAGCACCCACGGCTATGACGTGATCGACCCGACCCGGCTGGATCCGTGCCTGGGCAGCCAAGCCGACTTCGAGGCATTGCTGGCCGCCCTCGATGACCACGGGATGCGCCTCCTCATCGACATCGTCCCCAACCACATGGCGGCGGTGCCATCCAACCGGTGGTGGTGGGACGTGCTCCGCCGGGGCCCGGCGTCGTCCCACGCCCCGGTGTTCGACATCGACTGGGCGGCCCCCGACCACCGGGTCCTGGTGCCGGTGCTGGGCGATCCACTGGGGGAGGTGCTGGCCGGCCGCCAACTCTCGGTGGTGGTGGAAGCGGATGAATCCAAGATCGCCTATTTCGACCACCGCTTCCCGGTCGATCCCCTCGGCCCCGTCCCCACCGAGACCGACGACCCGGCCGAGCTGGCCGAGCTGTTGGAGGCCCAGCACTACCGGCCGGCCTACTGGCGGCTGGCCCGCCGTCAGGTCAACTACCGCCGGTTCTTCGACATCGACACCCTGGTCGGGGTCCGGGTGGAGGATCCCGACGTCTATGCCGCCACCCACGTCCGGATCCTCGAGTTGTTGGGGGACGGGCGGATCGCCGGGGTGCGGGTGGACCACATCGACGGGTTGGCCGACCCGGCCGCCTACCTGCAACGGCTCCGCGCCGACGTCGACCATACCCGACCCGGGGAAGCCGGTGATCGGGTGGTACTGGTGGAGAAGATCGTCGCCCGCCACGAGGAGCTGGTACCCGACTGGCCGGTGGACGGCACCACTGGGTACGAGTTCGCCGACCTGGCCGGAGGGCTGTTCCTCCCCCCGGCGTCGGCGGATCCCAGCTTTGCTTCCCTGGCCACCGAAGCCAAACGGGAGGCGTTGACCGGACTGTTCCCCGGACAGGTCGACCGGCTGTCCGATCAGGTGGCCACCGTGGTGGAGCTCGAACGGCCCGGCTCCGACCTCGACCCCGCCGACATCGGGGAGGCGGTCATCGAGCTCACCGCCCAACTCGGGGTGTACCGCACCTACCTGGACGGCGGCACGCCGTCATCGGAGGACCGGGGCCGGATCGCCGAAGCCGCGGCGCGGGCCCGGGACCGGCTGGGGCCCGAGCCGGCTCGGGCGCTGACCCGGTTCTGCCGGGGGCTGGTGGACGGGTCATGGGCCGACGGGGGAGAGGTCACCCGGCAATGGCTGGCGGTGGCCCGGCGTTGGCAGCAGCTGACCGGGGCGGTGGCGGCCAAGGGGGTGGAGGACACCGCGCTCTACCGGATGGAGGGCGCGCTGGCCGCCGCCGATGTGGGGGGTGACCCCGCCGATCCGGCGGTGCCGCCGTCGGTGTTCCACGCCGCCATGGAAGGGCGGGCCCGCCGTCATCCCCGGACCCTCAATGCCACCACCACCCACGACACCAAACGAAGCGAGGATGTCCGGACCCGGTTGGCGGTGCTGACGGAGTGGGCGGGGCCTTGGGCCGAACAGGTCGGACGCTGGGAGGCGCGGTACGGGGGCACGATCGACTCGGGGGATGGGCCCGATTCCCATCACCGGCGGTGGGTCTACCAGACAGTGGTGGGAGCCTGGCCCCGGGACTCGAAGGCCCGATCGGGCTTCACCCAACGCATCCAGGACTACTCGGTGAAGGCAGCTCGAGAGGCGAAGTCGCGCACCAGCTGGTCCGAGCCCGACGAGGTCTACGAGCGCGGGCTGCGGGAGTTCGTCGAGCGTCGGCTCGACCCCGGCGACTCCCGGTTCACCGAGGAGGTGGACGTCGTGGTCGATGCCATCGGGCCCGCGGGAGTCACCAACGGCTTGGCCATGACCACCTTGAAGATGACGGTGCCCGGAGTGCCCGACGTCTATCAGGGGACCGAGACCGAGGCCCTCACCCTGGTCGACCCGGATAACCGGAGACCGGTGGACTTCGACGGCCGGCAGACGACCCTGTCGGGGCTCGACGCCGAGGTCGGTGGCCATGCGCCTTCCCTTCTCGACACCTGGTGGGACGGCAGGGCCAAGTTGCTCACCACCCACCGGCTCCTCACCCTCCGTCGCGCCGAGTCCGAGTTGTTCGACCGGGCGCCCTACGTCCCTCTCGCCACTGTGGGTGTCCGCCACGATCATGTTGTCGCCTTCTACCGCCAGTGGGGGGACCGTTGGGTGATCACCGTGGTGCCGCGGTTGACCTTCACCCTCTCCGGCCCCGGAGTCCTGCCGGTCGGTCCCGAGGTCTGGGGTGACACCGAAGTGGGGCTGCCGCCCGGAGCCCCCGATGCGTTGGGGGATGTCCTCACCTCGACGGCGGTCGGCGCCGTCGACGGCCGGCTATCGGTGGCCCGGGTGTTGGCCGCCTTCCCGGTGGCGGTGCTGGTGCCCGGCTGACGTTTAGCCCAGGGGGCCAGGGGTACCAAAGTGGGGCACAGCACGACGAGAGGAGGACGAAGACACCATGACCTCGACTTCGGCATCCCACCCGCCGCATTCGGTGATCGACCTCCTGTTGGCCGACCACGAACAAGTGGAGCGGCTTTTCGAGCGGATGATCGAGGGTGACGTGGACCTGTGGCCCGACTACTTCTGTGAGCTGAGGGAGAACCTGGTGCGCCACGAAGCCGCCGAGGAGGTGGTGGTGTACCCGGCACTACGCCAGGTCGATCCCGCGGGGGGACCCGTTGCCGATGCCCGTCTCGGTGAGCAGGCGGCGGCAGAGAAGGTTCTCCAGGAGATGGAGAGAATGGACGAGGGTGACCCCGCCTTCGCCGAGGTATTGCGCACCCTCCAGGCCGCCGTCCTCGAGCATGCCGAGGCGGAGGAGGAGCTGGTGTTTCCCCGTCTTGCCCAGTTCGTGGATGCCGGGGTGTTGCTCGAGCTCGGCGAGAAGTATGAGGCCGCGAAGTCCTCGGCCCCCACTCATCCCCATCCCCACCTACCGAACACATCTCCGGCCAACCGGCTGCTCGCCCCGGTAGCGGCGCTGGCCGACCGAATGCGGGATGCCATCAGCCGTTAGCCGGCACAGGTCGACCGGAAAAGAGAGCTTGGTAAGGAGAGAGGGCGGCATGTCTGAAATCGGACTGTTCCTGTCCAGCGAAGAGCACGATCCGAGGTCGTTGGTCGCTCAAGCCCAGCGGGGGGAGGAGGCGGGTTTCCATTCGGTATTCATCTCCGACCATTTCCACCCGTGGATCGAAAAGCAGGGCCAGAGCCCGTTCGTGTGGAGTGTCATCGGCGGGATCGCCGCGACCACTTCGCACAAGATCACGACTGGGGTCACCTGCCCGACCTTTCGGATCCATCCGGCCATCGTGGCCCAGGCCGCGGCTACCTGCCAGCTTCTGGCCGATGGCCGTTTCGTGCTCGGGGTCGGGTCCGGAGAGGCGCTCAACGAGCATATCCTCGGCCAGAAATGGCCTCCGCTATCGACCCGTCTGGAGATGCTGAAGGAGGCCGTGGCGCTCATGCGGAGGCTGTGGGAAGGCCAGCTGGTCACCCATCACGGGCGCTACTATACGGTCGAGAATGCCCGTATCTATTCATTGCCCGACTCTCCTCCGCCGGTGATGGTGTCGGCCTTCGGCTCGGAGGCACTGGAGTTGGCGGCATCGATCGGCGACGGATGGGTGACCACCCGTCCGGACCGGGACATGCTCCGGAGCTACCGTGACCAGGGCGGGACCGGGCCCTCCATCGCCGCGTTGAAGGTCTGCTGGGGACCCGACGAGGGCAAGGCCCTCCAAACCGCTTACGAGCTGTGGCCGACCGAAGGACTTCCGGGCCAGATCAATCAAGAACTGGCTCAACCGGCCTACTTCGAGGCGGGGGCTGGCCTGGTGACCGAGGAGATGATCGCCGAGAAGACGGCCTGCGGCCCCGACCCCGAGCGCCACCTGGCCGCGATTTCCGAGTACCTGGACGCCGGGTTCGACCAGGTCTATGTGAACCAGATCGGTCCCGACCAGGCGGGTTTCTTAGAGTTCTTTACCAACGAGTTGCGCCCGCGACTGTCGATGTGAACCCCGCCTTGCCTCCGCGGGTCAATGAGCACAATCCGGTGCCCGGAACCGTTCGACCATGACTCCGTCATCGAAGTCTTCAACCGGGACAAAAGCCAAGCCCCTTGACGAGTACCGGCGCAAGCGCCATCCGGACCGGACGCCGGAACCTGTCCCCCAGGACTCCGGCTCCCGCCGGGCCAAGTCCAAAGCCGCGCCGATCTTCGTCATCCAGGAACATCACGCTTCCTCCCTCCATTGGGATTTCCGGTTGGAGCACGACGGGGTGCTGCCCTCCTGGGCGTTGCCGAAGGGGCTTCCGCTGGATCCGAGCCA
The DNA here is from genome assembly GCA_036268775.1 of Acidimicrobiales bacterium. GTDB lineage: Bacteria > Actinomycetota > Acidimicrobiia > Acidimicrobiales > RAAP-2 > DASZIT01. Next base: position 213,181 of record DATATM010000026.1, on the reverse strand, counting down.
GAACCGTCTGGCCGTGGCCACCGAGGACCACCCGATGGACTACGCCAACTTCGAGGGGGAGATACCCGCGGGGGAGTACGGAGGGGGATCAGTCAGCATCTGGGACTCCGGCACCTATGACGTCGAGAAGTGGAGCGACCGGGAGGTGGCGGTTGCCCTCCACGGCGAGCGCGCCAACGGCCGCTACGTGCTGTTCCAGACCAAAGGCAACCAGTGGATGATCCATCGCCGGGACCCGGTCCCCGACGGGTGGGAACCGCTCCCGACCCACTTCCGGCCGATGTTGGCGACTCCGGGTGAGCTCCCGAAGGGGCGGGGCTGGGCCTACGAATTCAAATGGGACGGGATCCGGGCGGGAGTGGCGGTGGAGGGAGGCCGGATCCAGATCCGATCCCGGAACGACCTCGACCTCACCGTTGCCTTCCCCGAACTGCGGGGCCTGGGAGAGTCGCTCGGGATGACGACCGCGTTGTTGGACGGCGAGATCGTGGTGCTGGACCCCGACGGGGCCCCCCGGTTCGGCCTCATCCAAACCCGGCTGCACGTCGACAGTCCTCGCCTCGCCGCCCGGTTGGCCAAGGAGACGCCCGCCTCGCTCATGGTCTTCGACTTGCTCTATCTGAACGGCCTCTCACTGCTGGAGCTGCCCTACCGGGATCGGCGGGAAGTGCTGGAGTCGCTTGGCATCGGTGGGAACCTCTGGGCGGTCTCACCGTCGTTCACCGGTCACGGGTCGGATGTGATGAGAACCGCCCAGCAGAACGGATTGGAGGGAGTGGTCGCCAAACGGGCCACCAGCCCCTATCGCCTCGGCCGGCGGAGCGATGAATGGATAAAGACCAAGTTCGTCCGTACCCAAGAAGTGGTGGTCGGTGGCTACACCGCCGGGAACGGGTCCCGTCGTGACACCTTCGGGGCCCTGCTGCTCGGGATCCCCGGGGATGACGGCCTGGTCTACGTGGGCAAGGTCGGCACCGGATTCTCGGGGTCAGCGCGGACCGACTTGATCGAGCGGCTCCGACGGGTAGAGCGGAAGACCAGCCCGTTCGCATCGCCCCCGCCCCTGCCCCGGTCGGCCGGCATCGTCTGGGCCCGACCGACGGTGGTCGGCGAGGTGCAGTTCGGCGAATGGACCACCGACGGGCACCTTCGTCACCCGTCGTGGCGAGGGCTCCGACCCGACAAGTCGTCCAAGGAGGTTGTCCGTGAGTCCTAGCGGGCGGGTGAAGACCGAGGTCGAAGGCCGGCAGTTGTCCCTCGGCCACCTCGACAAGGTGATGTTCCCGGCCACCGGGTTCACCAAGGGCCAGCTCATCGATTACTACGCCCGCATCGCCCCGGTGATGCTCCCCCATGTCCGGGACCGGCCGCTGACCTTTCGGCGGTACCCCGACGGGGTGGACGGCAACTCCTTCTTCGAGAAGAACGCCCCGTCCCATGCCCCTGACTGGGTGCGGACCATCAAGGTTCCGTCCACCTCCTCCCGGGGAAGTGGCGGCGAGGTCGAGCACGCCCTGGTGTGCGATCTGCCCACCCTGGTGTGGGCGGCCAATCTGGCCACCATCGAATTCCACGTACCGCTCTGGCACGTCGGCCGCCGGCGCAAGCTGCCCACTCCCCCCGACCACATGGTGTTCGACCTCGACCCGGGTCCGGACACCACCGTAGTGGAGTGCTGCCGGGTGGCCGAATGGATTGCCGAAACCATCCCCATCGACGCGCTGGCCAAGACCAGCGGTTCCAAGGGGCTGCAGCTCTACATGCCCCTGGACGGCCGCCCCACCTGGGAGGGGACCCGCAACCGGGCCCACGACCTGGCCACCCAACTCGAGCAGGAACACCCCGAGCTGGTGGTGTCGACGATGGCCAAAGACCGTCGCCAGGGCCGGGTGTTCATCGACTGGAGCCAGAACACCGCGTCGAAGACGACGGTGGCCGCCTATTCAGTGCGGGCCCGCCCCGAGCCGACCGTCTCCACCCCGGTCACCTGGGACGAGGTGGCGGCCTGCGCCGCCGGGGGAGATCCGGCCACCTTGCGGTTCACCACCGATGAGGTGCTGGACCGGGTGGACGAGCTCGGAGATCTGTTTGCTTCGTTGAGTATCTGAGCGCCGCCGCTCGGATCGGCTCGACGCCGCGCAGAGCCGGTCAGGAGGCCTTGCGCCGGGACCCGGCCGGTTTGGCTGGCTTGGCCGGGGCGGCTTTGCGGGGAGTGGCCCGCTTGGTTGCCTTGACCGCCGGCCGGGAGGTGCCTTTGGGGGCCGACGACTTGGCCTTGGCCGGTCGGGAGGTGGAAGTCGCACCACTGGGCTTGGCCGCCACCCGCTTGGGTTCGGTTTTGCCCCGGGAGCGGTCGACGCTCTGCTTCAGCGCATCCATGAGGTCGACGATGGGTGCCCCCTTGGTCTCCTCGGCGTGGACCACCACGTCGTCACCCTTCTGCTTCCGCTCGATGAGGGCCATGACGTCCTGTTGATAGGTGTCGTGGTAGGACTCCGGGACCCAGGGGGCGGACAGCGCATTGACCAGTTCCACCGCCATGTTCAGCTCCTTGGCGGTGGACGCCTTGGTGTCGGGAATGTCGCCGAGAACCTCTTTGGCGTCGCGGACCTCGTCGGCGAAATAGAGGGTCTCGAGTACCAGGACGCCCATGTCGGCCCGGACGATCGACAGGTATTCCTTGTTCCTCATCACGAAAATGGAGACCCCGGCTTTGTTGGTCTTGGCCATCGCCTCATGGAGGAGGCGGTAGGGCTTGGCGGCGGCCTCGTTCTTGGGACCGAGATAGTAGGAGGAGCGGAAGTAGAGCGGATCGATCTCGCTCAAATCGACGAAGTCGGAGATCTCGATGGTGGAGGAACGTTGGGGGGCGGCGGCGGACAGCTCGTCCGGTGTCACGATGACGGTCTCGCCCCCGCCCAGGTCGTACCCCTTCACGATGTTGGAGAACTCGACCTCTTTGCCAGTCTGCTCGTTCACCCGCGAGTAACGGATCCGATCGGAGGTGCCGGCTTCGAACTGGTGGAAACGGACGGCGTGATCCTCGGTCGCCGAGTACATGCCCACCGGGATGTTCACCAGACCGAAGCTGACTGAACCGCTCCAAATGCTGTGAGGCATCACGTCTCCTTTTTTACCGCCGAATGCGGAGCAGGTAATTGTGCTCTATTTCCCTGCCCTTTGGCAATAGGCGGCCAACGGCTGGCGGGCTCGAAGTCCGGCGGCCACCGACGGATCTAACCGGGTGGACAGGGCCCGGACCAGGGACGATCCCGGCTCGTGGTCGCCGGCCCCGAGTCCCTGGACGGCACCGAATCCGACGGGAAGGTGGACTACCGCCCGTACCATCCGCGTCGTCCGGAGCTCTCCCCCCGGCCCACTGCGAAGCCGGCCAACCAAAGGACCAACAGGATGACCGCCACGATCCAAAGCAAGTGAAGGGCGAAGCCCAGCCCGAAAAACAACAACACCAGCAAAGCCGCGATGATGACGATGCCCATCTTGATTCCCTTCGTTTGAACGCCACCGGAGTTCTTCCCGCCACGCTGCGAGTTCAAACCAACCATCCCGCGGCACCACGGGCGGTCGCGAACCCGATGTCGCCGCTCCATCTACGACGTCGAGCGGGGAGTGCGATCTCGCGCCGATCGACGCCTCACCCTCCGTCAGGGTTGCAGGCGTTCCATCTTCCATCCCGATAGAGCCGGGGTGTAGCGGAGTCTGTCGTGGAGCCGGTCTTCCCGGTTCTGCCAGAACTCAAAGGATCGGGGTTGCACCCGGAGACCACCCCACCACGGTGGCCGGGGCACCTCCGCGCCGGCGAATTCCGACTCCAGTCGCTTCACTTCCCGGTCCAATGCCTCCCGGTCCTCGATGGTCCGGCTCTGACGCGATGCCCGTGCCCCGATCTGGCCGCCCCGTGGCCGGGTCCGGAAATAGTTGTCGGAGTCGACGTCAGAAATGGGTTCCACCGGCCCCTCGATGCGCACCTGCCGGCCCAGCGGCTCCCAGTAGAAGAGCAGGGAGGCCTCCGGGTTGTCGGCGAGCTCGTTTCCCTTCCGGCTGTCGAGGTTGGTGAAGAAGACGAATCCCTCCGGATCCCAGCCCTTCAACAACACCATCCGTACCGACGGTCGTCCTTGACGGTCGGCGGTGGCCACCGCCATGGCTTCGGGGTAGAGGACGACGGCTCCCGCCTCCTCGTACCACCGCCCGAATTGGATGAACGGGTCGGGGTCGGCGCGGCTTTCGAGCAGCGGCTTCCACTCCGGTGTCATGGGCTCGACGATAGCGACCATCGGGCCCGAGGAAGGGCTGCCGCCGGCGGTGATCGACGATCGCTCGGGGTCGGCAATACTGGGCCCATGCCTACCACCGACGACTGGTCCGCCTCCGCCGCCGCTCTTACCTCGGCGTTGAGCCTCACCACTGCACCGATTGCCATCACCTTCTCGGACGTCTCCCCATCGGGGGTCGAACCCTACGATGCACCGATGCCGGCCCCGACCCCCGACGGCCGCACCGGTCGGGTGCCGGCCGGTTGCGTGTTCTGGACCAAGGCGGTCGATCGGACCTTCACCACCGTGGCCGCCGACCACGGGAACTGCAGTGTCGGAAGCCTGACCCACGGTTTCGCCACCCTCGAGGAGGTGGCCGGGCGCGGCGACGTGGCGGCGTTGCTGGAGTCAGGCTGGGTGACCATGGAAATGGTGCCGGGGATCCCGGTGGTGTCCGAGCGACCGGATGCGGTCACCTACGGGCCGCTGGCCGTCACTCCGGTCGACCCTGATGTGGTGTTGATCCGGGTCAACGGGAAACAGCTGATGGTCCTCTCCGACGCCCTTCCCGGCCTCCACATCAGCGGCAAGCCCCAGTGCCACATCGTGGCGATGGCCAAGGAGCAGGGGGAGGTGGCCGCCAGCGTCGGCTGCATGCTGAGCCGGACCCGCACCAATATGCCCCGCACCGAGATGACCTGTGCCATTCCGGCCAACCGGCTGCAAGAGGTCATCGATCGGGTGGAGACCACTGCCGCCATCGATGCCACCGTGGCCGCCTATGCCGCCGAGGACGCCCGCCGGTTCCTCCCCGTCTGACGGCTACTTCTTGGCTGCCTCGTAATAGGGGTTGGTGCCGGAGGCGTGGTCGGTGACGTCGATGACCTGGGTGATCTCCGGTACCGAGTCGCGCAGCGCCACTTCGATGCCCTGGCTCAGGGTCACCGTGGCCATCCCGCAGCCGGCGCACCCCCCGCTCAGCCTGAGGTAGGCGGCGTTGTCCTGGACCGCCACCAGGTCAGCGCGCCCGCCGTGGGCGGCGATGGACGGATTGATCTGGGCCTCCAGCACCTGAAGGATCCTCTGGGCCACGTCGCCGCTGAGATCGGCGGGAGGGCCGGACATGGCCGGGCTGGCTGCCGCCGAGGGGGGTTGGTTGGGGTTGACGATCACCATCCCCGTCTCCCCGCCGTCGCTGTTGACATCGAGGACGGCGCCCTGCATGTTGGCCACGCTGTCGGCGGGGATGACGATCTTGAGGTCGCCCTGCTGATCAGACCAATCGGTCGGCTGGGCATCGGCGACCGGTTGGAAGTACATGTCGTAGGTGTAGGCGCTCCCGCTGGAGCCGGTGACCTCGATCCAGAGGGCCAGCGACTCCTGGTCGTCTTCCCCGGCCCGCAGATCGGACACCATGGCGATGGCGGCATCGGTCGCTCGCAGGACGGTCAACTTCTCGGTATCGGCGTCACTCATGATGGCTGTGCCTCGGAATTCGTCGGATACGTGCATCATAGGGTGATGGGACGAGTTCTCCTGTTGCTGCCGACCGCCACCTACCGGGCCCCCGATTTCCTCGCCGCCGCCTCCCACCTGGGGGTGGAGGTGGTAGTGGGGTCAGAGCGCCGCCAGGCGATGGCCCGATCCATGGGTGACCGGGCGGTGGTGGTCCCTCTGGCCGCTCCGGAGGCGGCGGTCGAAGCCGTCGTCCAACTTCACCGTCGATCCCCCCTCGATGCCGTCCTGGCCGTCGATGACCAGGGCATCCTGGTGGCCGCCCAGGCGGCTGAACGGCTCGGACTCCGCCACAATCCGCCCGACGCGGTGGCGGCCACCCGGGACAAGGTCATGATGCGCCGGAAACTGGAAGCCGCCTGCATCCCCCAGCCCGCCTTTCGGGAAGTACCGCCGGGCGGGGATGTGGCCGCCGCCGGTGCCGACCTCGGCTACCCGTGTGTGATCAAACCCACCTCGCGGTCGGCCAGCTTGGGGGTGATCCGGGTTGACGACGAATTCCAGGCCGGGCTGGCCGCCGGCCGGATCCAGGCGATCCTCGGCGACTGCCCGGAGCCACTGCTGGTCGAACGATTCGTGCCTGGCGCCGAGGTGGCGGTTGAAGGCCTGCTGGTTGACGGGGAACTCAGCGTGCTGGCCGTGTTCGACAAGCCCGACCCCTTGGACGGCCCCTACTTCGAGGAGACCATCTACGTCACGCCGTCGCGCCACTCGGCCACGACGCTGGCCGAGGTGGCGGCCCTGACCGCTCGAGCCGCGGAGGCATTGGGCCTCCGGGAAGGTCCGGTTCACGCGGAGATGCGCATCGGCGCCGCCGGCCCGGTGACCTTGCTGGAGTTGGCGGCCCGCTCCATCGGAGGGTTGTGCTCCCGCTCCTTGCGGTTCGGGGTCGGAGTCAGCCTCGAAGAGATCATCATCCGCCATGCCCTCGGGCTGGGGCTGGACGGACTCACTCGGGAGACCCAGGCGTCGGGGGTGATGATGCTCCCGATCCGAACGGCCGGAGTGCTGGAGGGGGTGACCGGACAGGAGAAGGCTCGCGCCGTCGACGGCGTGGTCGGGCTGGAGATCAGCATCCCGATGGGGAGGGAGGTGGTGCCGCTCCCCGAAGGCGACCGGTACCTCGGCTTCCTCTTCGCCCGGGGGGAGACGGCCGACGAAGTCGAGGATGCCTTGCGGCAGGCGGAGTCGTTGCTCGATGTCCAGCTGGCTCCTGTCCCCGTCGGCGGATCGGTCCCACCCCAGTAGCCTCGCCCTGTGCGTGTGCTGCTGGTGTCCACCTACGAACTCGGCAACCAGCCACTGGGTCTGGCTAAGCCGGCGGCGGCGTTGGAGGCGGCCGGGCACCAGGTCCGGTGCGTGGACGTGGCCGTCGACCCGATCCCGGTCGCCGACTTCGATTGGGCCGACCGGGTGGCGTTCTCGGTGCCGATGCACACCGCCATGCGACTGGCCCTCCAGGTGGCCGAGTCGGTGCGGGCCCGGCGCCCGGAGTTGCCGCTCTGCTTCTACGGCCTCTACGCCTCGGTGAGCCGCGATCTCACCGTGAGGTCGGCGGCCGACGCGGTGATCGCCGGCGAGTACGAGTCGGGCCTCCTGTCCTGGGCCGGCGGTGGGGCGTCGGGCCCGGTCATCCAGCTGACCCGGAAGCCCGCCGACCTCCCCCAACGCCAACGGCTGCCGGCCCTCGACCGCTATACCCGGCTGGCCGTCGGCGGGGAGGAGCGATTGGTCGGCTCGGTGGAGGCGAGCCGGGGCTGCTCGCATCGCTGCCGACACTGTCCGGTGCCGGTCGTCTATGACGGGCGGGTGCGCCCGGTGGACGAGGCGGCGGTGGTGGCCGATGTCGACCAGCTGGTGGCGGCCGGGGCCCGGCACCTGACCTTCTCGGATCCGGACTTCCTCAACATGCCGACCCACGCTCGCCGGGTGATCGCCGCCATCCATGCGCGCCAACCGGAGCTCACCTTCGATTGCACGGTGAAGGTGGAGCACGTCCTCCGGCATCCCGATGTCTGGCCCGAAATGGCGCACTCCGGCTGCGTCTTCATCGTCTCCGCCTTCGAGTCGGTGGACGACCGGATTCTGGAATACCTGGACAAGGGCCACACGGTGGCCGACGCCTCCGAGTCGATCATCCGGTTGCGCCGGCACGGCATCGAGGTGCGCCCGTCGTGGCTGCCGTTCACCCCCTGGACGACGATCGACGGATTGGTCGACCTGCTCGACTTCGTGATCGTCCACGACCTGGTTCCCAACGTGGACCCGGTGCAGTACGCGGTGCGTCTGCTGCTTCCCGAAGGGTCCCTCCTCCTCGACCGGCCGGAGATGACCCCTTCCCTCGGTCCATTCGACGCCGACCGCCTGGGTTGGTCCTGGTCGCATCCCGACGCCGCGGTCGATCAACTCCAACAGGACCTGTCGGCCCTGGTCGAAGCTCGGGTGGACCAGGACGCCGCGCTGACCTTCGAGGAGATCGACCGGCTGGTCCGGAGCCGCTCGACCGCCCACCGGCCCCGACCGGAGGTCGGCGCCGTCTCCAGTGGGTCCTCCGGGCCGCGTCCCAGACTCACCGAATCGTGGTTCTGCTGTAGTGAGCCCACCGAAGCCCAGCTGGCGCCGCTTTCGATCTGCTGAGTCGCCCGGGGTGGATCAGACGGTGACCAACTCCGCCCGCAGGTGGCGGGCGGCCGCCACCATGTGATCGAGGGCGGGGATGACCTGGTCGTAGCGGCGGGTCTTGAGGCCACAGTCGGGGTTGACCCATACCCGGTCAGGCCCGAGCGCCTCGACGGCTCGGCGGAGGAGCCCCTCGATCTCCGCCACGGAGGGAACCCCGGGGGTGTGCACGTCGTAGACCCCCGGACCGACCCCACCCGGGTAGTCGGCCGCCTGGAGGTCAGCCGCCAGCGCCATGCCGGAACGGGCTGCCTCCAGCGACACCACGTCGATGTCGAGCTCGCCCAGCGCCTCGACGATGTCACCGAGTTGGGCGTAACACATGTGGGTGTGAATCTGGGTCCGGGCGTCGGCGGGGGCAGTCACCACCCGGAAGGCCCGGGTGGCCCAGGCCAGGTAGCCGGCATGGTCGCGGCGACGGAGGGGGAGGCCCTCCCGGAGTCCCGGCTCGTCCACCTGGATCACCGCGATGCCGGCCGACTGGAGGTCGACCAGCTCGTCGCCGATGGCCAGGGCCAGCTGGAGGGCGGTCTCGGACTCGGGTTGGTCATCCCGCACGAACGACCACCGGAGCATGGTCACCGGGCCGGTCAGCATGCCCTTCACCGGTTTCGAAGTTCGGGACTGGGCGTAGCCGGTCCAGTCGGTGGTCATCGGGGCGGAGCGGGACACATCGCCCACCAACACCGGGGGGCGGACATAGCGGGAACCGAAGGACTGGACCCACCCCTCGACCGGCAGGACGAACCCGGTCAACTGGTCGGCGAAGTAGCGGACCATGTCATCCCGCTCGGGTTCGCCATGCACCAGGACATCCAGCCCGATCTCCTCCTGGATGTGGATGACCCGGTCGATCTCGGTGCGCAGCGCAGCCTGATAGGCGCCGTCGTCGAGGCGGTGAGCCCGCCACCCGGCGCGGGCCGCCCGCAGCTCGGCGGTCTGCGGAAACGACCCGATGGTGGTGGTCGGCAACCGAGGCAACCCCAGTCGCTCCTGCTGGGCCACCGCCCGTTGCTCGGGGCCGACCGATCGGCGGGGGTCGGACCGGCCGAAGCCGTCCGCCCGCCGGCGAACGGCGTCGTTCACCACCCGAGTGGAATGCCGCCTGGAGTCGCCCACCATCCGGCTGGTCTCGAGTTGTTCGGCGATGGCCTCCCGGCCCCGTCCGACGCCCTCGGCCAGGGTGGCCACCTCGCCCAGCTTCTCCGCCGCGAAGGCCAGCCAGGGGAGGACCTCGGCGGGAAGATCGTGCTCGGCCCCGAGGCTCACCGGGACGTGCAACAGCGAACAGGAGGTGGACACCACCACCTCGGTGGAGAGATCGCCAAGCCGGTGGAGCAACTCCAGGGAGGCTTCCAGGTCGTTGGCCCACACATTGCGCCCGTCGACCACCCCGGCCATCAGGATCTTGCCCCCCAGCCCACCGGCGGCCCGGAGGAGGGAGAGGTTCTCCGCCCCTCGGCAGAAATCGAGCCCGACCGCCTCCACCGGCAGGTCGGCCAACACCGGGAGGGCGTCACCGACGGGACCGAAGTAGGTGGAGACCACCAGATCGGGCCGGTCGGCGGCGTCGGCCAGTCGCCGGTAGGCGTCTCGGAAGGCGGCGAGCGTCTCGGGGTCCCGATCCTCGACCAGCGCGGGTTCGTCGAGCCGGACCCACGCCGCCCCCGCCCGGTGGAGTTCGGTCAACAGCTCCCGATAGGCGTCGACCAGGGGCTGGAGCCGGCGGAGGACATCGGTGCCGTCAGGGTGCGAGCTCCGGAGCAGGAGGGTCAGGGGTCCGAGGAGCACCGGGGTGGTGGCGATCCCCCGCGCCTTCGCCCCGAGGAGTTCCCCGAGCGGCTTGGACGGATTGGAGGTGAAGACGGGGGAGGGGCCGAACTCGGGCACCAGATGGTGGTAGTTGGTGTCGAACCATTTGGTCAGCTCCAGTGGGGCGACCATCCGTCCCTCGACCGCTCCGCCCCGGGCCATGGCGAAATAGCGATCCAGGTCGACGATGCCGTCCGGGGTGCGGAAGCGGTCGGGGATGGCCCCGATCATCACCGCGGCGTCGAGGACGTGGTCGTAGAGGGAGAAGTCGTTGGACGGCACGAAGTCGATGCCGGCGGCGGCCAGCTGCTGCCAGTTGTGCTCTCGAATCTCCGCCGCCGCCCGCTGCAGTTCCTCCGCGCCGATGTTCCCCGCCCAAAAGGCTTCGAGGGCCCGCTTCAGCGATCGACCGGCTCCGATCCGGGGCATCCCGTGCACCGCGGTCCGGGCCGGCGCGCTCACTCGGCCACCCCCGGATCGGGAACGGAAAACGGTCGGCGTCGCCCAGTCCGGATCAGCACCCACCCACTGTAGGGTGGCCGACCGCGGTCAGGGTCGCCGAGGAGGAGACTTCAGCCCGACGACCCCCGCCCCCGGTCCCGTCAGTGGTTGACCCCGCAGTAGAGATCGACGTTGTTGCCGGCGGTCTGGACCGCTTGGGTCTGGATCAGCGTCCCGTCATTGGCGGCGACGGCTGCCTGGGCGGCAGTCACCAGGCTCTGAGCATCGCTCTGCACCGCCGCCGGAATGTTGGCGGCGAAGTCGTTGACCTTGGCCTGATTGGCCTTGAGAAAGGTGATCGCGTCGTCCGGGGTGGAGGCATTGCCCAGCCCGGCGGAGATGGCCGCCTCATCGGCACAGAACCCGGAGCCCTTGCCGGCGGCGAAATTAGCCGGCAGCGGGGTACCGTCCCCCTGCACACCGCAGTAGGAGTCGAGGGCCGCACCGTCAGCGCTGAGGGCGGGATCACTCAAACCGCTGGTGCTGTTGTTGGCCACCGCGCTGCGGGCGGCGTTGATGAGGGCTTGGGCCTGGGTCTTGATGCTGTCATTGGGGAGGTTGTTGGCCAGGCCGTCGATGGCCGCTTTGTTCGCCCTCAGGACATTCAAGAAGTCGGATTCGCTGGTGACGGTGGACCCCGCCTTGTCCAGCGTGACGTTGAACCCGCAGAAGACGGCCTTGCTGGCGGTGGCACTGGCGGTGGTGGTCGGACTGCTGGAGTTGCTGCTGCACGCCGCCACCCCCACCGCCGCCATGCCCACCAAGAACACCATGGTGGCTACTCGTAGCTTGGACATTTGATGTCACCCCCCGTGCCATCTCTTTAATTGTGGGGCGATCATCGACCACGACGGGAGATCTGTCAAGCGCTTCCCGGAAGCGGAGCCGGGAGCGGGGCTAACCGGCGGCGGCCGCCTCCCGTTCTGCCTCGGCTCCCGGGAGGGCGATCGCCTGGTCGGTTTCCGCCGGCACCAGGAAGCGGTGGACCAGGGCGGCCACGATTCCCCCCGCCAGCGGGGCGACCAGGAACAGCCATACCTGGTGGAGCGCATCCCCGCCCACGAAGATGGCCGGCCCCAGGCTCCTCGCCGGGTTGACCGACGTCCCGGTGATCGGGATGCCGATGAGGTGGACGGTGGCCAGGGCGAAGCCGATGGCCACTCCGGCCACGTTGGAGTTGCCGATCCGGCTGGTGACCACCAGGACGACCAGGACGAAGAGGAAGGTGAGGATGGCCTCGGCGGCGAACGCCCCGCCCCAGGGGATGCCGATCATGGAGTGCTTTCCCCATCCGTCGGTGCCAAGGCCGGTGCCGGACTTGGAGTAGAGGGTCGTCGACCGGAACACTTCGTAGAGGGCGCCGGCACCGATGATGCCGCCGGCCAGCTGGGCCACCCAGTAGCCGATCCCCTCGAACACCGACATGCGTCCACTGACCACGAAGCCGATGGTCACCGCCGGGTTGACGTGACAACCGGAGATGGGCCCGAGAGCGTAGGCGAGGACCAGTAGGACAAGACCGAAGGCGAGCGCGGTGGCGACCACCCCGGCGGCGATGCTGGTACCGGTCGAGCCGCCGATGAGGGGTCCGGAGGCCCATTTCCCGAAGGACAGGGTGGCGACCCCGACCGCGATGAACACCAGGAGTGCGGTTCCGAGGCACTCTGCGAACAGCTTGCGTGCAGTCACGTGCGAACCTCCGTGTTGGGAGGGCCGGCGGCGAACCGCCCTGCCCCTCGTCGCTCGCCAGTGTGTCACGGCCCCATCTCGAATCCGGGGATATCGACGGCCAGGATCCGGGCTTTCTGACCGTCGATGCTTCGCCCACATTGCCGTCGTCCGCGGGCAGGATGGGGGAGTGCCAACCGTCCAGCCCTTTCAACGGCCGCCGCAGGATCAGACGGCGTTCGACCACGCCAAGGTCCTCCTCCGCCAGCGCGACACCTTCGTCGATCCGGCCACCGGCGTCGCCTCGATGCCAGCCGACCTCGTCCTGGAAGGCGGCGGCGTCAAGGGCATCGGTGTGGTCGGCGCCCTGCTCGTCCTCGACGAAGCCGGGTACCGCTTCCCTCGGATTGCCGGCACCAGCTCCGGCGCCATCGCCGCCGCGCTGGCCGCCGCCCTCCAGCGATCGGGGCGGAGTCTCAGCCTGCTGAAGGACTATCTGGGGGCGGTGGACTACACCCGGTTCGAGGACAAGAGCCTGATCCGGAGGCTGTCCGGCAGCCTCGGATCCGCCGCCCACCTCCTCTTGGACATGGGCCTCTACTCCGGCGACTATCTGGTCGAATGGCTGTCCCCGATCCTCGCCGATCTCGGAGTCACCACCTTCGGCGAACTGGAGATCCCGGTCGGTGAGGATCCGGGGGCCAGCATCCCCGAGGGCCAGCGCTACCGGCTGTTGGTGCTGGCCTCCGACATCACCCGCCGGACCCTGGTGCGGCTGCCCTGGGACTACCCGATCTACGGCCTGCCGCCCGGCGACCAAAGCATCGCCGCCGCCGTCCGGGCCTCCATCTCCATCCCGTTCTTCTTCCAACCGGTCCGGATGAGGACCCAGCCGTCGGTATCACCCGAGTACGGAAATTGGCCGGGAGGCACCGTGACCCTGGTCGACGGGGGGATGCTGTCCAACTTCCCCATCCAATCCTTCGACCGGGTCGACCACGCCTCGCCTCGCTGGCCCACCTTCGGGATCAAGCTGTCGGCCCGGCAGATCGCCATGAGCCCGGACCGTCCGGCCGGCAGCACCGTGGGGGAGGCCATCGACTGTCTGAAGACGATGATCACCGAGTGGGACCGCTATCACCTCGATGCGGAGACGGCCCGCTCGACGATCTTTGTGGATTGCGGCACCATCAACTCCACCGATTTCGGCATCACCGCCCAGGAACAGCAGCAACTTTTCGACAGCGGGTGCCGCGCTGCCACCCAGTTTCTGATCGCCCGGGCGGGCGCCCTCGGTTAACCGGACTCGCCGGGGGTTTCCGAGTGGCGAACCCAGGTGGCGAACATTTCGGCATACCGGCCGCCCCGGGCGATCAGTTCCGGGTGGGACCCCACCTCGATGATCCGTCCGTCATCGATCACCACGATGCGGTCCGCCCGCATGGCGGTGGACAGCCGGTGGGCGATGAGGATGGCGGTGCGGTTCTCCAGCAGCACGTCGAGGGCGGCCTCGATCTTGGTCTCCGACTGGAGGTCGAGGTTGGAGGTCGCCTCGTCGAGGACCAGCACCCGGGGATGGGCGAGGAAGGCCCGGGCCAGGGCCAGCAACTGGCGCTCCCCGGAGGACAGGGTCTGGCCTCGCTCGTGGACCACCGTGTCGATGCCGTCGGGGACCCGGTCGATGACCTCTTCGAGGCCGACGGCCCGCACCGCCTCGTAGATCTCCTCGTCGGTGGCGTCCGGGCGGGCGAAGGCGATGTTCTGGCCGATGGTCCCCGCGAACAGGAACGGCTCCTGGGGAACCACCCCCAGTTGCCGCCGCAGGGACCGCATGGTCACGTCCCGGAGGTCGTAGCCGTCGATGAGGACCCGCCCTGAGGTCGGGTCGTAGAAGCGGGTCACCAGTTTGGCCAAGGTGGACTTGCCAGCGCCGGTGGGGCCGACGAAGGCCACTGTCTCTCCCGGCTGGATCCGGATGTCGACGTCGGAGATGACCTCGACCTCGGGGTCATACCCGAAGGAGACATGGTCGAAGACGATTTCGCCTTCGAGATGGGGTAGGTCGACGGCGGTGGGCGACTCCCGGACGGTCGGCTCGGTGTCACTGAGGGCCCGGAGCTTGATCACCGAGGCCTGGCCCTGCTGATAGGTGTTGTACTGCTGCACCAACAGTTGGATCGGCTGGAAGAACCGGTTGAGGTACAAGAAGAACGCCACCAGGGCGCCGATCGAGAGGGTGTGGTGGACCACCATGGTCCCGCCGATGGCCAGCAGCGCCGCCTGGGCGAGGACGCCGAGCAGCTGGGTGCCCGGCCCGTAGATGGCGTTGACCTGGGCGGTGTAGATGTTGGCGTCCCGGTAGTCGCCGACCACGTTGCGGTGGTGGACGACGTTCTGGCGCTGCCGGTTGTGGGCGGTGACGATGCGCACCCCGTGGAGGCTCTCGGAGAGGTCGGCCAGCACGTTGGCGATCCCGTCTCGCACCCGGTCGTAGCCGCGTTCCGAAGCGCGCTTGAACCAGATGGACGCCACCACCAGGGCGGGGACGATGAGGAAGACGGTGATGGCGGCCAGCTCCACATTGGTGGTGAACAGCACCACCGTGATCACCACCATGGTCAGCGCCTGGATGGCCAGTTGGGAGAGGCCGTCCTGGAGGAGTTGCTGGAGGTTCTCGATATCGCTGGTCATCCGGCTCATAAGCACCCCCGCCTTCTCCTCCGTGAAGAAGCCGAGCGAGAGCCGTTGGAGGTGGGCGAAGATCTTGACCCGCAGGTCGTTCATCACCCAGGCGGCGATGCGTCCGGTGACCTGCACCTGGACCCGCTGGGCGTAGGAGGTGGCCACGATGAACACCAGGTAGAGCGCGGCGGTGATGACGACGACCTTGAAGTTGCCGTGATGGGGGGTCATCCCGTCGTTGATGGCGATCTCGGTGAGCTTCGGCCCGGTCTGGGACAGCACCGCGATCACCACCACCAGCAGACCGGCCAGCGCCGTCATCCCCGGGTACTTGGAGATCAGCCGCCAGAGGGTGAGCCGGCGGAGCTCCTCGTCCGACCCGTTCTGGCTGAAGGTGATATCCGGCTCCGGGTGCACCGGTTCGGTGGCGAGGAGACGGTCGACCCCGCCCTGCAGCTCGGAGGGGATCCCGCCGAAGGGCAGCCCGGGCGCGGCCGGTCTCCCGAACCCACCGGGGGCACCCCCACCGAATCCACCGCCCCAGGTCATCGGCCCACCCCTTCCGGAGTCGCCTCGAGCTCGCCCGCCTGGGCCAGCACCTCGGCATACAGCGGGGTGGTGGCCAGCAGCTCGGCGTGGGTGCCGTCGGCCACGATCTTCTGGCTGTCCAGCAGCACCACCCGGTCGGCCAGCGAGATGGTCGAGAGCCGGTGGGCGATGATCAACGTCGTCCGCCCTTCCATCAGCACCGCCAAGTTCGAGTGGATCTGCTGTTCGACCTGGACGTCGATGGCGCTGGTGGCGTCGTCGAGGATCAGGATGGGGGGATTCACCAGCAGGGTCCGGGCAATGGCGATCCGCTGGCGCTGGCCGCCCGACAACGTGTAGCCGCGCTCGCCGACCACGGTGTCGTAGCCCTGCTCCAGGTGGCTGATGAACTCGTGGGCGCCGGCGGCTCGGGCCGCCGCCTCCACCTCGTCGATGGAAGCCCCGGGCTTCCCGTAGGCGATGTTGTCCCGCACCGACACCGAGAACAGGAAGGGCTCATCGAGGACGATGCCGACGTTGGCCCGCAGGCTGTCGAGGGTCAGGTCGCGGATGTCGTGATCATCGATCCGGATCGATCCGGCGGTCACGTCGTAGAACCGGGTCAACAATCTGGCCACCGTCGACTTGCCGGCTCCGGTCCGACCCACCAGGGCGACCGTCTCGCCCCGGGCGATCTGGAGGTTGAAGTCGGCCAGCACTAGCCGCGGATCGTCGGAATGGTAGGAGAAATCGACGTGCCGGAACTCGACGTCACCCCGGCTGTCCCGGAGA
This sequence comes from Acidimicrobiales bacterium, assembly GCA_036268775.1. Lineage (GTDB taxonomy): Bacteria > Actinomycetota > Acidimicrobiia > Acidimicrobiales > RAAP-2 > DASZIT01. Next base: position 196,727 of record DATATM010000026.1, on the reverse strand, counting down.
TCGACGGCGTCGGGGGCGTCGTTCACCGTCGGTTGCTCGTCGAGGATCTCGTAGATCCGATCGGCGGAGGCGGCGGCCCGCTGGCCCATCATGATCAGCATCCCCAACATCATGAACGGGGCCTGCAGCATCAACAGGTAGGAGTTGAAGGCGAGGATGGCGCCGATGCCGAGCCCGCCGTGGATGACCATGTAGCCGCCGAACAGCAGCACCAGGGCCAGGCCGACCTGGGGAAGGTTCTGCACCAGGGGGGTGAACTGGGCCCGAATGTCGGCGTCTTTGATGTAGCCCCACTTCACCTTCTCCGCCGCCCCGGAGAGTTCCCGGAGTTGCTGTTCCTCGGCGGCGAACGACTTGACCACTCGGACCCCGTTGATGTTCTCGTCCACGATGGTGGCGACATCGGCCAGGCGGGCCTGGATGATCCAGGAGACCGGGAACATCGACTTCCGCATCTTTACCCCGGTGAAATAGACGAAGGGCATGGTGGCCATGGCGATGAAGGCCAACGGGACGTTGATGGACAGCATGAACACGAAGGCGATCACCGCCATCGAGCACTGGACCAGAATCAGCGGGGCAAAAGTCATGTACATCTGCACCGAGCGGATGTCGGAATTGGCCCGGGAGATCAACTGGCCCGACTGGACCCGATCGTAGAAGGAGAACGACATCCGGGTCAGGTGCTCGTAGATGATGTTCCGAAGGTCGTACTCGATGTTGTAGGCGGTTTCGAACAGGTACAGGCGGGCGATGTAGCCGGCTACCCCGCCGACCAGGCCGAGGCCCACGATCCACCAGACGTAGTGACTGAGGGGAACGCTGTGGCTGACGATGGAATTGTCGATGGCGTGATTCAACAGGTTGGGGATCTGCACCTGGAGGACCAGGCCGAAGAAGGAGAGGACGAGGGAGGTGATGAACATGCCCTGATGGGCCTTCATCACCGGGAGGGCGCGGCGCAGCCACGACAGCGACTTGTCCGGGTCGATGGTGGCCCGGGGGGCGTCGTTGCGGGCGACCTCGGCCATGGGGACGAAGTCGGTGGCCGGCTCGGCGGTGCCGCGGTGGTGGCGCCGAAGGGTCGGGAGCTTCATCGCCGCGCCTTTCGAGCCGAGCGGAAGGCGAGGAGGGCGTGGCGCCAGGTGACCAGACCGTCGAGGGCGCCCTGGGTGTCAGCGGGTTCGTCGAGGCAGCCGGCGATGTCGGCCAGCCGTGCTGCCACCGCGGCGTCGGCGGCGGTGAGCACCGTCAGCCCGCTCTCGGTCAGGGAGTGGTCCACCCGCCGCCGGTCCGACTCGACGGCATGGCGTTCGACCAGCCCCCGGGCCACCAGGCCGTCGATGATGGCGGTGATGCTGGGTGGCCGCACCGCCAACCGCTCGGCCATCGCCGAGGAGAAGGCCGGGCTCTCGTCCAGGAGCCCGAGCACCCGGTACTGGGGGATGGACAGGTCCACCGACGCCAGGCCGATCTCGACCTGCTTGGCCATCCAGGCCGCCGTCCGGCCGATGGTCTGCCGTTCTCGGGCCAGGGCGCGCTCACCCATTGTTTTGGAACTCACATAGTTAGACTATCGAATGATACTCCGGCTCCAACCGCCTCCGGGTGGGTCCGGACTCGAACCGGTTGGGCTAGGAAACCAGCCCGGCGGTGCTGATATTCAGGCCGTCGGCGGTCCGGGAGCGGTGCACCACCTGGAGTTCGGAGAACTCGGCCAGGCCCCAGGGACCGTTCTCGACGCCGATGCCGCTCCACTTGAAGCCCCCGAAGGGTTGGGCGGGACCGAGGGCGAGATGGGTGTTGACCCAGGCGGTCCCGCACTCGAGCTGGCCGGCGACTTCGGCGGCCCGGTCGGCGTCCGGGCCCCACACCGATCCGGAGAGACCGAAGTGGGTGGCGTTGGCCCGCTCTACCGCGTCGTTGACATCCCGGTAGGAGACGACCGGCAGGGCCGGACCGAACTGCTCCTCGTCGACGATCCGGGTGCCGTCGGTCAGGCCGGCCAGGATGGTGGGCTCGAAGAAGTAGCCAGGACGGTCCATCGGGTGGCCGCCGGTCACCGCCCGGGCCCCGCCGGTGATGGCGTCGGCCACCAGTTCCTTCACCCTCTCGAACTGGGGGGCGTTGTTGATCGGGCCGAGCTGGGTGTCCGGCTCGGTTCCGTCCCCCACCCTGGTCGCCGAGGCGTGGGCGGCGAGAGCCTCGACCACATCGTCATAGAGGGCCTCGGGCACATAGACCCGCTTGATGGCCGAGCACACCTGGCCGTTGTTGTTGAAGGCGCCGGCGAAGATGGCCTTGGCCACCCAGGCGGGATCGGCGCCGTCGAGGACGATGGCCGGATCGTTGCCTCCGAGCTCGAGGGTCACCCGCTTGAGGTCCGGGGCCGCCGACTGGGCCACCTTCTTACCCGTCTCGATGGAACCGGTGAAGCTGATCTTGCGGGGGACCGGATGGCTGGTCATCCAGGCCCCCAGGTCATCGCCGCCGCTGACCACGTTGAGCACCCCGGGCGGCAGCGCCGAGCGCAGCAGCTCCACCGTCTTCAGAGTGGCGAGGGGGGTGAAGGGCGACGGCTTGAGGACCATGGTGTTGCCGGCCAGCAGGGCGGGGGCGATCTTCCAGAAGGCCAGGGTCAGCGGGAAGTTCCACGGGGTGATGGCGGCCACTACGCCGAGCGGGCGACGGACCACGTCGACCAGGGCATCGGCATCGTCCTGGATGGTCTGCGGCGGGGTCTCGAGGTTGGCGAAGTACTGGCACCAGATGGCGGCGGCGAAGACCTCGATGTTGGCTTCACCGAGTGGCTTCCCCTGCTCGGCGGTGAGGACCGGGGCGATCTCGCCGGCCGACGCCAGCAGCACATCGGCCATCGCCAGCAACCCGGCCCGGCGGGCCGACTCGTCGGACTTCCAGTCCCGATAGGCCTTGGCCGCCGAATCGAAAGCGGCATCGAGTTGGGTGCGGCTACACTCGGGAGCGTGGGCGAAGACGTCGCCGGTGGCCGGGTTGTGCACGCCGAACGACTCTCCGGCCGGGACGGAATCGCCTCCGATGGTCATGACGAAGTCGGACATGTTTCCCCCAAATGGCTCGTAGGTTCCGGGTTGTCCCCGAAACGCAGCTAAGACTCCTCCGGCCGGGTTGTCAAGGCGGAGGCGGTGAAGGAACCCGGCCGGGCCCGACACCTCCCTTCGCCGGTGGCGACCCTCCTGGTCAGGGGCAGTCAGTTGCGCATCGTTCACATTCCGGTCACGCTCCTGTCACGTGATAGCCGGGCAGGCTGCCCAGCACAAGGGGGGGACCGTGGGGGAAAGCTCGAAATCGAGGCCGGCCGGCACGCCGTTCGATCGGCGGATCTTCTTGGGGGGCGCGCTGGCCACCGGGGCGGGGTTGTTGGCGGCCGCCTGCGGATCGTCCTCGACGGTGTCCAACGCCACCACCACCGCCCCGGCCGGGTCCGACCTCGGCGCCATCGAACACGTGGTGTTCCTGATGCAGGAGAACCGGTCGTTCGACCACTACTTCGGCGCCTACAAAGGGGTGCGGGGCTTCGACGACCATCCGGCCGGCAACCTCGGAGCCTTCTCGCAGCCGTTCCCGGGCAACACCTCCCGTTCCCCGGTCGGACGGCAACTCCCGTTCCACCTCGATGTGGCCTCGGGGATGGGGGAGTGCACCCACGACCTGAGCCATAACTGGCTTCCGCAGCACCTCTGCCGTGACAACGGATCCATGGACGGATTCGTCACCACCCATACCTCCGCGCAGTACGAGGGCCCGACCAACGGGCTCATCACCATGGGGTACCACACCCGCGCCGATATCCCCTATCACTACGCCCTGGCTGACGCCTTCACCATCTGCGACGCCTATCACTGCTCGGTCATGGGTCCGACCCATCCCAACCGGCTGATGTCGGTGTCGGGCACCGTCGACCCGGCCGGCACCCATGGTGGACCGGTGTTGATCACCAACCCGTTGCCGGCGGCCAAATTCAGCGTGAACTGGCCGACCATGCCCGAGGTCCTGGAGGACGCCGGGGTGTCGTGGAAGGTCTACTCCCCACCCGGAGACCAGTACCGGGTGGAGTCTCCCGAAGTCATGCTGGTCTCCGACGCCATCCTCCCGTACTTCTCGCAGTATTCGAGCCCGTCGTCCGCCCTCTACCAAAAGGCGTTCCTGCCGATCTTTCCCAATGACTTCGCCCAGGATGTCCGCTCGGGGAACCTTCCCAAGGTGTCGTGGCTCATCCCCCCGCTGGGCTATGACGAGCACCCGCCGGCCCCCCCGGCGTTGGGAGCCAGCTTCATCGACCAAGCCCTCCAGACCCTCGTCTCCAACACCGAGGTGTGGTCGAAGACCGTCCTTTTCGTCATGTACGACGAGAACGACGGGTTCTTCGACCACGTGCCCCCACCCACGCCGCCGGCCGGAACCGCCGGGGAGTTCGTGACGGTGAACCCGCTCCCGGCCGCCGCTCAAGGGGTGAACGGTCCGATCGGCCTCGGATTCCGGGTTCCGATGCTGGTGGTGTCGCCCTTCAGCCGGGGTGGCTACGTCTCGTCGGATGTGTTCGACCACACCTCCCAATTGCGCTTCTTGGAGGAACGCTTCGGGGTACGGGCGCCGAACATCTCGGCCTGGCGGCGGAAGACGGTGGGCGACCTGACCACGACGTTGCAGATGGGGAAGGCCGACACCAGCCGACCGAACCTCCCCTCCACCGCCGGCGACACGGTGGCGGTGGTGACCGCCGAGGGATGTCAGGCATTGGACATCGCCGAGATCAACGGGAACCAGCCTCCCTATCCGATGGCGGCGATCCAGGTCATGCCCACCCAGGAACCCGGCGCCGCCAAGCGGGTCCCGGCGGGTTGATGGCGGGGCACTAGATACAAGACCGTCCGCTGGCTACCATGACCGAATGGACGCCGTCAGCGACGGTCCGGGGAGCTTTGCCACCGACATCCAGCCACTGTTTCGGGAACGCGATCAGGAGTCGATGAGTCGGCACTTTGACCTCTGGTCCTACGACGACGTCCGTGGGCATGCTTCCGCCATCCTGGACCGGGTGCAGAACGGCACCATGCCGTGCGACGGGGCCTGGCCCCCGGAGCGGGTCCAGGTGTTCCGGGCTTGGGTCGACTCCGGCATGGCGCCGTGAGCCTCTTGATCTGAAATCACCGGACGTCGGCCGGCCAAGCCGGTTCGGCCCCGGTGACACTCAGACCGGGAGGGGGTCCGGCTCGGGCTGGCTGGGCTCGGCGATGGGCTCCGGAGGCGCCGATTCTCCGGCCGAAAGATGGGGGAGCACCCGATCGAGCCAGTTGGGGAACCACCAGTTGGCTTTACCGAACAGGAACATCAGCGCGGGGACGATGGTCATCCGGATGATCACCGCGTCGATGAGGATCCCGGCGGCCAGGCCGAGCCCGAACTCCTTGATGACCCGCTCTCCCCCGAACATGAACGAGCCGAAGACCAGGATCATGATGAGGGCGGCGGCCGAGATGGTCTTGCCGGTGGCGGCCAGTCCCTTCCGCACCGCCTCCCGGCTGTCGCCACACTTGATCCACTCCTCGTGGATGCGGCTGACCAGGAAGACCTCGTAGTCCATGGAGAGCCCGAAGAGGATGGCGAACAGCATGACCGGCAGGAACGACTCGACCGGCCCGGCTCGGTTCACCCCGAAGATGGCGCTCAGCCAACCCCACTGGAACACCGCCACCAGCACCCCGAAGGCGGCCCCGATGGACAGCAGGTTCATCACCGCGGCGGTGAGGGGGATGACCACGCTTCGGAACACTGCGGCCAGCAGGAGGAAGGAGAGGATGACCACCAAGCCGATGAACAGCGGAAGCTTGGAGGTCAGCACCCGGGAGAAGTCGGCGAAGATGGCGGTGGTGCCCCCCACGTAGACGGCCAGGTTTGATCCCGGGGGCACCGCCCGCGGGAGGGTCTGGGTCCGGAGCTGGTTGATGAGGGTGGCGGTGGCCGAATCCTGGGGAGCCGAGGCCGGATACACCTGGATGAGCGCCACCTGGGTGCCGTCCTTGGCCGGGAAGATGACCGGGGGCGCAACCTCAGCCACGTCGGGCTGGGACTTCACCTCAGCCGCGATCTGATTGATGACCTGGGTGTTGGCCGCGCCGGGGTTGACGGTGACCAGCTGCAACGGACCGTTGAAGCCGGGGCCGAAGCCCTTGGCCAGCAGGTCGAAGGCCTGTCGGGTGGTGGTCGTCGTGGCGTCGTTGCCCTGGTCTGAGTTGCCGAGGCGGAGGGAGAAGAACGGCAGGGCGATCAGCACGATGGCGACCAGGGCGAGGATGGCCGGCAGCCCCGAATGGCGCTGGATCATTCCGGCGTACCGCGGCCAGAAGCCGGTGTTGCCGCTCCCGACCACCCGGGAACCGGTGGTGGCCAGTTCGCGCTTCTGCTTCCGGCTCAGCACCTTCGGCCCGATGAACCCGAGGAAGGCGGGAATCAGGGTGAGGGCGGCCAGCATGGTGAAGGCCACCCCGATGGCCGCGGCCACCGCCAGGCCGTAGAGGAAGGTCACCCCGAGGGCGAACATGCCGAGCAGGGCGATGCAGACGATGATGCCGGCGAACAGTACAGCGCGTCCGGAGGTGTTCACCGCGTTGACGATCGACGACTCGGTGTCATTGCCGGCGATCAGCCCTTGTCTGTGCCGGGTCACGATGAACAGCGCGTAGTCCACACCTACCCCGAGCCCGATGAGGGCGACCAGCTCCACCGAGAACTGGGGCATCTTCAACAGGTGGCTCAAGAGCCCGATGAGGCCGATGGCGGTGCCCAGCGAGGCCAGGGCCGATATCAACGGGAGGGCCATGGCGAACCCGGAGCGGAAGATGAAGGCGAGGACCATGGCGGCCAAAAAGACACCCAGCAGCGTGCTGATCCCCCCGAAGGAGGTCGGGTTGGAGGCCTCGGCCAGCTGGCCGGCCACCGCCACGGAGAGGTCGGGCCCTTGGGCGGTCTTGGCCGCCGAGACGAATTGCTTGGCCAGCGTGGTGTTGTTGCCCAGATTCTCCTGGTTGAACGTCACCGTGACGAAGCCGATGGTGCCGTCCGGGCTGACGTGGCTCGACGGGCCGGGTGCCCATTGACTCGGCGTGAAGTGAGAGACGTGGGGGACGGTGGCCACCTTGGCGATCATCCGGTTCACCGCCGCGACGACGCTCGGGTCGGTGACCTTGGTGCCGCCGGTGGCCTGGAACACCACCTGCTCGCTGTCGCCCGATTGCTGGGGCGCGGCTGACTGCAACAGGGACAGCGCCTCGGTCGACTCGGTGTGGGGCAAGGTGAAGCTGTTGGAGTAGGCGGTTCCGACTGCGTTGGAGAGGGCCGATACCCCGATCAGGGCGACCAGCCAGAACAGGAGCACCCAGCGGCGATGGCGGACGCACCAAGTAGCGAGCGATTGCATGGGGGAGGATTCCTTACGGTTGTAGTCCGGTAACCGGATGATCATCTGGGTGGGATAAGCGGCGTGGGCGACGCTCACCAAGCCGGCCCCGTGGGCAGATCCAAGGGCTGCCCTCTGGTCCGAAAGCTCGCCCCGTGCGGCTTATGCAGCGCTGATGATACTAGAGCCACCCGGGGAGCGACATTCGAGCGCCCCGTGGTTCACCGGGTGGACCATGATGACCGGGTGGACGCTCCCGAACGACTCGTACCCCTCACCGGCGCCTTCAACTTCCGAGATCTCGGTGGCTACCCCGCCGATGGGGACACTGTCACCCGGCGTGGCCGGTTGTTCCGGAGCGACGGGCTCCATCAGCTGACCGACGCCGATATCGACATCCTCCGGTCGATCGGCCTCCGGACCATCATCGACCTCCGGACTCCGGGCGAGGTGGAACACACCGGCCGGGGATTGCTGGGGGAGCAAGCCATCGACTACCACCACCTGGCGGTGGTGCAGCGGAGCCGGGGTGAAGCGGTCGGGGCTCCGGCCCCCGCCGGTGACGACCTGGCCGAGCGGTACCTCTGGTATCTCGACACCGGTCGGGAGGCGCTGGTCACCGCACTCGGCCTGGTGGCCCAACCGACCAATTTCCCGCTCGTCTTCCACTGCACCGCCGGCAAGGACCGCACCGGGGTGCTGGCCGCCCTGGTGCTGGACATCCTCGGCGTCGAGCGGGAGACGATCGTGGCCGACTACGTCATCACCGCCGACCGGTTGGAGCTCATTGTCGATCGAATCCGCAACGATCCGACCTACTCGGCGGGGATGTCCAAGGTGCCGGCTTCCCGTTTCACCGTCGAGGCCGCCACCATGGAGCGATTCCTGGATGGGGTCTACGCCGGCTTCGGGGGTGCCCGGGCCTGGGCGTTGGGCGCCGGGGTGGGTGCCGGTGACCTCGACCGGATGCGGTCCGACCTGCTCGAACCGGCCGGCTGACCCGGATTGGCGGTCGCCTTCCACCCGGCCGGCGCCGGGTCCCGCGCCGGCATCGGTGGCGATGTGGGGGAGACTGGTCGGGAGCCGAGGTTCGAAGGAGGCCGTCATGCACCAAGTCGCCGATCTCGCCATCATCACGGTGGCTGCCGGAATGGTGGCGCTCGTCACCTTCGCCGGGGTGGTCGCCTGGAGGATGGTCCGGAAGGTGCGGAAATGGCGGGCGCGCCTCGAGATGGTCATGCCGAAGTCGATCTCCCGGCCGGGGCCCGACATGGTGGCCTCCGCCTGGTCCGGGGCCTACCGGACCTCGCTGGCCGCCGGGGCACTGGTGAGAACCGGGAGCCGGCGGGAGGCGATGTGGCTGCGCCGCGACTTGTGGTCCCACGTCAGCGCCGCCGAGGTGGCGGTCAAGACCGCCGCCGCCACCGGCACCCCGGTCGGCCAGCTCCCCCATCTGATCGGCCATCTTCGCGATCAGGCTCAGCGCCATGACCAAGTGCTGATACTGGCCAGTAAGGGCGTCCCGGTGGTGGGATCGGCGGATGCCCAGGCGGAGACGGGCCGGATCATCGACCAGGCCGACGCGGTGTCAGCGGCCGTCGTCGATGCGGTGCGGGCGGATGCCACCATCGACCACCGCCAGTTGGCCACCGCCCTCGACCACGAGACCCGGTCGGTGGCCTACGGGGCCAGCCGGGTGCACTCGCTCATGGACGCCTCGCCCGGGCGGCGTTGGCTGCCACTGCCGCCAGACAGGCGGCTGCCAACCCGGTAAGGGCCAACAACAACACGGTGAAGCTGGTGAAGCGGGCCAGCTCGGCCAGGACGATCGGTAGGGCAAAGCCGACGTAGGTCAACGCGTAGAACACCGCATTCAACCCGGCCAACTCATCGGGACCGGCAATCCGCTGCACCTCGAGCAGGCCCCCCACCAGGCAGAAGCCGTAGCCGCCGCCGAGGACGGCGCTGGCCACCGCCACCACCCACGGGTCAGACAGTTCGGCGGCCAGGGCGGCGACCGCCATCCCCACCGTCACCAGGGTGAGCCCGGCCACCGCCCCCCGGGAACTGCCGATCCGATCGAACCGGCGGGCCACCGGCTGGACCCCTACCCCGACCCCGAGGGTGAGGGCGGCGATGAGCCCGGCGAAGGCGATGCCGAAGCCCTGGGTCCTACTGCTCACCACCGATGGCAGCACGGCAAAGGACACTGAGGCGGCACCGAACACCCAGGGGGCCATCGGCACCACCACCGACAAGAACCGGGGATGGGCGGCGGCGGGCACCCGGAGGCGGGCGATCAGACTGGGGCCCGACCCGGCCAGCGGGGGGACGGTTTCGGGGACTCGCCACAGGCCGGGCAACACCAGCGCCATCACCGCCAGGTGGGGAAGGTAGGCGACGACCAGGGGAGCCGGGCCCCATTGGGCAATGAGCGCCGCCGCCAGCGGTCCCAACCCGAAGCCGGCCGACAGCCCAATGGCGGCTCTCCGGGCGCCGGCCTGCTCGCCGGCGGCGGTGTCGAACGGGGGGACCGACAACTCCTTGACCCAGGCGGTGCCGGCGGCGAAGACCGCCCCGCTCACCGTGCCGGCCAGGAAGCGGCCGACAAAGAGCAACGGCGTGGAGTGGGCGCCGGCCATCAGCACCAGGGTGGCGGCCACCGACATCACCGCCGCCGGCCTCACCACCGTCCGGCGGCCCCACCGATCCGACGCCGGTCCGCCGACCAGGAGGGCGGGGATCAGCCCGAGGGCGTAGATCCCGAACAGTGCCTCGTTGAGGCTGAAGGCGAGTCCGAGGTGCTGGTGATAGGCGATCAGCAGGGAGGTGAACTGGTTGGCCCCCCAGCCGACGCCGAACATCACCGCGGCCACCGCCAGCCAACTGCGCCGGGTCCCCTTCATGGCGAGGTCAGCTGCACACGGTCCCGGGGGCGGGGAGGGTGCCGTTCAAGAGGTAGGTCGTGACGTGTTGTTGCATGCAGGGGTCGGTGGCCCCGCTCAGCAGCCAGGTGTGCCCCCACCCGTTCCAGGTCAGTTGGCTGGCCTTCGGGAACAGGGCGGCCAGATGGACAGCTCCGATCAGCGGGGTGTTCGGATCGCCGGTGTTGCCCACCACCAGCGTCGGCGGTGCCCCGGTCGGATGCAGGTTCGTCACTGGCTGGTCAGCCGCCGGCCAGGCCACACATCCCCCCAGGGCATAGGTGGCGGCGTACCCACCCATCAGGGGATCGGCGGCCTCCAATTGCCGGGCGAGGGTGCCGGCCGCCGTCGGACCCGGGTGGGCACTGGCGTCGTTGCAGGTGATGGCCCAGAGGGAGTCGACCAACGAGGATCCATCGATGTCGGTGGCCAAGGCCAGCGCCAGCTGGCGCAACGGAGCCCCGCTCCCGTTGTGGGCGGCGACCAGAGCCTGAAGAAAGCCAGTGGTGAAACTGGGCACGCTCAACGTCAAGAGGGTGGCGGTATCGAGATCGCCGACGGTGACCGCCGGGGTGGCGCCACCGGCGGGGGCGGTGGCGAGCGCCCGACTGACGGCTTGGAAGTAGTCCACCGGGTCGGCGCCCAGCGGGCAGGGGGAGACCCCGCCGCAGGTTTCCAGCAGATGGTGGAGCGACCGTTCGGCGGCCGGAGCCTGTTGGCGCGCCTGCTGGGTGAGCGTGACGTTCACATCCACCGCCCCATCGAGGACCATCGAACGGATCCGCTTCGGGAACAGCGTGGCGTAGACGGCTCCGAGCACGGTGCCGTAGGAAAGTCCGTAGAAGCTGAGGGTGGCGTCTCCCAGCGCCGCCCGGATCCGGTCCATGTCCCGGGCGGTGTTGACGGTGTCGACGTTGGGTTCCAACTGCGGAAAATGGGTCAGACAGCTCTGCGCCATGGCGGTGAACACCGTCGTGCCCGGGAGCGGCTGGGCCGGCGACGAGGGCACCGGGTTGAGACTGGTCACGGTGGCCGGCGACGTCCCACAGTCCAGCGGGTCACTGGCTCCGGTGCCCCGGGGGTCGAAGCTGACGATGTCGAAGCGTTGGCGGATGGCGGTGGGGAGCAAGCCGAGCAGCACCGGCAGGATCTGATTCCCGCTCTCGCCGGGCCCTCCGGGGTTGACCACCAGCGACCCGACCCGCTGCGACGGATCCAGGGCCAGACTCCGGGACACCGCCACCTCCAGCGTGCCCTGGTCGGGATGTTGATAGTCGATGGGCACCGGAACCGAACCGCACTGGAGGCCGGGGTTCCCTCCACAGACGGACCAGACGATCGGCACCACCACCACCGCCGCCGGCGGAAGCGATGCCGTCGAGGCGGGGGAGGGCGTCGGCACCGCGCTCGTGCAGCCGGCGAGGATGGTGGTGACCATCAGAGCCAGCCCGACGAGCCTGGTCCTCCCGCCTCGCCCGGTCGTCATCGGCATGACCCTACCCGTGCCGATGAATCCGGTTGCCCCCCTGAGCTGGGAAGAACTCCGCTGGTAGGGTCAAGCGGCGTTGGCGCCGCCACGGCCGCCGACCCCCAAGCGCTCGGAACCGGCACTGGAGCACATTGGCAGGACATCGGAAATCCCTCGACTTCGATCCCATCGAAGAAGCCCGCCGGCAATGGCAGGCCCACGGGTGGAACGCCGCGGCGCCGGGCATGGCGGCGGTGACGTCGATCATGCGAGCCCACCAGATCTACCTCGCCCGGGTCGACTCGGCCCTCCGTCCCTTCGACCTGACATTTGCCCGCTACGAGTTGCTGATGCTGCTGAGTTTGAGCCGGACCGGCGCGTTGCCCCTCTCCCGGGTCGGAGCTCGCCTGCAGGTCCATCCGGCCAGTGTCACCAACGCCGTCGATCGGCTGGAAGCCCAATCCCTCATCACCCGGCTTCCCCACCCCACCGACCGGCGCACCACCCTGGCCAAGATCCTCCCGGAAGGAAGACGGGTGGTGGAGCTGGCCACCGCCGCCCTCAACGATCAGGTCTTCACCGAGCCCGGCCTCACCGACGACCAGGCGAACAGCTTGTTCTCGTTGATCCGATCCCTGCGGGTCGACCAGGGCGACTTCCGCGACTGACCGAGGTTCACAACCGGTCGAGCACCGTGGCCAACCGCTCGACCGCCCCCGGGGTGCGGGCTCCCCACCAGAACAGGTCCTTCCCGTCGACAAAGACGGTGGGGGCCACCGACGAGAGTTCGGGGAGTTGCCGCTTGGTGAACGGATACGGTTCACTCGGCGCCAGCACCACATCCGGATGCCGGCCGGCCGCTTCTTCGAGTTCCAGGGTCGGATAGGGGCCGTCGTCCTCGCCGAAGATCGAGCTGACCCCGAGACGGGCGAGGAGGGAGGCGCCATAGGTGGGTATCCCGAGCGCCATCCAGGGTCGCCGCCAGATGGGGACGAAGGCAGTCAAGCGGGCGGCTTTGGGCTCGGGAAGGGCGAATGCTTGACATTGCGCCCTTACCTGGTGGGACAATTCCTGTATGGCGGGGTTGACATCCTCTAGTGATCGGATGCGCAACACGTGTACCGGCACGCCCCGCTCGACCAGTGAGTCGTGGTCCTCACGGCGGTTCTCTTCCTCGTCCACCACCACCAGATCGGGACCCAGCTCCACGATCTTGTCGATGTCCGGGTCCTTGGTCCCCCCAACGTGGGGGATGTCGGGCTGCTCGCAGAAGCGGGTGCAGGCCACCGGGACACGGCCCCAGCTGATGAGGGTCTCGGTCGCCGACGGGACCAGGCTGACGATGTTCATCGGTTTGGATCCTCTCTTTCGGCAGAGTATCAGCGGGGGCCGCCCAGGCACCGGGGCCGAGGGGTATCGGCCCGGGGTGGGAATGGCCGCCGCGAAGCGGACGTTGCACGCCACGTGAGCGTGCTCGGGTTCTCATCTGGACAACACCAGATCGGATCGTCAGGGATCACCACCGCGAGGTTGGATACGGCCCGGGCGATGGGGATCGGTGGGGTGGTGGCCTACAACTGGTGGGTGGCGGTCCCGTTCGTCCCGGGATTGTTGCGATCGCCGGATGAATTCTTCTCAGATCTCGAGGTGCCCGGGCTCCGGGATGCCGACTTGATGCAGCATGCCGATCTGCTGGCCGGGCTGCTGCTGGTGGCCGCGCTGTTGCTGCGGGGGAGCTCCGGCCGGAACGGTGCCCGCCGGGAGTGGAAGTGGCTGGTGGCGTTCGGGGCGGCGGGCGCCATCGGCGGCCGGTTTCCCTACGTGTGCTCCGAAGGACTGAGCGCCACCTGTCGGAACCTGGAGTGGCACATGGAGCTTCCGCTCCACCACTACATCCACGTCCTGTCCGGCATTGCCGAATTCGCGTTCCTGACGGTGGCGGTGATCGTGGCCGTCCGGCGGACCCGGGGCGAGACGACCCGGGAAGCCAAGGCCTACCGGGTGATCCTCAAGGTCCTGATTGTGGGCTACCCGTTCCTCGGTCTGGTGTATCTCACCGACCGGCTCGGTGCCTTCGTGGAGCCGGTGTTCTTCCTGTCCTTCTCGGCCATGATCATCGTGTCGCTCTTCGAGCCTGTGGGGAAGCCCACGCTTCGAACCGACAACGAGGTGGAGCCGGCGGTCGCCGAGGTGACCGCCTGGGACGGCGTCCGCACCACCGGCAACGCCTGAATTTGTCTCTTTCGACTCCGGTCGGTTCTGTCCGCGGATACCTAGAGTCGTCGGGTCCAGGCACGAATGGTGCTCGGCCGGGGACCCCGGAGGCACGAATTGAGAATTTTCGCCCCCCCAGCCCAGGATGCGCCTAGGGTATGCCCATCGTCGACCCATTCACGCGGGTTGACGGAGGTTGGGCTTCAAAATGGATCCCCGCGATTAAGTGCGTGAAAGTCAGCTCAAGGAGTGACAGTTATGCCAGTAGGTGCAGTCAAGTGGTTCAACGCCGAGAAGGGCTTTGGTTTCATTACGCCCGACGGCGGCGGGGATGATCTCTTCGTCCACCAGTCCGAAATCCAGATGGAAGGCTTCCGCGACCTCGCAGAAGGCCAACGTGTGGAGTTCGAGACGAAGCAGGGCCAAAAGGGCCTGCAAGCAAGCCAGGTCCGCAAGATCTGAATTGACGCTCACCGGGTGTCGACCCGACGGCCCTCACCGGTTTCCGGGAGGCACTCGTCGGGTCGGCACACTGGTGGCGTTGTAAAGCCGCTGGAACCCAGGTTCCTGGCGGCCTTTTCGTTTTGGGGCCCCCGGTTCGACCAGAAGCCGGGCCGCCTCGTGTTCAGTCGTGCCCAAAAGGCCGAACCGGCCGACTTCGGCGCCGGGCGGCCAACGCCGCCGACGCCAACATCACCACCGCCAGGCCCTCGACGACGAGCGAGCTGGTGGCGTAGGGCGCACTGAAGCTGTCCCGGAAGCCGAACAGGCCGACTTCGACGGAGACCACCAGCCCGGCGATGGTTCCTGCCACGAACGAAGCCCCGGCCGCGGCTATCAGGTAGTGGCGAGAGCCGGCGACGGCGACGGCCACCATAAAGCCGGCGATGGCCTGCAGCAGGAACAACGGCCCAATGGTGTGGATCTGCCGGTAGCCGGTCGACCACAGGTGCAGATGGATGAAAGCGGAGAGAGCCACCAGCACCGCGCCGGCGAAGAAGAGAAGGCTGATCGGCAGGCCGGGATTGGCCACCAGCGATCGGAGCCTGCCGCCGACGGAAGCCTGGACCGGCGGGGATCCGATGGGCGGGGAGTCCGGCATGCCTTGGGTACGAACCTGCGCAATGAGTCGGATGGCCCGGCCGGCTGCATGCCGACCGGGCCATCTCCGACGGTGATCCGGTTACCGGCCGAAGCCGGACCGGGTTCCGCCCGTCATACCTGTGCGGAACTGGCTACCAGGAAGAGCACCCGTTCTGATCGGGGACGTAACTGGTGCCCTCGATCCGCTGGGCCACGGCAATCTGCGCCGCGGGGGAAACATCGGAACCGCCGCCGTTGGCGTACCAGTTGGCGGCATTGATCCCGAGTGAATCCGGGTAGTCGGGGCTGGCGTACCCGATCCAACCACCCTCCTCACAGGAGGCCACTCGGCTCCACTCCGCATAGGCGGTGTCGGTGGTGGCGGTGCTGGACGAGTCCGACACGGTGGCCACCGGCGCGGGGGCGGGGGCCGGCACTGGCGCGGGGGCCGGTGCCGGGGTTGCGGGTACCACCGGTGCCGGTGTTGGCACCGGTGCCGGGGCGGCTACCACCGGGGCGGCCGCAGGGGCAGCCACAGTGTTGACCGCCGCCACCTTCCCGGTACCCAGGGAGAGCAATGCTCCCAGGCCGGCGACGGTGGCGGGATGGCTCCCCGACGGGTTCGGCGAATCGAATCCGACCAACTGGGTCGCACTCGGTATCGACGAAGTGGGCGTCGAGGATCTTTTGGAAGCTGTCGAGGCCGCCTGTGAGCTGACAGGCGGGATCAGGACAGCGGAACTGACGGCAATCATGGTTGCGACGGCAAATACCGCCACGAGTGCAATGCGGGTCCGCATGGCACCTCCCTTCGTAGGGCGCGCGAAGGCGCCTTCCTCTGCTCGGTGTTGGCGGGCTCCGGCCATTGCATTCGTTCCCCGGACGAGGAGCGGGAAGGCATCGTTCGTCCTGGCTTTACGCCGTAGGGTGTGCGGCCGGTTGGTCTACGCCCAAGCTTGCTTCGTGGATCAGTCCTCGTTCATCATCGTCGTCGTCTTCTCACGTGGGCGCGCGGCGTCACAGCCACACGTTCCCCACGTGGTCGCGCTCCCGTCCGTGGTTCGGACGATGTTGGCCGTTGCACCCGGGGTCGGAAACTCCCGACTTCGAGCGGGGTTCTCCGTACTCCGGACCACCCAGCCAAATTGCGCTTGCGAAAGTATACATAGTGCGGACTCCCCGTCTGGTCATGCCCTCTGACCTGGGAATGTGCTGATTCCGGCCTCCGGGTCAATTGCCCAATCCAGACACCCAGCGTGTTGGGATTGCCCCGGAAAGCGACAATCGGGGCCAGAAATGGCGCCGACCGGCCGAGTCAGGGTCCCTTGGACTCCTCGGGGTCAGGTGAGCTCCACTTCAGCGAAGGGAGGAGCGGACCCAGCGTCCGGGCTCGGAGGGAGCCGGCCCACACCCCTAGCCCGTAGGCGCAATCATCGGCGATGGAGGCCAGTGACCAGCGGAACGGGTCGAGGGCCGGACGGCGTTGCCACCATTCCACCAACGGGGGCACCAGGGCCAGCGTCACCGCCGCCCGTCGGATCCGACTGCCTCCTCGAAGGGCGGCGATGGCCAGCCCGGGGCCGAACACCACGGTGGCCGCCCGGCCCAGCCCGAATACCGTCCACCCCGTCCCCTCGGCGGCCCATTGCAGGGCCAGTCCGGGGGGGATGCCGGTCGCCCGTACCCGGCGGGCCAAATTCAGCCCATTCACGGCCGTGACCAGGGTAGATGTCCGTGGCCGTCCAGCCAGCAGTGCCAGGGCCCCCACCGCCGGCCACGGTCGGAGCTCGACCGGGGCCAGGCGCCCGGGATGCCGTCGGGCGAGGGGACCCCCCGACGTCCCGTACCGGAAGCGACGCCGGAGCAGCCCGCTCCAGGATGATGGGGGATGGTGGCCGACCTCCACCGACGGGAGGTACCGCACCTCCCAGCCGGCGTCGACCAGTGACCAGACCAGGTCCACGTCCTCACCGAACCGGAGGCCGGGATCGAAACCCATGGTGAGGGCCCGGCGCCGCACCACTAAGGCGGCGGTCGGGACGTACCGGACCCGCCGGTCGGGTCCCACCCCGCTCGGCTCCGCCCCCATGTCGAGAGGGGAACGATCCCGGTCGTAGCGGGCCCGGACCGACCGGGAGGGGCCGAGGGGCCGGACCCGGGGGGCGACCGCCCCGACCCCGGGGTCGTCGAACATGGCCACCAGCGGGGCCAGCCAGCCGGGTCCGGCCACGCAGTCGCTGTCGAGGAAGGCCACCAACTCGGAGTCGACCCGGCCGAGTCCGTCGTTGCGGGCGGCGGCCGGGCCGCCATTGACGGGCCGGACCACCAACCGGGCGTGGTGCCGGCGACAGATCTCGGCCACCGGGGCGGGGTCCCTCGAGCCGTCGTCGACCACCACCACCGGGATACCGGGGTCGACGGAGGCGAGGCAGCCATCCAGCCATTCCGGGCGGTCACGGACCGGGATCACCACCGTCACCTCGGCCAGATCGAGGGGGACGCCGGTCGGGGGGACCGGGTGGGCCATGCCCGCATCCACCAGCCGTCGGCCGAGCTGGCGTTGGGCCTCGGTGAGGGGTCCGCCTCCGCCGAGGGCGGCCACCGCCTTCGGCCCTTCCGCCGAAAGGGTGAGGATGCGTCCCGGGTGCCCGCCGGCCAGGACGGTCCCGCCGCCGAAGGTCCGGACCGAGCGATCCAGGTCCAGATGGAATCCCGGCGGCAACCGGGTCGAGGGAGCCGGTGCGCTCAAAGAGCCAGTCCACCGTCCACCGGGACGACAGCACCGGTGATGCCGCCGGAATCGGGGCCGGCCAACCAGAGGATGGACCGGGCGATCTCCTCTGGAGCCAGCAGACGCTCGATGGGCACCTGGGCGGCGAACGACTGGGCGTCGCGGAGTCCGTAGAGCCGGGCGCTCTCGTCGAGCAGGGGAGTGGCCGTCGATCCGGGGCTCACCCCCACCGCGGTCACCCCGGTGCCCCGAAGGTCCACCGCCAGGCCTCGGATCAGCCCGGCCACTCCCGCCTTGGCCGCGCCGTAGGCGGCCAGGCCTGGAAGCCCGCGGGTGGCGGCGGCGGAGGCGACGGCGATGAACCGTCCTTCCCTCGGCGCCGGACGCCGGAGGAGAGCAGGTATCCCGACTCGGGCGGCGGTGAGCGGCCCGCCGAGATCGGTGTCGACCACCGCCTGGAGCTCGGTCTCCGGCATCTCCCAGAGGGGCACCCCGCCGGCGATCACCCCGGCCACCGCGATCACCGCGTCGAGACCGCCGAACCGTTCCTCCGCCCGGGCCACCGCCGCCCCCATCGCCTCGGCGTCGGTGGTGTCGGCCAGATGGGCGAGGACGTCCTCGCTCCCGGTGGAGAGCACCACCGCCCGGAGCTCCTCCTCGTTCCCGAGGGGATAGGGGAGCCGGGGGTCGTCGGAGGCCCGGTCGATCGCCACCACCGCCCAGTCGGACGCGGCCAGGGCGAGGACGGTGGCGGCTCCGATCCCCCGGGCGGCGCCGGTCACCAGCGCGACCCGGGTCATCGCGGTGCCCGGTCCCCGGAAGCCTCGACGAAGCCGATCAGGTCGTCCACCGCCTCGGCCAGGAGCTGGTCCCCGACTTCCCGGCTGGCCGAGGTGGGGTCACCGAGGACCCCGTTCGGGCTCAGCGACCGCACCCCCCCGGCGCGGAGGTCGGGCAGGAGCTCGGTCAGTGGCCGGGGGTCACCGGGCTGGGCCGACTCCAGGCGGACCCGATGGGGGGCGATGGCCAGCATCAGCGAGGTCTCGGTGTGGCCGGCATGGGCGTCACCTTGCCACCGCGGGCTCCATGCCCGCACGTCCCGCCCTTCCGAGCGGAGGAGGGACACCGCCCGCTCCACGGGGACGGCGTTCCCTCCGTGGGTGGAGACCACGACCACGGTGGTGAAGACGGCGCCGGCCGAACGGCCCAGCTCCACCAGCACCTTCTCGGTGGCGGCCTGGCCGATGGAGAGGGTGCCGGGAAACCCGTCGTGCTCGCCGCTGGATCCGTAGGGGAGGGGTGGCGCCACCACCGCCTGCGGGAGCCGGAGCCCGATGGCCGGATGGGTGACGATGGCGGTGGCGATGTCGGTGTCGGTGGTGACCGGCAGGTGGGGCCCGTGTTGCTCGGTGGAGCCCACCGGGACCAGGAGCACCGCCTCCCCTTCGGTGATCCTCCCGACTTCCGGCCAGGCCAGCTCGGCCAGGGCGGTCACGGTGCCCCCGTGTCGGCAGCCTGGTCACCGAGATAGCCGTGGCGGTGGAGGAAGTCGAGGAGGGCGTCGGCGGCGGCCGGCGCCTCGACCGGTCCGACCACGGTGGGTGGGTCGTGGGCCACCAGCGCGCCGGTCAGGGCCAGCAGCCGCAAGCGAGGATCCTCCCCCTCCGGCGGGGGAACCACCCGGGTACGGGGTCGGAACGGGCGGAGGGGGCCGACCTCCATCCGACCGGGGTGGGGACGCACCCCCCCGGAGACCGCGGGGATCTCCGCGCCTTGGGCGGCGAGGGCGGCGGCCAGGGAAGCCCGCCGCAGCCGGACCCCGACGGCTTCTACCGAGCAGACGGCAGGACACGGGATCCGGAGGCGCTCGCGCCACCCCCCGTCCAGCCGGCGCTCGGCCACCAGGGAGGCGGGCTGGTCGGTGATGGCGATTGTCACCAGCCCGAGCGCCTGGGCCGCTCCGAGCTGGTGGGCGAGGAACGCCGGAAGCGCGCCGGTCCCGCGGTCGGCGGACCGGTCACCGCAGAGGACCAGCGTCGGCCGTCCATAGGGGGCCAAGGCGGCGACGATGGCGGCGGCCAGCCCCTGTTCGTCACCCCCCAGACCCTCCGCGTACCCCGGTTCCGATGTCGGGTCGGGGACGGCGACCCGGAGGACAGCGGCCCCGAGGGCGAGGGCGTCCCGCAGCACCGGATTGGCCGACGGTGGGGCGGCGGTCACCACCACCAGGTGGCCGGACCAGGCGCCGGCGATGCGGAAGGCGTACTCGAGGGCGGCGGAATCGGCCGGCGACATCCCGATCCCCAACTCGTCGCGTTCGACCGCCCCGGTGAGCGGGTCGACCTGGGGTCGGAGGTCGCCGATCCGGACGCAGGCCACCACCATCGGACCGGATCGGGTCTCGGCCATGGCGGTCATCCGTGATGGAAGACGACGCCGTGGCCGCCGTCGGGGTAGGTCCAGGCGATGGCGCCCTCATGGTTGCAGACCATGTAGCAGGTTCCGCACTCGAAGCACTCCTCGTAATTGAAGAGGATGCCTCCCTCCGAGGTGAGGGCGAACAGGTTGGCCGGGCAGGCGGTGACGCAGGCCTGGGTGGTGCAGGACCGGCAGACGTCGGAGTCGACCACGATGTGGGCCCGGGCGCCGACCCGGAACTCGACGGTGGCCATCCGGTCCTCGAAGGAGACGCCCCGCCAGGACCCCCCCGGCACCTCGTCGCCCGTCTCCGGAGGCGGGGAGGCCGGGCTCACCCGAAGATCCTCATCGCCCGCAGGGTGTCGGCGGCCAGTTCCCGGAGCTTGACCCCGTGTTTGGCCGCCGCCGACCGGGTCACCCGGAGGCCGCCGCGCTTGGGCACCGGGTTGGTGACGGTGAACATCCCCTCCACCAGATCGCAGACCAGCCCGGGGTAGCGCTGCTGGATCCGTTCGGACAACACCAGGCCGGGCGCCTTCCGCAGTCGTTTGTGGTCGGCCAGCACGAATTGACGCTCCAGGTCGCCGCGGTAGGAGGCCAGCCCCACCGCCGAGCAGTCGCCGGCGGCGATGGCCCGGTCGATGGCCCGTCCGGCGGCCAGCCCGGAGCCGATGGCGAAGTTGACGCCTTCCAGCCAGATCCCCGCGGCCAGGGTCATCCCGGCGGCATCCCCGGCCACCAGCATCCCGTCGGTCACCATCACCGGCATGGTGTCGTACCCCCCTTCGGGGATGAGGTGGGCGGAGTACTCCCGCAAGGTGGCGTCCCGGAGGTAGGGGGCGATGGAGGGATGGGCCTTGAGGTCGGCGATCAACTCCTCGGGTCGCACCTTCGCCTCGGCCAGGTGGGTGAGGGACAGCACCACCCCGAGGCTCACGGTGTCGGCGTTGGTATAGAGGAAGCCGCCTCCGGGGATGCCCCGGGTGCAACCCAGCATCTCGATGTCGACCCCCTCGTCGCCCCGGACCCCGAACCGCTCGTCGATCACTTCCCGGGGCAGCCCGAGGACCTCCTTCACCCCGAGGGTGTGGTGGGAGGCCTCCGCCCCCGGCATCAGCCCGGCTTCCTTGGCCAGGAACGAGTTGACCCCGTCGCAGGCCACCACCGCCTTGGCCCAAAGCTGCCCCTCGTCCCGATCGGTCTGGACTCCGACGATCCGCCCGCCGGCGTCGCGCAACAGGTGGGTGGCGACCGTCGAGGTGACCAGCACCGCCCCCGCCTCCACCGCCTTGGCGGCCAGCCAGCTGTCGAACCGGGACCGGAGGGTGGTCATCCCGTTGTAGGGGGCCTCGCCCCAGGCGGTCGACCGGTAGTCCACCGACACCGACTGGGTCTCGGTCATCATCATGGTGGAACGTCGGACCACCCAGCGCTCGACCGGGACCTCGGTCCACCACTCCGGCACCACCTCGTCGAGGATCCGGCCGTAGACCACCCCGCCGTAGACGTTCTTGGACCCGGGGAACGGCCCCCGCTCGACCAGCACCACCGATCGCCCGGCCCGGGCCAAGGCCAGGGCGGCGGCGGAGCCGGCCGGGCCGGCCCCCACCACCACCGCGTCGAAGACGGGTGTCCCCGGGGCGCCGCCGGTCCCGGTCATCGGGTTCCCTCCGCGCCGTCGGTGGTGGCCGCCACCACACCGATCGGGACCCTGACGTCGAGCCGTCGGGCCAGTTCGACCAGGAGGGCAGGCCCGTCGGTGACCAGGCCGAGATCGGCCATCGCGGTCATCGGGCACGACGGGTCGAGATTGACGCTGACCACGTGGCGGGGATCGCCGAGGCCGCCCACGTGCTGGGTGGCGCCGGACACGCCGAAGGCGATGTAGAGGTCGGGATGGACAGCCACCCCGGTGGTCCCGATCTGGCGCTGGTAGCCGATCCAGCCGGCGTCGGTGGCCACCCGGGTGGCCCCGGCCGACGCCCCCAGCGCCGCCGCCACCTGGACCAGGAGGTGAAAGGTGGTCCGCGCTTGTTCGTCGGTGGCGCCGGAGGCGAGTCCGGCCCCGCCGGCCAGCACCCGGGGGGCGTCGGCCAGGTCCATGGTGGCCGGGTCGGGCTCGAGTACGTCGACGACCTCGGGGTCCAACGGGGGAGGGTCTTCCTCGCCCATCGTTGCCGTCGACAGGTCGAGGGTCTCCGGCTCCCAGGCCGCCGGCCGCCGACCGGGCGGCACGGTGCGGCTCCCCGGAACCAGGGTGGCGACGGCGGGGCCGTCGACGGTGACCGGGAGCAGGACCCGGTCGTCGAGGCGGGACACCTCGGCGTGGACGCCGGACCCTTCGCCATCGGAACCGGCGCCGACCCAGACGGCGACGGCATGGGCGATGAACGGCCGGCCGAGGACCGCGGCCAGCCGGGGTCCGAGATCCCGGCCGTCGGGGGAGGAGGGCATCACCACCAACGGCACCCCGGCCAGCAGGGGGGCGAGGGAGGCGGCCAGCGCCGCCGGTCGGAGGCCGGCGCCCGTCTCGGCGCCCCAGGCGCGGTCGGCGGCCAGCAGCGACCGGGCGGCATCCACGGTCCCGGAGCCGACCACCACCACCTGGCCGCCGGCCTCGGCCACCGCCTCGTCGGCGCCGACCGGCAACCGGCCGGCCCGGGCCACCACCACCGCCACCGGGCGTGCCGAGTCGAGCCCGGTCACAGGCCCACCGCCACCCGGTGGCCCTCGATGACGGCGGCGTGGGCCCGGCGCGGGGCCAGGCAGTCACCGATGCGATGGACAGCGAAGGACGAATGGCGCAGCTCCGACCACAGGCCGTCCTCCGGTCGCTGCTGGAGGGCGCACACCACCCAGTCGCACTCGCGCACCTGGTCGGTGCCGGTGGGGTGGTGCTGCAGCGAGAGGCCCACCCCGCCGGGGTGGGCCCCACCGTCGAGGGGGTCGGCCCCCATCGGGACCAGGTCGACGCTCTGGGCGATCCCCTTGGCGTGGGCCTTCACGTTCCAGGTCTCCAGGTCGAGGGTGATGCCCAGATCCTGGCCCACCACCATGCCGTTGGTGACGATCTCCACCTGGCAGCCCCGGTCGGCCAGCAGCTCGGCGGTGGAGGTGGCCGGGTGGAACCCGAGCTCGTCGACCACCACCACCGTTCCCTCCGGGGACACCCGGCCTTCCAGCACATCGCGGATGTCGACCACCCGCGGATGGTCGCCGGCCCACCACGGCCGGGAGGGGCGGGCGCCGGTGGCGAGGATCACCGCGCCGGGCCGCTCGGCCCGGATGGCGTCGGGATCGGCGGTGGTCCCGGTCCGGAGGTCGACCCCGGCCCGGCGGGCGTTGACGATGAGGTTGCGGGCGATGTCGAGGAACTCGGCCCGGCTGGGCACGGTGGCCGCCACCTGGACCTGCCCGCCGAGCCGGTCCTGGCGTTCGAACAGGACGACCCGGTGCCCGCGCTCGGCGGCGGTGACCGCCGCCTGGAGCCCGCCGGGACCACCGCCCACCACCACCACCCGCAAAGGCCGGCCCCGGCGCGGCAGCGGGATGGCCTCCCGGCCGGTGCGGGGGCTCTCGATGCAGCCGAGCCAACGGTTGAGGCCCATCCGGCCCACGCACTCCTGGTTGCAGGACAGGCAGGTGCGGATGTCGGTGGAGTGGCCGGACCGCGCCTTGGCGGCGAAGTCGGGGTCGGCGATCTGGCCCCGGACCACCCCGACCAGGTCGCACTGCCCTTCTTCCAGGGCCCGCTCCGCCTGCAGGGGGTCCTTGAAGCGACCGACCCCGACCACCGGCAGCCGCACCGCCTCCCGGATGGCGCTGGGGATGAACATCGCGTACCCCGGCGGGACCTGCATGCTGGCCTCGATCATGTAGAGGGTGGCCGTCGCCACCCCGATGGAGCTGTTGATGTAATCGACCCGGCCGCTGGCGTCGACCATCTTGGCCACCGCCACCGCGTCGTCGATGCCGGTGCCGCCCTCGATGAGCTCGTCCCCGCAGAGGCGGACCCCGAGCGCCTTGTCGGTGCCGATCGCCTCCCGCACCGCGTCGACGATCTCCAACAACAGGCGGGCCCGGTTCTCCAGCGGGCCGCCGTAGCCGTCGGTCCGGCGGTTGGTGGCAGGGGAGAGGAACCCCCGGACGATGGAGGAGTGGGAGCACTGCAGTTCGATGCCGTCGAAGCCTCCGGCGATGCAGCGTTCGGCCACGGTGGCGTAGCCGGCCACGATCTCGGCGATCTCGTGGGTCTCCACCGCTTTGGGCACTTCCCGGAACAGCGGGTCGGGCACCGGGCTGGGCGCCCACACCGGCAGCCGGCTGTACAGGCTGGAGGCCTGGCCGCCGTTGTGATTGATCTGGGCGAAGATCGGGACGTCGTGGGCGTGGACGGCGTCGGTGATGCGCCGGTAGCCGGGGAGCACCGCCGGGTTGAAGCCGTGGATCAGCTTCTCGTAGGGCCAGTCGGTGACGTGGGTGGAGTGCTCCTCGGTGATGATGAGTCCGCTGCCCCCGGCGGCCCGGGCGGCGTAGTAGGCGGCGTGCTGCTCGGTGGGCAGGCCGTGGGCGGCGTAGTTGGTGAGGTGGGCCGAGAAGACGATCCGGTTGCGCACTGTCACCGGTCCCAGCTGGAGCGGGGTGAACAGGTGGCGGTAGTGGCCACCGGCGCTCATCGGATCCCACCCCCCATGGCGCCGCCGATCTCCAGGGCCCGCCGCCGCCCCTCCAGCACCGCCTCCAAGAGGGTGCGGGGGGCCACGCAGTCCCCGGCCCGGGGAGTCCCGGGTCGGGAGAGGTAGAGCGACTCCTCCGGCAGCCGATGGCTGCAGTCGACGATGACGGTGCAGTCGATCTCCCGGCGCTCCCCGGTCCAGACGTCGTCGAGGAGGGCCCGGCCCCCCTTGGCTCCCCGGAGGATGGCCCGCAGCTCCCGGGTGACCCCGGCCCGTTGCAACCGGGTGTTGGCATCGGCCAGGTCCCCGGTGAGGGCCAGCTGGGTGCCGGCGATCGGGTCGGCGGTGACGATGGCCACCTGGCGCCCCTGGCCGGCCAGCCACTCCGCCACCCCCACCCCGACGGGTCCGCCCACCGGGTCGTGGACCACCACCGGACCGTCGGGGAGCCGCCCCGGGTCACCGGCCAGCAGCCCGAGCCCATCGACGACGGTGATGGTCCTGTCGACCGGAGGATCGAAGGGAAGGGGGCGGGAGCCGGTGGCGATGACCACCACGGCGCCGCGGTCGGCGGCGGCGTCGAGATCGGTGGGACCGACCTCGGTGTCGAGGGCGATCTCCACCCCCAGTGCCCGGCACTCGGTCTCCAGCCACCCGGTCAGCTCGGCCATCCGCTCCCGGCCTGGACCCACCGATGCCGCCCTGGCCGCCCCCCCGAGTCGGGAGCCGCGCTCGACCAGCCGCACCCGGTGGCCGCGTCCGGCCAGCACCCGGGCGCACTCCAGGCCGGCGACGCCGCCCCCGACCACCAGTGCTTCGCCTGCCGAGGGGTCGGTGCCCTCGGGGTCGGGCTCGATGGTCTCGTGTCCGCTGCGGGGCTCGCCCACGCAGCTCACCAGCGGGTTCCGGTTGTCCCGCACCCGGCAGGCCTGGTTGCAGAGGATGCAGGGCCGGATCCGGTGGGCCGCCCCGGTGCGGACCCGGGTGACCAGTCGGGGATCGGCGATCTGGGCCCGGGTCATCTCCACCAGGTCGGCGGTGCCGTCGTCGAGGGCGGCCTGGGCGGCCCCGGGATCGATGACGCTGCCCTGGAGGACGAACGCCGCCCGACCGCCGGCGGCCTCCCGCATCCGCCGGCACAGATCGGCGTTGAAGGTGGCCGGCGCGTGGCCATCGGGGCGGTAGGCGGACACCGAGAACGGGCCGCCCCGCACCACCACCACCATGTCCACCTGCGGGGCGAGGGCGGCGACCTGGTCGACCGCCTGATCGGGGGTGACGCCCGCCCAGGGGGCCAACTCGTCACAGCACAGCCGGACCGACACAACGTGGTCGGGCCCCACCTGGTGGCGGACGGCGGCGACCACCTCGAGGGTGAGCCGGAGCTTGTCGATCCCGTAGGCGTCGGTGCGGAGGTTGGTGAGGCCGGAATGGAACTGACGCAACAGGGAGATGGGGCCGATGTCGATCTCCACTCCATCGAGCCCCGCCTCGACGGCCAGTCGGGCGGCGCCGGTGAACCCGGCCACCAGCTGGTCGATCTCCTCCGGCTCCATCTCCATCGGCATCTCCCGGTTGATGGCATCGGCCACCCGGGAGGGGGCCCAGAGGGCTGATTGGGAGTAGGCGCTGGAGCCCTGGCCACCGGCATGGCCGAGCCCGGCCAGCACCAGCGCCCCCGCCGGTCGGCACCCGGCCGCCACCTCCGCCCAGCCCGGGCCGCAGTCGGCCGCCAGCGGGGCCCGTTCGTAGGGCCAGTCGGAGGGGTGCACCGAGGCGGTCTCGGTCACGATGATGCCGCACCCGCCGATGGCCCGGGCCCGGTAGTAGGCGGCATGGCGGCTACCAATGGCGCGACCGTCGCCGAGGTTCGTCTCATGGGGGCCGAAGACCACCCGGGAGGGAGCGGTCCTGCCGACGATGGTGACGGTGTCGACCAGGCTGGCCACCTGTCAGCGCGGGTGATGGCCGGCGTCGGCGCCGGCCAGGGGGTGCTCGTCGCAGGCCCGGTCGGGTCGTCGGGGGAGGAGGGCCACCGCCACCGGCCCGGCTCGGGCGCCCGAGGTTGCCGCCGCTCCCGAGATGGCCCGAGGCGGCCGGCGCGAGTGGTCGAGCGACTGCCGGGGCGGGACGGTGTCGGCAGCGGCGGCCAGCAGGGCCTCCCCGTTGCCGAGCACGCACTCGGGGTCGGGCCCGTCGAGCGGGAGCCCGGTGAAGAACTTGGCGGCCATGCACCCGCCCCGGCAGCCGTCGTACATCCCGCAGGACCGGCATGCCCCCCCGGTGTCGGGCCGGCGGAGCTCGGTGAAGAGGTCCGAGGACTTCCAGACCCGGTCGAAGCCGCCCGGCGACCGGACGTTCCCGGCCAGGAATTCGTCGTGGATGGCGAAGGGGCAGGCGTAGACGTCGCCCACCGGGTCGACCAGGCAGACCACCCGACCGGCGCCGCAGAGGTTGAGGCCGGGAAGGGACTCGCCGTAGCCGGCCAGGTGGAAGAAGGAGTCGCCGGTGAGCACCTTCTCGCCGTGGGCCAGGAGCCACTGGTACAGCCCCCGTTGCTGGTCGGCGGTGGGGTGGAGCTCGTCCCAGACATCGACCCCTCGACCGGAGGGTCGCAATCGGGTGAGACGGAGCTGAGCCCGGTAACGGTCGGCCAGCGCCAGGAAGGCGTCGAGCTGGCCGGCGTTCTGGCGGGTCACCACCACCGACAATTTGAATCCGGCGAACCCGGCCGCCGCCATCCGCTCCATGGCCCGGATGGCGGTGGCAAAGGAGCCGGCCCCCCGCACCGCGTCGTTGACCTCGGCGGTGGCACCGTCCAGCGAGATCTGCACATCCACGTAGTCGCTGGAGGCCAGCCGCTCGGCCACTTCGGGGGTGATCCTCGACCCGTTGGTCGAGAACTTGACGCCGACATGGTGATCGGTGGCGTAGTCGACCAACTCCCAGAAGTCGTTCCGGATAGTGGGTTCGCCGCCCCCGATGTTGACGTAGAAGATCTGCATCCGCTCGAACTCGTCGATGAGCTGCTTGCACTCGGCGGTGGAGAGCTCGCCCGGATCCCGCCGGCCGGAGCTCGACAGGCAGTGCACACAGGCCAGATTGCAGGCGTAGGTGAGCTCCCAGGTCAGGCAGATGGGGGCGTCGAGCCCCAGCTGGAACTGGTCGACCAACCGGAGGGCGGTCGGGCGTTCGGAGGTGACCAGCGTCATGGTGCGCTCCGTTCGCAGATCATGCCCGACTCGGCCAGGGTGGCAAGGGCCCGCTCATAGGTGGGCAGCTCCTCCGGACCCACCCCGGCGGCGGTGCAGGCGGCTCGTCCGGTCGGCTGGGTGGCGAGAGAGGAGACCACCGCCAGCAGGGTGGGGCTCTTCAAAAAGGAGAGTCGACGGGTCCCGAAGTGGTAGGCCAGCGCCCCGAACGCCTCAGGCCGGAGCGACACCTGGGGGTGCAGGGCCCAGGGAAGGGAGGGGTCGAACTCGGTGGTGCCGACCGGGATGATGGGTGGCATGGCGGTGCAGGCCTAGTAGACGCCGCACATGCCGTCGATGGAGACGTCCTCCACCAGGAGGTCGGCCTCGACCAGTGGCTGGTCGTCCTCGGTGGCGTCGTCGGCGGTGGGCGATGGGTCGCGGTGCTCGGTGACGGGATCGGTCATTGGAACCTCCGGAATCGGCCGGCGCGGGCCGGTGGGTGACGGTGTCTTGACTTTATAGCACTCGATGCCAAAATGGAAGCCTATGACCGGTTTGCACCCAGCGGGGACCGGCGGAGCCCCACCCGTCGGGGGCGCCGCCCCCGCCTACGTCCCTCGTGGCCGGCGACCCAGCACCACCCGGGAGCAGATCGCCCGCCAGGCCCTCGACCTCTTCGAGCGCGACGGGTTCGATGCCACCACCGTCGACGGGATCGCCGCGGCGGTGGGGATCAGCCGCCGGACCTTCTTCCGCTACTACAGCTCCAAGCGTGACGTGGTGTGGGGCGAATTCGACGCCGAGCTGGTCCGGCTCCGGGACCAGCTGATGGGCGCCCCCCGGGACGAGCCGATGATGGACGTGCTGCGCCGGGCGGTGGTGGCCACCAACCGGTTCGGGGCCGGCGAGCTGGACGAGCTCCGGATCCGGATGGGGCTGATCAGCAGCGTCCCCGCCCTGGTGGCCCACTCGGCGGTGCGGTACACCGAGTGGTGCGAGGTGGTGGCCGACTTCGTGGCCGGTCGGATCGGCGGGCCGTCGGAGGGTCTCGGGCCCCAGACGGTGGCCCGGGCGGCCCTGGGAACGGCGATGGCCGCCTTCGCCTGTTGGGCCAACCACGACACCGACGACCTCACCGGGGAGGTCGACGAGGCGTTCCGCCTCCTCGGCGACGGGTTCGACGAGGACCGGCTCCGGATCTCGGCCAGCCAGGACCGATCGAGGACCTCGGGAACCTGACTCGACGCGACGACTGGGTCGGCGCGAAGCTACCGGGGACCGTGCGACGCCAGCGCCGCCGAGCCAGAGCCGCCAAAAGGGGAGGACCACTCACATGAAGACCCGCGCAGCAGTCTGTTTAGGGCTCCACGAACCGTGGAAGGTCGAAGAGATCGAGGTCGACGCCCCCGGACCGCACGAGGTGCGGGTCCAGATGGCCTATGCGGGCATGTGCCACTCCGACGAGCACCTGCGCACCGGCGACATGAACGCGGCGCCGGAAGTCCTCGAGGTGTTCGGGGTCAAGTCCCTGTTCCCGATCATCGGTGGCCACGAGGGGGCCGGCATCGTCTCCGAGGTGGGACCGGGGGTCGAGACCCTGGTGGAGGGTGACCACGTGGCTATGTCCTTCATCCCGTCCTGTGGGCGCTGCTTCTGGTGCGCGTCCGGCCGCCAGTATCTCTGCGACCTGGGCATGACCATCCTGGCCGGACCCATGTTCAGTGACGGCCAGTGGCGTCACCATCTGGACGGCGAGAACCTCAACCGGATGACCCAGCTCGGGACCTTCCAGGATTCGGTGCTGGCCAACGAGGCGTCGCTGGTGAAGATCGACCCCGGGGTGTCGTTGAAGGCCGCCGCCCTCATCAGCTGCGGCATCTCCACCGGGTTCGGCTCCGCGGTCGACCGGGCCAAGGTGAAGCCGGGGGAAACGGTGGTGGTGATCGGTTGTGGTGGCGTCGGCTCCGGGGCGGTGCAGGGGGCCAGGCTGGCCGGTGCCCGTTACATCGTCGCCGTCGACCCGCTGCCCTTCAAGGTGGAGAAGGCGAAGGAGATCGGGGCCACCCATGGCGCCGCCTCCATCCTCGACGCCGCCTTCCTCCTCCCCGAGCTCACCGAGGGACGGATGGCCGATGTGGTCATCCTCACCCCCGGGGTCCTTACCGGGGACCTGCTCGGACCGGCGGTCCAGCTGTCCAGCAAGGACGGCCGGGTGGTGACGACCGCCATCGCCCCCTACAACCAGGAAGAGGTCACCCTCAACCTGTTCAACTTCGCCATGTTCAACCAGGCGCTGCTCGGAACCGTGTTCGGTTCCTCCAGCCCCCGGGTGCAGATCCCCAACCTGCTCCGCCTCTATCAGGCCGGTCTGCTCGAGGTGGACAAGCTGGTCACCCAGGAGTACAGCCTCGACCAGGTCCAGAACGGCTACGACGATCTGGCCGCCGGGGTCAACGTCCGCGGTGTGGTCAAGTTCGATATCTGATCTTGCCCGCCAGTCCCCGACGGATTCAGACGCCCTGGTAATTGCAATTTCTGGGCTGCCGCATCGTACTGACGTCGAATCCCCCACTGTGTAGCCTTTGCCAACTAGCGGCGACTCGATCACTCGATCTGCCCTTGGTTGAGGTCCACACGGGGACAGGGGGAAATCGATGAAGCCTTTCCGAGGCCGGCTAAGCGCGGCGGCGGTCGTGGCGATGGTGGCGGGGATGCTGGTGACCTCGGCGGGGGTGATCGGCCTGGCCGGGCCCGTCGGCGCCGTCAAGCTTTCCACCCAGGTGTTCAAGTACACCGGACATCCCGAGTCCTACACGGTGCCGGCCAACGTCGACAGCGTGACCGTGGTGGCCAGCGGGGGGAACGGCGGCCACGGGGGCAGCGCAGTAGGCGGTCGCGGCATCGAGGTCACCGCCCACACCGTCCTGGTGACACCCGGCACCCAGCTCCGGGTGGTGGTCGGCGGTGACGGGGGAACCGGCGCCGGTGGCGGCAAGCATCCCAACTCCGGGCACGGCGGCTACAACGGCGGAGGCGACGGCTCCAAGGGCGGGGGCGGCGGCGGTGGCTTCTCCTACGTCCAGGCCGCCGACGGAACCCATCTGGTCATCGCTGGCGGGGGCGGGGGCGGCGCCGGCGGCGGGGTGGGCGGACCCCAGAACCCGCCCGGGACGCTCGACGGCCAGAACGGATCTCAGTCGGCGGGGACCCCGGAGGGGGGCCACGGGGGTGCCGTCAACGGGGGTGGGGCCGGGGGCCACAACAGCAGTCCCTTCGTCGGCGATGGCAAGGGCGGGGGACGCTATAGCGGCGGTAACGGGGGTGCCGGGCTCCTGCCCAACATCGGAGGCGGCGGCGGGGGAGGCGGGGGCGGCTACTACGGCGGCGGCGGCGGCGCCGGATCCGAGGGGGGCTCGGGCGGCGGCGGGGGTGCCGGATCCAGCTTCATCATCCCCCGGGTTCTGATCGTCGTCACCCCGCACCCAGGGGCGGCGGAGGTGAGCATCACGCCCGACCACACCATCCAACCGGCCAAGTCGCTCAGCCTCGACGTCCCGAAGTCACTGACCGCCGGTAACTCCTACGACCTGACGGTGACGGCCAAGGACGACGCCGGCACCGCCGCCACCGGCTACCGGGGCACCATCCATTTCCAAGGTTCCACCGGGGGCACGATCCCGCACGACTACACCTTCACCGCCGCCGATCGGGGCTCGCATACGTTTCGCGGCGGGCTCCGGTTCGAGAAGGAGGGTGCCCTGTCCTTGACCGCCACCGACACCGACCACTCGTCCATCACCGGAACAGAGACCGGCATCCACATCGTTCATGCCGCGCTGGTGAGAGGGGTCCTGATGCCGGTCACCTTGACGGTGGACGTCGCCACGCCCGTCTCCGTCGAGGGCTTCGATCAATTCGGCAACGGTTGGGATGTGTCGAGCCAGGCGCAGGTGCACATTCTTCCGGAGAACGGGTGCACCAATCCGGCTTCGGGCCCTCACGTCTGCCTCGCTCACTTCCTGGATGACAAGGCGACCCCTTACCACTTCTACTCCTTCTCGGTCGGCAACGTGCACGGCACCCAACACGTCAGGATCGTGCGGAAGTAGTCGGAGGGATTGAGAGGCTCGAAGGCGGCGTTCCGCCGCCCGGGCTACCCTCGTCCCATCGCGTCGGGGGGGCCACGAATGCGCCAAGTCAAGGTGGCTGAGGACCGAGTTCACGCCCGGGTCGAGACAATCGGGGGGAGTCGGTGGCGCCTGGGTCGTTTCGCCGCCATCGGTTCGCTGGTGATGGTGGCGGCGCTGGCGGTCGGCGGGTGTGGGTCCTCGACCAGCCAATCGTTCACCCTGCCGTCCTTCTACGGGGTACCCAGTCAACTCCCGTCGAACACCCCCGGGGCGCTGATCAAGTCCGAGAAGGTCCCGAGCGGGGGGATTCACGGGACCGTCTACCGGGTCATGTACGTGTCGGAGGACGTCCACGGGGCGCCGGTACTGGTCACCGGGTTGATCATGGTCCCGACCACCCCGGCGCCGGCCAACGGGTATCCGGTAGTGAGCTGGGGGCACGGCACCAACGGCATGGCCGATCAGTGTGCGCCGTCGTTGGCACCGGCCAGCGCGGTGCCGGAGCAGAACGCCCTCCTCGACCAAGGCTGGGAAGTCGTCGCCAGTGACTACCAAGGGGAGGGGACCCCGGGCCTGCTGCCCTACGTGGTGGGTGTCTCCGCCGCCCGCAACACCATCGACATGGTGCTCGCCGCCCGGCATCTGGCCGCCGCCCGGGCCAGTACCGACTACGTGGTCTGGGGCCACTCGGAGGGCGGCCAGACCGCCATGTTCGCGCTGGCCATCGGGGGAACCTACGCCCCGGAGCTGACCCTCAAAGGCGTGGTGGCCGGAGCCCCACCCTCCCAGTTCCAGTTCATCTACGACTTCTTGAAGACCAGCCCCTTCCGCTACTACCTGCTGATGGTCGGGGCCGGCTGGAACAGTGCCTACGGGAACACCGTCGCCCCGCTGTCGGAGGTGGCCACCCCCAAGGCCATCTCGCTGCTCCCCATTCTCGAGCAAGGCTGCTCCGGCTACATCGCCGCCCAGACCAAGCAGTATTCGATCACCCAACTCCTCAAGGTTGACCCGTCCACCATTCCGGCCTGGAGGCAGCTGGAGAATGCCAACGACCCCGGGCAGCTGACCACCGCCAGTTCCGCCCCGCTGCTCATCATCCAAGGCGGCGCCGACGAGCAGATCCCGGTGGCCACCACCAAAGTGCTCGAGCAGCACGAGTGTTCGATCGGGCAGGAGGTCCAGCGCTGGGTGTACCCGGGGCTCAATCACACCGGGGTGATCCCGGTGTCCACCCCGGACATGGTGCACTGGATCGCCGACCGGTTTGCCGGTGTCACCAATCCGGATCCCTACCCGCCGGCGGCGGCCACCGGTATCGACGTCTCCGCCTGCAGCTGACCAGCCGTACGGCCTCTTGCACGATCCGTACGGGATCGGAGCATCCGCCGGTGCCGGTTGGGACTGAAAGGGCCGAGCGGTTGGGTGGCGTTAATGTGTCGCAGCTAACGGGCTACACCGGGGATGCCGACGGCGGGTGTCCCCGGCACCCCGATGCGACCGGCACCGACGCGTAGAACCGCAGAACAGGAGTGTGTGATGGCGTTCGATCTGAACGCAGTGCTGGGGGGATATCGGGGGGACAGCTTTGACCTGCATTCCGAATTCCTGAATCCGCAACTCGTCAAGGTCCTCCGGACCATCGGGTTCGACCGCCACTACGTGCGGGGGGCCGGGGCCTATCTGGTCGACGACAAGGGTGACAGCTACCTCGACTTCCTTTCCGGTTTCGGGGTCTACGCCCTCGGCCGCAGCCACCCGGTCATCAAGGATGCGCTCCACCAGGCGCTGGATGCCGATCTTCCCAACATGGTGCAACTGGACTGCGCGGTGCTCCCCGGGTTGCTGGCCCAGGCCCTGGTGGCCCGGACCCACCCCGGGATCGAGCGGGTCACCTTCACCAACTCGGGGGCCGAGGCCACCGAGGCGGCCATCAAGTTCGCCCGGTGCGCCACCGGTCGGAGCCGGATCCTCTACTGCGACCACGCCTTCCACGGCCTCACCAACGGTGCGCTGTCGCTGAACGGGGGGCGCGAGTTCCGGGACGGCTTCGAGCCGCTGCTTCCCAAGATCGACCAGATCCCGTTCGGGGACTTGAATGCCCTGGCCGTCGAGCTCACGCGGGGCGACGTCGCCGCCCTGGTGGTCGAGCCGATCCAGGGCAAGGGTGTCTACATGGCCCCCGAGGGGTTCTGGCCCGAAGCCCAGGCCCTCTGCCGGGCCCACGGCACCCTGTTGGTCATCGACGAGGTGCAGACCGGCCTCGGGCGGACCGGGCGGTTCCTCTGCCATGAGCACTGGGACCTGCAGCCCGACATCATCACCATCTCCAAAGCCCTGTCCGGCGGTTTCATCCCGGTGGGGGCGGTGCTGACCTCGGCCAAGGTGTTCGACGCGGTGTACAGCACCATGGACCGGGCGGTGGTGCACTCGTCGACGTTCTCCCGGAACCAACTGGCCATGGTGGCCGGATTGGCAACCCTCGGGGTCATCGACGACGAGGACATCGTCGGACGGGCCCGCCGGAACGGCGAGCGGTTCATGGAGGCACTGGCCCCGCTGGTCGAGAAGTACGAGGTGCTCCAGGAGGTGCGGGGCATGGGGTTGATGATCGGGCTGGAGTTCGCCGCCCCCACCGGGCGCGGCCCGCGTACCCGCTACCGGCTGATGGAGATGGCCCGGAAGGGAATGTTCTCGCAGCTGATCGTGGTGCCCCTCTTCCATCGGCACCACATCCTCACCCAGGTGGCCGCCGACAATGTGAACATCATCAAGCTGCTGCCCCCACTCATCATCGGGGAACCGGAGATCCAGTTGTTCGTGTCCGCCCTCGACGATGTCCTCGGCGACGCCGAGCGGAGCTCGGGGCTGCTGCTCGAAGTGGGGAAGTCGATGACCATGAACACCCTGCGGCGCCACAAGGTGGCGAGCTCCCGGTGACCCTCCCGGAGTCCTACCGGTTGGAGCCGGGGGAGCGGGTGGTGGTGACCGGGGCGGCCGGGTTCATCGGCTCCGCGGTGACCCGGGAGCTATTGGAACGGGGCAGCCATGTGGTGGCCCTGGTGCAACCCGGCGGGGACAACCGCAATCTCGATGGGCTGGCGGTGGAGCTGGTGAGCGTCGATCTGCGGGATGCCGACGGGGTGGCCAAGGCGGTCGACGGCGCCCGGACCGTCTTCCATCTCGCCGCCCTCTACCGGTTCTGGGCCGCCGACCCCCAATCGTTCTATGACGTCAACGTGGTCGGCACCCGCCACCTGCTCAAGGCGGCCGAGGACGCCGGGGTCGGCCGGGTCGTCTACACCTCGACGGTCGGAACCCTCGGGCTCCGGGGGGCGTCGGCCGGCGCCCCGGTCGATGAGACGTCCTACGCCCAGGTGGACCACCTGTTCGGCTTGTACAAGCAGTCGAAGTACGTGGCCGAGCACGAGGTGTTGCGGGCCGCCGCCCAGGGACTCCCGGTGGTGCTGGTCCAACCCACCACCCCGGTGGGGCCGGGTGACCGGGGCCCGACGCCGACCGGGCGGACGGTCCTGGAGTTCCTCAACGGCCGGTTTCCCGCCTATGTCGACACCACCCTCAACATCGTCGACGTGGACGACGTCGCCCACGGGCACCTGCTGGCCGCCGAGCGAGGCTCGATCGGGCGCAGTTACATCCTCGGGGGGGAGAACCTCTCGCTCCAGCAGATCCTCGCCTCGCTGGCCGATGCCACCGGGCTGTCGGCCCCGACCCGGCGGGTCCCGAACTCGTTGGCGGTGTTGGCCGCCACCGTCTCTGATGTCATCGAGGGCCGGCTTCTTCACCGGGAGCCGTCGATCCCGCTGGAAGCGGCCAAGATGTCCACCACCCAGATGTCCTTCGACGACTCCCGGGCCCGCGATGAATTGGGCTACCGGTCGCGCCCGGCCGAGGAGGCACTGGCCCGGGCGGCCCGGTGGTTCGCCGACGCCGGGTACGTTCGGGCTGACCGACTCGGCCAATTCCGCTGGAGGACCTAGATGCGCATCGTCATCGGCTCGGACCATGCCGGCTTCGCCTTGAAGGGACAGGTGATCCAGCACCTGGAGGATGGCGGCCATGAGGTGACCGACATCGGGACCCACTCCGAGGTGCCGGTGGACTACCCGCCGATCTGTGCCGACGTCGCCCGCCGGGTGGTGCGGGGGGAAGGAGCCATGGGCATCGTCATCGGCGGCAGCGGCCAGGGGGAGGCGATGTCCGCCAATAAGGTGCACGGATCCCGGGCCGCCCTCTGTCACGACGAGTACACCGCCCGTTTCGCCCGCCGCCACAACGACGCCAACGTGCTTTCATTGGGGGCCCGGGTGGTGGCCACCGAGCTGGCCTTCGACATCCTCGACGTCTTTCTCGCCACCGGGTTCGACGGGGGCCGCCATGTGGCCCGCATCGAGGAGCTGGCGGACATCGAACGGGAGGAGGCTCGCCGGTTGGCTCCTCCCGGGAGCCAGTCCCCGTCCACCCCCTGATGGAGGCAGCTCCCCGGCCCATCCGGTACCGGGCCGACGCGGTGATCCCGAGCGACGGTACCGGGCGGTTGTTCCGGCCCGGAGAGGTCGAGGTGGTGGGGGACACCGTCACCTACGTGGGGCCGGTCCGGGAGGGGGATGACGGATCGGAAGGATCGGCCGGCGAGCCGGTGCAGCTCACCGGGCTGCTCCTCCCCGGCTTCGTCAACGTGCACGGCCACTCGCCGATGATCCTCTTCCGGGGCACGGGAGAGAACCTCCCGCTGCTTCGCTGGCTCGAGGAGGTGCTGTGGCCGCGGGAGGCGAGGTTGACGCCGGAGGATGTCTTCTGGGGGATGACCCTGGCGGCGGCCGAGCTCTTGCAACGCGGGGTGACCACCACCTGCGAGATGTACTTCTTCGAAGACGCGGTGGCCGACGCGGTGATGGCGGCCGGATCCCGGGCGGTGATCACGCCGGCCGCCTTGGACGTGACCCGACCCGCCGGCGACGCCACCGACCGGGCCTGGTGGTCCAACCGCCTCGCTGAGGTCGCCGACTTCCACGGCCGCCGGCACCGCGAGGGCGGCCGGATCGAGACCGGGTTCGGGCCCCATGCCGCCTACACGGTGCCGTTGGAAGTGCTGGCCGAGGTCGCCGCCGTCGCCCAGGAGCTCGACGCCATCCTCCACATCCACGTGGCGGAGACCGAGGGCGAGGTGGCCAACTACGCGTTGGCCAACGGCCGATCGGTCCCCGAAGCGCTGGCCGAGGTCGGCGCGCTCAACGGGCGGGTCATCGCCGCCCACAGCATCTGGCTGTCGGAGGGAGATATCGCCCTCTACCGGCGACATGACGTCGCGGTGGCCCACTGCCCGCGGAGCAATGCCAAGTTGGCATCGGGGGTCGCCCCGCTCACCCGGTTGCTGGCCGAGGGGATCCGGGTGGGTCTGGGGACCGACGGACCGGCGTCCAACAACGGTCTCGATCTGTGGGAGGAGATGACCTTCGCCGCCCTGGTGGCGCGCATCCACGATCGCGACCCGGGCGCCATGCCGGCCGCCTCCGCCCTCGACCTGGCCACCCGGGGGGGCGGCCAAGTGCTCGGCCGTCCCGATCTCGGCACCCTGGCCCCGGGGTCCCGGGCGGACATGGTGCTGGTCAACCTGGAGGACTCGGTATTCGGTCCGCTCCACCAGGATGCGCACCTGATCGAGCACGTGGCGTGGTCCGGCTCCAGCCGGCTGGTGACCGACGTGTGGGTGGCCGGCCGACAAGTGGTGGCCGAGGGACGTTGCCTGACCGTCGACGTCGACGAGGCGCGCCGCCAGGTGGAAGACCGGTCCCGCCGCCTCCTGGCCGGCTGAGCAGCAGTGCGCCCGTTGCCGCCCCCGGGGTCAGGGCTCCCGGCGGTCGGCGAACCGGCAGGCCCCGCGGGCAAACCCGAAGATGAGGATCCGGAGGACCACCCACATCACCGCGCCGGTCCCGGCGATCCGGGGGTTGAACCTCACCGACCAGCTGAGGGTGGTCCCGCCGTCCCTCGGGGTGAGGTCGACATCGGCCCGATAGTCGCGGACCGGGAATCCACTGATCAACGTGTAGCGGAGGTGGTGGGGCGGTTGCCACTCCAGCACCTCTTCCCGGGAACCGACGCCGAGCGAGGTGAACCGGCGTACCGCCCCCGCCCCGTCGGGGGCCGGGTTGCCCTCTCGCTCGAGGTCGCTCCGGGTCAGGAAAGACCAGTCCTTCCAGCGCCGGGCTTCCCCGACCAATGGCCACACCCGGTCGATCGGGGCGCGAGCGTGAGACACCTGGGTGAACGACCAGCGCGGCTCGGTGGCGGCCTGGCGGTCGGAGGGTCGGTCGAGACGGTTGGCCATCGGACCGCGCCGTCCTGGCTCAGCCCCCGACTTTGGCCTTGAGCGCCTCCAGCGACTGCTGGTAGATGGTGGTCATCACCTCGGCCATCTCATCGGGCGTGGCGTCGACGTCCCAGGTCACCTGCGAGGTGGCGCCGGTCGGGGTGACGGTGATGACGCCCTGGTGGGTCTCCACCGGCGCCCCCTTGGTGATCGAGTAGGTGAGCACCCGGCCGGCGTCGTCCTTCGACACCAACCGCTCGGTGATCTCCATCCCCATCATTTGCAGGATTCGGTCGTCGCCCTCCACCCGGCAGGAGTCGATCCCCGGCATCCAGTCGCCGATTCCGCCGAAGTCGCCGATCACCGCCCATACGTCGTCGGCCGATGCATCGATGTCGAGTGCTGCCTGTCCGTGTGCCACGGTCCCCCCTGGATTGGTTGCGAATCTGTCTCTGGTTTGGATGGTGCCGCTGATGCTACTGCGGTGCCGATGGTTGTCCGAATCGATGAATGACCAGGCCGGGGTGGGTCCGACCAGGTAGGTTTGCATCCCATGGTCGGCCCCAGCAGACGTGGCGGTGCGTCTGCGCTCGTGGCCGTCGTGCTGATGGGCATCGGGCTGTGCGCCTGCAGCCCGTCATCGCCGACCGCCACCGCCACCCCGAAGTCGACCGAGTACTACGTGTCCTTGGGGGATTCCTACGCCGCCGGGTTCCAACCCACCGGTCGGAACGGCGTCGGGCACACCACCACCAACGGGTTCGCCTATCAGGTCCCCGGGTTGGCCACCGCCCGCGGTTACCACCTGACGCTGGTGAACTTCGGCTGCGGCGGGGCCACCACCGCATCCCTCCTCACCACCCCGGGATGCCCGTTGCTCGGACCCGGTGCCCCCCACTACCCTCATCAGTCGCAAGCCGCGGCGGCCGAAGCCTTCCTCCACCAACACTCGGGGAAGATCGGGCTGGTCTCCGTCTCCATCGGGGGGAACGACGTCACCGATTGCGCCACCAGCTCCGACCCGATCGGCTGCGTGGCCAAAGCCGTCTCCACCATCAACGGCAACCTCTCCATCCTGTTGCCGGCGCTGCGGGCGGCGGCCGGGCCCGGCGTGCCGATGGTCGGGATCACCTACCCGGACGTGGTGCTCGGCGACTACCTGTCCAGCCAGCCGGCGGACCGAACGCTGGCCGCCCTGTCGGTGACCGCCTTCAAGAGCGTGATCAACCCGGCGCTCCAGACGCAGTACTCGGCGGTGGGGGCCACTTTCGTGGATGTGACCGCGGCCACCGGCGCCTACACCCCGTTCACGGAGACCACCCAACTCGCCCCCTACGGAACCATCCCGATCGCGGTGGCCAAGGTCTGCCAGTTGACCTACTTCTGTCAGTACGGTGACATCCACCCGCGTACAGTCGGCTACACGGAGATCGCCACCCTGGTGACCGCCGCTCTCCCGGAGCGGTGACGGGCTGGCCATGCACGAGGGAGTTCGATGACCGCGTCGTCGCAATCGACTGAGCCGGCCGGATCGGCGGGATCCGACCCGGCGCTGTTCATCCCGGATGCCAACAGCTTCCTTCCCACCGACCTGGCCCGGGGGCCCTGGACCCCGAAGGCGCTCCACGGCGGGCCGGTGGCGGCGTTGGTGGTCCGGGCCATCGAGCGATGCTCGCCCGACGGGGGCCAGCAGCTGGCCCGGTTCACCCTGGAGTTGCTCCGCCCGGTTCCGACCTCCCGGCTGAGCGTCACCGCCTTCCTGGTGAGGCCGGGGCGGAAGGTCCAGCTGGTCGACGCGGTGGTGGAATCCGGCGGGGTGGAGGTGGCCTGGGCCCGGGCCCTGCGGATCCGGGTGGCCCCCGACGAGTGCCGGGCGGTCCCGACGGTGCCGGAAGACGATGCGCCGCCGCCGCCTGAAGCCGGTGTGGTCACCCCGAACTTGACCGATGGCTACCGGGCCTTTCACAACGAAGGGGTCGAGGTCCGTTTCGTCAAGGGCCGGTTCGACGCCGTCGGGCCGGCCGCCGCCTGGTTCCGGTTGCGGCAGCCGGTGGTGGCCGGGGAGGAGCCGTCACCCTGGCAGCGGGCGGTGGCCACCAGTGACTTCGGGAACGGGATCTCCGCCGAGCTCGATTTCGCCTCCAACATCTTCATCAATCCGGATATCTCCGTGTCGCTGAACCGTCCTCCGGTCGGGGAGTGGATCTGCCTCGACTCGCGCACCCGGTTCGGTACCCCGGGCATCGGCACCACCGAATCGGTGCTGTGGGACGTCCAGGGAAGGGTGGGGCGGGCAGTGCAGGATCTGCTGGTCGAGCCGATCCAGTGAGCGGCGGCGCCGGTGGCCGCGCCTGACCTCGGGGCGTCGCCGCCCGCCACCACCCCACCGGTAGTCGGGGACAACCCGGTCACCGGGTTCGCCCGGGTGGGACGGGCGGTGGTGACGGCGTGGGCGCCCGTCGGCGGGCTGATCACCGCCGTCATCGACCGGTTCGATGCGATCCAGCAACGGCACCCGGCCACCGCGGTGCCGGTGGCGGTGGTGCGGAAGTATTCCGACGACGGGGGTGGTCGACTGGCTGGGCAGATCGCCTACTCGTCGTTGATGTCGGTCTTCCCGTTGCTCCTGGTCCTCCTGACCGGCCTCGGGGTGGTCCTCCAGGGCGACACCCACCTCCAGGACGAGATCGTCAACTCCGCGGTTCGTCAGTTCCCAGTGGTCGGGTCGGACATCACCAACAACGTGCATCAGCTGTCGACCGGGAACGCCTTCGGTCTCTGCGTCGGCCTGGTGTGGTTGCTCTACGGTGCCCAGCGCCTGAGTCGGAGCGCGCAGGTGATGATGGCGACGGTCTGGGGGGTGGAGAGGGACGACCTTCCCGGCTTTTGGCCGTGGCTCCCCCGGGCGGCCGGCTTCTTGGCGGTGCTCGGCATCGGCTTCATCGGGTCGGGGGCGCTGGCCGGGTTGGGAGCCTTCGGCGGACTCGGCGGGTACTCGGTCTGGATCGGGCTGGTCGCCTCCTTCGGTGTCAACATCGCCATGTACTGGACGGCGTTCCGGATCCTGTTGAAGGTCCCACCCCAACATCGGGTCTTCTGGCCCGGCGCCCTCCTGGCCGGTTCGGTCTGGACCATCCTGCAGTTCACCGGAGCCCAGCTGGTCGCCCACCAGCTGAAGCATCTCTCCGCTCTCTACGGGACGTTCGCCACCGTGCTCGGCCTGATGTGGTGGTTGGCCCTCGGGGCCACCGTCTCCGTTTACGGGGCCGAGTTCAACCTGGTGGTGACCCGGAAGCTCTGGCCGCGCTCGTTGCGCCGGGCCCCCCGCCCGGTGGCATCCGAAGCGCCGATCGGTCAGCTCGGTGAGGCGACCGATCGACCCGCGTCGCCGGCCGCCTGACCCGACGATTCGAGGCGGTTACCGCTCAGCGGGAGATCCAAGCATCGGCCCGGTTGGTGAGCTTGACCACCGAGGCCGGCAGCTTGCCTCCCACGATGTCGGCCAGGGTGACCACCTCGAGCACCGAGCGAAGGCTCGACCGGACCGCCACCCAGACGTCCTGGAGGTGCACGGCGGCCCCCTCGTAGGTGGCGGCTTCGGGGCGGAGCCCGCGCACCTCCGCCAGCGGCCCGTCGAGGGGCCGGATGATGTCGGCCACCGTGATCTGTTTGGCCGGGCGGGCCAGCCGGTAGCCGCCTTCGGCCCCGCGCTGGCTGCGGAGGAGGCCGGCCCGGCGCAGGTCGTTGAGGATGCTCTCGAGGAATTTGGGCGGCAGCCCCTGGGCGACGGCCAGCGATTCAGCCGTTACCGGGTGATCGCCGGCATCGGCCACCCCACACATGGCCCGCACCGCGTAGTCGACCTTGGCAGAGATGTACACGACTAGGAGTCTGCCATGACCACTGGTTGGCCAGACCTCCACCGGTCCCAGCCGGTGCCCCCGGTTCTCAGGCCGAGCAGGACCCGGTGCAGGTACCGGCGTGGAAGGTGCCGAACGCCGCGAAAAGGATGATCCACACCGCGGTGATGGCGATGCTGATGACGATGCCGGCAGTGGCCAGCCCCGATCCCCCCTGTATCCCATCCGTCCGCTTGATCTGGGCCTTGGAGGTGAAGCCGAAGATCAGCCCCAGGATCACCCCGACGATGCCCAGGAAGGGGATGACGCCGGCGCAGGCGCAGACCAGCGAGGCGATCGCCAGTCCATTGGTTCGGCTGGATTGGACCGTCGGTCCGGTCGGGTAGGGGACCTGGGCCTGATCCCATCCACCCGGTTGAGGGTAGGTCGGGAAGGCCGCCGGGGCGGAGGCGGGCGGGGGAACCGGTGCACCCCCGGGTGCCTGCTCGGGTGGATACCACCGGCCGTCCGAAGCCAGCCAGTAGCCGGGACCCGGCGACGCCGATTCCGGCGTACCGACGTTTTCTCCCGACAGGGTCATCCGTCTCCGTTCGTTGCCGGCCGAGCCTGCGCCGGTCGGCTCGGGCTAATCGTAGCCACCTCCACGGGACACCGACGGTTTGCTTTCCTCCTCCGGGATCCCCTCGGCAGGTGTCTCCGGGGTCTGCCACGGGCGGGTCTGGGCCAGCCAGACGCAGCCGGCGAGAAGAAGGATCGAGCACAGGATCCAGCCCAGGGCGGTGGTGCTGACGCCCACATACTTCAGCCCGGAGGCGAAGACCACGAAGGTGATCAACGGCCGGATGTAGCGGTCGGGGGCCCGGGAGGAGAGGAACGACCCGACGATGACCGCCGGGATGCTCCCGATGGCCAGGGAGGCGGTGACCGGAAAGGCCACGTGCCCGAAGACCAGCGCGCCGAGGGCAGCGGCGAGGGTGAGGGGGACCGCCTGGGTGAGATCGGTGCCCACCAGCTGCTTGGCGCTCAGCGTGGGGTAGAGGAACAGGAGGAAGACGATCATCAGGGAGCCCGAGCCCACCGAGGTGATCCCCACGATGATCCCCCCGACCATGCCGATCAGCACCGACGGCAGCGGCCGGATCTTCAGGTCATGGACGACGACTTTCTCCACCTGCCCGGCCCGCCGGTCGAGGAGGTACCGCAAGAGCATGGCGGCCGCCCCCACCAGCAGCGCCGCCCCCAGGGCAATCTGGACATTCTTCTCCGCCGAGGGGCTGTTCCCCATCTGGTGCAGGAGGAAGGTCCCGAAGAAGGCCATCGGTACCGAGCCCAGGACCATCCAGGCCACCAACGTGAGGTTCACGGTCCCCTTGCGTAAGTGGACGGCGGCACCGAAGGGCCGCATCAGCACCGCCGCCACCAGGTCGCTGGAGATGGCGGTGGACGGTTTGACCCCGAAGAGGAGGATCAGCATCGGGGTCATCAGGGCGCCGCCCCCGGCGCCGGTCATTCCGACCAGAAAGCCGACGACCGCACTACCGAGGACGATGTAGGGGTCAATATTCACGGTTACCTCGGGTCGTGGTCGCGCCCCACCAGGGGTCAAACAAATCTAGACGCCGGCGGCTATTTGAGCAGCTTGGACAACCGGCGGTCGGCCAGCTGGCGGCCCCCGGTCTGGCAGGTGGGGCAGTACTGCATCGACTTGGTGGCAAACGACACCTGGCGGACGGTGTCCCCGCAGACCGGGCAGGCCTCGCCGGTCCGGCCGTGGACCTGCATGGCCCGTTTCTTGTCGCCCTTCAGCTCGGCGGCACCCAGGCCGCCGGATCGGGCCAGCGCCTCGGTCAGCACCGTGACCAGCGCGGTATGGAGGTGCTCGACCTCGGTCGGATCCAGCTTGGAGGCCGACTTGTAGGGGGACAGGTGGGCGGCGTGGAGGGCCTCGTCCGAGTAGGCGTTGCCCACCCCGGCGATCAGCGACTGGGAGGTGAGGGCGGTCTTGACGTTGGCCGACACCCCACCCAGCCGCCGGGCCAGCTCGGCCACGGTGAACTCCGGGCTCAACGGGTCGATCCCCAGTCCGGCGATCCCGTCGACCTGGTCGAGGGAGTTCACCACCCAGAGCGCCAGCCGTTTCTCGGTGCCCATCTCGGTCACATCGAATCCCGACCCGTCGTCGAGTCCGACCCGCAGGGCGAGGGGTCCCTTGCCCGGTCGGGCGGTCTTGGTCGGCAGCGATTCGTACCAACGGATCCAGCCGGCCCGGGACAGGTGGGTCACCAGCCAGATGTCGTCGAGATCGATGCAGACGTATTTGCCCCGGCGTTCGCACCCGGTGGCGGTGCGCCCGACCAGCTGGTCGATCCTCGGGCTCACCGTCTTCAGGGCGGCGAACGACCCCAGCTCGCATCGAGC
The DNA here is from genome assembly GCA_036268775.1 of Acidimicrobiales bacterium. GTDB lineage: Bacteria > Actinomycetota > Acidimicrobiia > Acidimicrobiales > RAAP-2 > DASZIT01. The sequence goes on along the minus strand of DATATM010000026.1, from coordinate 151,842 downwards.
GATCTTCTTGCCGGCCAGGCGCTCGGCCAGCAACGATGTCAGGGCTTCTACCTCGGGGAGCTCGGGCACAGGACCGCTGCGAAGTCTAGGCGCCCTTAGTATCTGGTCCTCGCCCTGCCCGCCCCACCCCGAGAGGAAGTCCCCGTTGTTCCGCCCGGTCCCCAGTGACGCCGATTTCACCGCCCTCGAGGCCGAAGAGCTGGCCCGATGGGAGAAGCACCGCGTCTTCCAGCGTTCGGTGGAGCTCCGGGAGGGGGCCGAGCCCTGGGTCTTCTATGAGGGCCCACCGACCGCCAACGGGCGACCGGGCCTTCACCACGTCTGGGCCCGGGCCTACAAGGACCTGTTCTGCCGTTACCGGACCATGCGGGGGTACGCGGTCCCCCGGAAGGCCGGGTGGGACACCCACGGGCTGCCGGTGGAGGTGGAGGTGGAGAAGCAGCTCGGCATCACCGCCAAACGCCAGATCGAGGAAGAGGTGGGCATCGCCGAGTTCACCCGGTTGTGCCGGCAGTCGGTGCAGAACTATGTGGACGAATGGAAGACCCTCACCGGCCGGATCGGGTACTGGCTGGACATCGACGACGCCTACTGGACCTTCTCCACCGAATTCGTGCAGTCGGTGTGGTGGAACCTCAAGTCCATCTGGGACCAGGGCCTGCTCTACGAGGACATCAAGGTGGTGCCCTACTGCCCGCGCTGCGGGACGGCCCTCAGCAGTCATGAGCTCGGCCAACCTGACGTCTACCGGGAAGTGGTGGACGAGTCGGCCTACGTCCGCTTCCCGCTCACCGACGAGGGCGAGGCCGCCGCCGCCCTCCGGACCGCCCTCGGCCGCTCCACCTGTACCGGCCTGTCGCTGGTGGCCTGGACGACGACGCCGTGGACGTTGCTCTCCAACACCGGGGCGGCCGTCGGGCCCGATCTCGACTACGCGGTGGTCGGCGAGGACATCGTGGCCGCCGACCTGGTCGAAGCCGTCTTCGGCGAAGGGGTGTCGGCCGATCACCGGGTGGCCGGACGGGACCTGGTCGGCCTCCGCTACCGGCGGCCCTTCGATGACGTCGACGTCGCTCCTGGCGACCAGGGGGACGGCTGGCGGGTGGTGCCCGGCGAGTTCGTCGAGGCGGACGAAGGGACCGGCATCGTCCATCTGGCTCCCGCCTTCGGTGAGGTCGACCGCCAGGCAGGGCGCCGGGAGGGGCTGCCCACCCTCAACCCGGTTGGACCCGACGGGGCCTTCACCCCCCAGGTGCCCTGGCTCCAGTCCCGGCCGGTACGGGAGACCAACACCGTCATCAACGATCGGCTGGAGGCCGCCGGGCTCCTCGTCCGCCGCCAGCCCTACCGGCACTCCTACCCCCACTGCTGGCGCTGCGCCACCCCGCTCATCTACTGGGGGAAGCCGAGTTGGTATGTCCGCACCTCGGCCCGGAAGCCGGAACTGGTGGCGGAGAACCAGGCCATCGGCTGGCACCCCGAGCACATCCGGGACGGTCGGATGGGGGAGTGGCTGGCCAACAACGTCGACTGGGCCCTCTCCCGGGACCGGTTCTGGGGTACCCCGCTCCCGGTCTGGCGGTGCGAGCAGGCCCACGTCCGCTGTGTCGGCTCGCTGGCCGAGCTGTCCGAGCTGTCCGGACGGGATGTCACCGATATCGACCCCCACCGGCCGGCCATCGACGAGGTGGTGTTCCCCTGCCCGGACTGCGCGGCGGAACCCGGGGGCCCGGCGTCGGAGATGCGGAGGGTGGAGCCGGTCATCGACGCCTGGTTCGACTCCGGCTCGATGCCGTCCGGCCAGTGGGGCTATCCGGTGGTGCCGGGATCCGAGGAGCACTTCGTCTACCCGGCCGACTTCATCTGCGAAGCCATCGACCAGACCCGCGGCTGGTTCTATTCGCTGCTGGCCGTCAACACCCTGGTGCGGGAGGCGGCGCCCTACCGGAACGTGCTGTGCCTCGGCCATCTGGTGGACGCCGATGGCCGGAAGATGTCCAAGAGCCTGGGCAATGTCACCGACCCCTGGGAGATCCTCGACTCCCGGGGCGCCGATCCGCTGCGGTGGTGGATGTTCTCCCAGGGCTCTCCCTGGACGCCGACCCGGGTCAGCTTCGAGGCGATCGATGCGGCCATGCGGGACACCCTCCTCACCCTGTGGAACACCTGGTCGTTCTTCACCACCTACGCCTCCCTCAACGACTTCGATCCGGCCGACCCGGCCATCCCCCGGCCGGAGGACCGTTCGGTGCTGGACCGGTGGATGCGGTCGCGCCTCTACGCCACAGTGGCGGCCATGACCGGCACGCTCGACGGCTATGAGCCGTTCCCCGCTGCCACCGCCATCGCCGAGCTGGTCGACGACGTCTCCAACTGGTACGTCCGGCGCAGCCGTCGGCGCTTCTGGCGAACCGATCCGGGCGCCGATCCCGCCGACTCGCTCGGAGCCCAGGCCACCCTCTACGAGACGCTGGTCACCGTCGGGCGCCTGCTCGCCCCGATGTGCCCGTTCGTGTCCGATCGGATGTGGCGAGACCTGACCGGGGCGGCCGAGGAGGACTCGGTCCACCTGGGTGATTGGCCGGCGGAGGAACCGGCGGCCATCGACCCCGACCTCGAAGCCGGCATGGCGTTGGCCCGGCGCCTGTCGTCCCTCGGTCGGGCCGCCCGGGCGGAGGCGGAGATCAAGGTCCGCCAGCCGCTGGCCCGCGCCCTCGTCTACCTGCCCCCCAACAGCCCGGCGCTGCCGGAGGGGATCGTGGAGGACGAACTGAACGTGGACCGGGTGGAGCCCATCGGCGAGCTGGGCGATGTCCTGGCCTACGAGCTGGTCCCCAACTTCAAGCTCCTCGGCCCCCGCCTCGGACCCAAGGTGCAACAGCTCCGGGCGGCGATGGCCTCGGTGGACGGGGCGGCCGCCGCTGCGGTGCTGGCCGAGGGGCGACCGGTGGAGGTGCCGCTGGACGACGGGGTGGTGGCGCTGAGCGGCGACGAGGTCGAACTGCGGGTCCGGGCCCAACCCGGATTCGCGGTGTCGCGAGACGGCGCCGAAGTGGTGGCCCTCGATCTCACCCTTGACGATGATCTCCGTCGGCGGGGACTGGCCCGCGAGGTCATCCGGAACGTCCAGGACCTCCGCAAGGCTTCCGGCCTGGAGGTGTCGGACTGGATTCATCTCCATCTGGTCGGGCTGGAGGAGCTGGCGCCGTTGTTCGACCTGATCGCCCGCGAAGTGCTGGCCCGCTCGGTGGTCACCACCCCGGCGGAGGCGGACGGGGCGGAAGCCGCCGCCTTCGAGTTCGACGACGATGGGACCCCGCGGCAGGCGAAGATCTGGATCTCGAAGGAGTGACCTCCGCCGAGGAGCCGCCGACCCTCGACCCCCGGACTCCCGACGAGGAGTACGTCCTGGCTGTCGACCTCGGCACCGGGGGCCCGAAAGTGGCGGTGGTGTCGACCACCGGGAGGATCGTCGCCCACGGGTTCGCCCCGGTTCCCCTCCATCTCCTCGACGGCGGGGGAGCCGAGCAGGATCCCGCCGACTGGTGGTCGGCCATTTGCTCGGCGGCTCACGACGCGCTGGCTGGTGCCGCCGTCCCGGCGGCGAAGTTCGTCGGGGTCGGCTGCACGTCCCAGTGGTCGGGCACCGTGGCGGTCGGGGCCGACGGGTCCCCGCGGATGCGGGCGATCATCTGGATGGACTCCCGGGGCAACCGGGCGATTCGGGCAGCAGCCGGAGGCCCGGTGCGGGTGCTGGGCTACGACCCCCGCAAGATCCTCCGGTGGGTCCGGGTCACCGGCGGGGCGCCGGGCCTGTCGGGCAAGGACCCGGTCGCCCACATCCTGTTCATCCGGGACCAGTTCCCGGAGATCTACCGGGACACCGCCACCTTCCTGGAGCCGGTCGACTATCTCAACTTCCGGCTCACCGGTCGGACCTGTGCGTCGTTCGACTCGATCGCCGCGCACTGGGTCACCGACAACCGGAACATCGACCGGGTGGTCTACGACGACCGCCTGTTGTCGATCACCGGGCTGGACCGGGCCAAGCTTCCCGACCTGGTGCCGTCGGGGAGCATCGTCGGCCCGCTGACCGCCGGGGCGGCGGCCGACCTCGGGCTCCCCGCAGGGCTACCGGTGTCGGTGGGGAGCGGCGACGTGCACTCGGCGGTGTTCGGTTCCGGGGCGGTGGCCGACTTCTCCGCTCACCTCTATATCGGGACCTCGTCGTGGATCTCCACCCACGTGCCGTTCAAGAAGACCGCCATCACCACCAACGTGGCCTCCATCCCCGCCGCCCTGGCCGGCAAGTACATCGTGGTCAACGAGCACGAGACGGCGGGCGCCTGCCTGACCTTCCTCCGGGACAGCCTGGGGATCGCCGACGATTTCGGGTCGATGAACGCCATGGTGGAGGCGACACCGCCGGGGTCGGGCCGGGTGCTGTTCACCCCCTGGCTCAACGGGGAGCGGTCCCCGGTCGACGACCACACCATTCGGGGCGGATTCCACAACCTGTCGCTGTCGACGACCCGGGCGGAGATGGTGCGGGCCGTCTACGAGGGGGTGGCCTTCAACTCCAAGTGGCTGCTGGAGGCGGTGGAGAAGTTTGCCGGCCGCCGCTTCGACTCGATGGCGTTCATCGGCGGCGGGGCCAACTCCGAACCCTGGGGCCAGATCCACGCCGACGTGCTGGGTCGGGAGATCCGGCAGGTGGAGGACCCGGTCCTGGCCAACGTGCGGGGGGCGGGGCTGGTGACCCTGGTGGCGTTGGGGAAGGTGTCGGTCGAACAGATCCCGGCGATGGTGACGGTCCGCCGTACCTTCACCCCGGATCCGGCCATCGCCCCTGTCTACGACCACCTGTATCGGGAGTTCGTCTCCCTCTACAGACAAACCAAGGGCATTCACCAGCGGCTCAACCGGTTCTGACCCCGGCGCCACACCGTCGCCATCGGCGGGTTCACCAGGCTGAATCAACCGGGCGGTGGGATCGACGGAGGTGTACCTTGACCGGATGCCGATGTTCCTCGATCGCCACGACGTCCCCGGCGTTACGCCCGAGGAGCTGGCCGACGCCCACCGGCTTGACGTCGCCATCCAAGAGAAGCATGGCGTGCTCTATCACACCTACTGGTTCGATCCCGACAACGGGTCGGTGTTCTGCCTGGCCGAAGGGCCGAGCAAACATGCCATCGAGTCCGTGCACCGGGAATCGCATGGCCTGTTGGCCAGCACCATTTTGGAGCTCGATGCGTTTGCGCCCCTGAACAGCTTCTTCGGGTCCCAGCCCAATCATCCCGTCGGCACCGCGTACGCCGCCCCGGCCTTGCGAGCGATCGTGTTCACCGATGTCTGCGGGTCTGTCGCCCAAACCCAACAACTCGGCGATGACGGCCACATGCAGCTGCTGGGAGAGCACAACAGCATTGTTCGTAGCGAACTCGACATCCACCACGGTCGTGAGGTCAAACATACCGGCGACGGCATCATGGCCGCCTTCACCTCTATCGTCTCGGCCGTCGCCTTCGCGGTGGCGGTGCAACGGCGACTTCACGAACGCAATCAGGGGGCCGCCATACCCCTCGAGGTGAGCATCGGCATCAGTGCGGGCGAGCCGGTGACCGACGACAATGACGACCTTTTCGGCGCGGCGGTGCAACTTGCCGCCCGGTTGTGCGCAGCCGCAGCTTCCGGCGATATTGCGGTGTCGGTCGCCGTCCGCGAACTGTGCATCGGCAAGCCCTACCGCTTTGACGATCTGGGTGAGCTCACCCTCAAGGGGATGCCCGAGCCCACTCGCTCCTATGCGGTGTCATGGCGCGACTAGCGGTGTCATGGCGCAACTAGTTGCACCAGGGTCCTGTCCCTTGGCCGACCGAGCTGGGGTCTCTCCATCGAGGCGGGACGGACCTTCGGCCCCCGAGCCTGTGTAACGGTCGCACGGAGCCGCTCAGGGGACGATCGGCTCCAGAAACTCCAGCCGGTTGCCGAACGGGTCGGCGGCGTAGACCCGGCGGAACCCGGGGAAATCGCCGTCCCAGGTCGCCTGCTGACCCGACGCCGCCAATCGGGCCACCAGGTCCTCGATGTCGTCGACCAGGATGGCGGGGTGGGCCTTCTTGGCCGGTCGGAAGTCCTCCTCCACCCCGAGATGGAGCTCGAGGCCACCACCGGCGAACCAGGCCCCGCCCCGGGCGGCCAGAACCGGGGGCTTCGGGATCTCCTCCAGGCCGAGCACGCCCACGAAGAACTGGCGGGCCGCCCCCTCCTCGCCCGGCGGCATCGCCAACTGCAGGTGGTGGAAGCCTCGGAACACGTCTCCAGCATGCCCGCGGGCCCGGGACGGACCCAAATCCTCCGCGCCAATCGGGGACGGCGTGACAGGCTGGAGTGGATGCCATCCGCCGAGCGCACGGTCGTTGTCACCGGGGGGACCAGCGGCCTGGGTCGGGAGTGCGCCCGCTCGCTGGCCGGCGATCCCGGGATCCAGGTGGTCGTCACCGGTCGGGACCTGACCCGGACCCAGACCCAGGCGGCCTCCATCGGGGCCCGGCCGATGGTCCTCGACCTCGCCTCCCTGGCGTCGGTCCGGACCTTCACCCAGGAGTTGATCGGCGCCGGACTCCCGCCCCTCCGCGCCCTGGTGTGCAACGCCGGCCTCCAGTTCACCCGGCGGGTCCTCACCGAGGACAAGGTGGAGGCCACCTTCGGGATCAACCATCTCGGGCATCTCGCCCTGGTCGAAGGGTTGGTCCCCTTCCTGGAAGCTCCGGCCCGGATCGTCTTCGTCTCCTCCGGCACCCACGATCCGGCCAATCGCACCGGGATGCCCCACCCGCTGGAGGCGAGTGCCTATCAGTTGGCCTACCCACCCACCGAGACCGGGGGTGACTCCCCGGGGAAGGACGGCCGGCGCCGCTATGCCACCTCAAAACTGGCCAACGTCCGCGCCACCTACGCGCTGGCCCGCCACCTGGAGGACCGCGGCATCACCGTCAATGCCTTCGACCCGGGGCTGATGCCCCGCACCGGACTGGCCCGGGACGCCGGACCGCTGTCCCGGGCGCTGTTCGCCACCGTCGCCCGGGGCCTGGTGGTGCTTCCCGGGGTCAACACCCCGGAGCGGTCGGGAGCCGCCCTCGCCCGGTTGGTCACCGATCCCGACCTGGAGAAAACCACCGGCACCTACTTCGCCGGCACCCGGCCGAGCCGATCGTCGGTCCCCTCCTATGACCTGGAGGCCCAAGACGCCCTCTACCGGGACAGTTTGGACATCCTGGCGACCCTCGGCGGCCTGCCGTGAACCGCCGACCTCACTGATCCGCATCCGCCGGGGTGGCGGTTGCCGCCGGGTCGGCGCGCCGCTACCCTCCCCGGCCATGGGGGTGACCGATCCGGCCGACATGCATCGGGTGGTGGACGCGGCGTTCAACGCCGCCGACCTCGACGGCCTGGTGGCGCTCTACGAGCCGGATGCCCGCATGGTCCGGATGGACGGTTCCGTCGCCGAGGGCAGCGAGGCCATCCGGACGGAGTGGGCCGGGTTGCTGGCGATGGGCGGCCGCCTCGCCTCCACCACCCGGTACGTCATCGGGACCGGAGATCTGGCTCTCCTGCGAGGGGACTTCACGTTCACCTCCGGCGACGTGGCGTTCGGGTCGAGCACCGCCGAGGTGGTCCGGCGCCAGCCCGATGGGACCTGGCTCTCCATCATCGACCATCCCTCCGGGAGCGCCGACTGAACCAGCGACCGGCGCCCGACTTCGGGCTGACGGCGGGCTGCGGGGTCAGGCCAGACAGGTCAGGGGGCGGCCGCCGTTGTAGGTGATCATGTCGCCGATGGCGGCGACCAGATCGATGGGCGACCCCGGCTCGGCCCCCTTGAGCTCGGCGTAGGCCCGGTGGAGGTTGCCGACGATCCGTTCGGGATCGAGGAGTTGGGCGAAGGGGCCGAGATCGGCGGCCTGGGCGGCAGCCAGCGGGGAGAGGCCGGCGGCTACCCCCTCCTCGGCGGTGGTGAGGATGAACTGCAGGTAGGCGACGACGTCGTCGATCAAGCCGGGTCCCGCCACCGGGCCGTGTCCGGGCACGATGGTGCGGGCCTCCAGCGGCTTCACCACCTCCTGGAGGACGTCGATGGCCCCGGTGACCGACCCCATCAGCACGAACGGGGTGCAGCCGTTGAACAGCAGGTCCCCGGAGAACAGGACCGAGCGCTCGGGGATCCAGACCAAGGAGTCGTTGGTGGTGTGGGCCGGCGCGCCCACCTGGCGGAGCTCACAACGCAGGTCGTCGACCCAGATGGCCACTTCGTCCCGATAGGTGAGGAAGGGGGGAGCCAGCTCCAGGGCGCCCCACTCCACGTCGGTCCAGACCCCCATGTTGACGGGCAGCCCGGTGGCCAGCATTTCTTGGCGGCACCATTCGTGGGCGACGATGGTGGCCCCTTCGAACTGGTAGTTGCCATGGGTGTGGTCGCCGTGGTGATGGGTGTTCACCAGGGTGGTGACCGGTCGGTCGGTGACGCCGGCGATGGTGTCCAGGTAGGCCCGGGTGCGCCGCTCGGTCGAGCAGGAGTCGATGCTGATCACCCCCCGACGGCCGATCAGAAACCCGGTGTTGTTGATGTACCAACTCCCGTCGGGTTGGATGTAGGCGTAGATGCCGTCGCTCACCTCCTCGGCTCTGGGAGGCGGGAGGGAACCGGAATCCAGCTTCGAGGTGCTCATGGGCGACTCCTGACCTTGGTCGGTGAGCCAGACTGTAGGTCGGACCCCATCTTGAAAACGAGGTAGCCCCGGATGCAGATCGCCATCGGATTGTTCCCGGCCTTCACCGCGCTGGATGCCATCGGTCCCTACCAGGTCTTCACCCAGCTCCCCGATGCCGAGGTGGTTCTCTGTGCCGCCGAGACCGGGGAACTGGCCGATGACACCGGACTGCTCTCCCTCAACATCTCCCACACCTTCGACGAAGTCGACTTGCCCGAGATCACCGTGGTGCCGGGCGGGTTCATCACCCGAAAGCTGGCCCGGGACGGTGACCCCATCGTCGACTGGGTGGCCCGGGTCCATCCCCGCACCACCTACACCACCTCGGTATGCACCGGCGCCTTGCTGCTGGGGTCGGCCGGGCTCCTCGACGGACTCGACGCCACCACCCACTGGTGCGCCTACGACGAACTGGCCAAGTACGGGGCCACTCCGACCGAACAGCGGGTGGTGGGCCGGGGGAAGATCTGGACGGCGGCCGGCGTCTCGGCCGGCATCGATCTTGCCCTGACCCTGGTGGCCGAGACCCACGGCGCCGACATGGCCAGAGCCATTCAGCTGGGGATCGAATACGATCCCCAGCCCCCCTATGACGCCGGAGCCCCGTCCAAGGCACCGTCCGAGATCGTGGAGCTGGTGCGCTCGATTTCCGCCGGCAAGGAAGCCGCCGTCCTGGCCGGCGAGTGAACCATCGGCCTCCTCTCGACTCGGCCCATCGGCCGAGTCGATAAGCCAGACTGACGGGATGGAAGAGGCGCTGCCGGGAGGGGTGGCCAACGCCGGGCGGGTGTCCAGGGACAACGGCCACGTGCTTCGGCCGTCGAGTCCCCATTCCACCTCGGTCCACCGGTTTCTCTCGGCCCTGTGTGCCGACGGATTCGAGGGTGCCTCCCAGCCGATCGGGTTGGAGGATGACGGCCGGGAGCGTCTGGTGTTCATCGACGGGGATGTCCCCCTGCCGCCCTATCCGGCCTGGGCCCAGTCGGACGCGACGCTGGCATCGGCCACCGGGTTGCTGCGACGGTTCCACCAGGCCTCGAGCGCCATTGGGTTCGAGGGGTTGGGGTGGAGCGTTGAGCTGGCCGATCCCGAGGGTGGGCCGATCATCTGCCACAACGACGTCTGTCTCGAGAACGTGGTCTTCCGCCAGGGGGTGGCGATCGGCCTGATCGATTTCGACTTTGCCGCTCCCGGCCGACCGGTCTTCGACCTGGCCCAGTTCGCCCGGATGTGCGTCCCCATCGACGACGACCTCAGTGCCTCCCGGCTGGCGTGGGAGGCCCCGGATCGGCCCGCCCGTCTCCGGTTGCTGGCGGATGTCTATGGCCTGGCCGCGGCCCAACGCCGCCAGCTCCTGGAGATCCTGTCCACCGCCATGGCCGAGGGGGAAGGCTTCGTCCGGCGCCGAGTCGAGGCCGGGGACCCCAACTTCATTCGGATGTGGAACGAGATGGGGGGCAGGGAGCGATACGACCGCCGGCAGCAGTGGTGGACAGCCCATCAGCGGTCCTTCGCCGACGCCCTCGACTAGCGCCAGCTCCGCTTTTCAACTGAGGGTGGGCCGGATCCGGTCTTCCAAGAAGGCGATCACCGCTTCGGAGAAGGCGTCGTTGCGGTCACCGGCGATCATGTGGGCGGCGCCGGCGACATCGACCACGGTGGCGTCGGGGATCTGGGCCAGCAGCTCGTCGACCCCTTCCTGGGTGACGACGTCGCTCAAGCTCCCCCGGACCAGCAGGGTCGGCACCTGGATGTTGCTCATGGCCACGTCGAGCAACCCGGCCAGCCGGTCGGGCACCACCTCGGTGCGGTCCAGGCCGATGAACTTCGGATCCCAGTGCCAGTACCAACGGTCGTTCCGCTGGCGCAGCACCTTCTTCAACCCGGCGGGGTTGGATCGCCGGGTCCGTTGCGGGGTGTAGGCAGCGATGGCCTCGGCGGCGTCCTCCAGGGTGTCGAACCCGTTGATGCCGGACAGCATGAAATCCTTGATCCGGGCGATCCCGGCCGGGTTGGCTTTCGGGGTGATGTCCACCAGCACCAGGCCACTGGAGACGGGCCGGTCGCTGGTTCCCTCCGCCAGCAGTGCCGACATCCCTCCCAGGGAGGCCCCCACCAACACCGGCGGCCTTCCCAATTGGTCGGCCACCGCCACGCAGTCGGCGCAGAAGGCGGTGAAGGAGTAGTCGCCGTTGGGAGCCCATTGGCTGTCGCCGTGGCCCCGGAGGTCGAGGGCCACCGTCCGCCAGCCCTGGGAGGCCACCGTCTCCGCCGTCGATCCCCAGGCGTACCGGGTCTGGCCTCCACCGTGGAGGAAGAGCACCGGGCAGGCATCGGGATCACCCCGGACGTCAGCCACCAGCTGCAGCCCTTCGAATCCGGCAAAGGTGACCCGTTCAGCGTCCATGGGTCCCATCGTCACATATGGGCTGCCCGGCGGCGACATCGGACCCGGCGCCGGTCGCCGGGAAGACGAGCCCAACCCCCGGTACCGGCCGGGGCGAGGGCTCCCGATCAGCCGGGAGCCGGGAAAGGCTGGGCGGGGAGGACCCGGTTGGCGGCGCTCACCACCGCGCCGAGGGAGGCGTCGAGGATGCTCGAGTCCATCCCCACCCCCCACCAGGTCGATCCGTCCGGACCCTCTGCCTCCACGTAGGCCACGGCCGAGGCCTCGCTTCCGGAGGTGAGGGCATGTTCGCGGTAGTCCCTCACCTCGAATTCGACCCCCAGCTCCCGGCGAAGCCCGTTGACCAGGGCGTCGATCGGCCCGTTACCCTCGCCGAGGACGGTGCGGGGGCGTCCGTCGACCAGCAGCTGGGCGGTGACGGTGGTCCGCTTTCCGCCGGTGGTGACTTCGCTCCCGACCAGGCGCACCCCGGCGTCGTCGGGCAGGTAGGTCTGGGTGAAGACATCCCACATCTCCCCCGGCCGGATCACCGTCCCGCTGGATTCGGTGATGGCCTGGACCTTCTTGGAGAATTCCACCTGGAGGTTGCGGGGCAGATCGAGACCGTGCTCCGCATCCATCACGTAGGCCACCCCGCCCTTGCCGGACTGGCTGTTGACCTGGATGATGGCTTCGTAGGTGCGGCCGGTGTGCTTCGGATCGATGGGGAGATAGGGCACCTCCCACTGCTGATAGTCGTCGCCGATGGCGGCGAACCCCTTCTTGATGGCGTCCTGATGGGATCCGGAGAAGGCGGTGTAGACCAGGTCGCCGGCGTAGGGGTGCCGGGGATGGACGGGCATCCGGGTGGCGTACTCGGCGACCCGCCGGACCTTCTCGATGTCGCTGAAGTCGAGGGCCGGGTCGATCCCCTGGGAAAACAGGTTCATGGCCAGGGTGACCACGTCGACATTCCCGGTGCGTTCGCCGTTGCCGAACAGGGTGCCCTCCACCCGGTCGGCCCCGGCCAGCACCGCCAGCTCGGCGGCGGCTACCGCCGTCCCCCGGTCATTGTGGGGATGCAGGCTGAGGATGACCGAGTCGCGGTTCTTGATGGTGCGGCTGAACCACTCGATGACGTCGGCATAGACATTGGGCGTGTACATCTCCACGGTGGCCGGCAGGTTGAGGATGATCGGACGCTCCGGCGTCGGTTCGATGGCGTCCATGACCGCTTCGCAGATCTCGACAGCGAATTCCGGCTCGGTGCCGGTGAAACTCTCGGGGGAGTACTCGTAGCGGATCTCGGTTCCGGGGACCGTCGACTCGAATTTCCGGCAGAGGCGGGCGGCATTCACCGCGATCTCGATGATCCCGGCCCGGTCGAGCCCGAACACCACCCGGCGCTGGAGCTCCGAGGTGGAGTTGTAGAAGTGGACGATGGCCCGTCGAGCGCCGTGGAGTGATTCGAAGGTGCGTTCGATGAGCTCCTCCCGGCATTGGACCAGCACCTGGATCTCCACGTCGTCGGGGACCAGGCCGCCATCGATGATCTGGCGCTGGAAGTCGTAGTCGGTCTGGGAGGCGGAGGGGAACCCCACCTCGATCTCCTTGAAGCCGATCCCCACCAGCGCGTTGAAGAGCTTCAACTTCCGCTCCGAGTCCATCGGGTCGACCAGGGCCTGATTGCCGTCCCGCAGGTCGACGCTGGCCCAGCGGGGGGCGTGGGTGAATTGCCGGTCGGGCCAGGTGCGGTCGGTCAGTTGGAGCGGGAGGTAGGGCCGGTAGAGGCCGAAGGGCATGGGGGAGACGTCACAGGGGAGCTCGAGACGGTGGGCGGGGTGGCCGTTGGATTCGGTGGCTGGTGTCGTTGTCGGTTCGGTACTCACTGTGGCTCCCTTGTGTGGCGGTACTCCGTGGTCCTCGGTCCAGCTCTTCCGGTGCCGGTTGTGCCCCTGGCGTCCGCCCATCAAAAAACCCCCTGGCCATTTCGGCTCAGGAGGTTGCGGGCGAACGCGATGGGGCGTTCGCCGTCAGGTAAGGAGGCGGTCCGAGTTCGGAGTGCGATACATGATGGCAACCATGCTGACAGGGCTGATGGGGTTCGTCAAGGGATGGGGGTCACCGGTCGCGGGCCGGAGGGGGGGCGGCCGCTCAGATGCGCTCGAAATTGCGGGCCAGCTCCCAGTTGGTGACCACCGTGTTGGCCTTGGCCCATTCTTGCCGGGCGGTGTTGAGAAGGTGATGGTGGACGGCGGGGCCGAAGGCCTCCACCGCCACCTCGCTGGCGGCGAGTTCATCGATGGCTTCGGCCAGGGTCGACGGGATCCGGGCCACCTCCGGGGCGCGGTAGGCGTTGCCTTTGAAGGCCGGTTCCAGTTCGAGCTGATGGTCGATCCCCCACAGCCCGGCGGCGATCGATGCGGCCAAGGCGATGTAGGGATTCACGTCGGCGCCCGGCACCCGGCTTTCGATCCTCCGTCCGGCGCCGGAGCCGACCGCCCGGAATCCGCAGGTGCGGTTGTCCTCTCCCCAGGCAACGGCGGTGGGCGCCCAGGAGTCGGGGACATAGCGCCGGTAGGAGTTGACATAGGGAGCGAAGCACCAGGCCAGTTGCCGGGCGCTGCGGAGCTGGCCGGCGAGGAACTGCCGGCCGATCTCGGAGTATCCCGACCCCGACGGGTCGTCGTCGGCCGCCGCCATCAGCGGCGCCCCCGACGACGCGTCCCAGAGGCTGGTGTGGATGTGGCACGACGAGCCGGCCTGTTCCATCGACCACTTGGCCATGAAGGTGGCGGCCCGCCCGTGCTGGGTGGCGATCTCCTTCACCCCGTTCTTGAACACCAGGTGGCGGTCGGCCACCTCGAGGGGGGTGTCATAGGTCACGTTGATCTCGTGTTGGCCGGTCCCTGCCTCCCCTTTGGAGAACTCGATGGGGATGCCGGCGGCCAGCATCTGGTTCCGGATCTGGCCGACGATGTACTCGACCCGGGAGGTCTGCAGCAGCTGGTAGTCCTCGATGGTGTCGGCATGGGGGACGATCCCCTGCCAGTGCTTGGCGGCGATCTCGGCGTAGGTGTCCAGGAAGAGGTAGAACTCGAGCTCGGTGGCGCATTTGATCTCGAGCCCGTGGTCTTTGGCCCGCTCGATCTGTCGCTGGAGCATCCGACGGGGCGATACCTCCACCGGTTGGTCATCCATGGTGAACAGGTCGCAGAGAACCAGCGCGCTGCCGGGGAGCCAGGGGAGGGGCCGCACGGTGTGGGGGTCGATGACGGCGTGGAGGTCGCCGTAGCCGCTGTCCCAGTTGGCAAACTGGTAGCCGGGAAGCGGCTCCATGTCGACGTCGACGGCCAAAAGGTAGTCGCAGACCTCGATCCCGTGATCGATGACGTGGTCGAGGAAGAAGGGGCCGGTGACCCGCTTGCCGACCGGACGGCCCTGGAGATCCGGAAAGGCCACCACCACGGTGTGAATGTCGCCCGATTGGATCTTGTGGGGGAGGGTCTCGAGGGTGATCACTTCAGCACTCTGGCCCAAGCTGGCGTTTCCGTCCAGCGCTACTCCGGGGTGACGTAGGCGGCGGTGATGCCGCCGTCGATCACCAATGCCGATCCGGTGATGAACGAAGCGTCATCAGAGGCTAAGAACAGCGCCGCCTTGGCGATCTCCTCCGGTCGGCCGAAACGGCCGATGGGGATGTGGACCAGACGCCGCTGGCGTCGCGCCGGGTCGGCCAGCAGTTCAGCTAGCAGTGGAGTCTCGATGGGGCCGGGGCACAACGAGTTGGCCCTGATCCCCTGGCGGGCGTACTCGACGGCCAACTCGCGGGTCATGGCCAGCACCCCGCCCTTGGACGCGGTGTAGGCGATCTGGGCGGTGGCCGCCCCCATCAGGGCGACGAAGGAGGCGACGTTGACGATGGACCCGCCACCCGATACCAGCATGGCCGGCACCGCTGCCCGGCAACCCAGCCACACCCCTTTCAGGTTGACCTCCATCACTCGCTGCCAGGTGTCGGGAGGGGTGTCGAGCACTCCACCGTCGTCGTCGGGGAAGATCCCGGCGTTGTTGAACAGCACCTGGAGTCCGCCGTAAGCATCGACGGCCACGTCCACCATCGCCTGAACCTGCGTCTCGTCGGAGACGTCCACGGTGACGGCGGTGGCGAATCCGCCGGTGGAGGTGATCTCCGCCGTGACGGCTTGGGCCTGCTCGGCGATCACGTCGGCCACCACCACCTTGGCGCCTTCGGCGGCGAACAGGATCGCCGCCACCCGGCCGATGCCGCTGCCGGCCCCGGTAATCACCGCGACCTTGCCGTCCAGACGAGCCATTGCGTTCTCCATGGTGCACAGGGGATGGGGTTGGGCACGCACCCTACTGGCCCCCCGCAGGGGATGGGATACTGGTCCATGCCATCGACGGGGCCGAACCTTTTCATCCAAGTTTCCACCGGGGGCGATGCCGGGACGGTGGCGGCATGAGCGACACCTGCTCAGTGGTGAACCCGGCGACCGAAGCGGTGATCGCCACCGTCGCAATGGCCGGTGTCGACCAGGCCGATGAAGCGGTGGCCCGGGCCAAGGCGGCCGGGCCGGGCTGGCGGGCGCTGGCGCCGTCCGATCGGGCCCGACTCCTGCGTCGCTTCGCCGACCAGGTCGAGGGCCACGCCGAGGAACTCGCTCAGCTGGAGACGGCCAACGTCGGAAAGCCGATTGCCGACAGCCGGGATGAAGTCGGGATGGTGGCCGAGGTGCTCCAGTTCTACGCCGGGGCGGTGGACAAGCATCGGGGAGCGACGGTGCCGGTGGCCGGTGGGGTCGACCTGACCTTCCACGAGCCGTTGGGAGTGGTGGGGGCCATCGTCCCCTGGAACTTCCCCATCGCCATCACCTCCTGGAAGGTCGGCCCCGCCCTGGCCACCGGCAACACCGTGGTGGTGAAGCCGGCCGAGCTGACCCCGTTGTCGGCCCTGCGCCTGGCCGAACTGGCCCTTGACGCCGGCATCCCCGAAGGGGTGTTCCAGGTGGTGGTGGGGACGGGCCCCACTGTGGGTGCCCGGCTGGCCGAGCATCCCGACGTGGCCAAGGTGGCCTTTACGGGTTCTACGGCGGTGGGTCGGGAGGTCATGCGGGCCGCGGCGGGGACCATCAAGCGGGTGACCCTCGAGCTGGGGGGAAAGTCGGCCAATATCGTGTTCGCCGACGCCGACCTCAAGCGGGCGGCGGCCGCCGCCCCCGGCGGGGTCTTCGGCAACGCCGGCCAGGACTGCTGTGCCCGAAGTCGGATCCTGGTCGAGCGGTCGGTGTTCGACCGCTTCCTGGGCCTCTTCGTCGAAGCCGTCCGGGCGTTCCGGGTCGGTGACCCTACCGACCCGAAGACCCAGATGGGACCCCTGGTCTCTTCCCCCCGTCGTCAGGCGGTGGGCGGGTTTCTGGAGGCGGGGATGGGCGATCCGGACGGGGGCGCGGTCGAGCCCTACGCCACCGGCGCCATGCCTGCCGGACCGGGATTCTGGTTCCCGCCCACCGTGGTGGCGCCGGCCGGCGCCGAGTGGCGGCTGGCCCGCGAAGAGATCTTCGGACCGGTGGTGGCGGTGATCCCCTTCGAAGACGAGGCTGATGCGGTGAGACTGGCCAACGACACCCCCTATGGGTTGGCCGGCTCCATCTGGACGGCCGACGGCGCCAAGGCGCTGCGGATGGCCCGGGCCGTCGAGGCCGGGAACCTGTCGGTGAACTCCAATGGTTCGGTCCGGGTGCAGACCAGCTTCGGCGGCATGAAGCAGTCCGGGTTCGGCCGGGAGCTGGGGCTGGAGGCGCTGGATGCCTACACCGACGTCAAGAACGTCTTTCTTTCCACCTCCTGATCGGTCGGGACCTGGCGACGGTGACCGTAGAGCAGAAGGGGGATCAACTTCCCTCGACGAGGGCTTTGAACCGGACCATCTCCTCGGTGGTGTCGTTCTCCAACCACCGGCGCAGGAGCGGGTCGAGGAACCACCGCCACGGAGGCTTGAAGTCGAACACTTCACGATGGGTCACGACCGTCCCCTCCGGGGTGACCTCGCAGTCGAATGACCCTTCGAAGTCCAAGAACCACCGGGCGCCTCCTCCGATGGGCGACCCGAAGGTCAGCGACGTCGGGGTCAGGGTGAAGGGGTAGGTGCCGCTCGGACCCGGCATCCCCTTGATCCGCCCGGAGAACACCGCGGTCCCGCCGGTGCCGTCTCGCTGCACCGGGCCGACCCGACCGATCTTGTGGTCAGCCTGCCGGTAGCGGTCCAGATCGAGGACAAACTCGAGGACCTCGGCGGGCGACACCGCAACGGTGGCGCGGGCGTGGCCAACGATCATGACGTCAGGCTAGGGCGCGATCGCGGGTCCGAGTCGAGAAGACCGCGGGGGAGGTTCGACTTAGGAGGCCGACTCCGAGCCTTCGGCCACCGCCTTGATCCGCTCCAGGGTGGTGCGCATCCCCTTCACGTTGGTCCGCCCGCGGGCCTTCCCGGCCAGGCGCCAGTACAGCCGGAGCACCGGAGTGTCCGTCAGTTCGAACGATTCGGTGACGTCGGTGCCGTCCCCGCTCGGTTCGAACCGGTACCCCCAAGTATTCACTGTCTTGCCCCCCGGGCCCTCGACGCCGAAGACGAACTCGCGGCCTGGCTCGCTGGCGGTGATCTTGCAGTTCGTCCAGTACACCGGGCCGCGTTGGTTGCGACGGACGTGGCCCCGGAACCGTGCCCCGACCGCCGGTCCGGTGGCGCCTTCGAGCCATTCGGCCTCGAAGGTCTCCGGACTGAACTTCCCGGTGTTGGTGATATCGCTCACCAGCGCCCAGACCCGCTCGGGCGGAGCTTCGACATGGAGGGTCACGGAATCTCGCACGGCATGACATTAGGGCCTCGAAGCGCCAGGCTGTCGGGCGGGGTGTCGGCCACGGGACGTAAATTGCCGAGATGGCTCCTTTGAACGGCAAGGCCCGGGTTCATCTTGGGAGGCGGCGAGGAAGTGGCATGGCCAGAGGGGAAGGTGTCGGTTGTTCCGTGACGAACGGTACCGACCGACTGGGGTCCAGCCACTCGGCAGTACCGATCGGCGTTTCCGACCCAGGCTTGGTCCGTCCGGGAGCCCAGCAAGAGCCCGGGATCGGCGCAGGGGGAGTCGATCCAGACATAGCCGTCGGCGTCGCCGAGTGGTACCTGACTGGTCGAAGCCGACCCCATGATGCTCACGTGATCGCCGCCTACGAGCAGCTCCAATCGGAGATCGACCGGTTGTTCGGTGCCGTCGCCCGTGCCGATATTCCCAACCCGGTCCGGATCGTCTTCACCCGCTGTCCCCATCCCTATGGGGGCGATCAAGAGCTCATCACCGCGGTGAGGACCGACCGGATTCTCGAGATGACCGCCTCGGTGGCTTCCGCGCCGAGGATGCATCCACTGCTGGGATGCGAGTTCGGAGGCGGGTTCGATCGGTTTCGTGCGATCCACGATTTGATCGGCCACGTCGAGCCCGAGTTCGGGTTCGACCTCGGCGGCGAAGTTGCCGCCTGGCTGACTCAAGACCGATTGCACACCAGGCTGGCCAGACGGGCTCTTGCCACGGAGATCGTCGGCGTCAACAGTGCGCGATGGAGTACCGGCGAGGCACCGGAGCTGAAGGCGATGCTCTTCGACCGGAAGTTCTGCCCCGGTCGAACCTAGGCAGCCATCAATCTGCGACTGGACTGAGTCGGTGCCGTCCAGGGCAACTGGGGGGTCAACCCCGAAACGCCACCAGCGCACTCTCCAACTCGGACAGGGAATCGAGGCGAATGTGGGCTTCGGCTGCCTCCGCCCACCCCGAGTGGATGATGCCCCATGGCCCCCGTCGAAGATGGACTGCCACCATCCCGGCCTGGCGGGCGGGGAGGACGTCATTGTCGACCCGATCCCCGACGTAGGCGATGTGGGCAGCTGGGGTGGCGAGTTCCTCCTCCATGCGGGCGAAGAAGGCCGGGTCGGGCTTGGCGACACCCCACTCATCAGAGGTTGCCGTCCGTTCCACCGGCAGCGTGGTCATGAACGCCGAGGCCGAAGACGTCTGGTTCCCGATGATCGCTAATCGGTAGCCGGCCGTTTTCAGGGCCTGGAGGGCCGGTAGCGCGTCCGGATAGAGGTCGGATCGATCGAAGGTCCAGGGGTAGCCGGCTGCCAATTTCGCCACCACTTCGGTTTCCAGGTTGAAGTCCGGGTGGAAGTAGCCGAAGACATCGACGTGGGGCCTTCGATCGGCGATGACCGAACCCAATAGGGCGAAGAACGTCAGTCGGGGGACGCCGAGATAGTCGGCCCACCGTCCCCAGTTCTCCGTCTCATCGACGAGGGTCTCGCCGAGGTCGAAGACCACCCATTCCACTTCCCGGTCCTCGGCCACCTGCCGACTCTTGCCGGTGCGGACAGCTCCGGGCAAGCGGGAGCCACTTCGGACCTACGGGTGACCGCACCCCGGATCGGCCATCAGAATGCCAGACCGCCGTAGCCGTCGGGGCTCTGGTAGCCACCGGACGGGTCGGAGCCGGCGGGGTTGCTCGAGCTGCCGTCGCCGCCCGACTCCAGCCCTGACATCAGCGCCTCGAGCTGGTTGGAGGGGATGGCGAACCCGATGTTTTGGGCCGAGGGGCCGTCGGTGGAACCGGCAATCGCGGTGTTCATGCCGATCACCTGACCCGACGAGTTCAAGAGGGCTCCGCCGGAGTTGCCCGGGGTGACGGCGGCGTTGGTCTGGAACAGGCCGGTGAAGGTCCCGGTGCTGTCGCCGGCGGTGATCTGACGGTTGAGGGCAGAGATGATCCCAGAGGTCACCGAGGCGCTGTCCCCCAGGGCCAGTGGGTTGCCGATGGCCACCACCGGATCCCCGACCTGTACTTGGGTCGAGTCGGCAAAGGCCACCGCCGCCAACCCGGTCTGGTTGGTGATCTGGAGGAGGGCCACGTCCTGGTCAGGATCCGCCCCGACCAGGACGGCCGGCAACTGGGTGGTCGAGCCGTTGAGCGCCACCGAGATGACGGTGGCGCCCTCGACGACATGGTTGTTGGTCAGTATCTGGCCGGTCGAGGTGATGATCATGCCGGTCCCCGTATCGGGTGAGTGGTTGCCGTTGGCGGCGGTGACGGCGACGATCGACGGCGACACCGACTTGACGATTTGGGACGCGGCGGCCGGCGGCGCCGGCGGGTTAGCCACCTTGGTCGGCGGCGCCACCCCGGCGGCAGAGGCGGGGACCGAGTGGAGATTTTCGGCTTCCAGGACGCCCGCCCCGGTCACAGCCCCGACCAGCAGCGCCATGACCGCGATGGTCGCCACCGCCCTTCGCCCCCGGGGCAGCTTGAGCTCGGGATCGGCTTCGCCCCACCCCGAAGGGTCGGACAGGTCGTACCATCCGCCCGCTAGAGGTCGTCTGCCCGCACGGACCGGCGACGCCCCTTCGTGGGGCACGCCGGTGGTGGTTTCACCGGGAAGTGCATTCGGATCGTGGGCCATACCCCAGCATCGGCTGGGCGCGTAAGGAAACAGTATGGAGGTCGTATGAGTCGCCGAAGAATCTGGCGATTCGGGTGCCTGCATCCGATGGGTCGACCGGGGCAGGTAACGTCGCAGGTATGTCAGATCGTTCTCGCAAGCTTGTGAAGCCGGCGGCCGCTGTCGGGGTTCTCGCCACCATGGCAAGCGTCTGGTGGTTCGCCCTCAGGCCGCGTCGGAAGATCAAGCTCGACAAGTAGGCGGTTTGACGCGAGGGGGACCTACCCGGGGGGCCGGCTCCTCACCCCACCAAGACGGGAACTGCCTCGCCGATCGGCGTCCGGACTACGGCGTCGGCCATCGGGTCGAACTCGGTTTCCTCGGCATTGACGATCACCAGGGCCGCACCGTGGGCGTGGGCAATCGGCACCAGCCCGGCGGCGGGGAACACCCCGAGGCTCGAGCCGATGGCCAGCAGCAGGTCGCACTCGGAGGCGGCCTGGGTGGCCCGCTCCAGGTCGTCCACCACCAGGCTCTGGCCGAAGCTGATGGTGGCGGATTTGAGTATGCCCCCACAGACACGGCAGGGCGGGTCATCCTCGCCGGCCCGGACCCTATCGAGGGCGTCCGCCATCGGGGAGCGGCGATCGCAGGCCATGCACATCACTTGATGCATGGTGCCGTGGATCTCGACGATGAGATCCGGATCGGTACCGGCGGCCTGATGGAGCCCGTCGATGTTCTGGGTGACCAGGGTGTGGAGCTTCCCGGAGGCCGCCAACCGAGTGAGGGCGAGATGGGACACGTTGGGTCGGGCTGACCAGGTCGGCGATTCCAGCCGGTTGCGCCAGGCTCGTCGCCGGACCTCCCCGTCGGCCATATAGGCGCTCAAGGTGGCCAGCTTCTCCGCCTCCGGGTTCTTGGTCCAGACCCCGTTCGGACCCCGGAAGTCCGGTATCCCCGAGTCGGTGGAGATGCCGGCGCCGGTCAGCACCACCACCGAATCCGCCTCGGTCAGCAACCGTTGCGCGAGGCGGAGGCTGGCGTCAGCTCCGGCCTCGGGGCCGGATTCCATCGGGGTCATCGGTTCAGCTTGGCACGACGACCGGTCAGCCGGCCGTGGCGGCCAGGTGCTCGAGAAGCAGGGGGGCGACGTCACCGACCGAACCGGTGGGAAGCCAATGGGTACCTCCGACCACCGTCTCGAATCGGAACGGTCCCGAGACCTGCCGGGCACACCGCTCGGCGGCAACCCGGGTGATGAAGGGATCGGAATCGCCCCACACGAAGAGGGTTGGGGCGGTGACCGGGCCGAGCCGGTTGCGTACCTCGAAGGGCAGGGCCCGGTACCAATTGAGGGGTCCGGTCATGGCCCCGGGACTGGCCGCCCGGCGGGCATAGCGGCGCGCCGAATCCTCGTCCAGACCGCTCCGGCGCAGTTGGGCGACAAACCGTTCCTCACCGCCGCGCCTGAGGATCGCTTCGGGCAGCTTCGGGATCTGAAAGAACGCCATGTACCAGGAGTGCAGCGCCTGGCTACTCCGGGTCATGGCCTCGAGAAACGCCTGGAGATGCGGGACGGAAAGTGCGGTCAGGGTGCGGATCCGGTCCGGGTGGTTGGCGGCCACATACCAGGCGAGAGCGGCCCCCCAGTCGTGCCCGACGAGATCGAAGCGGGTGGCGCCGGCCTCGTCGGCCAGCGCCAGCACGTCGGCGGTGAGGAGGTCGAGGGTGTAGGCCCGGCGGCCGGTTGGGCGGGCGCCGGGAGAGTAGCCCCGTTGGTCGGGCGCCAGCGTGCGGTAGCCGCTGCCGGCCAAAGAGGCGGCCAAGGGGTCCCAGCAGTGGCGGTCCTCCGGGAACCCGTGGAGGGCGATGACCACCCTGCCCTCGGCCGGGCCGGTGTCGGACACCTCAAAGGTGAGCCCGTCGCGTTCGAAAGTGTCCACTGGCGCTCACCCTATCGGCGGCAGATGGTCGGGAGGCCGGCTGATGGCATCGCAGCCGACCTTGCGGATCTGGCTTCGACCGGCCCGCCGGGTCCCCGGCCAGACAGGTCCGGCGCCCGGTAGCCTCGACCGGTGCCCCTGGCTTCGCTCCGACCCCTCCGGTCACGCAACTTCGCCCTTTTGTGGTCGTCGGCGCTGGTGTCCAACGTCGGAACCTGGATGCAGACGGTGGCTCTCGGGGTTCTCGTCTACGCCCGGAGCGGCCATCAGGCAGGTTGGACGGGTCTGGTGGCGGCGGCCGCCTTCCTCCCGATGGGCCTGCTGGCTCCGGTGGGAGGCGCGCTGGCCGACCGGTTCGACCGCCGCCGCTGGTTGCTGTTGACCACCCTCGGGGAGATGGCGGTTGCCACCCTCCTCACCGTGCTGGTGGCCACCGGGCACGACCAGCCAGGGCTGGTGGTGATCGTCGCCTTCTTCGGAGGGGCGGCCGGGGCGGTCGGGTTTCCGGCCTACCAGGCCATGCTTCCCGACCTGGTCCCCAAAGAGGATCTCCTCGGGGCCATTTCGCTGTCCTCGGCGCAGTTCAACCTCGGCCGGGTGGTGGGGCCAGCAGTGGCAGGGCTCACCCTCCTCCACCATGACTACACCTTGACCTTTGCGGTCAATGCCGCCTCGTTCGGAGCGGTGGTGATCGCCCTGAGCCTGTTGCGCCTCCCCCGACCGGTGCGTACCAGTGGGAACGAGGGCATGTACCGCCGGATCGCCGATGGTGCCCGCACCGCCATGGGCGAGCCGGGATGCCGGAGCGCCATCATCCTCATTGCGGTGGTGGCCCTCCTCGCCTCCCCGTTCATCGCTCTGGTCCCGGTGATGTCCAAAGCCCTCGGCCATGGATCGGGAGGCACCGCGCTGTTGGTGACGGCCCAGGGGGTCGGTGCGGTGATCGGGGCCATGGTGCTTCCCTCCCTGGCCGAGCAATTGGGCCGGCGGAGGATGGTGCGGGGAGCCCTGTTCCTGTTGCCCCTCCTGCTCATCAACTACGGGTTGTCCCCGACCCTGTGGTGGTCGCTGGTCACCTTCGTGCTGGTGGGGGCCGGTTACATCGCGGTGCTGGCCGGCCTGAACACGGTGGTCCAGCTCCGCGCCCCTGCCGCCTCCCGGGGTCGGGTGCTCGGGTTCTACATGATGGCCCTCGGGATCATCTACCCGGTCGGGGCGGTGCTTCAAGGCCTCATCGCCGACCACGTCGGGGTACGAGCGGTGACCGTCGGGGGCGCGGCCGCCCTGTTGGTCGTTCTCGGCTTGTTGGCCACCTTCCGGCCCCACCTGATGGGTGCACTCGACGACATCCAGGAAACCGAGGAGCTGATCCCGACCGAGGAGCTGCCGTGACTGAGCGTCCGCCGACGCCGACCGTCGCCCCGGTGGCCGTCGAGGTGCTGACCGCCTCCGATGCCGAAGCCGCCCAGCGGCGGGCGGCCGGCTCCTTTGCCTCCGCCGGCCTCGGCAAAGGCGACCGGGTGGCCTTCTGTCTCCCGTCTTCGGCCGCGCTGCTGTGCGCGGTGCTGGGGGCGCTGCGGACGGGGGTGATCCCGGTGTTGCTCAATGCCACCCTGCTCGACGACGAGCGGGAGCGGCTGCTCGACGACGCCCAGCCCGGGTTGGTGGTCACCGAACCGGCGGACCTGGACCGGTTGGATTTTGGCGACCCGGCGCCGTTGGCTCCTTACCCTCTAGGGCGGCCCATGCACTACACGTCGGGGACGACCGGGCGTTCCAAGGGAGTGTGGTCGGGAGTCTGGGACAACGCCACCGCCCGCCGGGCCTTCGATGACGAGGCCGACCTCTGGTCGTTCGGTCCGGACGACGTCCACCTGGTGTGCTCGCCGATGTACCACTCGGTGTCGGTGCGATTCGCGGCCGGGACCCTGCTCCGGGGCGGGACCTGTGTCATCCTTTCCCGGTTCGAGGCCGGTGCCGCCCTCCGGGCCCTGACCGGAGAGTCGGGCATCCTGCCCACCACCACCTTCATGGCTCCCTCCGCTCTCGCCCGGCTGTTGTCGCTCGGCGATGGGCTCCCGGCGAGATTTGACACCCTCCGTCTCCTGGTCCACGCCGGGTCCGCCTGCCCGGAGCCGCTCAAGCGGGCCGCCCTCGACCGGGTCGGCGACGGGGTGCTGTGGGAGTTCTACGGATCCACCGAGGGGCAGTTCACCGCCTGCCCACCGGAGGAATGGCTGGCTCACCCCGGCAGTGTCGGGCAGGCCCGTCCAGGGCGCACCATCACCATCGAGGACGACGGCACCATCTGGTGCCGGCCTCCCGACTTTGCCGGCTTCGAATATTGGCGGGATGCGGACAAGACCGCCTCGGCGTGGCGGGACGGCCGCTTCACCGTCGGGGACCTCGGGCGGATGGATGCGGACGGCTACCTCTATCTCGACGGTCGCCGCGACGACCTGATCATCAGCGGCGGGGTCAACGTCTATCCGGCCGAGGTGGAGCAGGTGCTGGGCGAGGTGCCGGGGGTGGCGGGAGTAGCGGTGTTCGGACTCCCCGACGACCGGTGGGGGCAGCGGGTCTGCGCGGCGGTGGTGGCTGATGCCAGCCCGGCAGGAACCGACCCCGACCGGTTGATCCTCGCCCTCGAGGCGCACGCCGCGGCGCGGATGGCCGGGTTCAAGCGGCCGAAGCAGTACTTCGCCGTCGAGGCCCTTCCCACTACCGCCACCGGGAAACTCCAGCGTCGACACGTCGCCGCCCAGATCGACGTCTAGGTAGCGCGGGGTTGGGGCAGAATCCTCCTATGAGCCCTAACGACGCCGGTCCCCCCCTCGCTTCCGTCAATCCCGCCACCGGCGAACTCCTGCAGTCCTTCGAGCCCTTCGATGCCGCCGAGGTGGAGAACCGCCTGGCCCTGGCGGCCGGGGCGGCTCCGGTGTGGGCCGCCACCGGGTTCGAGGACCGGGCCCGATTGTTGATCACGGTGGCCGAGCTGCTGGAGGGGGAGCTCCCCGACATCGCTCACGCCGTCACCACCGAGATGGGCAAGCCCTTCGCCCAGGCGAAGGGGGAGGTGGCCAAGTGCGCCCGCGCCTTCCGGTGGTTCGCCGAACACGGCGAGCGGTTTCTCACCGACGAGGAGATGCCGGTCGACGCCTCGCGGGGACTGGTGACCTACCAACCTCTCGGGCCGGTGCTGGCCATCATGCCTTGGAACTTTCCGCTCTGGCAGGTGGTGAGATTCGCGGCCCCGGCGGTGATGGCCGGCAATGTCGGGCTGTTGAAGCACTCGCCCAACGTCTCCCGGACCTCGCTGTTGCTGGAGGACCTGTTCCGCCGGGCCGGGGCCCTGCCCGGGGTCTTCCAATCGCTGTTGGTCGGGACCGACCAGGTGCCGGCGATCATCGCCGATCCTCGGGTCAAGGCGGTCACCCTCACCGGGAGCGTCGGCGCCGGCCGGGCGGTGGGCGCCCAAGCCGGGGCGGCCATCAAGAAGGTGGTGCTGGAGCTCGGCGGCAGCGATCCGTTCATCGTGCTGCCGTCGGCCGATCTGGACCGGGCGGTGTCGGTGGGCATCGAGGCCCGGATGCAGAACACCGGACAGTCGTGCATCGCAGCGAAACGGTTCATCGTCCATGAGGAGATCGCTGACGTCTTCATCGAGGCGTTCGTCGCCGGGGTGAAGGCCCTCCGGGTGGGGGACCCGTTCGATCCCGCCACCCAGGTGGGTCCGCTGGTGACCGAAGTTGCCCGGGACAACATCGAGGCGCTGGTGGAGGATGCCCGCGCCCACGGGGCGTCGATCCTCTGCGGGGGCGAGCGGATGGTCGGCCCCGAGGGCCCCGACCGGGCCGGGTATTTCTACCTCCCGACCGTGATCGGTGACATCACCCCGGAGATGCGGGTGGCGACCGAGGAGGTGTTCGGCCCGGTGGCCCTGCTCTTCCGGGTCTCCAGCGCGGAGGAGGCGTTGGCGGTGGCCAACGGCACCGATTTCGGGCTCGGGTCGAGCGTGTGGACCGGCGACCCCGACGAGCAGCAGCGGTTCGTCACCGGGCTGGAGGCGGGCCAGGTCTTCGTGAACGGCATGGTGGTCTCCATGCCGGAACTGCCCTTCGGCGGCATCAAGACCTCCGGGGTCGGTCGCGAGCTGTCACAGCACGGCATCCGCGAGTTCTGCAACATCAAGTCGGTGTGGGTGGCGTGAGCGCGGGCGGCGCCGGATCGGACTGAGCTGCCGAACCGGGCTACTGGGTGGTGGTGACCACATGGTTGACGGCCGGCGCCGACGCCCAGGATCCCGAGGCCGCGGTCCAGATGCGGTCGCCATACGACACCGAGGTGAGGTGGTAGTTGTAGGCGTGGGCCACCGCCCAGGCGGCGATCTGCCATCCCCGCTGGATGGTCGCCGGGGTACCGAACGGGGTGGGCCCCAGTTCCGCGGTGGCCGCCGCCACCAGCGAGGCGTGACTTGGAGCCGCCCCTCCGAAGCCACCGAGGTGACAGCTGAGACCGGCGGGAACCTCACCGGTGGTGGCGATGGCCAGGGCCTGGGCTTCGAGCGTCCACTGGGCGTAGGCATCGGGGGTGGCGCTGTGCTGGACCAGCTGGGCCGCTTCGGTCACCGGCATCGTCTCCCAGCCCGGGACCTGGGCGAGATGGTCGAAGAAGGCCCCGGCGGCATAAGCGGGGTCCAGGATCTGGGCGGTGGTTCCCCAACCCTGGGACGGCCGCTGCTGGAAGAGGCCGACCGAGTCGAGGTCGCCGTAGGGAAGGTTCTGCAGCTCGCTCTCCTGGAAGGCGGTGGCCAACGCCACGGTGGCGGCATGGTCGGGCAACCCCTTTTGCTGCCCGACAGCGGTGATGATGGTGGCGTTCTGGGCCTGGGTCGGGGTGATGGCAAAGGGTCCACCGGCCGAGCCGGCGCCGAACGTGCAGGTCGACACCACCATCGGGGGAGGCGGCCGCACCGCGATGATGATCCCGACCACCGCCCCGATCAGCACCACCGAAACCACCGAGGCGACGAGCCATCGGCGCCGGCGGCGGGGAACCCTCGATCTCGATGTTCGTCTCATGGTGGGAAGGTCGGGCGGCTCACGCTGACGGCCTGAGGAGCGGCACCGGCCGGAAGGAAGCATCTCATCTCGCTGTGACCTCGGAGGGTCAGGCTGCCGTCCGCCCAGGTGACAGTGGCACCGGCGGCGGGGCCCGTTGTCGGTTCCCGGTGTCTCATGGGTCAGACTGGTGGGATGCGGGCCTACCTCGATCATGCCGCCACCACCCCGATGCGACCCGACGCGGTCGAGGCCATGCTCCCGTACCTGACCGGTGCCGACAGCTTCGGGAATCCGTCGGGCAGCCACCGCGAATCCCGGCGGGCGCGGCTGGCGGTGGACGATGCCCGGGAGCAGATCGCCGAGCTCCTCGGCGCCGATCTCGGCGAGGTGGTGTTCACCGGCGGTGGGACCGAGGCCGACAACCTGGCCGTCGCCGGCGTCCTCGGGGGACTCGGGGCCCGGGGAGGCCCCATCGTCTGCTCGGCCATGGAGCACCATGCGGTGCTCAACGCCTGTCGGGCGGCGGTCGAGCCGGGACGGGGCGAGCTCCGGGAGGTGGGGTCCGACCCGGCGGGGAGGGTGGATCTCGACCGGCTGGCGGCGGCCTGCACCGCCGATGTCCGGCTGGTCTCGGTGATGGCGGTGAACAACGAGATAGGCACCATCCAGCCACTCGACGCCGTCTCCCGCCTGGTCCGGGCTCAGGCCCCGGGGGCGGTGCTGCACACCGACGCCGTCCAGGCGGTGCCCTGGCTGGCGATGGCGCCGATCACCGCGTCAGTGGATCTGCTGGCGCTGAGCGCCCACAAGTTCGGAGGCCCGAAGGGGGTAGGGGCGCTGGTGGTTCGCCACGGTGTGGCCATCGAGCCGGTTGCCCGCGGTGGGGGACAGGAGCGAGATCGCCGGAGCGGGACCCCCAACGTGGCCGGCATCGTGGCCATGGCCGCGGCGCTGTCGGCCACCGTCGCCGAACGGACCGAGACGACCGCCCGGGTCACCGGGCTCCGGAACCGGTTGCTGGACGGGTTGCTGGCTTCGGTGGAAGGGGCCGAGGAGTCCGGGGATCGGGCCCACAAAGTCCCGGGGCATGCCCACCTTTGTTTCACCGGGGTCGAGAGCGAGGCGATGGTGGTGCTCCTCGACGAGGCCGGGGTGGCGGCTTCGGCCGGAGCCGCCTGCTCGAGCGGAGCGGTGGAGCCGAGCCATGTGCTGCTGGCCATGGGTCTGGACAAGCAGGCGGCCAGCACCGGCGTGCGGTTCTCGCTCGGCACGACGTCGACCGACGCGGACGTCGATCGGGTGCTGGCGGTTGTCCCGGGACTGGTCGCCGGGCTGCGAAACTAGTCCGATGCGAGTTCTGGTAGCCATGTCGGGAGGGGTCGACTCCTCGGTTGCCGCCGCCCTCCTGGTCGAGGAACTGGGCCGCGACCAGGTGGTGGGGGCCACCCTCAAGCTGTGGGGTGGGGCGTCCGACTCGGGATGCTGTTCGGTCGCCGATGTAGAGGATGCCCGGCGGGTCGCCGACCAGCTCGGGGTGGTCCACCACGTGTTCAACTTCACTGCCGAGTTCGAAGCCCGGGTGGTGGCCCCCTACGTCGACGGCCATGCCGTCGGGCGCACCCCGAACCCCTGCATTGAGTGCAACCGGCACCTCAAGTTCGACCGGCTGTTCGACCGGGCCTGGTCGCTGGGGTTCGACGCCGTCGCCACCGGGCACCATGCCCGACGGGCGACCACTGAGGCCGGGCGTCACCGGCTGATCCGCGGGGCCGACCCGCTGAAAGACCAGTCCTATGTCCTGGCCATGCTCGGCCAGGACCAGCTGGCCCGGTCGCTGTTCCCGGTCGGGCGGCTGACCAAGGCCGAGGTCCGCCAGGAGGCGACCCGCCTGGGCCTGCGCACCGCCCTGAAGCCCGACAGCCAGGACGTCTGTTTCATCCGGTCCGACGAAGGTCGGGACGGGTTCCTCGGGGACCGGCTCCCCCTCCATGACGGTCGGCTGATCGACGACGCCACCGGCGAGGATCTGGGTCCGGTGCCGGCGGTGGAGCTGGTGACGGTGGGTCAGCGGCGGGGCATGGGCCATGGGGACGACGGCCGCCGGCGCTACGTGACCGCCGTCGACGTCCCCGCCCGCCGGGTGCGGATCGGGACCCCGGAGGCCGCCAACGCCTCCGGGGTGGAGTTGCACACCGTGACCTGGGTCGACGACGACCCGACCCGGATCGACGCCTCGCCGGAGTGTTCGGCCATCGCCCAGTGCAGCGCCCATGGCCGTCCGGTGGCCTGCACCGTGCGCCGGGACGGAAGCGGTGGTCTCTCGGTGAGGTTCGCCACTCCGCAACGGCGGATCGCCCCCGGTCAGACGGTGGCTCTCTACGATCCGGTCGACCCCGAGGCCGTCATCGGTTCGGGCATCGCCGCATGACCGATACGCCCGGGGGGGACGATCCGGCGGGCCGGGCGGCCCACCTCCGAGAGCTGATCGCCTATCACAACGAGCGGTACCACCAACTCGATACTCCGGAGATCCCCGACGCCGAGTACGACGACCTGGTCCGCGAGCTGCGAGCCATCGAATCCGAACATCCCGAACTGGTGGTGGCCGACTCACCCACCGGATCGGTGGGGGCGCCGGTCTCCACGCTGTTCGCCCCGGTCGCCCACCGGGTACCGATGATGAGCCTCGACAACGCCATCCGCCCGGAGGAACTCCAGGCGTGGGCCGACCGGCTGGCCAAGCGGGTCCCGGCCGACGCCCCCTTCGGCTGCGAGCTGAAGATCGACGGACTGGCCATGTCCCTCACCTACGAGAACGGTCGGTTCGTGCAGGCGGCCACCCGGGGCGACGGTCGGGTGGGCGAAGACGTCACCGCCAATGTGGCCACCATTGCCGCCATCCCCAAGGTCCTGGCCAAGAAGGTGGAGGCCCCGGCCATCGTCGAGGTGCGCGGCGAGGTGTACATGCCCATCGCCGCCTTCGAGGAGATGAACCGGCGACAGGAGGAGATCGGCGGACGGCTGTTCGTCAATCCCCGCAACTCCGCCGCCGGCTCGCTCCGCCAGAAGGACGCCTCGATCACCGCCTCCCGGGCGCTGGCGTTCTGGGCCTACCAGGTGGGGGAACTCCAGCCCCAACCGACGGGGCCGGGCTCATCGTGGCCGAAGGAGTTGGTCACCTCCCAGTCGTCGACGCTGGCCTGGTTGAAACGGGCCGGATTTCCGGTCAATCCGGAGAACCGGGTGGTGCGTGGCCTCGGCGAGGCCCTCGACTTCTGCCATCACTGGGAAGAGCATCGCCACGATCTCGGCTACGAGATCGACGGGGTGGTCATCAAGGTCGACGACCTCACCCTCCAACGCGAGCTCGGGGCTACCTCCCATGCCCCGCGATGGGCAATCGCCTACAAGTTCCCCCCCGAGGAGCGGACCACCCGCTTACGGACGATCCAGGTGTCGATCGGCCGCACCGGCAAGGCCACCCCGTTCGCGGTGCTGGAGCCGGTGTTCGTCGGGGGGTCGACGGTGTCGTTGGCCACCCTCCACAACGAGGACCAGGTGCGGCTGAAGGACGTGCGACCGGGGGAGGAGGTCGTCGTCCGGAAAGCCGGTGACGTGATCCCCGAGGTGGTCGGGCCGGTACTGGTCGGGGTGGACGGGACCAAGCCGAAGCGCCGGCCGCCGAAGTGGAAGTTCCCGACCGTCTGTCCGAGTTGCGGCGCCCCACTGACCCGGCTGGAAGGCGAGAGTGACACCTTCTGCACCAACCTCGATTGCCCGGCCCAGCGGGTGCAGCGGATCGCCCACTTCGGCTCCCGCTCGGCCATGGACATCGAAGGACTCGGGGAGCAACGGGTGCAGCTGTTCGTGGCCCACGGGGTGCTGTCCGACGTCGCCGACCTGTACTCGTTCACCGCCGACACCTTCGATGGGCTGGAGGGGTTCGGGGCGGTGTCCATCGCCAACCTGCTCGGGGCCATCGCCACCTCCCGCTCCCGCCCGTTGCACCGACTGCTGATCGGATTGGGCATCCGTCACCTCGGCCAGGTCGGCTCGCTGGCGCTGGCCCGGGGGTTCGGGAGTATGGAGGGAATCCTGGCCGCCGATGAGGCGGCATTGGCGGCCGTCGACGGGGTGGGGCCGATCATCGCGGCGGCGGTGACGAGATGGTTCGCCTCCGATGTCAACCGGGGGGTGGTGGACCGCCTGCAAAAGGCGGGGGTCAATGTGGAAGAGCCCGGGGCTCAGGTCGGAGGAGGTGGCGATGCTGGTGGCGTCGAGCAGACCCTGGCCGGAAAGTCGGTGGTGGTGAGCGGCACCCTGGAGGGGCTCACCCGGGAGGAGGCCGAAGAGGCGATCCTGGCCCGAGGGGGAAAATCACCCGGCAGCGTGTCGAAAAAGACGTTGGCGGTGGTGGTGGGGGAGTCTCCGGGGGCTTCGAAGGTGACCAAGGCCGAGCAGTTGGGGATCCCGGTGCTGCACGGAGCCGACGCCTTCCGGGCGCTGCTCGAGATCGGGGAGCTGCCCTCCTCCACCTGAGGCGATGACCTGCCCGGTGTTGCCGCCGAGGGGGTGGCTAGGATTCGGGCGGCAAGCCGTCAGGGAGGGAACATGAGCCAGGCGATCGGGTGTCGTTGATGGCGTCCTGGATATCCGGGCACCGCTGGCCGATTTCGATCACCCTGGGAGTGGTCATCTTCGTGGGGGTGGGGGCCGGGCTCCTCTGGGTGTTGGTATTCAGGAACCGGGCGATACCGGTCACCGTCGCCGACGCCCTTCGCAGCTACCGCCAGCAGCGGGCGGATCCGCCCCCGGCGGTCGACTCCCATCTCCCTCCCGTCGGGGTCTACACCTACGACACCACCGGCTTCGAGCAGCTGAGCGTGGCCGGCAGCCGCCGCAACTGGCCTCGGGTCACCGCCATCACGATCACCGATCAGGGCTGTGGGGTGAATCTGCGGTGGGATGCACTGGCTGAGCATCAGGAGGACAACACGGTGTGCCCCGGCCCCGGGTCCGACCCGGCTCTGCTCTGGCAGTCGTCGTCATCGACGGTCGGATTCTTCGGGCTCGTTACCCATCAGCTGCTCAGCTGTGACCCGGGCAGTCTGTTGCGGCCGCCGACCGACACCGCGGGCCAACAGTGGAGTTTCCAGTGCCGATCGGTGGACGACATCTGGCGGGTCACCGGCCACACCCTCGGGGTGGTGGATGTGGCCGTCGGCCGTACCGAGGTGCCGGCCCTCCATGTGCGGCTGGACGTCGCCATCAGCGGCAGCGAGACGGGGACCAGCCCGACCGACTACTGGTTCGCGCTGGACGGATCCGAAATCGTCAAGGCCCAAAGCAGCACCGATGTGGCCCAGGGGTCGAGTCCGTTCGGGGCGGTCCGGTATCACGAGGAGTACCGGCTCCAACTCACCTCGGTCACCCCGCGGAGGTAGGTAGCCGCCCCGGCGTCAACCGGCGGTGGTGGCTTTGACCGCCCATCCGTAGGAGATGGTCTTCAACTCGACGGCGTCGAAGCCGGCGCGGAGCAGGCGAGGCTCGAGGGTGTCCGGGTCGATGGCGTTGTAGACGTCGTTGCCGTGAAATTTGGCCAGCTCGTCGCTGCCCATGGAATCGAAGGCGGCGAACACCGAATGGGGCTGGAGGACCCGAGCGACTTCGGCGAACAGTCGATCCTGCATCTCCTCGGTGGGGATGTGGTGAAACAGGATGAACGACGTCGCTCCGGTGAATCGGTTGTCCCCGAACGGGAGCGGCGGCCCGTCGACGTGGACGACCTCGACGTTGGTGCCGGCCAACCGGGAGGAGAGGGCATCGGCGAGTTGGAGGTCGAGCTCGAGGGCGGTGAGGGACCCCACCCGGTCCCGAAGCAGATCGGTGGACAGTCCCGGGCCCGGGCCGATTTCGAGGACGTCGTCACCCAAGTCGACGGTGCCGAGGGTCAAGGGCATGATCGAGTCCCGCAGCGTCTCGTACCAATACTGGCTGGATAAGAGCCGGAGATGCTCGGCATTCACATCTGCAGGGTAGGCCTGATGCACCTGATTGTCCTTGATGGATAACTGGTCCAGATAATTTTACTTATTTGGGCGAGTCAAGCATCACTCTGGGTGGCACTGACCAGACGCCAGGCGTTGGTCCACCGGGTGGCGGGCAGCGGTCGCCCGAAGGCGGCGCTGGCTTCCGCCATCGTCTGGGTGGTGGCAGACCAGCCGGCCGACGCCATCCAGGTCTCGGGGTCGCCGTCGGGAGCCGGTTGCCACAGTGGATGGGGCATGGGCCCCTTCGCCGTGCTCGCGGTGGCACCCAACCGGCCGCGGTCGCCGGCGCCGGCCAGTTGGGCGAGTAGTTGTACCCGTTGGCTGGGAGCCAGGTAGATGAGGAGGCCTTCCAGGATCCAGAGTGTCGATTCCCGGGAATCCCAGCCTCCGGCAGCCAGGAGGGGGAGCCAACCCGGATCGAGGATGTCGGCGATCACCGGGTGACGGCGGCTGCGGGGGGTGAGCCCGGATTCCTCCAGCAACTCGTCCTTCACGTGGAAGATGTCACTCCGGTCGACCTCGAAGACGACGGCGTCGGCCGGCAATGGCAACCGGAAGGCGCGGGCGTCGAGGCCGGCGGCGACGATGACGATCTGGCGCACGCCGTCTTCCATCGCCTCCATCGTCACGGCGTCGAGAAACCGGGTCCTCGCCGATATCCAGGCCACCAAGCCAGGGCGGACCGGGGGGAGGGAGTCAACGGCGTGCTCGACCAGATACACCGCCAGTGGGTCGAAGAACCACCGGTCCGGGCGGGCGCTCTCGGCCGCCCGGCATACCGCCACCGACACCGCGGTCGAGCCCACCGCCGACAAGCTCGATCGGTCAAGAATGGGCATGGCCCATCTCGGCCAGGATTCCCAATGTCGCCCGGGTGCGGGTGAGGTCGTCGCCGCTGACCTTGGTGGCGAGCTCGGCATCGACCCGCTCGATGGCGCCGCGGACGGTCGCCGCCGCCGCCGCCCCGCGTTCGGTGAGTCCGACCGTCACCCGGCGCCGGTCGTCGGCGTCGGGTGTCCGTTCGACGTAGCCGCGAGCCACCAAGGTGTCGACGAGTTGGCTGGCAGCTTGCTTGGACACCGCCAACTCACCGGCCACGTCGCGCAGGTTCCGGCCGGGTCGGGCGATGCGGCCGATCACCGAGGCGCCGCTGCGGGGCATGTCGTCAAACCCGGCGTCGATCAGCGCGGCGCGGATGGCGGCGGTGTAGGTCCGTCGGGCGGCGCCGAGTAGGGGAGGCAGGACGACGTCTTCGTACCAGCGGGGTTCGGCCATGGCCGCCCAGCCTATAGTCAACTACGTTGATAGTCAATGACTGTGACTACATGCCGAGTCTCAGGAGATGCCGAGGCTGAACTTCCTGGCCGCCGTGGGTGCTGTTATACCGCGAAGACTCTGACCGGTCTCGCCGGCTCGGAAGCCGGTGATCAGGGACGGACCTCGTAGTAGAGGTTGGCGGGATCCTCGAAGTCGTGGAGGGTGAACCGGGTGAATCCCGCCTCCCGGCACATCTGCTCGGCCAGTTCCCGGTGGAGGCCGAGAGTGCCGAGTCCCGCCCCACCCGGTTCCGACAGCGCCGACGACATGCAGGTGGACACCGAGGTCCCGTACATCAGGGCCAGTAGCGGATTGTGGAGGTTCTCGGCCCAGGTGACACCGGAGCGGATGTCCTTGACCAGCAGGGTCCCGTCGTCCTTGATGCTCTGACGAATAGCGGCGAGAGCCTCGGCCGGATGCGGCATGTCGTGGAGGCAGTCGAGGGTCAGCACCAGGTCGTAGGTCGCCTCCGTCGGCAGCGCGGCCGCCCCCGTCCGGTGGAGGGTGACGTTGGCCAACCCGTCTTCCTCGAGTTTGTGCTGAGCCCGATCGATGGCGTGCTCGGACGGGTCGTATCCCTCGAACTGCGAGTGGGGAAAGGCGCCGGCCAGGGTGAGGAGGGCGACCCCGGATCCACAACCGACGTCGGCGACCCGGGCCCCATCGGTGAGACGGGCAACGACACCGTCGAGGGCGGGAAGCACCACCGGGACCAGAGCCAAGCGGGACCAGGGTCCCAGCATCCGCTCGACGGTGTGGGCGGCCGACGGACCGAGGTCGTCGTAGCTGAGCCCGATTCCCGTCCGGAAGGCGTCGGCGAGTCGGTCCACCACCTCGGGTGCCGCCGCCCCGCCTTGAAAGGCACCGGCCGCGAAGAACAGGCTGCCGGTGTCCTCGACCAACACCTCGGCCGCCTCCGGGCTCAACTCGAATTCGTCTCCGTTGCTGGTGTCGACAATCAAGGCGGCGGCCTGGCTCCGCAGCCACTCCAGCAACCACCGTTCCTGGAGGCCGGTGGCGGCGGCCAAGGTCGCGGCCGACATCGGGCCCTGTCCGGCCATCGCCGCGTACAACCCGAGTCGGTCACCAAGGTGGATCATCAGAGAGATGACTTCGCCCTCTTTGTACTTCCAGACCTGGAGGGCGAACAGCGCCGACTTCATCTCATCGGACGGACCGACGATCTCGGTGGACACGGCTCCTGTCTACCAGTCGACGGCTTGGGTCCGACGAGTCAGTGGAAGAGGAGGACGTGAGGGTCGGCGAAGGCTCCGACCGAGAGCAGCCGGACGTAGGCATCGGTGACCATCACCAGCGGGAGGCTGATCCAGGCGAAGAGCCCGTGACGGGTGTTGAGGAAGCTGGCGAATCGCCAACCGAGGTGCCGGATCGGGTGGGCGGAGAAGGACATCAGCCCGCCCCCGACCAGGTGCCGGAAGGCATGACAGGAGAGGAGGTAGCCCCAGAACGCCGCGGCGGTGAGGGTGATCAGCAGGGTCCCGACCCCGAACCCTGTCCCACCCGGCTGTCCGAATGCCCGCACCGAGTCGGCGGTCAGCATGGCTGCCACCAGGACGCTGGCCACCCAGAAGTACCGGTGGAGGTTTTGCAACAGGAGCGGGAAGCGTGATTCTCCGGAGTAGCGCTGCCGGGGTTCGGCGACTGCGCAGGCCGGCGGGGACAGCCAAAACGAGCGGTAGTAGACCTTCCGGTAGTAGTAGCAGGTGGCCCGGACCCCGATCGGGATGGCCATCACCAGCAACGCCGGGGAAAAGCGCCACCAGTTTCCGATCAGCACGACGGTGGCGTGGCTGCCGCAGTCGGCGGCGATGCACGGCGAGTACAGCGGCGAGATGTACCCGCCGACCGCGAAGTGCCCGGTCTGGAAACCGGCCCATATCGCATAGCCGGTCAGTGAACCGAGAAAGGCGCCGGTCCCGAGCGGGGAAAGCCACCAACGGTCGATCCGCCCGGTCGTCAGGGGTCCGATCGATCCGGGGCCGTCGTCGCGGGATACCGAGGAGCAGGTTCGAGCACAGCCGTCCACCGGAGAAGGGGGACCGACCTTCACCGGCGTGGGCACGCTTCCAGGGTAGGGACGCCCCAATCAGAAGTCTAAGACATGATCACTCTTAAGTTCATAGGCTAGAGCTATGAAGCCACAACTCCACCAACTCGAGTACTTCGTGGCGGTGGCCGAGGACCGCCATTTCACCCGCGCCGCCGAACGTCTTCACGTTGCCCAGCCGTCGGTGAGCGCCCAGATCCGGCAACTCGAGCGCAGCCTCGGGTCCCCGCTCTTTCACCGGGGGCCGGGAGGCGTCACCCTCACCGACGCCGGTGAGCTCCTCCTTCCGTTGGCCCGCCGGGCCCTGGCCGACGTCAGCGAGCTGGTCGAGGGGATCTCCGACCTCGACGGCCTGCGCCGAGGCCGAGTCGTCATCGGCGCCACCCCGAGCCTCAGCACCACCCTGCTCCCAGCTGCCCTCGGGCGCTTTCACCGCCACCACCCGGGAGTGTCGCTGGCCGTCACCGAGCAGGGATCGCGGCACCTGGTCGACGGCCTCGCCTCCGGCGCCCTCGACGTGGCTCTCGCCATCCTGCCCCTTGATCAGCCTCTTCTGGTCAGCGTGACACTGGCGGTCGAAGAGCTGGTGGTGGTGACCTCTGTTGATCACCCGTTGGCATCCCGCCGCCGAGTGGAGATCGCCGATCTGTGGCAGGTGCCGTTGGTGATGTTCCGCGATGGCTACGACCTGAAGACGGTGACGTTGCGAGCCTTCCGGGAAGCCGGGTTGGAGCCGATGGTCGCCTTGGAGGGAGGGGAGATGGAGGGCGTGCTGGCTTTGGTCGGCGAGGGGCTCGGCGCCGCCATCGTTCCGAGCATCGTGGCCTTGGCCCAACCCAACCTCCATCGGCTGCGCCTGCGATCCTCGAGCCTCCGGCGGGAGATCGGACTGGTTCGGCGCCGGGATCGGGTGCCGTCGCGGGCGGCGGCCGCTCTTTCCTCCGAGATCACCACCCTGCTCATCGAGGACGGTTGGCCGGGGAGTCCGCCGCCGGGTCTGCGGGTCGCGGTCTGATCGGATGACGCCCGACGAGTTCGGCTCGGCGGATTTCGTGAACGGATCGGGGGAATCCCCAGGTAGCCGGTACCCTCCACCCCGGGTGCGTGACTGGTCGGTACCCTAAGAGGAACGATGCCGAGCATTACGGACTCCATCGGAAGGGTCCTCGGCGACCGCTACCGACTGGTAACCGCCCTGGGCACCGGCGCGTCCGCGCACGTGTACCTGGCCGAGGACGTCAGCCTCCACCGGCGAGTGGCGATCAAGGTGCTCCATCCGGCCCTGGCCGGCGACGTTGCCTTTCTGAAGCGGTTCCGGGCCGAGGCGCGGGCGGTGGCGGCCCTCAATCATCCGAACATCCTCCAGGTCTACGACTGGGGCGAGGAAGGGGGTGAGCCGTATCTGGTGCTGGAGTATCTGGCCGGGGGCAGCCTCCGTCAGTTCTACGATTCCGGGGCCCTGCTCACCCCCGAACAGGCGGTCCGGATCGGCCTCGAAGCCGCCGCCGGCCTCGACTACGCCCATCGCCGGGGGCTGGTCCATCGGGACATCAAGCCAGCCAACCTCCTCTTCGATGCCGACCACCGGCTGCGGATCGCCGACTTCGGACTCGCCCGCGCCCTGGCCGAAGCCGCCTGGACCGAGCCGGAAGGGGCGATTCTGGGTACGGCCCGGTATGCCGCCCCCGAACAGGTCGAGGGCTGGACGCTCGACGGCAGGGCGGATGTCTATGCGCTGGCCCTGGTCCTCTACGAAGGGGTGACCGGGAAGGCACCGTTCGTGGGAGACACCACCATCGCCACCTTGATGGCCCGAGTCGGGACTCTGCTCCCCGAACACGAGGCGCTGGGTCCGCTCAATGAGGTGTTGGTATGGGCCGCCGCCCCCGAGCCGGACGAGCGCTATGACGCCGCCGCCCTCATCTTGAGGCTGCAGGCCGTGGCCATCGCCCTGCCGGAGCCGGAGCCGTTGGTGCTGCCCGGATCGACGGCGGTCAAGGACCTGAGCCGTACCGAACCCGCTCTGCCGGGCGGCGATGAGCGCACCATCGTCGATCGGCGTGATGCCACCGAAATCGGGGTCGGCACTGCACTGCTCTCACCGGAGAAGCCGGCCGACAAGCCGAGCCGGGTCTCCGATCCACCGGCACCCGGGACCGGCGCGCCGCGGTCCCGAAAGCGATGGCCGTGGATAGCCGGGATCGCGGTGGTGGTGGCCGTACTCATCGCCGCCGGGCTGGTGCTGGCCTTCCGGAGTCAGCTGTTCACCACCACCCACCCGGTGCCGTCGCTGGTGGGCAAGACGGTGCCGGCGGCGGTCAAGGCCACCGCCGCCGACCACTTCAAGGTCCACCAGAGCAGCTCGGAGTTCAGCACCACCGTAGGTCCGGGGGTCATCCTCAGCCAGCAGCCGGCGGCCAAGGGCGGTCACAATCCGGCCATGGCCAAGGAGGGGACCACCATCGACGTGGTCGTCTCCAAGGGACTTCCGCCGGTGACGATCCCCAGCAACCTGACCAGCTACACCAGCTGCGCCGATGCCATCCAGGCCCTGGCGGCGGTGCATCTGGTCGGGGTCTGCCCGGACAGCGCCGCCCAGTACAACCCGACGGTGGGGGCCGGGGGGATCCTGGGGACCAGCCCGGCCAACAGCGCCACCTACGGGTCGACGGTGACCATCATCACCTCCAAGGGCCATGCCCCCGTCGCCATCCCGCCGGTCACCGGATCCGGCTCCACCTACGCCAGCGCCGCCGCCGCCCTCTCCGCCGCCGGGTTCAACCCCGTCCAGGCCAATGCCTACAGCTCGACGGTTCCGGCCGGTCAGGTGATCGGCACCTCGCCGGACCCGTCGGCCGGGCCGGCGCCCTACCAGTCGACGGTGACGGTCAATGTTTCCCTCGGGCCCCAACCGGTGCCGGTCCCCAACCTCTCCGGCGACACCGTCGCCCAGGCCACCAGCGCCCTCCAGGCAAAGGGGCTCACGGTCGGCGCCGTCTACGGACCGGCGAAGGGCAAGGTGTTCCTCACCACTCCCGATGAAGGGACCAACGTGTCGCCCGGCACCGCCGTCAACATGTACACCGCGTGACCGGCTCCGGAACCGTGCCCGATTGCGAGCTGTGCGAGGCCGCCCGGATCACCGAGTGGTTCTACGAGGACGACACCTGTTGGGTGGCTGACTGCGAGATCTGCGACGTCCCCATGGTGGTGTGGAAGGCCCATGGCAGCGAGCCGCCGGAGTCGGAGGTGGAGCACATGCTGGCCCGGTTGGGGGCGGTGGCCGACGACCGCCTGGGGGTGGACGGGTGGTCGTTCGATCGGGTGATGCGCCAGATCCCCGACCACTTCCACGCCCATGCCCGCGATCCCAACTGGTGGTTCCGCCGGTTCGGCCGAAAGTGACCGGCCCGGTGGCTTCCCCCCGATGATCAAGTACCTGGGGTCCAAGCGCCGGCTGGTGCCGGCCCTCACCGAGATGGCCGTGGCCTCGGGAGCCGCCACCGCCCTCGACCTGTTCACCGGCACCACCCGGGTGGCCCAGGCCCTCAAGCAGTTGGGGATCCACACCACCGCGGTCGACAGCTCCCGGGCCGCCCACGTCCTGGCCCAGTGCTACGTGGCCACCGATCCGGAGCAATCGACCTCGTTCCTCTCCGAGGTAGGCGAAGCCGTCGAGGCGATGAACGGATTGGAAGGCCGTCCCGGGTACGTGACCGAGACCTTCTGCCGTTCATCCCGGTTCTTCCGGCCGGAGAACGGCGCCCGGATCGATGCCATCCGCGACGCCATCGAGTCCGACTATGCCGGGACGCCATTGTGGCCGGTGCTGATGACCAGCTTGTTGGAGGCGGCCGACCGGGTGGACTCCACCACCGGGGTCCAGATGGCCTATCTCAAGCAGTGGGCGTCGAGGGCCGACCGGCCGCTGGCGTTGCGGGTCCCCGAGCTGCTGCCGGGGCCGGGCCGGGCGGTGCGGGGGGACGCCTGTGCCCTGGTCGCCGGAGCCGGCATTCTTCCGGCGGTCGATCTGGCCTATCTCGACCCGCCCTACAACCAACATCGCTACGAGTCGAACTACCACGTCTGGGAGACGCTGGTCGAGTGGGACGCCCCCATCCACTACGGCATCGCCTGCAAGCGGGAGGACCTCCGGCTGTCCACCGGGCGGAGCCAGTTCAACCGCCGCCTGACCATGCCCGCCGCCCTGGCCGGGGTCATCGACGGGGTCCGGGCCGACACGGTTGTCCTCTCCTATAACAACGAGTCGTGGCTGACCCTCGATGAGCTCTACGAGATGTGTGCCGGCCGGGGGCACGTGGAGGTGGTGAGCTTCGATTCGGCCCGCTACGTCGGGGCGAGGATCGGCATCCACAACCCGGCAGGCCGGAAGGTGGGGACGGTGTCCCATCTACGCAATACCGAGTACGTCCTGATCGCCGGGGAGCGCAACCGGGTAAGACGGATGGCGCGGGCGGTCACCGATCCGGGGCTGGGTGTCCGGGTCGACCGACCACCCCATGCGCCCGGATCCCGCTCCGGAGCCCTTCCAGCTTGACCTTCGCATGAGGGTGCTGCCAACGTAGGCCCACGATTTTGCGTCTACGGCGCGTCGCGGCGGTGCCGAACGGCGAGGTTGGTCAACGAGGGGGTAGGACATGGGCGCACTGGAGGGGCGGGTAGCGATCATCACCGGCGCCGGCCGGGGCATCGGCCGGGAGCATGCGCTGTTGTTCGCCTCCGAAGGGGCAAAAGTCGTGGTCAACGACTTGGGGGGCGCCCCGGACGGCTCGGGGGAGGATATGTCCTCGGCCCAGTTGGTGGTGGACGAGATCACCTCGGCCGGCGGTCAGGCGGTGGCCAACACCGACGACATCACCGACTGGGAGGGCGGGAAGCGACTGATCGAGGCCGCCGTCGACGCCTTCGGCAACCTCCACGTGTTGGTGAACAATGCCGGGATCCTTCGGGATCGGGTGCTGGTCAACATGTCCGAGGAGGATTGGGACTCGGTCATCAAGGTGCACCTGAAGGGTCACTTCGTCCCCCTCCGCCACGCCGCCGCCTTCTGGCGACAGCAGACCAAGGACGGCATCGAGGTGAAGGCGTCGGTCATCAACACGTCGTCGACGTCCGGCCTGCTCGGGAACCCGGGTCAGACCAACTACGGCACCGCCAAAGCCGGCATCGCCGCCCTCACCATCATCGCCGCCGAGGAGCTGGGACGCTACGGGATCCGGGTCAACGCCATTGCCCCGGCCGCCCGGACCCGCTTGACCGAGCAGACCCCCGGCCTCTCCGAGATCGTCCAGGCCCCCGCTGACGCTTCGGTGTTCGACAGTTGGGACCCGTCCAACGTGTCGCCGCTGGTCGCTTACCTGGCCACCGAGAACGCGCCGGGAACCGGGCAGGTGTTCCTGGTCCAAGGAGGCCAGGTCCGGCTGTTCCAACCCTGGACGATGACCGACACCCTCGAGAAGAACGACCGTTGGACAGTCGCAGAGCTCCAGACGGAGATGCACCGGCTCGGCGGCTGAATGGAGGTGCCGGGCAATAGAGGGGGAACCGCCGGGCCGGAGCACGGCTTCGACAGCCCCGAAGCCATCGAGGCCGAGGCCATGCTCAGCGGCGGCGGGGCCGGGGCGGAAGGCGGGATCGTCGTTCCGTGGCCGCTGCTGTTCCGGCACCGGATGCACACCAAGGTCCGGACCTCGGACCGCTACCAGTGGTGGGTGCTGTGGACGGTCTTGGCCGGACTCCTCTCGGTCAACATCACCTTCACCGTCTTCGTGGTCGCCCTCCCCCAGGTGGCCCATCAGCTCCACACCTCGGTCTCCACCCTCACCTGGACGTCCACCGGACCGCTGTTG
This sequence comes from Acidimicrobiales bacterium, assembly GCA_036268775.1. Classification (GTDB taxonomy): domain Bacteria; phylum Actinomycetota; class Acidimicrobiia; order Acidimicrobiales; family RAAP-2; genus DASZIT01. The sequence goes on along the minus strand of DATATM010000026.1, from coordinate 108,863 downwards.
GCGTTCGGGGTGGCGGCGCCGGTGCTGGGCAAGCTCGGCGACATCGGAGGGTACCGTCGCCTCTACCTGTGGGGACTGCTCGGAGCCGCGGTGTGCGTGATCTTGACCGCCACCGCCCCCAACGCCGGCGTGCTGATCGGGGCCCGGCTGCTCGACGGTGTCGAGGGGGCTGCCACCGGGGCCGCCTCGATGGCACTGATGCTGCAGGTGTTCTCGAACGAGGACCGGGTCAAGGCGATGGGATGGTGGGCGCTGGTCGGGGCCGGAGGCCCGGTCATCGGGGTGACGGTCGGCGCCCCCATCATCCAGTACTTCGGGTGGCGGGCTCTGTTCTGGGGTGAGCTACCCCTGATGGCGATGGCGGCAGTGCTGGCCTTCATCGTGCTGCCCGGCCCGGGTCAACTTCACCCCGGCGCCACCCGGGCCGAGGCCGATCCCGGGGTTCCGGCCGGGCCCCACTACAGTCCGTGGCGCCATCTCGACTGGACCGGATCCTTCACCCTGGCCGCCTCGGTCACCGCCGGCCTCTTGGCCCTCAATCTGGCCCCCGCCCACGGCTTCGCCTCGCCGCTCATCCTCTCCATCTTCGGGATCTCGATCGTGGCCGGGGTCTGGTTCGTCGTCCAGGAGCAGCGAACCGACCATCCGCTCATCCCGCTGCGGTACTTCCGGATGCGGAACTTCACCTTCCCGTTGGCTGCCAAGGCACTGACCAATTTCTCCTACATGGGCGGGTTCTTCCTCTTCCCGTTGTTGATGGAGGGCATCTACGGCTACAGCGAGACCCGGGCCGGGTTGGTGTCCACCGCCCGGCCCCTGCTGTTCTCACTGGTCGCCCCGGTGGCGGGTTATACCGCGGTGGTGATCGGGGAACGGATCTCCACCGTGGTCGGCACGCTGACCCTGGCCGGCTCGATGGTCGTCTTCACCCAGATCGGGGGCCACCCCTCCCTGGTGATCATCCTCATCGCCCTGGCGCTGTCGGGGGCCGGGATCGGCATCGCCACCCCGTCCACCACCTCGTCGTCCTCCAACGAAGTGGACCTCGACGAGCTCGGGGTGATGAGCGCCGCCCAGCAACTGGTGACCCAGGTCGGGGTGGTGGCCGGGATTCAGGTGATGGTCACCGTCCAGGCCTCCGCCCATGGTGGGGTCGGGTCGCTGGCTTCCTTCCACCGGGCCTATCTGGTGGGACTGGCGGTGGCGTTGGCCGCTACTGTCTGCGCCTTCTTCATGAGGAACACCCCCCGGCCGGGGCGACAACAGGCCGCCGAGGGCGAGCCCGGGGGCCTTACTCAGTCATCGCCTTGATGCGGGCCGCCACCATCTCGGTGGTCGGGTCGGCGCCGCTGGTCTGCATGGCCATCAGCTTGGCAATGTCGCCTTCCACCTTGACCTTGCCGGCCATGAACGCCTGCATGCCAGCCTGGGGGTTGCCTTCGATGAGGATGGCCTTGGCGATGTCGTAGTCGAGGGTGACCTTGAGGTCGGCCGGGTCGATGTGGTCCATGTCCAGCTCGAGCTGTCCCGAGGTGGTGTCCATGTGGGCGTTGACGGTGCCTTCGCCGAAGGGCACCGCGGTGATCACCAGATTCATCCTCACCGAATGGGGGATGGGTTGACCTTTCCCGTCGAACTCGGCACGGATGGCCCTGGCCTCGGTGAGCCATTCGTCGCTGAGAAAAGGATATGTGGCCATGGGTGAGTTGCTCCTTGCCTGTCGTCCGGTCGCTACTGCCGGGTAACCCTACCTCGCGCCGAACCGAGGGCCCCGGGGGCCAGTCAGCCGGTCCGGTGATCGCCGGTAGCATGCCGAACCATGACTGCCCCGATCATTTCCGGCGCCGAACCCTGGTCATCGGAAGGCGGTTCCCACGGTGCGCTCGTCCTCCACGGCTTCACCGGGAACCCGCAGTCGATGCGGCCGCTGGCCATGGTCCTCGGCCAGGCCGGGTACACCGTCGAACTGCCCCTCCTCCCTGGTCACGGCACCGCCATCGAGGACATGGTGCCGACCCGGTGGGAGGACTGGTCGGGGGCGGCCGAGGCCGCCTATCTGGCACTGGCCGCCCGCTGCGACAAGGTGATGGTGACCGGCCTGTCGATGGGCGGCACCCTGAGTTGCTGGCTGGCCGCCCGGCACCCGGAGATCGCCGCCATCGCGGTGGTCAACCCGCTGGTCGACCCCCCGGCCGAGGACTTCCGGGCGGTGATCCGCGACCTGTTGGCCGACGGCGCCGAGCTGGTGGACGGGATCGGCTCCGACATCGCCAAAGAAGGCTCCGTCGAGTCCGCCTACGCGGAGTCGCCGTTGGCCGCCGCCCTTTCCCTCTTCGAGGGGGTCGACGGGGTGGAGCCGCTGTTGGGGCAAATTGCCTGCCCCACCTTGTTGCTGAGCAGCCGGGTCGACCATGTGGTGGCGGTGGAGTCCGGCGATGTCCTCGAACAGCGGGTGGCCGGACCGGTGGAGCGGGTCTTCTTGGAGAAGAGCTACCACGTCGCCACCCTGGACTGGGATGCACCGGTCATCGAGGAGCGGGTGGTGGCGTTTGCCGACCGGGTGCTCGGCGGCCCGGGCACCCCCCGGGCGTCCTAGTGGCGGGCGCCCCTCGGCTGACCCGGGACGACGTGGCCCACGTCGCCTCGCTGGCTCGCCTGCACCTCACCGATGAGGAGCTCGATCTCTTCACCGGTCAGTTGGCCCAAGTCCTCGACCACGCGGCCGACGTGGCCCAGCTCGACCTCGCCGGCGTGCCCCTGACCGCCCATGCCATGGCCGTCACCAACGTGCTCCGACCCGATACCCCGGCGCCCACCCTCGACCGCGAGGAGGTCCTCGCCCAGGCCCCGTCGGTGGAAGACCACCGCTTCCGGGTGCCGCGCATCCTCGGCGAGGCGCCGTGACCCCGCCACGATCAGCATTCGGACTGGCCGCCTCGGTCCGCTCCGGGGCGGAGTCGGCCGGCGATGTCCTCGACGGCTACCTGGCCGCCATCGATGCCGGGGACGGGGAGATCCACGCCTTCAACCTGGTCACCCGGGAGGCGGCGGGCGAGGCGGCCGCCGCCGTCGACCGGAAGGTGGCGTCGGGGGAGGATCCCGGGCTGCTGGCCGGAGTGCCGGTGGCGCTGAAGGACAACATGTGCACCCGGGGGGTGCCGACCACCTGTTCGTCCCGGATTCTCGACGGCTGGTGTCCCCCCTACGACGCCACCGTGGTGACCCGCCTCCGGGAGGCCGGGGCGGTGATCATCGGGAAGACCAACATGGACGAGTTCGCCATGGGGTCGTCCACCGAGAACTCCGCCTTCGGGACTACCCGCAACCCCCACGACCCCAGCCGGGTCCCGGGGGGTTCCTCGGGGGGCTCGGCGGCGGCAGTGGCGGCCGGGTTCGCCCCCGTCGCCCTCGGGTCCGACACCGGCGGTTCCATCCGCCAACCCGCCGCCCTCTGCGGGGTGGTGGGGATGAAGCCGACCTATGGCACCGTATCCCGCTACGGGCTGGTGGCCTTCGCCAGCTCCCTCGACCAGATCGGGCCGTTCGCCACCACCGTGACCGACGCCGCCCTGGTGTTCGAAGTGATCGGCGGTCACGATCCGGCCGACTCCACCTCGCTGGACCGGCCGGCCCCTCGGTTGCTGTCGGTGTTGGAGGAGGGCATCGACGGCATGACCGTCGGGGTGGTCACCGAGTTGCTCGACGGGGTCGACGCTGACGTGGCTGCCCGCACCCGTCAGGCCGCCGAGGCGTGCGCGGCGGCTGGTGCCCGGGTCGAGGAGATCTCCGTTCCCGAGGTCCGCCTGGGGCTGTCGGCCTACTACCTGATTGCCCCGGCGGAAGCCTCCTCCAATCTGGCCCGCTACGACGGGGTCCGGTTCGGCCTCCGGGTCGACGCCGAGGACGCCAACGCCATGAATACCGCCACTCGCTCCGCCGGTTTCGGTGCCGAGGTCAAGCGCCGGATCATGCTGGGCACCTACGCGCTGTCGGCCGGCTACAAGGACGCCTATTACGACCAGGCGTTGCGGGTCCGGACCCGGATCATCGAAGGATTCGAACGTGCCTACCGGCGCTGCGACGTCCTGCTCGGCCCCACCGCCCCCTCCACCGCCTTTTCCATCGGGGCTAAATTCAACGACCCGATGTCCATGTATCTCTCGGACGTGTGTACCATCCCCTCCAATCTGGCCGGCCACCCGGCCATCAGCATCCCGTTCGGCACCGGGGATGACGGGCTGCCGGTCGGGGTGCAGCTGTTGGCGCCGGCGCTGGCGGAGAACATCCTGCTGCGGGCGGCGGCGGTGATCGAGGCGGCGCCCCCGGAAGTGGGGAGTCGACAGTGAGCGACGGTTGGGTGCTGGTGATCGGGCTCGAGGTCCACTGCGAGCTGAGGACCACCACCAAGTTGTTCTGCGGGTGCCCCAACGAGTTCGGGGACGAGCCCAACACCAACGTCTGCCCGGTCTGCCTCGGCCTCCCCGGCTCCCTGCCGGTGCTCAACCAGATGGCGGTGGAGCTGGCCATGGCCATCGGCACCGCCCTCAACTGTGAGATCCGCCCGTCCACCTTCCACCGGAAGAACGACTTCTACCCGGACCAGGCCAAGGACTATCAGATCACCCAGTACGACGAGCCGATCAATGTCAACGGCTGGCTCGAGCTCCCCGACGGGTTCCGGGTGGGGATCGAGCGGGCCCACATGGAAGAGGACACCGGCAAGACCACCCACATCGGCGCCACCGGTCGCATCCACGGCGCCGACTACTCCCTGGTCGACTACAACCGTTCCGGGGTGCCGCTGGTGGAGATCGTCAGTGCCCCGGACATGCGCACCTCGGCCCAGGCCCGGGCCTACGTCACCGAGCTGCGGTCGATCCTGGTCGCCACCGGGGCCTCCGACGGGAAGATGGAGGAGGGATCGATGCGGGTGGATGCCAACGTATCGGTCCGCCGTTCCGAAGCCGAGCCGTTCGGGACCCGGTGCGAGATCAAGAACCTCAACTCGGTGCGGTCGGTGGGTCGGGCTATCGACTACGAGGCCGAGCGGCAGATCGCCCTCATCGAGGCGGGGGAGGCGGTCGTCCAGCAGACCCGCCATTGGGACGAGGATGCCGGCAAGACCCAGGCGCTGCGCTCGAAGGAAGACGCCTACGACTACCGCTACTTCCTGGAGCCCGATCTGGTGCCGCTGGTGCCCGATGCCGCCTGGACGGGGGCGGTAGCCGACGCCCTGGGGATGATGCCGGCCGCCCGCCGGGTCCGGTTGACCGAATTGTTGGAAGAGGCGGGCCAGCTCACCGATAGCCGGCTGGAGCAGGTGACCACGGTGGTCGATCTGGGGCTGGACGACCTGGTGGTCGGCGCCATCGCCGCCGGGGTCCCCGCCGCGCTGACCCTGGCCCGGACGGCCAACGAGGCGGCCGCCGATCCCGAAGCCGCCCGCAGTCTCGACCCGGCGCCCTACGTGACGCTGTTGACCATGGAGGCGGCGGGGACCCTGAGCGCCACCCAGTCCAAGGTGGTGCTGTCCGAGCTGCTGGCCAACCGCGGCGGCGACCCGGCGGTGATCGCCAGGGCGAAGGGTTTCGAAGCGATGTCGGACAACTCGCTGTCGGTCACGGTGGCCGAGGCGGTCGAGGCCAATCCCGATGAGTGGGCCCGCTACTGCGCCGGCGAGGAGAAACTCGCCCAGGTGTTCATCGGCCAGGTGATGAAGGCGACCCGGGGTCAGGCCAACGGCAAGGCGGTGGTGGCCGAGCTCCAGCGCCTCCGGGGCTGACTCCCGATCAGGTGGCCATCCCCACGATCGGCCGGTTGAGGGGGAACCCGCCGGTCGAGCCGAAGAACCCGGCGTTGCCGAAACTGAAGATCCCCCCGTCGGAGGCCACCAGCCAGTAGCCGCCGCCATTGGGGCTGGAAGTGATGCTGACGATCGGCCGGTTGAGGGGGAGACCGCTGGCCGACCCGTACTTCCCGGAGTCGCCGAAGGCAAACACCCCCCCGTCGGAGGCCACCAGCCAGTAGCCGCCGCCATCGGGATTCTTAGCCATCCCCACGATCGGGTGGCTGAGGGGGACGCCGCCGGTCGAGCCGTGGAAGCCGGCGTCGCCGAAGGTGAAGATCCCCCCGTCGGAGGCCACCAGCCAGTAACCCCGACCGTCGGGAGTGGCGGTCATGTCGACGATCGGACGATTGAGGGGGAACCCGCCAGTCGAGCCGTGGAAGCCGGCGTCGCCGAAGCTGAAGATACCGCCATCGGAGGCCACCAGCCAGTAGCCCCGGCCGTCGGGGGTGGCGGCCATGCGGACAATCGGCTGGTTCAGGTGGAGCGCACCGGTGGACCCGTAGAACTTGGCATCGCCGAAGCTGAAGATGCCGCCGTCGGAGGCCACCAGCCAGTAGCCCCGACCGTCAGGGGTCCGGGCCATGCCGACGATCGGCTGGTTGAGCGCCAGCCGGCCGGTGGATCCGTAGAACCCGGCATTCCCGAACGCGAAGATCCCCCCGTCGGAGGCCACCTGCCAGTAGCCGCTGGCGTTGGCCGCCGAGGTGGTCCGGGCCGCCGAGTTACCCCCGGCCCCGGCGGCCAGGGCGTCGTTCCAGGTGTAGGACATCGCCGGTGTCCCGCCGGCCGGCTCCACCACCAGATCGGTGTAGGACGAGGAAAGGCCGCCGGCCGCCGCCGGACTGGTCGCCGCCGAGGCATAGCCGGCGCCCATCACGCAGTCGGTGCAGGCCAGGCCCACCCCGGGGTTGAAGCCGGGATCGCTGCCCAGCAGCTCGTCCCGGTGTCCCCAGCATCCGGGGGCGTTGGCGCTGGTGCAGGCGATGTTGGAGGTGGCGGCGGGCGAGCCTCCCCAGCCGTCGTCGTACATCCAGGCATAGTCGACACCCAACACCGACTGGTAGCCACCCGCCCACGCCCCGCCGTACATCAGGTAGCCCCCGGAGTCGGTGGCCACCGGAAAGCCGGCCGGCACGTTCGGATCGGCCACCGCCACCGCGGCTTGTTGGGCGGCGTTGGAGAGGGCGGGAACCAGGCCGAGGTAGGGCGGCAGTCCTCGGTCGACCCGCTCCAGATCGGCGACCACGAACAGCTGCTCGGGAACCGAGAGGCTGACGAAGTTGGACGGGAGGGTCATCGGGCTCACCCCTTCCTGGGCGGCCGCGTTGTTGACCGACTGGAGGGTGTAGTTGGTGCAACCGAGCGTCTCGACCAGGATGGGCCACAGCCCACCGCTGGCGCCGTCGGCGCAGGGATTCTGGCAATTAGCTAACAAGGTGCCGATGAGGCTGCAGGCGCCGGAGGAAAACAGATTGGGGTTGGACAGGATGTTCCCCACCGGATTGGCCGGGGGCAGCAGGCCGATCCCGAGACCCAGGAGATGGCTGACCGGTGTCGACGTTGCTGTTGGAACCACGCCGGTGGAGGGGCGGGCGGGCGCCGGGCTTCCGACGGTGGGAACCGTGCCGGACCCGGTGGTCGCACTTGCCCCGGCGGCAGGGGAGAAGCCGGTGCCGAGGGTGAGGAACCCACCCACGCTGGAGCACAACAGCAATCCACCGATGGCCAACATCCGGGAAAGGCGGAGCCTTGAGCCGCTCGTATTGTCACATTGAATGCCAGCTCTCCGACTGGCTCTCCGGCGCAATTGCCAATTGCTCGAAGACAGCGGTCGCATGCCGGGTTCTATCGGCGGAGGATGCAAATACCTTTAGGTCCCCCCGGATGGGCTGGGGATCTGTTATACGGCCCGAAGACCCGGCTCCTCATCCGACCAGGGAAAACCCGGTTTGCCGGCTATCGAGAAAGAGTCTTTGGTCCCTAGAGTCCGTCAATGGATGCAGGAGTAGTGACGCTCTATTGAGGCATTGGTGTTGGACCTATCGGCTCGATGATCCCAAATGGTGCCGGCGGCGGTGCCGGACTCTTGACATGTTACGGTGAGTAACGTTACTCTAGGTAACATGGTACGAAGCCGTGGACGGGGGATGGTCGCCAAGGTGGCCCCCACCGCCACTCCCGACGGGAAGGCGCCCCCCAGCCCCCTACCCGGCCAGTCCGATCGCCAGGCCCAACGAGATGCTCGCCGTACCGCGCTGATCGAAGCCGCCCTCGCAGTGATCCGACGCGACGGCCCCCGGGCGTCGATGGATCGGATGGCGGCGGAGGCCGGGGTGACCAAGCCGATCCTCTACCGCCATTTCGGCGACCGGGCCGGACTGGTCACCGCCATCGGCGAGTACGCCTTCGACCAAGTCAGCGCGGCGCTGGACAAGGCGTTGCACGCCGATGTGACCCCGCGACAAATGGTCCTGTCCACCATCGACGCCTACCTGCAGTTCATCGAATCCGACCAGGCCGTCTACCGGTTCCTGGTCCACCGGGCCAGCGACGAGGGTGCCGATGCCGGGTCGATGCTCAACGAGTACATCGCCCGGGCCGGCCGACAGGTGGCGCTGGTATTGGGGGAGGGCCTACGAGCCGCCGGGCTCGACTCCGGGGCGGCCGAACCCTGGGCGTTCGGGATCGTCGGCATGGTCCACTCCGCCGGAGACTGGTGGATGGATCGAGCCACCATGCCCCGGACCCGATTGGCCGAATACCTCACCAGCCTCATCTACGACGGACTGCCGGGCGCCGACGCACTGGGTCCCGCCAGCAACTGGTTGCCGGAAGTCGGGGCCAACCCGACCGCCGCCTCTGACCCTGGATCCGGACCCGACCCCATCGACCCCATCGCCAGTACCGCCGAGACCGAGTCAGCCCCCGGTGTCGTCACACCCCTCGCCCGCCAACGAAGGAGAAGCTCATGACCAGTACCGAGACCCGCCCCACCGACGTTCTTCCGGAAGAGGATGTCCAACAGCTGATCACCCGCCGGGTCGATCGACTCAACACCGCCTCGCTCCGCAAGGTCATCGAGCCCGACACCGATGTGGCCGGCGCCCTCGGGCCGGGGCTGATGTTCGCCACCGAGTTATCGGTGACCGCCGATCTGGATCTGGGATTGACCGACGAGCAGAAGGTGACGCTGTCCCGGGAGGAGCTGGCCTCGGTGGTGGTCGCCGGCATCCGCTTTGAGGCCATCCTGATGTCCGGCTTCGCCGCCCAGGTGGCCCACTCCCGCAACATCGCCGATCCCCGCATCGTCTACATGCTCCATGAGATCGGGGAGGAAACCCGGCACTCCCGGCTGTTCCTCCGCCTGATCGATCAGCTGGATCCGCAGGCCAAGAGTCCGGCGGATGCCGGCCTCGCCAACTTCGTGTTCCGTCACGTCACCCGGTTTTTGATCCATCGGCCCCTGGCCCTCTGCGTCCTGGTGCTGGCCGGGGAGGAGATCCCCGACCTCATTCAGAAGAAGTTGGTCGAGCACCCGGACACCGATCCGTTCCTGAAGTGCGTCAACCGCTACCACCGACAAGAAGAGGCCAGGCATCTGGCCTACGCCCGGATGGTCCTGCCCGAGCTGTGGGCGGAAGCCTCCTGGGTCGACCGGTTCACTGTCAAGCATGTGCTCCCGGTCGTCATCGGGGAGATGTTCGACTGGATGGTCCATCCCGGGGTGTTCGAGACGGTCGGTCTTCCGGCCCGGGCCACCTGGCGGGCGGTGGCCAAGAGCCAGCACCAGGTGGCCATGCGCCACCAGGCCATCCGGCCGGTGTTGTCGGCGCTGGTGACCCCGGGGGTGATCTCGGCCGGTCATGTCTCCCGGATGTGGCGACGGCTCTGCGGGGTCGATCGCTTCGGCCAACCGGCGGGCGACTGACCTCGACGCCGCCATCGGGCGACATCCTCGACTGGGGATGACCGGTGGACATCTTGCTGATAGCTGGGGATAGGGCGAGAAATCCGGCGGATAACGTAAGGATTTCGCGCCAGCCCCTTGACCTTGATTGGCGTCGGGCGCACTGTGTCGTAGTTCGGGAAACCGAAGCTCCACCAGAAGCCGGAGGAGGGATGAGGAAAGGGTCGCAAGACCTAATCCGAAGACCGAATCCAGCGGTTGGAAACGAGGAAGGACCGCAAGGTCCGACCCACGAGTCAATCGCTCCGACGAGGCAACGAGGAGGGCCGCAAGGTCCGACTCGGAATCGGATCGGGGTGCCGAGGAGGGAAGCCGCAAGGCCCACCTCACGAGGTTGGTGGGGCCGTAGGTTCCCGGCACGGTTGTCAGGGGACGGACCGGCGTGCTCGCAAGGGCGCATCGGATCGGTGCTGGCTGCAGGGTCGTCCGACACGGCTCAGCGCGAGTGGAACCCGGGCAGTCCGAGTGCGTGGCCCCGAGGAACTCGGGCGGCTTCGGTCGTCCGGTTACTCGGGGCTGCGTCGCGTCTGCGGTCTTCTCCGCGGAAGTCGGGGTGACTGCGGCCGAGCTCAGTGGTGGTGAACGGTGACCCGTTCGGTCGCCGCCGAGTTGGTCGAATCCATCGGGCACGGGTCGTCATCACTGTCGATGCAGCGCTCGCACTCCAGCTCCAGGGTGCTGTGGGAGATGGAGAACGATCCGCCGATGGTGCGTTTGACCTGGTCACCGACCAGCTGGGCCTGCTCCAGGGAGGGATGCCCGCTGAGCACCAGGTGGGCGGAGAGCACCCGCATCTCGCTGGACAGGCTCCAGACGTGGAGGTCGTGGACTTCCTCGACCCCCTCCACCCGGCGCATGGCGGCGGAGAGGTCGGCGAGGTCCACGTCGGCGGGTGTCGACTCCAACAGCACCGACACACTGCTCCGGAAGACGATGGCGGCCTCGTAGACGATGATGGCCGCCACCACCAGCGCGGAGGCCGGGTCGAGCCAGGTGGCGGACGGATAAGCCAGCAGGAGGGCGGCGGAGACCAGGACGGCCAGTGACGCCAGCGCATCTCCGAGCATGTGGAGGAGGGCCGAACGCATGTTGAGGTCATGGGATCCGTCCCGGAGCACGAGGGCGGCCAACCCGTTGACCACCAGGGCCACCGCCGCCACCACCAGCACGGTCCCGGCGTGGACGTGGACGGGTTGGTTGAGGCGTCGAATGCTCTCGAACACGATGACGACGGTGACGGCGGTGATGGCGGCAGCGTTGGCCAAGGCGGCCAGGATGGTCGCCCGGTGGTTGCCGAAGGAGTGCTCGGCGCTGCGGGGTCGAAGAGCCAGCCGCACCGCCACCAACGAGAGCACCAGGGCGGCGACATCGGTGACGTTGTGACCGGCGTCCGCCAGCAGGCCGGTCGAGTGGGCGGCCACCCCGTAGACGATCTGGACGGCCACCAGCACGATGTTGAGGGCGAGGCTGAGGGTAAGCCGTCGGGTTCGGTTCATCGAATTGCCTGGTCCACAGACTACAGGTGGGCCCGTCGGGACCGAAGGCTCAGGCGATGCCTTTCCAGAGGCGGTCGGCCCGGATACCCCACGCGACCTGCCGGGACAGCTCGGCCCGGACCACCGGCAGATCGTCGGCGTGGGTCACCCCGATGCAGCTCGCGTCGGTGGCCAACACCCGCACCGGCCATCCCTGGCCCGACCCGATCATGGTCCCGATGACCTCGGGGAGGAGCACCTCGGTCTTCGGAATCTCCTCCCCGGAGGCGACGGCCGCCACCAGGGCATCCTCATCCAGGCCGGATCGGTCCATCGCCGCATCGAAGGTGTCCCAGATCGACTCGCGGAACCCCCAGAGGTTGACCGAGACCAACTCCTCCCCCGAGAGCTTGTCGGGAAGGACGCCGTCCTGGGCCAGGAAGGTGGCGCCGTCGGGCAGCCGGGAGACCTGGCGACGCTCCTCGATGGCGGTCAGCAGGCCGGCACCATCGACCCGGCACACCCCCCGGGTGACCGGGGCGTCGGTGACGATGGTGGAGGCCAGGTGGTAGCCGACCAGCCCATGCTCTTGCTCGTCCTGGCCCAGCCGGGAGGCCAGGAGGGCCATGGCCGATTGGCCGTAGACGTCGTCGGCGTTGGCGACGGCGAAGGGCTGGTCCTTGCCGACGTCACCGCGGGCGGCCAGCACCGCGTGCACGGTGCCGAGCGGCAGCCGCTGCTCGGCGAAGGACACCGACACCGCCGAAGGCCAGGTCCGCTTCACGTGGTAGCGGATGGCCGGGCCCGACTCCGGATGGATGACCAGGACCAGATGCCCGAACCCGGCCCCCAGCGCGTCGCTGGCCAACAGGTCGATGACGGCCTCGCTGTGGGGGCCGACCGGCGCCAACGGCTTGCAGCCGCCGTACCGCCGGGCCATGCCGGCGGCCAGGACCACCAGGGTCGGGGCGGGGGACACCTGTGGCGTCAGCCGCCCCAGCGCAACACGGCACTGGCCCAGGTCATCCCCCCACCGAAGCCGGTCATGAGCACGTGGTCGCCCTTCTTCAACCGCCCGTTGTCCAGGGCGTCGGCGAGGGCCAGAGGGACCGAGGCCGAAGAGGTGTTGCCGTACCGGTCGATGACGATCGCCGCCTTCTCCTCGGGAATCCCGAGACGCTGGCAGGCGGCGGTGATGATCCGGAGGTTGGCCTGGTGGGGAACGAGGAGGGCGATGTCGTCGATGGTCAGGCCGGCATCCTTGATGGCCTTGGTGGACGACTCGATGACGTTGGTCACCGCCTTGCGGAAGATCTCCTTGCCGTTCATGTGCAAGTAGCCGCCGTGGTCGCAGTCGAGGAGCCGGCGGAGCGAGCCGTCGGCGCCGAGATTCCAGGACAGCAGCTGACCCGGCCCGTCCACCGCTTCGAGCACCACTCCGGCGGCGCCGTCGCCGACCAGGATGGCCACCGTCCGATCGTCCCAGTCGGTAATGCGGCTGAGGGTGTCCGACCCGATGACCAGCAACCGCTTCGCCCCGATGGCCAGGAGGCCGTGAGCGGTGACCAGGGCGTAGACGAAGCCGGTGCAGGCGGCGTTGACGTCGAAGGCGCCACCCGGCACCCCGATCCCGTCCTGGACGGTGGCGGAGGTCCCGGGCACGATCTGATCGGGGGTGGTGGTGGCCAGGATGACCGCGTCGATCTCGTCGGGTCGCCTCCCGGCCCGCTCCAGGGCGGCCAGGCCGGCTTGGATGGCCAGCTCCGATGTCGTCCCGCCGATCCGTCGCTCCCGGATGCCGGTCCGCTCCCGAATCCAGGCATCGTTGGTGTCCATCCGGGTCGAGAGGTCCTCGTTGGTGACCACCTTTTCCGGAACCGCGATCCCCCAACCGGTGATGATCCCTCCGCGGGTGGCGGCCACCACTCAGCCGCCCTCGAGGACGTGGATGCCGATGAACCCGGCGTCGGTGCCGATGATTCCCCCGGTGTTGGCGGCAATCGCCAGACGGGCCCCCTCCACCTGGCGAGCCCCGGCCTGCCCCCGCAGCTGGGTGGTCAACTCCACGATCTGAGCGATGCCGGTCGCCCCCAACGGGTGTCCCCGGGCCACCAGCCCGCCGCTGGTGTTGACGGTGACCCCCCGGCCGCCGACCCGGGTGTCCCCGGCCAGCGTGGCCGGCCCGGCGTCGCCCGGCTTGAAGAAACCCAGCGACTCGAGGGCGTAGAGCTCCTCGGCGCTGGTGGCGTCGTGCAGCTCGACCAGGTCGGCATCGTGGGGGTCGACCCCGGCGTCCTCCCAGGCGGCGAGGGCCGCCTCGGCCAGGCGCTCGTGGTAGTCCATGTCGCCGTTGCCCGATCGGATGGTGCTGGTGCGGATCCGGGGAGCCCCGGGGGACTTGGTGAGGGAGAGGACGGCAGCCGCGGCTCCATCGGTGAACGAGGAGCACATCAGCCGGGTGAGGGGCGGCACGATCGAGGGCGAGGCCAGCACCTCTTCGATGGTGATCTCCGACTGGAACTGGGCGTTGGGGTTGAGGGACCCGTGGTAGCGGGACTTGACCGCCGCCGCCGCGAACTGCTCGGGGGTGGCGTCCCGCTCTTCCATCTGTTTCACACACCAGGAGGCATTGAGCGCCATCAGGACGGATCCCGACGCGTTCTCCAGATCGCGGTGCATCCGGAGGCGCTCCACCAGCGGAACCCCGTCCTCGATGCCGGCCAGGGTCTGGCCCCGGTCACCCGTCCACATCTTCTCCACGCCGACCGCCAGCACGGTGGGGGAGCCACCCAGGGTGGCCAAGGTGGCCATGTGGAGGGCCGAGGCCCCGCCGCCACAGGAATTGTCGATATTCACCACGCCGGCGTTGCGGAGCCCGGCCTGGCGGAGAAACGACTGGCCCCGGAGGCAACCCTGGTCGACTAGCCGCCCGGCCATGGCGTTCCCGAAGACCACCAGGTTCACGTCGGCCGGGTCCACCTGGGCGTCGGCCAGCGCCTCGGCCACCACCTGGTGGGACATGTCCTCCATGGCCCGGTCCCGGCGGTTCATCGGGATGATCCCGGTGCCCACGATAAATACGTCGCGATCCATGGTGTCCTCTTATGCTCGGGGGTCGACGCCGGCAGCAGGCATGGCTGTGACCAGGCGTTCGAACTGATCTAGGGGTTCGTCCTCGGTGATGTAGAGAGCGATGTGGTCGGCACCGGCGCGTCGGTAGATTGCCACAGTTTCCGCCACCTCAGCCGCGCTCCCGGTGACCAGATGACGCTCGAATGCCTTGGCCGGGATGCCGTACAGACTCGACATCCACTGGGTTCCCCGGCGGATGCCCTTGTCGGTGTCGTTGTCGATGGAGATGAACAGCACCATCGAGCGGGTCACCGCGTCGGTCGGCCGGCCCGCCCGGGCGGACTCCTTGGCCAGGCGCTCGAGGGCGTCGGCGTACTGGGTCGGGTTGAGGAACAGCGGCATCCACCCGTCGGCGAGGATCGCCGCCCGTCGCAGGGCCGCCTCCGAAGAACCCCCCACCCAGACGGGGACGGAGGCGGGGGCCGGCAGCTGTCGATAGCGGGCGGACCCGCCGGCGGCGGTATCGCCGTGGGTGGGCCCGTCACCGCTCAGCCACGAGCGGCGGAGCTCGGCGATCCCGGCGTCGAGTTGACGCCCCCGGGTGTGGTAGTCGACCCCGACCTCGTCGTACTCGCCGGCGTGACTGCCCACCCCCACCCCCAGCACGAATCGGCCTCCGGACACCAGCTGGAGGGCAGCGGCCTGCTTGGCCACAGCCGAGGCCTGGCGGAGAGGCAGCTGGACCACGCAGGTCCCCACCCGGGCCGTCTGGGTGGCGGTGGCGGCCACGGTGAGGGCCACCATGCACTCGAGGTGCGGCCCGTGCCAGAAGAGATGGTCGGTGGCCCACAGGGCCGATGCCCCGAGGGCCTCGGCCTGCTGGCAGACGGTCGAGAACCCGGCGATCGGAGAGACCCCGGCACCCTCGCCATCGGCGCGGCTGGGACCGGGAGCGCCGGTGATCCAGGGGGGCGTGGTGTTCTGGGGAAGGGTCGGAAGGATGAGCCCGACGGGCCCCAGTTCGGTGGCTGGTCGCTCCTTGAGCACGCTTCATGGTAACCGCATTGGCCCCCAGGCTGGATTTCCCCACCACCAGCCAAGGCCGGAGCCACCCGGGCCGGTTGGGGCTTGGCGGGGCCGGGATGATCGGTGGCACCGGTTCCCGCGGCAGAATGGAGGTCGGAAACGGGCGGATCCGTCGGTTTCCCTGATGAGAGGACGATCTGGTGGATTCCGGACAGGACAGCTCACCGGCAATCGAGGACACGGATGGCGGGGCGCGCCCGGCCACCGACGAGGCGGCCACCGTCGTCGAAGCCGCCGCCGAGCCGAGTGACGAGGAGCGGGCCGATCGGTTGGCCCAGCTCAACAGCATCATCGAGCTGATGCGCCCGGCCGTCCAGGCCGACGGCGGGGACCTGGCCTTGCTGAGCGCCGACGTGGTCTCCGGGGTGGTCGAGGTCCAGCTGCAGGGCTCCTGCAGCTCCTGTGCCATCAGTGCCTCGACGTTGCAGGGCGGGGTGGAGCGGATCCTCCATGACCGGCTGCCCTGGGTGACCGAGGTGATCGGTGGGGTCGACGAGTCGGCCGACCCGTTCGAGAGCGAGGCCATGGGCCGCGGCGGGTACGTCCCGAGCTTCTGAGCGCGACGCCCGGCCGCTTCCCCTCGAAGGCGGATTGGGTCATGATGATGGCAGCACCCATCAAGACCCGGGGGAGGCGCGATGACGACCAAGGTGTACCAGCTGCCGGTGGACAAAACCGGTTGGCAGACTGCCGACGGGACAGGTACCGCCCAGTTCACCTGGGACTACGACGATGGGCGAGAGAAGCTCATCAACCTCTACGACAAGGGCAAGCGGAAGCAGTGGGACGCCAAGGAGCGGATCGACTGGTCCCACGACCCTGACCTCGAAAACCCCCTCCAGGTGCCGGACGAATTGGTGCCGATCTTCGGCTCACCGGTGTGGGACAAGCTCAACACCGCCGAGCGGGGGAACGTCCGCCGCCACATGGTGGCTTGGCAGTTCAGCCAGTTCCTCCACGGCGAGCAGGGCGCCCTGATCTGCACGGCCAAGATCGTCCAGACGGTGCCGGACATCGACTCCAAGTACTACGCCGCCACCCAGGTGATGGACGAGGCCCGCCACGTGGAGACCTACTCCCGGTATCTGGACAAGATCGAGACCGCCTACCCGATCAACCCCAACCTCAAGTCCCTCCTCGACGACGTGCTGAGCGATTCCCGCTGGGACATGACCTACCTCGGCATGCAGATCCTCATCGAGGGGCTGGCCCTGGCCGCCTTCGGGTTGATCCGCAACACCGCCGGCGACCCGCTCGGCAAAGCGGTGAATGCCTATGTGATGCAGGACGAGGCCCGCCACGTGATGTTCGGGCGCCTCGCTCTCCGCGAGTACTACCCGCAGCTGACCCAGGCCGAGCGGGACGACCGCGAGGAGTTCTGCGCCGACGCCTGTTATCGGATGCGCGACCGGTTCCTGGGGGAGGAGCTCTGGCAGTGCCTGGGCTACGACCCCGAGGACTGCCTCGAGTATGTGAACAACAGCGAGACCCAGAAGGTGTTCCGGAGCCTGCTGTTCACCCGGATCGTGCCCACCCTCAAGGACATCGGCCTGTGGGGCCCGAAGATGCGGGAGACCTTCGCGGACATGGGGGTGATCGGCTACGAGTCGACCGACCTCGATGCGGTGATGGCGGAGGACGAGTCGATCGCCGAGGACATCGACGTCCAGCAGCGGGCGGCCATGGATGCCGCCATCGCCGACGGGGTAGCCGCCGCCACCTGACCCGGCGGCCGACACCGGGTCGAGCCCCGGCCTGTTGCGTTACTTAGCGAAACTAACTAAACTGGAGGCATGACTTCCGCCTCCTCCACGCCTACCGTCGCCATTGGCCCGCCGGCCGAGGACGACGAGGAGATCGACGTCGCCGAAGCGGAATTGGCCTCCCGCCTGCGGTTGGCGGTCACCCGCCTCCATCGGCGCCTGCGGCAACAGGCGGTGGGAGGGCTCAGCCCGGCCCAGACCTCGGCCCTGGCCAGCACCGAGCGGCTGGTCGCGCCGACCCTCGGGGAGTTGGCTTCCCACGAATCGGTGCAGCCCCCGTCCATGACCCGGATCATCGCCGCCCTCGAGGAGAAGGGGCTGGTGACCCGGGTCATCGACCCGACCGACCGGCGGGTGGCGAGAATCGAGGTGACCGAGGACGGCCGCCAGGTATTGGCGGAGAGCCGCTCCCGGAAGAACGTCTATCTGGCCCGCCAACTCCATCGCCTGACTCCGGAGGAACGGCACGCCCTGGGCGGCCTGACCGCCCTTCTCGAACGCCTGGCGGAGGGTCTCGAACCGTGACCGGCGTTCGCAAGGCGTGGAACCAGACCTTCCGCTCCCTCCGGGTGCGGAACTACCGGGTGTACTTCATCTCCCAACTCATCTCGGTGTCCGGCACCTGGATGCAGTCCATCGCCCAGGCGTGGCTGGTGCTCCGGCTGACCGGATCGGGTGTCGATCTCGGGATCGTCACCGGACTCCAGTTCCTGCCGGTGCTGCTGTTCGGGCCGTTCGGCGGGTTGGTGGCCGATCGCTTCGACAAGCGGCGTCTGCTCTACGCCACCCAGACGGCGGGGGGACTGCTGGCGCTGACTCTCGGGATCCTTGATGTCACCCACCTGGTGCAGCTCTGGCAGGTCTACCTGCTGGCCACCGGTCTCGGGGTCGTCAACCTGTTCGACAACCCGGCCCGACAGACCTTCGTGATGGAGATGGTGGGCCGCGAGGACCTGCCCAATGCGGTGAGCCTCAACTCGGTGGTGATGAACGCGTCCCGGGTGGTGGGACCGGCCATCGGCGGACTGGTCATCGTCCTCTTCGGTCTCAGCGTCTGCTTCTTCTTCAATGCAGTGTCCTACGTGGCCGTCCTGATCGGCCTGTCGATGATGCGGGCCGCCGACCTCCACCGGACCCCGCCAGTCGAGAAGGCTCGAGGCCAGATACGCCAAGGGCTCCGTTACGTGTGGCGAAACCCGCCGCTGCGGAACACCCTGTTGGCAATGGCGGTCATCGGCATCTTCGCCTACAACTTCACCGTCACGTTGGCCCTGCTGGCCAAGACGACGTTCCATGGCGGAGCCGGTGCCTACTCGCTGCTCACCGCCTGCATGGGGGTGGGGGCGATCGTCGGTGGGCTGGTCGCCGCCCACCGGGCCAAGCCGACCCCCCGGTTGCTCCACGGTCTGGCCCTGGTGTTCGGGGCGTTGCTGGTGGCGGTGGCGTTCGCCCCCACCCTCATCGTCGCCATGGTGCTCATCGTCTTCATGGGGGCGGCGTCGATCGGCTTCATCGCCACCGCCAATGCCACCCTCCAGCTGCAGGCCGACCCGGCCATGCGGGGGCGGGTGATGTCCCTCTACGCCATGGCCTTCCTCGGGAGCACGCCGATCGGCGCCCCGTTGGTCGGAGCTATCGCCGAGTGGAGCAACCCCCGCATCTCCATCGCGGTGGGCGGGATCGCCACCCTGCTGGCCGCCGCGGTGCTGTCGTGGCGCCATGTCAGCGGCCACGCCGCCACCCGGGTGATCGGGGAGACCGCCTCCCGGGCAGCCGAGGCCCGGGCCGTCGGCGACGTGGAAACCAACATCGCCCGACCGGCGTAGGGGGCGGCCCGCGGGTGGCGGGGTTGAGACGGCCTTAGGCTCAGGCTCCGGCGGTTGCCGGCTTCGGCTCCTTCGGGAGTCCGAGCACCCGTTCGCCGACGATGTTGCGCTGGATCTCCGCGGTCCCGCCCCAGATGGTCTCCGAGCGGGAGAAGAAGAACGACGCCTGGAGATCGCTGACCGGGTAGTCGTCCCGGCCCCGGCGCACCCGTTCGTCCTCCTCCCCGGGGGAGCCGGTGAGGATCTGGGCGTCGGGACCCAGAATGTCCATGGCCAGGTCGAGGGTGTCCCGGTGGAACTCCGACCAGAACATCTTGTTGCAGGCGGAGAGGGCGGCCATGTGGTGGGTGCCGTTGAGGGAGTCGGTCAACGAGCGGTACCCGTTGATCTCCATGATCTTCACCTTCGTCCAGGCGGTGGCCAGCCGTTGGCGGATGAGCGGGTCGGTGATATGCCCGTTCTTCTTGGCCACGTCGATGATCTGATCGAGCTCCCGGAGGAAGCGCCGGTACCCGGTGGTGGCCGACGACCCTCGCTCGAACCCCAGCGTGGTCATCGCCACCTTCCAACCGTTGTTCACCCCGCCGACTACGTTCTCCTTCGGACACCGGGCGTTGGTGAAGAACACCTCGTTGAACTCCGCGCTGCCGTCGATCTGCTCGATCGGCTGCACCTCGATGCCGGATTGCTTCATCGGCACCAGCAGGTAGGAGATGCCGGCATGCTTGGGGGCGTCGGGATCGGTGCGGGCCAGCAGGAAGATGTAGTCGGCGAAGCGGGCCTGGGTCGTCCATACCTTCTGACCGGTGATCACCCACTCGTCGCCGTCAAGCTCCGCCCGCGTCTTCAACGAGGCCAGGTCGCTGCCGGCATCGGGTTCGGAGAAGCCCTGGCACCAGGAGATGGTGCCGTTGAGGATGCGGGGAATGAACTCCTGTTTCTGCTCCTCCGAGCCCCACTGGAGAATGGTCGGGCCGACCAGGGTGTCGCCAAAGAAGTCGGCCCGGAGGGGCGCCTCGGCCCGGGCGAACTCCTCGTTCAGCACCACCGACTCCATGAGGGAAAGGCCCTTCCCCCCGTACTCCTTCGGCCAGGAGGCGCAGATCCAGCCGCCTTCGAACAGCTTCTTGGTCCAGGCCTGGTTGAAGGCTTTTTTCTCTGCCGGTGTCATCGAAAAACCGGGGGTTCCCCAGTCGTCGGGCAGATTCTCAACCAGCCAGGCCCGAATCTCGGCTCGGAACGGCTCGGTGTCGGCCGGATAGTCCAGATCCATAACCTGGACTTTACCCCCCGCGATGGCGGTTGATTCTGGCTCGACGGCCTCGAACTCTCGGGTCGGGCGTGCCCCCGAAGACCCTGGCCGGTTCGGGTGGGGATGGCCGACAACGGGGTGGCGCCCGGACATTCGCCAGGTCAGATGGCACGGTTTGCGCCGAAGTGCCGGGTCGGGGGAGGCTTGCCCTCTTATGTGCTCATATGCAGGGGGATCTTGTGCGTAGGTTCGGCCATCGCCGCGCCAAGGTGAAGGGACCGAAGCGACCGCCTCCGGTGCCCGAACGGATCCCGGCCCGGCCTCCGGGCCCCGGTGGGCTCCGGATTGCCTTCTTGGTCTACCGCGGCAATCCCCGCTGCGGGGGGCAGGGCGTCTATACCCGTCATCTCGCCCGCGAACTGGTGGCGCTCGGCCATTCGGTCGAAGTGTTCGCCGGCCAGCCCTGGCCGGAGGTCGATGAAGGCGTCGGGTTCACCCCGGTGCCCAGCCTGGATCTCTACCGGGATCCCGACCCGTTCCGGATACCCAAGCCCCGCGAATTCCGCACCACCATCGATGCGCTGGAGTTCGCGGTGATGTGCACGGCTGGATTTCCGGAGCCGTGGACCTTCAGTCTCCGGGCCCGCCGGTTGCTGGCTTCCCGTCGGCACGAGTTCGACCTCATCCACGACAATCAGTGCCTCGGCAACGGCATGATCGGCATGATGGAGGACGGCTGGCCGCTGCTCACCACCCTCCACCATCCGATCACCGTCGATCGCCAGTTGGCTCTCAGCCATGCCACCAACCCCTGGCAGCGTTTCACCCAACGCCGGTGGTTCGGGTTCCTGCGGATGCAGGTGCGGGTGGCCCGGGCGTTGCCCCGGGTGGTGACGGTGTCGGAGTCATCCAAGACGGACATCGCCGCCCAGTTGGGAGTGGCCGCCGAACGGATGACGGTGGTCCCGGTGGGGGTGGATCATTCGGTGTTCCGTCCCCGCGCCGAGGTGACCCCGGTCCCCGGACGGATCATGGTCACCTCCTCCTCCGACGTTCCCATGAAGGGACTGGTGCCGCTGTTGGAGGCGGTGGCCAAGCTCCGGACTGAGCGGGAGATCGAGCTGGTGGTGGTGGGCAATCCCCGTCCGGAGGGACGGGTGGCCCGGGCCATCGAACGGCTCGACCTCGCCCCCATCGTCCGCTGCGTGTCGGGGATCAGCGACGACGAGTTGGCCTGCAACTACGCCCAAGCCCAGGTGGCGGTGGTGCCGTCGCTCTACGAGGGATTCTCGTTGCCGGCCATCGAGGCGATGGCCTGCGGGGTGGCGCTGGTCGCCACCACCGGCGGAGCCCTCCCCGAGGTGGTGGGGGAGGACGGGGTGACCGGACTCCTGGTCCCCCCGAACGATCCCGGGGCGCTGGCCGTCGCCATCGGGCGGTTGCTCGACGACGACGCCCTGCGGAGTCGGTTGGGTCTGGCCGGCCGTGAGCGGGTGCTCGGCCGGTTCACCTGGCAAGTGACCGCCATCGGCACCTCGGCGGAGTACCACCGGCTGCTCGATGATGTCCGGGCCGGCGCCAATCCGACGAACGATCCAGTGGAGATCACCTCGTGTTGACCGTCGACTACCGGAAGCTCGGCCTCCAGGCCGGCGATCGCCTGCTCGACCTGGGTTGCGGCTTCGGCCGTCACGCCTACCAGGCGGCCCGGCTCGGGGCGGAAGTGGTTGCCTTCGATGCCGGTGGCGACGAGGTCCGCAAGGTGCTCGACACTTTCGGGGCGATGGCCGACGCCGGAGAGCTCGACCCGGTGACCAGCCGGGTCGGCTCCGTCCAGGGTGACGCCTTGCAGCTGCCGTTCTCCGACGGGTCCTTCGATCGGGTGATCGCCTCGGAGATCCTCGAGCACATCCCCGCCGACGAGACGGCCATGGCCGAACTGGCCCGGGTCCTTCGCCCCGGGGGGTCGATGGCGGTCACCGTGCCCCGCTGTGGGCCGGAATTCGTCAACTGGGCCCTCTCCGACGAGTATCACAACGTCCCCGGCGGCCACATCCGCATCTACCGTCACCCCGAGCTCACCCGGCGGCTGGAAGCCACCGGGCTGACCGAAGTCGGCAGTCACCATGCCCACGGGCTCCACTCCCCCTACTGGTGGCTCCGTTGTCTGGTCGGCCCGGCCAAGGACGATCATCCGGCCGTCGCCGCCTACCACCGTCTGTTGGCCTGGGACATCGTCAAGGCGCCGAAGGTCACCCGCTATGCCGAGCGGGTGCTCAACCCGTTGATGGGCAAGAGCCTGGTGCTGTACCTCCACAAGCCGACCGAGGCGGGCGACCGGTCCGAGGGCCGAGGGGCGGTCACCCGTTTGGGGGCCGAGCCCACCGGTTCGCCGGCATCGTCGAAGTCGGTGTCGGACATCGAGGTCGAGGCCGGGGTCGGGGCGTGAGATCGGTTCCCGAGGTCCCGGGCATCCTCACCACCGCCCAGGTGGTCCAGACGGCCCAGTCGATCGCCGACCTCCAACGCGACGACGGTATGATCCCCTGGTTCCCCGGTGGTCACTGTGACCCCTGGAACCACGTCGAGGCGGCGATGGCCCTGACCGCCTGCGGCTTCGACGCCGAGGCGGACCTCGCCTACCAGTGGTTGGTGGACAACCAGCTTCCCGACGGCAGCTGGTTCAACTACTACGTGGCCAGCGGGGTGAAGGACGCCCGCCTGGACACCAACGTCTGTGCCTATTTGGCCACCGGCGCCTGGCACCGCTACATCTCGACGGGGGACATCGAGGGCCTCGAAGCCCTCTGGCCGTCGCTGGAGGCGGGGGTCGACTTCGTGTTGCGCTGGCGGCGGAACGACGGCTCCATCCGCTGGTCACTGGATGCATCGGGTTTCGCCGAGGAGTACGCGCTGCTCACCGGATCGTCGTCGATCTATCACAGCCTCCGTTGTGCCATCGCCGCCGCCGAGCGCCTCGGCCACGAACGGCCGGACTGGGAGTTCGCCGCCGGCCGGCTGGCCCACGCCATCGCCTACAACCCGTCGGCCTTCGCCCCCAAGGTGGAGTTCGCCATGGACTGGTACTACCCGGTGCTGTCTGGAGCGGTCACCGGCGAAGCGGCTCGGCGTTGCATCGAGGCGTCGTGGTCCACCTTCGTCATGGAGGGTTTCGGGGTCCGGTGTGTTTCGACCGGCGAATGGGTCACCGCCGCGGAAACGGCCGAGTGCGTCCTGGCCCTCGACGCGCTGGGGATGGACGACGCCGGCCGCCAACTGCTTACCTGGGTCCAGGCCCTCCGCAACGAGGACGGTTCCTACTGGACCGGGATGGTCTATCCGGAAGAGGCGACCTTCCCGCCGCTGGAGCGGTCCACCTATACCGCGGGGGCGATCATCCTGGCCGCCGATGCGTTGAGCCGGACCACCTTGGCGTCGGGACTGTTCCGCGGCGACGGGTTGCCGACCCACCTCGACCTCACCGAGCCGGCGCCGGAAGCCCCGGTGGAGCCGGCCTATCCGTCGCGGGGAGCCGGGCCGAGGGGCTGAGCCGACCGCGCCGATGCCTGGGCGCCCGGCCGCTGAGGTTCGCGGTGTGATCTCCCCCCCGACCAGGTAAATTGGTGGGGTGCTCGCCGTCCTGCTGATCATCCTGGTGGTGGTGTTCATCGTCTTCCCGATCATCGGGCTGGCCATCGGCGCCATCATCAGCTCGATCGTGGTCGGACTGATCATCGGGGCCCTCGGCCGTCTGGTCATCCCCGGACGCCAGTCCATCGGACTGCTGGCCACGCTGATGCTCGGTCTCATCGGCTCCATCGTGGGCGGCTTCGTCGGTCGCCACGTCCTCCACATCGGCAGCCTGAGCCTACTGCTCGAGATCGGTATCGCCGCGGTGGCGGTGGCGCTGTATGCCGCCAGCCCGGCCCACCGGCGGTCCCTCGACTCTTCGGGCTCCTACCCGGTGGAGCGGCGGCGTTAGCTAATTGGCCGGGGTGGTTGCCGGCCAATTAGCCGGGTTCGCCCACCCGTCGCACCACCCGCAGTGAGCCACACTCGCCGTCTTCGATGAACTCCCCCGAATCAAGCGCGGCCCGCCACAACTCGTAGGGCGGGCGGCCCCCGTCGGCGGGATCGGGGAACACGTCGTGAATGGCCAGCCAACCCCCCACCGCGACGTGGGGTGACCATCCCCGGAAGTCGGCCCAGGCCGGTTCGGCCCCGTGGCCGCCGTCGATGAAGCAGAAGGCGAGCGGGCTCGACCAGCGGGAGGCGACGGTGGACGAGTCGCCGACCAGGCCGATCACCGACGGCTCCAGCCCGGCCCCGACGATGGTCCGGCGCCAGTGGGGGAGGGTGTCGATGCGCCCGGTGGCGGCATCGATCAGGGTGGCGTCGTGGTGCTCCCATCCCACCTGGTTCTCCTCGGAGCCGTGGTGGTGGTCGAGAGAGAACAGGACCGCCGCGGTCCGCTCGGCGGCGGCACCGATGTAGACGGCCGACTTGCCGCACCACGCCCCGATCTCGACGAAAGTGGCGTCGGGGAAGGAGGCTCCGGCCCGCTCGGCGGCGCCATGGAGTGCCTCGCCTTCGTCGTCAGGCATGAACCCGGTGGCTTCCCGGGCCAGGGCGAAGAGTCGCCGGCGGCGGCTTTCGGGGTCGTCAACCCCGCCGGCGGCGGCCGAGGGGCTGGTGCGGGTGGCGGCCATGGGTGCAGCCTGGCACGCCGGTGGGGACCGGGGCACACCGGCGGGGAAGGGGGGCGGTCAACCCCGGACCAGGGTGACCAGGGTGTAGACCGCGAATCCGGCCAGGACCACGCCACCGGCCTTGCGGATCAACGCCACCGGCATCACCCGGAGGAGGGCCTTCCCCCCGAAGGCGGCCAAGGCGGAAGCCGCTGCCAGCCCGGCCAGGGCGCCGACGAACACCGACACCGCGGCGTGGTACTTGGCGGCCAGATTGGCGGTGAGGATCTGGGTCAGGTCCCCGAACTCGCCGACCAGGATCACCAGGAAGGCGGCGGCGATGGTCTTCAAGCCCTTCCGGGCCTGATCGGCCTCCTCCTCGCCTTTGTCCTCCTCCGCTTTCTCGGGAACGAAGAAGAGATAGACGGCGCCGGCGGCGAACAGCGCGGTGGTGACGCCTTCGACCCAGCGGTGGGGAAGGAGCTGGAGGAGGCGACCGACCGCCACCGCCACGGTGACGTGGACGGCAAAGGCGAGGACGGCGCCGATCCAGACCAGGACCGGCCGGGAGCGGCTCCCCATGATCAGGACGGCGATCATCGTCTTGTCGGGGAGCTCCGCCAAGGCGATGAGGAGGAATACCGTGAGGGTGATGCCGAGATTCACTGGCTCAGGTTAGGGAACCGGGAGCCCCGCCGGTGTAGGGGGGTGAAAGAGGCCGGGAACGCCCGGCTCGACCTATCATGGGCGCTCCGTAACCGATTGCTGATGAGAGGCTGGGCGACAGCGATGTACGACGCCATTGTTGTAGGCACCGACGGTTCCACCACGGCGACCTTTGCGGTCAGGAGGGCAGCCGAGTTGGCGGCCACCCAGCCCCAGTCCCGGCTGCACCTGGTCAGCGCCTACCGGCCGGTCTCCGCCGGACGGCTGGAGAGCGAGCGCAGCGAGATCCCCTCCGAGCTCGGATGGAAGGTGAGCCCCAGCGAGGACGCCGACAAGATCCTCCAGCGAGGCAAGGAAATCGCCGCCGAGAGCGGGGCCACCGACGTGCGGGTCCACGCCCTCGACGTCCCGCCGGCCGACGCCATCCTCGACGTGGCCACCGATGTCGGAGCCGGGCTGATCGTGGTCGGGAACCAGGGGATGACCGGGGCCAAGCGCTACCTGCTCGGAAGTGTGCCCAACCGCATCGCCCATCACGCCGATTGCGATGTGTTGATCGTCAATACCAGCAGCGCCAGCCGCGGCTGACCTCTCTTAATCGGCCAGCGGGCCCAGCGTCTCGACGAAGGAGGCGGTCAGCCCACCGCCCTCCCGCTCGGCGAAGGCGACATTGACTGCCAGCCGCTCGAGGATCTGCTCGACCGACTTGCCGCCGGCCGGGAGCGGGTGGCTCTCGATGAAGGCGGTGACCTCGGCGGCCAGCGACGCCGGGCTGCAGAGCACCCGGACCCCGTCGAGCATCCGGGGGAGGATGTTGGAGGGGAACTTGGCCACCATGGCGTCCCACTCCTCGGTGACCCGATGCCAGATGGCCGGCCCGGTCTTTCGGTTGACCACCAGGGACTGGATCACGAACGGGGCGTTCTGGGTGCGCACCTCGCTCATGGCCAGGTCGAAGGTGCGATTGGACAGCGCCGGGTCATCGAAGGAGGCCAGCGCGTAGAGGTAGCGGTTCTCCTCTTGGGGGGTGGACGGGTTGCGGTATCGGGCGAGGTACGCCTCGTACTCCGCCTCCCCACCGGTGGTGGCGACGATGTCCAAGACGGTGGACTCGGTGTCGGGATGGAGCGGGGTGCCGGGAGCGGCGGCGAAGCGACGGGTGGCTTCGGCCCGCACCGTCTCGTCGGCCCCGATGGTCCCGAGGGTGCGGAGCACCGAGGACCGGAGCGGCGGGGTGCGCTCGGTGTCGTCGGGACGGGGGTCCCAGCCGAGCTCGGCGGCTAGCGGGCCCAACAGGGTGCGGATGGCCCGCTGGAGGGCGGGCCGGTCGTCGTCGGGGATCACCCGGTCGGCCATGCCCAGTGCACCGAGGATCACCGACCACACACTCGGGTCCCGCTCGCCGGAGGTGGCCAGGGCGCCGGCCAGACGCAGGAGGTCGGGGAGCGGTCCCTGTCCCGACAGGGCGGCGGCCCAGGCGTCGGAGACCAGGTTGTACCGCTCCAGCGGGGCCAGCCCGCCCAGCCCGGCGGCCAGCCGCTCGACGGTGGCGGTGGGGTAGGAGACCCGGTAGAAGCCGGATCCCCCGGCATTGACCAGCCGGTCGTCGACGGTCCCGGCCTCCGCGGCACCGGTCCCGTTCAAGAGGACAGGCACCGGGTCGGGGTCGGCGTCCTGGAGGGAGCGCAACAGCACCGGGACCTTCCAGGCCGAGCCGATCGCCCCTCCGGGATCGCCGCGGTAGGAGAACGGGGCCTGGGTCAGGCTGCCGTCCTCGCCCACCCGGATGAGGGGATAGCCCCCCTGGTTGATCCAGGTGTCCATGATGTCGCGGACCGGTCGTCCGCTGGAGCGCTCCAGGGCGTCCCACAGATCGGAGGTCTCGGTGTTGCCGTAGCGGTGGGTGGTGAGGTAATCGCGGATGCCGTCCCGGAAGACGTCGGGGCCGAGGAACTGCTCGAGCATCCGGAGCACGCTCCCCCCCTTTTGATAGGTGAGGACGTCGAACATCCCCTGGGCCTCTTCCGGCCGGCCGACCGGGAATTCCACCGGCCGGGTGGAGTGGAGCCCGTCGACGGCCATGGCCGCCTCCCGCTCCACCCCGAAGCTGACCCAGCGTTGCCACTCCGGCTGGAAGGCGTCGACGGCCAGCACCTCCATGAAGGTGGCGAACGCTTCGTTGAGCCAGATCCCGTTCCACCACTTCATGGTGACCAGGTCGCCGAACCACATGTGGGCGATCTCATGGCAGATGACATCAGCCACCCGCTCGAGCTCGGTGCGGGCGGCCTGGTCGGGGTCGACCAGCAACACCGACTCCCGGAAGGTCACGCAGCCGAGGTTCTCCATCGCTCCGAAGGCGAAGTCGGGAATGGCAACCAGGTCGAGCTTGTCGGCCGGGTAGGGGATCCCGAAGTAGTCGGTGAAGAACCGAAGGGCGTGGGCGCCAACCTCCAGGGCGAAGGGGGTGAGGTGGGCCTTGCCGGGGGGATAGACGATGCGGAGGGGCACCCCGCCGACGTCGGTCGGGGGGGTCGCCTCCAGGGGGCCGACGATGAAGGCGACCAGGTAGGTGGACATCACCATGGTGGGGGCGAAGGCCACCCGCTTCTTGCCACCATCGACCGGGGTCTCCGCCACCACCGGACCGTTGGAGTAGGCGGCCAGGTTCTCGTCGACCACCAGGGCCACTTCGAAGACGGCCTTGGTGTCGGGCTCGTCCCAGCAGGGGAAGGCCCGGCGGGCGTCGGTGGCTTCCATCTGGGTGGTGGCGATCAGGTGCTCGACGCCGGCATCGTCGGTGAAGGTGGAGCGGTAGAAGCCGTGGAGCTTGTCGTTGAGGATCCCGGTGAAGGTGAGGTGGAGGGTGGCGGGACCGGGGGTGAGGGCCTCGGGGAAGGTGATGGTGGCCCGCTCCTCCTCCTCGTCGAGGTCGACCCGGGTGGAGGCGAGGGTGCGGCCGCTGGTCTCGGTCAGTTCGGCGGAGGTGATGTCCAACTCGGCGGCGTTGAGGGTGATGGAGCCGACGGCCTCCTTGACCGTCACGTCGATCACCGCGTCGCCGGCGAAGGCGGCGGCATCGAGGTCGGGAGTCAGTTCCAGCCGGTACCGGTGGGGCACGACGGTGGTGGCCAGACGGTAGGTGGACGGGTCATCGGTCGTAGTGCTCATGGCGGGCAGGCTACCGTCGCACCGTGGACAACGAACACGACAACAATCCGACCCTCGACGTGGTGGCCATCGGCAATGCCTTGGTCGACGTACTGGCCCCGGCCAAGGATGCCGATCTGGAGAAACTGGGGCTGGTGAAGGGCACCATGGCGCTGGTCGACCTGGCCCGCTCGGAGGCCATCTACGACACCCTGGGGACGACCACCGAGGCGTCGGGCGGCTCGGCCGCCAACACGGTGGCCGGGGTGGCGGCGCTGGGGGGCCGGGCGGCGTTCATCGGCCGGGTGGCCGACGACGCCCTCGGACAGGCGTTCACCCACGACATCCGCTCCATCGGGGTGGCCTTCGATCCGACCCCGACCCAGGCGGTGCCGGGGACGGCGGTGACCGGGCACTGTCTGGTGCTGGTCACCGATGACGCCGAGCGCACCATGGCCACCCACCTCGGGGTGGCGTCTGACTTCGGGCCCGGCGACCTCAACAGCCGCTTTCTGTCCTCGGCCAGCGTCCTCTATCTGGAGGGGTACCTGTGGGACCAGCCGGCGGCCAAGGTAGGGATGCGGGAGGCGATCGATGTGGCCCACGCCCATGACACCGCAGTGGCGCTCACTCTCTCCGACCCGTTCTGCGTGCAGAGCCACCAGGCTGAGTTCCTCGAGCTCCTCACCGGCGATCTGGAGATGCTGTTCGCCAACGAGGACGAGATCATGCTGCTGTTCGGGGCCACTGACTTCGACGGCGCGGTGGAGGCGGTGGCGGAGACCGGGGTGTTGGCCGTCCTCACCCGGGGGGCGGCCGGATCGGTGGTGGTCACCGCGGCGGGGACCGTCGCCATCCCCGCCGAGCCGGTCGAGTCGGTGGTCGACACCACTGGGGCCGGCGACCTGTTCGCGGCCGGGTTCCTCTACGGGATCACCAACGGGCTGTCGCCGGAGGACTCGGCCCGACTGGGCGGGGTGTGCGCGGCGGAGATCATCTCCCACGTCGGGGCCCGGCCCTGGGCCGACCTCCGGGAGCTGGCGGTGAAGGCGGGGCTGTTCAGCTGACCGACGGTAATTCCACCGCTGGGTGTGGTTTCATGCCGATGACGAGTGTTTAGCCAAGGAGTGCCCATGTTCCGCTACGGCCATCATGCCCATCACCCGGTCATCAGCATCATCTTCCTGGTGCTGATCGCCGCCCTGGTGGTGCTCGCGATCCTCGCCCTGGTGCGGTGGCGGAGGCACCCGCACGCGGGCATGGCCGCGTCGTGGGTGGGCGGCCCGAGGCCGCCGGCGGGGGCGCCGCCATGGGCGGGGGCCGATTCGGCCATCAACGAGTTGCGGATCCGCTACGCCCGGGGCGACATCAGCAGCGAGGAGTACTGGCAGCGAGCCAGTGTTCTTGGCTACGCGCCCTCGCCTCCTTCGCCCGGTTCGCCTCCTTCTGCCGGAACCGGGCCCGCCGGCCCACCTCCCCCGGGCCCGACACCCCCTCCTGCCCCCTAGGGCTCATCGAGCCAAGGAGGCACCGTTCAGTCGGTGGGGGACTCCACGGTGCGGAAGGCGAAGGGGAGGTCGCCGATGCGGACCAGCACCGACGCCACCGTCCTTCCCAACGGGGCCAGCGCCTCGTCGAGCCGGGTCGGATCCTCGAGGATGGACTCCTCCAGTGGGCAGGACCCCTCATAGGACACCTCGATGGCGTACTCCGGGCGTCCGGGGCCGTTGGGGAGGACGTGCTCCACGGTGGTGGCGCTCCGGTGCAGCGGTTCGTCGCCGATCACCGCGATCTGGTCGGGCAGCACCCCGAGCAGCAGGTCGGGATCCGGTGCCACTTCGAGTCCCTGCACCCGGAAGGCGATCTCCACCAGCAATTCGGGAATCTCGTCGGAATCGTCGTCGATGGACCAGCTGCGGTAGGCGGACTGACTCCAGGTGGGCCAGTCGAAGCTGGTGTCGACCCGGATGCGGGCCGGACGGGGCTCACCGGGAAGGCTGTGGGAGGTCTCGAAGCTGACATCGCCGAGGAAGACGTCGACCTGAAAGCGTTCCTCGACGGCCTGACGCTGGAGCAGGGCCGCCTCGAAGGATCGGCGGTGGGACGTGACAACTTGGGCGAAGACGTGGTCGAGCATGGCGGGGCAGAGGCTACCGTTCTTCCGTGGACGCTCCCCCTCACCCGAGCTTGGGATCCGAGTGGTGTCAGCGGCGGGTCATCGCCTACGCCCATCAGGGTGGGGCCTGGGAAGCCCCGTCCTCAACCCTGCACGCCATCCGGGCGGCACTGGCCGCCGGGGCCACCGGCATCGAGCTCGATGTCCACGCCACCTCCGATGGGCGTCTGGTGGTCAGCCACGATCCGACCGTCGACCGGACCACCAACGGTTCGGGGAACTTCGCCGATCTCACGTTGGCCAAGGTGCGGGAGCTGGACAACGCCTACTGGTGGGCGCCCGGCGCCGACGTGTCCCCCGGCTTGGACCCGGGCAGCTACCCGTTCCGGGGCCGGGCCCCCGGCGATCGCGACTTCAGGGTCGCCACCCTCGAAGAGGTGCTGGAGGAGTTCCCCGGGGTGGTGCTCAATCTCGACATCAAGCAGACCGCCCCGGAAGTGGCCCCTTACGAGGAGAAGTTGGCCGCGGTGCTGCAGCGTTACGGGAGGCGCGATGACGTGATCGTGGCGTCGTTCTTGGATCGGGCCACCGATGCCTTCTCGAAGTTCGCCCCCGACATCCCCACCTCGGCCGGCACCGCGGCGGTGGCCACCTTCTTCCAGGCGGTGAAGGCGGGGGAGGAGCCAGCGCCGATGCGCCACGTCGCCCTCCAGGTTCCGGCCACCCACGCGGGGATGACGCTGGTCGACCAGAGCTTCGTCGACGCCGCCCATCGGGCCGGCATGGCCATCCACGTGTGGACCATCGAGGAAGAGATGGAGATGCGGAGTCTCTGCGACCTGGGGGTCGACGGCATCATCACCGACGTGCCGACCGTTCTGGTCGGGGTGCTCAACGACCGCTCGGAAGCCTGGCGGCCGGGGACGAACGACGGATGATCCGGCGGGTCAGAACGACCAGCGCGAAGGGCTCAGCCCCGCCCGCAGTTCGGCTTCTTGCCGTGGTTGGCCTTCTTCTTGGCCCTGAGCTTGCGCTTGTTGGTTCGTTTGGACACAGTTTGATGATGGTAGTCGGGATCGCGGCTCCCGAGCCAACGGGGGGCAGCCGGTGACCTGGCTGCTGCGGGACGGAGACGTGCTGGCGACCGCGGAAGTGGCGTCCAGTCTCGGCCAACGGTCCAAGGGTCTGTTGGGCCGCACCTCCTACGAGGGGGCCATGGTCCTGCCCCACACCCGGGCGGTCCACACCCTCGGCATGCGGTTCGGCATCGACGTCGCCTTCTGCGACAAGGAGATGGTGGTGCTCGACGTCACCACCCTGGCGCCGTGGCGGATGTCGGTTCCCCGACGCCGGGGCCGCTCGGTGATCGAGGCCCAGGCCGGGGCGTTCGAACGCTGGGGGCTGCGGGTCGGCGACCAGCTGGAGCTCCGGTGACCATCGACCCCGACATCCTCGAGGAGTTGGAGGGGTGGGCGGGCGACGACGACGAGGACGACGACGAGGACGACGAAGAGGAGTCGGACCCCGCCCGGAGGCCCGCCGAAGGAGAGGGACCCGCCGGCCAGGGATCCCTGGTGCTGGTGGCCACCCCCATCGGCAATCTCGGCGATCTGTCCCCCCGGGCGGCCGAGGCGCTGGCGACGGCCGATGTCATCTACTGCGAGGACACCCGGCACTCCCGAAAGCTGCTGACCCATGCCGGCATCGCCGGGGTGAGGCTCCGCTCCCTCCACCAGCACAATGAGGACGACCGGGTGGACGAAGTGATCGCCTCGGTGGCCGGAGGGCGCACGGTGGCGGTGGTGACGGACGCCGGCATGCCCGGGATCTCCGACCCGGGGAGCCGGGTGGTAGCGGCGGCGGCGGCGGCGGGGCTGACCGTCTCGGTGATCCCCGGGCCTTCGGCCGGGCTGGCCGCCCTGGTCACCAGCGGGCTGCCCACCGACCGTTTCTGCTTCGAGGGATTCCTCCCCCGATCCGGGAAGGAACGGCGGAAGCGTCTGGCCGCCCTGGCGACCGAGACCCGGACCACGGTGGTGTTCGAGGCTCCCGGCCGCCTGGCCGCCACCTTGGCCGACCTGGCCGCCAGCCTGGGGGGCGATCGACGGGTGGCAGTGGCCCGGGAGTTGACCAAGCTCCACGAGGAGATCTGGCGGGGGACCGCGGCGGAGGCGGCGGGGTGGGCATCGTCGGGACGGGTTCGGGGCGAAGTGGTGATCGTGGTGGCCGGAGCCCCCGAGGTCGAGGCGGTCGAGGTGGAGGACGGCCGATTGCAAGAGGCGCTGGAGGCGCGGCTGGCCGCCGGCGAGCGCACCCGGGGAGCGGTGGATGCGGTGGCCGCCGAGTTCGGGGTGGCCCGCCGCCGGGTGTACGACCTCGCCCTCGCCGCCCGGAATGACGCCCCGATGGGCGGGGTTGACACAGGAGAGCAATAGTGGGTCGGTAGGGACGACAGAAGGGGATGAGGGATGTTCGGACGAACCGAGATGGACAAGACCCAGGCACCGGGAATCGGGCCTGACGTGGTTCCCGAGGGACTCGACCGGGCCGCCTTCGCCGCCGGGTGCTTCTGGGGCGTCGAGGAGTTCTTCCGGGCCATCCCCGGAGTGGTCGATGCCATCTCCGGCTACGAGGGTGGCGAGATCCAACACCCCACCTACGAGCAGGTCTGCTCCGGCCGGACCGGGCACGCCGAGGCGGTGCTGGTCACCTTCGACCCGAGCCAGGTGTCGTTCGAGACCCTCCTCGAGGAGTTCTGGCGTCATCACGACCCCACCACCCTCAACCGGCAGGGGCCCGATCACGGGACCCAGTACCGTTCTGCGGTGTTTACCCGCAACGAGGCTCAGGAGAAGGCGGCCCGGGCGTCGCTCGACGAGTACCAGGCCCGCTTCCAGCGTCCGATCGTGACCGAGGTGACCCCGGCGACCATCTTCTGGCCGGCCGAGGAGTACCACCAGCGCTTCACCGAGCGCACCGGTCGGGGTGGGTGCCACGTCGCCAACTGGTGACCGGGTAGCGCTCTCGCGGTCGGGCGCCGCGCGGCGGATCGGTACGCTACGGGGCAGTGTCCCGCTACTACGTCACCACCCCGATCTACTACGTCAATGACGCCCCCCACGTCGGCCACGCCTATGCCACCGTCAATGCCGACGGGCTGGCCCGCTGGCACCGCCTAGCCGGCGATGACGTCTTCTTCCTCACCGGGACCGACGAACACGGCCAGAAAGTCGCCCGCGCCGCCGAGGAACACGGGGTAAGCCCCCAGGAATGGACCGATCAGCTCGCCCCCCGGTTCGCGGAGGCGTGGGCGGAGCTGAACATCTCCAACGACGACTTCATCCGGACCACCGAGCCCCGCCATGCGGAGGCGGTGCAACGGTTCCTGGGGAAGATCTATGAGAACGGTTGGATCGTCAAGGACACCTACCGGGGCCTCTACTGCGTGGCCTGCGAGCAGTATTACAACGAGGACGAGCTGGTCAATGGGAGCCTCTGCCCGGTTCATCTCACCCCGGTGGAGCTCTTGGAAGAGGACAACTACTTCTTCCGCCTCAGCGCCTTCGAACAACGGCTGATCGACTGGTACGAAGCTGCCCCGGAGGCGGTGATCCCCGAGGCGAAGCGCAACGAGGCCCTCAGCTTCATCAAGGGCGGCCTGCGGGACATCTCCATCACCCGGACCTCGATCGACTGGGGGGTCACGGTTCCCTGGGACGAGGAGCACGTCTTCTACGTCTGGTACGACGCGCTGGTCAACTACCTGACCGCCATCGGCTACGGCCAGGACGAGAAGCGATTCGAGCAGTGGTGGCCGGCGGTGCACCACCTGATCGGCAAGGAAATCATCCGGTTCCACTGCGTGTGGTGGCCGGCCATGTGCATGGCCGCCGGGATCGACCCCCCGGCCCAGGTCCAGGTCCACGGATGGCTGCTGGTCAGCGGGCAGAAAATGTCCAAGTCCAGCCTCAACAAGATCACCCCGGGCGAGCTGATCGCCGACTTCGGGGTGGATCCGGTCCGCTACCACCTGCTGCGGGATGTGCCGCTCGGGGCGGACGGGGACTTCTCGGCCGAGGGGATCACCAGCCGCTACAACGCCGACCTGGCCAACAACCTGGGCAATCTGGTGTCCCGGGTGGCGACGGTGGTCGGATCCAAATGTGGGGGCGTCGGTCCGGCGCCCGATCCCACCAGCCGTCTGGCGGCGGTGGCGGTCGAGGTGGTGCGAGAAACGACGGCGGCCTGGAACGCCGGCCAACCCCACCTCGGCCTCGAAGCCACCTGGAAACTCATCCGGGAGACGAACGCCGAATTGGAGACAGCCGAGCCGTGGAAGGCGGAGCCGGGTCCTGCCGTCGACGCAGTGCTCGGGAGCGCACTCGAAGTCCTCCGGGTGGTGGCGGTGTTGATCGTCCCGGCCATGCCGTCCACCGCCGAAGAGATCTGGCGACGGATCGGCCTGAAGGGCACGCCTCTCGACCAACGCCTCCCGGAGGCAGCGGTGTGGGGCGGCTACCCCGGCGGTCTCGAGGTGGAGAAGGGCAGCCCCCTCTTCCCCCGCCGGAAGTGAGCCCGACACCGGCCGGCCCCGATCACCGCGCCCATCGCGAGGCGGTGGTCGAGTGGTTCGACTCCCACTGTCACCTCCAAACCGAGTATCTGGGTGGTGACCAGGGAGAACCGGGGCTCCAGGAGGGGCACCACCTGGAGCCCCACGCCACCCGACTGCATGGGGCCATCGCCCGGGCGGCGGAAGCCGGGGTCACCCGGATGGTGTGCGTGGGCACCGACGCCACCACCTCGGCCGAGGCGGTGGATCTGGCTCGGACCATGGGCCGGAGCGATTCGGTGGCCACCGCCGAGGGGATCAGGATGTGGGCAACCATCGGCCTCCATCCCCATGACGCCATCAACGGGGTGGACAGCCTCGACGCCATCCTGGAGGCCGAGCTGCCCGACCCGGGATCGACGAACGCCGCGGATAAACCGTCGACAATCGTGGTCGGTATAGGAGAGTGCGGACTCGATTACCACTACGACCATTCACCCCGCGAGGTCCAGCGGGAAATGTTCGCGGCGCAAATCGAATTGGCGCGCCGTCACCGGTTGGCACTGGTGGTGCACACCCGCGAGGCGTGGGACGACACCGTCGACATCCTCGAAGCCACCGGGGTCCCCGAGCGCACCGTCATCCACTGTTTCTCCGGGGGACCCGACGACGCCCGGCGCTGCCTCGACCTGGGTGCGTTCCTTTCCTTCAGCGGGATCGTAACGTTCAAAACTGCCGTCGAAGTCCGAGAAGCGGCGGAAATCTGCCCGATTGAGCGCCTGTTGATCGAGACGGACTCCCCTTTCCTCGCCCCGGTGCCCCATCGGGGCTCGTCCAACGAACCGGCCCGAGTGCCCCTGGTGGGGGCGGCAATTGCTACCGTCAAAGGGGTAAATAGGGAGCGGGTGGCGGAGGTCTCGACCCGCAACGCCCGAGCCTTGTTCGGCTTGTGAATTTGCGCACGAACCGTTACCGACGGTAACCAGTTTCGCCGATCGGGTTTGATTCGCGCGCAGGAACCTGTCTAGCTTTGAGGTCGCGGCCGCTGTTTTGAGCGGTCGTTTTCATTTAAGTCGGCTTGGAGGAGACGGCTTGAATGTTGCCATATACGTCCCCAACCAAGGTGGAGTTCTGAGGACCTCAATTCAACGGAGTCGTCGGCCCGGTGCCGCACTCCTTTTGTGCGGAGCGCTCGTGATCGTGCCGCTCGTCGTCATCCAAACCGGATCGAACCTGTCGGCATCCGCTCACGCAGCCACCTCGAGCCACCGCTCGGCCGCGCCCCACGGCCAATCGGCCGCCGCCGGCCACGGCGGGTATTTCCCGGCCTGGCAGTTGGCCGCCGACAGCATCAAGTCGACGACGGTGGCCGGTGCCAACTTGACGGTCCCGCCGATTCCGACCACCACCGTGGCGACCACCACCGCGACGACCTCGGCCCCGACCGCCACCTATGCCCCGCCGACCACCCAGGCGGCCCGGATCCAGACCGCCACCCCGACCACCTCGGCTCCAGTGCCGGTCACCGCCCCGACCCCGGTGGCAGCCCCGGCCCCGGCCCCGCCAGCCAACTCGATCACCGGGATCGTCACCTACTACGACGCCACCCCGGGCACCTGCGCCAGTCCCACCCTGCCCTTCGGCACGGTGGTGACCATCACCAACCCGGATAACGGGGCCACGGTGAGCTGCACGGTGGACGATCGGGAAGCTGATACCGCCCGCCAGATCGATCTGGCCACCGACACCTTCGCCCAGATCGCCCCCCTGTCCCAGGGTGTCATCTCCGATGCCGAGCTGAGCTGGTGACACACTGAGTCGGTGACCTACGGCCGAGCGGACATTCATGCCCTGCTCGACGCCAATGATCTCCATCCCAGTCGGGCCCTCGGCCAGAACTTCGTGGCCGATGGCAATACCGTCCGGAAAATCGCCCACCTGGCCGGGGTCGGCCCGGGTTCGCGGGTGGTGGAGATCGGGGCGGGTCTCGGGTCGTTGACCCTGGCGTTGGTGGAGGCCGGCGCCGAGGTGACCGCGGTGGAGATCGACCGGCGGCTCCTCCCGGTGCTGCGTTCGCAGGTCGAACCCCTGGGCGTCCGGGTGGTGGAGGCCGACGCGCTGACGGTGGATTGGGGTGCGCTGCTGGATGATCCCGGGGCGGCCGGCCGCGACCCCGGGGACGGGACACCCGGTACGGGCTGGTCGCTGGTGGCCAACCTCCCCTACAACGTGGCCGTCCCGCTGGTAGTCCGGGTCCTCGAGGAGGCACCCCAGGTGGCATCGTTGCTGGTGATGGTCCAGCGGGAAGTGGGCGACCGGCTGGTGGCCCAGGCCGGGGACGAAGCCTACGGGGCGGTCTCGGTGAAAGTGGCGTATTGGGCCCGGGCGAGCCAGGTGGGCAAGGTGCCGGCCTCGGTCTTCATCCCCCGCCCGAAGGTGGAGTCGGTGTTGATCCGGATCGACCGTCGGCCTCGGCCGGAAGGGGCGGCGGGGACGGTGCCCTACCACCGCCTGTTCTCGGTGGTCCGAGCCGGCTTCGCCCACCGCCGCAAGATGCTGCGCCGCTCGTTGGACGGGTTCGTCGAACCGGAGGCGTTTGCGGCGGCCGGCGTCGAGCCGACCGCTCGGGCCGAGGAGTTGGGACTGGATGAGTGGGGGAGACTGGCGGCGTGGCAACCGACCGAGCCGATCGCCTCATGACCGCGACTGGACCCGGGTCGGAAGGTGGGGATCCGGTCGAGACCGTCCAGATCTCCGCGCCGGCCAAACTGACCCTCGGGCTCCGGGTGACCGGCGTCCGGCCCGACGGCTATCACGAGCTCGAATCCGAGATGGTGACCCTCGATCTGGCCGACACGTTGCTGATCGGACCCGGGGATGGGTTGACCCTCGAGCCGCCGGCTGGGGCCCCGGACAACCATGCATCCCCGGCATTCGGATTGAGCCTGACGGTCAACGCCGACAACCTGGTGGTTCGAGCGCTGGAGGCGGTCGGACGCACCGCCGGTGTCCGGTTGATCAAGCGGATCCCGGTGGGGGCGGGGCTCGGCGGAGGGTCGGCTGACGCCGCCGCCATCCTGCGCTGGGCCGGCTGCGACGATCTCCAGTTGGCGGCCGGACTGGGAGCCGACGTCCCCTTCTGCGTCGCGGGCGGGAGGGCGTTGGTGAAGGGGATCGGTGAATCGGTGACCGCTCTGCCCTATCAGGAGCGGGAGTTCACCCTTCTGTTGCCGGCGTTCGGGGTCGACACCGCCGCGGTGTATCGAGCCTGGGACTCTCTGGTGGCGGGGGGATCCTCGCCGACCGCCAGCGCATCGGGCAACGATCTCGAAGCGCCGGCAACCTTGGTCGAGCCCCGTCTGGCGGTGTGGCGGGACGCGTTCGCCGCCGCCACCGGCGTGGCGCCGTGTCTGGCCGGCAGTGGCTCCACCTGGTTTGTGGAAGGGGGTCCGGAGACGTTCGGACTTCAAAGCGGCCAGTCCCTTTCGGTGGGACCGGCTTCGGCTCGAGTGTTGGGGGCGAGAACGGTTCCGGCCATCCACCTTTGAGGATGGGGTCCAGGTTGGTGGCTGCGTCCTATCGCTGGCCGGTCAGCGCTGTGCCGAGACTGCTGACCAGCGGGACCACGGGGGCGATTAGGACCCGCTCCTTACCAGTCGGATAAGCAATGGGTAAATAATCGCGGTGGATGGCGTAAAACCTTCGTCAAATTCGAGTCTCCCGTTTTACGCGGGAGGTAGAAATGAATGTGCCCGTCAGCGGAGCACCTACTCCGAGGGGGAGGGTGACGGCAGAAGGAAGCTAGTTACGACGTGACCACTGCATCTATTTTCAACAATGTTCCGGTGCTCTTCCTCTATGTCCTGTCCGCGGCCTTGGTCATTTGGGCGGTCACCGATGTCGTCCGTCGTCCCAGCTCGGTGATGCCCCCCGCTCGCAAGGCGGTTTGGATCATTGCCTCGATTGTCGGATGGCTGCTGTTCGGTCTCATCGGAGCGGCGGTCGCGGTGGTGTACTTGGTGGGCCCTCGGCGGCGACTGAACGCCGCCCGCTGGTAACCGTCGCTGCGAAGCGCGGCGGCTGATTCACGTCCAGGGCATCGCGGCTCGTTGGCTCCAGTAGACCTGAGGGTCGGTAGCGAGGTCGGTGAGTTGATCGGCCTCCACCGTGGCAACGCCATCGAGGGCGGTCAGATTGGAGCGCAACTGAGAGACCGTTGCCGCTCCGGAGAGCACCACGTCGGCCCAAGGCTGAGCCAAGGCCGCGGCCAGAGCAGTCACGTCCGGGCGGTCGCCGAGGGCCACAGTGGCCGGCCCAGGGACCGCGAGCCGTCCATTGGCCAGGGCCTCCTTCACGATTACCGTCCACCCGGCCGCGTGGGCTTCGGCCAGTGCCGGGCTCACCGAGGGCTCCAGGAGATTCCAGGTGGCCTGCACCGCGGAGAACAGCGGCACCTCGTCGACGTGGATGGTCAGTGCCTTACGGAGAGTGTCTGATTGTCGGGGACCGCTCAGGCTGAGCCCGACCGGTACGCCGAGCCCCGCCAGGGCCCGCTGCACCACCGGATCGTCGAGGATGCCCGACTCCAGGGTGGCGGAGTGGACCTGATAGAGCCGGAGCCACCTACCGAGTCGGGCGTTGGTCTCCGGCCATTGGCGGGCCAGCGCGGCGGCCGAATGGTCCTTGACCTCGGGGATCTGGGCGTCCACCTGCCAGTCGGCGGTGTAGGTGTAGCCCCATTTGGAGGAGACGGTGACGTCCTCCGGTCGGATGCGGCGATTGGTCAGCCAGCCGGCCAGGAATTCTTCCGCCCGGCCGTAGGAGCGGGCCGCGTCGAACCAACGGATCCCGCCTTCCCAGGCCGCATCGCAGACCTGGTCAGAGCGCGCCTGGAGGGCCCCGATCGAACGGTCCGGACCGATGGCCGAACCATGACCGACAGTCAGGTAGCCCGGCCTTCCCAGCGCGGCGAGGCCCAATCCCAAAACAGCCATGTGACAGTCTCACCCGTCGCCTTCGCTCCGGCCAACCCGACGCCGCCGTCCGCTCTGGCTGGCTCCGGGATCGAGAGCTAGTCGGGATCCGCGACCCGGAAGGCTGCCGCGCCGGTGGCGACGACGACTTCCTCGTTGCCTTCGTCCAGGAGGGAAAATCGACAAAGGAACCTTCCCGGCGGGCCACGCCAGGACTCCGTCCGTACGAGAAAAGGCCCCTTCCGCCCGGGGGCCACAAAGTGGACCTCCCAGTCTTCGGCTTGCAGTACGGCTTCGGGGATCGCCCCCAGCTTCGACTCCCAACTACCGGTACGTTTCACGCTGGGACTCGTCGCAGCCGCGGCGCAGGCGGCCTCGTGGGCGGCGGCCTCGCAAACAACGTGGATCGGCCCCAGGTGGAGCGAGGCGGAAGTGGAAGCGAGTTGAGTGGTGAGCTCGGGGAGGCGCCACCCATCGGGATCGCGACGAGCACCGAAGACAACGGGGAGGGGAGGGAGAGCCCCGTCGGGGAGCCCAGGGGGGAGGTCGACCGGGCGGAATCCGGGGGGTGCCTCGCCAAGGGATACCCCGGTGCCCGAGGTGAGGGCGATGAGCCGGTGAGGATCATCAGCGTCAACGACGAGGGAGCGGCTGAACCCGATCTTGCGACCTTGGCGCACCGTCTCTCGAGTAATCCGGACGGTTCGTACGTCAGTGGCAGGGTCAAGGATGTGGAGCGAGTAGGTCATGGGAGCAGGCACGGCATCGCGGTCTCTCCACCCGCCCGTCTCCGGTGCGGCAATCGCCAGCGGAGCCGCCATGATCCCGCCGGCCGCGTTTCGCATGTCGGCACGCAGGTGCATGGTGTCGGGATCGACTTCCTGGTTGAAGGCCCGCCCGAGGTACCAGTAGGTAATGAGGCCCTCGGGGCCCATCAGGTGGCGGAGGCGGTCCCAGTACTCATCGGCGGGTCCGGCTCGAATATCTCGGACTGAAGCCGAAGCGTCGCCGCCAGGCGGTTGGCTTTGAAGGGGCATGAAAACATAATATTACTGTATGGAAAGCCTCATATTACAACGGAGGCGCCACCGTCGGGTTAGAGCCCGCCATAAGAGTCGTCCAATTCTGAGAGTGGGAACATGAACCTTGAGGACGTCAACTTGCTCGACCGCGATGTGTTCGCCTCTGGCGTCCCGCATGCGTGGTTCACCTTCTTACGACAGAACCATCCGGTGTACCGCCACCCCGAGCCCCGGGGGCCCGGCTTCTGGGTGCTGTCGAAGCATGCCGACGTACGGGCGACTTCACGGGATCCGGCGACCTACTCCTCCAATCCCGTCTCGCCCCTAGAGGAACTGGAGACGCCGGTGGCAGGAGATCCGGGGGCCCCCGTGTTGATCATCATGGATCCACCCGAGCACACCAGATATCGAAAGCTCGTCAACCGGGGCTTCACACCCCGCACGACGAAGTTGCTCGAACCGCACGTGCGCGAGTTAGCGGTTCGTATCCTCGATCGAGCCATCGCCAAGGGCAGCTGCGATTTCGTGACCGACATCGCCGCGGAGCTCCCACTCGAGGTCATCGCCGAATTGCTTGGTGTACCCCGAGAGGATCGTCAGAAGCTATTCGATTGGACCAACCAAGCGCTCGGATCCGCCGACGCCGGCGAGGTCGATCCGGAGTATTTCGTCGCCGAAGATCAGATCCAGCGATCCCAGATCGAGATGTTTACCTATGTGCAGGACCTTTGTGCTCGGCGGCGAATTGAACCCGGCGACGACCTGATGAGCCAACTCGTCGGCGCGGAGATGGACGGGGACAAGCTCACCGATTTCGAGCTCAACGCGTTCTTCATGTTCCTCACTGCCGCCGGCAATGAGACAACCCGGAACGCTGCCACTCATGGCCTGTTGGGATTTATGGAATTTCCCGAGCAATGGGACAAGCTGGTCCAGGACCCGGACGGGTTGGGTTCTACCGCAATCGATGAGGTGCTGCGATGGTCATCCCCAGTGATGCACCTGAGGAGGAATGTCACCGTCGATACGGAAGTGAGAGGTCAGGTGATGAAGGCTGGAGACAAGGTCAGTATCTGGTACATCTCGGCCAACCGGGATGAAGAGGTGTTCGAGAATCCGTTCCACTTCGATATCGAGCGACAGCCCAATGAGCACTTGGCATTTGGCGGAGGAGGTCCCCACTTCTGTCTGGGCGCGAGCCTGGCGCGCATGGAGCTTCGAGTGCTGTTCGAAGAGCTCGCACGACGAGTACCTGTACTTCGATCGTTGGGTTCACCCGCCCCGCTGCGTTCGAACGTCGTCGCCGGCGTCAAGCACCTTCCGGTCGATTTGAGCCCGAGCTCTTTTCGCTCTTGATGATCGGTGCCATCGAACCATGGCGAGCTGAAATTGTGCCCTTCCCACGGTCTTCCTCTCAAGGACGAACCGTCAGCTTGGTATAGCGCCCACCGATGAGCCACTCGGAGACATAGAGGTTGTCATTGGCGTCCACGGCCACCGAATGGGGAGAGTTGAATTGTTCGGGGATGGGCAAGTCAGGCGCCATAAGGTGTCCATTGTGAGTTAGCGCGTTCGGCCATCCGGGCCTCTCGGGCCAACCTTGCCCCTCGGTGGCATCGGGATCAGCGCCGATATAGCCGATGAGGTTGTCGTCGGCATCGAGGGTGGTGAGCCGGCCGTACAACTCGGCCACAACCAGCACCGCTCCCCACATGACAAAACCGCTCGGACTGTTCAGAAAGGTCTCACCGAAAGACCGGAGGTACTGGCCTCCCAGGTCGTAGACCTGGACCCGCCGATTCTCCCGGTCAGCGATATAAAGTTCTGGAACCCTGTTGTCTCGGCGGACAATGAGGACGGCGTGAGGACAAATGAACCGTCCGCCTCCTTCCTCACCGGTAAGTGTGAGCCGGTGGACCCCGCTCTTGTCGAAACAGTGCACGAGACTTGATCCGTATCCATCGGCCACCCAGACGTCGCCGCTGCCACCGAAGCGCTCCTCGTCCACGGCCACGCCGCAAGGGCAGTACTGGCCCATGATCCCGGGCGGGGAGTCGGGAGCAACCGGCGGGACGGGGAGCTCCGATCGGATCTCTCCGTCGAGCGTCATCTTTACAACTCGAGGTGGGTGAGAGTCGACATGTACCCCCCTCCCGAACAGTGGGGCCCAATCCTGGTCGCCGGCGTCCTGGTCGTGAGCGAATACGAAGCCTGGATCGCTTATCCAGAGGTACTCCTCGTCCCCCTCCCTTACCAGGGTGATGCCGTGGCCCTCGGCGATGCCCGGCCTGACCGTGCGCAAGATCTTCCCGTTTTGGTCAAGCGCCACCAGGTGCCCGGCGTGGAATCCGATCAGTTCCCTGTCAGCGGTGATGACGATTCCGTTGTGGGCCCAAGCCGAAGCTGCCTCTGGGAGCCCGGAAAGATCCGCCCAATCACCGGTGATGGCAGGGTTGCGAACTTCCTCTTCATCCTCTGGACTTGCTGACATGGCGGCGGCGGTCAGCGGGCGACGAGCCTCACCGGCAACCGGTCATGGCGGCGGACCATGAGGCTGTTGGCCCAGCGCGGCTCGCGTTCGGGATCGAGGGTGATGCTCTGGGTCCGATCGAGCAAGACGGTGAGCACGGTGCGCGCCTCCACCCGGGCCAGAGCGGCCCCGACGCAATGGTGAATGCCGCGTCCGAAGGCGAGATGGCGGCGCGGTACCTGTCGCCGGAGGTCGATCTCGTCGGGACGTTCGAAGACCGTCGAATCGCGATTCCCGGCGCCCCAGAGCAACAGGACGGTGGCGCCGGCCGGGATTGGGGTGTCGCCGAGCGTTGTGTCCCTGATCACATGGCGCATGTGGTAGCGGAACGGCGGCTCAAGTCGCAACGCCTCCTCCACGAACATCGGGATCTGCTTCGGGTTCTGCCGGAGGTGCTCCTGAAGATCAGAGTGCTCGGCCAAGATGCGCACGGAATTTCCGAGCAAACTGGTGGTGGACTCACCTCCGGCGCTCAACAGGGTATGCAGGATATTGGCGGCTTCGAATTCGCTGAACACCTCGCCCACCACGCCGCGGGCAACGGCGCCGAGGAGGGTATCGCCCGGCTCTTGCATGGCCGCCGAGAGTTGATCGGTGAGCCAGGTCTGGATCTCCCCGACCCGGGCAATGAGGTCCATCAGCTCGTCCATGGACAGCGTCGAACCCAACATCGCCGTCGAGTCGAACGCGGCGCTGAGGAGCTGGTCAGGGTCGCTGTCCCGGAACCCGATGAGGCGGCTGATCATGGTGATCGGCACGACGTTGCCGATTGCGGTCATGAACTCGACGGATTCCCCGTCCATCGCGTCGGTCACACACCGATCGGCGAGCTCGACGATATCGGGCTCCAG
This sequence comes from Acidimicrobiales bacterium, assembly GCA_036268775.1. Lineage (GTDB taxonomy): Bacteria > Actinomycetota > Acidimicrobiia > Acidimicrobiales > RAAP-2 > DASZIT01. The sequence continues at coordinate 64,026 of DATATM010000026.1, read as the reverse complement.
TTCGGCCATGCGCTTGGCGACAAGCTCCGGGAAGACGGTGCTCCGATGTAACGCGTGCATCGGGGGATCGGCGGTGGCGAGGGCTTGACCGGCGGCATTACCAAAGGGGAGCCTGCACGGGAGACCGGCATCGTCTCGATAGAGCAGACACGTGATGTTCGAGGAGAAGTCTTCGAACCGGCCGGTTACCTCCGCCAACAGCTCAAACGTGCTGACCGTGAACAGGTCGGTGCCGGGAACCTCCCAGACCGGCGCCTGAGCGCGGAGTTGCCCGTAGAACGGATAGGGGTCGTCGATGACCTCCGAATCGAGCAGCATGGTCCCGGAGATTGGTTGGGTCATGAGTCCTCCATCGTTGAGTCCTGGTCCATTGAAGCGCGGTCAGGATCCATTGGCTGACACACCAGGGTCGAGCCGGCGCGTTGGTTTATCCTCGAGGTCGTACAGGCTCGGCACCGGGAAGGGTGCAGTTCTCTTCGTAATCAGCACCGGCTGCTCGCCCCGGGCCGCGAGGATCTCCTCCATTGCTCGGGCGGCTCCGCCAGGGGCTCCGTCGTAGGCGACCTCGCCGTGCTCGAGGATGAGCGCCCGGTCGGCGATTTCGAGGACCCGATCGACCTGCTGTTCCACCACTAAGAGGGCGGTACCGGAGCGGTTGATATCTCGGAGTCCCTGGTACACCGTCTCGATCACCGACGGAGCCAGGCCGAGGCACAGTTCGTCGGCCACCAGGACCTTCTGCGGGACAACCAGGACCCGGGCCAGCGACAGCAATCTTTGCTGGCCCCCCGACAGCGTGCCTGCCCGCTGCTTCCTGCGCTCCTTCAGGAGCGGAAAGGAGTCATAGGCCCGGGTCATCAGATCGGGTACTTGCCTTCGGCCCGCCCGTTCACGGAAGACAAGGCTCAGATTCTCCTCGACCGTCAGGCTGGCAAATACCCCCCGACCCTCCGGTACGTGAGCGACGCCCATTCTGGCGATCCGAAAGGCCGGTCGGCCCGTCACGTCGGTTCCATTGACCCTGATCTCGCCGCGGCTGGGCGGCAATAGCCCGGTTGCCACCCGCGCCACCGTTGATTTCCCGGCACCATTGGAGCCGAGCAGCGCCAATACACCACCCGCCGGCACCCGCAGGTTGACGTCGAAGAGCGCACGGTACGGGCCGTAGGCGGCGCTGAGGTTGTCGAGTTCGAGGGCTGAAGCGACGGAACCGACACCGGCGTTCTCCATCGGCTCCACCCGAACGGAGGTCACGTTGCGACTCCCAGATAGGCCCGCCGGACGTCGGAGTTGGCCATCACCTCGTCGAAGGTCCCCGACGCAATGACTTGGCCCAGATCCATCACGATGGTCCGATCAACTACTTCACTGACCATGCCAAGATCGTGTTCGACCAGCAGCACCGCCATTCCGCGCTCCCGCTGAAGGGTGCGAAGCACGTTGGCCAGCTCCCGGGTCTCGTGGACATCCAATCCAGATGAGGGTTCGTCGGCCATGAGAAGGTCTGGTCGACGAATCAAAGCTCGGGCCAACTCGACCAGTCGACACATGCCCAATCCCAATGCCGAGACCGGCGTATGGCGGAGTTCGACCAGGTCCACGAGCTCGAGTACCTGGATGACGTTGTCGAGCTCCTGAGGTCGAGGTGCACTCCTGGCGCAGAGGTCCTTCCACAGTCGGCCGTCGCCGTGGCGGGCGCGTTCGGCGACGATCAAATGATCCTCCACGGTGAGGTCCGGGAAGACTTCCACCCGTTGGTAGGTGCGGCCGATGCCCAGTCGGGCTCGTTTGTAGGTCGGGAGGCCGTCGAGGGAGGTGCCCTTGAATTGGATGGTGCCGCCATCATGGCGTTCCTGTCCGGAGATGCAGTTGAAGAGCGTGGTCTTCCCGGCTCCATTGGGGCCGACCAGCCCCAGAATCTCTCCCCGCCCGATGGCAAGGTCGACGCCGGCTACGGCGGAGACACCCCCGAAGGACTTCCTCACACCCTGGGTCGCCAGAAGCGAATCATTGCTTCCGCCGTCCGGGCCCCCCGCCCGGACGGCACCCGGTTGCAGTCCGGCCAAGCGGCCGTCTCCAGACCCGCTAGCCACGCTCCGCCCCCAACGTGGACTGGGAGAGTGGTGGCCGCGCTACCGATCCCGACGGGCCCTCAGCCTGGGCGCTCCCACCCGAACCCGGAGTACCGCCCGGCTGGTCCTCCAGCCTGGCTCCCCCGGAAAGGTGGTGTTGGAGGAGCAGGGTCGACTTTCGCTTCGCGAATTCGACGATGCCTTCCGGGTGGCGGGCGTAGGTCAAGGCGCCGGCCGCAAACAGAACAACGGTGAGACCTTGAAAGCGGCTGGGGACGTAGGTCAACAGCTGCTGTATGACCACAAACCCGATGCCGCCCTGAATCGCGCCTTCCACGGTTGTGACCCCGGTAGTGATGACAATCACCACGAACACCAGGGACAACTGGTAGTTGAACTGGTTCGGGTTGGCATTCTGGGTGTTGATCACCAGCAGAGTCCCCCCAACGCCGGCTACTCCGCCGGAGAGCGCGAAGACCAAGAGTCGTTGCCAGGTCAGGTTGATACCTAGGCCGGCAGAGGCGGTCTCACTGCCGCGGATGGCACCCAGATAACGCCCCACGGTTCCCCGCCGCACCAGGACAACCATGAACACCACCAGGGTCAACACCACCATGGCGAGGATAAAGAACTGGTGGCCACTGGTTTCGTAGAAATTGAACGGGGCGGACCACGATTGCTGAAGGTTCACACCGCTCTGACCTCCGGTGAACCCGTGGACGGGAAAGACGCTGGAGTCGAAGAACAAGGCGGCGGCCAGGGTCATGAGCGCCAGACCGAGTCCCTTGAGCCGGAGGGACAGCAATGCCAGCACGATGGCGATGGTGGCGGCCGCACCCGCACCGATCAGCATGCCGACCACCATGTTCACCCCAAGATGATTGCCCAGCTGAACGGCGACAAAGGCGCCGACGCCGGCCAGCGTTCCCTGGGCGAGGGAAAGCTGGCCGCCCATGCCGGTGATCATGGTGATCGAGAGAAACAGGGTGGAGAATGCCAATCCGGAATTGAACACGTTCTCCCAGTTGGCGGGTATCCAGGTCAGCATGGAAATGACGAAGAAGGCCAGAATCGTCAACCATAGAGTTCGCATAATCCGGTTCATCTGAGGAGATCGAATGGCCGCCGCCAACGGGGGCATCGGCGTATCGACCGAGGACATCGGGTCCTTGTTGACGCCGAGGTCACGGAGCCCGGGGACGAACAACAGCGCCAGCACTAAGACGATGAATGGGATCGATGGCAGCGCGGAGGAGTAGAAGATGGTCTGGGTGGGGATGTACCCCTGCAACAGGAGCGAGACAACTCCGAGCAGAATCCCGAAGACCACCGCCCTCGGCAGGGATCGGAGGCTGGCGCAGGCGGCGGCGGCGATGGCAGCGACCATCAGCGTGATGAAGTTCTGAGCCTGAAGTTCGGGGTAGGCCGGAGCCAGGAGAACGCCGGCCAGGCCGGCCAGAAGGCTTGACATCGCCCAGGCGATGGAGACGACCCGTCCGGCGTTTCCACCGTCGAGTTCCACCAGGCGACGACTCTCGACCGCAGCTCGCATGCGGACTCCGAGGCTGGTGAAGCGCATGACAACCAGCAAGGCAGAGAGCACCACCGCCGTCACCACCACGACGCTGAGATCGTGCCCGTTGACCGGGTACCCGGCAAGAGTGAAGTAGACGATGCTTTGATTGAAGAAGAGCGTAGGTGGGTTATACAGAGTCTGGTTCCCGAAAATCACCGGCAACAGGGTCGGGATGGCTACCAGCAGCGCGATCCCGGTCACGACCTTGGCGGTCGTGTTGGTGTTGGGGATCCGTCGGAACAGGAACCGGTCGAAGATCAGACCGAGCAGAGGCGCACCGATCACCACCGCGATGACGAACGAGAGCCAGATTGGCAGACCGGCGTTCTGCACCAGGACGATGAAGACGAACGCGGAAGCGAATGCCTGGGCGCCGAATGCGAAGTTGAAGACCCCGGTCGTCTGGTAGGTGAGCACCAGACCGACGGCGAAGAGGGCGTAGGCGCACCCGTAGGGAATGCCGGGGATGCCGAAGTCTAGAAACCGTTCCAACCTCGTCCTCGACTCTCGGCCTTATCCCCGGCTGTTCTTGCGCCCGGCACTTTCAAGCTCCGGGCGTCCCCGGTGGCGATATTTCCGGCACCGGGTTGGTGGGGACCGGATTTGCCTTGTTGATGTTGAAACACACGAATACTTGGTGGCCCTGGCCCAATACCGGGTTGTATTTGTTCCCCTGGACCTGGATATATGCCGAACAGAACGTGGTGGCAGTCGTGTGGGAGGTGGTCCAGTCAATCGGGAGATACAGCCCGTTGGCGGTCCACGTCGTGAGCATGTTGTCCTGCTTCACCACGTTGGCCTGGGTCAGATTCGAGCCGGCGTTTTTCACGCCTTGGACAAAGAGGGCGGCGGAAGCCCAACCCTGGATGGCCAGCTCGTCGCCGACGGAAGCCGGGGCGTACTTCTTCATGGCGGTCAGGTAAGTCTGGAGACCGGGGTAGTACTTCACCGGTGCGGTCAGAGGCACATGCTGAATGCCAAAGTAGACGCCCTGCATCAGGCTCCCGTAGTGGTCGAGCGTGCTCTGGTCGCTACCGTTCAGCCAGTACTGCTTTGTCTTGACACCGTATTGTTGGATGCCCCGAGCCAAAGAGACGTTGTCGGTAACGTCCATGCAGCTGATGACCAGCTGGGCGCCGGACGACTTGATCTGCTGAACATCGGGCGTCACGTTGCCGCCCAGGGGAACGCTGAGATCGGTGTAGGCCTGGGTGAGCCCGGCCTTCTTCAGGCCACTATTGGCGGCGGCGCACGCGTCGGACGAGGCGGCGACGCCGTAGGCGAGGGTTGCGAATGACCGGACGTTGATCCGCTTCATGAGATAGGCGATGTAGTAGGCGATCTCGGGGTAATACAGGGCAGTGCCACCGGTCGAATACAGGTTCGGTGGGCCAGACCAGTTCCCGGTCACGTTGTAGCCATAAGTCGGGGTGCAGGTTTGGGCCAGGTAGTTGGGGGAGAAGAACGCGGTGGCCACCCCGACGAGCCCGAACGCGTGGTCCTGGTCTATGGCCGTATGGACCAGCTGGCTGTACTGGCTGGGATTGGATTCGTCATCCAGCTTGGAGGAGAGGTTCAGCATCCTGCCGTTCACGCCCCCCATGCTGTCGATGTACTTGAAGTAGGCCTCAACACCGGGGAGCATCGCGCCGAAGTCCCCGGCCAATGCCCCGGTTTGTGTCGATAGCGAGGCCACATTGATGCTGTTGGCGGTGACGCCCGGAGAGCCTTGGCCCACACCGCTCGGGCAGGTGGGTACGGAGGCGTTGGCCGCGGTGCTCGGGGGCGCCGACGAGGCTGATATCGGCGACGTGGTGGTGACCGGCGCCGCGGTGGTGGCGGGGGACGAGCTACCGCTGCTGCAGGCGGTGGCCACCAGGGCAACGGAGACCATGACCACGGCGAGGCCGGCGAGTCGACCAGTCGATCGACTGTCTTCAGGAGCTTTCGAGACTGCCCCCCTCCCTGATCTGCCCAAGACTGCTGGCACCTTCATGCATTCCCCCTTGTCGATATCATCACGCCGACCTCGCATGCGGAGCCCTCGGCGTCTGGCTACGCCAGCAGCGTTCGAGGCGGCGGCTACCCCCGACGAGCTCTCTTCAGCCCCCTGCGCGATGGCGACGGAGATGGATGCCGCGGTCGGTTGCGCACCGCAGGTAAAGTAGGCTTCTTCTCATACAAAAGTCAACTAGGCCTGTTCTTGCATAGCTGAATGACCAGCCGACGATTGGGCGGTCCGGCGGGTTCGGCGGTGAGACTCGCCTACACGAACCAGGCCTCGACCTCGGGCCGGATCACCTTGCCCATGGCGTTGCGTGGGAGCGGTCGGAAGAGCCACCGGTCCGGCACCTTGAAGCGGGCGAGTGTTGCGACACAGTGTTTGTCGAGCTCGGTAGGCGTGACCGTGGCGCCCTCCGCGAGCTCGAGGGCGGCGCCGATCCGCTGGCCCAGGCGCTCATCGGGGATGCCGACCACCGCGACACCATTAACTCCGGACACCTCCAGGATCGCCCGCTCGACTTCGGCTGGGTAGACGTTGGAACCACCCCGGATGATCATGGACGTGCTGCGACCGCGGACGAAGAGGTAGGAATCACCGTCGACGACTCCGATGTCGCCGGTGCGAAGCGGCTGGTCCCGGGCGGCCGGGTCCGGATGGCCAGACAAAGGGTGATAACCGAGCATCGGCCGGTAGACGCCCCCCCATTCCCCGTCGGCACGACCAGAAACCACGAGTTCCCCCTCATCCCCGGTTCCAGCCGGGCCGTCGGCGCCATCGACGCCAACCTGCAGATGGGGAAGGACCCGGCCGCTCGATTGGGGCCGGCGGCGAACGGCACGGGGTTCGATGCTGACGACGGTCGGAACTTCGGTCAATCCGTAGGTGGCATGCACCCGCCGGCCGAACTTGTTCTCGAAGGCGGCGCGGATCGACGGGGGCAGCTCTGCCCCTCCCGTCCAAATGTCTTCCAGCGAGCCGAGGTCCCCGGGGGCGACTCGCTCGGACGTGGCCAGTCCGTGCAGCATGGTGGGTACCCCGAACCACGAGTTGACCTTCTCCCGCCGGATCCACCCGGCGATTCCCTCCGGGTCGACGCGGTCCATCACCACCTGGGCTCCACCGGCCTGGGCGGCCAGCAACGTGCTGGTCACCTGCAGATTCAGAATCGTGAGGGCGGCGCAGTCGCCCCGGCGCAGCGTTGCGTCATAGCCCCGATCGGCGGCGAGTACCGCCCCGGGCAGGAGCAGATTCCGATGGGAGTGCACCACTCCTTTCGGGCGCCCGGTCGTGCCACTGGTATAGGCGATCCCGGCGGGTGCATCGAAGAGGTCGGTCGGGCGGGGGTAGGAGTCTCGAGCCCCCGAATCTATGAATTCGGATTCCCCGGCGGTGACGGCCTTGACCTCGACACCTGTGGGGCTCGGGCAATCAAGGCCGGTGAGGACCTCCCGAGTTGCGAGGAGGAAGGTCGCACCGGAATCGTCCAAGATGTAGCGCTTCTCGGGAGGAGCCAGATGGGTGTTGAGTCCAACCCATATCCCGCCCAGTCGCATGACGGCGTGGAACAGAATGACGATGGAGGAGGTATTCGGCAGGCTGACCGCGATCCGATCTCCTCGGCGCAGGCCCCAGTCGTGCAGGTTGGCGGCAGCCCGGTCGGCTGCCGCGTCCAATGCCGCATAGGAGAACCGACCATCGGCGGCCACCAGGGCCTCCCGTTGTCGATCCTCGGCAAGGGGTCTCTCAAGGACCTCGCCGACACTCCGGGCCAGCCGGTTCGCTCTCGGTTCTCCGGTCATGCAGAACGAGACTATACATTTGCGCACTCATCGTTCTCCCCCGAGGGGGAGCATGCCACGCGCAGCATCGGTACCGACGGACTGGGTGGGTCTCCGCGATTGCTTAGCGACGGGCGGCAGCGCGAGCCGGAGCCCGTCGCCGTTGTGGGGCCACCCCGAGCGCCGACGAGCAGAAATCCCACACTTGTTCAGGCGAGACGGCCGAGGCCTTGTGTGACCCGACCACGCGGGCTTCGACGAGTCCGTGAACCAGCTGGTGCACCAGGTGGCCGGATGTCTTGACATTCAGTCCCTCCCGGAGGCGGCCGGCGTCGGCGGCGTCCTGGATGAGCTCGGTGACGAGGTTGAGTTGTGGCTCCATGGCGCGGTCAAGATCGTCGGGCCGGGACTCTGCTAGGCGGTGCTGCTGAACCATGAACGCCCGAGTCACCGGCGCCGAGTTCCCGCTCAACTCGAAGAGAGCCTCAATGAATACCTTGATCTTGTTGACGACGTCCGGCTCGGCATCGGTCCTCTGTCGGAGTCGGGGCTCCACCTCCGAAGCCAGGATCGTCTCATGGATTGCCAGAAGCAGATCATCCTTGGTGGCGAAAAAAAGGTAAAACGTGCGGATCGACATGCCCGACTGGTCCACAACCTCTTGGACCGTAAAGCCGGTGTCGCCGGTACTTTTGATCAGTTCGATGCCGGCGTTGACGAATCGATCGGATCGCTCCTGCGCCCGTGCCCGTGCCGATTGAAGGGAGCGTTCGACGCTCTGACTCTTCCACGCCGGAATGGCGTCGAGATCCGATCGACCGTTCTCGTTTGGCGCCGGGCGCTTCTTGGCCATGATGTTTGCATCCTCCTAGAACGGCACTAAGCGGCAGACGCTATTGGGAGAGTCACCACCGTCGAACCCCGATGTCGAATTATGCCATTGTACTGGTCGCGACCGGCCCATCTCCCCACCTCGAGCTCACGATCCCGGCCCCAACGGCGGTGTCCGCTCGGGTACCGATGGGGACGGCGGTTGCATCCGGCGGCCAGAGTTCCGCCTGCATCGGTCGCTTCACTGACGAGAGACGCGAATCTGACGGGTGGTTTCCGGAAGTGATTCTGGCCGCATCCCGACCGAGGCGATCCCGGTTGGGGCTGGCCCGTTGGTGCCCAACCGGTGAGAGCTTCGGTACCCGAACGCCCCCGGACCGGCGCCGGTGGGAGCGCGCCCAGAAGCCGAGAACCATGCTGTTGTGTGGTAAGAAGCGTCCTGTACGCGTCGAGGCGGACGAGCGCCAGTTCGGAGGCAGGGACGTTGGGCGAATCGGGGCCAACTTCGTTAGCACTGGTGTGTGGCGGTTCCCGTGGGATCGGGCTGGCATCGGCCCGGGCGCTGGCCGAGCAGGGCTGCCAGGTGGCGATCCTCGGACGTCGACAGGACCGGATCGACCAGGCGATCGCGGTGTTGGCCGAACACGGGCACCCCGGCGTGGAGGGATGGGCCGCCGACGCCACCGATCCGATCCAGCTGGCTCGAGCCTTCGCATCCATCGAGAGCCGATTCGACTACCTAAACGTTCTGGTAAATGCCGTCGGTTCGAGCGTGGTCGGGACATTCGACGCATTGGATGAAGATGATTGGGTGCGAGCCTTCAGCGAAGGTTCACTGAGCGCGGTGCGGACCATCAAACTGGCGCTGCCGATGCTGCGCCGGGCCCCCTGGGCCCGGATCGTCAACGTGACGGCGATGTCCACCCAGCATCAGACCCCAACGCTCGTTGCTTACACCGCGTCGAAGGCCGCGTTGACCAGCATCACCAAGAACCTCTCGCGCTATCTGGCCGCGGAGGGAATCCTGGTCAATGCGGTGGCCCCGGGCAGCGTCATGACCGGAGGGGTGGCGGCGGCGGTGAGCGCCGCGGGTGGCGATCCGTCTGATCCCGAGGGGTCCTACGCCGTCATGGCGGACCTGTTCGGGGCCCATATTGACCTGGGGAGAGTCGCCGATCCCGAGGAGGTCGCCCAGGTGGTGGCGTTCTGCGCGTCGAAAGCCAATACCTTCATGACCGGGGCGCACATCAACGTCGACGGCGGCAGCGACTTCACCTAGGAGACAGGGGCTCCGGTCATGGAGGTGGTGCTGCCAAAGTGTTCGCCAGCCAGATATCAGCGTCCCGTAGCGCCTCTTGAGTAGCTTGTGCGTCCGGAGCCATCAGATCGAACCCGTGGGGGGCTCCCGAATAGACGCGGAGGTCGGTGGGAACGCCTGCGTGAGCCAGCTTCGATGCATAGGCGATCGTCTCGTCGAAGAATCCGTCCGCGCCGCCAACGATCAGCAACGATCGGGGCAAGCCGCGGAAATCGACGGCTCGGGCCGGTGCGGCATACGGCGAGACCTCCCCGCCATAGAGGGACCCGAGGTACGCCTGCCACCCGAATCCGTTTGCCTTGGGCGGCCACACCGGTGCTTCCCACTGGCTCGAGGTGGTCTGTTGTCGGTCATCGATCATTGGATAGAACAAGAGTTGTCCGGCCAGCGGCACGCCTTGGTCTCGTGCCGCCAGTGCCACCGCCGCGGCCAGCCCTCCTCCGGCGCTCGCCCCGGCGACCACGATCCGGTCCCGATCGATCCCCAACTCGTCGGCGTGCTCGCCCAGCCATCCGAGGACCTGCATGCCGTCGTCATGGGCTGCCGGGAAGGGATCCTCGGGCGCCAACCGGTATTCGACTGACACGGTGACGCAACCAAATCGTGCCGCCCACGCCTGGAGCCGCAGGGCGTCCATACCGGCGCTCCCGATCACGTAGCCGCCGCCGTGGAACCACAGCAGGCAGGGGTGAGGCCCCGGGGTGTCGGGTGAGAACATTTCCACCGCCAGCGGAGGCGAAGGTCGGACGACCCGCCGCTCGGCCGCCACACCGTCAAGAGGTGCGGGCGGCTGCATCAACTCCAGGAGTCCGGTGCGGATGCCGGCAAGGTCAAAGGTGTCCCCGCCGAAGCCAACGTCGAGGTCGGCCAGGTGGGCGAGCTCTGGATCCAGTGGAGTCGTCGTCATCAGCCGGCTTCCTGGCTGTGGGTGGCGGGATACCTACTCACTACGACTCCAGCCGGCCGGTGACCATGGCCCCGAGGAAGCCGGCGTCCACGTACAAGGCCTCGCCGGTGACGTACGAGCTTCGGGGACTGTTGAGGAAGATCAGTGGCCACGCCTGTTCGTCCGGGGTGGAGCGGCGACCCGACGGGCCGACGAAGGCGTCGACGATGTCCTTGCCGTATTGCTCTTCGAAGCTGGGCATCATCGCAGTATTGGTCGGGCCTGGGTTGGTGCAGTTCAAGCGGATACCCACTTTGATCAGGTCGACCGCTCGGGAGGCAACCCAGGCGTTGATCAGTTTCTTCGACGGCGCATAGCCACTGGCGATCTTGGCGGGATTGGCGTTGCACCAGGCCACGCCGGCTTCGAAGCTCTCGGTGCCGGTCGCCTCCATGAGGTCGGCGATTTCGTCCTGCCAGCCGAGGCCGGCATTCGACGCGACGCAGGCGATTGCCGAGCCGGAGGGCATGGTCGGTACCAGGGACTCGATCAAGTGACGGGCGCCGATGAAGTTGACAAGAACGGTGTCGAGGTCGGAAAACGGAGGCCCGGGGAGGCCGGCCACGCTGAAGATCGCATCCACCGGGGCGCTGATGGCCTCGACGGCTTCGTCGATCGAGTCCTTGGACCGCAGGTCGACGGGGATGAACTTGGACACGCCCTCGGCATCCTGGACGTCGAGCCCGATCACCTCGGCCCCCAACTCGGCGAGGATCGCCGCCGCCGCCGCCCCCATCCCCGAGGCACATCCGGTGACCACGACTCGTTTGCCTTGATACTGCAGCACATCTTCCATCCCGGACCTCCATCCGACATACCTTGTACTTGTGCAGCGACAGCTGCATTTTGACCTTGTCTAGCAGCTACCGACTTGGTCCCGCCGAACGCCGGCGCCCCCCAACCGACGATCCGTCGGTGGGAACCACGACGATTGGGCAACCTCCGGGGGAGACAACGCCGGGACTGCCTGAGGACGGTTTCCGGGTGTCCCCATCCCCTCACGGCACGGGTTCGCGGCTCGCCGGCCAGGCCCCCATGGGGAGAATCCCATGTACTTCTCGGAGGAGACTTGCGTTCTCTATATAGCAAAGTTACGTTTTGCACATCTGATGCGTTGGCGGCCATGGGCCGAGTACCACTCGGGAGCCGACGTCCGAAAGGGGAGCGCCGTGGAAACCGAGGACCTGATCCTGGTCAGCGTCGATGATCACGTGGTCGAGCCGTCCCATCTGTTTGAGACGTGGGCTCCAACCAAATACCGTGACGATGCTCCCAAGTACATCGTCAAATCTGACGGCACTGAGGTCTGGGAGTTCCTCGGTGCCGAAATGGCCAACATCGGGCTCAATGCAGTGGCCGGCCGGCCGCCCGATGAATACGGGCTGGAGCCGGCGTCGAGAGCGGACATGCGTCCCGGTTGTTATGACATCGACGAGCGGGTGAAGGACATGGACGCCAATGGCTTGCTCGGTTCCATGTGTTTCGGTTCCATCACGGGCTTTACCGGCCAGCTGTTCGCTCGGCCCGACGACAAGGAACTTGGACGAGGGCTGTTGCAGGCTTACAACGACTGGCACATCGAGGAATGGTGCGGCACGTACCCGGGCCGGTTCATCCCCCTCGCCACCGCCCCGATCTGGAATCCGGAGTGGATGGCTGACGAGATGCACCGCGTCGCCAAAAAGGGCGTCCACGCCGTCACCTTCTCGGAGAATCCCTCGAAGCTCGGCCACCCCAGCCTCCATTCCGACCATTGGGACCCATTCTGGAGGGCGTGCTCGGACCTCGACATCGTGGTGTGCCTGCACATTGGCTCCTCTAGCCAACTCACCATCACCGCCCCGGACGCCCCGGTCGACGTGATGATGACGCTCGCGCCCATCAACATCGTGCAGGCTGCCGCGGATCTGGTGTTCTCTCCCGTCCTACGGAAATTCCCCGACCTGCGAATCGCTCTCTCGGAAGGCGGCATCGGGTGGATTCCCTATTTCTTGGAGCGGATCGACTACACCTTCCTTCACCACCGTGCCTGGACGGGCCAGGACTTCGGCGGCGAACTCCCCAGCCAGGTGTTCAACGATCGCATCATCACCTGCTTCATCGATGACGCCTTCGGAATCGAAAGCCGGAAATACCTGAATCCCGACCACATCACCTGGGAGTGCGACTATCCCCACTCGGATTCGACCTGGCCGACCTCCCCCGAGCTGGCGATGAAGTACATGGCCCAGTGCAGCGATGACGAGATAAACAAGATCACTCATCTCAATGCCATGCGGACATTTCACTACGACCCGTACGTGCACATCCCTCGGGACCAAGCCACGGTCGGAGCGCTGCGAGCGAAAGCCGACGGCCGGGATGTGTCACTTGTCTCCAAGGGCAAGCCCAAGAACCGACTCACCAGCGCGGTCGACTTGAGCAATCGAGCCAAGAAGAACGCACCGGTCTGAGACGTCATAGGGCCGGAGCGGAGTCAGTGTCGAGGGTGTCTGGTGGGGAGCCAAGGTGGCTCAGGGACGCGAAGGGGAAGCATTGTGGATCTGACCGGAAATTCGGCCATTGTCAGCGGCGGGGTGGGTGGACTCGGAGAGGCGACGGTCCGACGACTGTCCGATGCCGGCATGCACGTCGTCATCGCTGACCTCGACGACGAGCGGGGCAAGGTGCTGGCCGACGAGTTGCAGACAACCTACGTGCACACCGACGTGACCGATGAGGCATCCCTCGGCGCGGCGGTGGCCGCCGCCGCCGATCTCGGTCCGCTGCGAATTGCCGTTAGCGCCCATGGGGGACCGGTTCAGGTCGGTCGGGTGGTGGGCAGAGACGGGACCCCTCTCTCGCTCGAGGGCTTCCGCCGGACGGTCGACGTCTATTTGACCGGGACCTTCAACATGCTGCGGCTCTCCGCCGCGGCGATGGCGGCGACGGACCCCGATGGCGATGGCAACCGGGGGTTGGTGGTCAGTACCGCCTCCATTGCCGCCTTCGAGGGCCAGGTCGGCCAGTCCCCCTATGCCGCCGCCAAGGGTGGAGTGGTCGCCCTCACCCTGGTCGCTGCCCGCGACTTGGCTCCGCTGGGCATCCGGGCGATGACCATTGCTCCGGGCACCATGTACACCCCGGCGTTCCGGATGCCCGAGGAGGAGGCCCAGGCCAGGTGGGGGACGGGGGTGCCGTTTCCCGCCCGGATGGGGCGGGCTGACGAGTATGCGTCACTCGTCGAGCACCTCGGCCGCAACGACTACCTCAATGGCGAGACGATCCGCCTCGACGGCGCCCAGCGATTCGGCCTGAAATGAACTGGATTAGGTCCAGCCGCGCGACGTCGCCACCACGCCACCGTCGATGAGCAGGTCGGTTCCGGTCACGAATGCGGCTCCCGGCCCGGCCAGCCAAGCCACCGCTTCGGCGATCTCGGCCGGGGTGCCGAGCCGGGGGATCGGGCTGGCTGCCAGCATCTCGGCCATGACCGGCTGGGCGGCGCTCTCCTGGTGACCCATCCCCGTTGCGATCATTCCCGGGCTCACCGACACGATTCGGGCCCCCTTGGCGCCCCAGGCTCGGGCCGCCGCCGCCACTCGCACCATCACTCCGCGCTTGGACACCGCGTAGGCGGTCTCGGGGTCCACGTCCTTCGCCAGTCCGGTGGCGCCGACGACATCAGCCGCCGCGGCAGTGGCCACTGAGGCCTCTCGGTCGCGGTCGGCGGGCCAGAGATGGCCCGCCATGCTGGCAATGAACACGCCGACCGTTCCCTCACCCACCAGCCGTTCGAATGCGTCGATCAGCAGTGCCGTCCCTCCGAGGTTCACGGCCAGGATGCGCTCTCCGGACGCCATGGTGGGCGACAGTCCGGCGGTATGGACAATGGTCGCCAGCGGACCACAGTCAGCCACGAATTTGGCCAGACCCTCGACCGACGAGGTGTCACTGATGTCGATCTGATGGCCGAGCACGTCGTACCCCTCGTCCCGGAGGGTGGGTACGACCGAATCGAGGCAAGTCGGATCGGCTTCCGCCAGGACCAACTGGTGTCCAGCCCCGAGGCGGCGGGCACAGGCGAGGCCGATGCCGCCGGCTCCCGTGACCACCACGACCGACATCAGCCGACCAGCGCCGTGAGATTGCCGCCCATCACCTTCTCGACCTCGTCATCCGTCAGGTTGGTGAGATGGTCGAGATAGGAGAGTGGGTCGGCGAGCCCCTCCGGATGGGGATAGTCCGAACCGAACAGCAGGTGATCGATCGGGAGCAGTTCTGACAATGACGCCACATCATCCTCCCAAAACGGACTCAGCCAAAGGTTTCGCTGTAAGGATTCCACAGGATCCTCGGCGAAGTCCTGCGGGACCTTCTTGTAGACCGTCGAAAGGCTGTCCAGGAGGGGAACCAGCCAATTGCTCCCGTTCTCGACGGAGGCGATGCGGAGGTCGGGGAATCGGGCGAAGGTGCCGTGGCAGACCAGCGCAGCCAAGGCGTCGGCCATGGGGGAGTGCGCCGTCCCCCAGAACATCCGAAAGGCAGAAGCCGCAAACGGTCGGTGCTCACCGGCACCGTCCCATTCCCCGGAATGTCGTGCATACCCGCTGTCGGACGCGTGCATGGTGACCAACACTCGTTCGGCCTGAATGCGCTCCCAGAACGGGTCGAACTCCGGCTGGCTGAACGATCGCATCCCCCGCAAGCCGGGCACGGGCGCCGGGCGGATCAATATGGCCTTGGCCCCCCGTTCGAGGGCCCAGTCCAGTTCTTCGATCGCCTTCTCGACGATCGGCAGGGTGATGATCGGAGTGGTGTAGATCCGGTCCTGGTAGCTGAACGACCAGGTGTCATCGATCCATTGATTGACAGCGTGAATCACGATGTGCATGCCGTCGGGATCGTCTCGGAAGCGTTCCTCCACCAGGCTGGCCAGGGTCGGGAACATCAGCGTCCGGTCGATGCCTTGTTCGTCCATCAGTTCGAGGCGCGGAGCCGGCTCCCGGAAGGCCGGAACCGCCGGGATCGCCTTGCCCATGATCTCCCGGGGAGACCTGCCCTCTGGATTCCCCTGCCGGAAATAATCCTCCTGAACCCCCGGCGCCGCCACCCGGTCGAACGTGGGGTTGGGGATGTAGTCGCTTATCTGACCCCGTACAGCCATCTTGGTCCGACCATCGATCTCGACGTAGCGGATCGCCCCGCGATAGGCATCCGGGAGGTACTTGGTCAGCGCCTCCCGAGACTCGTAGAAGTGGTTGTCGGCATCGAAGATCGGCCCCTTGAGTTCCGTGTGTTCCACTACCCCTCCTGTGGCGCCCGGCATCCCGGGCCTCGAGTGAGAATGATATGCTCCTATATACAGAGCATCATTTCCTCCGAGGACTATATCAGTGGACTCCCTGGGGCTCTCTGGACGAGAATGTTATGATCCTCAAGCGCGTATCCCGTCTCCGCCCGAGGCTTCGTGATCGTCAGACCCGGTACTGGGAGGGAGCCTGCGCCGCCACGCGAACAGTGGCCGATCCGAACGAATCGAGGAGTATAGGTGAGGGATGTGCGGAACTACGTCGATGGCAAATGGCGGCACATCGACTCGGCTCACACCCTCGACGTATGGGACCCCTCCACCGGTAACGTCATCGCCCGGGTGCCGATCAGTGACGAATACCAGGTTGGGGAAGCGGTCGGAGCTGCCGCCGGCAGCGCATCCGAGTGGCGTCGAACACCGGCGAGCGAACGGGTTCAGTACCTCTTTCGACTGAAGCGGCTGCTGGAGGACCAGATCGAAGACCTGGCCCGGTGCATCACCATCGAACACGGGAAGGTGCTGGGTGAATCCCGGGGGGAGGTCCGACGGGCCATCGACAATGTGGACATGGCCTGTGGCACTCCGGTACACCTCCAAGGGGTATTTGCGGAAGACATCTCGGCCGGCATCGATGAAGCCATGATCCGTCAGCCGATCGGGATCTGCGTGGGCATTGTTCCGTTCAATTTCCCGCTGATGATTCCCTGCTGGTTTCTGCCTTATGCCATCGCCTGCGGGAATCCTTTCATCCTGAAGGCGTCGGAACGCACCCCGATGACTGCCGAACTCCTGTTCGAGCTCCTCGACTCGTTGGGGCTCCCCCCCGGGGTCGTGTCTCTCGTGCACGGGGACGCCTCCACCGCCGAATCGCTCATCGACCATCCCGACGTCCGGGCGGTCAGCTTTGTGGGTTCAACGCCGGCAGCGCGCGCCGTCTACGCCCGGGCGGCCTCCGGCGGCAAGCGGGCTCAGGCCCAGGGCGGAGCCAAGAACTCCCTGGTGATCCTGGCCGATGCCAAATTGGAGGCGGCAGCCAGCTTTGCGGCGGAGAGTGCGTTCGGGAACGCCGGCCAACGATGCCTCGCCGGCGGATCAGCCGTGGTGGTGGACGCAGTGGCTGACGACTTCGTCGAAGCCGTTGCTCACCATGCCCGAACCCGGGTGATCGGTTCCGGGCTCACCCCCGGTGTCGATCTGGGACCGATGATCAGCGCATCGAGCCGCCAACGGGTTGAAGCCCTGGTCGAGGCGGGGGTGAGCGAGGGCGCCCAACTCGTCGTCGATGGACGACAGCCCACCGAAGAGGGGTTCTTTCTGGGTGCCACGGTCCTCGACTCGGTGAAGCCGGCCGGTATCGTCGGAACCACCGAACTGTTCGGTCCGGTGATCGGGATCAGTCGGGTGGCCGATCTCGGCGGGGCGATCGAGGTAGTCAACGCCAGCTCCTACGGAAACATGGCCTGCCTGTTCACGTCGGACGGGCGATCGGCCCGGCAGTTCCGCTACGAAGCACAGGTGGGCAACGTCGGCATCAACATCGGTGTCGCCCAGCCCATGGCCTCGTTTCCGTTTAGCGGCTGGGGCGACAGCTTCTTCGGGGACCTCCACGCCCACGGGCCCCACGCGGTCGAATTCTTCACCCAGACGAAGGTAGTGGTGGAGCGATGGCCGTAGCCGACGAGCCCGGGGTGGACGAGTTCCGCCGGTCGCTGGTGGGCTGGATCGAGGAGCACCTCGACGAGCTCCGCCCCGGCTACCGGGACCACGGCACCACCTCCGACATCCTCGACCACCAGCGGGCCGTGCAGCGGCGGCTGTTCGACGACGGGTACATGCGTTGGGGGTGGCCAACCGAAGTCGGCGGACTCGGCGGCTCACCGTTGCTCCGAGCCGTGCTCGGTGAAGAGCTGACCGGCCGTGGCCTGGTTCACACCTCGGCGTTCTCGATGCCCGAGGTGCTCGGTCCCGCGGTGATTGCCTTCGCCGCCCCCGCCTTGGCCGCCAGCGCGGTCCCGGCCATGCTCCGGGGCGATGAGCTCTGGTGCCAGGGATTCTCCGAGCCCAACGCCGGGAGCGACCTTGGGTCGTTACGCACCTCAGCCCGCCGTGACGGCGATGGTTGGGTGATTGCCGGGCAGAAGCTGTGGACGAGCTGGGCCCACCACGCCAGCCGCGGCGTAGTTCTCGCCCGAACCGGCACGGTGGAGAGCGGTTCGAAGGGCATCACCGCGTTCTTCGTCGACATGGACACCCCTGGAATCACCGTTAGGCCCCTTGAGACCATGGCCGGGGTCGATGAGTTCTGTGAGCTGTTCTTCGATGACATTCGGGTGTCCGGGGATCGGATTCTCGGCGAGGTCGGCGGGGGATGGGGTGTGACCCAATACATCCTCGGTTGCGAGCGGGGCCCGATCTATTGGCAGCGCAGTGCTTGGCTTCTTCACCATCTTGAACTGTTGTGCGGACAGGTGACTCCCGGAGATCGTGACGCCGAACGCCTGATCGGAGAGGCATTCGCCGATGTGTTCGCCATGCGAGCGCAGTCAAGAGGCACGCAGCGACGAGTAGCGAATGGAGAGCGTCCGGGGGCGGAAGCCTCGATCGACAAGATCCTGATCGCCTCCGCCGAACAGGCGGTGTTCGGAGCCGCCCAGCAGGCGTTACCCGGCTCGGTGGAATTTGAAGACAGCCCGATGGCTGACCGGTGGCGAAAGGAATGGCTCTATTCCCGCGCCGCCACCATCTATGGCGGTACCAGCGAGATACAGCGAGACATCGTGGGGAGCCGGGTCCTCGGCCTTCCCTGGGGTGCATAGTGGAAGAATCCGAACGGGCGGCGGTTGGCTCCGCGTTGGTCGAACTGGCGGGCACATTCGACTCCGAGATGCTTACCCAGGCGCTCGACGACTTCGGCTGGGAGGATTTGGTGCGGTCAGAGCCGGCGGTTGCCGTCGCATCGGTCTTCCTGGCTCAGGGCCGAGCTGGATCGTGGTCTTCCGCCCTCCACGATCTACTGATCGAGGCCGCTCCTCTCGACAACCAGGATCTGACCGGTGCGGCGGTGCTGGTTCCCACACCCGGTTCCGATACGACGGTGGGCCCCGGCCCGGGACGGCTCGACGGGTTGCTGATCGGGGCGCGTTCGGGACTGCCGTCGGTGATCGCGGTGGGCGGAGGCGGTGACGGCATGAGGGTCCTACGGCTTCCTCGCGACGAGTTGGACGTGAAGCCGGTCACCGGGCTGGATCCGCAGCTTCCGGTCCTGAGGGTCG
The DNA here is from genome assembly GCA_036268775.1 of Acidimicrobiales bacterium. Taxonomy (GTDB): domain Bacteria; phylum Actinomycetota; class Acidimicrobiia; order Acidimicrobiales; family RAAP-2; genus DASZIT01. Next base: position 44,935 of record DATATM010000026.1, on the reverse strand, counting down.
GGGGAGAGATCAGGGGCGCCGAGGTGCTGGCGGAAGGTGAGACGGTCCGAAGGTGGTGGGCCAAGACCATTGCTTCCGGTCGGCGGGCGGTGGCCTTCGAGCTGTGTGGCGCCATGGAAGCGATGTTGGAGTTGGCCGTCACCCACGCCGGTGATCGGCACCAGTTTGGCCGACCCGTCGGCGCCTTTCAGGCCATTCGCCACCGTCTCGCCGAGTGCCGGGTCGCGATATCGGGCGCCCATGCCGCCGCCTCGGCTTCCCTGGAGGGCGAGGAAGTGGTGTTGTCCGCCATGGCCGCCAAGGTGGTGGCCGGGCGGGCGCAAAAGCTGGTCGGGGCCCATTGCCAGCAGGTATTGGCCGGAATCGGGTTCACGGCCGAACACCCTTTTCATCGCTACTTGCTGCGGGCCACGGTAATGGACCGGGTGTTCGGCTCCGCGGTCGAGCTCGCCCCCCAGCTGGGACGGGCGCTCATCGCCCGAGGCGGACCGTTCCGCATGGCGGACCTGTGACCGCGACCCCCCCGGTCGCCGTCTCCGATCACGGCCCCGTCCGAATTCTGACGCTCAATCGCCCGGAACGCCGCAACGCCATGGACGGAGAGCTCCAAGAGGAACTTCTGAACCGTTTGAGCGAACTTCGGCGCCCCGGCGATATCCGCGCCGCGGTCCTCACCGGGGAGGGTAAGGCCTTCAGTGCCGGCGGCGACGTGGAGTTGATCAGGAGGATGCAGCAGGACGGCCGACTTCGGAATGCGGCCCTGCACACCTGGCGATCATTGTTCATGGAGTTCACCTCTATGCGAATTCCGGTCGTCGCCGCCGTCAATGGAGCCGCGGTCGGTGCCGGATGCACGTTGGCACTGCTTTGCGATGTGGTCATCATGGACAAGGACTCGTATCTGTCCGACCCCCACGTGCCGACGGGTCTGGTGTCCGGTGACGGCGCCGCGGTGTTGTGGCCGCTGCTCGCCGGCCTCGGGGCCGCCAAGGCCTACCTCCTCACCGGCGACCGGATCCCCGCGCCGGAGGCTCGGCGGCTCGGGTTGACCCACCAAGTCGTCGATTCCGACCCGGTTGCCGCCGCGCTGGCTCTTGCTCAGCGGATCGCCGCCCAACCGGCATTTGCCGTGCAGGAGACGAAGCACCTGCTGGATATGCATCTTCACGCCCAGAATCTCATTTTCGATCAGGCCCTGGAAGCCGAGCGGCGCAGTTTCGACGACGACGAGCACCGGGACATCACCCGATGACCCCGCGAGTCGCGGTGGTGACCGGCGGCACCCGGGGGCTCGGCGCGGCGCTGAGTTCGGCGCTGGTGGCCCGCCATGTGTCGGTGGTGGCCGCATACCGTTCAGACACGGCATCCGCCACTGCGCTCCGCGGTCGCTGTGGTGACCGGCTTTACCTGTCCCAAGTTGATGTCACCCAACCGGCGGCCTGCCGATCTTTGATCGAACGAGTGGTGGCGGAACACGGCCGCATCGACTACCTGGTCAATTGTGCCGGGGCGGTGCAGGAGGCCAAGGCGACCGATCTGAAGCCAGAGGCCTGGGACGCCAGCGTGGCGCTCAACCTCTCGGCGGCCTTCTATCTCTCCCAGGCGGCGCTGGTTCCCATGAAGGCCCAGCAATTCGGGCGTATCGTCAACGTCGGCTCGGTATCGGCCTCGATGGGCAGCCCGTTTCAGATCGACTACGCGGCGGCGAAATCGGGACTGATCGGCCTCACCCGATCCATGGCCCGGGCGGTGGCTCGGGCATCAGTGACAGTGAACTGCGTCATCCTCGGTGGGTTCACCACTGACCTGCTCAAAGATCTGACCCTGACCGATCGATCCCGGGTGGAGGCGAACATCCCACTCGGTCGCTTCGGTGAACCTCGGGAGTTTGCCCATGTGGTGCTTTCGCTCCTTGATGACGACGCCTCCTATGTGACCGGGGCAACGCTGACGGTGGACGGCGGGCTGAGCATGGGGGACTGATGCTCGGACACGCGCCTTCCTGGAGCCCCGTCGGTCGCCCGGTTCCGCCGGGATGGAGAGCCAGGTCGGATCCTTGTAATCTTGACTTTTAGATGGCGAGAAGGTTATTCTCACCGAGTTGCCTAGGCTGGGTGGCGCCCGAAACGCAGGGGGATGTAGATGGCCGATGCTGTGATCGTCTCCGCTTGTCGTGCCGCCATCGGCACCGCCGCGGTTTTCGAAATCCCTGGCACCTGAGAGCGAGGGTCGAGATGTCCGCCAAGCCCATGGAGGGCCTCCGAGTCATCGAAGTGGCGGCATGGACGTTTGTGCCGGCCGCCGGTGCGGTACTCGCCGACTGGGGTGCCGACGTGATCAAGATCGAGAATCCCGTCGGGGGGGACCCTCAGCGGAACCTGGCGGCCGGAGGGATCATCCCCGCCAGCTCGGTCAACTTCATCATCGAGGTTCCCAACCGGGGGAAGCGCAGTGTCGGCGTCGACCTCACCTCGGACGAAGGCCGGGAGCTGCTCTATGAGCTCGTCCGTGGGGCCGACGTGTTCCTCACCAACTTCCTTCCCTCTACCCGTCAGCGTCTGAAGATCGACGTGGAGGACATCCGGGCGGTCAACCCGAAGATCATCTATGCGCGGGGCAGCGGGCACGGCCCGAATGGCCCGGATGCCGGAGACGGCGGGTACGACGCCACGTCCTACTGGGCGCGCACCGGGGTGGCGGCCGTCATCTCCCAGGGGGACGAGTTCCCGCGGTCACAGCCGATGGCGTTTGGTGACGTCGCCGGTGCCCAGACGATCGCCGGGGGTATCGCCGCAGCCTTGTTCGCTCGGGAGCGCAGCGGGGAGGGATCGGTGGTGGACGTGTCCCTCCTCGGCTACGGCCTCTGGAATGTGGGACCGTCGATCGTCGCCTGTGAGCTGCTGGGAATCCCCACTATGCCTTCGAGGCCTCGGGAGCAGGCGCCGAACCCGATCGTCGGCTCGTTCAAGACCTCGGACGGGAGATTCGTCCAACTGGTGATGCTCCAATCCGACCGTTACTGGGGTCGCCTGTGCGAGGTGCTCGATCGACCTGACCTGGCCGCCGACCCCCGATTCACCGACGCCGGCTCGCGGGCCACCCATGCCCCTGCCTGCATCGCCGAGTTGGACGCCGAGTTTGCCAAGCGGACACTTGCGGATGTCAAGACGATGCTGAGCCTCCAGGAGGGACCCTGGGCGGTTCACCAACTTCCGATCGAAGTCTTCGACGATCCCCAAATCGCCGCCAACGGCTATTTGCAACCGGTCATCGCCGCCGACGGGTCGACATTCCACCTGGTGGCCAATCCCGTCCAGTTCGATGAGGTGGCGCCGACGTTGACCCGAGCCCCCGAACATGGCGAGCACACCGAGGAGGTGTTGCTCGAGGCCGGCCACACTTGGGACGATTTGATCGATTGGAAGAAAAAACAGGTCATCTCGTGAGCGTCCATCGATGGACCTAGCCCTGACCGATGAGCAACGGGCGGTCCGCCAGGCGTTCGCGGCGGTCTTTGCCAAGGAATCGGCTCCGCCGCGGGTGCGGGAGGTGGAGGCGGTCGGATTCGACCCCCAGCTGTGGTCGACGGTCCACGGCATGGGTGCCATCGATGTGGGGATCCCCCTGGCTTGGGGTGGCGGGGGCGGGGGCCTGTTGGAGCTGTGCCTCATCGCCGAAGAGGCGGGCCGGCGGGTTGCGCCCATCCCGTTCGCCGGGTCGGCGGCCGCCGCTCGCCTCTGTGTCGAGGTCGGGGCGGGTGATCTGGTGGCGTCGATCCTGGACGGTTCCCAGCTGGTCTCCATGACCACCCGCCAGCTGGCATTTTCGAACCAGTTGCTTGCCGACGGAGCGGTGGCGGACGTGATGTTGGCCCTCGAAGGGGACAGGCTGGTGGCCAACTACCGCCCGGTCGGTATCCGCACCAAGCCGAACCTGGGCGGCCTGCCCGCCGCTCGGTGGGAGCCCGATCATCAGGAGGAGCTTGCCGCCGGACCGGAGGCGGTTTATGCCTACGAGAGAGCCTGTGACGCGGTGAGGCTGCTTCGGGCGGCGGAACTCGTCGGCTTGGCGGCCGAGGCGATCGAGATCGGGGCTTCCTACGCTCGAGAGCGGCGCGCCTTCGGAACCCCCATTGGGACATTTCAGGCGGTCGCCCACCCCCTGGCGGACGCGGTGACCGCCAACGATGGCGCCCAGCTTCTGGTGTACAAGGCCGCCTGGGCGCTCGAAGAGAACCTGCCGGTCGGTCCCCGGCTGGCGACGATGGCCTTTGTGTTCGCCGCCGAGGTGTCCTCTTCCGCCGCCCAGCACAGTTTGCACATCCACGGTGGCTACGGATTCACCGAGGAGTACGACATCCAGCTCTACTACCGCCGGGCGAAAGCGTGGGTTACCGCCGTCGGCGACCCCAAGCGGGAACTCCTGACGCTGGCCGACCGGCTCTTCGGGCCGGTGGAGTAACGGTGGACTTTCGAGAGCCAGCGCATTGGGCCGACATCCGGGCCGAGGCCCAGCAGTTCGTAGCTGATCATGTGACCCACGAGATGATCGCCGAGGAGCTGAAAACCGGTGACGGGGTGAGCCGACCTCTCATGAGGGCTCTCGGCAACCGGGGTTGGATCGTACCCACCTGGCCGAAAGACGAGGGTGGGGCGGGCCTCGATGCCTTTGACGCCAGTGTGCTGATGTCGACCATCCGAGCCTCCGGCGCCCCGACGATCGGGCCGGGGACGACGACCCTGCCCGCCAATGCCATCCGGACTCTCGGAAGCGCCGAGCTCCAGGCGGCGATCCTCCCGGATGTGGCGGCCGGTGAGACGCTCATCTGCCTCGGCTACACCGAGCCGGAGGGGGGCTCCGACATCTTTGCCTGCAAGACCAGGGCGGAACGTGACGGTGACCAGTGGCGGATCAATGGTCAAAAGATGTTCACGACCTTTGCCCATCGGGCCGACTATTGCTTCTTGTTGACCCGCACGGATCCCCAGTCGGTCGGTCCCGCGGGTCTGACCATGTTTCTGGTCCCGATGGCCACTGCCGGTATCGAGTTCCAGGCGGTACGCACCCTGGGTTACGAGCGGACCAACATCGTCTACTACAGCGATGTGTGGGTCGACGACTCCTTCCGGATAGGTGAAGCCGATGGCGGGTTGGCCGTGATCCGGGCGGCTCTGGAAGCGGAGCAGAACGTGGCACCGACGTCGAGAACGTCGCAGCTGGCCGAGGCGGCCACTCGCTGGGCCTCGACGACCCGGACGTCCGACGGCCGGCTCGTCATCGACGACCCGTTGCATCGCCAGAGGCTGGCCCGTCTCGCCATCGACGCCGAGGTGACCGAGCTGCTCGGCCTCCGCACCGCCTACATCGACCAGCTGGGGGGGAAACCGGGCCCGTTGGCCGCCCTCTTCGGCCCGGAGACCTACGTCTCGTGGGCGTCCGAGATGCTCGACATGGTGGGTCCCGACGGCCTGGTGCCGTGGACAGAACCCGACGCTGCCCTCGACGGGGCATTCGAGTACCACTACCGCAGCGCGGTAGCGACCACCATCTACGGCGGAACCAGCGAGGTACTGCGGAGCCTGATCGCCGAGCAACGGCTCGGCCTGCCCCGAAGTCGTCCAAAGCACTAGTGGGGAGGAACCATGGCAACAGCCAGCGAAGCCCGGGAGTGGGCTCCAGGGGCACTGCGGGGCATCATTGATTCCCTCTACACCCCCTTCGACGGGCCCGGCGGGGAGACGATCAACACCGATGCCCTCCGGGGCTTGATCCGGTACTGCCTGGAGGACCTCGGCCACGACGGGATCTGGGTCGGAGGCCTGGTGGGTGAGTGCTGGTCTCTGAGCGTGGCCGAGCGGAAGCAGCTGCTCGAGGTGGCTGTCGACGAGGCCCGCTCCATCCGTCCCGGAGTGCTGGTCGAAGCCTGCCCCGCCAGCACCAATGTCATCGAAACGGTCGAGCTCACCCGCCATGCTGCCGAAGCGGGTGCCGACATCTGCTTTCTCATCCCCCCCTTCTTCGAAGCCAAGGGCTACGACGCGGCCCGGGAACTGGTGTCCTACGTCGCCGAACGCACCGACATCGCCCTCGGGCTGTTCAACACCCATGCCGCCGGCTGGATTCTCACGCCGGAGGAGTCCGCCCGGCTGGTGCAGGAGTTCCCGGCGATCTGTGCAGTGAAGAACGGAATGTTTCGACCATCCCACACCGCAGCCCTGCACCGGTTGGTCCCCGAAGTGGTGATTTGGGAATGCGACCTTCTGGCCTACCGCGGAGGCTTCCTCCAGCGAGGAATCAGCGCCCCCGGCATCTTGGGAGGCTCAGCCTTCCTCTACGAGCTGCCGGACCGGAAGGTCTACCAGGAGCAGTGGCGATTGCTGATGGCAAACAAGCTGTCCGAGGCGGTCGACCATTGGTATCAGTCGGGTCTGGACGACCTGGTGACCGGCCTCCACCACGCCTTCGGGGCTTCGAACGTCGAAGCCCCCTACACCCACTGGGGCTCAGCCTTCAAGGTTGCGGCTGCGACCCTGGGCCTGCCCGTCGGGGACTACCCGCGCTCGCGCCCTCCTCAACCTCCCCTGCCGGGCCCGATGGTTGCCGAGGTCGAACAGACCTACCGGAAGATGGGTTTCATCGGCTGAGGATTTCCGAAGTCCGCTTCATTCAGCTGGGATCACCCGCGGCCGTCACCCGGCTCTCGGGCTCCTTGCTCCTCAGCGTATCGACGATCACTGCGGCGACATCGGCGGCGAGCTGATAGCCGAATCGGATGAACCCCTCGTCGTTCCACCGAGCGAACCAGGGGGTGAACGCTTCGGGGTCGAAGTGGTCGCCGACTTCGGTGTCGATCGTAGGCCCGACCATGACCTCGGTAACCCGGAGGCCAGGGATCTCGCTGGCCAGACCCAGGCAGAAGGCCCGCAGCGCGGCTTTGGAGGCGGCGTAAGGCACCAGACCCGGGTAGGGCATCTCCAGCGAATCAGAGGAGAGGTAGACGGCCCGGTTGTCGCTCGTCCCTTCCGTGAGGTGGGCCAGCGCCGCCCGGGTGACCATGGCCGCCCCGAACACGTTGGCGTTGAATATCTCTGACCACTTGTCCAGCCCGGTGGAGTCCAGCGGCATCAAACCGGTGGTGCCGGTTGCGTACACCAGCGCGTCGAGGCCGCCCAACCTCTCCACTGCCGTCGCCACCACCCGATCACAGTCGTCGGGAAGGCTGACATCGCACGCCACCGCGGTCACCCCGTCGAGCTCCGCCACCCGCGCCTCTCGTCGGGCGGCACCCACCACCTGTGCGCCCGTTTCAACCAGGGCCGTGGCAGTGGCCGCCCCGATTCCGCTGGAGGCACCGACGATCAGGACCCGAAGTGGATCGCCCAGCCGGTTTACCAGCGAATTCCCGTTTACAAAAGCCACAGGTGCTCCTCTTAAGAATCTGACTATGCAGTTGCGCACACTAGCCTCCCTCCGCGACGACTAGAGAGTGGAGGTCACCGTGTCGAGTTCGGTAGCTACCAAGCCGCTTCCATCGGTTACGCCGGAGAACAGGTTCTTCTGGCAGGCCGGCCAAGACGGCGTGTTGCGGTTCCAGCGCTGCGAATCATGTGGACGTCTTCGATTCCCAGTGGCACCTGTCTGCCCCTACTGCCGGTCCATCGATACCGTCATCGCCGACGTCTCCGGCTCGGCCACCGTGGTTGCATCGACGATCAACCACCAACAGTGGACGCCGGCCATGAATCCTCCCTACGTGGTGGCGGTGGTCTCCATCGACGAGGACCCCGAGATTCGGCTGACGACCAATATCGTGGGAATCGAACCGCAACAGGTGCACCTGGGGATGCGGGTCCGGGTGGCCTTCGAGCTCCAGAAAGACGTGTGGCTTCCTCTGTTCGAGCCCACCGGTGAACCCGACGGGGACTGGACCGTCCCCGGACCCCCTCAGGATCCCCCGCCGCGGTCGATTCCGATCAGTGACTCGTTCGAACATCGCTCTGCCATCACCGGGATCGGCTTGTCAGAGGTGGGCCGTCGGCTCATGCGGCCCCCGCTAGCCCTCACCATTGAGGCTTGTACCGCGGCTTTGGATGATGCCGGTCTGGACTTTGAGGACATCGACGGTCTTTCCACCTATCCGGGGACGGCCGGCCACGGGCACGCGGAGGGCGGGACTACCGCGCTGATCGAGGCGCTCCGACTCCGGCCGACCTGGCACAACGGGGGTGGGGAGATGCCGGGCCAGATTGGGGCGCTGATCGCCGGGATGCTGGCGGTGGCGGCCGGACTCTGCCGTCACGTCCTCTGCTTCCGCACGGTGTGGGAGGCGACCTATTCCGAGCTGATCCGGGAAGGTGACCTGCTCCCGCCCCGGGGGGGCCGGGCGTCGCAGATGATGGAGGGCAGAGCGCCGTTTGGGGCGATGTCGGCGGCGAACTGGATCGCCATGACCGCCTCCCAGCACTTCCGTCGCTACGGCACCACCCGTGAACAGCTTGGCGCCATCGCCCTCAATGGCAGGGCCAACGCCGCCCTGAACCCCGCCGCTGTCTACCGGGATCCCCTCACCATGGGTGAGTACCTGGAGGCGAGGCTCATCTCGACACCCTTCGGTCTGTATGACTGCGATGTGCCCTGCGATGGGGCGGTTGCCGTGGTGATATCCGCCCGTGAGCTGGCCAATGATCGCCCGCGACCCCCGGTGCTCATCGATGCGGTGGGAACCAGGATTGCTGATCGGCTGTCGTGGGACCAAGGCACCCTCACCCACGAACCCCAGGTCTTCGGTCCCGCCCAGCACTTGTGGACGCGCACGTCGCTGAGCCAGGCCGATGTCGACGTCGCCCAGCTGTACGACGGCTTCACCTTCAACTGTCTGACCTGGCTGGAGGCATTGGGCTTCTGTGAGGTCGGCGAAGGTGGCCCCTTCGTCGAGGGGGGCCGACGGATTGCCCTCGATGGCGAGCTGCCCCTCAACACCGGGGGAGGCCAGCTGTCGGCCGGCCGCCTCCACGGCTTCGGTCTCATTCACGAAGCCGTCCTCCAGTTGCGAGGCGATGGCGGGGGGCGCCAAGTCGAAGGCGCAGAGGTGGCGGTGGTCGGGACCGGCGGGGGGGTTCCGGGGGGATGTGCGCTCTTCACCGTCGACCGATAGTGCAAGCCCGTTGAACTCGGGGTACAGTCGGCGGAGAATCTCATATGCCAGAAGGGAGAATGTCGATGTCAAACCCGGGCGAAGTGACCGCTCCGCCAGGTGAGTCCCGCCTGTTGATCGACGGCAAGTTGGTGGATGCCGAGGCCGGGGCCACCTATCCCAACGTGAACCCAGCGACCGAAGAGGTGATCGGCCACGTTGCCGATGCGTCCGCTTCGGATACGGACACCGCCATTGAAGCCGCCCGCCGGGCGTTCGACACCACCACCTGGTCGACCGACCGCCAGCTCCGGCGCCACTGCCTCTACCAGCTGCAGGCCGCCTTGGAGTCCGAGCGCGAGCTCTTCCGGACGGAGCTCATCTCCGAGGTAGGCACCCCGTTGCTGATGACCTACGGACCCCAGCTCGACATGCCATTGACCGATGCAGTTACCTATCCCGCCGACGCCATTGCCGACTTTCCTTGGGAGCGCGAGCTGGTCCCGGTGGGCGAGGGAGCCGCCACCAGCCGGCGGGTGGTAGTGAAGGAGGCCGCCGGCGTCGTCGGGGCCATCGTGCCCTGGAACTTCCCGCTGGAGATCTCCCTCCACAAGCTGGCGCAAGCCCTCGCCACCGGCAACTCCGTCGTCCTCAAGGCGGCGCCCGACACGCCGTGGAACGCCACCCACCTCGGACGGCTCATCGCCGAGCAAACCGACATCCCTCCGGGTGTGGTCAACGTCATCACGTCTTCGTCCCACCAAAGGGGTCAGCAGCTGGTGACGGACCCTCGAGTGGATTTGATCTCGTTCACCGGCTCTACCACCACCGGTCGGCGGATCATGGAATTGGGCGCCCCCACCCTCAAGAGGTTGTTCTTGGAACTGGGCGGCAAGTCGGCCAATATCGTTCTCGACGACGCCGATTTCGTCACTGCCCTGGCCGGGGCGATCTTTGTCTGCATCAACGCTGGACAAGGCTGCGCCCTGCCGACCCGAATCCTTCTCCCTCGATCTCGCTATGACGAAGGGGTGGACATCGTCGCGGAGAACTTCAAGTCGGTGAAGTACGGCGATCCCACTGACCCCGAAGTACTTGCGGGTCCCGTCATCAACGAGAAACAGCGCGACCGGGTCATGGGCTACATCGACAAGGGTGTCGCCGAAGGAGCCCGGCTGGTTCAGGGTGGAAAGCGCCCCGGCCACCTGAAACGGGGATATTACGTCGAGCCCACACTGTTCGCCGACGTCGAGAACTCGATGACGATCGCCCAGGAGGAGATCTTCGGCCCGGTGCTGGTACTGGTTGCCTATGATGATGACGACGATGCGGTGCGGATCGCCAACGATTCCATCTACGGGCTGTCGGGGGTGGTGAATTCCGGATCATTGGAGCGGGGCTTGGCGGTGGCCCGGCGCATTCGGACCGGCACCATCGGCGTCAACGGCGGGAACTGGTATGCGGCCGACTCGCCATTTGGCGGTTACAAGGCGAGCGGGATCGGTCGTCAAGGGGGCATCGAGGGGTTCGAGCAGTATCTCGAGACCAAGACCATCGCGTATCCCTGAGGTGGCCACACTCGAACGTCCGGGGGTGCGACTCCACTATGACGTGGTCGGCGATGGTCCGGCGATCCTATTTGTGCACAGCGCCACTAGCGCCGGCAACCACGAGTGGCGAACGCTGGTCGATGACTTGTCCGGCCGTTACCGGTGCATCGTCCCGGACCTCCGGGGTCACGGTCAATCCGATCATGGGGCCGGGACCCTCGGGCTCGACCAGATTCTTGATGATCTGCGGGCCCTTCTGGCCCACGAGCACATCGTTCGACCTCATGTGGTGGGTTTCTCGTTCGGGGCGGAGGCGGCTCTCGAGTTGGAGGTCCGTGATCCCGGTACCGTCAGCAGTCTGATTTTGGTGAGCCCCAGCATCGGCCACCCGACCGGTGTCCCTCGAAGTGAGCAAATAGCCACCGGCTGGCCACGATCGCTTCGTGATCTGCATGAGGCCAAGCACGGTCCGGAACAGTGGCGGACAATTCTCGAGACATTGTCGGCGGATGCGGCCACCAGAAGTCAGATTCCCGACGAAGTGCTCTCGGCCATCGGTTGCCGGATGCTGTTGGTGGCGGGATCCGAGGACCAGCGCATTCGGGTGGCCCAGGCACGGCATTTGGCGGAGTTGAATCACCGGGCCCGCTTGGTGGTCGTGCCCGGAGCCGGTCACGCTGCCCACGCCGCCGAGCCGAAGCTCTTCGCCGAAGAGGTGACCGCCTTCCTGGCCGAGACCGCCGCCGGGACGAGTGCCAAGGAGGCCAAGCGTTGCCAGTGAAACCAGGGTCGAGGTTGCGCAGCCCGGTCTCTGAAACTGAGGTGGTGGTGGTGGTGAGTGCTCCTGACCCGGACATCGAACTGACCTGTTGTGGAGTGTTGATGACGGACCGGGACGACGACGGCGCCGCCGGGGCGCCGGAGACTCCGGCGGTGGCCGGAGAGCAAATTCTCATCGGCAAGCGCTATTCCGATGAGACCCTGGGCATCGAGTTGCTCTGCACTAAGGGCGGGGATGGACCCCTTGCCTGCAACGGCTCGCCAATGGTCATCAAAACCGCCAAGCCCCTGCCGTCCTCGGACTGAGCGAGCCGCGAACACTCTGCTGGTTCTCGAGATTGGGGCACCGCCTGCCCGGAGTGCATTTGACTCACTTTCCGCTTGAGAATACGCTTCTCCATTAGTAAAAGTAACGAATGCATCTCGCGAATGTGCCGCGTCTGAGCGATGCTGGTCCGGTTACGAAGGGGGAATCCGTGTCGCGCCGTCCGATCGTGTTCGATCCGTTCTCCGATACGTTCTTTGATGATCCGTATGCCACCTATGCGCGCTTGCGAGATGAAGCGCCGGTGTACTTCAACGACGAATACGGTTTCTACGCCATCTCCCGTTATGACGACGTAGTGGCCGCCCATGGAGATCCGAAGCGATTCGTCAGTTCCTACGGGGTAACGCTCGAGCTGCTTCTGCAAAAGAAGCCGATGGACACCAACATGATGATCATCATGGATCCGCCGACGCACACCCGGCAGCGAAAGCTGGTGAGCCAAGCCTTTAGCCGGCGTGCGATCGGGAGCCTCGAACCGCTGGTGGCGGGCATCATTTCCGGCCTTCTCGATGGACTCGCCGATCGGGGCGATTTCGACATCGTTGCGGAGTTCGCCGCCGTCTTCCCGGTGGAAGTGGTGTCGACGATCCTGGGGGTGCCGGAGGGTGAACGCCAGCAGATACGCCATTGGGTGGACACGTTTCTGCATCGTGAGAAAGGCAGTCCGAACACGACTCAAGAAGGCATGGAAGCGTCCCTCCACATGGCTGAGTATTTCCTGAATCTTGCCGAAGTAAAACGGAAAGAGCCGGACGACCTGCTGATCAGCAAGCTGATCGACGTCGTTCTGGAGGATGACCAGGGCAACGAGCAGCACCTGAGCGATGCGGACGTCGCTGCCTTTTCCGTTCTGATCGCGGGAGCCGGTAGCGAGACGGTCACCAAGCTTGTCGGAAGTGCCGTCGTTCTGTTCGACCAGCACCCCGATCAGTGGGACGTGGTTCGAGCCGATGGTGCCGCGGTTCCTTCCGCCGTCGAAGAAGTGTTGCGGATGCATCCTCCGTCGCAATACCAGGGTCGATTCGCCATTGACCCGGTGTCGTTCGAGGGCGGCACCGTGCCGGCCAATTCGCCCGTCCTGCTGCTCACCGGTGCCGCCACCCGGGATCCCCGGGCGTACGAGCGGCCCGACGAGTTCGACATTGCCCGGGGGGGTCACACAACCCTTGCCTTCGGCTATGGGGTGCACGGATGTCTGGGGGCATGGCTGGCCCGACTCGAGAGCCGCTTGGCCATTGAGGGAATCCGCCAACGGTGGTCTCGGTTGGCGGTCGAACACGACGGCCTGCAACGCGTGAATATGTCCAACGTGGCGGGATATTCACGCGTGCCCGTGACTGTCCAGTAGCGGATCCGGCCGCCGACGCATGGGTATGCCACCAGGCTCCGCTCTGCTGCCCCCAGAATTCGAGGGCCTTCCGGCGACGATCCCTGCAGTTCTCGGCGAGCGGGCCGACATTCCCGACGACGAGTTTGTCATCGGGCCGGATTTCCGACTGACGTTTGGCGAAGCCGACTCTCGGAGCGCGGCGTTGGCGGCCCGGTTGATGGCCGCGGGGGTCGGGAAAGGCACCCGGGTGGGCTTGCTCTACCCGAACAGCCCGGAGTGGATCGTCACCTGGCTCGCCCTGGCCCGAATCGGGGCCTTGAGCGTACCGCTGTCGACCTTCGCGCCCGGCCCGGAACTGGCCGGAACCATTCGGCTTGCCGACGTGCAGGCGCTGTTGATGGGCGATCGCTTCGCGGGGCAATCCATGTCCGATCGCCTCGAAATCGGCCTCCCAGGATTGGCCGGTAGCGGACCGGAGCTGGCGCTGGTCGAAGCGCCCTATCTGCGGTGGGTCCACATTGAGGGCGAGCCGACGGCGTGGTCCCGCCAGTTGCCGCCTCCTCTCTCCGAGACGGTGGTGCGATCCGCACAGGGTGAGGTGTCAGCTTCGGACCCCTTGGCGATCATCAGCACCTCGGGGGCGACGGCCGCGCCCAAGGCAGTTGTCCACACCCAGGGTTCGCTGGTCCGGCACGCGGCGTTGCTTATCGCCCGCCGAGGACTCACCCGGGTTGATCGGGTCTATTCTCCCATGCCGTTCTTCTGGGTCGGCGGATTGACCATGGTGCTCCTGGCCGCCCTCTGTTCAGGGGCGGCGGCGGTGGTGCAAGAGCGCTTCGAACCCGGTGAAGCCCTCGAACTCATTGAGCGGGAACGTGCCACGCAAATATCGTGCTGGCCCAATGCCGCCCGCCAAATGGCTGAACATCCGACCTTTCCGGCCCGCGAGCTCGGGAGCATCCGCGGCGGAACGCTCTGGGAGGCTCTGCCGGCGGCGGCGCGCCCGGCCCGACCCGACCTGGCCCCGATCCCCCTGGGCATGACCGAGACCGGTGGTCCCCACACCGGCCCAGACGACGCCTACGCCCCACTGGGTGAGGAACTGAGAGGATCAGTTGGCCGAAGCCTCCCCGGGATGGAGCACCGGATCGTGGACACCGAGACGGCCACCGAGGTTCCGTGCGGCACGGAAGGCGAGATCGAGCTCCGAGGCGTCTTCCTCATGGAGGGCTTCTACAAACGGGAGCGCCATGCCACCTTCACCGCCGATGGCTGGTACGCCACCGGCGACCTGGGCTGGTTCGGTGCGGACGGCCATCTTCGATTCGTCGGTCGCCGCACCGCGATGATCAAGACGGGTGGTTCCAATGTCTCGCCCGCCGAGGTGGAGGCGGCCCTCACCCATCTGCCCGGGGTTGAGTCCGCTTACGTTTTCGGCATCCCGGCCGGGGATCGGGGGGAAGACGTCGCCGCCGTGGTCGTCCCCCTTTCACTCAATTCGGTGGTTGCCAGCGAGATACCCGCGGCGATGCGTGCGGCCCTGTCGACCTACAAGATTCCTCGCCACTACCGAGTGGTGATGGAGAGGGATCTCCCGAAGCTGCCGACCGGGAAGGTCGACCTGGTGTCGCTCCGCGGGCTGTTTGCCGACGGAACCAGTAACAGAAACTAAGGAGAGCATTCCATGACCGCAACGTATGTTCGCTACCAGGTGGATGGAGGAGTGGCGGTCATCACCCTCGACCGCCCCGAAGCCGCCAACGCCCAAAGTCCACAAGTATTGAAAGAGTTGGATGAGGCATGGGGCGCCTCCGACTCCGACCCCGATGTCCGGGTGGTGCTACTTCGGAGCGAGGGCAAGCACTTTTCTGCCGGTCACGACATGCAAGGGGGCGGCGACCCCTCCCTCGGCCCGCAGCGCGTCGAGGGCGCCCTGACGATTGACACGTACTACGACTGGGAAGAGCGCGGCTACCTTCGGTACGCCCGGCGGTGGCGCGATCTGGTCAAGCCTTTGATCGCCGCGGTGCAAGGAAAGTGCATTGCCGCCGGCCTCATGCTCTGTTGGCCCTGTGATCTGATCGTGGCGGCCGAGAACGCTCAGTTCTCAGACCCGGTGGGACTCATGGGCATGCCCGGCATCGAATTCTTTGCCCATCCATGGGAGTTCGGGCCCCGGCGGGCCAAGCAGATCCTCTTTACCGCCTCCTCACTATCGGCACAGGAGGCCAAAGAGTGCGGCATGGTGAACGAAGTGGTGCCGCTCGAGGCGCTGGACGAACGGGCGATGAGCATCGCCACCAAGGTGGCGTCGATGGATCCGTGGGCCGTCAAACTCGCCAAGCGGGCGGTCAACAATGCCGTTGACGCCATGGGGTTTTCCAACTCCATCGCCGCCAACTTCGATATTCATCATCTGGGCCACGCCCGAGCCATCGCCTTAACCGGCGGGCAAACGTCGGTGATGGCCGATTTGGCTGCCATGAAGGCCCGCGGCAACTAGTTGGAGGACAGACTCTCGCCGACGGGCGTCGAGATACCGGGGACTGGTCAAAGGGGCTTTCCATCAGAGCTGGGCGAGGCTGAGTTGGCCGGAGAGCGGCTGGCTTTGCCCGGAGATCGGAGCCGATCGACGATCTCCTTGAGATCCTCGCCGGAGATCGTCTCCCGTTCGAGGAGGGCGGCGATGACGGCGTCAAGGGCTGCCCGATTGTCGCCCAGCAGTCCACCGGCCCGGTCCTCGGCCTCGGACAGCAGGCGACTCACCTCTTGGTCGATGACCTCCTGGGTGCCCTCGGCATACGGGCGTTCCTGCCCGAGTTGGGGGGTGTTCAGATAGCCGGGGCCGTCCGATCCGTACCCGATGGGTCCCAATCGGGGTGACAAGCCCCAGTCCTTGACCATCTTGATGGCCAGGTCGGTGGCGCCGCTGAGGTCGTTGGCGGCGCCGGTGGAGGCCTCGCCGATCACCAGATTCTCCGACGCTCGGCCCCCCAATCGGATGGCCAACGAGTCGAGAAGGTAGCTCTCGGAATACAGGTGCCGCTCGTCGACCGGGAGCTGCTCGGTGACTCCGAGGGCCCGGCCGGCCGGGAGGATGGTGATCTTGGCCACCGGATCGGCATGCTCGGAAAGCTGAGCGACCAGGGCATGCCCGGCCTCGTGGACCGCCACCGACCGCTTCTCTTCGGGGAGCAGCGCATTCGACCCGTCGCGACGGCCGAGGAGCACCCGGTCCCTGGCCTCATCGATGTCTTCCGCGAAGATGACCTCCCGATCGTGGCGGACGGCGACGATGGCCGCTTCGTTGATGAGATTGGCCAGATCGGCGCCGGAGAACCCGGGAGTGCCGCGGGCCACGTTGTCGAAGTCGACATCGGCGGCCAGATGCTTGCCGGAGACGTGCACCTTCAGGATGGCGGCCCGCTCCGCCTGGTTGGGCAGCGGGATTTCCACCTCCCGGTCGAATCGGCCGGGCCGGAGCAGCGCCGGGTCGAGCACCTCGGGGCGGTTGGTGGCGGCCATCACCACCACGCCGGTGGTCTCGTCGAAGCCGTCCATCTCCGCCAGCAACTGGTTGAGGGTCTGTTCCCGCTCGTCGTTAGAGACGATCGACCCGCCCCGGCGTTGCCCGATGGCGTCGATCTCGTCGATGAAGACGATGGACGGCGCCCGTTTGCGGGCGTCAGCGAACAGATCCCGCACCCGGGAAGCGCCGACCCCGACGAAGAGCTCGACGAAGCTCGAGCCGGTGAGGGCCAGGAAGGGGACGCCCGCCTCACCGGCCACCGCTCGGGCCATCAGCGTCTTCCCGGTGCCGGGTGGGCCCACCATCAGCACCCCTCGCGGGCCGATGGCGCCGGCCCGTTCGTAGCGCTCGGGGTGGCTCAGGAAGTCGACGACCTCGGCCACTTCCCGCTTGGCCCCGTCGTACCCGGCGATGTCGGTGAATCGGGTGGTGGGCTTCTCCTCGTCATAGACCTTGGCCTTTGATCCCCCGATGCCCATCAGCCCCCCGGCGAGCTGTCGGCTCCCTCGGCGTCCCATCCAGATGAAGAAGCCGATGAACAGCAGCAGCGGGAGGAACGAGAGAAGGTCGGCCACCAGGGACGATCCCTGCCCGACCCCGGTGACGTCCACGTTGTGGGCCTTAAGCGTCGAAGCCAGCTGATTCTGCGGGATGGCCGTCGGGATCTGGCTGGTGTAGTTGTCCCCTCCCTTGAGGGTTCCGGTAACGGCCCCGCTGGGGTTGACCGACACCGTGCGCACGTTCCCGGCATCGACCTGGGACACGAACTTCGTGTAGCTGAAGTTCTTGGTTGGGGTGCTGGTCATGCTGGGAATGGAAAACAGCAGCAGGGTGATGAGGAGGCCGATCGGCAAGAGCCAGAGCCGCCAGCCGGGCGGGCGAGGGGGCGCCGGCGCCGGGCCCCGATCATTGGGCGGGCCGGGTTGAGCGGATCCGGTGAGGTGACGGGTCGTCTGCGACATGGTGTGTACTCCCAGGTGGGAGCGCCGGTCCTCGAATCAACGAGCCGGCGTGCCCGTCGTGGTGCCTACCGAAATCCTCACACCTCGCTCGGTAACCGGCAACTCGATTCGCCCGCCGGGCCCCGGTTCGAGGGGCCATCCGGGCAGGATCCCCGGCCCGGGTTTACCAACCCCGCAGGTCCACCGGCCAGCTCTCCAGCACGTCGTCGCCGTCGACGAGGTGAAGGTGTCGGTGGTAAGCCACCGTGGGATCGACGTGGGCGGGCAGGACGTTGATGCGGTCACCGACCCGCACCGGTACCGCCGGCGCAAAAGTGACGTGCTCGTCGGAACAGAACATCACGTTGGCCCCCTCGATGGTCGGATTCCCGTGGTCCATCCCCAGTGCCTTGAGCCCGCAGTCGGCCACCGCCCACTCCGGCGACACCGAGATCACCGTGGCCAGGACGGAAAGGGCCTGGCCGAACGGGAGGCCGAGCTTGCCGTAGGCGGTGTCCATCAGGGCGTAGGAGCCGGCCTGGATCTCGGTAGCCCAGTGATTGAGGTCGTAGGTTCCCGTCCCACCGGCGGAGATGATCTCGCCCCCCACCTCCTGGTGAGCGGCCAACAGGAGGGCCATCGAGTCCTCCAACATCTCCGTTCGCACCGCCCGGTCTTCCAGCCCGACAATGTGACCTTCGTAGCCCATGACGCCCCGGACCCCCAGGCAACGGCGCCGGGCGGAATCGGCCAATCGGCCGGCATCGGCCGGCGGGCAACCGCAGCGGGGGAGACCGACATTGACGTCCATCAACACCTCGGGCACCCGGGCCGATGCCGCCGCTTCGATCGTCTCCTCGGAATCGACGGCCACGGTCACCCGCGCCCCTCCGTCCGCCAGCGCACCCAGCCGGCTGGCGTCGACCACCTCGTTGGCCAACAGGAGATCGTCTCCCAGCCCGGCCCGGGCCATCCCCTCCATCTCGGCGATGGTGGCGCAGGTGAAGGCCGGGTGACCCGATTCCGCTTGCCGCGCCGCCAACGAGGTGCATTTGTGGGCCTTGACGTGAGGACGGAGCCGCCGCCCCGGGAGCGCCTCGGACATGGCGGCCAGATTGCCGTTGAGCAAGTCGGCCTGGACGAGCAAAGCCGGTGTCGTCAACCCTTGGGTCTTCACCTGCCGCAGCGTATCGACCGCAGCGGTGGCCGGCCCCGGCTTCCGGTCTATGCCACCAGATCGAAGGTCACCCGGACGCCCAGCAGCTCGAGCAGCTCGTGACGCCCGGAGGCCCCCAGCTTCTCGTAGACCCGTTGGAGGCGATTCTCGATGGTCCGAACCGAGAGATACATGGCGCTGGCGATCTGCTTGTTGGATCGACCAGTTGCCGCCCGGAGGGCGGCGTCAAGCTCGCCGGGGGTGAGCAGGGCCCGGGCAGTGGCCGGGCCGGCCTCCGGGCGCCCAACGAGTTCACGGGTCGAATTGCTGCCCTTGGCTAGGGACATCGCCATGGGGGTTCCTTTCTGATGGGATCTGATGTCGGCCGGGGTGGCCCAGAACCCATGAGACACCCGATCCAACCGCCGCGGAGTCTCAACTTGAGACGCCTCCTGGCGCCCTCTCCCGTTACCAGCAGGGCGGATAGCATCGTGGACGCAGCTTCGCCCCGGGGGACCCAGTGCCTGTCGACAGGAGGGAACGGCCCATGCAGGGTGCACGGAAGGTACCGGGGTGACCCACCTTCCCGACGATCCCCAACACATCGCCCGGGCCCGGGAGCACTTCCTCGAGGCTCGTGAGGTGGACGGTGTCCCGGTCCGGGACCCGATTCTGACCTCCTGGCGGCGGTCCCAGTTCTGGGGGGTGCCGGTGGAGTTTCGGGAGCTCCCCTACCGCCCGGATATCGATCCCGACAGCCGGCTGGCCCGGGCCGCCCAGCCGGTCCTGGACCGGTTACAGACCATGTTGGCCGACATGTCGGTCAGCGTGGTGCTCACCGACTCCCACGCCAACGTCCTCGACCGGAGAGTCGGCGACCCTTCCCTCAACCAGGCTTTGGACGCGGTCTGGCTGGCCCCGGGGTTCAGCTATGCCGAGCAGTTCGTCGGCACCAACGCCATCGGCACCGCCCTGGAGGAAAAACGGACCTCCCACGTCTTCGGGAGCGAGCACTTCTCCGACCAGTTACAAACCCTGTCCTGCGCCGGCACCCCTATCCGGAACCCGATCACCGGGCGCACCGAAGGGGTCATTGACGTCACCAGCTGGAGTTCCGACGCCAGTCCACTGATGCCCGCCCTGGTACAGCAGGCGGCGACCGAGATCGAGCAACGGCTGCTCGAAGAGGGATCAACCCGGGAGCGGGCCCTGCTCCAGACGTTCCTGGCCGCCAACCGCCGGCCCAACCGGGCGGTCCTGACCATCAGCCGTGATCTGGTCATCGCCAACGAGAGCGCCGCCAAGCTGCTCGACCACCATGACCACGCGTTGGTACGGGAGAGGGCGGCCGAACTGATGAGCTCCCGGCAGGATGCCACCACCGAGGTGGTCCTCTCCGGGGGTCAGCCGGCGAAGCTGCGCTTCCGGCCGGTGATGGCCGATGCCGGGCTGGCCGGGGCGGTGGTCGAGCTCAGCCTCGGACAGCGTCCGGACCCGTCGTCGCCAGCGACCGGAGGCGGGAGGCCGATGCTGCTGCCCGGCCTGGCCGGGCGCAGCTCGCCATGGCTCAAGGTGGGTGACAGCGTCGGCGCTCAATGCCGGGAGCGCACCTGGCTGCTCATCACCGGCGAGCCGGGGGTCGGCAAGCGGGCCATTGCCGAGGCGGCCCACCGCCGCTGGTCCTCCACCGGGCACCTGGTCGTCATCGACGTGGCGGAAGCCGATGACACCCGGTGGCTCAGCCAGATTCAACCTGCCTTTCTGGATCCGAACGCCACCGTCGTCCTGGCCCACGTCGACCGACTGGGTCCGGATGTGCGGCGGACGCTGGCCCGCCTGTTGGCCGAGCTGGCGGCCGGCGAGGGACCGGCCCCGTGGGTGGTGGCGACCTGCGCCACCGCTGAACTCGACGGTCTGCTGGACGAATTCCCGGTGTCGATTGCGGTACCCGCCCTTCGCCATCACCTCGAGGACATCCGGGACCTGGTGCCGGCGTTCATCGACCGGTACGCACCCACTCGGTCCCAGACGCTCACCTCCCCGGCGCTCCACACCTTGCTGCGCGCCCCCTGGCCCGGCAACATCGCCCAGCTGGAGCGGGTCATCCGCCTCGTCCTGGCCCAACGACGGGCCGGTGACATCCGGTCCGAGGACCTGCCGGCGGAGTGCCACACCACCAGCAGTCGGGTGCTGACCCCGTGGGAACGGCTCGAACGCGACGCGGCCCTGATGGCGACCCGAGGCGACAAGGTCGAGGCCGCCCGGCACTTGGGCATCTCCCGAGCCACCATCTACCGCAAGATCCAGGCCTACGGGATTGCCATCGAACTGACCGGAGAAATGGAGTAGTCGGTACTCCTGTCAGCCCGATGGTCCGGTGGTTGGCTGAAGGCATGGACGCAAAGGTCGACGCCGGTGCGGTGCGGCAAGTCACCGTCAAGCTGAGCGAGCTCGCCGCCACCGTCAACCGGATCAATGATGAGTGGTCCCCGACGGCGGAACTTCTCGAGGCCAGTCGCTCCATCCAGAACGCCCTCGTGGTCTTGCACGATTGGAACGGTGGGTAGCAGCGATGTCCAGATGGATCGCGGCGGCCAGCCGGCCGAGTGCCGGTGGTGAGAAAAAGTTCGTAGGGGGCCGATTGTGGAGGATGGGCATGACTTGGTTCGGACAACGGAATGGCGAGGAGCAGTCGGTGGCGGCAGCCAGCACCCGGTTGATCGCCGACGCCGAGGCATTCCTGTCCGGCGATTATGCCGACCATCTCTCCCGGAACAGAGAGTCGGTGCCGGCTTGGGCGTGGATTAACGCCTTCGCTCATGGTGATCTCAGCCGGGTTCGTCGGGCCCGACGGGGGTTCGGAGCCAGAGAGTTGGCCGAGCCCACCGAGGGAACGGACGAATCATGGCGGATCGCCCAGCGGATTGTCGCCGACCAGCTCCTCGAGATCGTGCGCGGCGACAGGCTGACGCTGTCCTATGTGCAGGAGACGGTGCTGGTCCCGCTCGAGCTGATGCTGATGTACGAGCGGAGCCTCACCGCCTTCGACATGGTGCAAGTCACCCGGGCCGCGCTGCGCTGGCCCAACCCTTAGGGAGAGGGGCGCGGCGCGATGAGCGACCGAGCCCGACCTTGCTCCCGGGCTGGCGACCCGCCCAACGCGGCGACGCCCGGGCTGGGCTCCGAGCGCGAAACCAGCACCGCGTCGGATCGGATGCGTTGGATCGCGGACTATCTTGACTTGGCCGACAAGGCGATCGCGGTGGTCGCCGATGCTCAGGGAATCGACTATCCCTCCGATCTTCATCGGGGGGGCGCAGCGAGATCTCCGCCGTTGGGCCCATTGGCTCGAGCTCAGCCCGGTGCTCGCCAATGGGTTGGCGGTGGCGAGGTTGGACCCCCGGGCCGATCGGGTGACGGGCAGCGAAACCGCGACCGCTTCTGGTGACGGGTAGGTCGCGGTCGACCACTCAGTAGAGGCGGGAAGGGTCGACCCGATTTCGTAGCGGGTCGCCGGCCAGGTACCTCCGGAGATTGTCGGCGAACACCGAGACGATCCGGGCGTTCTCGGCTTCGGCCAGAGCCGCGGTGTGCGGGCTGATGATCACATTTGGGAGCCCCCAAAGCGGGCTGTCGGGATCGAGCGGTTCGGTGGCGAACCCGTCGAGGGCGGCGCCCGAGAGGCGGCCGCTGGCCAGGGCATGGATCAATGCGGGCTCGTCGACCACTCCGCCTCTCCCGACATTCACCAGAACCGCGCCGGGCTTGATTGCGGCAATGGCGTGCGAGCCGAGCAAGTTGTGGGTCTGGTCAGTGAGAGGAAGGGTCACCACGACGGCGTCGGCCCGGGGAAGCAGTTGCCGCAAGTCGTTGGGGGATCTGACCTCGTAGAGGTAGGGCGAGTCGCTGAGCCCCTGGCGGCTGACCCCGATGGTGCGCATGCCCAACGCATGGGTAAGCCGAGCTATTTCGGTCCCCACCGCCCCGACGCCCAGGATCACCACCGTCCGCCCCCGGAGCTCGGTGGCGGGGTGGTGCCGCCAGCGGTGGGCCTCCTTGTCCTCGAGCAACCGGGGCAGATCCCGGGCGAAGGCCAGGAGGCCGAAGAGGGCGAATTCGCTCAACGGGCCGGCCTGGACGCCATCAGCACTGGTGATCATCACTCGATCCAGATCCTCGGAACTCAGTGTGGCCGCCGCCACCTGTTGGCCGGCGCCGGCGGCGGTGGCCTGGACCCAGCGCAACCTCGGTCCGGTCCGGACCGCTTCCGCCAGGCCCTCCGGACTGCCGCCGGGGATGCCGAAGAGGATCTCGGCCTCCGAGATCAGGGCTCGCCACCGCCCCTCCTGTTCGGCGTTCCGCTGGAACCCGGCGGCGCCGCGGTGATCGCTCGGGTAGGGGGGAGGAGGGAGAAGGTCCGGCTCCCACCGGATCTCCAGTCGGTCGTCAAGGGAACGCAACTGATCGATCAGATCACTCTCCAGGGGCGCCGCGATCAGGACCCGCACTTGCGGTATCCGCTTGTGATTGATCGTCATCAGTCAGCGGTCCCCGGATGGCGTCATCGGCGGGCTGAACCGCCCACGCCGCACCCGGGTGGTTCGCACGGTGATGGTGCGATAGATCCCCATCACCTGAGCAAACCATCGATGGATCAAACCGTCAGGAGTATTGGCTACTCCATTCCGGCTTCATCGCCGCACTGCCGACAATCGGTCCCGGGTACCCTCGGAGGAGGCACCCATCGTGCTCCGGCGGTCGGATCCGGCGCGCGCCGAAGCGGGCAAGAAGGGGAATGATCATGGCTGATAGCGAGATGACCGACGCCGTGGTGGCCACCGAGTTCGGTGGGCCGGAGGTCTTGGCGGTGATCGAGACACCGATCGGGCCGCCGGGACCCGGAGAGGTACGGCTGGAGGTACGGGCGGCCGGCACCAATCCGGTCGACTACAAGATGTACAGCGGTGCCTTCGGGCGAGACCCCGCTCAGTTGCCGATGCGGTTGGGGCGGGAGGCCGCCGGGGTGATCGCTGCGGTGGGAGAGGGCGCCGAGGGTCCGGCCGGCACCCTCCGCGTCGGCGATGAGGTGATTGCCTATCCCATTGACGGTGCCTACGCGGCGTCGGTAGTCGTGCCGGCGTCCAGTGTGGTTCCAAAGCCTTCCAGCCTGTCCTTCGAACCGGCGAGCGGGCTGATGCTGACCGGGTCGACGGCGGTCCATGCCCTCACCGTGGTCAGCGTCGGCACCGGTGACACCGTGGTCATCCATGGCGGCTCCGGCGGGGTCGGGCTGATGGCGGTGCAGCTGGCGGTTGCCGCCGGTGCCCGGGTGATCGCCACCGCCGGCGAAAGTGGCCACGCCTACCTCCGCCAGCTGGGGGCGGAGCCGGTGGTCTACGGCGACGGTCTCCTCGAGCGCATTCGTGTTTTCGCTCCGGAAGGAGTCGACGCCGCCGTGGACACCGTTGGCACCGACGAAGCCATCGACACCTCGGTGGCGTTGGTGGCGGATCGCGGTCGGATCGTCACCATGGCCGGGTTCCAGCGGGGTTTCGAGCTCGGTCTGAAAGTGATCGGTGGTGCGCCGGGCGCCGACCGCGGCACCGAGATCCGCGCCGCCGCCCGCCTCCAGCTGGTGCGGGAGGTCGGGGCGGGCAAGCTTCGAGTCCTGGTGGCCGCTACCTACCCGTTCGCCGAAGCCTCCGCCGCCCATCGGGCTCTGGCCACCGGCCATACCCACGGCAAGATCATCCTCGTCCCCTGATCGGAGCGGCCCCGACCGCGGGCCCCCGCTCCATCACCGATGTCAATGGGGAAGTTCCACCACCGTCCGGCCCCGCGAGCGACGCGCCTCGTGTTGATCGAGCGCCTCGCCGGCCTCCTTCATCCCCACCCGCCGACCTACGAATGGCCGGATACGCCCCTCGGCGGCCAACCGGAGCAGATCAGCATGGATCTCGTCGGCTACGTCCCGGCCGAAGGGGTTGAACCCGAACCGGCGCATGCCCGGGTCGACCGAATCCACCCAGGCGAGCATCACGCCGACGATGTCGATGTTCCCGATGCAGGCCATCCGGAGGGGCCGACCGGTCATGCCATTCTCCTCGTCGTCGGCGAATCCCACCGCCAGGTAGCGCCCGCCGCGAGCCATGCACCGCCACGAACGCTCCACGAAATCGCCTCCGGCCAGGTCGTAGATCACCTCGGCGCCGACGTCGCCGGTGGCGGCCAGCACCGCCTCGACGAAGTCCTCCGCGGTGTGGTCGACGACCACATCGGCGCCCAGCTCCGCGCACAGGGCCCCCTTTTCCGGCCCGCCGGCCACCGCAATGACCCTGGCCCCCGCCGCCTTCCCCAGCTGGATGCCGGCGGTACCCAGCCCGCTGGCAGCGGAATGCACCACCAGGGTCTCCCCGGCTCGGAGCCGTCCTCTTCGGAACAGGGCCAGGTGGGAAGCCTGGAACGTGAGCAGGAAGGCGGTGGCCTCGGCGTCGTCGAAGCCGGCTGGAGCATCGAAGACCGAGGTCGTGTCGGCCAGCGCATACTCGGCGATGCCGCCGAGCGCGGTCTTGGTGATGGCAACCACCCGTTTGCCTAACCACGAGTCGGCACCTTCACCCGCTTTGTCCACCACTCCGCACACATCCATCCCCAGGGTGAACGGCGGAGGTGTTGGGACCGAGACCAGCTTTCCCCGGCAGCGGTCGATGTCGTTGAAGTTGAGCGAGGCCGCCCCGACCTTCACCCGTACCTCGCCGGGGCCCGGTTCGGGCCGTTCGATGGTCCGTACCGCCAAGACCTCGCCGGGTCGGCCATGGCTGGTCACCTGCAAGGCCCTCATCTTGGTCATGGCCAGCCCCCCGAGGTCGTCGGACACCATCGGAACAGGGACTCTAACGGATGCCTCCGGGCCCGAGGGCAACGGCGAAGAACCGCCACCCCGCAGGGCGCCGGGGATGGAGTAGTGGCTACTCGTGCAATTGGAACCGGCAGATGGTTTGCTGGGAGGACCCCAAGAATTGAGGTCCAGAACAAGGAGAAGGTGCCATGCCCTACATCACCGTTGGACAAGAGAACTCGATGCCGATCGACCTCTACTACGAGGACCACGGCTCCGGAAGCCCGGTCGTTCTCATCCATGGCTTCCCCCTGAGCGGGCGGGCCTGGGAGAGGCAGGAGCGGGCCCTTATCGCCAACGGGAACCGGGTCATCACCTACGACCGCCGGGGATTCGGCAAGTCCAGCCAACCGAGCACCGGTTATGACTACGACACCTTCGCCGCCGACCTCGACAAGCTGGTTACCACCCTCGACCTGCGAGACTTCTACCTCGCCGGTCATTCGATGGGCGGTGGGGAGGTGGCCCGCTACCTCGGCACCTACGGGTCGGCTCGGGTGAAGAAGGCCGCCATTGTCTCCGGCATTCCCCCGTTTCTGCTCAAGACCCCCGAGAATCCTCAAGGAGTCGACAAGGAAGTCTTCGATCAGATCAAAGACGGGCTGATGGCCGACCGCCTGGCCTTCCTGACCGGTTGGAACCAGAACTTCTACAACCTCGACCAGAACCTCGGCACCCGGATCAGCGAGGAGGCCGTACGGGACGCCTGGAATACCGCCTCGGCGGCGTCGCCGGCCGGCACCATCGCCTGCGTGCCAACCTGGGGGACCGATTTCCGGGCCGACCTACCCAAGATCGATATTCCGGTGCTGGTCCTCCACGGCAGTGAGGACCGGGTCCTGCCCATCGACGCTACCGGGCCACGGAGTCATGAGCTCATCTCCGGCAGCGAGTACGTCGTCATTCAAGGTGCACCTCACGGCCTGTGCTGGACCCACGCCGATGAGGTGAATGCGGAGCTGCTCCGGTTCTTCAAGTAGGAGCGCTGCGCGTCCTGTCCGGTCCGCCGATCGAGCTCTTAACCCTCCCCGGCTCGGTCGGTGGCCCGTGACGGACGGGACAGGTTTTGTTCAGGAGGGAAACTGAACCTGCTGGGCCTGGGCCAGGAGTCCGGCCCGGTCGGCTTTCAGGAGGTAGCCGCCGGCGATGGCCTTGTCCAAGCTCGCCTGGTAGGAAGCCACGAAATTCTCCTGGTTGCGGTAGAGGCCGACCAGGGTGTTCCCGGAAAAGGGAGTCGTCGACCCGAACAACGCGCAGAGTGGGCTGGCCCCGGGGGGCGCGGCGCCGCTGAGGGTGGACACCGGGACATCGACCGCCGGGGTCCGCACGCCGCCGATCACGTTGCCGTGACTGTCGAGGGTCAATGCCACCGGGTTCGTGCCAGCCAGATGGAAGGGGGCGGGTTCGGCCGGCGGGGCGCCACCGTCCACCCAGGTGTGGAAGGCGGAGAATGCCGCCTGGACGACCTCGTGCTGGGGTCCATCGTTGACGGCGGTGGTGCATCCGAGCAGCGATGCCGCCGCCCCCACCAGGTACTCGTCGGCGTGCGAGGTGCCGGCCACCTCCCAGGTGCGAATCCGATTGGTGCTGGGTTGACGGGCGGCGGCGTAACCGAGCTCGATCAGGTCGGTCTGGGTCTCGAACATGAAGACCGGCACGCTCAGGTCGGTGCGGATCTGGAGGCCGTTGACCCCCTGGTTCGAGGTGATCGACGACCCGCTGAGGGGAGCGCCGGCGCCGCCCCGGCTGTGGATGAAGATGCCGTCAAAGGTATCGGTGAGCGGCTGCAGGGCGTCGGCGAAGGTTGTCAGGTAGAAGGCGGACTGGGATTCGCCGGTGGCGACGACGTGCTGGGGATGAAGACCGCCGAGGACCGGCCCAGAGGGGGACCGAAGGGCGTTGCCGATTTGGGCGAACATGTCGACGGCGTACTGGTCGCCGGGGTGATGAAGGGTCCCGTAGCGGGCGGGCTCGGCACCGACCAGCCCGCCGTTGGAGCCGCCGGTGGCCGAACCCAGTATCGGCGTCCCCCCGTCGACGCCCAACGACTGGGCCGAGACGGCGACGTAGGCGTAGCCGTCCCTCATCAGCATCGGATTGAGGTAGTCCCAGTCGGGAGCTGACTCACCGCTGGAAACGTTCATCCATTCGACCACCACCGTGCCGTTGAAGTGGGCCGGATTGGTCGGTCGGCGCACCAGGATCCTCGTCTGGTATGACGCCGACGTCGTCGGGGCGATCGACCATTTCCCGTCGCGGGGTGAGGAGGTCGCTTGGAAGGCGTGAGCAGTTCCCGAGACGAAGAACTCCTGCTCCGTATAGCCGCTGGAGGCTAGGTTGAGGGCGTGGGCGGAGAGGGGCTCGATGACATGGCCGGTGATGAGCGGACCGGCCACCGTGGCTTTGGCCTGATAGATCCCCTGCGGAGCGGACGGGCCGCCTGTGTGTGCCACGCCATTGGCTCCTTGTTTGTTCCCGCAGGCGCTGCCGACGAGCGCCACCGCCAGCAGCAGCCCGATCGCCGCCATGCCTGCTCGCTTGGTGGTCACCACCACGCCCGGTTGTCTCGGTCCCACGTGCTGGGATTGTTGCACGCCCGCCTGGGCCGATCAGGGTTATGGCCGATGTCGGATGGGAGCCGAGCCAGGTAGCCAGTGTCAAGCCCCTGATGGCAGCCAGGAAATGTCAGCCGCCGGATCCCGCGGTGCTGACCGCAACCGAGCGCGAGTCGGTGGGTTCCGGGAGGAATCGACCGGAGGTCGGGCACGAAAGCTCGAACTGCCGGCCGGAAACGATGTCGGGCCGGACGACCAGGACCATGTCGCCCGGCTCGGGAACCAGCGGGTGAGCCGCCGCGGCCAGCTCGAGTTCGGTCGGTGCCTCGGTCAAGGTGGCCAAGCCGCGAATCAGGACGCTCCAGGCGGTTCCGGCCTCCAAGTCGAGGCGATCGATCTAGAACGCCACCAGATGGCCGTTGGCGGCCTGGGTGAGAAACCCCTTTCCCGTTCGGACCAGCACCTGGTGAAGTTGACCGGGATGACCAGTGGAGTCTGATCGGTGGCCACCCCGAGTCGCCCGATGCCACCGGCTTTGGCCGTCAGCGCCAGCAACCGCGGACATTCGGAGGGAGGAAGTACCGTCGAACCCTTCGTGTCGATCCACATGCGTTTACCCTGACACCGAGGGATCCTGGCCACCAGAGGCTTTGGTCCCACCCTCGATGCCAGCCGACCGGGTAGCGCCTCACCATGGTCACGCCGACGCCAGGGCAGTTACATTGGGCCAGGTGACACTGGTGACCGACTCCGACCAGCACCTCTACGAGAGCCGCACCCTCTGGGCCGATCACATCGACCCCGCCCGGCGTGATGAAGCCCTTGAAATTGTCGACGATGACCTCGGCTATCCCTGGCTCACCTGGCGCGGCGAGCGGCTGAGCCTGGCTGACGTGCAGGTGCCCGGGGACACCGCCGCCCTCGGCCGCTACCGCCAACGGTGCCGGCATCGCCTGCTTCCGGAATACTCCTACGACGAGACGCTCCCGCCGGCCTACTGGGAGCCATCGGCCCGGGTCGCCCAACTGACGGCAATGGGACTCGACGAGGCGGTGTTGTTCCCGAATTTCGGGCTGCTGTGGGAACGCCGACTGTCGGAGTCGCTTCCGGCCCTCACCGCCAACATGGCCGCCTGGAACCGCTGGTGTGCCACGGTGGCGGCCGACGGCGCCGGTCGTCTCCATCCGGTCGCCCATCTCACCCTCCGGGATCCCGACTGGTTGGCGGTCCAACTCGCCGAGCTGTCGGCGGCGGGGGTGCACCTCGGGATGATTGCCCCTTCGGCCGTCGACGGGAGGCCCCTTTCCCATCCCGACCACGATCGCATCTGGGCGGCGTTCATCGACCACGGGGTCACCCCGGTGTTCCACGTTGCCGACCAGCCCCGCATCCTCGACCCCGCCTTCTACACCGACGCCGCCGACGCCTTCGTTCCCACCCTCGAGTCGATTTTCATTTGGGTGCCACCGGCGGTGGCGGTGACCGATCTGATCGTCAACGGCGTGCTTGACCGCTTCCCGGCGCTCCGGATCGGGATCGTCGAACTTTCGTCGATCTGGGTGCCCCAGTACCTCTTGATGCTCGACGGTGGCTGGGACTTCACGTCCGCCCTCAACGGGCAACCGCCGGTGGAGCTCAAGTCGCGCCCCAGCCAGTACTTCCAGCGCCAGGTGCGGGTGTCGTCCTTCTCCTACGAACAGCCGTCCCGACTGATGGCCAAGTCGGGGGACCTGTTCATGTGCTGCAGCGACTATCCGCACTCGGAAGGGTCGGCCTCGCCTCTGGAGGACTACGAGAGGGCCGGCAGCTCACCCGGGGACGCCCCCGGCTTCTTCTCCGACAACGTGGCGGAGTTGCTCGGCAGGTAGCCAGTTTCAAGGAGACAGGCGGCCGCAAACCTTTGAGGTCAGGCGGACCGACTGGTGCTCAATCCCGCGGAAACCGCCGGAAAAGGGCTACTTACCCGCCCGGCGCTGCCAGCGGGTGGCCTTCAACATCTTCTTGTGCTTCTTCTTACGCATGCGCTTACGGCGCTTCTTGATCAGTGATCCCATGTCGTGCGGCAGGCTAGTCGCCCGGGACGCTCGGCGCCATGTGAGTCAGAGAAAACCCCAGGTCGCTACTCGTCGGCACCGTCGGCCGGGGGGCTGATCTCAGGAAGGGTGAACCGGAACAGGGCACCGCCGCCGGCCGCCTGCTGGGCGGCCACCGTTCCCCCTTCTTCCCGGGCCACCTGGGCGACGATGGCCAGGCCCAATCCGGAGCCGGGCAGGCCACGGGCATTGGGGGCCCGGTAAAAGCGGTCGAAGAGGTGATCCAGATCGGCATCCTCGATTCCCGGGCCATGGTCTCGGACGATGACCGTCCCTCCAGCGCAGCTGATCTCCACCGAGCCACCGTCCGGGCTCCACTTGAGGGCGTTGTCCAGCAGGTTGCCTACCGCTCGCTCGATGCGAGGCTTCGAGCCCATCACCCAGGTTGGGGCGATGAAGGCGGCGAAGGTTACGTTGCGGCTCCGCCCATGGGTGGTGGCCACGCTCACGGTCTCCTCCACCACCTCGTGGAGGGCCACCGGTTCTGACGTCGTTGGAGGTTGCTCACCCCGGGCCAACTCGGCCAGGTCGGCTACCACCGTGGTCAGTTCGTCGAGTTGGGTGAGGACATCGCCGATCAGAACCTCGCGCTCGGCCGGCTCGAGCTCCTCCATCCGGCGGGCTACCTCCATGTTGGTCCGCAGGCTGGTCAACGGGGTTCGCAACTCATGGGAAGCGTCGAGCACCAGCTGCCGTTGCGAGTCGCGGGAGGAATCGAGGGCGGCCAACAGCCGGTTGAACGCCCGTCGCAAGCGCCCGAGTTCGTCCATCCCCCCCGGGTCCAACCTCCGGGACACATCGGTCGTCTCGGCCAGTTCCTCGATGGTGGCGGTGAGGCTGTTGAGCGGCCCGAGGACGGCGCGGCCGACCGCGAGGCCGAGCAGGATGGCGAGGGCCACCCCGAGGAATGCGATGATCCACAACACCAGGGCGAGATGGCCGAGCTCTTGGTTCACCCCGGTGAGAGGTGCCGTCCATTGCAACGCCCCGCCATGATCCATTTCCTGAGGGCCAAGGTTCCCGACATAGAGGTAACCAGGTTGGAGCGGTATGACTATCTCCCGCACCTCGGTCATCTTGCCGTCGATTTTGGCGGAAGTCGAGAAGTACCGAGCCCCGGCGGTTCCCTGGGAGGATGCCACGCTGGTGACCAGCGAGGGAATCGGGAGATATTGGCGGTCGCCGGGGGTGACTTGTCCGTTCGGGTAAACGACCTGAACACACTGACCGGCCGATGCGATGCAGCTGTTGGGAAGGCTGGGGGCCCCCTGGCTGTTGGACGGGCCGCTCTCGAGTGCCTGGGCTTGCTGGCTGAGGGTGACGTCGAGCGAACCCACCAACGAGTTGCGGGCCACCACGTAGGCGCTGATCGATCCCAGCAGCACTGCCATCAACACCGCGATGGTGGCGGCCATCACCAGCCGGGTGCGGAAGGTCAAGGTTCTCGCAGGACGTAACCGACACCCCGGGCGGTGTGGATCAACCGGGGTTCGCCCTCTTCTTCGGTCTTCCGCCGTAGGTATCCGACGTAGACCGCCAGGGAGTTGGTGCCGGAGTCGAAGGTGTAGCCCCATACCCGGTCGAGGATCACCTCGCGGGTCAGCACCTGCCGGGGATGGCGGAGCAATAGTTCGAGGAGGTCGTATTCGATCCGGGTGAGGGTGAACTCGCGGTCCCCTCGGGTCGCCACCCGGCTGGAGGGGTCGAGGCTGAGGTCGGCGAACCTGAGGATCTCGCTGGAGTCGTCGCTCCGGCGCCGGAGGAGGGCCCGCAACCGGGCCAGCAGCTCGGCGAGGGCAAACGGCTTGACCAGGTAGTCGTCGGCCCCGGCATCCAGGCCCTGGACCCGGTCGCTGATGGCGTCGCGGGCGGTGAGCATCAAGACCGGGGTGTCGTCGCCCGCCGCCCGCAGGCGCCGGCAGACTTCCAGCCCGTCGATGGTGGGCAACCCGATGTCGAGGACCACCGCATCGGGGGGGCGGACGGCAATCTCCTCGAGGGCACGGGGTCCATCGTTGGCCAGCGAGACGTCATAGCCCTCCAGCCGCAGCGCCCGATGCAGCGCGCCGCTCACCGCCGGATCGTCGTCAACCACGAGTACCCTCATCAGGGCCGGAGCCTACCGGCGTCACCCCCGAATTCGTGGGCACGGCGGTCGGGACCGCTCCGATCGGCGCCGCGCCGCCACGTCGATCGCCTATCCTGGAGCGACTCTTCCTCGCCGCCCGGCGAGTCATTCCGAGGTAGTTCAACTGGCAGAACGCTGGCCTTTGGAGCCAGATGTTGGAGGTTCGAGCCCTCCCCTCGGAGCCGAACCGGACCACGCGACAAGGGATGCAATCGCAATGGCACTGACGGTAGCGGTTGCGGCGATCACGACGACCGTTCTGCTGCTGATCGTAGAATGCCTCAGATTTGGAGCGTCATGCTGTATAGGTCAGCTCACGCTCCGAAGCACCCGGTGAGCGGACCCACGGGTGTCCAGATTCGGCGATCCCCGCGGAATGCAGCAATCATTCCGGTGGGACGGGGTGCTTAGTACGACGCATCTATCAGAATTGGTTCGCACCAAACCAATTGACAGCGTGAACCCGCGATTGGAAGGATCTCTTCCCATGCGGACTGGGGTGGGCCGGCGACGGCCAGTGGCGTTTGCGGTTGCGACTTTGGTGGTGCTGTTAGTACTGGCGTCTGTGTTGATCTGGGTCACCAGGGGGGCGGGGCCGACGTCGGCTGGACCTCTGACCGTGCAGACAGCTGATATCTCGCTTGCGAGTCCGTTTACGGGAGGGCCCTGCACCAACAGCGGCACCGGGTTCGACCCCGGATTTTCGCAGGAGACCTCGGTCGCGGTGAATCCGAGCAATCCCCAAAATGTCTTGGTGGCGTGGATCCAGGACGGTCGGGCGACGGACCTCGTGATGGCGTCGCGCGACGGAGGACATTCGTTCTCCCGCATACTCGTTCCCGGGCTCTCCTACTGCACCGGCGGTGCCATAAAGGTTGCCAGCGACCCCGGGGTCTATTTTTCGGCTGATGGCCGGGTCGCCTACTTCTCTGCGATCGTGGTCAACTTCACGTCTCCCACCGATCCGGAGTCCGCCGCGACAAGCATGGTGGTCAGCCAATCAGTTGACGGCGGCTTCTCGTGGTCGGTGCCAACTGTCGTGCAGCCGCTCACTGGTGACTTTTGGGATCTCCCGAATTTGACGCCGGATCCTAGCCAGCCAAACACAGCCTACTTTTACTACGTCCATCGGTCGGGTCCCGACTTCTTCACTGGCTACAGCCTGCTATCGACCACAACCGACGGCGGGCGCACTTGGTCGACGCCGCGGATCCTGTACAACCCGAAGACCCCGGAACGTTTTCCTGCCCGGGGCAAGATCCTGGTGAACCCCGACGGTTCTCTGCTCAATGTGTTCGCGCTCGTCAGCGCCGATCCGAATCCCGATCCGAATGCGGTTCGCTCGCTCGCCACCCAGGAGTTGGCGCTGCGGTCCGTCGACGGCGGCCGCACCTGGAGCCAGCCGATCACGATCGGACAGACCGACGGGCGAGACATCCATGATCCGGTCACGGGACAGGGCATGAATATCTATGACACGTTCCCGGCGGAGGCCGCCGCGCCGAACGGCGATGTATACGTCACCTGGTCGCAACCCGGCGCCACGTCCTCGCGGGTCGTGGTTGCGAGGTCACAGGACGGTGGGCGCACCTGGAGCAGCCATTACCTCGGGGTCGATGGTCAAGCGTCACTGCCCTCAGTTGGGGTGGCGGGCGACGGTACGGTGGCCGTCACGTACTACAAGTCCTCCGCGGCGAGCAGCAACGGATTCTGGCCGACGCAGGTGATATTGGCCAACTCTCGGGATCAGGGTGGGACCTGGAGTTACCAGCCCATCGGTGGACAGTTCAATCTTCTCTCGGCGGGGAGTAAGGCCCGCCCCTGCTGCTTCGTCGGCGACTACGAGGGCATGGCGCGCCTACAGAATGGCCTGGTCGCAACGACCGCGGTGGGCAAACCTCTGGCAAAGTACAAGGTCGACGTTTTCTTTAGCCGCATCGCCACATCCTGAAGGTAATCGGGCAGGAGCAGGTGAAGGTCTCCAAGCGCCCCATTGGTCGGACTGTGGGCCTTGCGTGCCCCAATAGATAGATCCGGTGAACGGCGTGGCTAACCCTTTCGAGCATAAAGACGATTTTGTTATCCAGCCGTTGCACCGGCGCACGAAGTTGCCGGCGGTTCCAGGCTGGTGATTCCAACCATCGGTTTGGCCAAGCTGTGGCCCGCTTCCGAACCCAGGAACTGAGCCCCGCCGAAGTCGAAAACGCCGCCGTCGGCTCCCACCAATCGATAGCCGGCAGTAGAGATCACTCCCGGCCCTCCGGGGTTGCAGGTCTGGAACAGCGGAATAGCGCTCATTCCCACGATCGGGGCGGCGAGGCGGGTACCGCTGGCCGACCCCTGCTGTTGGGCGAGACCAAAGTTGTAAACGTTACCGTCAGCACCTACCAGCCAGTAGCTGTCGGCGAGGGTAGGTGTGGCGACGATAGCCACGATCGGGGGAGATATCTTATTGGCCTCCGACCCCCCGTAGCGGGCGTCTCCGAATGCGAAGACGCCCCCGTCAGCACCCACCAGCCAGTAACCCTGACCATCGCCGGTGGCAGCCATGCCCACGATCGGCGCGCTGAGTTTTTGGCCGGCCATCGACCCGAAGAACGAGGTCCCACCGAAGCTGAACACGCCTCCGTCGGCACTCACCAGCCAGTAGCCGCCGTATTCCGGAGAGCCGATACCGACCACCGGGGCGTTCAGGCGAAGCCCACCGATGGAGCCATAGAACGCTGCACAGCCGAAGTTGAACACGCCTCCGTCTGCCCCAACCAGCCAATAGCCGAAAATGCCGGTGGATTCGATGGCCACAATCGGAGCGTTGAGCTTGTGGCCAGCCATGGATCCAAAGAAACCGGCGGCTCCGAAGCTGAACACCCCTCCATCGGCGGCGGCCAGCCAGTACCCCTGGTTCGAGTTGCCGAAACACGGCGGAGATGGGGTGAGAGTCCCTGTCCGGGGTGGCGCCGGTGTCCCTTGGGCACCGGCGAGCGGTGCGGTCGGCGCGACGATCACCGAGGTGCACAGGGCCATGAATAGGCAGAAACAAACTCGGGCGGATCGCTTCTTCTCAGTCCGCAGGACCGAAAGACCTCCAGTTTGCTCCACGTGTCAAAACCCTTCGCAGACCACAGTCGTCGTCGTTGTTTCCCCGGCACGCACGACGACGTAACTATGGCTCCTACATACAGCGCTGGCGTCGCTGGATAGGTACTTTGGGCTTTGCCCGGTGGCCGTGTACGTCCCCGGCGGCACCCGGAATTTGAATGACCCGTCGCTCCCGACGTGCACCCAGAAGGTCTTTCCGTTATCGGTCTGGAGGACTACCGTCCCCGGGAGCGGGCGGGATACAGCTGCCTCCAACGTGAGAACTCCCGTGACCTGTCCGGATCCGACGTCCACCGGCGGAGGCGCTGGACCCGGTAGCCCGTTGCCGCCGAGCCCTCCTTCAGCGATTGCAATTGTGGAAGCGATCGCAATCGCACCTGCAAATGCCAACATCCAAAGGCATGGCCTTCGTCGGGGAGTGTGGTGCTCGGCGTCCGCGGTGCAGACGTCTGTCACCCGCGATTCCCCTCGCGCTTCGAGATCACCTTGCTCAACCGGTCCGTGGCTGATCATGACCACGGTCCGCGCCGCATTACTCACGGGATTTGGCATGCAACTTGCACGGGCGGAGGAAAGGCCATTGTCAGGTTGACGTTCCCCCCCGGACAGGCGTTGCTCCCATTACGACCCGATAACGAGTACTCCCCCTCGATGAGTTTTACTCTGAAGGTCCCGTTGGAGCCAACAGCGACATCGGTTGCCTTTCCGGCGGCGTTCGCAAATGTGACCGTGCCTCCTGCTGGATGGGGAGTTCCACTCGGACCCCCGATAGTGACAAACGTCCCCGAGACAGTGGCCCTCTGCGGTTGGACCCCTGGCGTTGAGCTACAGGAGGCCGCCAAAGCAGCCGCAGTCAGCAACACGGCCGACATGAACCCGAACCTGCTGATACTCATCGCCCCTCCTCTGGCCAAGCCTGACCGACCTTCGCTAGGAACGACGCAGCGGGGCTGTGAAAGGTTCGCATCGGCTCCGGCCAAGTTGACTGGGTCACGTGAGGGTCACCTCGACCGGAGCCGGTTTGGGAAGTGGGGTGGCGCCACTTCCGAACAGGGCCGTGTGGTAAATACCGGGCGGCAACGGTGGCGGACCGTTCTTAACGCACGTAGGGGTTGACACCGCCGATGAGCCACCCGGCTGCTCGCATCCGAGGTAGGTCGTGATCACCGTGATCGGGAATCGATTGATGCCGGGTTGGATGTAGAAGGGTTGAAGGCCACATACTGCCGCAAACCCAGGGTGCTGCGTGATCGATCCGTTGCCGATGACGACCTGGAAGTCTGGGCGACAAGTCCGTGTCAAATTGATCGGTGCAGGAGCTTTGCTTGTGACAACCAGTGTTCCTGAAATCGGCTGCCCCGAAACCACTCTGGATTTGCTCAGCTCGACTCGATCCGTCAGCCGTGGATCGGCCGCCACCAGCCCGTCGCTACTGGCCGGCTTCGTTGTGCTTGTTTCGGTGGATCGCGCGGCCTTCGGCGCCGGCGAACCACAACAGGTCAGGAATCCCACTCCGCAGACCAGCACGAAGACTGTGATGGCTTTACCTCGCACGAATAGTCCCTCCGACGATGTCGTCCAGCCTTGCAGGTCTACGCGGGAATGGCCGAAGTATCCCCTACCTGTCTCACGACTGAGCGGTCCATTCGGTTGACATCGACTTATTTCGCCATATGTCGATCGGGACAGCCATCCAGCCGAAAGCCCTGTCGACTGCAATGTCTCAGGCAGCCTTGAGGTTGTCTACGGGATCCGTTCAGAGAGGATTCATCGCGCGTCCATCGCGCACGGTGCGCTGGTCACTCTGAGTGACGCTGCGTCTGACGGTCCAGTAGAATTCATTTGAGGGTCCGTGTAACCCTGGGGGTGAGGCGTGACACATCAACGAGTAGGGCGATTGGCACCGAAAGTCCTTCTCTCCCTAGTGACAGTGCTTCTCCCTCTCGGTCTCCTAGTGTCCGGGGTGCCTGCCGCTTCCACAGCAGCAGCCCCGGTCGGACCGAGTCTCTCGGTGGTGCCCTCGTCGGGGCCGGTGGGCAGCGTCGTGACCGTCAACGAGTCGTCCTCATGCGGAAGTCCGGTGTTCGAGTCGGCCAACGGTTCGAGCGTTCCCACTGCTCTGGATTTCGCCGGTAGCCAACGAGTCCTGGTCCCGAGTTTCATCGGGTCGGGGCCGGCTCAGATGGTCGGACCCGGGAGTTACCAGTTCGCCGTCTCCTGCTCGACGGGATCATCTCCGGGTTCTTTCACCAACCTTACGGCTCCCTTTACGGTGACTGGGGGTGTGCCACCGGGGCGCTTCGTGGCGATCAGCCCGACACCGGATGGAGGTGGGTACTGGTTGGCCCAGGCCAACGGCGGGGTCTGGAGTTTCGGTAACGCTTCCTTCCATGGGTCGCTCCCGGGCCTGGGGGTGGTACCGGCAACTCCAATCGTCGGCATCGCCGCCACCCATGACGGCGGCGGGTACTGGTTGGTGGCCAGTGACGGTGGGGTGTTCGCCTTCGGGGACGCCGTTTTCCACGGGTCGCTCCCCAGCCTGCGCCTCGTGCCGGCAGCCCCAATCGTAGGAATCGCCGTCACCCACGACGGCAGCGGGTACTGGCTCGGTGGTGCCGATTCAGGGGTGTTCGCCTTTGGCGGAGCGCCCTACTGCACCGTGCCGGTTTTCACCGCGGGCGGGACCGTGTCGTCGCCTGGGTTTGTCACCGGACAGGTCTGGGAAATCGGCATCGCTGCCCAACCGGACACGGCCGGCTATTACCAGGTGTCGTCTGGCGGGCCCGGACTGGCCTTCCCAGGTCCGGGAGAAGCTTGCGGCGGAGGCGGTCCATTCGGCAACTCCGGAAACATATCCTTCTTTGCCGCGACCTCGATAACCGCACAGATCAGTGGACTCGCCACTCCTCGGTCAGGTACCGGGGTTTGGGTCGTGGGCATCGACGGAGGGGTGTTCGCCCCGATCGTCCTTGGAGGAAACAACCAGATTAATCCGTCGGCGCCGTTCTTCGGGTCCCTGCCCGGGCTCGGCATCTCACCATCAGCTCCCATCATAGGAATCGCATCGCCACCAAACGGAGGTGGTTACTGGCTGCTGGGCGCCGACGGCGGAGTGTTCTCCTTCGGGAACGCTCGCTTCCACGGCTCCGCCGCGAGCTGACCTGGGGAGATTCGAGGATCAGAAGCGAAGGGTTCCCGCCAACAACACAAGGGCAACGACCACACCGGCGGTTAAAAATGGCAAGGCGAATCCACGGCGGCAGTGCGGCACGCCCTCGTGCTTTGTGTATGGCGCCACCGCTTCCACCGTCCCGATTCAGGTCGACACAATTCCCACGATGGATTTGTTGCTCAGATGGCGGCCCGTCGGGTCATAAAAGGAGACGACACCGAAGGTAAATACACCTCCGTCGGAAGCGGTCATCTAGGTCGAGGGAACCAGTGTTGAGTCAGCGGGCAATAATCAGTCAATGGGGGATACTGAGCGGGCTGAGGCAACCGATGCTCTGCAGATCGAGGCTTCTCTCACCCGCCCCGATGCGTTCGCAGCCCTCTTTGACCGACACTCCGGACATTTACATAGGTACATCTCAAAGCGGGTCGGTCGGCGTGATGTCGAGGACCTTGTCGGCGAGACCTTTGCCGTGGCGTTCCGTTCCCGCAGAACATATGACCTCACTCGCCCTGACGCCCGTCCGTGGCTGTTCGGCATCGCAACGAATCTTGTCCGCCATCACTGGCGCTCCGAAGGTCGCAGACTCAGGAGAGAAGGAACAGCGATGCCTATCGTCGAGGATTACGAAAATCCCAGCGAGGAAGCAGTTTCGAACGTCTTCTTCCGAGCCCACGCAGAGCCGATTGCCCGTGCGCTCGGCCAACTCGACGATGTCTACCTCGATGTCCTGCTCCTGGTGGCGGGCCCGGGGTTCAGCTATGAGGAGGTTTCGGTTGCACTGGGGATTCCGGTCGGAACCGTGCGATCAAGGCTGTCCCGCGCTCGACGACAACTGAGGGAACTACTCGGCGCATCCGGGCAATACCTAGATGAAGAGTCGCCAGCAGAAGCACCATCAAACTCAACGGAGGGCCCACCATGAGCACTGACCTCGACCTCGTCAAAGACTTCATGAACGCTGAGGAAGTACCCGCCGGCCAGCTTTTGATTGCGCGCTCGATACTGGACGAGGCCATTGGTTCCGAGATCGGAGAACCCGTTCCGTTGGGTCTCGCCAGGCACCCAAATCCGAGGACTCGTCGGCGGATGCGATGGTCGGTTGGGCTAGTTGCCGCCATTGCCGCAAGTGCGATCTTGATCCTCCAGGCCGTTCCGTCCTCGAAGAACGGCACCTCGATTGCGGCGGCTGCCCAGATCTCCCGGTTAGCGGACTCTGTCCAACCCCCTCCGCCGCTGCAGGTTGGTCAGTGGTCCACTTACCAACTGAAGGGTGTCCTGGATGCGGACGTCAGCTATGTAGGTAAGACGCCCACCCCGGACGCCAAGGCATCGATCCCGATTGCACTTCAAGTGTGGTCAAACTCGACCGGTACAACTTGCACGTCACAGCAGTTCGGAACGGCAACGTTCGCCGGCCCTGCGAATTCTCTAGCCTGGCACTCCATTGGCCTGATCGATACCCCGACCAACCAACCTGCCACCGACTGTGCAGCTGGCTTGCAAGCGTCCCTCAGTGCTGGATCAAACTTGGCTTCGATCGACGTGTCGAAGCTGGCTCACGATCCGGCGGTACTCGCCACACAACTCCAGGCGGGCACCACGGGAATTCCATCGCTTGACCAAGCAGCCAGGGGCGATTCAGCTCATGTGGCTGGCTTCGTTCGGCTGACGGTCCTGCTCGTCGGTCCGACTAACGGGGCATGGTCCGGGTTTGGCCAAGAGGTACTCAGAACCATGGCCCTGCTGCCCGGAGTAACTGCGCTCGGGCAGGAGACCTCGCACTCTGGCCGGACCGGCGAGGCCTTCTCCACTAACCAGCAGGTGACGCTAGACCCACTGACCGGTACGGTGATCTCGCGGTGGTCGGGCCCAACGGTCCTCTTGGATTCGCAGACCGGCGAGCTCCTCGAAGCCCGAAGCTTTGCCATTCCGGTACTCGTAACCGCCGCTCAAGACTTCGTTGGCAGTCCGACGGCACCCGTCTTTACCGATGGCGTCAGCTATGGGATCTCCACCGAGTGGATCGACCCTGTGTCTTCGCCCGGAATTATCAGCCAGGGCGCGCTGCCAGGGTGGATCAGCACCTTTCACGTGGTCGAAGCCGTCACCAAGTCAACCACCACCGAGGAACAAGTGTCTACGACAATTAACCCATTCCTTGGGAACGGCAACTCGGCGTTCTCGGACAATGGCGTACCGGGTGCCGGTCAGACCACCTTCGACATCACCATCGTGGGGACGGCGACGGATGAGGACGCTTTTGCCGCAAAGCTCACGAACTCCGGCCTCTTCGCTAGCGTGGTTATCAAGGCTTAGAGCGTTATGCCCTTCGATAGATTTGCTGATCCGATGATTCCGCGTCGCGGTGCAGAACGAGGGCCAATTGATCCTGACCAACACTCCGATGAAGTCATCGCAGTGAAGCTCATGTCTGGAAGGCTCTGATGGAGAAACGGATACGGGCCCTCGGGATCTTCATTCTGCTGTGCTTTATCGCCTTGTTCGTCCAGCTGAACAACGTCCAGGTCTTCAAAGCCAACTCGTTGGCCAACGATCCGAGGAATCCGCGGGTGGTTGCGGTGAAACTCAGCCAGCCCCGGGGTGACATCCTCTCCTCGGACGGCGTCAACCTGGCCACCTCGGTCCCCGCCACCAGCGGTGTCTACAAATACCAACGCGTCTACAATAAGAACACCGCGGTGTTGTTCTCCCAGATCGTTGGCTATGACTCCCTAACTTATGGCGAAACGGGCGTCGAAGCCGAATACAACAGCTATCTCCAGTCCCACACCCGAGCGGCCAAGCCCCTGAGTGACTTGCTGGTCAACCGGACCACCACCGACAATGTGACGCTCACCATCAACTCGCACCTTCAGAGCCAGGTGGCGGCCGCGGTGGATGCCACCGATATCAACGGGAGCGCACTTCAGGCCAGCGCCGTCGTGGTCGATGTTAAGACCGGAGCAGTCGAGGCGATGTACTCCAATCCCACCTTTGATCCCACCGGTCTTGCGTCCCCAAGCGGCAGCGTCGAGACCTCGACCTGGAACTCATTGAACCCTAAGAGTGCCCAGAGCCCTCTGGTATCAAGATCGTTCCAGTTCGGCTTTCTTCCCGGCTCGACGTTCAAGACGGTAACCACCGCAGCGGTGTTCGATCACCAACCCGCACTGGCCAACGTCGACTATCCCCAACAGCAGTGCATCCCGTTGCCCCAGTCGAACCTTCAACTCTGCAACTACGGGCACAGCGGGCCAAGCGGCCCAGAGTCTTGTGGAGGAACCATTCATCAGACACTTCCGGCGTCCTGCGACACTGCATTTGCCCAGCTGGGCATGGCCCTCGGTGCACAGAACCTAAACAGCGAAGCCCAAGCGTTTGGTTTCAACCAGCGGATTCCTCTCGACCTGCCGGGAGTCGGTGTGTCCAGCTTTCCAACCGTGGCCCAACTGACCAACAACAAACCCTCCCAGGCCTATTCGGCCTTCGGGCAGCAGAACGTCGTCGCCACCACCTTGCAGATGGCCCTCGTCGCCGCCGGGATCGGCAACAAAGGCGTCATCATGACTCCCCATGTGATGAGCCAGATCCGTGACTCTCAGGGCAATCTGGTGCAGTCGTACACGCCAAAACCCTGGCTGACTGCGACCACCCCCTCCACGGCAGCCACGGTCACGACTCTCATGCAGGCGGTGGTAACCAGCGGTACGGCCTACATGGTCGGGTTCCCGGCGAGTTGGAATGTCGCCGCCAAAACGGGAACGGCGGAGACGGGACCAAACGCGTCACTCACCAACGACTGGATGATCGCCTTCGCCCCGGCTAATGACCCCACGGTGGCGGTGGCAGTGGTGGTGCCGAACCAGCCTGGCAGCGACACAGGGGCGACCGTGTCGGGCCCACCGATGTTGACCATCCTTGGCGACGCGTTGGGTCAGACGCCATGACCGTCGCTGACCGGATGCGGCCGCGGTTGTTCGCAGTCGGATTGCTTGCCGCAGGAATGTGCTTCGGCTGCACATCGGGCTCCAGCCGAACGCAAGGGTCAGCGTCTTCCGTAAGCACGCCGGGTGCTCTCCAAGTTCAGGTGACATCCGTCACCGCGACCCTTCTGCCATATAATCCCGAGTTCTCCAATGGGGGCATCCCCGCTGAGCAAGTCGAATTTACTATCAGCGGAGTTCCCCCGCCGCCGGCCCCCACGTCACTTCGTTGCAACATCGAGGTATTTCACTCAGGAAGGCAAGTGGGCGGTACTACGGTCGGCTTCGGAGATTCGGCCTCGCGCCAATCCTGGAGCGTAGAAGTCAAGGGGGGTAATTTTGCCGGAAAGCCTTCAGACGCCCTCGTCGCTTGCCAGCTTTCGTAGCTTCGGAGCATAGCGCAGCTCTGCAGCACATGTCGAACGCCAGGTTGTGTTTGCCCCGGATTCGGATTGGGTACCTCGCAGCGCGAGGCGACGAACAGGGGGAGTGCGATGCGATTATTCCGACGGGTACTGATGGTCCTCATCCTTGGCTGCACCTGGACCGTTCTATCTGCACCCATCACAGCCAATGCGGCGTCACCCCTTCCAGGCCCCGGCTACTGGTTCGTCGGCGCAGACGGCGGGGTCTTCTCGTTCGGTGCCCCGTTCTATGGCTCCGGCGTGACTGTCCCGGGAACTTGCGGCTTCACTCCTCAACCACCGAGCACACTCAATCCCGCCTTCGGATGTAGCGCCATGACGCCGACACCAACCGGGAACGGCTACTGGATACTGAACGCCTACCGCTCGGGGACGGGATTCGGTCTGGCCAACCTGTTGCCAGGGAGAGGCTGCACCAGCCTCAACGGTGCGCTTGGGTCGTGGACCGGCATCGCTTCCTCGGTGGACGGGAGCGGCTTTTTGATGGTCAGCACAAATGGAGGAGTCGCCGGCTGTGGAGATGCCGCTCCCATGGGTGGGCTCACCTCCCTGGCTCTTGCCGCCCCGATTGTCGGAATGGCGGCCACACCTAGCTACAAGGGTTATTGGCTGGTGAGTGGTGATGGTGGGGTCTTCGCCTTCGGCAATGCTGCCTTCAAGGGTTCGATGGGAGGAACACCACTCAACGCTCGCGTCGTAGGGATTGCTGCCACTGCTGACGGAGGGGGCTACTGGCTGACATCGGCTGACGGCGGGGTCTTTGCCTTCGGCGATGCTGCGTTCAAGGGTTCGATGGGAGGGTCTCATATCAATGCACCGGTGGTCGGGATCGCGGCTACGCCGGACGGCAATGGCTATTGGTTGGCGGCCGCTGACGGTGGAATCTTC
Source organism: Acidimicrobiales bacterium (assembly GCA_036268775.1). Lineage (GTDB taxonomy): Bacteria > Actinomycetota > Acidimicrobiia > Acidimicrobiales > RAAP-2 > DASZIT01. Next base: position 944 of record DATATM010000026.1, on the reverse strand, counting down.
TCGTTTGGCACCGCACCGTTCGAGGGATCCATGGGTGGGACGCCGCTCACCGCTCCGATCGTCGGCATCGCCACCTACCGGTCCTCCGCTTCTGGATAAGGACTGATGTTCAGCCGGTCCAGGAGTTGGAAGCCCGTCCTACATCGCAGGTGAGGGGTTGTGAAATCGGGAAACCGAGAGGCCCCGTACCTAAGAGGCGCCGATCCTCCGCAGCTACGCTTTGTCCATGGAGATGACGCCGTTGCAAATCCAGCTCCCCCAACATCGCGCGCCCAACAAGTTGGCGAGGACGATCGCCCTCCTGACGCTTTTTGGGAGTTCTGCTCTCCACGGGTCTATGGAAAGCCCTGTGGGTGAACCATGCCCTGACTCACTATCCCGCATTTGATCGGGGCATGAACGATCCGGCCGCAGCTCGCTTCTTCTTGCTCCTCGGATTATCGCCGTATTCGTCGGTCATTCGAATAGGCGACCGATCGAGAAACTTTCAATGATTGGCAAGACCGGGTGCATCGTTGGCTTCATTCCGTGGCTCCTGTTGATGTTCACTGGCATTTCAACCTGAAGCAACTTCATAGTCATCTCAGCAAGAGATCACGTTTCGCGACTCCAGTTGGTGTCCCATCAGACTTTGAAGGCTCCATTGTCCAACGGCCCAGGGGTACTGCCTGGAGCGGGATAAAAGGATGCGGTGCCGATGAGCCGCGGTACGACGATGGTTCACCAGCACATCGTGACCGCGGCCTGCGCTGGCCTAGGCCGCCGACACAGAATGGACCGACGGCCGGGCTGTCACTTGGGGTTGCGGGCCCGACTCCGGAGCCGGCCCCGGACGGCCTGGTCGAGGATGACCTTGCGGAGGCGCACCGCCTTCGGCGTCACCTCGACGCACTCGTCGTCGGCGATGAACTCCAAGGCCTGCTCCAGCGACAGCAACAGCGGGG